>NZ_JAJFOW010000408.1 GCF_020731285.1 Cohnella baijiui
GCTGCCAGAACCGGTTATCACCACATCAAATACGACATGGTCCTTACCTTCTTTATCTTCGAAGCTTGCAAGTTTAACTACGCCTTTTTTTCCGGCTTTTTTGTCTTCTGTTTCAATCGTTCTGCTGAGAATGTTATCTTGTTTGTCAGCGAACACAATCATTTTCAGACCGTCTTTAAGGCCCTCTTCATCGATTGAGCGATCAGCATCTTTCTTGAAATCAGC
>NZ_JAJFOW010000409.1 GCF_020731285.1 Cohnella baijiui
CCGGATAATTCTTGCAGACAGCACGAACACTTTGTCTCAGTTCCTCATGAAATGCATTTTTTTTCATTGCCATTCCCCCCTCTGATCCGCACCTTTTGCTTATTTCTTCAAGACTTTAGCCAATAGCTCGCTCGTCATATCTGGACCCTGTCCATGCTTGTACACCATGAATGTACGCTGAAACTCAATAACAACCGTACCATGCTGGTTATATCCAGCCGTCTT
>NZ_JAJFOW010000410.1 GCF_020731285.1 Cohnella baijiui
CTTCCATCTCCGGCTGCGTTTTCACCAGCACAATAGAGATAGAATTCTCCGGGAAGTCCAGCTTATTCTGCTTATGATTCAGCTCCCGAGCCGCATCCAGCGTAATGAAGAGCGTTTTATCGGTTCCCATGCCGGTCGGAAAAATCATGTTTTTCAGCATAAAATCTTTACCGAATAATGTTACCCATTCCTGCATGTATTCGTTATCCAGATGATAAATATAAT
>NZ_JAJFOW010000412.1 GCF_020731285.1 Cohnella baijiui
TCAATTAGCGTATCGGCCGCAACACGTGTATCGGCATTGGCATCCTCCATCTGGATATTTGCTGATACTTTATGCTGTTCTTGGATATTTTTTGCTTTTTCATACGCTTCTTTTAGCTGGTCATGGATTAATGTTTTCATTTCCTGTACGGCATTTTCTTCGATGACCTTATTTTTTTGCAGAATATCTGCATAAAGATCAGGGACTCTCGTATGTGCTACCAC
>NZ_JAJFOW010000413.1 GCF_020731285.1 Cohnella baijiui
GCCCTGCCGTAATTACGTGTGTGATGAGGTATTTAGAGGAGGGGGGAAGAGTATTATGGACAAAGCGATTGGGGTAGACATTGGCGGCACAAAAATGTTGAGGCTAGCAGAATATAAGGGAGAAAAATTAACGAAAATACTCCCGACTGGCATGACATGTACCAGCACCGACATAAAAAAGGAGCTTTCTGCGTTTGTTGCAATGCTGCCTTTTACACCTTCGT
>NZ_JAJFOW010000414.1 GCF_020731285.1 Cohnella baijiui
CCGATTGTAGGGAGCCAGCAAGGGGCAGTTGTTCCGCCTGATGACTATTTTATACGCGTGCGACACATCTGCGATAAATATGACATCGTGTTGGTTATTGATGAGGTGATGACAGGCTTCGGAAGAGCGGGCACAGACTTTGCTATTGAACAATTTGGGATTGAGCCGGATATTTTAACGTTTGGTAAGGGGGTATCAGGAGGCTATGCTCCGCTGGCAGGGAT
>NZ_JAJFOW010000415.1 GCF_020731285.1 Cohnella baijiui
CTGGGATTCAATCCGCAGCATTAAGGCAGCAGATGACGCCAAAAACCAGACCACACCGCTTCTTATCCTGCAAGGAGAGCGCGATTATCAGGTAATGGCTGATCCTGAATTCAAAACATGGAAAGAAACGTTAGCACATCGCAGCGATGTGACATACAAGCTCTATCCAAAGCTCAATCACTTCTTTACAGAGGGAGAAGGGGCAATGAGCAAACCAGATGAGT
>NZ_JAJFOW010000416.1 GCF_020731285.1 Cohnella baijiui
TGCCTTCTCCGCCAACCAGCCCTTTCAATGCAGCAGTAATATCCTTGCCAAGTCCTCTTGCCCGAACGGTCAAACCAAAAGCAGGGCCTTTGATTTCTACAATGCGATGGTTGGCAATGTTCTCTGTCGTTACAATAATCATGATGAAACCACTCCTTTAATATTATCGTTATTGATATTGATAATATTTGATTCTACTGTAACTGTCAATGTGCATCGTCCCT
>NZ_JAJFOW010000417.1 GCF_020731285.1 Cohnella baijiui
CGATAACGTAATTGATATCAACCGCATTGACGTGCTGCAGGCGCAGGCTACGAACAAGCGCTACCGTGCGATTGGCCTGGGTACGTTTGGCCTGCATCATCTGCTTGCGCTTGAAGGAATCAAGTGGGAGAGCGAAGAGGCAGTGCAGTATAATGACCGTCTGTATGAGCGAATTAATTTCTTAACCATTCGCGCCTCCCTTGAACTGGCTAAAGAGAAGGGTG
>NZ_JAJFOW010000042.1 GCF_020731285.1 Cohnella baijiui
GGCGACAGGGTCCGTTGTAAGCTTACGCTCGATGTTCAGTTTTCAAGGAGCAATCCTGTCTTCGCGCTCGGCCTCGTTCTTGCTGGCCTCGCAGCGGCGACTTGAATAATATATCATAGTGCGCTAGGCCGTTGCAAGAGGTATTTTTTTTCATGCCTTATATACCGTCTTGCTTGCGAGCCTTATCGCGTTGCCCGCTTCAAGAGGGGCGATTGATAATTTATCACAGCGATAGCCTATAGTCAAGCACTTTTCCGGAATTCATCGAAAAAGTTCGTCAGTGCTGCTGGCGCAGTCCCGTTGCGTATCGGGACAGCTCCCTAGGCGGCGCGATCCGGGCATACATGCGAAATACGACCTTGTACCGCTTGGTGATCGCTTCTTTCACAGGACCGTCCAGCCGGCGATCCCCCATGTCCAGCAGCATCTCGTCCAACTCTTTGCGGAGCATGTAATCCAGCTCTTTGCATTCTTTGTCCGTGAACATCATCCCTAGCATACGCGTCCGTCGGCCTCCCGTATGATCGCATCGCAGCAAGTTCGGAGCGGCGATCCGCTCCGACGCGTTTACGCGTTTTACTGTTATGCACCATTTCGGCCAGGATTATGACACGATGGCGAGGACGACTTTTACGGTTGGACGAGTTGGTAGGTCAGCGTGCTCTCCAATAGCGCCGCGACCAGCAGGAGAACGGCGATAAACAGGACGACGGGGACCGACATCTTGAGCATGCGTGCGACGTTCGCCCAGGGATCGGCCCGGCCGAAAAGCGCCCTTCCGATGCCTCGCACTACCTGGACGCCGAGGCGGATTCCGTATCCGCACGCCAGGAAGATCGCCGGCAGCTCGAAGATGCCGTGCGGCAGAATACCTTTGACGAATAACAGCCAGACATTCGCGCCTCCATCCGCCGCGAGTCCGAACAAATAACCCAGAATGACGCCGTTCAAAACCAGCATGATGATCGGCATAATCGCCGCCGCGAGACCGAGATATAGGCTCAAGACGCTCTTATACACATTGTTGAGCAGAATCGTCTTGAAAAAGGCGATTCGCGGATGGCTCGAAGCGCTGGCCTGATCGGCGAGGTTCTGCAAAGCTGCAATCTGCGAATCTAGCCAACCCATCGAACCGTGCGAGGCTCCGCCCGCCACGACGCCCGCAAAAAATAGAATAACCGCAAAGACGACATAAGGCCGCGTCTCCGCCCAAGTCGTCTTCAACGCCTGTCTCGAGAACAATCCGGATCTCCTCCTAAGTGAGCGAATAACTTGTACAGGGTCAAGCATACATTGATAGCAAGTTAAAAACGGCTTCGCGGTCTTCTCGGAAGAAAGGCGGCACGTTTTTTATCGGAGGTTCTTAAGACGAGCCGTCCGACAAGACAAGCCGCGCTTCGGAGACAAGCCGTCAGGCTGAACAATCCCCCTGAAAGGAGCCGCTTCATCGATGAACTATTTCTTCGTATGGAATGGCAGACGGATCAAGCGCGTTTTTTTTCTCACGTTGGCCGTCCTGCTCTCCGCAGGTGTCGTATGGGCCGAAAAAGACAATATCAGCGTGTTCGCTCCCCATCCTCCCGCGGCCGTCTACAACGTCCCTACGGAACGCAAAGTAATCGCCCTGACGTTCGACATCAGCTGGGGGGACAAACGGGCGGAACCGATCGTCGACATCTTGAGAAACAAAGGAGTTACGAACGCGACGTTCTTCCTGTCTTCGCCCTGGAGCAAGACGCACCCCGACCTGGTCCAGAAAATCGTAGACGCCGGCTTCGAGATCGGCAGCCACGGACACAAGCACGAAAACTACAGCCAGCTGAACGACGACGAGATTCGCACCCAGATTAACGCGGCGCACGGCATCCTCTCCGAAATGACCGGCAAAAGCCCGAACTTGATCCGGCTGCCGAACGGCGACTTCGACAAGCGGGTGCTCGCCATCGCGGAGGATCTCAACTACAAGGTCATCCAATGGGATACCGACTCGCTCGACTGGAAAAATCCGGGGGTCTCTAACATCGTGGACCGCGTCGTGACGAAGGCGCATCCCGGCGACATCGTGCTCCTGCACGCCAGCGACTCCTGCAAGCAAACGCACGAAGCGCTCCCGACGATCATCGATCAGCTGCGGGCGCAGGGCTATGAGTTCGTCACGGTCTCCCAGCTTCTGAGCCAAACCGAGACGAAGGGCGCGCCCGTCCAAGACAAGTCCGCCTGGAACCGAATGGCCGGCCCGCTCTCCATCGGCTAAGCCCGATCAACCCGCGTTGATCGTGGTCGCTTCCGAGGCGCGCGATGATCCCAGGATGCGATGCAGCCGCATAATTTGATAAGCATTGCAGATAAAGACGGGCACGATCGTAAAGACCAGCGCCGTCCACTTGCCCTCGGATTGGAAGCCGGGAACGGCCTCGACCGTCGTCACCGCAATCATATAGAACAAAGTCGGGATCCACGCCCCGGCCGTCGTCTGCGACACCTTGAGCCACGCCACTCCCAGGGACACGATCAGGAGCAGCAGCGGCACAATCCAGAAGGTCATGGCCGGGAACTTGCTGTCATAGGTCCAATAGGCGATCTCGACGAGCACGAATGCCGCGACGAAGCCCTGCAGCGCAACCCACAAATACGGTCTTTTGAAGATGCTGCGCGCGATGTAGTTAAGCATGAGATATGCGAAAAAACCCATATGGGCAAAAGCGCCGAACGAAAGCCCCGCCAGCGCCATCATAAACAGGTTGAACAGCCAGCCGTTCGCGTCCACGTCCCGAAACGTCGGATCGCAGAGCTGCATGATGGCGCCGGTCACCAAAGAAGCCGCGGCTCCAATCAAAATCGTCGTTCCGAACAGCGTCATCCATTTGCGCAAATTCAAGTGAATACCCTCCCCTGTCAGTTCAGATTCATTTTACCACGTTCAACACAAAAAGCCATGAACGCCCCCCTTATATTCGACGCGCCGAAGTCGCATACTACGACCAGAATCCCCACGGAAGGGAGAAGGTCCGGTATGCGATTGCGTATGTCGCTGGCATGCGCCCTTATGGCCGCCACGGCTTTCCTCAGCTCCTGCGGAGCCGAGTCGAGCGGCGGCGGCGGCGAACAATTGAGCTATAAAGACGTGAAATCGATGGTGGTCGACATTCTCGGGTCCCAAGAGGCCCAAGAAGCGCTCGAAAAAGCCCAGACGCAAAAGTACGGGACGAGCAGCCTTCATATGCAGTCGCTGACTCCCTCGGATCAGGAGCAGGTTCGAACGGCCGTCAAGGACGTCCTCACCTCCTCCAATTACGCCAAGGTGCTCGAGCAAATCATGACGGATACGAAGTTCGCTGGCGAGTTCGCCAAAGCGGTTAGCAAGGACAATAAGCAGATTCACAAAGATCTGCTCAAGGACCCCACCTACCAGCAAGAACTCGTCAGCGTCTTCAAATCATCGGAAATGAAGCAAGTCATTCTTGAATCGACGAAAATGCCGGAATATCGCAAGCAGATGATGAGCGCGGTCCAGGAGGCCGTTCAAAGCCCGTTGTTCAAGCTCGAGCTGATGAAAATCCTCCAGGACGTCGTAAAGGAAGAATTGAATCCCAATAAAACCAAGCCGTCCGAGCAAGGCAAAGGCGGCGGAGGCGAGGGCGGCGGAGGCGGAGGCGGCGGCCAGGGCGGAGACAGCAGCCAGCAGGAAGGCGGCGGCAACGAAAACGCCGGCGGTGGCGGCGGCAACGGTTAAGTTCTCTCGATGAATGCAAAAAAGAAACAACCGCAGGAACCCGCTCTGAGCGGGTCCTGCGGTTGTTTGGGCTTTACGGCGCTTCAGCGGCCGCAGCGCGTAATGACTTGGTCGGCCAGCGCCGCGTACTCGCGGCCGATCGGCGTGTCCGCCTTGTAGACGGACTGCGAGAAATCCGGCTCCGACGGATGATTGTCCGGCGTGCCGAGCGGGAACTGGGCGAGCAGCTCCGTATGGAGCGTCTCGGCCAGCTTGCCGCCTCCTCCACGCCCGAAGACATAGTCCCGCTTGCCGCAGGAGCCGCACTCGTAGTACGCCATGTTTTCGACGACGCCGATGATCTCGTGGTTCGTCTTGATGGCCATCGAGCCGGCGCGGGCGGCGACGAACGCCGCGGTCGCGTGCGGAGTCGTCACGATGATCTCCTTGCTCTGAGGGATGATTTGATGGACGTCGAGCGCAACGTCGCCCGTTCCCGGCGGCAGGTCGAGCAGCAGGTAGTCGAGCTCGCCCCAGTCGATCTCCGCGAAGAAGTTGCGCAGCATCTTCCCAAGCATCGGCCCCCGCCAGACGATCGGACTGTTGTCCTCGACGAAAAAACCCATCGAGATGACCTTCACCCCGAAGCGCTCGATTGGCTTGATCTTGTCGCCCACCTGCTCCGGGCGCTCTTCGATGCCCATCATATCCGGCACGCTGAACCCGTAGATGTCGCAGTCCATCAAGCCGACGCGCTTGCCGGCTCTCGCGAGCGCAGCCGCAAGGTTGACGGTGACGGTGGATTTGCCCACCCCGCCCTTGCCGCTGGCGATGGCGATGAATTCGGTTTTGCTGTCCGGATGCAGCAGCGGCGTATGTTCGAGTCCCGCGCCGTGCCCCCGCACCGGCTGCTGCTGCGGCGCCTTCGAGGCTTCCGCGCCGCCCCCGGGCGGCTGCTGCTTCGCGAGCGCCTCGGCTTCGTGCTCCGTCCGCGCGCGAAAACGCAGATGCGGCTTGCCGCCGATCTGCAGGCGCTCGAGCTTCTCCCCGATTGCCTGCTCGAGCTCCGCCGATTGCGAAAGGCTGTCGGGATGCAGGACGACCGTCAGGGACACGCCCGTCTCGCGGACCACGACATCCCGAATCCAACCCAGATCTGCCAACGGGCGCTTCAAAGTCGGCTCTTGGACCGACCGAAGCGCCTCGATCACGTCTTCTCTTGCTATCATGAAGTGTTCATCCCCCCATTTCCGCGGTTCTTATCTGTCTATTATACCACAGCCCGCTATGTCCCGTTTACTTTGCGGCGGACGAGACCGACGGAGAAGGCGAGCCGGACGGCTTCCCGGGCTTCGTCTTCCCTTCTCCCGCGCTGTATTTGAGAATCCCTCGATACAGCGCTGCGGCGACCTTTTTCTGATAGTCCTCCCCCGCGAGCAGCTTCGCCTCCTCCGGATGCGACAGAAACCCGACCTCCACGAGGGCGGAAGGCATCGGCAGCGTCTTCAGCAGATACACGTTGTCCTTCGTCAACGCGACGCGGCTCGTGTTCGCGAGCGACTCCCGGATCTCGTTCTGAATGAGCGTGGCCAAGCGGCCGCTGTCTGGGTTGCCGTCGTAGTAGAACGTCTGCGCCCCCGACCACTTGGGCGACGGGACGCTATTCATATGGACCGTCACGGCGAAGTCGGCCTTTTTGCGCTGAATCGTCGACGCGCGATTCAGCAAATCCTCCGTCTTGCGCTTGGCATAGCCCTTCCGATCGGGCGCCGCCAGATCGTGATCCCCCTCGCGGGTCAGGACGACGAGCGCCCCGGCCTGCTGCAGATAATCGCGCAGATACAGGACGATCGCCATATTGATGTCCTTCTCGATGACGCCGTCGCGGCTGACGGCCCCGCCGTCCACCCCGCCGTGCCCCGCGTCCAGCGCGATTACTTTGCCCGCTAGCGGCGTGGACAGGTACGTCCCTCCCGTCTCGGTCGTCGGAATCTCCGCATAGAGCAAATAGCTGACGAGCGCCAGCAGTCCCGCGATCGCCGCGAGCCGAAAGACGCCCTTGCGGGTCATCCAGACGACGACGCGCCGGCGCGGCGGCGTGTATCGCGTCCGCCCGCCTTGATCTTGTTCGATTTTGCCCATAAATAAGCCCACCCCGCCCCCGACGATGTTCGCTACATCATCCTATGGGACAGGGTGGACAAATATACCTCGGATCCGGACTTGCCTTTAAACCAACTGCTCCCTGGCGGACTCGGCCATGCCTTCGATCAGGATCTTGGCCACTTCCGGACGGGAGAACTCCGGCGGCGGGCAGGTACCCTCGCGCAGCAGCGCGCGAACCTTCGTTCCCGACAGCGTCAGATGGTCTTCCTTGCCGTGCGGGCACGTCTTGCTCGAAGCCATATTGCCGCACTTGGTGCAGAAGAAGCTATGCTCAAAGTAGAGCGGCGTAATGCCGAGTTCTTCGGGTTTGAAGCTCTTGAGCAAATCCTGCGCTTCGTACGTGCCGTAGTAATCGCCGACGCCCGCATGGTCGCGGCCGACGATGAAGTGCGTGCAGCCGTAATTTTTGCGGACCATGGCGTGGAAGATCGCCTCGCGCGGCCCCGCGTAGCGCATCGCCGCCGGGAAGACGCCGAGGAAGACGCGGTCCGCCGGATAGTAGTTCTCCAGCAGCGCCAGATACGACTTCATCCGCACGTTCGCCGGCACGTCGTCGGACTTGGTCTCGCCGACGAGCGGGTTCAGGAACAGCGCGTCTACAATCTCCATCGCGCATTTCTGAATGTACTCGTGTGCGCGGTGCACCGGATTTCGGGTCTGGAAGCCGACGATCGTGCGCCAGCCCTTCTCCGCGAAGATGCGGCGCGTCTCCGCCGGGTCAAAGTAGTATTCGTTGAACTTCTCCGGCTGCGGCCGGTTCAGCACCTTGACCGCGCCGCCGACGTACGTGTCCGGACGCTCGAACAGCTTGACGACGCCGGGGTGTTCGAGGTCGTCGGTTTTGAATACCTGTACGGCCTCATGTTTCTTGTCAACCTTGTATAGACTATCGATATCGATGATGCCGTAGACGACGCCGTCCGTTTCGCCGACGAGGGCGGCGCGCTGTCCGACGGACAGCCTGGAGGCCTGTTCGTCCGTCACAGCCAGCGTAATCGGGATGCTCCATACCGTCCCGTTCGCGAGCCGCATCGTGTCGACGACCGATTTGTAGTCCGCTTCGTTCAGGAATCCGGTCAGCGGGCTGAAAGCGCCGACGCCGATCAGATCGAGGTCCGAGATCGTCCAGTTGTTCACGGCGATCGCCGTCAGGCTCTTCGCCTCCGCCAGCAGCGAATCACGCTCTGCGCCTGATGCGATCCGGTTAATCAACGTTCCGCCGTGCGGTTGAATTGCGCTCATGGATGTGCCTTTCTCCTCTCCGATTATCCGCCTGCCGGCTTATTTATGCAGACCGCATTCGGTCTTCTCTTGACCGGCCCAACGTCCAGCGCGCGGGTCTTCGCCCGGCATGACCTTGCGCGTGCAGTACTCGCACCCGATGGACGGATAGTTCTGATCGTGCAGCGGATTGTAGATGACGTTGTTCTCGCGAATATAATTCCACACGTCTTCCGAAGTCCAGGACGCGATCGGATTGAATTTGACCAGACCGAACTTGACGTCGTACTCGACCTTCTTCGCATTGGCGCGGGTAGGCGCCTGGTCCCGCCGAATGCCCGTGATCCAAGCGTCGTATTGGCCGAGAATGCGCGTGAGGGGCTCGACTTTGCGGATGTTGCAGCATGCGTTGGCGTCGCGCTTCCACAGCTCGTCGCCGTATTCGGCGGCTTGCGCTTCCGGCGTCAACAGTGGGCTGACGCGGACGAATTTAAGGCCGTACCGCTCAACCATGCGGTCGCGCGTCTCGTACGTCTCTTTGAAGTGGAAGTCCGTGTCCAGATAGAAAATATCCGTCTTCGGGCTGATCTTCTGCAGCATGTCGACCAGCACCACGTCCTCCGCGCCGAAGCTGCAGGCGAACGTGATCTTCGGGAACGTCTCCACCGCCCAGCGGATTACCGTCTCGGGAGAAGCCTGCTCGAATTCCTCCGCTTTTTCGCGGATGAGCGCTTCTTTTTCCAACAAATTCATCCGTCTACACCCCTCGTGACAAGTTCAATGTACCATGATCGTTTTGTTCACGAATCAGAAAGGATAAGCATGGCCTATCCTTCGCTGATCCGCCTACGATAAAAACGTGTCGCCGTCCGGGTAGACGGCAAAGCCGTTTTTACTTGGTTCATTAATTGTACGCTTTCTGATCGGATTATTCAACATAGTAACACAAACTTTTATCCAAAATAAAATAAAGTCCCCCAAACAGATGCAAAAAGCCTTCCCGGACCGTCTGAGCGACAGCGGGAAGGCTTGTATGAAACGAATTAGCGTTTGGAGAATTGAGGCGCGCGGCGAGCCGCTTTGAGGCCGTACTTCTTACGTTCCTTCATGCGCGGGTCGCGCGTCAGGAAACCGGCTTTCTTCAGAGGCGAACGCAGCTCCGGATCTGCCTTCAGCAGCGCCCGGGAAATGCCGTGGCGGATTGCGCCGGCTTGGCCGGACATACCGCCGCCGTGTGCCAATACGACGATGTCGTATTTGCCGGCCGTCTCGGTCAGGTTCAGCGGTTGCTTGACGATCAGCTTGAGCGTCTCCAGACCGAAGTATTCGTTGATGTCGCGTTTGTTGATGACGATGCGGCCTTCACCCGGCACGAGACGAACGCGCGCTACCGAATGTTTCCGTCGGCCTGTTCCAATATATTGCACTTGAGCCATTGGTAGGTCCTCCCTCTCGATTAACCGCGAAGTTCGTAAACTTCAGGTTGTTGTGCTTGATGCGGGTGCTCCGAGCCGGCATAGACTTTGAGCTTCGTTTGGAGCTGGTGGCCCAGCTTGTTCTTCGGAAGCATGCCGTATACGGCCAGTTCGATCAGACGGGCAGGCTTCTTTTGGATCATTTCGCCAGCCGTCGTCGTTTTCAGACCGCCCGGATAGTGGGAGTGCGTGTAGTATTTCTTTTGCTGCAGCTTCTTGCCGGTGAGGTGGATCTTCTCAGCATTGATAACGACGACGAAATCGCCGGTGTCGACATGCGGAGTGAATTCCGGCTTGTGCTTGCCGCGGATCAGGGCAGCCGCTTCGGTAGCCAGACGGCCGAGCGTTTTGCCTTCGGCGTCGATGACGTACCACTTGCGCTCGACTTCGTTCGGCTTCGCCATGTAAGTTGTACGCATGTTACTTCCTCCTTCAAAAATGCTTATCCGTTGTATGTCGCGCTGACATATGGGTTGTCGTTCATTCGTTGTTAAGGTCGGGTGTTGCGGTTCGGCGTCGCAGCGTCCGGTATGCCGTCTTCGGGTAGACAAACCTGCCGTGCGTGCCATTTTGCGGCTCTCTCCAGTCGGGGCCGTGGGTAGCCATGAAGAAAGCACAATGATTATTGTACATGATAACGCCCAGCTCCGCAAGCGAAAAATCGCCGCAAACCGCATTAAAGATAAGGCGAGCGCCAATCGAGTCCCCACTCCGGTCCGTACTCGACCTCCCAGAGCGTCAGCGCGTGCGGAACGGCCGTCGGTCCGGCCTTGGCGCGGTCTTTGGCCGCCAAAATATCGGCCATCGCGGACGGCGGGCGTTTGCCTTCGCCGACCTGGAAGATCGTTCCCGCGATGATGCGCACCATATTGTAGAGAAACCCGTTGCCGGTCACGGTGAGGTAGCCCACGCCGCGGCCTGATGCTTCTCCGCCGGGACCGATCCGCTCCAGCGTAAGCGAGGCTTCGTATAGCGTCCGGACGTGATGCGGCTTGGTGGACAGCGGCGAAGTGAAGGAGGAAAAGTCGTGCCGGCCGAGGAGATGCGTCAGCCCTTCCCGCATCGCGCCGAACTGCAGCGGCGCCGGGTGGTGGAACATACGCGTCCGAGCAAAAACGTCCGGGAAGCGGAACGTGTTGAAAGCGTACCGGTACGTCTTGCGGACGGCGCTCCGGCGCGCGTGGAACGCCTCGGGGACCTCGGCCGCCGCCAGCACGACGATGTCGTCCGGCAGCCGCGAGTTCAGCGCCAGCGCCCAGCGCTCCGCCGGAATGCTCGAGGACGAGCAGAAGTTGACGACCTGGCCTTGGGCGTGAACGCCCGCATCCGTCCGGCCGGAGCCGGTGAGCCGCACTTCCTCTCCGCTCAGCTTGAAGATGGCCTCCTCCAGCTTGTTCTGTACCGTATTGCCGCCGGGCTGGCTCTGATAGCCGTAGTAGGCGGCTCCGTCGTAGCTCACTAGCAGGGCAATGTTTCGCACCGCTATCCCCCTCCCGATCGTCCGTCGCGGCGTCTCCGCACAAAAAAAGGATGATCCGAATGAGGATTCGGTCCATCCTTTTTTGCTCCGTGCTTACGCGCGGTCTACGAGCTCGAGGTACACCATCGGAGCAGAATCTCCGCGGCGCGGCCCCAGCTTCAGGATGCGGGTGTAGCCGCCCGGACGCTCCGCGTAACGCGGCGCGAGATCGGAGAACAATTTCTGGATGGCATCTTGTTCACCGTTCAGGCTCTCCCGACGCACGAAAGCCGCTACCTGACGACGAGCATGCAGATCACCGCGCTTGGCGAGCGTGATCAGCTTCTCGGCGATGGAGCGAACTTCCTTGGCTTTCGCTTCCGTCGTTTGGATACGTTCGTAAAGGAACAGGTCGGTGACCAGGTCGCGGAAGAGCGCCTTCCGGGAGCTGGAGTCACGACTCAGTTTTTGGTAAGCCATCTGTTTTTCCCTCCCTTATCGCTTGATGCTTTGTGTAGGCTGCGTTACTCTTCGAAACGAAGGCCGAGCCCAAGCTCTTCAAGCTTCTCTTGCACTTCCTCCAAAGACTTGCGGCCCAGGTTGCGGACCTTCATCATGTCTTCTTCGGTTTTGGTGATCAGCTCTTGAACGGTGTTGATACCGGCGCGCTTCAGGCAGTTGTAGGAACGGACCGAGAGATCGAGCTCTTCGATGGTCATCTCGAGCACTTTCTCCTTCTTGTCCTCTTCCTTCTCCTTCATCGTCTCGGTATCCTTGGCTTCGTCTGTGAGTCCGACGAACAGCGACAAGTGATCCGTAAGGATCTTGGCGCCCAAACTGACCGCTTCTTCCGGTCGAATACTGCCGTCCGTCCATACTTCGAGCGTGAGCTTATCGTAGTTGGTAACTTGGCCGACACGGGTGTTTTCGACTTTATAGTTGACGCGGGTAATCGGCGTGTAGATCGAATCGATGGGAATGACTCCGATCGGCTGATCTTCCTTCTTGTTGCGATCCGCCGGGACGTAACCCCGTCCCTGTCTGGCAAAGATGCGCATGTGAAGGCGCGCACCGGAAGCCAGGGTCGCGATGTGCAAATCCGGATTCAGGATTTCCACGTCGCTGTCCGCTCTGATGTCACCGGCCGTCACGACGCCTTCGCCCTCAGCATCGATCTCGAGCACTTTCTCCTCGTCCGAATGAATCTTGAGCGAAAGGCGCTTCAAGTTGAGGATGATCTCCGTGACATCCTCCATGACGCCCGGAATGGTGGAGAACTCATGAAGCACGCCATCAATCTGGACCGAAATGACGGCCGCGCCCGGCAAGGACGACAGCAAGATGCGGCGTAAAGAGTTGCCGAGCGTCATGCCATAGCCGCGTTCCAGCGGCTCGACGACAAAGCGGCCGTACCTCTTGTCTTCCTGTATCTCCACCGACTCAATTTTCGGCTTCTCGATCACAATCACAACCATAACCCTCCTTCAAAACGTCGCTACGTCGCTGACGTTGCCGTTTGTCTACCCTCAAGTTCGTCTGGTCATCGATTCTCCGCTCTTCCAGTATAACCGAAAAGGGTAAACCATGTAGTATGCCTAACCATTACAACCATTATTCACAAGTTGTTTTTGTTTGATACCACATTGGGGCGCGTATTATACGCGGCGACGTTTCGGAGGACGGCAGCCGTTGTGCGGAATCGGCGTAACGTCTTTGATCATGCTGACTTCGAGGCCAGCGGCTTGCAAGGAACGGATCGCGGCTTCGCGACCTGCGCCAGGGCCTTTAACCATGACTTCGACGGCGCGCATGCCATGCTCCATCGCTGCGCGGGCTGCCGTTTCGGCTGCCATTTGCGCGGCGTACGGCGTGCTTTTACGCGAGCCTTTGAAGCCCATGTTGCCGGAGCTGGCCCAGGAGACGGCGTTGCCGTGCGGATCCGTAATCGTCACGATCGTGTTGTTGAACGTCGAGCGAACGTGTGCCACGCCCGACTCGATATTCTTCCGGTCACGACGCTTGGTACGAACGACCTTTTTGCCTTTTTGTGCCATGCTAGTTATCCCCCCTTATTACTTCTTCTTGTTAGCTACCGTGCGACGCGGGCCTTTGCGCGTGCGCGCATTGGTCTTCGTGCGTTGGCCGCGAACCGGCAGGCCGCGACGATGGCGAACACCGCGATAGCAGCCGATCTCGATCAGGCGCTTGATGTTCAACGCGATTTCGCGACGAAGATCGCCCTCGACCTTTTGCGTCTTGTCGATCGCATCGCGCAGGCGAGCAAGCTCGTCTTCGGTCAGATCGCGGACGCGGGTGTCGGGGTTGATAGCAGCCGTAGCGAGCAGCTTCTGGGACGTCGCTTTGCCGATCCCGAAGATGTACGTCAGGGCGATTTCCACGCGCTTGTCGCGGGGAAGGTCAACACCACTAATACGTGCCATGTGTCAGGAGCACCTCCTCTTAGCCTTGTTTTTGTTTGTGCTTCGGATTTTCGCAGATAACCATTACGTTACCTTTGCGGCGAATGACTTTGCATTTTTCGCAAATCGGTTTGACCGATGGTCTCACCTTCATGGTATTACGCCTCCTTAAGTGCGGCTGTCCGCCTCGCGCCCGGGGGACGCGCGGAGGTGCCGACCGTTACGTGTGGTTCGGTTGACCGGAAGAACTATTTGCGGTAAGTGATACGGCCTCGCGTCAGATCATATGGCGACAGCTGAATCACGACTTTGTCACCCGTCAGGATCCGGATGAAGTGCATCCGCAGCTTGCCGGAGACGTGCGCCAGAATTTCGTGTCCGTTCTCGAGCTTCACCCGGAACATCGCGTTCGGTAGCGGCTCGATGACTACGCCTTCCACTTCGATAACGTCCTCTTTGGCCACCGTCATTCTCCTTTCTCTTCAGCATGCGCTTCGAGCCGTCGCTGGACGCTTTGAACCGCAAACCGGAGTTTGCCGTTCGTGACGCGTCCGGTATCGCGAAGACTGTTCGCGACTTCATCGTTCACGATCCCGAGCGGTTCGAGATGCAGCACGTTTTTGCGTTTGGGCCGATCGAACCGGCGTTTGTCGCCGTCGGCCACGAGCGCGAATCGCTCGTCTGCGAGGGCGATCACCACGGCGATCTGCCCTTCGTCCTTGCCACGCCGGCTTCTCACGAGTTCTCCAGGAGACAGCTTTGACGAGTCCGCCATCGCCATCTCCTATTCGCCCGTCCGGGTCAGAATCTCGTACCCGTCTTCGGTTACGGCGATGGTATGCTCAAAGTGCGCGCACAGCGAGCCGTCCACGGTGACGACCGTCCAGTTGTCGGAGAGCGTCCGAACGTAGCGGCTGCCGAGGTTGACCATCGGCTCGATCGCGAGCACCATGCCCGGCTTGAGCCGCGGCCCGCGGTCGGGCACGCCGTAGTTCGGAATTTGCGGTTCTTCATGCAGTTCTTGCCCGACGCCGTGTCCGACATACTCGCGCACGACATGCATGCCCGCGTCTTCGATCACTTTCTGGATGGCGTGCGATACGGTGAACAGGCGGACATCCGGCTTGACGAGCGCCAGCCCCGCGTAGAGCGAAGCTTCCGTGACGTCCAGGAGACGTTGGGCCTCCTCCGAGATGCTGCCGACTCCGTAGGTCCACGCCGAATCGCCGTGGTAGCCTTTGTACTGCGCGCCGATGTCGATGCTGATGATATCGCCCTCAACGAGCTTCCGCGGTCCGGGGAACCCGTGTACGAGCTCCTCGTTGACGGAAGCGCAGATGCTGGCCGGAAAACCGTTGTAGCCTTTGAACGAGGGAACGGCATCTTGGCTTCGGATATACTCGTCGGCGATCCGATCCAATTCGGCGGTCGTAACGCCGGGCCGCACGGCCTGCTTCATCAGGCGGTGCGTCTCTGCCACGATCCGACCAGCTTCCCGCATCAATTTCAGTTCCGATTCGGACTTACATACGATCATGGCCGGTTACCCTCTCAGGAGGGAGGCGATGTCGGCCGTAACCGCGTCGATGTCCTTCTCCCCGTCCACTTCTCGGAGCAGTCCTTTGTCGCCGTAATACGCAAGCAGCGGTGCCGTCTTGCTGATGTACTCGTCAAGACGGGTTCCGACCTTCTCTTCCGTGTCGTCGGACCGCTGGTACAGCTCGCCGCCGCATTTGTCGCAGACGCCTTCCTGCTTCGGCGGGTTGAAGATGACATGATAGGTGGAGCCGCAAGACTTGCAGATCCGCCGGCCCGTCAGGCGAGCCAACAGGAAGCTGCGGTCCACCTTCAGGTTGATGACGTGATCGATCTTGCGCCCCATGTCGGCCAGCATCTCGTCCAGCGCCTCGGCTTGAGCCAGCGTCCGGGGGAACCCGTCGAGCAGAAAGCCCTTTTCGCAGTCAGACAGAGACAGCCGGTCGCGTACGATGCCGTTCGTCACTTCGTCAGGAACGAGGAGGCCTTGATCCACGTACTCCTTGGCTTTGACGCCAAGCGCGGTGCCTTCCTTCATCGCCAGACGGAATGCGTCGCCGGTCGAGATATGCGGAACGCCGAACTCGGCGACGATCCGCTCCGCCTGCGTGCCTTTGCCGGCGCCAGGAGGACCCATAAACAGGATGTTCATTGCCGTTCCTCCTGCATGTACCTCAGTTTACTTGCTCTTACTTATTGATGAACCCTTTGTAGTGGCGCTTGATCAGGTTGCTCTCGATTTGCTTCATCGTCTCCAGCGCGACGCCGATGACGATCAGCAGCGACGTACCGCCGAGCTGTACCGACTTCGGCAGCCCGAAGGCCGAGCCGAAGATGACCGGAATAATCGAGATGACAGCCAGGAAGAGCGCCCCGGCCAGGGTGATGCGGGTGATGACCTTCATCAGGTAACCTGCCGTCGGCTTGCCTGGGCGGATGCCCGGGATGTAGCCGCCGTTCTTCTTCATGTTGTCCGCAAGCTGCTGCGGGTTGAACTGAACGAACGTGTAGAAGAACGTGAACCCGACGATCAGCAGGATGTAGAACACCATGCCGAGCGGCTTGTCGTAGTACAGGTGGGTGATGATCCAGTTCGCCCAAGTGTAACCTGCCCAGAACTGGGCGATCGTGATCGGGAACATGAGGAGCGAGGAAGCGAAGATGACCGGGATGACGCCGGCGCCATTAACCTTGAGCGGAATGTGCGTCGACTGGCCTCCGTACATCTTTTGTCCGACTACGCGCTTTGCGTATTGGACCGGAATCTTCCGCACGCCTTGCTGAATGAAGATGACGCCTACGATGATCGCGAGGATCGCCACCAGGATGATGACCATCTTCAGGACCGCCCAGAAGACTTGATCTCCATTCACGAACTGATCTTGGTAAATCTCCTGAATGTAAGTCGGGATCCGAGAAACGATCGCCGCAAACATCAGGATGGAAATGCCGTTGCCGATCCCCTTCTCGTTGATCTGCTCACCGAGCCACATAAGGAAAGCCGTACCGGCCGTCAACACGATCGCAATCATGATGTAGGTGGCAGGGGTAGGGTCGATCACCATTTGCGCGCCGTACAGGCGGTTGAAGCCGATCGCGGTCGCAAATGCTTGGATCACGCCGAGGATGATCGTGCCGTACCGGGTGATTTGCGCCAGCTTGCGCTTGCCGTTCTCGCCTTCCTTCGCCCACTCCGCAAACTTCGGAATGACGTCCATGGAGAGCAGCTGCACGATGATCGATGCCGTGATGTACGGCATGATCCCGAGCGCGAAGATCGAGAAGTGGAACAAAGCGCCGCCGGAGAACGTGTTGAGCAGGCCGAACAATTCATTGCCTTGAGTGTTCGCCGCTTCCAATGCGCTCTTGTCGATGTTGGGCACCGGGATGAACGAACCGACGCGGTAAACGAGCAGAATGAAAAGGGTGAACAGGATCCTCTTGCGAAGGTCCTCAACTTTCCAAATGTTGGTTACGGTCGCAAACATTAGATCACCTCGGAGTTACCGCCGGCGGCCTGGATTTTTTCTGCTGCGGATTTGGAGAACTTGTGAGCTTTGACGGTCAGGGCTACCGTCAGCTCGCCGCCTGCCAAAATCTTGATGCCGTCTTTCGGATTCTTGACGATCCCTTGAGCGAGCAGCAGCTCAGGCGTTACTTCCGTGCCGGCCGCAAAGCCGTTCAGTTGGTCCAGGTTCACGATCGCGAATTCAGTCGCAAAGCGGTCGTTGTTGAAGCCACGCTTCGGAAGTCGGCGGTACAACGGGTTTTGGCCACCTTCGAATCCCGGACGGACGCCGCCGCCGGAACGGGCGTTTTGCCCTTTGTGACCGCGGGTGGACGTTTTGCCCATGCCGCTACCGATGCCGCGACCGACGCGTTTGCGGCTGAACTTGGATCCTTCTGCAGGAGACAGTTCATGCAATTTCATCGTTCGTCGCACCTCCTTGATTGATATGCGTTATCTTGGCGTAATGACTTTATACTTCCTCGACGGTGATCAGGTGGCTCACCGTGTTCACCATGCCGCGGATGGCCGCGTTGTCTTCTTTGACAACGACGGAGTTAACTTTGCGCAGACCCAGCGATTGGATCGTTTGGCGCTGATTCTCCGGACGGCCGATCAGACTGCGCTTGAGGGTGATTTGCAACTTCGCCATCTTCTACCCCTCCTTAACCTAACAGCTCTTCCACGGTTTTGCCGCGGAGCTTCGCCACGTCTTCGGCGCGTTTCAGTCGGGAAAGACCTTCCAACGTCGCGTTAACCATGTTAATCGAGTTGGAGGACCCCAGCGATTTCGTCAAAATATCGCCGACGCCAGCCAGTTCCAGCACGGCGCGGACAGGACCGCCCGCGATAACGCCCGTACCTTCGGATGCCGGTTTCAGCAACACTTTGCCGGCGCCGAACTGACCCGTAACGGCGTGCGGAATCGTCTTGCCAACGAGCGGAACGTAAATCAGATTTTTCTTTGCGTCTTCAATGCCTTTGCGGATGGCGTCCGGCACTTCGCCGGCTTTGCCGATCCCGGCGCCAACCCAACCCTTGCCGTCGCCGACAACGACGAGTGCGCTGAAGCTGAACCGGCGACCGCCCTTGACGACTTTGGAAACGCGGTTGATCTGGACCATTTTTTCAGTCAGTTCCAACGTATTCGGATCTACACGCAAGTCGTTTACCCTCCTTGTTTCCGTGATTGTTTAAAACTGAAGACCGGCTTCGCGAGCTGCGTCCGCCAGTGCTTGGATGCGTCCGTGGTACAGGTAGCCGCCGCGATCGAATACGACGTTCTCGTAGCCTTTCGCCTTGGCGCGCTCTGCGACCAGTTGACCGACTTTGCGAGCCGCTTCGACGTTGCCGCCGTTGCCTACTTCGCCCAGTTCTTTGTCCAGCGTCGATGCCGATGCCAGGGTTACGCCCTTGACGTCGTCGATCAGCTGAGCGTAGATATGCTTCGCAGAACGGAACACGGTGAGGCGGGGACGTTCGTTCGTGCCGCTGATTTTCTTGCGCACGCGCAGGTGGCGTTTCAAGCGGGCTTTGTTCTTGTCGCCTTTGGTGATCATTCCGAGATTCACTCCCTTCTAGCTGCAACCGTCATGCGCAACGGGCGTTGCGGCGGTTGTCAGCACTATGACGCGGCCTTACGCCGCGGACCGATTATTTCTTCTTGCCGGCTTTGCCTTCCTTGCGGATGATGCGCTCGCCTTCGTACTTGATGCCTTTGCCTTTGTAAGGCTCCGGCGGACGAACGGCGCGTACCTTCGCCGCGATGGCGCCGACGGCTTCTTTGTCGATGCCTTTGATGATGATGCGGTTTTGAGCCGGCACTTCGAACTCGATGCCGCCTTCCGGTACGAATTCAACCGGGTGGGAGTAACCGACGTTCAGGACGAGCTTCTCGCCCGCCTTGTTCGCGCGGTAACCGACGCCCACGAGCTCGAGGTTCTTCGAGTAGCCCTCGGTTACGCCGCCGACCATGTTGGCGACGACGCTGCGCGTCGTGCCGTGCAGGGCGCGGTGAAGCTTGTTGTCGGAAGGACGCTCGACCGTGATCACGTCGGCTTCGATAACGAGCTTCATATCTTTGTGCAGTTCGCGGGTCAAGGAGCCTTTCGGACCTTTGACGGTAATGACGTTGTTGTCCAGGTTCACGTTCACGCCGTTAGGCACCTGGATAGGTTTACGTCCGATACGGGACATGGGTACACCTCCTATCTTGTAACGGTTATATTACCAAACGTAGCAAAGAACTTCGCCGCCGGACTTCCCTTGACGGGCTTCCTTGTCGGTCAGAATGCCTTTGGACGTAGAGATGATCGCGATGCCGAGGCCGCCCAGCACGCGAGGAACTTCGTTGGACTTCGTGTAAACGCGCAGGCCGGGTTTGCTGATGCGTTTCAGCCCCGTAATGACGCGCTCGTTGTTCGGTCCGTATTTCAGGAAAATACGGATCAGCCCTTGCTTGTTGTCTTCGACGAATTCAGCGTCGCGGATAAAGCCTTCGCGCTTCAGGATTTCAGCAATTTGCTTCTTCACCGTAGACGCAGGCAGTTCCACCGATTCGTGGCGGACGAGATTCGCGTTGCGAATGCGCGTCAGCATATCTGCAATGGGATCAGACATAACCATGGGGTAAACCTCCTTCCCGAACTAGGCTGATTACCAGCTCGCTTTTTTAACGCCAGGAATCTGGCCTTTGTATGCCAACTCACGGAAACAAATCCGGCAAATCTTGAACTTTTGCAGTACGGAATGCGGACGTCCGCAACGCTCGCACCGCGTGTAAGCACGGACTTGGAACTTCGGCGGGCGTTGTTGCTTGATTTTCATCGACGTTTTTGCCACTTGCTTTCACACCTCCCAAAGGGTACCTTGGCTCGCGCCAGGTCGGGCGTCGTTACTTCACGAACGGCATGCCCAGTTGGGTAAGCAGTTCGCGCGCTTCTTCGTCCGTATTCGCCGTCGTTACGATTACGATATCCATCCCGCGGATCTTGTCGACCTTGTCGTACTCGATTTCGGGGAAGATCAGTTGCTCTTTCAGACCGAGCGTGTAGTTGCCGCGGCCGTCGAACGATTTGCTCGAGATTCCGCGGAAGTCGCGTACGCGCGGAAGCGAGACGTTGAACAGCTTGTCGAGGAAGTAGTACATGCGGTCGCCGCGAAGCGTGACTTTCGCGCCGATCGGCGCGTTCTCGCGAAGGCGGAAGCCTGCGATGGACTTCTTAGCGCGGGTGATGACCGGCTTTTGACCGGCGATCTTTTGCAGATCTTCGACTGCGGAATCCAGGACTTTGGAGTTCTGAACCGCGTCGCCTACCCCCATGTTGATGACGACTTTCTCGATCTTCGGCACTTGCATTACCGATTGGTAGCTGAACTTCTGCATCAGCGCAGGAGTGATTTCATTCAGGAAACGTTCTTTCATACGTGCTGCCATGTGTCACAGTGACCTCCTTTCCTACGAAAATCGCAATTAGTCGATCTCTTGGCCGGAACGCTTCGCGATCCGGACTTTGTTGCCGTTGTCGAGCACTTTGTAGCCGATGCGAGTCGGTTTGCCGGTCTTCGGATCCACGTGCATGACGTTGGACGCGTGAATCGGCGCTTCTTGCTCGATGATCCCGCCTTGCGGGTTGTTCGTGGACGGGCGGGTATGCTTCTTGACGAGGTTTACACCTTCGACAAGCACGCGGTTCTCGCGCGGGTAAGCGGCGATGACGCGCCCCTTCTTGCCTTTGTCCTTGCCCGTGATGACGATGACGTTGTCGTCCTTCTTCACGTGCAGTTTATTGTTGTGCGATTCCAGCACTTTTTTCAAACGGGGCATGGGTACACCTCCTTGAGCTTTCTCCGTGGACTAGAGCCGGATTAGAGCACTTCCGGAGCCAGAGAAATGATTTTCATGAAATCACGTTCGCGCAACTCGCGGGCAACTGGCCCGAAGATACGGGTACCGCGCGGGCTCTTGTCTTCCTTAACGATGACGGCTGCATTCTCGTCGAATGCGATGTAGGAGCCGTCCTTGCGGCGTACCGAACGCTTCGTGCGGACGATGACGCATTTGACGACGTCGCCCTTCTTGACAACGCCGCCTGGCGTTGCTTGTTTGACGGAAGCGACAATCAGATCGCCGATATGACCGACGCGGCGTCCCGTACCACCCAGTACGCGAATGCACATCAGTTCCTTCGCACCGGAGTTGTCGGCAACGGACAGTCTCGTAAACGGTTGAATCATCGCGGGGTCCTCCTTTCAGTCCTAGATGAGGTTCCTTACAGGATAACGGCTTTCTCGGTGACTTCGACCAAGCGCCAGTTCTTGTCCTTGGACAGCTTGCGCGTCTCCATGATCTTCACGGTGTCGCCGATCTTCGCATCGTTGTTCTCGTCGTGCGCTTTGAACTTCTTCGTGTATTTGATCCGCTTGTGGTACAGGCTGTGCTTCTTGTAAGTCTCGACGGCCACCACAATCGTTTTGTCCATTTTGTCGCTCACGACTTTACCGACTTGCACTTTGCGGTTGTTGCGTTCGCTCATGGTAAATCTCCTTCCCGGAAGCGGTGATTGGGATTGTCAGCGGCGATTAGCCGATGCCCAGTTCACGCTCGCGCAAAATTGTTTTGGCCCGGGCAATTTCTTTCCGCAGCTCGCTGATGCGGTGCGGGTTGTCCAGTTGGCCGGTAGCCAGTTGGAAACGAAGGTTGAACAGCTCTTCCTTGAAGCCGGAAACTTTCTGTTCGATTTCCACCGAAGTCAAGTTACGGAATTCACTGGCCTTCATTTGCTTCACCACCCAGTTCTTCACGTTTCACAAACTTCGTCTTGATCGGCAGCTTGTGAGCCGCGAGACGCATCGCTTCACGTGCGATTTCCTCGGAGACGCCTGCGAGTTCGAACAATACCTTGCCCGGCTTCACGACGGCTACCCACTTCTCGACGTTACCTTTACCGCTACCCATCCGCACTTCGAGAGGCTTCTGAGTGATCGGCTTGGACGGGAAAATCTTGATCCAGACTTTACCGCCCCGCTTGATATAACGGGTCATGGCGATACGCGCAGATTCGATCTGGCGGTTCGTTACCCAAGAAGGCTCCAGTGCTTGCAAGCCGTATTCGCCGAAGCTTACTTCCGTGCCGCCTTTGGCGCGGCCTTTCATCTTCCCGCGATGCTGCTTGCGGTGTTTGACGCGTTTAGGGACCAACATGATTAGTTGCCTCCTTCCTCAGCGGCTCTTCTCTTCTTCGCAGGAAGGACCTCGCCGCGGTAAATCCATACTTTAACGCCGATGCGACCGTAGGTCGTGTGCGCTTCAGCCGTACCGTAGTCGATGTCTGCGCGCAGCGTATGCAGCGGAACCGTGCCTTCGCTGTAGCCTTCCGTACGTGCGATTTCCGCGCCGCCCAAACGACCGCTAACGACCGTCTTCACGCCTTTGGCGCCGGAACGGAGCGTACGTTGGATGGATTGCTTCATCGCGCGGCGGAACGAGATGCGGCGCTCGAGCTGTTGCGCGATGCTCTCGGCGACCAGGATGGCATCCAGTTCCGGATTTTTGATCTCGGAGATGTTGATGTGCACTTTCTTGCCGTTCGTCAGCTTCGTCAGCTGACCGCGGATGACTTCCACTTCCGCGCCGCCTTTGCCGATAACCATGCCGGGCTTAGCGGTATGGATCGTGACGTTGACGCGGTTCGCTGCGCGCTCGATTTCGAAACGGGATACCGCAGCGTCTTTCAGTTTATTTTTGAGGAATTCGCGGATTTTGACATCTTCCATGAGGAGGGTGCCGAAATCTTTGTCAGCGTACCATTTGGATTCCCAATCGCGGATGACGCCGATGCGAAGACCGACCGGATTTACTTTCTGACCCACACGTTTTCCCTCCTTATTTCTCGGATACGACCAGCGTGATGTGGCTGGAACGTTTGAAGATGCTGAACGCGCGGCCCTGCGAACGAGGTTGGAAACGTTTCAGGGTCGGACCTTCGTTGACGTATGCTTCGCTGATGACCAGCTTGTTCACGTCGAGTTGGTAGTTGTGTTCAGCGTTCGCCACCGCAGAGTTCAGCAGCTTCTCCAGAACCGGGGAAGCCGAACGCGGCGTGTGGCGCAGAATGGCGATCGCTTCGCCCACCTTCTTGCCGCGGATCAGGTCCACGACCAGTCGGACTTTGCGGGCCGGAATGCGAATGTATCTCGCAACGGCTTTCGCTTCTTGTGCCATCGATGTACCTCCTCCCGTACTGCATTCGCCGGTTGCCCGGCGTTACGGATTATCGTTTGCCCGTCTTCTTGTCGTCGGCGGTATGACCTTTGTACGTACGCGTAGGCGCGAATTCACCGAGCTTGTGACCGACCATGTCTTCCGATACATAAACCGGCACATGCTTGCGGCCGTCGTAGACGGCGAACGTGTGACCTACGAATTGCGGGAAAATCGTCGAGCGGCGGGACCACGTTTTGACGACGACCTTCTTGCCGGACTCGTTCATCGCGTCGACCTTCTTCATCAGATAGTCGTCGATAAAAGGCCCTTTCTTTAAGCTGCGACCCATGGGTAAATCCTCCCTTCAGCCCGTAATAGGGGCTCGCCTTTACTTGCGGCGGCGAACGATATATTGGCTTGAAGCTTTTTTCTTCTTGCGGGTTTTGTAGCCGAGGGTCGGTTTGCCCCATGGCGACATCGGAGACTTGCGACCGATCGGAGCGCGGCCTTCGCCACCGCCGTGCGGGTGATCGACCGGGTTCATGACGACGCCGCGGACGACCGGGCGCTTGCCCAGGTTGCGGGAGCGGCCCGCTTTACCGATATTGATCAGCTCGTGGTCTTGGTTGCCTACGGAACCGATGGTTGCGCGGCATTGCTTCAGGATGCGGCGGATCTCGCCGGATGCCAGGCGGATCGTGACGTACGTTTCTTCTTTACCGAGCAGCTGCGCTTCGGTACCGGCTGCGCGAACCAGCTGGCCGCCTTTGCCGGGCTTCAGCTCGATGTTGTGGATAACCGTGCCGACCGGAATGTTCTCCAGCGGCAGGCTGTTGCCCACTTTGATATCGGCTTCCGGACCGGATACGATCTCGTCGCCGACTTTCAGACCTTTCGGCGCGACGATGTAGCGCTTCTCGCCATCCAGGTAGTTGATCAGAGCGATGTAAGACGTACGGTTCGGATCGTATTCGATCGTAGCGACGCGGCCGGGAACGCCGTCCTTGTTGCGCTTGAAGTCGATGATCCGGTACTTGCGCTTGTGACCGCCGCCTTGGTGACGAACGGTGATCTTGCCTTGATGGTTGCGGCCGCCGCGCTTCGGCAGCGGTGCAAGCAAGGATTTCTCCGGTGTCGAAGTCGTTACTTCTTCGAACGTGGACATCGTCATTTCGCGACGGCTAGGCGATGTCGGTTTAAACTTTTTGACTGGCACTTGGTTTCCCTCCTTACTTTACGAAGATGTTAGACCGATGCTTCGAAGAACTCGAGCGGCTTGCTGTCGGCACTCAGTTGAACGATCGCCTTTTTCCATTCGGACGTGTAGCCCGAGTGACGACCGTAACGGCGCGGCTTAGCCGGCATGCGCAGCGTGTTCACGCTGACGACTTTCACTTTGAAGATCTGCTCGATCGCTTGCTTGATCTCCGTCTTGTTCGCGCGAAGATCCACTTCGAACACGTATTTCAGCTGTTCGACGAATTCGCTCGTACGTTCGGTGATGACCGGGCGCTTGATAATATCGCGAGGGTTTTTCATTACGCGAATACCTCCTCGACCTTAGCGACCGCGTCCTTCGTGATGATGAGCTTGTCATGAACAAGAACATCGAGCACGTTGATTCCGGAGGCGGATACGAACTTCACGCCAGGAATGTTGCGTGCGGACAGGGCCACGTTATTTTCGAAGTCGGCGGTAACGACGAGCGCTTTGCGACCGACTTTGAGGTTGTTCAGAATGCCTTGGAATTCCTTCGTCTTCGGTTGGGCCAGGCTCAATTGATCCAGAATGATAATGTCGCTAGCGATCACCTTGCTGGACAAAGCCGATTTGATGGCCAAACGGCGAACTTTGCGCGGAAGCTTGAAGCCGTAGCTGCGCGGGGTCGGTCCGAAGACGATGCCGCCGCCTTTCCATTGCGGGGAACGGATCGAGCCCTGACGAGCGCGGCCGGTGCCTTTTTGTTTCCACGGTTTGCGGCCGCCCCCGCGTACTTCGGAGCGTCCTTTTGTTTTGTGAGTGCCTTGGCGAACGGCCGCGTTTTGAAGAACAACGGCGCTGTGCATGACGGACGTATTCGGATTGACGCCGAAAATCGCCTCTGCCAGCTCGAGTTCTCCCACTTGGCCGCCGTTCACGTTGTATACAGTCACTTTAGGCATGAGTGGTCCTCCTTTCCTGTGCAATCTTGATTATTTCTTCACCGCAGAGCGGATTTTGAGGAAGCTGTTGCGCGCGCCCGGTACGGAGCCTTTGATCAGGATCACGTTGCGCTCTACGTCGATCTTAACGACTTCGAGGTTTTGGACCGTGATCGTCTCGCTGCCCATACGGCCGTGCATCTTCTTGCCCTTCGGCACGCGGTTGGCGTCGCGGATCGTCGCGAGCGAACCATTACCGCGATGGTACTTGGAACCGTGCGTCATCTTGCCGCGTTGGAAGCCCCAACGTTTGATCGCGCCGGCCGTTCCTTTC
Organism: Cohnella baijiui; assembly: GCF_020731285.1. Lineage (GTDB taxonomy): Bacteria > Bacillota > Bacilli > Paenibacillales > Paenibacillaceae > Cohnella. Next base: position 24,678 of record NZ_JAJFOW010000042.1, read on the forward strand.
CCTTTGGAAATCCCCGTTACGTCAACAAACGATCCTTCCGCGAAAACGTCAACTTTGACTTCAGCGCCGACTTCGAGGTCGGATGCACCGCTGATTTCGCGAATGAAGCGCTTGGGCGCCGTATTGGCCTTTTTCGCATGGCCGACTTCCGGCTTGTTCGCGAGTTTCTCGCGCTTATCGGCAAAGCCGAGCTGGATTGCTTCGTAACCGTCGTTGTCCGCGTCTTTCTTCTGCAGCACGACGTTCGGAGTTGCCTCGATTACGGTTACCGGCACGACGCTGCCGTCGGCGGCGAACACTTGAGTCATTCCGAGCTTACGTCCCAAGATTCCTGGCATGTTGACACCTCTCTTCTATTCCTTATTCACATGTGGATATTGCGTATTAAAGCTTGATTTCGATGTCCACGCCGGACGGCAGGTCCAAACGCATCAGCGCATCGACCGTTTGCGGCGTCGGATTGACGATGTCAATCAAGCGCTTGTGCGTGCGCATTTCGAATTGTTCGCGCGAGTCTTTGTACTTGTGAACCGCGCGCAGGATCGTGATGACCTGCTTTTCGGTCGGCAGCGGGATCGGACCCGATACGCCAGCACCCGTACGTTTAGCCGTCTCTACGATTTTCTCCGCGGATTGATCCAGGATACGGTGATCGTAGGCTTTCAGGCGGATACGGATTTTTTGCTTTGCCATAGTGATTCCCTCCTTCATTCGTCCAATTTTGGAATCGGACATACTCCGCGAGAATACCCCGACTTACAACCCTGCTGCCTCTCTATGGCAAAGGGGCCGGGTGTGTCGGCAACCTCTCGCATCATCGCACAGTCACAGACCAACATTCACTATTATAGCGATTCGTCTAGGCCAATGCAACAAATTTTTGCACTTGTTTTCAAACGGATTTTCAGTCGTCCAACCGACCGTTTGCGGAGCGAGTATCTTCTATTATATAAGGCATGCTATACAGTAACCGGCCCGCTCCCGATTCGCAAAAGGAGCCGCACTCCGCCATCCGGCCGCGGACCGGCTAGCGGAGAACGGCTTGCCGCTTTCCTTTGTTTCGTTCGTCTCTATTGCGCTCTTTTATGCGGCCAGCTCGCGAAGATGCTGCGCGATTGCTTTTTCGCGTTAGCCTGATCCACTCGTTGACTTCCTTGGTAAACAGGTCGCGCCAAAAGCAAAAAAATCCCGTACCGGCGAACCGGTACGGGATTTCGTTTGGCCAAAGGCCGAATTACTTTTGGATGGTAGCAACAGCGCCGGCGCCAACCGTACGGCCGCCTTCGCGGATGGAGAAGCGAGTACCTTCTTCAACAGCGATCGGAGCGATCAGTTCGACGGTAACGGTGATGTTGTCGCCAGGCATAACCATTTCCGTGCCTTCCGGCAGGTTGATGATGCCCGTAACGTCCGTCGTCCGGAAGTAGAACTGCGGACGGTAGCCCGTGAAGAAAGGCTTATGACGGCCGCCTTCTTCTTTGGTCAGGACGTAGATTTGAGCGGTGAAGTTCGTGTGCGGCTTAACCGAACCCGGCTTCGCCAAAACTTGTCCACGCTCGATGTCTTTACGGTCAACGCCGCGAAGCAGCGCGCCGATGTTGTCGCCCGCTTGAGCGGAGTCAAGCAGCTTACGGAACATTTCAACGCCCGTAACGACGGATTTGCGAGTTTCTTCGTGCAGACCGATGATCTCGATTTCGTCGGAGATCTTGATCGTACCACGCTCTACGCGGCCGGTAGCAACCGTACCGCGGCCCGTGATCGTGAACACGTCTTCGACCGGCATCAGGAACGGCTTGGAAACGTCGCGCTCCGGCGTCGGGATGTAGGTGTCGACTTGCTCGAACAGCTCGACGATCTTGTCAGCCCAAGGGCCGTCCGGGTTTTGCAGGGCTTCACGAGCAGCGCCGCGGATGATCGGAGTGTCGTCGCCCGGGAACTCGTACTCGTTCAGCAGGTCGCGAACTTCCATTTCTACCAGCTCGAGCAGCTCTTCGTCTTCAACCATGTCGCACTTGTTCAGGAAGACGACGATGTAAGGAACGCCTACTTGGCGGGAGAGCAGGATGTGTTCGCGCGTTTGCGGCATAGGGCCGTCAGCAGCGGATACAACCAGGATCGCGCCGTCCATTTGAGCAGCGCCGGTGATCATGTTTTTAACATAGTCGGCGTGTCCAGGGCAGTCAACGTGTGCATAGTGACGGTTCGGCGTTTCGTATTCAACGTGAGCCGTGGAGATCGTGATCCCGCGTTCGCGCTCTTCCGGAGCCTTGTCGATTTGGTCGAATGCGACAGCAGCGCCGCCGTATTTCTTGGACAGAACAGTCGTGATGGCAGCCGTCAGCGTCGTTTTGCCGTGGTCGACGTGGCCGATCGTACCGATGTTTACGTGCGGTTTGTTACGTTCGAATTTAGCCTTTGCCATGGATCTTTTCTCCTCCTTGTAAGTAGAACGAGATTTAATTTATAGGTTGGCGGGCGGGAGCTGCCGCCGCAGCGGCATGCCCCGGGCCCGTCCGAATCCAAACCTGCGAATTAAGCGCCTTTGCTCTTCGAGACGATCTCTTCGGAGATCGACTTCGGCACTTCTTCGTAGTGCGAGAGCTCCATCGAGAAGACCCCGCGGCCTTGCGTGCCGGAGCGAAGAACGGTCGAGTAGCCGAACATTTCAGCCAGCGGCACTTTCGCACGTACGATCAGCGCCCCATGACGGGTGTCGCTGCCTTCGATGCGTCCGCGACGGGAGCTGAGCATGCCCATAACATCGCCCATGTACTCTTCCGGTACGGTAACTTCGACTTTCATGATCGGCTCGAGCAGGACCGGAGCGCACTTGTCCTTCGCTGCTTTGAGCGCCATGGAGCCGGCGATCTTAAACGCCATTTCGTTCGAGTCGACGTCGTGGTACGAACCGTCGAAGATGGTGGCTTTGATGTCGACGACCGGGAATCCGGCCAGAACGCCATTTTTCATCGACTCTTCGATACCGGCTTGAACCGGCGCGATGTATTCGCGCGGTACGACGCCGCCGACGATCTTGTTCTCGAAGACGAAGCCGGAGCCCGCTTCGAGCGGTTCGAACTCGATCCAGCAGTGGCCGTATTGGCCGCGGCCGCCGGACTGGCGAACGAACTTGCCTTCGACCTTCGCCGATTGCTTGAACGTCTCGCGGTAAGCGACTTGCGGCTTGCCGACGTTCGTTTCGACTTTGAATTCGCGAAGCATGCGGTCGACGAGGATTTCCAGGTGAAGCTCGCCCATACCGGCGATGATCGTCTGGCCCGTCTCTTCGTCCGTATGCGCGCGGAAGGTCGGATCCTCTTCGGAGAGCTTCTGAAGCGCGATACCCATCTTGTCTTGGTCGGCTTTGGTTTTCGGCTCGACCGCAAGTTGGATAACCGGCTCCGGGAAGTTCATCGATTCGAGGATAACCGGGTTCTTCTCGTCGCACAGCGTGTCGCCCGTCGTCGTGTCTTTGAGACCGACGGCAGCGGCGATATCGCCCGAATAGACAACGTTGATCTCTTGACGGCTGTTCGCGTGCATCTGCAGGATACGGCCGATGCGCTCGCGCTTGTTCTTCGTCGCGTTGACGACGTACGAGCCGGAGTTCAGTACGCCGGAGTATACGCGGAAGAACGTCAGCTTACCGACGAACGGGTCCGTCATGATCTTGAACGCAAGCGCCGCGAACGGTTGATCGTCAGCGGATTTGCGCGTCGTTTCCGTGCCGTCTTCGAGCGTTCCCTTGATGTCCGGAACGTCGACAGGGGACGGCAGGTAGTCGACAACCGCGTCCAGCATCGGCTGTACGCCTTTGTTGCGGTACGAGGAACCGCAGACGACCGGGAAGATTTTCACTTCGCAGACGCCTTTGCGGAGAGCTTTCTTGATCTCGGGGATCGTCAGCTCTTCACCCTCAAGATACTTCGCCATCAGGTCGTCGTCAAGCTCGGCGACCTTCTCGACCAGTTCCTGGCGCAGCGCTTCGGCTTGGTCGGCCAGGTCGGCCGGAATTTCTGCTTTTTCCGGTTCTTTGCCCAGATCGTCTTTGTAGACATAAGCAACCCGCTCAATCAGGTCGATCATGCCCAGGAAGCCGTTCTCGGCGCCGATCGGCAGTTGGATTGCGACGGCATTGGCTTGCAGACGCAAACGCATGTCATTGACAACGTTCAGGTAGTCTGCGCCGATGATGTCCATCTTGTTGACGTAAGCGATCCGCGGTACGCCGTAGCGATCCGCTTGGCGCCATACCGTCTCGGATTGCGGCTCTACGCCTTCTTTGGCGCTGAATACGCCGACAGCCCCGTCCAATACGCGCAGGGAGCGCTCGACCTCAACCGTAAAGTCAACGTGACCCGGAGTGTCGATAATATTGATGCGGTGACCCTTCCATTGAGCGGTCGTCGCGGCGGACGTGATCGTGATGCCGCGCTCTTGTTCTTGTTCCATCCAGTCCATCGTAGCGGCGCCTTCGTGCACTTCGCCGATCTTGTGGAGGCGGCCGGTGTAGAACAAGATCCGTTCCGTGGTCGTCGTCTTACCCGCGTCAATATGCGCCATGATGCCGATATTGCGCGTATTTTGCAAGGAGAACTCCCTAGCCATGCATTTGTCTCCTTTCGTTCCCGTGTCTCCGCGGGATTACCAGCGGTAGTGGGCGAACGCTTTGTTGGCTTCCGCCATTTTGTGCGTGTCTTCGCGTTTCTTGACGGCGGCACCCGTGTTGTTGGCGGCGTCCATGATCTCTGCTGCGAGGCGTTCTTCCATCGTCTTCTCGCCGCGGTTGCGGGAGTAGTTGACGAGCCAGCGCAGGCCGAGAGACGTACGACGCTCCGGCTTCACTTCGATCGGAACTTGGTAGTTTGCACCACCTACACGACGCGCTTTGACTTCGAGCACCGGCATGATGTTCTTGATCGCCGCTTCGAATACTTCCATCGGGTCCTTGCCGGAACGCTCTTGAATCAGGTTGAACGCATTGTACAACAGTTGTTGCGCAACGCCTTTCTTCCCGTCGATCATGATGCGGTTCACGAGGCGAGTTACCAGTTTGCTATTGTATACCGGATCCGGGAGAACGTCCCGTTTCGCGACTGGTCCTTTACGAGGCATCGAAATTCCTCCTTTCTCATTCTTGTTGAGCTAAGCCGCGCCTATACCTAGGCGGACGAATAAATCTCTTATTTCTTCACCTTCGCGCGCTTCGTGCCGTACTTGGAACGAGCTTGCTTGCGGTTGTTAACGCCTGCGGTATCGAGCGCGCCGCGGACGATATGGTAACGGACACCCGGAAGGTCCTTCACCCGGCCGCCGCGGATCAGCACGACGCTGTGCTCTTGCAGGTTGTGACCGATACCCGGGATGTAAGCCGTAACCTCGACTTTGTTCGTCAGACGCACGCGGGCGTACTTACGAAGCGCAGAGTTCGGTTTTTTCGGCGTCATCGTGCCTACACGGGTGCAGACACCGCGCTTTTGCGGGGCGCTCAGATCGGTCTCGACGCGTTTCAAAGCGTTGAAGCCCTTCTGCAGAGCAGGGGATTTCGATTTGACCACTTTGGGTTCGCGACCTTTACGTACGAGTTGGTTGATTGTTGGCATGTTGCCACCCCCTTCCCATGAATTCGAACTGCATGAAATAACGGCATCCGGTTCCCGTGGCGCGAAGCCCACAGATCCAGGCGGTTCATTTTGAGAAACGCGAAAGGGTCTTGCCGATTCGCCTCCCCAAAGAGAAGCGAACGGCTCGGACCCGGATCTCTATTCCTCTACAACCACGGCCATCGCCGTACCTACATCAATGCCGCACGCCTTGCCCAATTCCCGCATCGTCTCGACGGGCGTCACCGCCACGCCGCGCTGCTGGCACAACTGGGTGATGCGGCCGATCAGGCGCGAATCTGCATCTTGCGCGACATAGACGACAGAGGCTTTGCCTTGCTCTACCATCTTGGTCGTCTGCTTGGTGCCTACTCTAACGTTGCCTTCCTGCAAACGTCCTTTAAGTTCCACGGACATCCACCTCCGGCAAGCATAAAATGCAGCACGTCGGGCACACACTAGGATATATTAGCACCTGGGTGATGCACTGTCAAGGATCGTCCGGGATAGAATTTCTTGCGGTTCATGAGAGCGACGAACAGCGCCACGAGCGCCGCCGCGTAGACCGCGGCGAAGAGCAGGGTCAGGGCGATCCGCCACCCCGGCAGCGCCTCGTAGCGGACCAGAACGTCCATGACGCGAAACGCCGGCGGCACAAGCCAGACAGCGGGTCGGACGGCGTCCGGCAGCGCCTGGGCCAGCCCCTGGCCGGCGATCGAGACCGTCAGGACGATCGCAAGTCCAGCCAGCGCGTACGGCCGGGACGGGACGCTTTTCTCCGTGAAAAAGACGGCGCATCCGATGCCGAGCGCGGCCAGCGCCGCATGGGCCAGGAAGGCCGTCCCCAGCTCCGGAAACGTCGGCGTCCGGTCGAACTTGTGCAGCAGCGCCGGGTAGAGCGTAGCCAGCAGGCCGAGCAGCCATCCGATGCCGCCGATCGTCACTAGCTTGGCGGCATAGTAGACCCGGGTCCCGCGCGCATGCAGCACCGTCACGCGCTGCTGAACGATCGGCTCGGCGTCGACGAAGCCGAAGGCCAGCCAAGCGGAGACGACGAACAGCAGCGTGGAGGTGAAAGCATAGCTCTCCATGACCGGATTGGGCACGATGCTGTAGACGAAGCCGATCGCGCCGACAAAGACGAGCAGCGGCGCCAAATAGCGATAGGATCGGCCGTAGGAAACGAGCAGATAGCGAATCAGCGGCAGCATCATTCCTCCGTCTCTCCTTCCCCGGAGCGGACCGCCAGAATCGACGCGCCCGCGGACAGCAGCGCCTGCAGGAGCGCATCGCTCCGGTCTTCGTCCACCCAATAGCGCATTTGCCCGCGCTCTTCCCGGCTATTCATCACGCCCTCCGGCTCGCCGTACGAAGGCAGGGCTCCACCTGCCGGCAGGGCGCACTGAACAAGCCGCCAGCGTACGCGCACTTGCGGCGCGAACCGCTCCTCCCGCACGATTCGGCCGTTCGCGATCGCCAGCCGGCGATCCGCCAGCTTTTCGCTCCAGACCGGCTCGTGGCTGGCCAGCACGATCGTCGCTCCCGACTGCCGCATCTCCTCCAGCACACGTTCGCATTCGGCCTTCGCCTCTCCGTCCAGCCCGCCCAAAGGCTCGTCCAGGAGCAGGAGCTCCGGCTCGCGCAGCATGGCCTGCAGCAGGTTGATCTTCTGCAGCATGCCTTTGGAGTAGTCGTGCATGCGGAGCCGTTCGCTGCCGGCCGGCAGCTTCATCCGGGCGAGCAGCGTCTCAATCCTCTCCCGCGCGGCGCGCGGCTCCATTCCTCCGATGGCGGCCATATGGCCGAGATATTCCCGGCCCGTCAGCTTCAGCTTGGGCAGATGGTCCGGCGCGTAGCCGACCTCGAGGCGACTTCCTCGCGCAGGACGCGTCTCGCGGCTGCCGGACGTCAGCGCCGTCAGCCCGCCGATCGCGCGCAGCAGCGTGCTTTTGCCCGAGCCGTTCGGGCCTGTCAGCACCGTCGTTTCTCCCTTTGACAGATCAAGGTCGACCTTGTCCAACACGTTTCTTCCGCTATATCGCTTCGTTGCGTTCGTTAACGTCACCAAATGCTTTTCCGTCATCGTTTCATCACCTTAACCGCCAGGTTTGTACCGCCTCCCTATCTGATACCGATGATGGCGTCAAAAGTTTCCTTTTTCTCGCCGAAACAAGAATCGGATGCTGCGGTTTTAACGCGTCTCCGCTAATCGCCGTGTCTGCCTCGTTATCCGCACCGGGTGGATACTCCGTGCTCCGTGTCTTCGTGTCCCCTCGATTTTCCGTGTTATCCCCGTCTTGTGGATGCCGAGCGTCTTCGCTTCCCCTTCTGTCCACCGCTTTATCCCCGCCGTGTGCGTAGGTTGTGCATGAAGGAGACCCGCAGCGCCCCCGAGGGCGGGTTGCCCACAAGCTTCGACCTATTTGCCCGCCAAACGCCTGTGGATACGCGTGGTTCAGCGCTCCATTTACGCACATGTGCATAGGATTCCGCCGATTCGCCTCTACTTGGCCCGATGCGGGAAACCCCCGGTCCGCCCCGCGCAAAAAAGGCGGTCCCGGAGGACCGCCCTTCAATCCATGCGCTATGCGATTACTCGACCGTTACGGCTTCGAGATCGGCCGCTTCGTCCTCGGACTCGTCGAGCGGGTTCACGACGCGGATGTTGCGGTAGCGCGACATCCCCGTGCCCGCCGGGATGAGCTTCCCGATAATGACGTTCTCCTTGAGGCCGAGCAGGCGGTCGACTTTGCCCTTGATCGCGGCGTCGGTCAACACGCGGGTCGTCTCTTGGAAGGACGCCGCCGACAGGAAGGAGTCGGTCTCGAGCGAAGCCTTCGTAATCCCGAGCAGCACCGGACGGGCGACGGCAGGCTCTTTGCCTGCGAAGATCGCTTCGCGGTTGGCCGCTTCGTATTCGTGCACGTCGACGAAAGAGCCCGGCAGCAGCGTCGTGTCGCCCGGATCGACGATCCGGATTTTGCGAAGCATCTGCTTGATCATGACTTCGACGTGTTTGTCGTTGATTTCTACGCCTTGGTTCCGGTAAACGCGCTGAACTTCCTGGAGGATATAGTTCTGCACGCCGCGGACGCCTTTGATGCGCAGCATTTCCTTCGGGTCGATCGAGCCGTCGGTCAGTTCGTCGCCGGCTTCGATATGCAGCCCTTCGTAGACGCGGATGCGGGAGCCGTAGCTGACGGCGTATACCTTGGTTTCGGCATCGCCCTGCACTTCGATCTCGCGGCGGTCCTTCGTCTCGCGGATTTCCTTGACGACGCCGTCGATTTCGGAGATGACCGCCTGGCCTTTCGGGTTCCGGGCTTCGAAGAGCTCCTGGATCCGCGGGAGACCTTGGGTGATGTCGTCTCCGGCGACGCCGCCGGTGTGGAACGTACGCATCGTCAGCTGGGTACCCGGCTCGCCGATCGATTGGGCGGCGATGATGCCGACCGCTTCGCCGATTTCGACTTTTTTGCCGGTTGCCAGGTTGCGGCCGTAGCACATTTTGCACACGCCGTGACGGGCGCGGCAGCTGAGGACCGAACGGATCTGGATCCGCTCTACCCCGGCTTTGATCAGCTCTTCGGCCTTCAGCGTGTCGATCAGGTCGTTGCGACCGACGATGAACTCGTTCGTTTCCGGATGACGAACCGTCTCGTAAGCGTACCGGCCTTCGATTCGGTCGAACAGATCCTCGATGACTTCCTTGCCGTCCTCGATCCGGCTTACGATGATCCCCTTATCGGTACCGCAATCTTCCTCGCGGACGATAACGTCTTGGGCGACGTCGACGAGACGGCGGGTCAGGTAACCCGAGTCGGCGGTACGAAGCGCCGTATCGGCCAGACCTTTCCGCGCGCCGTGGGTGGAGATGAAGTACTCGAGTACCGTCAGGCCTTCGCGGAAGTTCGATTTGATCGGCAATTCGAAGATTCGTCCCGACGGCGTCGCCATCAGGCCCCGCATCCCGCCGAGCTGCGTGATCTGCGATTTGTTGCCCCGCGCTTTGGAGTCGACCATGAGCATGATGGAGTTGTAGCGGTCCATCGACTTCATGAGGACTTCGGTGATCTCGTCCTTCGTCTTCGACCAGATGTCGATGACGCGGTCGTACCGTTCTTCGTCCGTGATCAAGCCGCGGCGATATTGCGTCGAGATGACCTTGACGCTCTCGTCGGACTTCTTCAGGATGTCGAACTTCTCTTGCGGCACGGTGACGTCCGCGACGGCGACGGTGATGCCCGCGCGCGTCGAGTACGTGAAGCCGAGCTGCTTGATATCGTCAAGGATGACCGACGTCTTCATCGTGTGGTAGATGCGGAAGCACTCGCCGATGATATGGCCGAGATACTCCTTGCCTACCGCGCCAGGCGTCGGGATCTCTTGCATGATCTTGTCGAGGTCTGCGCCCTTGTCGTAGATGAAGTACTTCTCCGGCGTTCCCTTCAAGAGGTTGTCTTTGGTCGCCTCGTTGATATACGGGAACGTATCCGGGAAGATCTCGTTGAAGATGATCTTGCCGATCGTCGTCACGAGCAGCGCGCCTTGCTGCTTCTCCGTGAACGTCTTCTTGTTCAGCGCCTTCACCGGAATGACGACGCGCGCATGAAGATCGGCCGCGCCGCGCTGGTACGCGGACACCGCTTCGTTCACTTCGGACAGACGCATGCCGGCACCCGGCGCGTCCTTGTTGTCCATGGTCAGGTAGTAGCACCCGAGGACCATGTCCTGGGACGGCGTGACGACCGGCTTGCCGTCTTTCGGGTTCAGGATGTTGCCCGATGCCAGCATGAGCAGGCGGGCTTCCGCCTGGGCTTCGGCCGACAGCGGCACGTGGACGGCCATCTGGTCGCCGTCGAAGTCGGCATTGTACGCCGTACAGACGAGCGGGTGAAGCTTGATGGCGCGGCCTTCGACCAGGATCGGCTCGAACGCCTGGATGCCGAGACGGTGAAGCGTCGGCGCGCGGTTCAGCAGCACCGGATGCTCCTTGATGACTTCCTCGAGCACGTCCCAAACTTCCGGGCTGACGCGTTCGACTTTGCGCTTCGCGCTCTTGATGTTGTGAGCTTGGCCCTTGAGGACCAGTTCCTTCATCACGAACGGCTTGAACAGCTCGAGGGCCATTTCCTTCGGCAGACCGCATTGATACATCTTCAGGCTTGGCCCGACGACGATAACGGAACGGCCGGAGTAGTCGACGCGTTTGCCGAGCAGGTTCTGGCGGAAACGGCCTTGCTTCCCTTTGAGCATGTGGCTCAGGGACTTGAGCGGACGGTTGCCGGGACCCGTGACCGGGCGGCCGCGGCGGCCGTTGTCGATCAGGGCGTCGACGGCTTCCTGGAGCATCCGCTTTTCGTTCTGTACGATGATGTCCGGCGCGCCCAGATCGAGCAGACGCTTCAGTCGGTTGTTCCGGTTGATGACGCGGCGGTACAGGTCGTTCAGGTCGGAGGTCGCGAAGCGGCCGCCGTCGAGCTGAACCATCGGACGCAGTTCCGGCGGGATGACCGGCAGCACGTCGAGAATCATCCAGTCCGGCAGGTTGCCGGAGTTGCGGAACGACTCGATGACTTCCAGCCGCTTGATCGCGCGGTTGCGGCGCTGGCCTTGGGCCGTGCGCAGCTCTTCCTTGAGCATTTCGAGCTCGCGGTCGAGGTCGATGTCCTGCAGCAGCTTCTTCACGGCTTCCGCGCCCATGCCGGCTTGGAAAGCATAGCCGTATTTCTCGCGGTAGCTGCGGTATTCCTTCTCGGACAGCAGCTGCTTCTTCTCGAGCGGCGTGTCGCCCGGATCCGTCACCACGTAGGATGCGAAGTAGATGATCTCTTCGAGCGAACGCGGAGACATGTCGAGGGCGAGGCCCATCCGGCTCGGAATGCCTTTGAAGTACCAAATATGCGAAACGGGAGCGGCCAGTTCGATATGGCCCATGCGCTCGCGGCGCACTTTCGCGCGGGTCACTTCGACGCCGCAGCGATCGCACACGACGCCTTTGTAGCGAACGCGTTTATATTTGCCGCAATGGCATTCCCAGTCCTTGGTCGGCCCGAAAATTTTCTCGCAGAACAAGCCTTCTTTCTCCGGCTTCAGCGTGCGATAGTTGATCGTCTCAGGCTTTTTGACTTCGCCTCTCGACCAGGAACGGATCTTATCCGGGGAAGCCAATCCGATCTTCATAAACTCGAAATTGTTGACGTCTAACAAGGAGCAAGCCCTCCTTCATCGTTGCTGCGGATTTCGTTACGGGACGACGACGGCCTCCATGAACCGCACCTCCGCCGACGCACGGCAAGCTGCTAGGCTAGCAGCTTGCCTGCGGGCGGATTATCGCACTTTACTCGACGCCGACTTCGGAGCCTTCCAGGTTCAAGTTCAACTTGTCGCCCGCGGTATCGTCCTCGTCGTCGATTTCTTTCATTTCGATCTCTTGCTCGTCGCCCGACAGAATCTTCACGTCCATGCCAAGGCTCTGCAATTCCTTGATCAGAACCTTGAACGATTCCGGCACGCCCGGTTCAGGCACGTTCTCGCCTTTGACGATCGATTCGTACGTCTTCACGCGGCCGACGACATCGTCGGACTTGACGGTGAGGATTTCTTGCAAGGTATAAGCGGCGCCGTAGGCTTCCAGCGCCCACACTTCCATCTCCCCGAAGCGCTGGCCGCCGAACTGGGCTTTACCGCCCAACGGCTGCTGCGTAACGAGCGAGTACGGACCGGTGGAGCGCGCATGGATCTTGTCGTCGACCATGTGCGCGAGCTTGATCATGTACATGACGCCGACGGTGACTTCACGCTCGAACGGTTCACCCGTGCGGCCGTCGAACAGTCTCGTCTTGCCGTTGCGCTGCATGCCGGCTTCTTCCATCGTGTCGAAGACGTCGTACTCGTTCGCGCCGTCGAAGACCGGCGTCGCCGCGCGGATGCCCAGGTAGCGGCAAGCCATGCCGAGGTGGACTTCCAGCACCTGTCCGATGTTCATCCGGGACGGTACGCCCAGCGGGTTCAGAACGACCTGGACCGGCGTGCCGTCCGGCAGGAACGGCATGTCTTCTTCCGGCAGGATGCGGGCGATAACCCCTTTGTTGCCGTGGCGGCCCGCCATCTTGTCGCCTTCGGAGATCTTCCGCTTCTGCGCGATGTAGACGCGCACCAGCTGGTTGACGCCCGGCGGCAGCTCGTCGCCGTTTTCGCGGGTGAACACCTTCACGTCGACGACGATGCCGTCGGTGCCGTGAGGGACGCGCAGCGAGGTGTCGCGCACTTCGCGCGCCTTCTCGCCGAAGATCGCGTGCAGCAGCCGCTCTTCCGCGGTCAGCTCGGTGACGCCCTTCGGCGTAACTTTGCCGACGAGGATGTCGCCCGCGCCGATTTCCGCGCCGACGCGGATAATGCCGCGCTCGTCGAGGTTGCGGAGCGCGTCTTCGCCGACGTTCGGGATGTCGCGGGTGATTTCTTCCGGTCCGAGCTTCGTGTCGCGCGCTTCGGACTCGTATTCTTCGATATGAATCGAGGTATAGACGTCTTCCCGCACCAATTTCTCGGAGAGGAGGATCGCATCCTCGTAGTTGTAGCCTTCCCAGGTCATGAACGCAACGACAACGTTGCGGCCGAGCGCCAATTCGCCGTTATCCGTGGACGGACCGTCGGCGAGAATGTCGCCCTTCTTCACGATCTCGCCTTTGCGGCAGATCGGACGCTGGTTGATGCAGGTCCCTTGGTTGGACCGCATGAACTTCTGCAGCTTGTACTTGACCACGTCGCCCTTGACTTCCTTGCCGTCGATCGTCTCGATGCGGCGGAGCCAGATCTCGTTCGCGGAGACGCGCTCGATGACGCCGTCGTACTTGGAGACGATGCAGACGCCGGAATCCTTGGCCGACTTGTGCTCCATGCCCGTGCCGACGAGCGGCGCGTCCGGCACGAGAAGCGGAACGGCCTGCCGCTGCATGTTCGATCCCATGAGCGCGCGGTTGGAGTCGTCGTTCTCGAGGAACGGGATCATCGCGGTAGCCACGGATACGACCTGCTTCGGCGAGACGTCCATGTAGTCGACGCGGTCGCTGGACACGGTCAGGATGTTGTCGGAATGCGACTTGTTGTAACGGACGATAACCGTCTCTTCGGCGAACTTGCCTTCCTCGGTCAGCTCCGCGTTCGCTTGCGCGATGATATAGTTGTCTTCCTCATCGGCCGTCATATAGACGATCTCTTCGGTGACGAGGCCCGTGCTATGATCGACCTTGCGGTACGGCGCCTCGATGAAGCCGTACTCGTTGATCCGCGCGAACGTCGACAGCGAGTTGATCAGGCCGATGTTCGGACCTTCAGGCGTCTCGATCGGGCACATCCGGCCGTAGTGGGACGGATGGACGTCGCGGACTTCGAAGCCCGCGCGCTCCCGCGTCAGACCGCCCGGACCGAGCGCGGACAGACGGCGCTTGTGCGTAAGTTCGGCAAGCGGGTTCGTCTGGTCCATAAACTGCGACAGCTGGGACGAACCGAAGAACTCCTTGATCGCCGCGATGACCGGACGGATGTTGATGAGCGCCTGCGGCGTGATCGCGTTCTGGTCCTGAATGGACATACGCTCGCGCACGACGCGCTCCATCCGGGACAAGCCGATGCGGAACTGGTTCTGCAGCAGCTCGCCGACCGAACGCAGGCGCCGGTTGCCCAGATGGTCGATATCGTCCGTGCTGCCGATGCCGTGCAGCAGGTTGATGAAGTAGTTGATGGAGGAGATGATATCCGCCGGCGTGATATGCTTCACCGACTTGTCGATGATGCCGTTGGCGATCACCTTCACCACTTTGCCGTCCTCTACGGGAGAGTAAACGCTGATGCTTTGCAGCGGAATGTCTTCGGCTTCGTTCACGCCGCCGGTTACGCGGAAGTTCTTGAAGCCTACGTTCGTCTCCAGGCTAGGCAGAAGCTGATCCAGGAGGCGGCGGTCAATGACTTGGCCCGTCTCCGCGATGATCTCGCCCGTCGACGGATCGACGAGAGGCTCCGCCAGACGCTGATTGAAGAGGCGGTTCTTGATATGAAGCTTCTTGTTGATCTTGTAGCGGCCGACGTTGGCCAGGTCGTAGCGCTTCGGATCGAAGAAACGCGCGATCAACAGGCTGCGGGCATTCTCCAGGGTCGGCGGCTCGCCTGGACGGAGACGCTCGTAGATTTCGATGAGCGCCTTTTCGGTGGAGTCGGTGTTGTCCTTCTCCAGCGAATTGCGGATGAACTCGTCGTGGCCGAGCAGATCCAGAATTTCCGCGTCGGTGCCGAAGCCCAACGCGCGCAGCAGGACCGTTACCGGAATCTTGCGGGTCCGGTCGATCCGCACGTAGATGATATCTTTGGCGTCGGTCTCGAGCTCGAGCCAGGCGCCGCGATTCGGAATAACCGTAGCTGTGTAAGTCTTCTTGCCGTTCTTGTCGACCTTGGTGCTGTAGTAGACGCTTGGCGAGCGGACCAATTGGCTGACGATGACGCGTTCGGCGCCGTTGATGATAAAGGTGCCGGTCTCCGTCATGAGCGGGAAGTCGCCCATGAACACTTCTTGCTCCTTAACTTCCCCGGTCTCTTTGTTGAGCAGCCGGACTTTGACGCGAAGCGGAGCCGCAAACGTGACGTCCCGTTCCTTGGATTCGTCGACGGAATACTTGGGCTCTCCCAGGCTATAATCTACAAACTCCAGCACTAGGTTGCCCGTGAAGTCCTGAATAGGCGAAATGTCCTGAAAAATCTCCCGCAAGCCGTCGTCCAGGAACTTCTGGTACGATTGCTGCTGGATTTCGATCAGGTTCGGAATGTCCAACACCTCGTGGATGCGGGCGTAACTGCGTCGCGTGCGGCGACCGTACTGAACAAGATGTCCTGCCAACTTTACCTCACCCCTTCAGTCTACTTCAAAGCTAATGGAAAGCGAGAACGAGATCCTCTCTCCAGCACTAGCAGAGGCAGCCGTTCCGCGGGTAAACGCACGTGAAAAAGCGGCTTGGGCCGCGGGTTTAAGATGGCGCCGGAACGCAAATAAAGAAAAGCCCTTATGCGCCGTTTGGCGGCACAATGGCAACATATCCGGCCCATTTACCCAAAACAAACCCATTATACGCCAGAAGACGTATTTTTATTCCCGCTGAAGATTTAGGGCTTGGCATTTTAGCTCACTAAAGACAATAAGCCCATCTTAATACTGACATTTTTCAATGATACCACATCCACCAAATCAAGTCAAACCAATTTTGCGCGGTAAATGCGATACCCTTTGTCTTTGCCGATCTCCTCCACCGCATCTTCGCCGAACGTTTCTTCGAGCTTCGCCCGCGCGCTCGGCGCCCCTTGCTTGTTCTGGATCACGATCCAGAGCGAGCCGCCCGGGAGCAGATGGTCCTTGGCGTCCGTCAGGATCCGGTGCACGACGGCTTTGCCGGCGCGGATCGGCGGATTCGACAGGATGACGTCGAATCGGCGGCCGGCGACCGCTTCGTACAGATCGCTCGTCTCCACGGTTACGTTGGCGATGCCGTTCCGTTCGGCGTTTTCGCGGCTGAGCGCGACTGCCCTTTCGTTGACGTCGAGCATGGTGACATGTCCTCGCGGCGCAAGGCGGGCTGCCGTCAGTCCGATCGGACCATATCCGCATCCGACATCCAGTACCGCGGCGTCCGGCGGAATATCCATCATGCCGATGAGCACGCGGCTGCCGTAGTCCACCCCGTCCCGCGAGAACACGCCCGAATCGGAGGCGAACCGGAGCCGGAATCCGCGGAGCTCGGCCTCGATCGTCCGCTTGTCGCTGCGAACCGTCGGCCGCGCCGTATAATAGTGGTCGGTCATCTCCGTTCCTCCATCCTACCGTTGTCATCCTATTCTTCCCCCTATGCCGGGAGGAAACACCGTTCGATTCCGAACGAGGAACGAACCCCTCGAAGAATCGCTTCCTCAAGGGGTTCGTCTAGGATCGAATCGTAAATTCGATTACTTAACTTCGACTTTCGCGCCAGCTTCTTCGAGCTTCGCTTTGACAGCTTCGGCTTCTTCCTTAGCCACTTTTTCCTTGATGGCTTTCGGAGCGTTGTCGACAACGTCTTTCGCTTCTTTCAGGCCGAGACCCGTGATTTCGCGAACGACTTTGATGACGTTGATCTTGGACGCGCCAGCGTCAATCAGGACAACGTCGAATTCGGATTGCTCGGCAACTTCTGCAGCGCCGCCGCCAGCGACGACAGCAACAGGAGCAGCTGCGGTTACGCCGAATTCTTCTTCGATTGCTTTAACCAGATCGTTCAGTTCGAGGACGCTCATGCCTTTGATGGCTTCCAAGATTTGCTCTTTGCTCATGGTAGTACCTCCATTGATTTGGATTGAATAGGTGTTGGCCTTGCGACGTGCGTGATCGCGATCAGGCGCAAGCCTTACGCGCTTGCTTCGTTCTTCTCGGCGACCGCTTTGACAGCGAGCGCGAAGTTGCGGATCGGAGCTTGAAGGACGCTAAGCAGCATGGACAGCAGGCCTTCGCGGGAAGGCAGGTCCGCCAGCGCTTTGACTTGAGCCGCATCGATGAAACGGCCTTCGACAACGCCGCCTTTCAGCTGCAGGGCGTCGTTCTTCTTCGCGAAGTCGTTCAGGATCTTCGCGGCGGCAACGACGTCCGTTTGGCTGAATGCTACGGCCGTCGGTCCCGTCAGAACGGAGTCGAGTTCGCTCAGTTCCACGTTAGCGGCAGCGCGGCTGACGAGCGAGTTCTTCAGAACTTGGAACTCGATGCCGGCTTCGCGAAGCTGCTTCCGAAGCTCGGTCACTTGCGCGACGTTCAAGCCGCGGTAGTCGGCCACGACGGTGCTCGCGCTCTCGCGCAGCTTCGCCGCGATCACGTTCACTTCTTCTTGCTTCGCTGCGATGATTTTCGCATTTGCCATTTCGTACACCTCCTGGTTCGTGATCCAACCGTATCCGGAGCTTCCCCGGCCGCGGAGGCATAAGAAATGCCTCCGCAGACTCGCGGAGGCATGACGTGATCATCTATCGATCGTAACGCGCTGAAACAGCGACGCACCATTCGAATATATGCACACACCTCGGTAGGAAATTAAGCCTTGCGGCACCTACGGTCTACGGTATCGATATTCAACTTTGAAAGATTACCACGTTCGGTCCAAGCCTGTCAATGCCGCAGAATTTGCCTGCGATTATTGACGGTAAGACGCAGCGTTCAGGCGAGCGCCCGGTCCCATCGTCGAAGAAATCGAGATGTTCTTCAGGTAAACGCCCTTGGCAGCCGCCGGCTTCGCGCGGTTCAATGCATCGACCAGCGCTTTCAGGTTCTCGTTCAGCTTGTCAGCGTCGAACGAGACTTTGCCGATCGGCGCATGAATTTGTCCGGCTTTGTCCAGACGGTATTCGATCTTACCGGCTTTGATCTCTTGCACAGCTTTGGTAACGTCGTTCGTTACCGTGCCGGCTTTCGGGTTAGGCATGAGGCCCTTACCGCCGAGAATCCGACCGAGCTTACCTACTTCGCTCATCATGTCCGGCGTTGCGACGCAGACGTCGAACTCGAACCAGCCCTGCTGGATCTTGTTGATGAGATCGGTATCGCCTACGTAGTCCGCGCCAGCGGCTTCCGCTTCCTTGAGCTTGTCACCCTTGGCGAATACGAGTACGCGCTTCGTCTTACCCGTGCCGTGAGGCAGGACGACGACGCCGCGAACGTTTTGGTCTTGCTTTCTCGGGTCGACGCCGAGACGGACGGCGACTTCGACGGATTCGTCGAACTTCGCGGTGGCTGCTTTCTTCACCAGCTCGATCGCTTCGAGCGACTCGTAAGTCGCGTCACGGTCGATCAGCTTAGCGGCTTCTGCGTATTTCTTGCCGTGCTTTGCCATGTTGTTCTCCTCCTTGTGTGGTGTTAACGGAAGTCTCCTCCCACATGCGCGTCCGCCGATCTAACGGCGAACGGCGCGAACCGCCTGTCCGGGGACGGGGCGGAATTAGTCTTCGATCACAACGCCCATGCTGCGGGCGGTGCCTTCGACCATACGCATAGCCGCTTCAACGGAAGCCGCGTTGAGATCTTGCATTTTTTGCTCGGCGATCTCGCGAACTTTAGCCCGTTTGACGGTAGCGACTTTCTTCTTGTTCGGTTCTCCGGAGCCCTTTTGGATGCCGGCAGCGACGCGCAGAAGGACGGCCGCAGGCGGGGTCTTCGTCTCGAACGTAAAGGAACGGTCCTCGAATACGGTGATGACGACAGGGATGATCAAGCCTGCTTGGTCAGCCGTACGCGCGTTAAACTCTTTACAGAAAGCCATGATGTTGACGCCTGCTTGACCCAGGGCAGGACCGATCGGCGGAGCCGGGTTCGCTTTGCCGGCCGGGACTTGCAGTTTAACCAGCTTAATGACTTTTTTTGCCATGATGCACACCTCCTTGACCAAAATGCGGTATGACGGAACTTTCGTTCCTCCCGCTCTTTCCTTTCAGAAACCCCAGCGGCCGCGAGCGGCGCGCCGTTGACTCATGCAGGCCCGGCTATGTACCGAAGACCAGATGAACCGCAAGATATTATATCTTTTCCACTTGAGTGTAGTCCAACTCGAGCGGGGTTTCCCTGCCAAACATGTTGACGTGGACCTTCAGCTTGCTCTTGTCGTGCAGGATCTCTTCGACCGACCCGACAAAATTGGCGAAAGGCCCGACCTTGACGCGGACGTTTTCCTTGAGCTCGAAATCGATGACCGGCTTCGGCTCTTCCATGCCCATGTGGCGCAGAATCTGCTCCACTTCGTCGGGCAGCAAGGCCGTCGGCTTCGATCCGGAGCCCGTGGAACCGACAAACCCGGTGACGCCGGGCGTGTTGCGCACCACGTACCAAGAATCGTCCGTCTGAATCATCTCGACGAGCACGTAGCCGGGATACACCTTGCGCATCACCGTCTTCTTCTTGCCGTCTTTGTTGACGATCTCTTCTTCCATTGGGACGAGGACACGGAAGATCTTGTCCTGCATGCCCATCGACTCCACCCGTTTCTCCAGGTTGGTTTTCACCTTGTTCTCATACCCGGAGTACGTGTGCACGACATACCATCTTTTCTCCATGGGAAAAGCCACCTTTGGTTCCCGCGTTAAATGACGAGGTCGACAAGACGCGAAATGATGACGTCCAGTACCCAGAAGTAGATCGTGATCAGAACGACGGTTACGATAACGACGATCGTATAGCTGATCAGCTCTTTCCGCTTCGGCCAACGGACTTTCTTCAATTCGGCCCAACTATCGGCAAAGAACGTAAAAAAGGACCCAAAGCTCTGTTTCATTTTGGCCAGGAAAGTCACGTTCCAAAACCTCCTAGAGCTTAGCGCGTTTCGCGATGAGGCGTATGCTCATTGCAGAATTTGCAGAACTTTTTCAGTTCGATGCGATCGGAGTGCGTACGCTTGTTCTTCGTCGTCGCGTAATTCCGTTGCTTGCAGCTCGTGCAAGCGAGCGTGATGATTACCCGCATCTGTAACACCTCCCGGGCTGTGCTAGATCTTGCAAAAAGAAATTGAACCCGGGCTCATCCGATCCCGCCGTCTCACGACAACGAAACCTGGCGTATCACTCGAGATTCAGGGCCTGCGCATAAAACTCCACCTTAAGGTTACTAAAATAATTTATCACAGGGCCCATACGATGTCAACGAAAAGCTGATGTCGGCGAATAGAGGAGAAACGTGGGATTCCCGGCGCAGAGCTCTTTCCTAGTTTCCCCAGGATGCCGGTCCTTTTAAACCGGATCGAGAAAGAAAGATTCGAGAGCCCCAACCGAGCCCCGCCCGTCGCGTCCGATCCCCGGCGGAAGGGGACGCGTCCGCGGAAGGAAGCGGATCCCCGCATCAAAAAAAGCAGCCCGCCCTGCGGCCGCTGCCCTTCCGATGACTATGTATTCGCTAGAATCAGTTCACAATATCGCGGACTTCGAGATAGCGCTCGAGCTTACGCTTAACCCGCTGCAGCGCGTTGTCGATCGACTTCACGTGGCGGTCGAGATCGACGGCGATCTCCTGGTAGGAGCGCCCGTCGAGATACAGCATCAGCACTTTGCGCTCGAGATCGCTCAAAATCTCCGACATCTTGTCCTCGAGGCCGAAAAACTCTTCCTGGTTAATGATCATCTCTTCCGGATCGCAGACGCGGGAGCCGCAAATGACGTCCAGCAGCGTGCGGTCGGAGTCTTCGTCGTAGATCGGCTTATCCAGGGAGACGTAAGAGTTGAGCGGAATATGCTTCTGGCGGGTCGCCGTCTTGATCGCGGTGATGATCTGCCGCGTGATGCACAGCTCTGCGAACGCCTTGAACGAAGCGAGCTTGTCGCCCTTGAAGTCGCGGATGGACTTGTACAGGCCGATCATGCCTTCCTGCACGATGTCCTCGCGCTCGGCGCCGATCAAGAAGTAGGACCTGGCCTTCGCGCGAACGAAGTTCCGGTATTTGTTGATCAGGTACTCGAGGGCTTCGGCATCGCCCAAGCGGACCGATTCGACGATGTCTTCGTCGGTCTTGAAGTCGTATTCGTGCGTTGCAAGTTCATTCAGGTCGACGCTCACGAATCATTCCCCCGGCTTCAAGACGTATTGGGACCCCGGCTGGAATCTACCAAACTACTACCAATATACTTGAAGAATCCCATAGCGTCAACCGATTTAGCCCGGGAGGACGGGGATTTCGAGGCCTGCGCGGTGGAAAAAATGTCACTTGTCCCCATTCTTGCCCTTCTCGTCCCTAATCCCCCTCCTCCACTGCTCCAGTACGCGCTGCACGTCGTCGCTCAGCACCCCTCCGAGGGGATTGCGCTTGGGCGGCGGCTCGCGCCGGATGGTGCGCGCGATCTCGCGGCTGCTCTCCTCGACGGCGAGGCGCAGCTCGCGGGCCGAAATGCGCAGCGCGCCGCGGCCGAACGCCACGCGCTGCTCGACCTGGTCCGAGGTAGCCACGTAAAGGTGGTGCCGCACGGACTTCAGCTCGCCGACGAGCCGTTCGATGCATTCGTCGGCGGATTCCTTCTCGCGCGTGTAGACGATGGTGAGCCGGCGCTGCTTGTACTTGGCGCCGAGACCCGGCACCCGGAACGCGTCGAAGACGACGATGATGCGAAGTCCCGCATAGCTCTGGTAGTCGGCCAAAATATCGAGCAGCCGGTCCCGCGCGTCCTCGAGCTTGTTCAGCTTCAGGCGGGCGAGCTCCGGCCAGTCTCCGATCATATTGTAGCCGTCTACGATGAGCGTGTCCTCACGGCGAAGCATGACCGTCTCCCGAACCCGCGGGGCCCGAGCGTCCCGCCTTCGCCTGCCGCTGGCGGACGGCTTCGTACAGGATGACGCCCGCGGCGACGGATGCGTTGAGGGAGTTCAGCTTGCCGAACATCGGCAGGGAAATCAGGAAGTCGCACTTCTCGCGGACGAGGCGGGACAGCCCCTTGCCCTCGCTGCCGATCACGATGGCGATCGGCCCGGTCAGGTTCGACGCGTAGACGTCTTCGGTCGCGGACGCATCCGCGCCGGCGATCCAGACGCCCGCTTCCTTCAACCGGTCGATCGTCTGCGCGAGATTGGACACCCGCGCCACCGGCACGTGCTCCACCGCGCCCGCGCTCGTCTTGGCGACGACGGCGGTGAGGCTCGCGCTGCGGCGCTTCGGCACGATGACGCCATGCGCGCCCGTGCAGTCGGCGGAGCGCAGGATGGACCCGAGATTGTGCGGGTCCTCCACCTCGTCGAGCAGGACGAGGAGCGGCGCTTCGCCGCGCTCCGCGGCGCGCGCGAGCAGCTCCTCGGGCTCGGCGTAGGACACCGCCGCAGCCTGCGCGACGACGCCCTGGTGCTGAAGCTCCGGCACCAGGCCGTCCAGCTTGCGCTTGTCCGCGAACTGCACGACGACGCCCCGCGCCTTCGCCTCTTCGAGAATCGGCTGCACGAGCTGCTTTTGCGCCTGGTTCGAGATCCAGATCTTGTTCAAGGCGCGCCCGGCCTTCAGCGCTTCGAGCACCGGATGCTTCCCGGCGAGGTATTGCTCGCCGCCCGCTTCTTCCTCGCCGTCCGCCTCGTCCGCGAGATGCGCCTCATACGCCGGGGGACGCCGGAGCGCGTCCTCGCGCTGGCGGCGTTCCTTCGCGGAATCGGCCGCCCCGGCGCGAACGTCTCCGCCCGTCAAGCCTCCGGACGCGCGGCCGTACGGGCCCGCTTGTCCGGCTCGTCCGCCTTGGCCTCCGAATCCGGACCGTCCGCCGCCCGCAGGGCGGCCGCCCTGCGCTCCCCGGTCCTCTTGGCCCGGTTTGCGCGTTTTATGGTTGCGATTGTTCATGATGCTTCTCATCCTTTCGTCCGACATCCGTCAGATCGGCTGCTGCTTGGTCTCGTCTTCAAAGGCAAGGGCGATCAGCTGCTCCAGGCGCTCCCGCTCGCCGCGATAATACAGGAAGCCCACGAGGCATTCCAGCCCGGTGGCCTGCCGGTAGTCGCCGGGATCGGCGTTCCTCGGCGGCTGGCCGGACTTGGCGTTCCGGCCCCGCTTGGCGATGTCGGCCTCCTCCTCGGTGAGCAGAGGCTGCCACCGGGCGAGGAGCCGCGCCTGGGCCGCCGCCGAGACGTACTTCGTCGCGGCCCGGTGCAGCTCGTGCGGCTTGCGCGTATGCCTGGCGATCAGCCGTTGCCGGACGTAGACCTCGAACACCGCGTCGCCCACGTAGGCCAGCACCACCGGCGACAACAGGTGGACCGGCGTGCCGGGCGGCAGCTCCGGCGCGACGACGGGCAGCGGCGCTTGCTCGTCCGGCCCCGTCATTTGCGCCGCCAGCGGATGCCTTGCGGCGTGTCTTCGAGCAGGATGCCCTGCTCCGCCAGCAGGTCGCGGATCTCGTCCGCGCGCGCGAAATCGCGGCGCTTGCGCGCGTCCGTCCGCTCGGCGATGAGGCGGTCGACCTCCTCGTCCAGCAGTCCCGCCCCCGCTTCCGGCGGCAGCAAGCCGAGCACGTCGTCGAACGAAGCGAACAGGCACAGGTAGGCGTTCAGGTCTTCGGCGGACGCGACCTCGCGCTGCAGGTAGCCGTTCGCGTCGGACACCGCCTGGAACCAGACGGTGATCGCGTCCGCCGTGTTGAAGTCGTCGTCCATCTTCGCCCGGAACTCCTCCTGCAGCGCCGAGAGGCGCGCGGCGAGCGCCGGGTCGCCTCCGACGCGGTCCGAGACGGCCGACAGCCGGTGCTTCAGATTGTCCCGGCAGTTGGCGAGCCGCTGGACGCTGTTCTCGCCCTGGCGGATCGTCTCGTCGCTGAAGTTGATCGGGCTGCGGTAATGCGCCGTCAGCATGACATAGCGGATCGCCTGCGCGGTGGCGCGCTGCAACAGCTCCCGCGGGTTGACGACGTTGCCGAGCGACTTGGACATCTTCTCGTTGTCGAGGTTGACGAAGCCGTTGTGCATCCAGTACCGCGCGAGCGGCTTGCCCGTCAGCGCTTCGGACTGGGCGATCTCGCACTCGTGATGCGGGAACTGCAGATCGTGTCCCCCGCCGTGGATGTCGAGCGTCTCGCCCGCGTACTTGAGCGCCATGGCTGAGCACTCGATGTGCCAGCCGGGACGGCCTTCGCCCCAAGGGCTTGGCCAGCTGATCTCGCCCGGCTTCGCCGCTTTCCAGAGGACGAAGTCCTGCGGCGACTCTTTGCGCTCGTCAACCTCGATGCGGATGCCGTACTGCAGCTCCGAAAGGTTCTTGTGCGAGAGCTTGCCGTATTCCGGAAACATTGCCGTCCGGTAGTACACGTCCCCGCCATTCTCGTAGGCGACGCCTTTGGCGACGAGCTCCTCGATAAAGCGGATAATCTCCGGCATCGTCTCCGTGACGCGCGGGTTAAGGCCCGCCGGACGCGCTCCGAGAGCCTCGCGGTCCTCGTTAAACGCGCGAATGTACGTCTCCGCGACTTCCGACACCGTGATGCCGAGCTCGTTGGCCTTGCGGATCATTTTGTCGTCGACGTCCGTGAAGTTGACGATGTAGTTGACGTCGTACCCGATCGACTCCAGGTAACGGCGAACCACGTCGAAGAAAATGACGGGCCGCGCGTTCCCGATATGAATATACCCGTAAACGGTCGGTCCGCAGACATACATATTTACCCGGCCGGGATGGAGCGGGACGAACGGCTCAGCTTGCCTCGTCAGGCTGTTATAGATACGCAAGGTCATGACGATTATGCACTCCTCTTCTATTCTCGGGAGCCCGCGCAGACGGGCTCCGGATCCGGCTTTGGGGCTTCGGCTTCCCGGACGGCGGCTTTCAGGCGCTCCACCTCGGCCATCAGCTCGTTGATCTCTTTTTGCATAAAGCGGAACGTCTCGATCACGGGGTCCGGCAGGTTCGTATGGTCGAGCCGGTCGCTGACGCGCTCTCCGTTGCGCTTGACGATCCGTCCGGGAATGCCGACGACGGTGCTGTCGGCCGGCACCTCGCGCAGGACGACCGAGTTGGCGCCGATGTTCGCGTGATCGCCTACCTTAAACGAGCCGAGCACCTTGGCGCCAGAAGCGATGACGACGCGGTTGCCGATCGTCGGGTGCCGCTTGCCCTTCTCCTTGCCGGTGCCGCCCAGCGTGACGCCCTGGTAAATGACGACCTCGTCGCCGATCTCGCACGTCTCGCCGATGACGACGCCCATGCCGTGGTCGATGAACAGCTTGCGGCCGATCCGCGCGCCGGGATGGATCTCGATGCCGGTGAAGAACCGGCTGACCTGCGAGATCATGCGCGCGACAGTGAACCACCGGCGCTTGTACAAGCCATGGGCGATGCGGTGCGCCCAGATGGCGTGCAGACCCGAATACGTGAATACGACCTCGAAGCCACTGCGCGCCGCGGGGTCATTCTCGAACACCGCTTCGATATCGGAACGTACCGTCTCCCAGAAGCCCATGTTCCACTCCTCCTTCTCCGTTACCATCGCCCGCAGCGTCCCGAACGATGCGGCCCGACCGGCGCCGCTTCGCCGCCAAAATCGGCGGGATGTCGTTCCGGGCCGTCTCCCGCCCGTCCCCGGCACTTCCGCGCCTGCCGCAGCAAATGAAAAAGCCCCCGCAGCTCTCGCTGCAGAGGCGTCATCGTACGCGGTTCCACTCTGCTTGGATCGCGCGCGGCATGTCCGTGCCATGCGTCCGGCCGCGATCCAACTCTTCGGCTCGTTAACGGGTGCCACCCGGCACCGCCTAACGCCCCCGCGCCTCTCCGCCCGCTCTCCCCGGCGGCTGCCCGTTCAGGCGGCCTAGAGGCCTTGCGCGGATGATGCGCCGGCGGTTCGCTCGGCGATGCGGCTCCCAGGCGCATTTCCCTCCCGTCGGATACGAGACTGCTCTCAGCCTAGGCAGTCCTCTCTGGACGATCCTTGCGGGACGTACTCTCCTGTTCGTCGCTGTTACAGCAAGTATAGCCGAACGCCCCCGAAGTGACAAGGGCTAAGCGCTGCGGCTCGTCCGGGCGTCAGCCCAGCGATGCGGCCGTCTCGGTGAGGCTGCGGCCCGTCCGGGCGTCAGCCCAGCGATGCGACCGTATCGGCGAGGCTGCGGCTCGTCCGGGCGTCAGCCCAGCGATGCGGCCGTCTCGGTGAGGCGCTTCAGCACGCGGTCGCGCCTGAGTTAGTTGCATTTGTACATCTAATTTCCCTGCAAAAGGAGGTTAACGGCCAAATAATTGCGTTCGTGCATCTATTTTTGGCGTATGTTCCGATTTCGCGCCTTTTCGTGCTTTTTAGTTGTACTTTTGCAATTAATGGAGGGTCAAGAGGTTATTTCGCTGAAATTAGTTGATCATTTGCAATAAACCGAGCCGGCGCGCTTCAAAACGAACCTCTTGCGGCCCGTCCGGGCGTCAGCACAGCGGACCCGTCCGGGCGTCAGCACAGCGGTCCCGTCCGGGCGTCAGCCCAGCGACGCGGCCGTCTCGGCGAGGCGCTTCAGCACGCGGTCGCGTCCGAGCAGCCAGATGCAGCCGTTCAAATCCGGGCCGTGCACCTGACCGGTCAGCGCCACGCGGATCGGCATGAACAGGGCTTTGCCCTTCGCGCCGGTTTCCGACTGGACGGCCTTGATCAGCGTCTTCATGTTGTCGACCGTGAAGCCTTCTTCGCCCGCCGCCTCGATTTGCCGCGCGAACGCGGTCAGCACGGCGGGAACGCCGGCTTCGGCCAGCACGGCGCTCGCCTCGTCGTTCAGCTCCGGCGCCTCGCGGAAGAACAAATCCGACAGCGGCACGATTTCCGCCCCGAAGCGCAGATGCTCGCGGAACAGCGTCACGAGCGTGGTCGCCCAGGCGAGCTCCGTCTCGTTCGGCTCCTCCGGCAGGCGGCCGGCCTTCTTCAGATGCGGCAGCGTCAGCTCCAGCACCCGCTCCGGCGAAGCCGACTTCAGGTAGTGCTGGTTCAGCCAGTTCAGTTTGACCGTATCGAACACCGCCGGGCTCTTCGACAGCCGGTCCGCGTCGAAGATGCCGATCAGCTGATCGCGGGTGAAGATTTCCTCTTCCCCTTCCGGAGACCAGCCGAGCAGCGCGATGAAGTTCAGCAGCGCTTCCGGCAAATAGCCGAGCTGGTCGTACTGCTCGATGAACTGCACGATCGATTCGTCCCGCTTGGACAGCTTTTTGCGGCTTTCGTTCACGATCAGCGTCATGTGGCCGAAGACCGGCGGCTCCCAGCCGAACGCTTCGTACACCATGAGCTGGCGCGGCGTGTTCGTGATATGATCCTCGCCCCGCAGCACGTGGGAGATCGCCATCAGATGGTCGTCCACCGCGACGGCGTAGTTGTACGTCGGGATGCCGTCTTTTTTCACGATGACGAAGTCCCCGAACTCCTCGGAGCGGAACGAGATCTCCCCTTTGACGAGATCATGGAACGTGTAGGTGCGGTCCTGCGGCACGGCGAAGCGCACGCTGGGCACGCGGCCTTCGGCCCGGAACGCCGCTTCCTGCTCCGCCGTCAGACGGCGGCAGCGCCCCGAGTAGCGCGGCGTCTCGCCTCTGGCCGTCTGCTCTTCGCGCTCGCGCTCCAGCTCCTCTTCGGTGCAGAAGCAGCGGTAAGCAAGGCCGCGGTCCAGAAGCTCCCGCGTATGCTTGTCGTAGATCGCGATGCGTTCCGTCTGGCGATACGGGCCGTATTCGCCGATCCGGTCGATGCTCTCGTCCCAATCGACGCCGAGCCATTTGAGATAGGTCAGCTGGTTTTCCTCGCCGCCCGCGACGTTGCGCTTTACGTCGGTGTCTTCGATGCGGATGACGAAGTCTCCTCCGTGATGGCGGGCGAACAAATAATTGAAAATGGCGGTACGCGCGTTGCCGATATGAAGATGTCCGGTCGGGCTCGGGGCATAGCGGACCCGAACTTTACCGGCGGATGGTTGACTCATAGGTTTTCGTTCCTCCTATCTACCTTGTCGCGTCAAATCATAGCACATCGCGAACGAGGCATACAATCGCCTGCGCGGCGATCCCTTCGCCCCGTCCCGTGAAGCCGAGGCGCTCCGACGTCGTCGCCTTGACGTTCACCTGGGACGGCTCCGCCCCGAGCACGCGGGCGATCACCTCGACCATTGCCGGGATGTGGGGCGCCATCTTCGGCGCCTGGGCGATGATCGTGGCGTCGGCGTTGCCGAGCTTGTAGCCGCGATCGGTCGCCAGCGTCCACACCCGCTCCAGCAGCTTGACGCTGTCGGCGTCCTTGAAGGCGGGATCCGTGTCGGGAAAATGCTTGCCGATATCGCCGAGCGCCAGCGCCCCAAGCACGGCGTCGCTGATCGCGTGCAGCAGCACGTCGGCGTCCGAATGGCCGAGCAGTCCTTTCTCGTACGGAATGCGGACGCCGCCGATGATGCAGTCGCGCCCCTCCGTCAATTGGTGCACGTCGAATCCTTGTCCCACTCTAATCAATGGTGCTCCGCTCCTCCTGCCGGCGCCGTTGCAGCAGCAGCTCCGCGATCGGCAAGTCCTCCGGCGTCGTGATTTTGATATTCACATAATCCCCTTCGACGATGGCGACCTTGCGCCCCAGCCGCTCCAGCAGCATCGCGTCGTCCGTTGCGGCGGCACCTTCTTGCCGGGCCTGCCGGTGCGCCTCCATCAGCTCGACGCGCGCGAACGCCTGGGGCGTCTGAACGGCCCACAGCGTCCGCCGCTCCGGCGTCGAGACGATCATGCCGTCCCCGTCCGCGACCTTGATCGTGTCCTTGACCGGGACCGCCAGCGCGGAGGCTCCGTGGCGCTCCGCCGCCCGGCAGCACGCCTCGATCTGCGCCGGCGAAACGAGCGGGCGCGCCGCGTCGTGAACGAGCGCCCCGTCTGCGGACAGCGCCGCAAGGCCGGCGTATACGCTGTCCTGGCGCTCGGCGCCGCCGGGCACGACGGCGGCCACCTTGGCCGCACCCGCTTCCCGGACCGCCTCCGCCGCCTTAGCTTCCTCGCCCCGGGCGGCGACGACCACGATCGTCTCCACCGCCCCGCAGCGCTCGAACGCTTCCAGCGTGCGGGCCAGCACGGATCGGCCCGCCAGCGGCAGGTACACCTTGTTGTCCGCCGCGCCCATCCGGGATCCCCGGCCGGCCGCGACGACCACCGCTCCCCATTTCATGGGCATGCCTCGCTTTCGGATACATAGAAGAAGAGCGGGACCAATAGAAGCGAGTCCCGCTCTTATTTCTTCTCATCATACCCTCTTACAGCGCTTTTTCCAATAGCTTCGGCTTCGCGAAGATCATCCGGCCGGCCGAAGTTTGCAGGACGCTCGTCACGAGCACTTCCATCGTCGTGCCGATATAGTCGCGTCCGCCTTCGACGACGATCATCGTGCCGTCGTCCAGATAGGCGACGCCTTGACCGTGTTCCTTGCCGTCCTTGATGACCTGGACGACGATCTCTTCGCCGGGCAGGACGACCGGCTTCACCGCGTTGGCCAGATCGTTGATGTTCAGCACGGACACGCCTTGCAGCTCGCACACCTTGTTCAGGTTGAAGTCGTTCGTGACGACTTTGCCCTGCATCGCTTTGGCCAGCTTCACGAGCCGGCTGTCGACTTCGCCGCCCTCGTCGCTCGTATCCTCGTAGATCAACACTTTCACGTCGAGCTCCTTCTGAATTTTGTTCAGAATGTCGAGCCCCCGGCGTCCGCGGTTACGCTTCAGCAGATCGGACGAATCGGCGATGTGCTGAAGCTCCTCCAGCACGAATTCGGGGATGACAAGTGTCCCTTCAATGAATCCCGTTTTGCAAATATCGGCGATGCGGCCGTCGATGATGACGCTCGTATCCAATATTTTGTGCTCCTCGTACCGCTTGCCTTCCTCGCGCCGGGGCTCGGCCGTGCGCCGGGACTCCGTCCAGCGGACCAACTCCTCCTGCTTGCGGATGCCGATATGCAAGCCGGCATAAGCGAACAGCATCGCGACCAGCGCTGCGACGACGCCGCCGACCCGGGGCAGCTCCGCAAGATACGGCTTGACCAGCGCCGATACGATCAGACCGCAGCCGCCGCCAAGCAAGCCGGTCGCGAGCAGCGGCATCGGCAGCGCCGACAACCGGTCGATCCCCCGCTGAAGCGCGGCCGTCAGCGGTCCCGCGAGGCTCGTCGCGATCATAAAGCCGAGCAGCGCGCCGATCGCGGCCGTATACGTGCCGCCCAGTCCCCCGCCCGCGCCGGCGCTCGAAGCGCCGATGACCGGATCCATCCACGATGCCCCGCCGCCGATCCGCCACGACGACCAGCCTTGCCCCAGCAACAAGCCGATCAGCAGACCGGCAGCTTGTATGAAACGTCTCATCAACATATTAATCACTCCTGGGCCATCCATATTTTGCTACTAGTATGGTCCAAATTTCCCCGGGCTAATCGCCCGACCGACCCGGATTCTGAAAGGAATCTCATTTGCGTTCCTTTTGTATTGCCGGACGCCTTGATCTATAATGAGACTAAAGATGTGCCAATCTTCAGGTAACCGAGGTGGAACGGATGAGCGCACCAACGCTGCAGGAGTTCCAGCAGCAGGTCTCGGAACTGTTGCTCCGTCACCGCAGCTTGCTGGATGTCATGACCAAGTACAGTCAATCGAACGCTTCGGTCAACCGGGCGGTATCCAAGGCGATCACCGAATGCGGGTGCATCGAATTGAACGCCAAGCAACAGGGTTTTTCGGAGGAAATGGAGCTCGACCAGGCGAACCGCCAGTCGAAATCCCATATGGCCGGCCAGTTGTGCGAGAATTGCAGCGATATCGTCCGGTCGGAGATGGGCAAAAACCTTTTCTACCTGTCCGCCTACTGCAATCTGCTCGGCATCGACCTCGAAGAAGTAGTCGCCAAGGAGTCGGACAAGTGCAACACGCTGGGCTGGTTTAACTTGACCTAGGCCCGGTCGATCGAAGAAACGGCAAAACGCACCAAACCCCCTGATCTCTTCGCAATGAAGAGTCAGGGGGTTTTCTGCTTGCCGGGCGGTGGTAGCGAGCTGTGCGGAATTTTTGAGTAGCTCCGACTATGTGGCGGTGCAGCTAGCGAGTTATACGGAAAAACCGAATCATTCCGGGCATCTGGGTACAGTTCGCGAATAGTTGTGCGGATTATCCGGATAACTCCCACGTATGCGACGATCCGTCAAGCGAGTTATGCGGAAAAATCGAATAACTCTGGTCATTTAGGCACATTCCTCGGCGAGTAGTGTGGAATTTCCGAATAACTCCGACTATGTGGCGGTGCAGCTAGCGAGTTATACGGAAAAACCGAATAACTCCCGGCACCTAGGTGTATTCCGCGGCGAGTAGTGTGGAATTTCCGAATAACTCCGACTATGTGGCGGTGCAGCTAGC
>NZ_JAJFOW010000418.1 GCF_020731285.1 Cohnella baijiui
GCTTGTACGTATTATCGCGCGGAAGAGCACCGGAAAACATGATCGCAGGCGTACCATCCTCCATAAAACCAATCGAAGCACCGGACCACCCTTCATTTTTCTCTTCGTAATTAATAACAATCTCCCCATGCGCTCGCTTGTCGGTATATGCGTTAAAAAATGTGCCATTTATAGCAGCATAGGCGCCTGTGCGTTTCGCCATACTATCAAGACTTTCAGTTGAG
>NZ_JAJFOW010000419.1 GCF_020731285.1 Cohnella baijiui
GGGAACTTTTTAGCTGAAAGGCAAGTTTAAGCGCTGCGATAGAAGCGCCGAATGCGATAATGATAGAGAGGACGACAAGCATTACGTCGTATTGCATGGTAGCGGCCATTTTCATTGCTATCATACCGATATAATGCATGGCAACAATCGCACCTGCCATACATATACCGCCAACCAGCAGATGAATAGGTGTCATCGTAGTACGACTAGCGACAAGCAGTGCC
>NZ_JAJFOW010000420.1 GCF_020731285.1 Cohnella baijiui
TAAAAAAACAGCAAGCGCGCGGATACTCTGATGAAGTTATCGATCGCCACTTACGATACTTTAAAGAAGAAATCGCTTACAAAGAAAATTGTGAGCACGCATTTGCCAATAATGATTTGGCGCATACCGTATTTGCTGTATCAGAGACAATTGAACCGTATCTAGGGCGCAATCTTATGCCGGACTACCAATAAATATGACAAGTGCCGACCTTTTTTGAGGTC
>NZ_JAJFOW010000421.1 GCF_020731285.1 Cohnella baijiui
GTACCGCCGTTCATGCGAGGCCAAGGACGCGGCTGGGTAACAGCAGAATACTCCATGCTGCCACGTGCTACTGAAACCCGGAATGTGCGTGAATCGAGCCGAGGAAAAGTGAACGGCAGAACGCAGGAAATCCAACGTCTTATCGGTCGTGCGCTGCGTCCTGTTGTGAATCTAGAAGCGCTCGGTGAGAGAACCATTTGGCTTGACTGTGACGTGATTCAAGC
>NZ_JAJFOW010000422.1 GCF_020731285.1 Cohnella baijiui
GGTCGAGAAAATGAGTGATGTACTCTGCACCAGACTGTTCAATGGCATTATATACTGTGTTGCGGCATCCAATGTCCACACGTACCGGATGCGACATACCGATCCGATCCTGCAGAGAGACGCGATGGCTTTCGCATGGACGGCCGCAGTTTGTATAATCCGTTCCTTCACTTAGGAATGTACAGTAGACACAATGCTCGGTATGAAACATCGGCAGGTGCTGG
>NZ_JAJFOW010000423.1 GCF_020731285.1 Cohnella baijiui
CTTTGCACTTAAGAATGACGGAACAGTGTGGGCATGGGGACAAAATGAAAAAGAACAACTAGGTGATGGAACAAAGATGTCTCGTTTTATACCATTTAAGATAAATAATCTCAGTCATATTCAGGATATTACTATAGATGAGAAGAGTGGATTGGCGTTAGATGAAGAAGGAAAAGTGTGGACGTGGGGGCTTGGACAGCAAGGGAGTTCTACAGAGAGGCCT
>NZ_JAJFOW010000424.1 GCF_020731285.1 Cohnella baijiui
GGGCGGTTACGGTCGGTGTCGAATTCACCGCTTCAGGACTTCTTATGAAGCGATGGTTTCCCGATTCACCGGTCTGGCTGTGGTGTATTATATTTGCCGGAGTGCTTTTCCTTCTCAATGCACTCTCAGCGCGCAGCTTTGCTGAAACCGAGTTTTGGTTTGCCGGCATCAAAGTAGCAGCGATCCTGTTGTTTATTATTGTAGGTGCAGCAGCTATGTTTGG
>NZ_JAJFOW010000425.1 GCF_020731285.1 Cohnella baijiui
ATTCTGAGGGAACCTTTGAGCGCCTCCGTTACTCTTTAGGAGGCGACCGCCCCAGTCAAACTGCCCATCTGACACTGTCTCCCACCATGATAAATGGTGCGGGTTAGAAATCCAACACAGCGAGGGTAGTATCCCACCAACGCCTCCACGTAAGCTAGCGCTCACGTATCTCAGGCTCCTACCTATCCTGTACAAGCTGTGCCGAATTTCAATATCAGACTAC
>NZ_JAJFOW010000426.1 GCF_020731285.1 Cohnella baijiui
GCTTGTGATTCGCTCAGAACCGTTGTCTATCACAGACCCTAACGCACCTGTGCCTCTTACTGTTCGTCTATCAGGGCAAAAATTGATAAATGATGTTCGACAGTTGTATATTGGCCCTTCCGATACCATGCCGGACGGGAAAGCAACAGTGGAGATGGGGCATTTAGCGGCTTTTAAAGATGGTGCCTCCGGTAAGCCATTTACGTTTGAAGGAACCATTTAT
>NZ_JAJFOW010000427.1 GCF_020731285.1 Cohnella baijiui
GCTGCGTATCGCAGGCAAAGCGATGCGCTGGCTGCTCATTACACTGGTTATTATTACGGCATTGTCTATATTATTCGTTCTCTATCTCCGTTCCCAGCCGCTGCCCAAAACGGATATTAACGAAACAACAACGATATACGGTGCAGATAATACCGTCATCGCTGCGCTCTATAAAGGGGAGAATCGTGTCTTCCTTCCGCTTGCGCAAATCCCTGAATTTGTG
>NZ_JAJFOW010000043.1 GCF_020731285.1 Cohnella baijiui
CGCACTTTTGCCGCACGAGCCCATTTCCGGCCGATGTAGGTAGTTTGCATACGCATTTTCGACAATTCGGCAGGACGGTTTGAGTGGTTGAAGACGCCGCTTGCCATAAAAAGACGGCCCCGCCGGTAGCGGAGCCGTCTCGCTTCATATGATCAGTTCTACTGGATCAAGTTGGCGTCGGCCAGCATCCGCCGGATCATCGCGGCCGTCTCCGCCCGCGTTACGATGCCCATCGGCCGGAGCGCGCCGGACGAGCCGTTTACGATATGGTGGCGGATCGCCGCCGCCATCCCGGTACGAGCCCACTCGTTCACCTGAGCGCCGTCGACGAAGGCGGCGACGACAGCTTCGGCCTCCGCGTCGGAGACGGACGTGTCCGTCCCGGCCAGCTTCAGCGCCCGCACGGCCATCGCGGCCGCTTCCTGGCGGGTGATCGTCGCCTTCGGGCGGAACGTCCCGTCCGCGTAGCCGACGATCAGCCCGTACGACTCTGCGGCCGTCACCGCGCCGCCGTACCAATCGGCCGAGCCGACGTCCCGGAAGAGCTCGGACGTCTCCCCCGCCGGCATACCGAGCGCCCGCGTCAGGATCGCGGCGAATTCCGCGCGGGTGACGGCATCGTCGGGCCGGTAGCGGGCATCGTCGCCGCCGCTCAGAACGAAGCGCGACGCCAAATCGGCGATGTCCCGCTCCGCCCAATGCCCGGACGTATCCGCGAACGTCCGGTCGCGGCGAACCAAGACATAGTCGCTATTGGTCAAGCTGCGAATGATCGCCCACGTCCGCCCGTCCCGGGTTGCGAACGAGGTCGGCACCGGGCGCGCCGTGCCGTCCTCCTCCCAGACGACGGCCGTCGTGACGGCGCTCGGCTCCATACCGGAGGGCAGCGGAATTTCCCGGCTGACGTAAGACCCGAGGCGGTCGACCGCAAACGTCCGATCTTGATAGGTCGCCGTCACCACGAAGCTCACCGGCGGGGCCGCAAGCGCGAACGCCCCCGCGCTTGCCGCTTCCTCAACCTGCTGGAGGATGGCGGCGGCGCTTTGGCCGATCTCGATCTGCAGCGCGATCTCGGATAGCGGCACCGCATCGCCGAACGTCCGGGCGATCCGATCGATCCCGAGCGCCTGCGCCGGCAAAATGTAATTGCCGTTCGGCGTGCGCACCTCCAGCTGTCCCTCCCGGACGGCCAGCGCCTGAAGCGCCGCCCCTGACAGGCCGGTCATCACACGTTCCGCGGCCTGCTTCACCGGGATGACGACGAGCGGACGGTCCCCTGCTTGGGCGAGCTGCTCCGTCAGCTTGTCGCTGTCGATCGCGATCTGCAGGCGTACCTTCCCTTCGGCCCCCGTCGCGGTGACGGTTGCGAGCGGCTGCGGCTTGCCGCCGATTTCGATGGCGAAGCCGTTATCGCCTTTCGGCGGCTCCGTCGTCGAACCGCCCGTCGCCGGCGGCGTGCCCGGTCCCGGCGACGGATCCGTCGGGTCGGTCGGGTCGGTCGGGTCAGTCGGGTCCGTCGGATCGGTGGGGTCCGTAGGATCCGTCGGGTTCGTCGGGCCGCTTTCCCTCGTCACCTCGATGACATAGTCCGTCATCGGTGACGAGAAATCCGCGCCCGCGACCGTCACATGAATGACGTTCAGACCTACGCGCAGAGGCACCTCCTCGGAGGGTGCGCCGATCGCGAGCGCATACGGTCCGTCTGCCAGCCGGCCGGCTTCGTCATATACCGCGGCCGACACGGACAAGCCGCCGTCCCCGTAAGGCGTCAGCCGCAGCGCGGACGTCCCGTTCGCCACGCGGGCCGCATAGCCGGTCGTCTCCGGCGCGAAGTCCGGCGTCAATGACCCCTCGCTCAGCGTCAAGCCGCTCAGTCGGGCCGTCTCCGGCTCGGTCGGATCTTGGACTCGCCATTGCGCGTACAGCTCCACGTTTGCGGCCGGCATCGGGAACGTCGCGCCCGCCGCATACGAGGTCCCCTGCCCATCCGGCTGCGTGTTCCAGCCGGCGAATGCGTAGCCCGGCTTCGATAGCACGCCGCCGTTGCCCCGCACCGCGACAATCGCGCCCGCTTCGTACGCGTTGCTGTCTACCGGAACGCTGCCGCTCACGCTACCGCCTCCGAAATAGGTCACGCCGTATGTCGGGTTCGCCGTCCACTGCGCGTACAGGACGACGTCCGCCGTCCCGATCGTCAGCGTCTCTCCCGGCCGGTACGATTGTCCGCTGCCGTCCGCGGCCGTATTCCATCCGGAGAAGGTCGCCCCGGCCTTCGCGAGCTGCCCCGTATTGCCGAGCACATCGGCTTCCTCGCCCTCCCAATAGGCGAGCCCGTCGACCGGTACGGTGCCGCCCGTGTTCCCGTTTCCTCTATAGATGACGCTAAAGGTCGGGATATCCTCGGTCGTGACCGACTTCATCGCATAAGCGCTCTTGGCGCCGGCCAGGTCCCGAACGATCACGTTGAAATAATACGTGGTCCCGAAGACAAGCCCGGACACGACGAGTGAATCGATGTCCTTCGTCTCGGGTCCGACGGGGATGCCCTTCGACTCGATCCCGCTCACCGAGTCGAGATTCGCCTTGGTCGACCGATAGACGCGATAGCTCAGCTCGCCCTGCGGCGACAGGTTGTCCGACGCTTTGACCCAAGAGAGCTTCACGCTGTCCGTCGTCACGTCGGTCGCGGCGATCGCGCCGCTCCCCACGTCCGGTCCGGTTACGTCCAGGACGGCTCTGCTCAGCTCCGGCGTCTTGCGGGTCGTCTGCGTGCCGTCCCCGATTTGTCCGTAGCCGTTGAATCCCCAACCGTATACGGTGCCGTCGCTTTTCATCGCGGCGCTGTGAAAGGCGCCCGCCGCGATGAGCGAGACGTCCGACAGCCCGGGAATTTGGACGGGAGCATAGGTGCCCACCGTGGTGTAGCCTAGGCCCAGCTGGTATTGCGTATTGAGCCCCCACGTCCAAGCCGTGCCGTCTTCCTTCAACGCCAGACTGTGCCAGCCGCCGGCGGCGATCGCCTTCACGGGACCGAGGCCGGCCGCTTGTACGGGAACCAGTCTGTTTTTTGCGCTGCCGTCCCCCAACTCGCCGTACGTGTTCAGCCCCCAGCCCCACACCGTCCCGTTTTCTTTCAACGCCAAGCTGTGGTAGTTGCCCGCGGAGATCGCGACCACGTTGCTGATCCCGGTGACCTGAACAGGTGTCGGTTGGCTTTCCGCCGTCGTTCCGTTGCCCACTTCTCCGTCTTGGTTGAAGCCCCATGCCCAAACCGTACCGTCACGCTTGAGCGCCAGACTGTGGTAGCCGCCGGCGGACACCGCGACAACGTCGCTCAAGCCCTCGATCTTGACCGGTACATGCCGTTCTTCAAGCGTGCCGTCGCCGACTTCGCCGCTGCCGTTTTTGCCCCATGCCCACACGCTGCCGTCCGACGTCACGGCGAGCGTATGGTAGCCGATTCCGCCGGACAGCGCCACGACAACGCCCTGGATGCCTTCCACCTGTACCGGAAGCAGCCGATCGGTCGTCGTCCCGTCTCCCAATTGGCCGTTGACGTTCGACCCCCACGCCCAGACCGTACCGTCGTTTTTCAGCGCGAACGTGTGGCGCACGCCGGCCGCGATCAACTTGACATCCGTCATCTCCTTCGCCTTGATCGGACTAAGACGGTTCACCGTCGTGCCGTCGGCGAGGCCGCCGAATTCGTTGCCGCCCCAGCCCCAGGCCTGTCCAGCGGTATCTACGCCCACCGTATGATAATAGCCGGATACGAGCTGCGGCTGGACCGGCGCCCCGGCGTCCGCGGCGGCAGCTCGCCCCGGTCCGATCGGAACCCATCCCCATGCCAGCAAAAAACACAGCAGCGCACAAGCCGCTCGTTTCATTCCATTCCCCTCCGTTACCTTGATCTTCGGACATTGTACCGAAGGAGAGCGGCCCGGGGGATTAGCGAAAGTTAACTGTTGCGTCATTTTGTCACGCAATCCAAGTAAAAACGGCTCCGCGTCTTCAAGAAAGATGGCGGCACGTTTTTATCGGAGACGGATCAGTAAAGGGTAGGTGAACTTATACTTTCTGATCCGTTAAAAAAAAGAACCCGGCAGCAAGCGATCGTCGCTTGCCGCGCAGGTTCTCTCTTCTTAGCTATTCGCAGATTGCATCAATGCCGCGCTCGCCCGGTCAAGGTCCGCGATCAGCTCCTGCGGATCCTCCAGTCCGACGTACAACCGGACCAGCGAACCCGGAACCGATTCGTACCCCGGGCCGAGGCGTCCGACGGTGACGAGGCTTTCGTGCCCGCCCCAACTGACGCCGATACGGAAATATTCGAGCGAGCTCGCCCACGCCTTCATGCGTTCGGCGGGCAGATCGGTCTCGAAGGAGAACAGGCTGCTCGCTCCGATCATCTGCCGCTTGGCCAGCTCGTGCTGCGGGTGGGCGGCGAGCCACGGATGGTTGACGGTGCGCACGAACGGCAGCGTCGCCAGATGGTTCGCGACCGTCAGGCCGCTCCGCTCCGCGCGCTCGAGACGCAGCGGAAGCGTCCGCAGGCCGCGCATCGCCAGCGAGGCCGTGTGGGCGGTCATGATCCCGCCGAACAGCAGGTACTCCCGCGCGTTGACGCGATTGATCCGCTCTTCGGATCCGATCAGCACGCCGCCGACGATGTCGCTATGTCCGCCGATGTATTTGCTGATCGAATGGACGACGAGGTCGACGCCCATCGCGAGCGGATTTTGCAGAATCGGCGTCGCCCACGTGTTGTCGATAATCGTCACCGCGCCGATGCGCTTCGCCAGCTCCGCGCAGGCGCGCAGATCCTGCAGCCGGAAAGTCAGCGTCGTCGGGCTTTCCAGGTAGATCAGCTTCGTATTCGGCCGGATCGCCGCCTCCAGCGCAGCCATCGAGGTGCCGTCCGCGAAGGTCGTCTCCACGCCGAACTTCGGCAGAAAATACGTGAGCAGCTCTCTTGTCGGACCGTACGCTTGGTCTACGCAGACGATATGATCGCCTCCGCGGACGTTCGCGAGAATCGCGGTCGAGATGGCCGCCATGCCGGAAGCGAAGCAGCGGGCCTTCTCCCCGCCCTGCAGCTCCGCGAGCCTCGTTTCGAGCTGGCGGACGGTCGGGTTGTGTCCCCGCGAGTACATCGGTATATCGTCGGTCCCGGTCGATGCCCGGTCGAACGACTCGTAATCGGAGAAGGTAAACAGGCTGTTTTGATAAATCGGCATGACGACGGCGCCGTGATGCCCGCCGTCATGCGGGTCGTGCGCGACCGTCGTATAAGGATCGCGCCCGCCCGCCTTCGCGGCCGCGCCGCCGTTGCCTTTTTCTAGCTCCTCCACTGAATGTCCTTCCCTTCCATAAGATGATGAGATCTGGTTGCAGGATAGCGGAGATGCCGCCTCAGCCTTTGACGGCGCCCTGGGTCAGTCCCTCTACGATGAACCGCTGGCAGATCGCGAACAGCACGACCGTCGGGACGACGGACAGTACCGTGGCCGCGGACATGGAACCCCAGTCGATATCGAACTTGGTGATGAACGAGTTCATCGCGACGGGCAGCGTCTTGGAGCTTTCCCGGTCGATGAACATGATGGCCATGAACAGCTCGTTCCAGTTTTGCACGAAGGCGAAAATGAACGTGGCGGAGATGCCCGGCATCATGATCGGCACGATGACCCGGTATAGCGCGCCGAGTCTCGAGCAGCCGTCGATCATCGCCGCTTCCTCGAGGCTGGCCGGAATGCGTTGGAAGAAGCCGCGCAGCATGATCGTACAGAACGGCACCAGGCCGACGGTGTACATGAGGATCAGGGACGCCTGCTTGTTCAGCAGCCCCATCTTCGACATCATCATGTACAGCGTGCTGAAGCCGATGAACAGCGGAATCATCTGCGTAACGAAAAACGCCATCATGAGCTGCCCGCTCCCCCGGAAGGCGAACCGCGCCAGGACGTAGCCGCTCAGAATCGTGACGACCAACACGATCGCGGCGGCGACGAGCGAGATGAACAGACTGTTGCCCAGATAGACGTGAAACTTCGAAATTTTGAAGATCTGCACGTAGTTATCGAGCGTGAAATGCTTCGGCCAATACTGCAGCGGCAGCGTGAAAATCTCGTTGCGGGGCTTCAGCGAAGTGATGATCATCCAGTACAGCGGGAACACCATGAACACCAAATAAATCCCGAGCACGACAATCTTGCCGGCGAGGCCGAGCTTCGCGTACCTTTTCTTCATTAGAAGTCACCAGCCTTCCCCGCGCGGGTCGCGAACAGATAGAAGGTCGTGAACAGCACCAGAATCCCGATGCAGATGATGCCGATCGCGCTCGCCTGGCCATAGTCGCCGGAGAACACGATCTTGTCGAGCATGTACGTCGTCAGGATGTGCGTCGATCCGGCCGGTCCGCCGTTCGTCATCCCGTAGATCAGATCCGGGAAGTTGAAGATCCAGATCACCCGCAGCGCGGTCGTGGAAATGATCGTCGGCATGATGTACGGAATCGTGACGTGGCGCAGCTGGCCAAAGCTGCTCGCGCCGTCGATCTCCGCCGCCTCGTACAGCTCCGACGGCACGGACTGCAGCGCCGCGAGCAGCATGATGGCGAAGAAGGCGACGCCGTACCAAACGTTGGCGACGATGACGGAGAACATGGCCCATTTCGGATCCGACAGAAACCCGATCCGCTCCGAGATGAGGCCGAGCTTGAGCAGCAAGTCGTTGATGACGCCGATCTGCCCGTTGAACAGCCAGCGCCAGATGATGCCGATGAGGAAGCCGGACAGCGCCCACGAGTAGAAGACGAAGCCCTGATACACGCCGCGTCCGCGGAAGCTCTTGCGCATGATCAGCGCCACGGCGAAGCCGATGGTGAACTGGAGCACGAGCGAGATCGACACCCAGAGCGCCGTGTTTTTCAGGATCGTGCCGAACTGCGCCGAGCTCGTCACGGTCTTGAAATTGTCCAGACCGATATATCGGACGTCCGTCAGGTTAAACAGCGAATAATTGCGAAATGCGACGTCGATGCCCTTTACGATCGGATAGTACGTAAATCCGAAGACGAGCAGGATCGTCGGGAGCAAGCATAAGAAGATAAACGTCTGCGTGCGGTTCAGCCGAAATAGCTTCAACTTCATCGACTCCTCCCGGAACGGCAGACGGCGCGTAGAGGGAACCTACCCGCCGCCTTGCCTTGCGTTCCTTATTTGCCCTGTTGCTTCTCGTTGGTCCAGTAGGCGTCCCACTTCTTCAGTGCGTCGTCGATCGACAGTCGGCCGAGCAGGACGGCTTGCGCGTCTTGCTGGACGATCTTCCGCCATTCGCCGAAGCCCTTATAGTCCGTCTCCGGCTTGTAAGGAACGAAGTGCTCCGGATCGTTCGACATGTCGATGTACGGCTTGTACGCGCCTTCCTTGAAGTAGCTGTCGACGGATGCGCTGTTGTGAATCGGGATGACGCCGGCCGTCTTCGTGAAGATCGCGTTCTGCTCCGGGCTGGAGAGGAACTCGATCAGCTTCCAGGCTTCCTCCGGATGCTTGGAGTACGAGGTCATGCCCCAACCGGCCGCGCCCACCTTGTAGTGCGAGATGCCCGTCGGACCGACCGGCATCGGAGCGGTCGCCCACGTGCCTTCTCCAAGCTTCTGCTTGACCGGATCGATCGTATCGGGATCCTGAATCAGCATCCCCGTCGCGCCGGAGACGAAGCCTTGAACCTGCTCGGCGAACGCCCAGTTGATCGAATCCTTCGGAGAGCCGTCCTTGTACAGGTTCGTATACAGCGTCAGGCCTTGCTTGGCTTCCGGCGTGCTGAAGATCGTAGCGCCGCTCTTCAGGAACATCGCGTCGTCCGTGTTCACGTTCGCGCCGTTGAAGTCCCGGAGCAAGTCGACGATATAGCCGTCGGCGCCGGAGCCGCCGCGGAAGGAGTAGCCGAACCGGTTGTTCGCGGAGTCGGTCAGCGTCTTCGCCGCGTTCAGGAGGTCGTCCCACGTCCTCGGCGGGGTCAGGCCCTTTTCGTCAAACCAGTCTTTGCGGTAGAAGAGCATTTTTTGATAAAGGCCGTAAGGAATGTAGTAGGGTTTGTTCTCGATGTAGTTGGCCATCGCGATCGAGTTCGCGTTCAGGTCTTTGTAGCCGCTCCAAGCGTCGGTGTACGTCGTCAGGTCGGCGATCCATTTGTTCGTGACGAACTGCTTGACCGTAACGTCGCGAACTTCCAGGACGTCGAGGCTCTCCTTGCTGTTCAGCATGGTGGAGATTTTGTTGTCAGCGCTCTCGAGCGGCGGCGAAATCAATTCGACCTTGATGTTCGGGTTCGCTTCTTCGAAGCTCGCGATCATCTTTTTGATCACTTCGGTACGGGCGGGACTCGTGAGACTCTCGATCATCTTCAGCTTCACGGTGCCTTTGCCGTCTCCGCCGCTATCGCCGCTGCCGGAGCAACCGCTTACGACGCCTGCTGCAAGCGCTGCCACCGCAGACAGGGCCAACCATCTGTTCGTCCCCTTCATACTACCAACCTCCACCTTTTGTGTTTAGCGCCATCCTGTCGACCCGTATACCTGTCTGATAGGTCAAGTGATCTTCCGGCCATGCCCGAAGCGCCCTGCATATCTCTGTTGTATACGGTTCGCGACCCTGCTATATACCTGTCTGATAGGTCTACAGGGTTTGCGTTAGTCAAATCATAATATGAGGCTGTTGGATCGTCAATACGTTTTGTCATCTTTCTTCGGGCTGCGGCAAAAATGAAAACGCTGTACTGGCATTCATATGAAAAATTGCGTTAACTTTTCTAACATCAATGTCCGTATTTTCGAATCGAAGCTTCCATATTGTCCATCAACATGTATAATTCCTGACGTGCCTTCACCGGATCCCGGTCGACGATTGCTTTGAATAAGGTTTGGTGGAAAGGATAGCTCTCCTCAAAAATTTCTTGCTTGCCGAAGGGGGCGTTCCAAAAAACGGAGAACAGCTCCCACACCGACTCAACGATGCTTTGCAAAATCGGATTGCCCGTGGCTTTGTAGATCGCTTGATGGAACTTCATATCCGCGATCGAGCTCTCGTGCCCGCGCGTCCTGCTGATCTCGACCAGATAGTAGCGCATCTCCTCTTGCTGCTCCGGCGTGGACCGCAGCGCCGCGAGCTCTACCGCCACCGTCTCCAGCGCCTTGCGCACATCCATCAGCTGCAGCAGCGCCTCGCGTTCGTCGTCGATCCGGATTTTGGCCGACATGTGATACTGCGCCGTTTCCTTCACATAGATCCCTTTGCCGTTGACGACTTCGATGACGTCGCTCGCCTCGAGATACCGCAGCGCTTCGCGCAGCGACGAGCGCCCGACGCCCAGGTTGCGCATGATCGTTTCGGCGGGCGGAAGCTTGTCTCCTTTCTTGAGGTCGTTGCTGCGAATGTACTCCTTCAGCTCCTCGGATACCATCTCGTGCATTCTGACCTTATTGATTTTTTTCATTTGCGACTTCCCTTCTTTGTCCGCAATCCAATCTCATTATAGCAATTCTCCCCTCGAAAGGAACCCTGACGATGCAGGGAGCGCGATCGGGCGGGCTGTTGTCGGCGAGAAAATAGCTTTCGAGGCGGTCGCGGAGCTTGCAGTTTCGTCATGTTTGACGAAGCTCGAGGGTGCTCCGGCCCATTTGTTCCCTAATTGAACCATGTCGCGTCTGCCCGCCGAATAAGGAACATTTTGTTACCTATTTGCACCATGCCGCGTCGGATCTGCCAAGTAAGGAACATTTTGTTCCCTATTTGCACCATATCGCTCCAGACCCGCCAAATAAGGAACACTTTGTTACCTATTTGCACCATGCCACGCCAGACCTGCCAAATAAGGAACATTTCGTTCCCTATTTGCACTATATGCAGCCAGAACTGCCAAATAAGGAACATTTTTCTCCCTATCTGCACTATGCCGCGCCCGGCGAGTCCATGACGTCCCTCGACGCCGAAAAAACGAAATAGGGAGCGTTTCGCTCCCTATTTCTACCGCGTAATCAGGGGTTGATCTTGATGGTGAACGTGGAGGTCGTGTTTTGGATCGGCGTAGCGACGTTGTTGAACTTCAGGTTGTTGAATGTGACCGTGCCGACGGCTGGCCCTTGATTTGACTCTGGCATCTCGTTCGCCCAGATGCCGAAGCCTGATTTGGCGTCGTAGGCATC
Organism: Cohnella baijiui; assembly: GCF_020731285.1. Lineage (GTDB taxonomy): Bacteria > Bacillota > Bacilli > Paenibacillales > Paenibacillaceae > Cohnella. Next base: position 10,205 of record NZ_JAJFOW010000043.1, read on the forward strand.
CCCGCTCTTCTTCACGCCGGAAATCGTGATGTTCGTAAAAATCGTGTCGGCCACGGGATACTGCGCCTGGCCTCCGACATAGTTCGTCTGGAACATGATGCCGTGATACGTCGGATCGATGATGTCCACGTCGCTGACGCGGATGCCCTGGAAGACCTTCGAAGCGGAGAACACCCAGATCGCCGGGAACGTCTGTCCGTTCCAGAAGTGGCCGCCCGCGCGAACGATAGAGATATTCTGCAGGTTCGTCGTCGGGGACGCTCCGAAGCCGTTCATCGGATAGCCGAAGTCCAGCGAACTGATGGTGATGCCCGAATAGCAGAGCGTGTCGGCGATGTAGATGTTGCGGAACGTGTTGGCGTACCCGCCGTATACCGCGATCCCCGCCGCCCGCCAGGTAAGGATGGACGTCAGATTCTCATACACGTTGTCCTTCATGTCCGCGCCGCCCGCGTCGATGGCGGAGAACAGCGCGAAGCTGTCGTCGCCGGTCGCTCGCGCCTCGTTGTTCGAAACGAGATTGTTGGTGCTGCCGTTCGTCATGTTGATCCCGTCGGCGAACGTGTTGCGGATCCGGGAATTTTTGATCGTCATGAAGTCGGTATTGGCGCCCCAGTACATGCAAACCTGATGCTCGGTCCAGATGTTGTCGATCGTGATGTTGGCCACGTTGGCGAAATCGAACACCTTGCCCGGCCCGTCGATTCGCGACGTGTAGTTGCCGAAGTACGCGAAATTGGCGAAGGTGGAGCCGTTCGCGGACGAGCTGGCGGTAAACCCGATATCCGTATTCGTCTGGTTCGAAGGCGCGACGAATCGCGTATACCACGGCCCCGCTCCGATCACTTTGATCGCTTTGCCGTACACTTGGAACTTGTTCGACGTCTCGTAGGTGCCCGGAGGCAGATAGACGCCCACGAGATTGCCCGTCGTGTCCATGCGGACTTGATCGAGCGCGTTCTGCACCGCCTGATGCGTGAATCCGTTCGGCGTGACGTACTTCGACGGATCCGGATTGGCGATCGGCGCCACCTGCTCCAGGCTGATGAAGTCGATCGCATAGGTCGTCGTGTTGGCCGGGTCCTTTTGCAGCTTGATCGTACTGCCCTTCGGAATGGTCGCATCGAACATCATATTGGCTTCGTCGTAAATATGGCGAGGCGCGCCCGCGCTCGGGCTGTTGCTCGGATTCGACTCGGACCCGTAGAGCCAGGCGTACTTGGAGGTCAGATTGATCGCTTTGGCGAACGTCCCGTTCACATATACGTTCAATGTCGAGTCGATCCCCCCGCCGCCCGGCGCGTCGGGAATCGAGAACCGGACGACCAGCGTGTTCGTGCTCTCCGTGGTCGTGAACTGCACGTAGCTGCCGCTGGTGTTCAGCGTAACCGCTTTGCGGCCGGACGCTTCGCCGGCCAGATCGCCGATGTCGCGGTTCGGGCCGACGATCGCGGCGCCGCCGCCGATCGTGCCGTCCTCGGCCTCGTAAATGTCGAATGGCATGTTTGCCCCCCGACCGACGAACAGCGGCTGCGTGGAGACGTTGTTCGCCTGCTTTACGGGCAGTTCGTTGGCATCGACGGCCACTTCCGTCTTCAGATTGTACCGGCCGTTGGCCGCAGTCCAGCTGCCCATGCTGATCGGGGCTGCCGAAGCGCCGGGAGCGATGGTACCGCTGACGCTGCCCGTCAGCGTCTTCACGATGGCGCCCGTCGACGCGTCGGTCAGCGTCAGCGTGACGCCGTGCGCGCCGGAAGCGGAGGCTGCGGTGCCCTGGTTTTTGATCACGACGGTAAAATTGACCGTATTGCCCGCCGCGGGATTGCCGGGCGACCAGCTCACCGAGGAGGCGACGAGGTCCGAGCTGGAGACAGGCGCGACGACTAGATTCGTCGGACTCGTGTAGCTGTTGTTCGTCTTATCCAGCTCGATGACGGCGTTGGCTTCGTCCACCTTGACGCTCGGCGTATAGGTGCCGGCGTCTTTGGCGCCGATGTTCAGCGAGACGTTCGCGGACGCGCCCGCCGCGAGAGCGCCGACCGGGGCCGAGCCTGCCAGGGTCGCGCCCAGGTAGAAGTTCGCGGTCGTCGCGCCGGATGGCAGCGAACCGATGTTTTTGACCGCGGCCGTCAGCGTGACGCTATCCGTCTCGACGGGCGCGGACGGCGTCCAGGTCAGTCCTGTCACCGTGAGGTCCGGGTTCGGCGCCGGGGTGCCGATCACCTGGAATTCGGCGACCTGCCCCGCGCTCGCGCCGCTGTTGGCGGTGAACTTCAGCTGAACGGCGCTGGCCGTCGCGCTGACGGGGATCGTCACCGTATTGCCGGTAGCCGGGTTAAACGTGTAGGTCGCGGAGTTGACCAGATTGGCGAAGCTCGTGCTGTTCTGATCGTGCGAGAGCACCTGCAGCGTCTGCGTCCGAGTCGACCATGCCGGGTCCGGATTGAGCTTGAGCACGATCGACGAGAGATTCGCGTTTGCGCCCAGATCGACGCTCAGCGTATTCGGATAGCTGTTCGCGGCGCCTTCCCAGTAGGTCGACACGTTCCCGTCATTCGCGTTTGTCGCCACATACGTGAAGACGTAGGAAGATGCCGTAATCGGCTTGCCTTGGGCCAGATTCACCGCACCCGGGGTTGGCGTCGGGGTTGGCGTCGGTGTTGGTGTCGGCGTTGGTGTCGGTGTCGGTGTTGGCGTTGGTGTCGGTGTCGGTGTCGGTGTCGGTGTCGGTGTTGGCGTTGGTGTCGGCGTTGGTGTTGGCGTTGGCGTTGGTGTTGGTGTTGGGGTTGGGGTCGATCCCGTCGCTGCTACCGTAATGTTGTCGAGGTTGATATTGCCCGAGTCTGTCACGTCGTATTTGTACGCGATCGTATTGCTGCCCGCGTTTAAACCGACGACTTCGGTACTCGTCCCCCACGTATCCCAGTTCGCCAAATTGGCGAGCGAGATCTGCTTCAGCTTCGTCCCGTTCGCGTAAAGGCTCACCGTCTTGGCCCCTCCGCTCGCATTGCCGTAGCGCAGGGTGACGTTGTAGTTGCCAGCCGACGCCGCGTTCACGGTAAACGTCGTCGCGGCTCCCTGCGTCCAATAGCCGTCCACGAAACCCGTGCCCGTATAGCCGGCATGGTCCGTGTTCACCTTGGCGCCGCCGGACAGGGCCGCGGCTTCCGCTTCGTACGTGCCCGGAGGAGGCGGCGGCATCGAACCGTACACCTCAAATTCGGACAGCTGGCCGGCCGGCCAGCCCGTGTTGGCGGTGAAGATCAACTTGATGTAACGCGCACTGGCGTCCGCGAAGCTGATCGTCACCGCATTGCCGGTCGACGGATCGAACGCATACGTGGCCGAAGCAGCCAGATTCGTATAGGCAGTGTCATTCGTGCTCCCTTGGACGGTCAGCGTCTGCGAGCGGGCTCCCCAGTTCGCGGGAAGCTTCAGCACGACTTGGTTAACGGTGGCTGCCGCCCCCAGGTCGACGCGAATCCACTGCGGAAAAGCGTTGTTCGCGCTCTCCCAGTAGGTGGAGGTATTGCCGTCGACGGCATTGCTTGCGACGTATACGTCCGCGTAGGAACTGGCCGTGACGGGTTTGCCGCTGGCGAGATTGGTCCCGGCAGCGCTTGCGGGACGAGCCGCCGGCGGGTAGACGAAGGAAGTAAAGACAAGTGCGAGGACCAAGAAAGTGGCTAAAATCGATTGATGCCGAAAACCTTGACCTCTGGTGCGCATAATCAGCCTCCTCATGGGTTGGTGTTGCGTTCGATTCGATCGGCGATAAGCCATGCTGCTCATTCGCTTTGCCTTCCGACAAAGTATGCGCTTACATTTTGTCGAATCTGAGATGCGTTCTTATCACCCCCTTTGGCTCGGTATCGGATTTTGCTGCACTTGCGGCATCCTTTCACCTGGGACGCATGAGGTATTATACGGCAGGCTGATCTCGCTCTCGATGCACATTTCTACGAGGAGTATGTGTTTTCTTATGGACTGTGGGGACAAGCTGCGCCGCCGGGCCAAATAGCCGTTCGAGCTTCGGACGGCTGTCGGGAGCGAAGCGTTCCTCGCGGGAATGGCATTATCGAGCGGAAGTGGTCGCCTAATCTGGATCTGTGAGGGTGACGCCTCAACTGGCTGTAGCGCCACCACAAAGCCGTCGCTTGCATGTAGCTGCAAAAATACAACTATTTTCATCGACGCCCACCCGAAACCATCAAATAATTGCAAATGTACCGCTATTTCTCCCGTAACGCCCCATTCGAGGTTCAACTGCCTAAATTACTTGCGCATTTGCATCTAAATGGCTTCCCAGCCCCTAAATCGAGCGAAATAGATGTACAAATGCAACTATCCGCGGTAAAGGGGTGCACGCGGGCGGCCGCAAGATGGATTGAGCATATTTGGGTTAGGCGGATAGATCGTGCTAGTTGAGATGGGTCAAGCAGTATGGCAGTATAGATCGCGCTTGGCGGGATGGGTCGAGCATAAATGGTTGGGTCGGGCAGTTTAACTGGATAGATCGCGCTTGGCAGGATGGATCGACGAAAAAAAGGCGACTCCCCGCCCGATCGGCAGGAAGTCGCCCCTCCTAACGCTTATCCCAATACGACCCGGTCGTCCGCCATCTTGTGGCCGCTGATCCGCTCGAACTCGCCGAGCAGCTGCGCGACGGTCAGGTCGCGTTTGCGCTCCTCGGGAATGTCGAGGATGATCCGCCCTTTGTCCATCATGATGAGCCGGTTGCCGAGACGGATGGCCTGCTCCATGTTGTGCGTAACCATGAGCGTGGTCAGCTTCATGTCGCGGACGATCTGCTCGGTGAGCCGCGTGATCAGCTCGGCGCGGGCCGGATCGAGCGCCGCGGTATGCTCGTCGAGCAGCAGAATGTCCGGCTTGGTGAACGTCGCCATCAGCAAGCTGAGCGCCTGCCGCTCGCCGCCCGACAGCAGCCCGACCTTGGCCTTCAGGCGTCCCTCCAAGCCGAGACCGAGACGCTGCAGCTCCTCGCGGAACAGCTTGCGCCGCACGGCGGATACGCCCCAGCCGAGCCCTCTCGGCTTGCCTCGCCGATGCGCCATCGCCAGATTTTCCTCGATCGTCATCGACGGCGCCGTCCCGGCCATCGGGTCCTGGAAGACGCGCCCGATCCAGCGGCTCCGCTTGTGCTCGGGCAGTGGGGAGATGACGTTGTCGTTGATGCGCACGTCGCCGAGGTCCGGCTTCATGACGCCCGAGATGACGTTCATCAGCGTCGACTTGCCCGCGCCGTTGCTCCCGATGACGGTGACGAAGTCGCCGGGCAGCAGCTTGAGCCGGATGTCGATGAGGGCGATCTTCTCGTCCGGCGTCCCCGGATTGAACAGCTTGGAGACGTTGTTCAGCTCCAGCATCAGATCCCCCCCTTTCCGCGCACCGCGGCCGCAAGCTCCGCCGTTCGCCGTTTGGCGAGGCTCTTCTGCTTGTAATGCCGGTTGATCGTCGGGATGACCAGGGCCACGATGACGATCAGCGCGGTGATTAGCTTCAGGTCGGTCGACTTCAGATGCAGGAATTCCGCCCGGTAAGCCAGCGCGAGCACGATCCGGTAGACGATCGAGCCCACGATGACGGCGAGCGTCGCCCAAAAGACGCTGCGCGTCCCGATGATCGCCTCTCCGATGATGACCGAGGCGAGGCCGATGACGATCATCCCGACGCCCATCGTGACGTCCGCAAAGCCGCTGTCCTGCGCGACGAACGCGCCGGAGATGGCGACGAGACCATTCGAGAGGCTGATCCCGAGAATGATCGACGTGTCGGTGTTGCCGCCCAGGCTGCGGATCATGCGCTTGTTGTCGCCCGTCGCCCGCAGCGCCAGCCCTCTATCCGTGTGGAGAAAGGCGTCGAGCAGCAGTTTGATGACGAGAACGACGGCCGCCAGAACGAGAATGTACTGCCACGCCTTGGATGCGATCGACGAAAACAGCGTATCGACGTTGATGAGCGAAATATTCGGCTTGCCCAAGATGCGGATGTTGATCGAATAGAGCGCGATCATCATCAGAATCCCCGACAGCAGCCCGTTGATTTTGCCTTTCGTATGAAGCAGACCGGTGATCGCCCCCGCAGCGAGTCCGCAGACGAAAGCCGCGAGCGTCGCGATCCATGCCGCATAGCCTTGCGAGATCATGACGGCCGCGATCGCTCCGCCCGTGGCGAAGCTCCCGTCGACGGTCAGATCCGGAAAATCCAGGATGCGGAACGTAATATAGACGCCCAACGCAAGCAGGGCGTACATAAGGCCGAGTTCGACGGCGCCGGTCATCGATTGAAGCATGACTACACAACCTCCCGTAGAAGAGAAAGCGAGGTGGACATGCCGCCCACCCCGTCCGATCCCATGCGTTTACTGAATGATGTCGTTGTCCGGATCTTGTACCTTTTTCTTCATCTCGTCGGTGACCGTGATGCCTTGGGCTTCGGCCGCCTTGAGGTTCAGGATGAGGTCGAGCTTTTCCTGCATGGTGACTTTGAGATCGCCGATGTTTTTGCCGTTCTTCAGCACTTCGACGGCCATCTGGCCGGCTTGGTAGCCGTGGTCGTAATATTTGAAGCCGACCGTCGCGAAGGCGCCGCGTTCCAGCGTGTCGCGGTCGCTCGAGAAGAACGGTAGCTTGTTGTCGTTCGCCACCTTAATGATCGAGTCGACGGCGCTGACGACGGTGTTGTCGAGCGTGATGAACAGCGCGTCGGCGCGTCCGACGAGAGACTCGGCCGCTTGCTTGACTTCGGAGGTGTTCGTGACCGGCGCCTTGACGAGCTTGATGTCGTGCTTGGCCAGCGCTTCCTCCGCCCGCTTCGTCATGACGACGGCATTCGGCTCGCCTTCATTCAGGACGACGCCGACCTTCTTCACGTTCGGAAAGTCGGAAGCGATGAAGTCCATCAGCTGCTCGATGGCCGCCGGATTCGTGTCGGAGGCGCCGGAGACGTTGCCGCCCGGCTTGTCCAGGTTCGTGACCAGCTTCGCGTCAAGCGGGTCCGTGACGGCGGCGAACAGCACCGGCTGGTCTTTGACCTTCTGAACGATGGCTTGCGCCGAAGGCGTCGCGATCGCGAGGATCAGGTCGTACTTGTCGGCAGCGATCGTCTGCGCGATCGTCTGGTTGTTGCTCGGGTCGTTTTGCGCGTTTTTGTAAACGACCTCCAGATTCTGCTTCTCGATGATGCCAGCATCCTTCAGCGCGGCCAGAAACCCTTCGCGCGTCGCGTCCAGCGACGGATGCTCGACGATTTGCGAGATCGCGATTTTGTAGTTCTTTTCGGCCGGGCTGGCGGGCACGCTAGCGCTTGCGCTTGCACTGGCGGACGGGCTCGCCGACGGACTGGCCGCGCCGTTGTCGCTCGGCTTGTTGCCGCAGCCGGCTACCGTCAGGATGGAAAGCGCAACCAATAATGGCGTCCACAATTTCCTTTTCATCTTCTTGCCCCTCTCTGAGATCGGAAACGACATATTTTTCTCAGTTTAAAGGTGTAACGACTGTTTAGTCAATTCATTCGTTTAAATTGCAACGCGTTAAAGCGAACCGTCACATCGGACAGCCCCGAACGGCTTCGCGGCAGGCCATTCGGTTGGGAACCCTCCCCAAGCGCGCCGACGCTCCGGGTTTCCTCCGCTCGCCTAGGATGCCCGGAAACGGAACTTTTACCGCATGATGGGAGAAGGGGGCGCTGACACCAAACCATCGTCGCCCCCCCTCGAGGCGGCACGGCACGCGCGCCGCTCCCGCCCCTCAATCCCAAGTCGACGGATTGGCGAAATTCCATGTCAGCTCCTGCTCTTTGCCGTTCGCCGTCCAGAAGTAATTGGTGACCGTCCTGTCCTGGAACGACGCCACGCCGAGATTGTGATCCCCGATATACCGGGAATTGTAGATGTCGTTGAGGCGCTGCCGAAAGAGCCGGCTCGGCTTCACTTCCTCCTTCGTCTTCTTTACGACGACCTTTCTCCCCTCGGCCAGGTCCCACTCCACGATCGAGAAGCCGCCGTTCTCCGTATCTCCCGTCAGCGTACGGCCGTCTTCCGTCAGGATCGTCGCCGTATCCGCCGTCGTCCAATTGGCCGGGATGCGGGTGAAGGTGTTGCTGGCGTAATTTTTCAGAGCGCTGCTCGTAAGCTGCAAAAACTTCGCCGCCCATAAGGGCTCATAGGTCGGCGAAGCGCCGGACGGCGTCTTGGGGAGCGTCGAACCCGAAGGCAGCCAACGCATCATCTTCCGGAGCGTCGGATCGTCGTATACGACGGTCTTCATCGTCGAAGTGAATGCGTAATGCACGTCCCCGGACAGGATGACCACGTCCCGGTCGGCCATCAGATTCAAAAACAGCAGGAGATGCTGCCGATTTGCCGACCAACTCTCCAAATCCAGAAAATAAGGACCCGCGACGGCGGAAACGGCGTTCTGCAAGTCCTCGATCATCTTGAAGCCGAATACCGGCGCCGCGGCGACGAGGACGAGCGGCCAGTTACGGTTCTGCCGCTTCAGCAGGGCGTCCAGCTTCTTTTTGGTAGCCGCCCACGATTCCGGACTTTTCAGGTAGGCTGGCGCGCCTTCGTCGCTTCCGCGCTGCCCGTCCTTCATGCCGCGCTGCGTGCGCGTATCGAGAAAATAGACCAGCGGATACGTCGGCGTGTGGAACTCCCAGTTCCGCATCGCCCAGAACAGATTTTCGGTACGTTCGTACTTCGCGTGACGATCCTTGATCCGATCGGCGATCACGTACACCTCTTGGTCGCTATACAGAGCCGGGTCGTTCCCGTAGCCCTGCGCCAGCCAGAAAGCCATCAGGCCGTTGGCGACGATCCGGCGCCCCAGCGGCGACGCGGCGACTTCCTTTTGCCACCTCGCGCACAGGTTCCAATCGTCGGTAATGTCGTGGTCGTCGAAAATCATATAAGTGGGGATGTTCGCCAGCAGCCGTCGTACATTGCCCAAGCCGTACGTAAACGAATAGAGCGCGCCGAACGGAGCCGCCCAATTGTTCACGTTCCACATCAAACCGTACATGGCCAAATACTCCGCGAACGTGACCAAGTGGTTGCCGCTTTCGCCCGACGTGAATTTGGCGTGCTTGGTGACGAAGTCCTTCCGCCCGCCGACGCCGGGCAAGATCGCGGAGATCGGGAGCTTTTCGCCGGCCGTGCCTTCGATTCGCTTGGCGAGCTGCAGAATCTCCTTCATCGCGACCGGATGCACATCGTCGGCGTAGATTTGATCGCCGCCCAGGCAGAGGATGGCCGGCCGCTTGTCGAGATCGCCGAAGTTGGCGGCGACAAGATCGTCGCCTTTCATCAGCGCATCCAAACGGCCGCCTTGCTCGTCGTGGATTTTTCGGCAGGAGCCGTACATGACGTTCAGTTTCTGACCCGGGCTTTGCAAGAAAAACGTAGGAAGCTTGCTTCGCTCGTAAGCCAGTCCCAACCCGTCGGTCTTGGCGATCGTCTCGAAGGGCTCGTAATCCGCCACTTCGTTCGCGTCCAGCACGCCGATGCTGTATTCGAGAAGCGTGCGGACCGGAAACGGCCGCCGCCCGTCGCTCGGCACGACCCTGCCAAAATAGAAGAACAAATTCGGCGAAACCTGGATAGGCACGGGCGTGTCGTCATGCCCGAGCCACGGCTCCCGGCCGTGTTCCCGGACGGAAAATTTCAGATTGATCGGCTTGAACGTGGCCAAGCAGATGACGACCAGATCCGGTTGCGCGCGACGCAGCAAGGGACCGATGAAAATATCCTTCGCCTTCATGCGATCACCGCCGCTCAGACCTGCCGGCCGGTCTTCGGATCGTAGGTCACCTCGACGGGGACGACCTGGTCGGTCGGAAGCACTTCGATCCACTGGTCGAAAACTTGGAAATGCCGCTCGGCATTGTTCGGATCGGGGTTCGGATCGTTCGGATTCACGCGGAATCCGCCCTTCAGCGGATAAAAGCCGTGCTCGAATACTTTTTCGATCGGGGTGGACAGGACCTTGTTGTCGTCGTTGATCTCCGCGGGCGGATAGGACTTGACCTGGTTGGACGCCTCCGACTTCTCCCGCACCTCCCGGCAAAGAAAATCGATGGCTTGCCTGATCGTCACCGCCGCGGACGGATCCAGTCCGAGCTTCACGCGGATGGCCGCCAGCTCCTCCTCCGGCGCGGCGTAGGTCGCGTCCAGCCCCTCGGAGCCTTCGACGTTGGCGTTTTGCAGCCAATTCAAGGCCGCCTGCTCCTTTCCGGGGCGAATCGGGATGACGGCCTTGACCCACGGCGCGTTCAGAAACGCATTGCGCAGGTTGTCGCCGTCCAACTGCAGCAGCCAGCCGAGCGAGCTGCCCATTGGCGCGGGAGCGGATTTTTCGGTAATGAGGTAATTGTCCTGCCGCACGACGCTGTCGCTCCAGGACACGATGCTGCCGTCCATCTGCGACTGGAGATCGGGGAGGTTGAGATGCGAATGGGCGCGGGGCTTCCACCATTCCGGCGCGACGAAATAGAGCATCTTGTCGATGTCGAAGATGGAGAGCAGCAGCTCCGAGAGGACGTGGCGGCTGCTGTCGCCGGCGGACTGGTATTGGAATCCGGTCATCAAGGAACGGACGAGCTGACGGTACACGACGATGCGCTCCTCCTCCCGCAGTTCTTCGAAGTTACGCTTGGCGATGCCGCGGGCAAGCTCGACGCGCTCCTTCGCCGATTTGATGTACGTCTCTTTCGTGATGCGGTCGTTTTCGGCGGTGGCCGCTTCTCCCTTCAGCTTTTTCGCTTGATTCGCGGCGGCGATTTCCGCCTTTTTGGCCGCAGTCGCCGTGCATTTCACGACCGTACCGACGGTAAAGTCGATCCGTTTGTCCCACTCGATGCCGCCAGGTCCCGTGATGACGCCGATCTCGATCTGTCCGTTCGGCGCGAAGCGGGCTCCGAACGCCCAGACGCCCGTGAAGTCTTCGCCGCTGCCGGAAATTTGCGCGGCCGCGAAGATGCCGCCCGCCTTGACGATCTCCATGCCTTCGGGGGCAGCGGGGGGATCCATCATCGCGACGGTGACGAAGCCGTATTTTCTCGAATCTCCGAAATTCCACACCGCGTTCGTTTTCAACGGGACGAACTGGTCCGCGGGAACGGGGATTTCCGTCTCATCCGGAACCGGGAGCAGATTGGCCGGCTGCGCGATATGGATGAGGTTGGCCAGGCCCAAATTGGTTCCGGGCTCGTCCACATACGCCTCCCAGCACAAATAAGTGCCGATGTCCTGCACCTGGACGCCCACCTGCCTCATCTTCCTGCGCAGCTCGTAGTTGATCAGCTTTTCCGTGGTGTTGGTCAAGACGTAGCGCTTGCTGGACGTGTCGGTCGTCTCCGTGATCGTTTTGAACGTCGACTTGAAGTTTTCCCGGATTTCGCTCGACAGCTTCTCGCTCTGCTGGCGCATTTTCTTGTGGGTCGTCTCCCGCGCCACCTGCTGGGTCTTGTCCATGTTCAGGCTGGCGGTGGCCGACGCGCTGCCCGTCCCCCAAGACTGATTCACCGTCGTCGTGATGCCCAGCTTCAGGTCGTCCTTATTGTCCTGCTTGACCGCCTCGCTGATTTCATCTTGATCCGTCGTGCTCGTTTCGGTTTTTTTCGACGTCTCCACGGACAGCTCGGTCGTCTTCTCGATGATCGTCTTGCGCGTGCTCACCTCGATCAATTCGACGGTGGCGCCCGGGCTCAGCCATACATGACCAGTCGGCGTTCCAAGGAAGGTGTCCAGCTCGAAAAAGTATTGACGATAGAGATGGACGATCCCGAGCGGGGACAACGAGACGTCCTTCACATCCTTTTTCGGGTCGAAGGTCAGATAGGGATCGTCGAAGTCGGCGTCCGTTTGGGAAAGGGCGTCGAAAAAGCCGGCTTTGGCATCCATTTTCAGATTGGCATAAAAAAGATCCAAAAGCTCGGCTACGCGATCGTTGTTGAACAGCTCCGAAAGCACGCCGGCGATGACGGCCTCGTTCTCGATCGCTTTCTTCGTCTCTTCCTTGCTCTGTTCCCGCAGGCGGTTCAACAACGCGGGATCGTTGCCGTTCTCTCTGCCGATCCGTTTGCAGGCATCTATGGAGGCTTGGTTGTACGTCTCCAATACTTGACGCTGCAAAATATCCCGGAGCACCTCCTCGCTGACGAACCTTTTCCACTCCTCGGCATTCCGGGGGATGCCTCCGAATTCGCTCAGCATCCGGCTCACCGCCCGAAGGACGATCGAATCGTGCGTCTTCAAGGTTGGCCCCGCGAATCCTGCCGGCCTGAGATTCGGCGCTGAGACGTAGCAATCCTGATTGATGTCGATGGGTGTGGCGTTGGCCAAGTATCGCTGCAGCCGGGGCAGCAAGGCGCTTCGTTCGAACTTCAGATTGGCGTGGATTTTGTCGAGCTTGCGTTTCGACTTCCAGCCGATGAGGGACTGGTGAACCCCGAACAGTTCGCTGGCGTAAGGCAGGACGGATTGATACTGAACGAGATCGGTAATTCGCTTCACATTTGTCATCTGACGCTTCTCCCATCGTTCTGAATTTTGTTCGTCCTAGCGGGCGTGCAAAATCGAGCGCAGATCGGCCTGACAGGTTGTGAGCATGGCGGTGGCGGTCATCGAGCGGGATGATGCAAGGAGGCGATGGTGCCGCGTTGGCGAAATGGGGGAGGTTCTTTCCAGAGTTGTTGCTGGGAGCATTCGAGGAGACATCCGCAATATCCTGCACGAAGCGACGGCCGCAGGCGAAAAGCGACCCAAAGGCCTAGACGAAATAAAACCAAACGCCTAAGGAACGCATACGTCCCGGGCGTTTGGTTGGGGAAGGCGGGTATTCGATGGTCTATTCCCTTGCCGGCTCGATCCGAAAGCGGCCTTCCTCACCCGGCGCGGGCTCGATCTTCCAGCCGTAGGACAACACCGACGCGAGCCGATCGCGCTCGGCGGGCGACAGGTCGGCCGTCACCGATTCGCGTCCGGGATCTCGCACGACCTCGGGCTCTTGGCCGAGCACGACGAAGATCCAGCTGCGGATGCCGCCGATCGTATTGTACTTGATTTGGTACCCTTGCCTGACCGCCGCTTCGAAAACATCCGGCTCGCGATTCGCCCAAGCCGTCAAATCGCCGTATTCGAAGTGAAAGTCGCTCTCGTCCGACGGCGTCTCGCCGCTCCGCACGCGGCGGATCAGCTCGTCGTCCGACCAGCCGAGCGCACGCAGAGACTCGACCAGCAACGCGTCCCATTGGGACAACTTCACCTTCGCCTCTTGGGATGATGCCGTCATGCGCGTTCCTCCTCCTTGTTGCTCCGTTTGTTTAAGGCGAGGCGTCCCATCGCCTGTCCGGCCCGTCCGCCATTACTCCGGCAGCGCCGCATAGTGCCCCGGCGCCATCTCGCGCAAAGGGGGCCGTTCGGCGTCCTCCGGCTCGCCCGTCCAAACGATGCGCGCGTTCGCCGCGCGCGGATCCGGAATCGGGATCGCCGACAGCAGCGCCTTGGTGTACGGATGCAGCGGATTGTCGTACAGCTCGTCGCTATCCGCCACCTCGACCAGCCGACCGCGGTACATGACGCCGATCCGGTCCGAAATATGCCGGACCATGGACAGGTCGTGCGCGACGAAGAGGTACGTCAGGCCGAATTCGGCCTGCAGATCCTCCAGCATGTTCACGACCTGCGCCTGTACCGAGACGTCGAGCGCGGAGATCGGCTCGTCGCAGACGACGAAGTCCGGACGGACCGAGAGCGCCCGCGCGATCGAGATCCGCTGCCGCTGTCCGCCGCTGAACTCATGCGGATAGCGGTACAGGTGCTCTCGCTTCAGGCCGACGCGCTCGAGCAGCGCCGCGACCGCCTCCTTCCGTTCCTCGCCCGGGTACAGCCCGTGGATGTTCATCGGCTCGCCGATCAGATCCAGCACGTTCATCCCGGGATTCAGCGACGAGTACGGATCTTGGAAGATGGACTGGATGCGGCGGCGAAACGGCTTCAGCGCCTTTTCCCCGAGCTTCGTCAGGTCGTGGCCGTCGAATCGCACCTCACCGTCCGTATAGTCGTACAGCCGCAGAAGGCAGCGACCGACCGTCGACTTGCCGCTGCCGGACTCGCCGACGAGTCCGAACGTCTCGCCCCGACGAATCTGAAAGCTGACGCCGTCTACGGCTTTCAGCACTTCGGTCGTGCGGCCCCAGACGTTTTTGCCTTTGGAAAAATGCTTTTTCAAATTGCGCACGTCGACCAACACATTGCGTTCCGCCGTCTCAGACATCGGTATTCCCCTCTCCTGCACCGACTTCTTCCACGGTCGGATGATCCTTCTCCGCCAGCCAGCAGAGCGAGCGGTGGCCCGGGCCGATATGAAACATCGGAGGCAGCTCCTTGCATTTGTCCATCGCATGCGGGCAGCGCGTGATGAACGGGCAGCCCGGCGGCGGATCGAGCAGATCGGGCGGCGTGCCCTCGATCGGGACGAGCCGCTCGCGCGTGCCGCCGCCCCGCTTGGGCACCGAGCGCAGCAAACCGATCGTGTACGGATGCTGCGGGCGGTAGAACAGATCCTCTACCGGCGCCTCCTCCATGATCATGCCCCCGTACATGACGATGACGCGCGTGCATACTTGCGCGACGACGCCCAGGTCATGCGTGATCAGGATGACGGCCGTATCGGGATTGTCCTTGAGCCGCTTGAACAGCTCGAGAATCTGCGCCTGGATCGTCACGTCGAGCGCGGTCGTCGGCTCGTCCGCGATGAGCAGCTCCGGCTGGCACGAGAGCGCCATCGCGATCATGACCCGCTGGCGCATCCCGCCGCTGAATTCGTGGGGGTACTGGCCGATCCGCCGCTCGGGATCGGAGATGCCGACTTCGCGCAGCAGACGGATCGCCTCCTGCTTCGCGGCTTCCTGCCCGAGGCCGCGATGCCGGCGGATGACCTCGATCATCTGCTGCCCGATCTTCTTGACCGGATTAAGCGAGGTCATCGGATCCTGGAACACCATCGCGATCTGGTTACCGCGAATTTTGCGCCATTTGCGTTCCGGCAGCTCGTTCAGCAATTCCCCGCGAAACTCGATCTCTCCCCCGATCAGCTCGCCCGGAGGCTGGATCAAGGACATGATCGCCCGGGCCGTCACGCTTTTGCCGCTGCCGGACTCCCCGACGATGCCGACGGTCTCGCCGGCATCGATATGGAAGCTGACGCCGCGGACCGCCTGATTGTCCCCGTCCCGCGTGTGGAACGATACGCGCAGGTCGCGGGCGGTCAATAGCCGTTCTGTCATGTCGTCTTCCCTCCTGTCAGTGCCGCGGTTCGTCCGCCGACTACCTGCGTCCGAGCTTCGGCTCGAAGCCCACGCGCAGAATATCGCCCAAAATGTTGAAGCTTAATACCGTTAACAAGATCAAAAGGCCGGGGAACAGCGCGAGATGCGGCGCGTAGGCGACGTAGCCCTGCGCGTTGTTCAGCATGCTGCCCCACGTGGCGTTCGGCGGCTGGACGCCGAAGCCCAAAAAGCTGAGCGAGGATTCCATCATGATCGCGGAAGCGACGTTGTTCGTCGCGCCCACGATGATGACGGGCACCAGGTTCGGCAGAATATGCTTCGCAATGATGCCGAGGGAGCTCTGCCCCGACGCCTTGGCGTACAGGACGTATTCCCGCGTCTTCAGCGTCATCGTTTCCGCCCGGACGATCCGGGCGATGTTCATCCACATGAGCAAGGCGATGATGACGATGATGTTGCCCACGCTCGGATTCAAAAAGACGCTCAGCAGCAGCAGTACGAGGAAGGACGGAATCGACAGGAACACTTCCAGGATGCGCATCAGCAGGTTGTCGAGACGTCCGCCGAAGTAGCCGCTGGCGACGCCGATCGCGACGCCGATGCCGGTCGCGAGAATCATGGAGGCGAAGCCCACGAGCAGGGAGACCCGCCCGCCGTACAATGCACGCGTGAAGTAATCGCGCCCGTAATCGTCCGTGCCGAACCAGTGCGCCGCGTTCGGCGACTGCAGCTTCGCGGTCGCGTCGAGCTGGTTCGGATCGATCGGCGACAGGAAGGCGAAGATGGCGCTGAGGGTAAACACCGCCAGGATGACGATCGCGACGATGCCGAACTTGTTCGCCCCGAGCTCCGCGCGGAGATTTTGCCATCTGGTGCGGTTCATGAAGACACCTCCCCCGACTTGATCCGCGGATCCGCGACGCCGTACAAAATATCCGCGAGCAGATTGCCCACGATGAGCAGGATGGCGGAAAACAGCGTGATGCCCATGATGACCGGATAATCCATCCCGCGCACGGCCGTCATGCCGAGCGAGCCGATGCCCGGCCAGGAGAACACCGTCTCCGTGACGAGCGCGCCGGTGACGAGGTCGCCCATCGACATGCCGAGCAGCGTAATGATCGGCAGCAGGACGTGCTTCATGACGTGGCGGAAGAGCACCGTCGACTTTTTCGAGCCGAAGGCGTACTGGATCTGGACGTATTCTTCCTTGAATTGTCCGATCGTCCCGGAGCGAATGTACCGGACATAGCTCGCCAAAAACCCGATCGTCAGTACCGCGCACGGCAGGATGCCGTGCTTCACGACGTCGAGCGCGGACTCCTTGCCGATCGTCCGCATCCCCATGCTGGGGAGCCAGTGCAGCTTGATCGCGAACAAATAAATAAACAGGATGGCGAGCCAAAACAGCGGCACCGAAATGCCGATGTAGGCGATCAGATTGATGAGCTTGTCGATCCAGCGATTGCGGTTCGCCCCGGCGACCAGGCCGAGCGGAATCGCGAGCAGAACCGCGAGCCCGATCGAGATGCCCATAAGGCCCGCGGTTGCGGGCAGACGGGCCAGAATCTGATCGAGCACCGGCTGATGATTCACGAGCGAGTAGCCCAGGTTGCCCTTGAGGCACTCTTTGAGCCATAGCAGGTATTGAATATAGGCGGGCTTATCCAGGCCCAGGTTGTGCCGGATGCGCTCGATGTCCTCGGCGTGCATGTTCGGCGTGACGAACGAGAGCACCGGGTCTCCCGGCGCCAGCTTGATCATCCCGAAGCACACGACCGAAACGACGAACAGCAGCGGGATCGCCTGAAGAAGCCGTTTGACGATGAGTTGTCTCATGCGATTCGTTTCTCCCCGGTGGTAGTAACCTGCAAAAAAGGGCTTCGCGCCGGCTCCCGCCCGGCTCCTTCATGGAGTACGGAGCGGAGGGCGCTGGCGCGAAACCTCCTCGCGAACGCGGCTGGACAAGTAAAAACCGGCTTCGCCGTCCTCAGATGAGGGCGAGACGTTTTTATCGAAGACCATTTTGAAATGGATAAGCGTGAAACTTATCCATTCTATATGGTGCAAAAAAATAAGCTGAACGTTCCAGCTTATTTTTTCGCCGTACGCGTTATTTCAAATAGATCTTGGACGGATCTTCGAAGATGACGACCGGCTTCAGCACGGCTTCTTCCAGGCCGCCGTAACGCTTGTCGACCGCGACGATCGTCTTCGTGTAGGCGATCGGGTACATGACCGCGTCGCTCGCGATCGTCTCTTGCAGTTTCTTGTAGGCTTCGCCGCGCTTCGTCTCGTCCGCTTCGCTCGCGCCTTCGTTAAACAGCGCGTCGACTTCCTTGTTCGAGTAGCGGGAGTAGTTCGAATTGCTGCCCGTCGCGAACAGGATGCGGTAAGCGTCGGGATCGTAGCCCATGATGTAGCCGGCAAGCGCCAGCTCGTAGTCTTTGGACTTCAGGTCCACGAACTTTTGGCCGTAAGCCGAGGCGTCCATGTTTTTCAGCTCGACCGTGATGCCGACGGCTTTGAGCTTTTGCTGCACGTACAGGGAGACGGCTTCCTGCGCCTTGTTGCCGCTGGAGACGATGAAGCGCAGCTTCAGGTTCTTCACGCCTGCAGCGTCGAGCAGCTCCTTCGCTTTGGCAACGTCATTGTCGTAAGAAGTGACGTCGTTCGTGTGGAACAGGCCGTCCGGGGTGACGAACGACTTGGCCGGGTCGGCGTATTCGCTCGACGTGTACGTCGTCTGGATCAGCTCGTCGCGGCTCAGCGCGTAGGAGATCGCCTGACGCACTTCCTTCTTGGCGATGGCGCCGGTGTCGCTGTCTTCGTTGAACAGCAGGTAGGCGAGGCGGCCTTCGCTATACGGCAAGATCTCGAAGTTGTTCGTCGCCTGGATCGTCGCGACGTCCTGCGGATCGAGATACTTGACGTTGATCTCGCCGTTTTGCAGCGCGAGGTTCGCGGCGTTCGTGTCCTTGGCGATGCGATACGTGATCGAATCCAGGTGCGGCTTGCCGCCGAAATAGTTGTCGAAGCGCTCGAGCGTCACGTACTCGCCAGACTTGTACTCCTTGAACTTGAACGGGCCGGAACCGATCGGCGCGTTGTTCTTCGAGCTCTTCTCGATGTCCCCTTCATTCTCGAAGACGTGCTTCGGAATCGGAGTGAGCTGGACGAGCGTCGCCTCGAAGGCCGGGCTGACTTGGGGCAGCTTGAAGTCGACCGTCGTGTCGTCGACCTTGACCGCCTGAACCGGCTTGCCCCCGATGATGAGGTTCTCGCGGAACATGCTGTTCTGCTTCTCGTCGAGGATCTTGTCGATCGTGAACACGACGTCGTCCGCCGTCAGCGGCTGGCCGTCGTGCCAGGTGAGGCCGCTCTTCAGCTTGAGCGTATAGGTCAGATTGTCGGCCGAAGGCGTCAGGCTGTCCGCCAGATAGAACGTCTTCTTGCCGTTATTCACTTGGAAAAGCGGCGCGTACAGCGCTTGGTCGATCGTCAGGCTGACGCGGTCGCCCGCGTAGTTCGGGTTTAGAATGACGGGATCCGCGCCGACGGCGATGATCAGGTTGCCTCCGTCTTTGGGCTGGCCGCTCTCTGCGGGTTGGGAAGCGCTGGGCTCGCCCGTGCCGGGCGAAGGAGACGCATTGTTGTTGCCCCCGGAGCAGGCGCTGATCAATACGCTCAACAGCAATAGAGCCAGTACAGCAGATATACCTTTACGCATGGTTCTTCCATCCTCCATATCTGTCTAACACGCATGGTGTAGATTTGAATCTTTTTAAACATTATATATCGGATTAGTCGGAATTACAATCGGTGGCCCAAAAACGATTTTCCTCTGTCGGACGCGAATGGGCGACTCCGTTGCTCGCCTTCAGTATGCGCAATCTTCTCCTGATTATGGGTCGTTTGCTTCGGGTTTGCGTTTTCGCCATGATTCGCTATTATACGACTTTTTGCCGGGAAGGCAAGTTTTGCGGCCATGCCCCGAATGGCAAAAGGCAGCGGGCCTCGGCCGACTGCCTTCTTTCTGATCAATGGCACCTTCGATCGGCTGCGTGCGGGCGATTTCCGACATGCCTAGGAGGAAGATCCTGAAAAGCCCCCATCCGGGGATTAACCGGAAATCCAGCTCATAACCGAAATCGGTGCTTGTCCAGAGGAATGGATGGGAGTGCGTATAAGCGGGCGAAAATGCTTACGGTTGTGAGCGACGCTATTTAGGTAAAAATGGGGTTTGCAAAATGTAACGGTTACCAGCAGGCCTATTTCCCGTTTTTTCGTAGGCAGAGGGGCTGTTTCGTCCAAATAAGCGCGCATGCAACCGTTAGAAAAGAAACCTCCGTTTTTGGGGCCGATTAAGCGCTAGGACAACCGTTACGTAGCCATGTTCCAAACCGATCGCTCGTTCGAGGCTAACCCGTTAGTCAAGCGCCGAATTCAGGTCGAGCCGGAAATTCTCCAGCTTGAACGGACGAGATGACTCCATGACCGCGCTGTTATGCATTGATGCCATCCTTGTATGCGCGCCCGTCTTCGCCCGGCAGCAAAAGCTCTACGGTCGTCCCTTTGCCTACTTCGCTGCGGACCGCGAGTCGGCCCTGATGGGTGTCCAAGATCTGCCGGACGATCATAAAGCCGAGGCCGTTGCCGTTCGGCCTGGTCGTGCGAAACGGCTCGCCGAGCCGCTGCAGCGCCTCCGCCGTCATCCCTTCGCCGTCGTCCGCGATTCGGATGCGCTGGCAGCCGTCCGCCTCGTCCGCGACGATCGCGATCTCGCCGCCCGCGGGCAGCGCCTCCATCGCGTTCATGAGCAGATTGAGGATCGCTTGCTTGATCTGGTTGCGGTCGCAGCGGATCGTCATGTCGCGAACGAGCTCCCGCCGGATGACGATCCCGTTCATAGCCGCCTGGATCTCGAAGATGCTGAGCACCTCCTGCAGGATCGGCAAACAACGCTCTTCGCGGAAACGCGCGGCCTGCGGCTTGCCGAGAAGCATAAACTCGCCCACGATCAAGTTCATCCGCTCCAGCTCCGACATGATCAGCTCGTAGTGCCGCGGCGGATGGGCATCCCGCCCGGCCAACTGGAGCATGCCCTTGACGATCGTGAGCGGATTGCGGATCTCGTGCGCGATGCCGACCGCCACCTGGCCGGCGAACACCAGCTTCTCCGTGTTGCGAAGCAGCTCCTCCGTCGACTTCATTTCCGTGATGTCGCGCAGGCTGCCGACGACGCGCGCGAGCACGCCCCCCTTGTCGTAGATCGGGATCGCATCCAGCAGGTAGTGCCGCAGCGCGCCGCGGACCGTCAGAGCGAGCTCCGCGCCAACGCACGCCTCGCGCCCTTCGACGACCTGCCGGAATCGCGGTCCGATCTCCCGCAGCCCGAATACGCTGTCTCCGGGCTGCGCGCCCGCGGACCCGGCTTCCGGAGCGAGCACCTCCCGGATGCGGGCGTTCATCTCTACGATGACGCCGGCCGCGTCCGCGACGAGGACGCCGTAATGCTTCGTCTCGAGCAGCGCTTGGTATAGGATCTGCAGCTGGGTGTTCTGCCGGCGCAGCCGCAGCTCCCGCTCCACCGAATCGGTCATCGTGCAGAGCAGCGCGAGCAGGTGCGGGTGTGCGACGGAAACGTCCGTCATGAAGGCGAGCGTGCTGCGGATGCGGCCGGTCCGCTCGTCGAAGATCGGCGCGGCGTAGCAGGCGACGCGATGCAGCGCGCGGTGGTAGTGATCCTCCCCGCTCAACCGGACCGGCTGCCCGAGACGCAAGCAAAGCGTAAGCGCGTTGACGCCCATCTCTTCGTCGAAGCGCACGCCCTCCGCGATGCCCAGCGTCTTCACCGTCTCGATGATCGACCCATCCCCCTTGAAGGCCAGCACGTGTCCTTCGCCATCCGAGATGAGGATGGCGATCGGATCGCCGGGCACCAAGGAGAGGAAGCGTTCCGAAAAGAAGGCGATCACCTCGAGCAGCTCCTCATATTCCTTCAGTCGATCTTTCAGCTTTTTCCCTGTCAGCGCCTCCCGGAACGCGGGGAGCCGATCGGGATCCATGCCCCGCAGCGCGCTTTCGCGATGCATCCGGGCTATCGTCGTCTCGATCATCTCAGTACCGTTTTACCCTTTCGTCGTGAAAACAAGCTCCTCTATCATTCGCCTCCTGTGGCCGACTCTCCTTCCTCTAGGACAAAAGGAATTTCCCGCACGGGCCTTTTTACCCAGAAGGACCGAAGGTCGGCCTACTTGGCCGACCCCCGTTTTCGGTAAAACAGGTTGATGAGCTCGTCCAGTTCCATCGAGTAGCGCAAGCACCCCCCGTCGGACAGTCCGTGCCTGTCGGCATGCAGATTAAGCTGCTGGCGCTTGGCCTGTATCGCCCGCTTGAGCTCGGAGAGCTTGTCGGCCGCTGCCCGCCCCCCGGTTCCGGAACGCAGTCGCCCGAGCCGATCCACCCATAGGCGGCCGGCGGACCGCGGCAGCGGCGCGTCCGGCGCGGCCCGCCCCGTCAACGAGGCGAATCGGCTGTCGGGGGATGAGGCTTCGTGGAGATCGAGGCGGCCATCCATCCATTCGGCAACGTCGGGGGTGAGACCCCGTCTGCGTAATAGCATGCGATATCCGCTCCTTCGTCTCGTAGTGTGCGGCGAGGAACGAGCTGGAATATCGGGGCGGATGCCCCGGAGGCGGCTGCGGCCATTGATCGGCAGCCTGGCGGTGACGGCGCTCGAAGAGGCGGACGAGCATACGGGGCGGCACCAGCTGGCAAGCCGCCGCGGCCAGGAGTCCTCCGTGCGTCGCCGGCGAGCCGCTCGCCGGCCCCGTCAGTCCGCTCCGCCGGCCGCCTCGGTCTCGCCCCCAGGATGCGGGGCGGCGCCGAATCGGGACCGGATCGCGGGCGAAAGGCGCATATCGTCCTCCCAATCGTCCGACGGGACCGAGCGGAGCATGGCGCGCAGCCTGTCTTGCTCAAGATCTGGGCTGGCGACGAACTCGTCTGTCTGGGTCGAAGTCGGGGAGCGGGATCGAGGATGCAGGGCAACGCGAGGCAGGAGGGGAAGCGAGTAGTCGAGGTCGGCCGTTGTCCGCTCCCGCGACACTCCCGGCCACGCGCCGCAGGCGGCTCGCGAAGGCGGCGCTTCGGGTGTCGGATGACCGCCGCCGGGCTGCGGCGATTTGCCCGTCGGCGAGGAGAGCGGGTCCGGCGACGGCGTCCGCACGCACGGCTCGTCCAGGCTCTGGGCCGATGCGCGCTGCCGAAGCGCGAACGATAGCGCAAAGCTCAGCGAGAGAGCCCATCCTACGCGCCGCGCGAGCGTTCCCGCCAACTTCCCGGCAATTCTCTGCTTCAAGCCGCATGCCTCCTTCCCGGCCAGATAGACGGTAAACGAATGAGAAACGAGGATGCCAGGTCCTTGTATCCATGTATGACATGCCCCGCGCGTCGAAAGTTGCAAACATTCTGTTAAATTTTAAATAAAACCTCGAATCCCAATACAGCCGGCTTGCAAGAGGACTCCGTATTATTTCACGCCATGCGAGCTGTAGGCGTCCGAGTACCGGCTCGGTTCTTCCTTCCGCCACACGTCGGCATACTCGGCACGGCGTTTGAACAGCGCCAGCGCGTAAGCGCACGAAGGAATGATTTTCCTCCCTTTGTCCCGCGCCTCTTCCACGACGATGTCCAACAATTCCTTGGCCATGCCCGTTCCGCGGTACCGGGGATCCAGAAAAATGTGGTCGATGATCCAGGTGTCCGCATCCGCCATCCGATAGGAAATCTCGCCGACCTGCCCGGTACGGTCCCGCAGCATGTAGCCGTTGCCCTGCTTTTGCACTTCGACCTCCCGCGCCGGCTCGGACGCTTTCGATTCGCTCATCTGTGACGCACCTCCTTTTCTCGGATCGCCTGCTGTCCTATTATTTACCCGATCCGGATGAATCCGAGACGGCGGGACGCAGGTCCGAAGGCGCGTGCGGTTGATCCCGGCCGCAAGAGGGTAAGAATCGAATAGAGCCAGCATTGACCATTCCATCTACGGGAGGGAACCAACATGGCGAAACATCGGAAAATCGTAGGCGTGTTCACCACGGAGGAGGAAGCGATCAGCGCGATCGAAGGGCTGAAAAGGCAAGGCTATGCCTCCGACGACATCTCTATCGTGAGTAAAAACAGGGACGACCTGCACGACATGATGAACGAAACGGGGACCAAAGCGCCCCAAGGCGCCACCGCGGGCGCCGCGACTGGCGGCATCGTAGGCGGGGCCACCGGCCTGCTTGCCAGTCTCGGCCTGCTCGCCATTCCGGGCATCGGCCCGATCCTCGCGGCGGGGCCGATCGCGGCGACGCTGACGGGTCTCGCGGTCGGCGCCGGAACGGGCGGCATCGTAGGCGGGCTCATCGGCATGGGGATCCCCGAGGACGAAGCCAAGGAATACGAAGCTTACGTCCGGGACGGCCGTATTCTCGTGCTGGTCGATTCTCGCGCGGCGCACGACACGGCTTACGATGCGCGCGCGAACCGCGATCGCGGCGTATACGACACCTTCCGCGAAAACCAATCGTTGAACGCGAACTACTACGATCGGGTCTGACTGCCTGCTGTCCATCAGCTCCGGACAGTAGGCATATACAAGCCATCGAATGCGCCGCAGGCAGGCGCCTTCGGTGGCTTTTTGGCGTTGGGGGTCTTGGTATCCGTCGATTCCCTGACCACGCCATCCGCCGGAGATGATATAATAATAGGATTCAAACCCCGGACGGCAATCCCGCTCCGGATCGGATGGTGGAATCATGCAACCGACCTATGTCATGGACGATACGCAATGGCAGCGGCTTGTGCAGGAGGCTGCCGGGACGTTTAACGATCTGACCCTCAAGCGGGGCTTCCAATATTACAAGCAGGAGCGCGTCCAGCGGCTGCGCGCCGCGGGGCCGGACGAGATCTCGGGGATCGTCGCGGACGAGGAACCCCGTCTCGTCGAGCTGAAGCTGGCGCGCCTCGCGGACAGCCGGTGCAGCTGCCCGCAGGAGCGCGGCTGCAAGCATCTCGCCGCGGCGCTCATGGCGTATGCCGAGCGGCAGGGCCGGCCGGTGAACGCGCTCGCGAACGCCGGCACCGCGCCGGCTGCGACGCGCACCGCAGCGCCTGCCGGAGGCAAGGCTTCGGTCGGCCTCAGGGAGGAGGCCGCGCGCATCCCCGGGCTGACGGCGGCGGAATGGCGCGGCCTGTTCGCGCGCTGCGTCGCGCCCCTCGCGCAGGAGACCCGCAACGTCCAGTACGCGAAGGAAGCGCTGGCGGCAATCGACCGGCTGGCGCCCCCGCTCTCCCCCGCGACCGCGCGCTTCTACGCTCTCCATGCGCTCCTGTTCGTGCTGGAGGAGGTATTGAATCCGCCGCGGCAGACCTTTTGGCAGCAGCCCGTCTCTTCCTTCGGCTACCATACGCACCTGGCCGTCTCCGAGCTGCACGAAGCGATCGCGGCCAGCCTCGGCGACGGGCCCGACCTCGCAGGCGAGTCGGACCAGCGGGAGCGGCTCGCCGAGACGATCGCCTACCTGCGCGAACGGATGCTCGGCGATGCGGCCGACCAGGCCGATTATTTCGACTTTTACGACCGCCTCTGGCGGCACTGGGTCCGGCCGAATCTGACGCCGGGTGAAGCCGCGCCGTACGAAGCGGAGATTCGCCTCCTTCAGGACGCGGAAGCCGGCGAGAATGACGGCCCCGCGCGGGCCAAGCTTTCGCGCCGGACGCGTCTGCTCGCCGAGTGTCTCATGCGCTATGCCCTGAAGGACGACGAGGCGGCCTGGGCGCTGCTCCGCCAGGCCGATCAGCTCAAGATCGCGCTGTCCGCGGCCGACGCCTACCGTTTCCTGTCCGACCTCGCGGAATCGGAGGATGGGCCGCGATTGCTCGCCTGGCTCGAGGCAACCGCTCCCTTGCTCGGCCATTATCAAAACCGCAACCAGCTGGGTGCTTATGCCGCCTACTGGGAGCAGGCCGCCCGCCGGCTGCCCGAGGCCGAGCCGCGGATGTGGGAGGCGCTCGTCCGGATGCTGCCTTATTCCGGCGACATCTACGAGGAGAAGCTTCGGGAACGCGGCGAATGGCATCGGTGGATCGATTACCAGATCAGCGCGGGACGCGATCCACTCGACTTCCGCGCACCCGAGCTTCAGCCGCTGGAGAAGGAGGCGCCCGAGGCGCTGCTTCCTTTTTACCACCATGCGGTGGAGCGCTACGTGGCGGAGAAAAACAGAAGCAGCTACAAGTCGGCGACCCGACTCCTCAAGCGGCTTGCGAAGCTGTACAAGAAGACGAAGCGAGAGCCGCGGTGGGAACGGTTCTTCGAGGCTTTCTCGGCACGCCATAGCCGGCTGCGCGCGCTGCAGGAAGAGCTGCGGAAAGGAAAGCTGATTCCATGACGACGCATCTCGATACGATTCATATCCAGATCAGCCTGACCGAGCACGGCGACGCCGTCATTCTCGGGACGATGGACGGCTACCGCTACGTGTCCGGGACCTTCGTCAAGCAGCGGCTGTTCGCCTGGCACGAGCCGTCCTTCTACGGCACCGAGCTGGAAGTACAGACCGTGAAGGAAGACATGGACGTCGTCATCCTGCCTGCAGAGATGGTCATCCCCTTCTTCGCGGAACCGCAGCTGCTCCGCCACATCGACTGGGCGTGGACCGGCGACAACGCACGCCTCCTGATCCGTCTTGCGCCGCTGCTGGCGGCATCCCTCGAGGCGAGGCGGTACGCGCCGAGCTACGCCGCCTTCCGGGAAGGCTCGCTCCGCTGGGACTGGGAGGACGAAGCTGTGGACGAGGCGCTCGCGACGACGGGCCGCGAGACGCGTCTGACGGACGGCGGCCCATTGCCGGAACCGGAAGAGGAAGAGGAAGAGACTCGGCGGGACTTTCGGAGCGGCCTGGCCGCCGCTTTCTCCGCCGCCGTCTCGGAGCGTTACTTCAGTACCGAGGCCGAGGCGGCCGATCTGCGCCGGGAATATCCGCTGCTGTTCGCCCGGGATCCGTCCGCCTTCGCAGGCATGGACGCGGAGGCCTGGCTCGTCGCGGTCGGCTGGAAGGCCGATGCGGCGCCGTTCCGCCCGCTGCTCCAATTGCTGGAGCCGGAGGAGGAGCTGCCCGAGTGGCGGCTACGGCTCGTACTGCAGGACAAGCGCGATCCCGCCGCGGTCTTCGCCGCCCGGCTGGGCGCGGGCGGCGAAGCCTCCGGCGCGTGGCCGGAAGCTTGGACGGCGCAGGTGCGCCAGCGCGCCGGAAGCTGGCTCGACCGGCTGCGCGCGAGCCTGCCCGCCGAGCATCTCGGCAGCGGCGGCGACGTGCTCGGCGAGCCGCTCGACGACGGGGCGGCGTGGCGCTTTTTGACCGTGGACAGCCGACGCCTGCTCGAGGGCGGATGGCAGGTGCTGCTGCCCGCCTGGTGGGAAGCCGCCAGCCGCAAAAAGCCCCGCCTGCGCGCCAAGCTTCGGGAGACCGACGGCGAAGGCGCCAAGAAAGGCGCCGGTCGTCCGTCGCTGTTCGGCCTCGACGCGATCATCGACTTCGACTGGCGCATCGCCATCGGCGATGCCGACCTCACCGAGGCTGAATTCGCGGAGCTGGTCGCCCGGGGCGAGCGCCTCGTCAAGTTCCGCGGGCAATGGATCCCGCTCGATCCGGCGCTGCTTGCGCAAATCCGCCGTGCCATGGAGGGTATGGACAAATCCCGCGGCCTGTCCTTTCAGGACGTGCTGCAGCTGCATCTGCTTGCGAACCGGGGCGCCTGGGCCGCTGCCAAAAACGGCGAAGCGGCGCCCGAGGAGGCGCCGGAGGACGAGTCTGGGGCCACGCGCGTCGCGATCGAGGTCGAGCTGAACGCCCACCTCTCCCGCGTCGTCGACCAGCTCGTCCAGCAGGCCGAATGGCCCAAGCTCCCGGCGCCGGCCGGCTTGCGGGCGGAGCTGCGCGCCTACCAGCGCGACGGTTACTCCTGGCTCGCCTTTCTGCGGACATTTGGGCTCGGGGCCTGCCTGGCCGACGACATGGGCCTCGGCAAAACCGTGCAGCTCATCTCCTACCTGCTGCACATCCAGGAGAGCGGCTCCCCGGCTGCCCGGGTCCCCTCCCTCGTCATCTGCCCCACCTCGGTGCTGGGCAACTGGCAGAAGGAGCTGGCCCGCTTCGCCCCGTCGCTGCGGGTTACGCTCCACTACGGTCCGCGGCGGGCGGGCGGCGAGGCGTTCGCCGCCGCGATCGGAGAAGCGGACGTCGTGCTCACCACCTACGCGACCGCGGCGCTGGATCAAGAGACGCTGCAGGCTTATACCTGGACGACCGTCTGCCTGGACGAAGCGCAAAACATCAAGAACGCGCAGACCAAGCAGTCCGCCGCCGTCCGGGCGATTCCGGCCCGCCACCGGGTCGCCCTCACCGGCACGCCGATCGAGAACCGGTTAGCCGAGCTTTGGTCCATCTACGACTTCATGAACCCCGGCTACCTGGGCTCGCCCCGCGCGTTTCAGGAGCGCTTCGCGACCGCCGTTGAACGGGAGCGCGATGAGCGCCGGACGGCGGATCTGCAGCAGCTCGTGAAGCCGTTCATGCTTCGCCGCAAAAAGAAGGACCCGGCCATTCAGCTCGACCTGCCGGACAAGAACGAAATGAAAGTATACATCCACCTGACCCCCGAGCAGGCTTCGCTCTACGACCAGACGGTGAACGAGCTGATGGATCGCATCCGCAAGCTGCAGGGCATCGAGCGCAAAGGCGCCATCCTGGGCGCGCTCACCCGGCTCAAGCAGCTGTGCGATCATCCGCTGCTCTCGACGAAGGAGCCGCTCCCCGCGGCCGACGACGGCCAAGGGCTCGATGCCGATATGCTGATCGGCCGGTCCGCCAAGTTCGAGCGCTTGATGGCGATGGTGCGGGAACTGCGGGACGAGGGGGACCGCTGCCTTATTTTCACCCAGTACGTCGGCATGGGCGAGATGCTGCAGGCGGTGCTTCAGCAGGAGCTCGGCGAGCCGGTACTCTACTTGAACGGAAGCACGTCCAAGACCGCCCGGGATCGCATGATCGAGCGGTTCCAGTCGCGGACGCTGCCGCCCGAGGAGCAGCCGAACGTCTTCATCCTCTCGCTCAAAGCCGGCGGCGTCGGATTAAACCTGACCGCGGCCAACCACGTCTTTCATTTCGATCGCTGGTGGAATCCGGCCGTCGAGAATCAGGCCACGGACCGCGCCTTCCGGATGGGACAGACCCGGGACGTGCAGGTGCACAAGTTCATTTCCCTCGGCACGCTCGAAGAGAAGATCGACGAGATGCTGGAGGACAAGCAAGCGCTAAGCGACAATGTCATCTCCGCTTCCGAGGGATGGATCACGGAGCTGTCTACGGACGCCCTGCGCGACTTGATCGTGCTGCGGAGAGATTGGTGAACGACGGCGCGCAAGGACGTGCCCGCCAGCGATACAAATGAAGGAGGCAGATGCGATGAGCCATCGTCCGATCCCCGAACCCGAACGACACTTCTATCGAAACCGGCGCTCACGCGACCTGCTCTTCCTTTTCGGGGCCGTCGCGATCATCGCGCTGACTTGGTTGATCTCCGATCGACTAGGCCCATCCGCGGCGTCTCCCAAGGCTTCTTCTCCGACGTCCGCCAAAGCCAGCTCCGACCTGCCGGTCCGCGCGGCGTCGGCGCCGACGGTGCATGCCCGGTTCAAGGTCGTCATCGACCCCGGACACGGCGGATACGATCCCGGAGCGGAAGGCGCGAGCGGCGACGAGGAAAAGGACTTCACGCTGTCGCTCTCTCAGAAGGTCGCGGACCTCATGCGGCAGGAACCGGAGACGTTCGAGGTTCATCTGACCCGGACCGACGACACGTTCGTCGACCTCGCGGAACGCCCCGCTTTGGCGAACGAGCTCGGGGCGGACGCGTTTCTGTCCATTCACGGCAATACGTTTGTGGAGGACACGAGCGTTTCCGGGACGGAGAGCTTTTACTACAACGATGGCAGCCAAGAGCTGGCCGAGGCTGTGCACCAGCCGCTGCTCGAGGCGCTCGGGTTCCGGGACCGCGGCGTGAAAAAGGAAAGCCTGCAGGTCATCCGGGACAGCGAGGTGCCGGCGGCACTGGTGGAGGTGGGCTTCCTGACGAATCCCGCCGAGGAAGCGCAGCTGCTTCAGGAAGAGACGCAGGACCGCGCGGCCGAAGCGATCGTGAAGGGCTTGCGGCGGTTTTTGGAGTTGCGCGCCGGCCAGCAAGACTCGCAACCCTGACTGCGCGGTCAGGTAGGATGGCGCCGATCGGATTTCCGGTCGGCGTTTTCTCATGGAGAGACGGTAACTGGAGGATAAAACGGCGTTTGCGCCCGATTCGATGTCTCCGTCACACCACTGAATTTTAATTTTACTAGTTACCACTTTTCTTAGAATTTTATTTTACAACCTCCCGATCCTTCTTCTATAATGGAGGGACTAGAGAAAGCGGGTGGAACGAATGGCCTACTATATCGGGATCGACGGCGGCGGCACCAAGACCGAAGCGGCCGTGTGCGGTGAAGATGCCCACCGGCGCGTCGCGCCCCTTGTCGGCGGTCCGACCAATCCTTATGCGAACGGACGGGACAACGCCCTCCACGAACTGACCGGCTTGCTGGACCGCGTCTTCCGGCAGCCGGAGCTGGACGGCGGCGCCTGCGCCGGCGTCTGCCTGGGGATCGCGGGCGTCGCCACCCCGGAGGAGCGCGCGGCGTTAACAGCGGGCCTGCAAGAATATCAGCGGCAGAGCGGCCGGGTGTTCCCCTTTTCCATCCGCAGCGAGATGGAAATTTCGCTGATGGCGGCGCTGGATCAACCCGTCGGGATCGCGGCGATCTCGGGCACCGGTTCGATCTCGGCCGGCTATACCGCGGACGGCCGGGCATTCCGCGCCGGCGGATGGGGACATCTGCTCGGGGACGAGGGCAGCGGCTATCGCATCGGCCTGCTGACGCTGCAAGCCGCGATGCGGAGCCACGACCGCGTCTACCCGCCGACGGCGATCACCGAGGCGGTGAAGGCGCGGCTGGGGCTGACCGAGGTCACCGAGCTCAAGACGTACATCTATCAGGCGCACATCACCAAGCGCGACATCGCAGCCTTCGCGGAGCTCTGCATCCAGGCCAGCGCGGCGGGCGACGCGATCGCTTCGGAGATTTTGCGCGGGCAGGCGACCGAGCTGGCCGATACGACGGCGGCTCTCATGCGCCAGGAAGCGTCGTTCGGCGATGCGGACGTCGTCACGATCGGCTCCATCTTCAAGCACGGCCGCCTCTTCCGGGCGCAATTTCTCCGAAGGCTGACGAGCTTATACCCGCAGCTGCGCTTTCACGAGCCGACCCGCAGCCCGGCCGAAGGCGCCGCCTTGTTGGCGCGGCTCACCTGGCCGGCGGCTTCGGCTGCGGATGGGGAGCAATTTCAAGGAGGGACACGTTGCAGCGACTGAAACGACCGGTCGCTAACGGTTCCCGCAGTGATACGGAGGCGAATCCGGGCCTTACTGGGGCCGCAACGAAAGTTTCTTTCGTTACAGCGGCGAATCCGCGGCGGGCAGAGCCTGCAACGAAAGTTTCTTTCGTTGACCCCCACCACCAAAAAGACCGCTGCGGCGGCTGCGCTCGGCAGCCCGCCTGCAACGGTCTTTGGTTTAGTCTTTGCCTTTCAGCACCTTCACGGCTTCGCGGCTCATCTCGAGGTATTCGACGGACTTCTCGTAGTCCTTGCTCGCCATGCCCATGTACAGGATGTCGATCACGTTCAGCTGCGTAATCCGCGAAGACGTCGCGCCGACGCGGATTTCGTTTTCCGTGGACGTCATGTAGAGCGGGATGTCCGCCAGCGCGCTTACCGGCGTGTGGCCGTACTTCGTGATGGTGATCGTGGCCGCGCCCTTCTCCTTGGCGAGCTTGAGACTCGCGACGACGTTCTGCGTTTCCCCCGAGTAGGAGATGCCGATCGCCGCGTCCCGGGGCGTCATCGTCGCCGCGGAGCTCATCTGGAGGTGGGTGTCCGTGAAGGCGAAGCTCGTCTTGTTGATGCGCATGAACTTGTGCTGCGCATCCTGCGCGACGAGGTTGGACGCGCCGACGCCGTACAGGAAAATGCGATCTGCCTCGTACAGCGCGTCGATCGCCTTCGTAATCATGGCGACGTCCAATATTTTCAGCGTATCCCGGATCGACTGGATGTTGTTGTTGGAGACGTGCTGGACGATCGACGCGATCGAGTCCTGCGGTTGGATCTCCTGATAGCCGAACCCGACCCCCTCCTGGAGGTCGCCCGCAACCTTGAGCATGAGCTCCTGGTAGCCCTTGAATCCCATCGACTTGCACAGACGGATGACCGCTGCCTGGCTGCCCCCGCTGCGCTCGGCCAATTGGGCGACGGACATCCCGATCATCGCCTGCGGGTGCTCCAGAATGAATTTGGCTACCTTCCGCTCGGAAGGCGTAAGCCGATCCAGCACTTCTCTTAGCCTGACAAGGCCACCGTTCATCGATTCAAACCTCCGCACCGAAACCGAATCCGTTGTATAATCTATCGCGTTCCGCATCATGGTTCAACCCTATTATACTTTAAATAGTCAAATCTTCCAGACTGGCCGCGACGGCATTATGCAGAACCGCCCGCAGCCTCGCGACCGACTTGTCCCGCCCGTAATGAACGCGGTTCGTCAGCAGGACGACGGTCAGCCCCAACGCCGGATCGACGTACAGGCTCGTCCCCGTGAATCCGGTATGCCCGTAGCTTTGCCCGGTCAGCAGATCCCCGGACGCGTCCCACTTGTCGCCCTTGAGCGCCCAGCCAAGCCCTCGGTTCCCGACGGCCGACGCCGTCGTTTGATTGCACGCGGCCAGCCGGATGGACAGAGGCGACAACACGCGCGCCCCTTCCCCTCTCCCCTCGTTCAGCCACATCGCCGCGTAGCGGGACAGATCCCGCGCCGTGGAAAACAGCCCCGCGTGTCCGCTGACGCCGCCCATCGCTCCCGCGTTCTCGTCGTGGACGACGCCCCATCGCGGGCCCGGCTCGTACGCGTAATGCTCCGTCGGCGCGATCCGCCCCCAAAGCGCGGGCGCCGGACGGAAGCCGGTGTCCGTCATGCCGAGCGGCGCGAAGACGCGTTCGGCGGCGGCCTCGTCGAGCGGCCGGTCGAGCACGACCGAGATCAGCCGGCCGAGCAGGATGAAGCCGAAGTCGCTGTATACCACCTGCGTCCCCGGCTCGCACTGAAGCGGCTGATCCGCGACGAAGTCCAGAATTTGCGCCGGCGACCAGCCGTGCGAGTGCATGTCGGCAAAAGGCGCCAGCCCGCCCGTATGCGTAAGCAGCTGGCGGATCGTGACGCCCGCCTTGCCGTTCGACGCGAAGGCGGGTATATAGCGCGCGACCGGGTCCTCCAGCCGGATGCGGCCCTCGTCGAGCAGTTGAAGGACGAGCGGCAGCGTCGCGACGACCTTCGTCAGCGAAGCACAGTCGTAGATCGTGTCTTCGCAGGCCGGCGCCCGGTCCGGGCCGGCAGGAATCGCTTCGCCGGACGCGTACGTCAGCAGCCGCCCACGACGCCCGATCGCGACGACGCCTCCCGGCGTCTCCCCCTCCGCGATCGCCTCGTCCAGCGTCGCCAGGGCCCGGCCGATCAGCCGCGCGTTCATCCCCATCTCCCGCGCCCTTTCGATCGTCCCTTCCTTCATCACCGAATCCCCTTTCTTCATTCATGTCGGCCTTGCGGGCACGCCCGTCGCCTTCCCCGATAAAAACGCGGCCAGCCGTATCCCAAACCGCCGCCGGCCGGCTCCCAAGGGGAGCCGGACCGGACGGACGGGCAAGGATCGGCTGACGCGCGATCGTCCATGCGACTGACGGTCTGAGCCGGCGCGGCGAATTACAGGAACATCTGCAGGCGCTGGTGCACGCCGCCCGGCGCGACCGCGTAAGCTTGCGCGCGCTTGAAGTTGTTGACCGCGCCGCGGACGACGGTCAACGCTTTATAGTACTCGATGTACGGGAATCCGTACGTCTCGCCCCGCGCGAAGGCGTAGCAGTTCAAGCCTTTGACCCATTTCTCGTACGCCTCCTCCGGGATGTCCAGGAACACTTCCGGATTGTAGTCGTACATGTCCTCCCAGTTCTCGGAGAAGTACACCCGCTTGACGCCGTGGTGCGGCAGCTCGCGCTCGAAGCCGGGAATCGCCGCGTAGAAGCGCGCATCCTTGACGATGAAGTGGGTGTTCTCGTGGTCTTTGTGCATGCTCTTCGACCAGTGGGTGATGAGGATGTCCGGCTTCAGCTCGCGGATGACGTCCGCGACCTGGAATTTGATCTCCTCGTTCAGCGGCAGCTCGCCGTCCTTGTAGTCGAAAAAGCGGACGTCCGCGCCGATGATGTGCGCGAATTGATGCGCTTCCTCGATCTTCTGCTTGGCGTACTCCGTCGGGGACAGGCGGGGATGGCCCTTTTCGCCCGGCGTCAGATGGAGCATCGTCACCTTGTGGCCTTCCATGACGTACTTGGCGAGCGTCGCGCCCGCCGTCAGGTCTTGGTCCCCCGCATGCGCGCTGATGGCGAGAATGTGCTGTTTTTGATTGCTCATGGATAAAGTCGCTCCTTTGTTAAATAGGGTGATGGAATCGGGCTTAAGACGCGTTACTTCAGTCCTGCGTTCATCATGCCGCGAACGTAGTACTTTTGCAAAAAGATGAAGAGCATCAGGATCGGAATCGTCGCGATGACGAGCCCTGCCATGACAAGCGGCTGCGTGAGCGTCGGGTCGATCGCGGACTTGAGCATCTGGATGCCGACGGGCAGCGTCGCCAGATTCGAATTGACCGAGTTCATGAGCAGCGCCCAGATGAATTCGTTCCAGGAGTTGATGAACTCGAAGATCGCGAGCGTGGCGAGCGCCGGCGCCGTCATCGGCATGACGATCTGGACGAAGATGCGCAGCTCCTTGGCCCCATCGATGCGGGCGGCCTCCAGATAGGCGTCTTCGATCGAGATCATGAACTGCCGCATCA
This sequence comes from Cohnella baijiui, assembly GCF_020731285.1. Taxonomy (GTDB): domain Bacteria; phylum Bacillota; class Bacilli; order Paenibacillales; family Paenibacillaceae; genus Cohnella. Next base: position 44,604 of record NZ_JAJFOW010000043.1, read on the forward strand.
GGAAGATGCCGAAGCCCGATACCGAAAAGGGTACGATCAGCCCGAGCACGCTCGCCGCCAGTCCCCCTTCTCCGCCTTGGCCGAGGATGTCGTTGCCCCCGACAAGCGGAAAGTGGACGGTGATGAAGTAGTTCGGGATGAAAAACAGAAACGCCGGAAACATCATCGTCGACAGGATGAAGCGGAACACGACCTGCTTGCCCGGAAAACGGAGCTTGGCCAGCACGTAGCCCGCGAGCGAGCTCGTGATCAGCACGAGCAGCGTGATCGAGACCGAGCGGATCAAGCTGTTCTTGAACAGCAGAAGCAGTTGAAGCTGTTCGACCGCCAACCGGTAGTTGTCGAACATGAATTGCTGCGGCAGCAGCTTGTAGTTCAGCAGCGCGTACTCGGACGCGCTCTTGAACGACGAGAAGATCATGTCCAGGAACGGAAAAACCATGATCACGCTGCCTACGGCGATGATGACGTAAAAGTACCAAGGGGCGCGATGGGATTTCATCAGTAGCTCTCCACCCCTCCCTTGCGGAAAATCAGCAGCTGCGCCATTGTGATGATGAAGATGACGACGAACAGGACGAAGGCCATGGCGCTCGCCACGCCCCAGTTGCCGAAGCTGAACGCCTGGTTGTACATCTCGAGCGCGCCGACGTTCGTCGAGTTGCCCGGTCCGCCGCTTTTGGCCATGACCATCGTTAGCGTGAACGACTGCAGGCCGCCGATGAACGACGTGATCAGCACGAACAGAATCGTCGGCTTAAGCAGCGGGAACGTGATCCGCGTGTACTGGCGGAACTGTCCGGCGCCCTCCAGCTCGGCGGCCTCGTAGTAGTCGTGCGGAATGCCCTTCAGCCCGGCGCTCAGCAGCAGCACCGCGCTGCCGATGCCCATCCAGCCGCTGACCGCGGTAATGGACAGGAGCGCGTGGTTCGGATCGTCCAGGAAGTTCACCGGGCGGAAGCCCAGCGCGGTGATGACGCCGTTGATCAGCCCGTTGGTCGGGTTGTACATGTAGTACCAGACGTTCCCGATCGCGACGACGGTCGTGACGGCCGGCATGAAGAACATCGTCCGCCACAGCCCTTCGAACCGCATGCGGGAGATGAGGTACGAGATCACGAGCGCCGCAACGAACGAAATGGCCACGCCGCCGAAGGCGAAGACGAACGTGTTCGTCAGGATCGGGTGGAGGAAGCTCGACTGTCCCGAGAAAATGGAACGGTAATTTTTCAAGCCGACCCACTTCATCGAGGCGAAGTCGAATCCGCCCCAGTCGGTAAAGCTGATGATCACGGAGAAGACGACCGGGATCATGAGAAAGATCATGTAAAACAGCAAAACCGGCGACAGGAAAGAGTAGGCAAGCAGCGTCTCTCTCTTGAATTTGAATCGTCTCATGGCCCACCTCCTTGCAACTTCGGGTCAGGGGAGCGGCGGGGGCGGCGCTGAAGCCGCCCGGCCGCCTTCCTCCTTATTTCTCGGCGAGCTTGGCGCCGATTTGCTCGTGCGCGTTTTTGAGCGCGGCATCCGCCTGGATCTGATCGGTCCACATGCTCTCGATCTGCTTGTACAGGATGTCCTGTACTTCCATGCCGGCCGCCGGGCTCTGCTCGTCCAGCGCGTTGTTCAGCGCGTCTGCGAACAGCTTGGCGCTCGGGCTGGACTGGAGAACTTCCTGCACCTTGGCGGACTGCAGGTCCGACTTGCGGGACGGGATGACGTTAAACGTATCGAGCAGGAACTTGCCTTCCGGCGTCATGCCGCTGTCGTCGGTTTGCGTGTTCAGCCATTGGAGGAACTTCCAGGCTTCTTCCTGATGCTTGGACTTGCTGTTGACGCCGTATGCCCACGTATACGCCATCGTGCCGCCCGCGCCGCCGTCCGGCGTCGGCATCGGCGCTTCGCCTACGTCCGCGTACGCGTCCTTCATCAATGTCTTGAGCGAGCCGTCCCACCAGCCGGCGCCGATCGTCATGCCGACTTGGCCCGCGCCGAAGCCTTTGGTCGTGTTGAACGCGATGTCGGTGATGCCGTTCTTGCCGTACACTTTGCTGTAAAAGTCCATCGTCTTGCGGCCCGCATCGCCGTCGAGGTTGGACTTGGCCAGGTCGTCGCTCAGCAGCGGGCTGCCCGCGGCGGCCATCATCGCCATGAACGGCTGGTCGACGAGACCGGCATAGCCGCGCTGGAATCCGAAGCCTTGAACGAGCACCTTGCCGGACGAATCCCGCTTCTCGATCTTTTGGGCCATCTCGAGCATCTCGTCCCACGTCTTCGGCGGCGCGTCGTACCCCGCTTCTTTCAGCAGCTTCTTGTTGTAGAACAATCCGTAGGCTTGTACCTCCGTCGGGTAGCCGAATACCTTGCCGTTCAGGGAAGCGCCTTTGACCGCGGCTTCCGGATAGTTCTGGGCGACGTCGTCGGCGACGCTCTGCGGCGCTTCGGCGAGCACGTTGCTCTTGGCCAACTGGCCGCCCCACAGCGTGTAGACGTGCATGATGTCCGCGACTTGGCCGGCCGACTGCTTGGTCATGATCGTCTTGAGCAGCTCGCCGAAGTCGACCGGCGTCAGCTTGACTTGGATATCGGGATTCTCGCTGTTCCACTTCTCGATGATCGGCTTCAGCGCCGTTTCGTTGTTGCCGTTGTAGTGCGACAGAAGCGTCAGCGTCACCTTTTTGCCGGACGAACCGCCGTCGCCGCTGCCGCAGGCGGCCGTGGTCGCCGCGAGCGCCGCCAAAACCGTACCGCTCAATACCTTTTTCCACGTTTTCATCTGTTGAGCCCTCCCTGAACGCATGGTTTTTATATGGATTTGCACACGATGTCGAAGCTTCGTGTGATTGTGAAACCCGTCTTCAGATACAGCTGACCTGCCGGACTCTGTTCTCCGGTCCATAGAAACCATGCGCCATGCATGCCCTGCGCGCGCATGAGCTTGAGGCATTCGTACAACAGAATTTTGCCGATGCCTTTGCCCCGCTGGCTCGGGTCGACGCCGAAGGGACCGAACCGCTCCCGCACGCCTTCGTATCCGCCATGCAGGCAGAAGCCGACCAGCGTCCCTTGATGTCTCGCCACCAGTATCTGCGACAGCTTCAGCTGCTGGACGAGCCCTTCGCGGATGGCGCGGCCCCAGTCGGGATTAAACGCCTCCGCGGCAAAGCGGATCAGCTCGTACAGATCGCGATCCGTCGCCTGTTCGAACGTGTACCCTTCGCGCTTGCGCTGTTCGATCAACTGGCCGACGGCCTCGGGGATTTCGAAGTCGACGAGAGAATAATCCATCGCCACCGACGTGTACTGTCTGGCGAAGCCGAGCTTGTCGAGCCAAGCGGCTGCCTCGGGGTATGCTTGCTTGTCGATGCCGGGCACGACGTAGTTCGGGGCGTAAGCGGAAAAGAACATTTTGTCCCGCTTATTGGCCCGCAAAAAAGCGGTCGCGTCCTCCAGCAGCCGCGTCGCGACGCCCTGTCTCCGATACGCGGGGTCGACGAAGAAGAATGGTACCCAGCCCCGGTCCGGCTCCAGCTCCGTGCCATGCATCGGCAGCAGGCGCCGGATGGCGTAATAGCAGCCGACGACCTCTCCGCCCGCGCTGGCGATGCGCATTCCCTGCGGATCGAAGTTCGCGTCGAGCAGCACAAGATTGCGAAAGCGCAGCTCGGTGATCGGATCCTTGGTCAAGCAGCGGTTCCACAGCTTTACGATGGCCGCTTCGTCTCCCGGCACATAATGACGGTATTGAACGGTTGTCATGGGATCACCTCATATCGCGGATATAGTCAATCGTAGAGCAGGCTCGAACGTCTCGCTTCGATCCAGTCCCGGCTGTCGGCTTGCCAGTCGGCCAGGATCGCCTCCAATGCGCCTTCCTGGTGCAGCGTCTTGCGAACCCGGTCGCTGCCGCTCAGCACGTCGATGAACCAACCGGACTCCGCTTCGGCGGGCTTCACCCACGCGAACTCATCCGGGTGCAGCGTCATGATTCGGTGAACGAGGCGAAGACCGGTCGCGGCCGCCTCGTAAGCGCGCTTATCCGTGACGAACGTCATCACGCCGTTGCACAGCTCCCCGCGGTGCTTGGAAATGACCGGCGTAAACGTCACGGGGTGAAACACGACGCCCGGGAGGCCTAGGGCGTTCATCTGCGCACACAGCTCGCGATTTTGCAGCCACGGCGCGCCGATCATTTCGAACGGCTTGGTCGTCCCGCGCCCTTCGGAGAGGTTGGTTCCTTCGAAGAGACAGTTGCCCGCGTAGACGCGCACGGTATCCATCGTCGGCATGTTCGGGGACGGGAGAATCCAGGGCAGCCCCGTGTCGGGATATTCCATGTCGCGGTTCCAGCCTTCGAGCGGCACGACGCGGAGCGCGCAAGGCTTCTCCATCCGGCTGCGGACGAACGTCGCGAATTCGCCGATCGTCAGTCCCGTGCTGAAAGGGATGCGCCAGGCGCCGACCATGGAGTAGAAGCCCTCTTGCAGATAGCCTCCTTCGGCGGTGTGCCCGCCGAGCGGATTCGGCCGGTCGAGCACGATCACCTCGACGCCGTGCTCCGCGCAGGCTTCCATTACGTAGACGAGCGTGGAAAGGTACGTATAAAAGCGAACGCCCAGATCCTGAATGTCGAACACGATCGCGTCCAGTCCCGCCAGCATCTCGGCCGTGGGCTTGCGGTGCCGGCCGTACAGGCTGTGCACCGTGAGTCCGGTCTCGGGATCGATCTCCTCCTCGAACTTGACGCCGGCCTGGCGGTCGCCCCGGATGCCGTGCTCGCAGCCGAACAGCGCCTTCAGTTCGGCTCCCGGCAGCGACGCGCAAATCTCGATCGTGGACCGGTACCGCGAATCGATGCCGGTCGGGTTCGTCAGCAGGCCGAAGGCTTTTCCTTTTAAGTATGGCCCGGCTTTTTCTGTCAGATTATCTGCTCCGGTTTTCACTATAGTTGACATAAACTTCACCTCAATCCCTTTTATTTCGAATCCATGTTATGTTTGCTATTATATTAAGTCAGAAATTTTATTTCAACAAGACATTTTATCTTGAAATATAGAATCATATTCCCGCATTACCTCCTCTTCCATACGCTGGATTTCGAACCGCCCGTCGTCCGAGCTTCGATTGTAAGCGCTGCCTAAACCCCATTATAGAGAACTAAAATAATTTTTCAATACATAAATAAAATTATAATTTTTTATTTTACAAATCATTTTTTCCTGTATATACTGGCTCTGAACGCTTCGCAACCGCCGCCTCAGGGCGCGGGAGCCGACTGACGACGAATACATCGAGCGATGGAGGCAAGCTTATGAACGAAAATATCAGTGCGCTGACGACGGAGAAACAAAATAGAAGAACGCGCCATATCGATCGATATTCGACCCCCGAGCTTCTGCGGCTGATCAACGAGGAGGACCGTACCGTCGCCGACGTCGTCGGCGCCGCCATCCCGGCGATTTCGGAAGCCGTCGCGCGGATCGTGGACAGCTTCCGCAAGCAGGGGCGTCTGTTCTACTTCGGCGCGGGGACGAGCGGCCGGCTCGGCATTCTGGATGCCTCGGAATGTCCGCCTACCTATGGGACGGACCCTGATAGGGTGCAGGGCATCATCGCCGGCGGCGACAAGGCGATCCGCGAAGCGGTCGAAGGCGCCGAGGACAGCTACGAGCTCGGCGTCCGCGACGTGACCGCATACGGCATCCGGCCGGAAGACGTCCTCGTGGGCATCGCCGCCAGCGGGCGGACGCCATATGTGCTCGGGGCGATGACGCGGGCGCGCGAAATCGGCGCCACGGTCATCGGCATCAGCAACAACGAGCGCAGTCCGATGGCCGACATCGCCGATCTGATGATCGAAGCGGTGGTCGGCCCCGAAGTCATCATGGGTTCTACCCGCATGAAGGCGGGAACGGCGCAAAAGCTGATTCTGAACATGCTTACGACCGCATCGATGGTAAAGGTCGGCAAAGTGTACGACAATCTCATGGTCGATTTGCAGCCGTCGAACGGCAAACTCGTGGACCGGGCGAAGCGGATCATCCAGCTCGCCACGCAGGCCTCCGACGCCGAGGTGGAGGCCGCGTACGAGGCGGCGGACGGTCACGTGAAGACGGCGATCGTCATGCTGCGCGCGGGAGCCGACAAGGAACAGGCCCGCCAGCTGCTCGAGCGGGCCGACGGCTTCGTCGGCGGGGCGATCGCCATGTCGCAGCAGAGCGGCGGGTCGGCCTCCTGAGCCGGCGCTCGAGAGTCTTCCCCTCGCGAAAGGAGAGCCAGCGGAATGAATGTCGACCTTTATGAACGATACGGCCTGCGCCGCGTTCTCAACGCAGCCGGGACGATGACTTACCTGGGCTCGTCCTCGGTCGGCCCCCGCGTGGCGGCGGCGATGAATGCCGCGTTGCCTGCTTTTGTCGAGATGCGGGAACTCCAAGCCGCCGCGAGCCGCGTCATCGCCGAGGCGACCGGGGCCGAGGCCGGCTGCGTCACCGCGAGCGCCGCTTCGGGCATCGCGATCGCCGTCGCCGCCAGCATGACCGGGACCGACCTGGACCGAATCGAACGGCTGCCGGATGTCGCGGGACTGCGGCACGAAGTGATCCTTCAGAAAGGCCACAGCGTCTCCTTCGGCGCCAGCCTGGCGCAGACGATCCGGCTCACCGGCGCTTCGCTCGTCGAGGTCGGCGCCGCGACGGCTTGCGCGGGCTACCAGTTGCGCGGCGCGATCGGGCCGAATACGGCCGCGATCGTCTATGTCGTTTCGCACCATGCCGTGCAGAGCGGCATGCTCGGCCTCGCGGAATGCTGCGCGATCGCCGCCGAGCGCGGCGTTCCCGTCATCGTGGACGCCGCTTCGGAATACGACCTCGAAGGCTTTCTCGCCGCGGGCGCCCGGCTCGTCGTCTACAGCGGGCACAAGTTCTTGGGCGGTCCCACGTCCGGCATCGTCGCAGGAGAGCTGGGGCTCGTCCGCGCCTGCTATATGCAGGAGAAGGGCATCGGCCGCTGCATGAAGGTCGGCAAGGAAAGCATCGTTGGCGTCCTCGAAGCGCTGGCGCAGTGGCGGGACCGCGACGCTGCCGCCATCCGTCGAGCCGAGGAGTCTCGGATCGACTATGCGTACGAGGCGCTGAATCGGCTCGAGGGTCTCGTCGCGGATCGGGTCGTCGACCCGACCGGCAACCCGATCACGCGGCTGCGCGTGACGGTGGACGCAGGGCGGTGCGGCTTGTCCGCCGAATCGCTCGTCCTGCGCCTGGCGGCGGGGAACCCGTCGATCCAGCTTCGCGCCCACGAGTCCGCGCTCGGGCATTTCCAGATCGACGCCTGCCAGCTCCGGGACGGCGAGATCGAGCGCGTGTGCGAAGCGATCGCCGGAGCGCTGCTCGATCCGGCGCCGCCGCCGAGCGGCAGCCCTGGCGACCGAACCTACGCTTCTCTGCTGCGATGGCCGGACTGATCGTCGCGACGGCGGGTGTATTTGGCGCGCCGCGCCGGACCGAGGCGTCCTATGTCCGCTTCTATTCGGAAAGGAGATGACCGCAGATGAACGAACTGCTGCTCCGCAACGCCAGCCTCATCGGCTTCGGTCCTTCATGCGACCGGTCGCCGACCGACCTCCTCATCGGCGCGGACGGGAACGTAATCGCCGTCGGCCGCTCGCTGGAGGCGCCGGCGGACGCCGAAACGATCGATCTGCGGGGAAGCCTGCTCTCGCCCGGCTGGATCGATCTGCACACCCATGTTTACTACGGCGTATCCAATATCGGACTGCCGCCCGACGACATCGGCCCTCGCGCAGGCGTCACCGCCCTGGTGGACGCGGGCAGCGCGGGCGAGGCCAACTTTATCGGCTTTCGCGAATATATCGCGAAGCCGCGCGACTATCCGATCTTCTCCTTCCTGAACCTGGGGATGATCGGCCTCACCTACGCCAGCCAGGTCAGCGAGCTCGACAGCCTGGAGAAGCTGAACATCGACCGCATGATGGCGTGCATCGCGGACAATCGCGAGACGATTAAGGGGATTAAGCTTCGGGCGAGTGGCGTCATTTTGCGGGGACTCGGGCTCGAAATCGTAAAGGTGGCGAGGCGCGCCGCCGCGGAGGCCGAGCTGCCGCTCATGATCCATGTAGGCGAACCGCTGCCGCTGCTGGAGGACATTCTTCCCCTGTTGGAGGAAGGCGACATCGTCACGCATTGCTATCACGGCAAGCGGTGGGGATTGTTCGACAACCGCGGCCTGATCCCGCAGGCGGCGGCCGCCTGGGATCGCGGCGTGCGCTTCGACGTCGGCCACGGCGCGGCCAGCTTCGACTACACCATCGCGGAGCGCGCGATCGCGCTGGGCCGCAAGCCGTTCTCCATCAGCACCGACCTTCACGCGCGCAACATCGGCGGCCCCGTTCACAGTCTGACGCTCACGATGTCCAAGCTGCTGGCCGTCGGCCTCAGCCTCGACGAAGTCGTCGACGCCGTCGCCGCCCGACCGGCCGCGGTCGTCGGCCTGGACGACTTCGCCGGCGGACTCGTCGGCAAGCAGGCGCGGTTCACCGCGTTTGCCGTCGCGTCCGAGCCGACGCCTGCCGTCGACTCCTCGGGTCAGACGCGCCTGCTCGACCGGGTTTTCCGACCGGAACGGGTCGTGCTGGGGCGTGCGGTCGTGCGGTGCGAGTGACGGCGCCGTTGACGAGAGGAGAGCGCTCGGCTGGCACATTCGCCGAATGTAGGTAGTTTAATTACGCTCTTTAGCGCTTCAACGGTACTTTCGCGGAATGTAGGTAGTTTAACTACGCACATTCGTGCGCCAACGGTATTTTCACCAAATGTAGGTAGTTTAATTACGCTCTTTAGCGCTTCAACGGTACTTTCGCGGAATGTAGGTAGTTAAACTACGCACTTTCGCGCGCCACCGATATTTTCGCCGAATGTAGGTAGTTTAACTACGCACATTCGTGCGCCAACGGTATTTTCGTCGAATGTAGGTAGTTTAACTACGCACATTCGTGCGCCAACGGTATTTTCGCCGAATGTAGGTAGTTTAACTACGCACATTCGTGCGCCAACGGTATTTTCGCCGAATGTAGGTAGTTTAACTACGCACATTCGTGCGCCAACGGTATTTTCGC
>NZ_JAJFOW010000428.1 GCF_020731285.1 Cohnella baijiui
TTCTCGCAGACGAAGCGCTTCGCCGGCTGAGCGCATCTCTTCCTGCCTGCGTTCCCAATCCTCCTGCGCATGCGCCAACGTCTCAAGCCGTGTATACACCTCTTCATTTATTTGTTTTTGACGCGCGATTTCTTCTTCAAGCTGCTCAAGCTGTCTGCCCCGTCCCAACAATTGATTGGACTTCTGCTGCACCGATCCACCGCTCATTGAGCCGCCGGGATTT
>NZ_JAJFOW010000429.1 GCF_020731285.1 Cohnella baijiui
GTTGCATCCAAGGATTCAGAAATAGCTCGGAACGGAATCAACGTACGTCCTTCCTTAATTACAGGAGGCACATCAACCGTTAGTTGTTCACCGTTAACGAAAGCACGCATTCCCGTTTCACCGATTTTCCCGTACATTTTACCTAACTTCTTATAGGATTCTAAGTTCCTGATATTTTCTTTAACTACTTCCTTTTGAATGGCTATCGCTTCGTTAATTTCGC
>NZ_JAJFOW010000430.1 GCF_020731285.1 Cohnella baijiui
ATTCAAATTACTCGTTACAACTGTATAGCTGTTCTGTAATGTCGTATTACTTACCGTCACCTTTGCTACACCGCTCGTGGCTGTGGCGGTCTGCTGACCTGTGGCACTGCTATCTGTGTTCGTCACCACCACATAATAGTACGTCGTTCCCGCTGTACCTGTCGGTGCTGCATACGTCGCACTCGTCGCGCCGCTGATCAACGTGCCTCCGCTATTGCTGTTT
>NZ_JAJFOW010000431.1 GCF_020731285.1 Cohnella baijiui
GAATGCAAATAACGATAGGTGTAGATGAATTAACAAGCGAAGCATTAATGGACGTTGTATAGTGTAGCGCGATATAAAGAAACGTATTGAATCCGACGACGCCTGTAAGTGCCATAAGAATGACCACGGGCATCCTAGCACGGAGAAGCGGCCATTCTTTATGCAGTTTTGGCCATGCGAATGGAAGGAATACTAGAAAAGCCGTACACCAGCGAAGGAATGA
>NZ_JAJFOW010000432.1 GCF_020731285.1 Cohnella baijiui
TAAAAGAAGGATTCTGTACGAGGCCAGGCATCATTCCATTAAAACCGATGGAGAGACCCACCGCCTGAATCAAACCCAATACAATCGTAAAATAACGTGTAAACTGGGCAATTTTACGACGTCCGATATCTCCTTCTTTTTGCCACTGGGTAAATGTCGGAACAACATCCATCGCTAACAGCTGCATAATAATCGAAGCGGTAATGTACGGCATGATCCCCAT
>NZ_JAJFOW010000433.1 GCF_020731285.1 Cohnella baijiui
GTCACTGCAAAATTTCTGGGCCAAGCAAAACTGTCTTATCGTGCAGCCATACGATGTAGAAAAAGGTGCTGGTACGATGAATCCGATGACATTTTTGCGCTCGATTGGTCCTGAGCCGTGGAATGTCGCATATGTAGAGCCGTCCCGCCGTCCCGCTGACGGACGCTATGGTGAGAATCCGAACCGTCTGTATCAGCATCACCAATTCCAGGTGATTATGAAG
>NZ_JAJFOW010000434.1 GCF_020731285.1 Cohnella baijiui
TTCAAGGTGAAGGCATTAAAACCGTACTACCATCTGAGGCACACGCCAAGCTATCCTGCCGCCTGGTTGGTGAACAGGACCCGAAAGAAATTCAAGATTTGATCGAGGCACATGTCCACAAACATACACCGGCAGGAGTTCAGGTGCAGTTCACCCGCATGGATACAGGTCGTCCGTTCGAGACACCGTACGATCATCCTGTGATTCAAGTAGCGATGCGCG
>NZ_JAJFOW010000435.1 GCF_020731285.1 Cohnella baijiui
GTTCAAGTAGTAATAGCACGGCGTGCAGCCGGAGAGCCGATGCAGTATATTGTTGGTGAACAGGAGTTTTATGGCCTCGCATTCGAGGTGAATCCCTCCGTGCTGATTCCGCGCCCGGAAACGGAGCTGTTGGTTGAGGAGATTATACGTCGCGCGCGTATGATCTGGTCTGAGGAAGCTGTGCTTGAGGTTGCTGATATTGGTACGGGAAGCGGTGCGATC
>NZ_JAJFOW010000436.1 GCF_020731285.1 Cohnella baijiui
TGAGGAGGCAGACAGCACAGCGATCAAAAGCGAAAGCAGCGCATTGCGCCACCCGCCTATCTTCAGCGCCCATAAAACGCGGCATAGCAAAAAACCTAACAGGAAATAGCTGATCAGATGCGCGACCTTGCGCACAAAGAATTCCAGAAAGGCAGGTACACCGAGATGAGCGATGCTAATTTCTTTGTTGCCATATATGAAGCTAACGCTGGAAAATCAGCG
>NZ_JAJFOW010000437.1 GCF_020731285.1 Cohnella baijiui
TCGCCAGTCGTTTTCTTGTACCGTGTGTTGCCATACTTGATCCGCAGTTGACAGTAAGCTGTCCGAAGGGCGTAACAGCAGGGACGGGAGTGGATGCGCTGACCCATGCAATCGAAGCCTATATCTCACGTAAACAGCAACCGCTGACGGATACGATGGCGCTATCAGCGATTCGTCGGATCTATCCGAACTTGGAGCGAGCATGGATAGACGGTAACGATA
>NZ_JAJFOW010000044.1 GCF_020731285.1 Cohnella baijiui
ATAGCTATAAGCTTTTGGAACCCCCAGTCGAACTGGGGGTTTTCGTATACAAAAAAAGAGCCGGAACGGCAACGTTCCGGGCGCTGGGGGGGAGAGGGACTTTCGGATCAGAGGCTAGGGACGAGTCTCGTCTTTGAGGACGTGCAAAAACGACTTCGGAATATCCGTTTCGAAACGCAGCGTCTCGCCCGTGACCGGATGCGTGAAGGCGAGCACCCGGGCATGAAGGCCGAGCCTCGGCAGCGCCTTGGAGCGCGAGCCGTATTTCTTGTCGCCGACGACGGGATGGCCGAGATCCTGCATGTGAACGCGGATCTGATTTTTCCGCCCGGTCTCGAGCTCCACCTGAAGCAGGGAGAACCGCGGTTCGGCGCGCAGCGTCTTGTAGTGCGTGACGGCATGCTGCCCGTCGTTCGGATACGGGCTGGAGTACATCTTGAGCGTCTTGCTTTCTTTGAGCCAGGAGGAGATCGTGCCTTCCGGCTTTTTGACGTTCCCTTCGACCAGGGCTACGTAGGTGCGTTCAAGGACCGCGTCCTGCCAGTTGTTCTGCAGCGCCTGCTGCACGTCCTCGCGCTTGGCGAACATCATGACGCCGGACGTGTCGCGGTCGAGACGATGCACGACGAAGATGCGTCCGGCCGGGTCCGACTGCCGCACGTGGTCGTTCAGCTGGCGGTAGGCCGTCACTTCCTGTTCCTGCGCCGAGGCGATCGAGAGCAGGCCGGCGTCTTTGTTCACGACGATCAGATCGTCGTCTTCATAGAGAATGCTCAGTCCGACGAGCGGCGGCGCCTGATCCGGCTTGCCCAGCCGGATCGCAACGGCGTAGCCCGGCTTTAAGGGATGGTTGTACGCCGTGACCACGCGTTCGTTGACGGACACCTGGCCGCGCGCGAGAATCGCCTTGACCGCGTTGCGGCCCTGCGCGGACAGCTTGGCCAGCAAAAAGGGAAGCAGCTCGGCCGGCTCGCTCACCGTGTACGACAGGGTCTTGTCCGCCTTGGCGGGCGTCGCCGCGCCGCGGGCGCCGCGGGCCGCCGGCCGGCCGCGCGACGTGCCCGCGCCAGGGCCGCCGCCTCGGCCGGCTTGCGATGCGTCCGCGCCAGGGCCGCCGCCTCGGCCGGCTCGCGATGCATCCGCACTAGGGCCGGCGCCTCGGCCGCCTCGTCCCGAAGAGCGCGACTCGCCTTGCCGGGGGGCGCTCCCGGGCTTTCCTCTCTGTTGATCGTGCGTCCGGCTGCCGGACGTTCTCTTGTTCATCTTCCATGTCCTCCGTTCGGGCGCGGGCCGACGGGCGGTCCGCGCTGATTCCTCTATTCTATAGCATTCACAGCCGCTCAACAAACCGGACCTTCGCGTTGTTGCGCGTCCGGCAGCTCGTGTGCTTAGTTGCATTTATACCACTAACTTTCACAATTGGAGGGCTTGGGAGCGTATTAGTTGCATTCGTACATCTAATTCCGGCGAAAATCCGAAGAAATCACTTTTCTACGAAAAATAGATGTATTTTTGCTGCTAATCGATGGCGGATGCGGAAATTCGGTTCAGATAGATGCATTTTTGCAACTATTTAATCGATAAGAGGGGCGGAGGGAGGGACATGGTCGAGCTACGGGTAAGAAGGCGATCCGGCAAGTCGGCGCAGGCTGTAACCCGACTTTTTCGGAGTAGAAGGGGCTGCGGAGAGATTGTGCAGGCTGTAACCCGACTTTTTCGGGTTATAGGGGGCTGTTCACTTTTCCAAAAGAGGGTTGACGGAGATTTCCATAGTGCATATACTGTGTATAAAGATATACACACATAAACACTGAGTATGACCCGAGGGCGGTGAGCCTTGAGAGGCTGGGGAGGCAGGCAAATGACGGGTTGGCGGGCAGTGCGCACGATCGCGGCGTTCGAGCTGAAGCGGGAATGGATCGGCCTGGTGGCGACCTCGCTCTTTGCGCTCTATACCGGGACGATGCTCAGTACGATGCTGGAGTCGGCTCTGAAGCAGCGGGAGAATTGGGAAGCGCACTTCGGCTTTTTAAGCGGGATGTCGGATTGGCTTTATCTGTTCTGCATCCCGGTGTTCGGCTGCTTGATGAACCGGACGGTACTCGCCTACTGGCGAGACGATGTTTTCACCAAGCGCATCGCGCACTGGCGGACGATGCCGATCCCGGTCGGCGCGGTGGCCGGCGCCCGGACGCTGCAGGCCATCGCCGTCATGGCGGCGGCGGGGACTTTGTTCTTCGCCTCGCAGTACGCCATCTCGCCGGAGATCCGCGAGGCATACGGCCCGGGCGAATGGATTGCGGCGGCGCTCGTATGGATGAGCTACGGTCTCGCCGTCAATGCCGGTATCACGGTTCTGGAGCTGGGCTGTTCGGGCAAGACCTACGTGAAATGGTACCTGATCTTCTCGGTGGCCGCCGGCGCGGTCAGCGCCATCGCGGCTTGGCAGCATGTGAGTCTGAGCTTGGAGCTCCTCGAGGCCGTCCGTCAAGCGCCGCTGCCCGCCGCGATCGGGGCGGTGATGGCAGCGGCGCTCGTCCGATGGATCGGGCAGCGTTGGACCGCCAGATTAATGCGGAACCGGAGCTACACCTTCTGATCGGAGCGAGGCGGGAGATGCGGATACAGGACGCACAGAAACGAGGCGAGGCCGGTGTGGATACCGATACAGATTGACGAGAACCGCCCCGAGCCCCTCTATCACCAGATCGAGGTTCAGCTACGAAGCCTGATCCTCGGCGGCCAGCTGGCCGAAGGCACCCTCCTGCCGTCGATTCGGGAGTTCGCTTCGCACCTGCGATGCAGCGCGATCACGATCCGGCGGGTGTATCAGGACCTGGAAACCGAGGGGCTGCTGAGGACGCGGCAGGGGACAGGGACGTTCGTCGCCGGCGTCGACGCCGACGCGCGCGCCGGTCACCGGTTGGAGCGGGTGATCGAAGCATTCGAGCGGGCGGTCGAAACCGGGCTGCAGCTCCAATGCACGATCGAGGAGATGGAGCGGATTCTGCGCGACGTGTACGAACGGCAGAAGGCCGAATCCCGGAAGGAGGAGTCCCCATGAACGAGGGTTTGATCGCGCAAGAAACGGCCATTTCCCTGCGGGGAGCGGCAGTACGCCGCCGGCACTTCACGCTCGGTCCGCTGACGCTGGACATTCCGCGCGGCATGGTGACCGCCGTCGTGGGGCCGAACGGCTCCGGCAAGAGCACATTGTTCCGGTTGCTGCTCCAGATGGAGCCGTACGACGAAGGCGAGGCGAAGCTGCTGGGCGAACGTGTCGGGCCGGAGGGCGACGAGCGGCGCAAGACGCGCGTCGGATTCGTCGCGGAACTGCCCCATCCTTACGAAAACGGCCTGACGGCGGAGGAGAAGGCCCGATTCGCTTCGGCCTGGTATCCGAAGTGGGATTGGGACCGGTATCGCAAGCTGATGCGGAAGTTCGAGGCGGAAGGCGGCACGAAGCTGCGCAAGCTGTCGAAGGGGATGCGGCGCAAGGTCGAGCTCGCGATCGCGATGGCGCACGATCCGGAGCTGCTCCTCCTCGACGAGCCTTCGAGCGGACTCGATCCGTTCGCCTGGAAGACGATGCTCGAGGAGCTGCATCGGTACATGGAGCAGGGGGATCGCACGCTCGTGATCGCCACCCACATTACCGAAGAGATCCGAAGGTTGGCCGATTACGTGCTCTTCCTGCACCGGGGGCGATCGCTCGGCCTGTACGAGAAGGACCAGCTGTTCGATGCTTGGCGCGTCTTCGCGATCCAGGCGGCGCCGGGCTTGGACAGGGCCAGGCTGCTAGCGCTCCCGGGCGTGCAAGGCGCAGCCGAAGCGGGGCCGGGCATCTACCGGCTGGAGAGTGATCGGGCTGTCGAGACGGAGGAGGCTTGCGCCCGCGAAGGCTACAAGCAGTTGTCCGCGCAGCGGATGGAGTTGGAGGATATACTGGCGTGCTTAGTTCGGAAGGAGGAAGCGGGACGATGAATCCGTTGGTAGTTAATCGAGTGGTCAAGCAGTACGGCGACAAAACCGCCGTGAATGGCCTGAGCTTCGAGGTGGAGGCCGGCGAAATCTACGGTTTGCTGGGCGCGAACGGCGCGGGCAAGACGACGACAATGCGGATGGTGCTGGGGCTCATCATGCCGGACGGCGGGGAAATCCGCTACAATGGCAAATCCTACAGCGAAGAGCAGCTGCGGATGCTGGGATATTTGCCGGAGGAGCGGGGCATGTACCCGAAGGTCAAGCTCAGCGAGCAGATCGTCTACCTCGCCCAGCTGCGCGGCATGTCGCGCAAGGACGCGGAGGCGAACCTGAAACGGTGGCTCGACCGTTTTCAAGTGCCCGAATATTACGACAAAAAGGTCGAAGAGCTGTCCAAGGGCAATCAGCAAAAAATCCAGTTCATCGCGGCGGTCATCCATCGTCCGCAGATCGTCATCCTGGACGAAGCGTTCAGCGGTCTCGACCCGGTCAACGTGGAGCTCCTGAAGTCGACCGTCAAGGAGCTTCGGGACGAAGGCACGAGCATCCTGTTCTCGACGCACCGGATGGAGCACGTCGAGGAGCTGTGCCGCAATATCACGATCATGCACAAGTCCAATCCGGTGCTGCAAGGCGCGATTCGCGACATCAAGAGCCGGTTTCCGCGGGAAAAGGTCGTCCTGTCCGCCGACGCGCCGATCGAAGGCCTGGAAACCATTTCGGGCGTGCAGGGCGTGACGCGTACCGAGCAGGGGTACCTGCTGCAGATCGCGAAAGCCGAGACGGCCCAGGACATCTTGAAGCACGCCCTCGCGCAAGGCCCGATTCAGAAGTTCGAGCTCCTCGAGCCGACGCTGAACGAAATCTTCATCCGAACGGTAGGTGACCGCCATGAATAGCATGTGGACCGTCATGTCCTTCACGATGCGCAACAAGCTTCGCAGCAAATCGTTCATCGTCACGACGATCATCCTGGCCGTCCTTCTCGTCGTGGGGTCCAATGTCCCTTATTTCATCGACAAGTTCGCCTCCGGTGACGGCGCGACCAAAGTCGGCTATATCACGAACGAACCCGGCGACCTGATCAAAGGGCTGGAGATGTACTACGGCAAGCAGGAAAAGCCGAAGGTGGAGCTTGTCCCGATCGAGGCGGCCGGCTCGGCAGATGCCAATGTCCAGGCTTTGTTGCAGGCGATCGAGAATAAAGAAATCAAGGGATACCTCACCTTCGCGCCCAACGAGCAGGCGGGTTTCCCGGATGTGACGTACCACTCCAAGAAGATGCTCGACACCGACACGCAGCAGTCGCTGCAAGCCGCGTTCCAGGAGGCCAAGACCAACCAGGCGATCCAGGACGCGAAGCTCACGGACGCGCAGCTGAAGCTGCTCTTCGACCCCGTGAAGATTCAAGCCGTGCAGATCAGCGACAACGCCAACGGCAAGACGGCGGAGGAGCAAGGCACCGCGATCGGCCTCACTTACGTGATCCTCATTCTGCTGTTCATGGCCGTCATGATCACGGGCCAGCTCATCGCCACGGAGATTACGGCGGAGAAGAGCTCCCGCGTCATGGAGATCATCGTCACGAGCGTTTCGCCGCTGAAGCAGATGTTCGGCAAGGTGCTGGGCACGTTCATCGTCGGCCTGGTCCAGATCGTCGTCCTCGTCGGCGCGACCATCGTGAGCATGCAGCTCCCGCATAACGCCAATTCCTTCAAGAGCCTGGGCATTCGTCTCGATACGATCGACCCGAAAATGCTGATCTTCGCCGTCGTGCTCTACCTGCTCGGCTACTTCTTGTACGCCATGCTCTTCGCGGCAATCGGCTCGATCGTCAGCCGTACGGAGGATCTCGGGCAGGCGGTCATGCCGGTCACGATGCTGACGCTCGCCGGGTTTTACATCGCGATCTTCGGCCTGACGCATCCGGAGAGCCCGTTCATCGTCGCCTGCTCGTACATTCCGTTTTTCTCGCCGTTCATTTTGTTCCTGCGCATCGGGCTCTCCAATCCGGCCTGGTGGGAAATCGCGCTTTCGGTCGGCATTCTGGTAGCGTCCGTTCTGATCATTGGCTGGCTCGCGGCCAAAATCTATCGGGTCGGCGTCCTGATGTACGGCAAGAAGCCTTCGCTGAAGGAAGTTATGAAAGCCATGAAAGCCTACAAAGTCTAACCGGCGCGGAGGGTTCCCGGCCCGCCCGGTTGAAAACAAAGAAGCCGATGTGCCGATCGCCAGACCGGTGCATCGGCTTCTTTGGCGTATGAGCCGGAAGCTCGTCCTTATTTCTTTGCAGCCAACCAAGTCGTAATCGTGACGATTTCGTCATCGCTGAGCCGGCCTTTGAACTTCGGCATGCCGCCGCCCCCGTTCGCGATTTGCTTGTAGATGCTTTCTTTGCTCATCGTCGATCCGACCTTCGTCAGCTCGGGACCGACACCCCCTTGGAGCTGGTCGCCGTGGCAGGAGAGGCAGTTGCTTTTGTAAATCGGTTCCGCCGCCGCGGCGTCGACGGGGCGATCCGGAATGGCGGACGAAGCGGAAGGCTCGGCCGGGCGCTCTTTCGCGGGCAGGTTGTTCAGCAGCAAGCCGACGCCGAACAGGCAGACGACCACGATCAACCCGCTCATGATCCATTTGTACATCGTGAGGCCTCCTTTGATTGCGTTCATTTTAGCATGAGCATGCTCAGAGCGAATGACCCGAAAGAGCCAAGCCGACCCAAGGAAAGTCGCGCTTGCCGGCGCGTGAGGATCGGCTATAATGTCGAGTGCGAGAAGTTTGTCGACGATCATGAAAAATATGGAAAAAAGAGGTCGAAAGGACCTGTCCGCGCGAGAAGACCTTGATCCGTAGTTATCGATCTTAAGTCATCGTTATATCCGCCGGCACGCGAATTCACTAAGCTAAGATTAGAAAGCGCATTCATTTTTGTTCACACGGAGGGTTCAAATGGACAGGAAATCCAAACGTTGGTTAAGCGCGGGGACGGCCGTCGTTCTGGCCGCGACCTTGATGGCCGGCTGCGGCGGCAACGACAAGAACGGCGGGGCTGCTTCGCCGGCGGACAAAGGCCCGGGAGGAGGCGCCGCCGCGGACAAGCCGTTCGCCGGCAAGTCGATCAGCCTGGTGACGGCGAACCACCCGTGGGCGGACGCCATCAAGCCGCTCCTGCCCGAGTTCGAGGCGGCGACCGGCATGAAGGTGAACGTGGAGGGCTACTTCGAGGATCAGCTGACGCAAAAGCTGACGGTCCAGTTCACCGCCGGCTCCGAGACGCCGGACGTCTTCATGTACCGCCCGCTGCAGGAGGGCAAGCTGTTCTTCAAAAACGGCTGGCTGCAGCCGCTCGACGAATACGTGAACAAGGATGCCGACTATGACTTCGCCGATCTGTCCAAGTCCGCGGTCGGCACGGCGACGGTGGACGGCAAGCTCGCGGGCATCCCGATCATCACCGAGCAAGAGATCCTGTACTACCGCAAGGACCTGCTCGAAGCGGCGGGCATCGCCGTGCCGAAGACGATCGACGAGCTCGTCGCGGCCGCGCAGAAGCTCCACGATCCGGGCAAAGGCATGTACGGCTTCGTCGCCCGGGGGCAGCGCTCTCCGCTCGTTACGCAGGTCTCCTCGTTCCTGTACTCCGAAGGCGGCGACTTCATGAACGGGGACCGGGCGACGATCAACACGCCCGAAGCGATCAAGGCGTTCACGACATACGGCAAGCTGCTGAAGGACTACGGGCCTCCCGGCGTGCTGAACATGTCCTGGCCCCAGGCATTCGGCATCTTCGGCCAAGGCAAGGTCGCCTTCCTGACGGATGCGAACTCCCTGTACAAAAACGCGACGGACGCCGAGAAGTCCCAGGTGGCTGACAAGGTGGGCTTCGCACCGTTTCCGGCCGGAGCGGCCGGTTCCAAGCCGTATAACATTACCTCCTGGGGACTCGCGGTCAACGCCAAGTCGCGGGACAAGGAGGCGGCATGGGCGTTCATCCAATGGGCGACGAGCAAGGAGATCGTGCTGAAGACGCAGGAGAAGGGCAACCCGGGCGCCCGCGCTTCCGTTTGGGACAATCCGCAGGGGACGACGGGCTTCCCGGCCGAGCTGGTCGAAGTCATTAAGATGAGCGTCAAAGGCGGCGTCGACCATGACCGTCCGACCGTCATCAACGTCGGCGAAGCACGGGACGCCGTAGGCGAGATCGTTCAGAAGATCATCACCGGCGAGGCGAACATCCAGCCCGTCGCGGACAAGGCGAACGAGGCGCTGCAGGGCGTCATCGATTTGGACAAAAACAAATAAGGCCGGGGAGCGGCCTGCGGTCGAAAGGGCCATTGCGGATGGCCCTTTCGCTCGCCGACCGGGAAGAATCTGCCGGCCAATAGCTGCAAGCTTGCCATCGACAAAATCGTCTTGCCGGCTGGGGAAGGAGTTCTGCAATGCCTTACAAATGGTTCGACCGGAACCTGAAATGGATCTACGTGCTGCCGGCCGTCGCCTTCGTGCTCATCATGATGCTGTTCCCGATTTTGTACACGGTACGGATCAGCTTTTTCGAATGGAGCATGTCCGCCATCACGCCGCCGAAGTGGGTGGGCCTCGACAACTATCTTTCGCTTCTGCGAGACGAGCGGTTCTGGCGGGCGACCCGCTCGACGTTGTACTTTACCGTCGTGGCGCTCGTCATCGAGGTCGTGCTCGGCGTGGCGATCGCGGTGCTGCTCTCCCGCGAATTCCGCGGCAAAAATCTCGTCAAGACGGTGTTCCTGCTCCCGATGGTCGCCACCCCCGTCGCGATGGGCCTCGTCTGGCTGCTCATTTACGAGCCGACGATCGGCGCGGCCAACCTGCTGCTGGAGTCGATCGGTCTCAAGCCGCTCCTGTGGCTGGCTTCACCCGTGCAGGCCATCCCGTCGCTCATTGTCGTGGACGTCTGGCAGTGGACGCCGATGATCGCGCTCATCGTCATGGCCGGCCTCGCGACGATTCCCTCCGAGCCCTACGAGGCGGCGGACGTCGACGGCGCCGGCCGGTGGCGGAAGTTCACCGCAATCACTTTGCCGCTCCTGAAGCCTACGATTCTGGTGGCGGCGATGCTCCGGCTGATCGACGTGCTCAAAACCTTCGACATCATCTACGCGACGACGCAGGGCGGGCCGAATCTCGCGACGGAGACGCTGAACATCTACGGCTACGTGCTGGGCTTCCAGTACTTCAAGCTGGGCACTGCCTCGGCGCTGCTGGTTCTGTTTTTCGCCCTGGTCATGGGGCTGACCTTGCTGCTCGTGTGGCTGCGCAAGAGAGTGGAGGGACAGTATGACTAGACGCAAACGCACCGCCCGGCTGATCCTGGGCCTTCTGACGTTCCTCGTGCTGCTGGCCTTCGCGTTCCCGTTCGTTTGGATGCTGCTCGCTTCGTTCAAGACGCAGTCTCAGATCATGTCGACGGACCAGCTGCTGTCCTTCAAGCCGACGCTGGCGAATTATACGAGCGTCTTCGGCGAACATGACTTTCTCGGCTATATGATCAATAGCCTGATCGTCGGCGTCGGGTCGACGGCGTTCGCCCTGCTGCTCGGCCTTCCGGCGGCGTACGCAATCGCCAGATACCATCTGCACCGGCTCGGCCTCGTCATCCTGGTCGCGCGAATCATCCCGGGCATCACGTTTCTCATTCCGTGGTTCATCCTGTTCTCGCAGGTCAAGCTGGTCGATACGTATACCGCGCTCATTCTGAGCCATATGCTGGTCGGACTCCCGTTCATCATCTGGATCATGATCTCGTTTTTCGAGGCGCTGCCCAAGGAAATCGAGGAGGCGGGACTGATCGACGGCTGCAATCGCCACCAGGTGTTCCTGCGCGTCATCCTGCCGATTTCGGGACCGGGAATGATTACGGCGTCGCTGCTCTCGTTCATTTTCTCTTGGAACAACTTCATGTTCTCGATCATCCTCTCGGGCGAGAAGACGAAGCCGCTGCCCGTCGCCGTGTTCAACTTCATGTCCTACGCGGAGATCAACTGGGGCGCGCTCATGGCGGCGGCCTGCATCATCACGCTGCCGGTCCTGATCATCGCCCTGCTCGCACAGCGATACGTCGTAAACGGCTTGGCGGCGGGAGCGGTCAAGGGGTAAACTAGAGTCTCCGCGCCGCGAATACGCGGGCGGCATGCGGGAGGGGCGGGCCAGATGAGATACCGGCTGAACATATTCAACAAGATTCTGATCCTGGTCATGCTCCTGCTGGTGCCGATCCTGGTGCTCTACAGCTTTTCCAACCGAACGGCGAACGAGGTCGTCCGGGAAGAGATTCAGTCTTCCAACCTGAACCGCCTCTCGTTTTTTCTCTATCAGATGGATTCGTCCATCGGCAATCTGTCGATGTTTCCCGTCATCCTGAGCCTGGACCCCCACATCCGAGAATTCGTCCAGCATCAGGGCGATTCCCCTGCGGAGGCGCTCAAGGCGGAGTCGCGCATCGCGGAGAAGCTTGGACTGCAGAGCGTTTCCAGCAGTTGGTCGAACGATCTGACCTTGTTTCTGCCGGAGGGGCGCCAAATCATCTCGACGAATATCTATCTCCAAGGCTCGGCACAGCCGGAGTTGTGGGAGGCGCCGATCCATGCGTCCTGGGATTACGAGATCGATGCGTCGCGCGGCGAGGCGGCGGGCTCCTTCGTCCGGGAGATCGGCGAGCCGGCCAAGGTGCGCGGCTACGCGCAGGCCGGCGCCGTTTATCAGGTGCGGTTCCCCGTGCAGAACATCAGCGACCTCCTCGACGTGTCCAAGAAGGACAAGGAGAGCGATCCGTTTCTGTACCACCCCGGCCACGAGCCCATCTTGAACAGCACGTCGGAGGTAAGCACGGTGTCGGTCATCGCGGACGCTCTGCGTCGCGGCGAGCTGGGGGATTCGGGACAGCGGCGGCTCGCGGTCGCAGGTCAGCAGGTGCTGGTGAGCTACGTCAAGTCCCGCCAGCTCGGCTGGTACCTCGTCGACTACGTGCCCGAACAGCGGATTCTGTCTCCGATCGAGAAAAGCCGCAATCTGTTTTACGCCGCGATCGGGCTGCTCCTGGGCATGAGCGTGCTGGCGTCCTCGCTGCTTTACCGTAACGTGCAAATTCCGATCAAAAACATGATTCGGGGCGTGCAGCGGATGAAGCGGGGCGATCTGTCCGCACGCATCGACTATCGCTCCAAAAACGAATTCGCCTTTCTGATCCAGCGGTTCAACGAGATGGCCGAGCGAATCCAGCAGCTGGTCGAGGTCGTCTACGCCGAGAAGATCAGCTCGCGCGAAGCGACGCTGAAGCAGCTGCAGTCCCAAATCAATCCGCACTTCCTGTACAACTCTCTGTTCTTCATGATCAATTCCGCCAAGATCGAGGATCACGAGGCGGTCGTTGCGATGGGGGAAAATCTGGCGGCCTATTACCGCTATACGACGCGGGTCGAGAATCAGAGCGTTCCGCTGCGGGAAGAGCTGGAGCTGGTCGAAAACTATTTGACGATCCAAAACATGCGGATGCAGCGACTCGAATACGAGATCGCCGTGCCGGAGTCGATGCTGGACGAGCCGATCCCCCGCCTGATTCTCCAGCCGATCGTGGAAAACGCGATCATCCACGGCATCGAATGCCGGCTGGGGGGAGGACGCATCTCGATCCGGGGCGAGCAGGACGAACGTTGGAACCGCCTCGTCGTCGAGGACGACGGGGTCGGCATGAGCGAGGAGGAGCTGGGGGAGCTGCGCGCCAAGCTGCGGGAGCCGATGTCGGAGGAGATTGGCTGCGGCGTATGGAACGTGCATCATCGCCTGATCTACCAGTTCGGGGAAACGTCCGGGCTGATTTTCGAGCGGGCGCCGGACGGCGGTCTGCGGGTGACGCTGAGCTGGGTTCGCGGATCGGGGGCGCTCGGCCCCGATCCGGAGGAAGGAGGGGGAGCGCCGCATGGTCCAGCTTTTGATCGTGGATGACGAGATCCATGTCGTCGAAGGGCTTCTCGGCGCCATCGACTGGCGATCGCTCGGCATTGAGCAGGTTTATCGGGCTCATGCCGGCCCGGAAGCGATCGCCCTGCTCGAGCAGTGCTCGATCGACATCGTCCTGACCGATATCCGGATGCCCGGCATGAGTGGCCTGCAGCTCGTTGCGGAGGTTCGTCGCCGCTGGCCGCGGACCAAGTGCATTCTGCTTTCGGGTCACTCGGAGTTCCGGTACGCTCGCGAAGCGATCCTGTACCAGACCGAGGATTATCTGCTGAAGCCGGTCCGGGACAAGGACCTGACCGCCGCCGTCCGGCGCGCAGCGGACAAGCTCCGGGAGGAATGGGAGGAGGTCGTCTCCCGACAACGGCTCTCCTACACGCTGAAGGAGCATTTGCCGCTTCTGCGAGCGAATCTGCTGAACGACCTGCTTCAAGGCCGGCAGCGTACGACGTGGGCGCTTCGCGAAAAGATGGGGATGCTTGGCTTCGACGGGGAGATCGGGGACGCCTTCGAGCTGATGATGATCCGCCTCGACGACTTTCCGAATGACGATGCCAACAGCCGGGCGCTGATGGAGTATGCCGTCGGCAATATGGTCGAGGAGCTGTTCGGCGAGCGGTACCGCGTTTGGCACACCCGGGATGCGCTGGATTATCTCGTTTTTGTCATGCTGGATCAGCCGGGCGAAGCGCCGCCTTTCGAACCGGCCTGGTTCGAGCGGACCGCCGCCTCGCTGCAATCGGCGGTTCACGCCTATCTCAAGGGGAGCGTCTCGGTTCTCGTGGGCGGACGCGGACGATTCCCCGAGGAGCTGCGCGAGCGGTACGACCGCGCGGTCTCCTCGTTTCGCCGGCGGATCGGCAGCGTCGAAGAGCTGTTCGCCCGTTTGGACGAGCCGCCCGAGGCGGACGCGGCCGTCCAGACGCTGCACAGCCTGTACGAGCCGCCGACGCTGACCCATCTCCTCGAGGCCGCCCGCTGGGAGAGTCTCGAGGAGAAGCTCGAAGCCGTCTTCGAAGAGATGGAACGGCGGTTCGCGGATTCCCCGGAGCATCTGCAGGAGGTTTATTATGCGCTTGCAGCCGCATTCGCCTATATCGCGCACAAGAACGGCCGGCCGCTGCGGCTCCTGATCGGCGAAGAATACGAACGAATGTCGAAGGGTCTGCCCCTTCGCACCGTGAAGGATATGCGGAATTGGGCTTTCCGCTGCCTGAAAGGCATCCGCGAGGACATGGACCGGGAGACGAAGGATTCGCGGACGGCACTGATCGACGAGATCCGGGCCTTCGTCGAGCAGCGCCTTTTTCAGGACGTGTCACTCCAATCCATTTCCGAACACGTGTATCTGCATCCGGTCTACGTCTCCAAGATTTACAAGCTGGTGACCGGAGAGAACCTCAGCGACTACATCCAGAACGCACGGATGGACAAGGCGCAATTCCTTCTCCGCAGCGGCTCGGACAAGGTCTACGAGATCGCATCCAAGCTAGGCTACCTGCGACCGCATTCGTTCAATCACGCGTTCAAGCGCAAGTTCGGCATGACGCCGCAGGAGTATAGAGATAGGCATACGTAGGGAGACGTTTTTCGAGGCGGCCCCCATCCGACGATCCGGATGCGGGCCGCTTCTTCGCGTTCGCGTCCGTTCCTGACGAATATACGTTGTCTGCCCGCCGCGAGTATAGTAGTTGATTAGTTCAAAACGAGATCGTCGGAACACATGCCGGATCGATCCATGCCAAAATGGCGAAAGGTAAACGGCCCGAGCGCGGGATTTATGGATATCGAAACCAGGTTTCATACCCGTCAGGAATGGTTAATGGTAGAATTAAATACTCCATTCACAACCCTGCATCCCAGATTCGGCAGCAGCGGTATGGATTCGCTCTCCGGGAGCGGTTCCGTTCATCGGGTTGATTCTGATAAAGCGAGGTAGGGACCTATGGAGGTACAATGCTTGCGGGTCAAAATAAAGCCGGGCATGACGGACGAATTCATCGCGTTCGTGAAGGAATTGCAGGCGAATCAAATACATAGGGTTTACGAGACGATGGGCCGAGAAAACGTCGTCGTCGAGACGATTTTTCTGGAGCGGGGAGAAGAGGCGGACCACATTTTGTTCTATACGAGAGGCGCGCCCCGGGGCGAAGAGGACGGAGAGGGTCCCGACTCGCAGATGTTCGTGGATCCCGCGTCCGCCGACGTCATTCGCAAGACTTGGGACTCGGTCCAAGCCCTGGAGGTGCTGTTCGACCTCGAGCGCATGCCGCTGGACGCATGAGCGGCGCCGGGGCGGACTCGGCGTCCGTCGTCCAGCAAAAATAAGCCGGTGCAGCGCACCGGCTTTGTGTTGTTCGCAGGGGAGATTGCAGGTTTACGTAGATTCGGAGTTGTAGGATAATGAAAAATGACATTGAATTAAATAGGGGCGTGTCGCCTCTCGGCTCGAAACGTTGGAGGTTATGTCCATCTAGCTATCAGGTCGACTAAGCCCGCCCGATAGGATGGTAGAACATAAGTTCAAACCAATCTTCGTGCTCCTCTGTCGGACCGAAGTCGTCGGGGCGCTCCGCGTCCATCATGACCGCGATCCTGGCGGTCGGGTAACGCTGCAGCGCGTTTTCGACGAACCTCAGCGGAGAATCTCCGTCGGGCTGCGCCTTGTGCACCAGAAAAATCGTCGGGATCCGGATCGACCGGTTCGTGCGGCTCATGGATTTGCGTTTGCCGGCTTCGCTTAGGATCGGCGGGAGCCGCGGATCCGAGTCGATCAGGCCCAGGTCCTGAAGCAGCCGCGAGGCGCCCTTCAGCGTATAGGTCTGGCTGAACTCCCGTTCGATCAGCGTCGCCACCAGTTTCAGCGTCCACTTGGGACTACCCGGAAGCGCCAGGTCTGCCGGCAGATTCGTCGTGATCAGGTGGATCAGCCGCCTCTCTTGCTCGGCCGTCAGCTTGCGGGGGGCGCCGGGCGACGCGCCGACGGACAAACCCCCGACGCCGGCTTGGTCGTAGGCGCGTATGTAGTTGTAGATCGTTTTGACGCTCAGTTGGGAGATCCGCTCGATATCTCTGACAGCGTACCCGGATTTATATAAGTATACGACTTGGTACCTTTGGAACAGGCGCTTGTCGGACGTGCTTTTCATGGCTTGCACAAGAAGCTCGATGTCTTCTGGACTCGGCATCTGGACGATACCCTCCTTCCGCTCGGTCTTTAGTTGCGGCAAGCATTCTCCATTACCCTCAAAGGCCGCAGGTTGAAGCGATGCCGGAACCGTCGGCGTGGCGACAGAAGCAGCTTTATTTTACCACAAAAAAGTCATCCATCGACTACATTCGGCCCGTAGGGCGGGATGGGGCGGCTATCCGTTCACGGGAAGGGAGATCAGGGATTTGACTCAGGGCAGAAGGTTCGGCATTCGCGCCAAGATTACGTTAGGCTATTTGATTATCATCGCCTGCTTGGGCATTGCGATGGTCATCCTCAACAGCCGCATCTCCTCGATGGAAAAGGAAATGAACTTCATTACCAACCACGACATCGAAGTGCAGAACCTCTCCAACCAACTCGAGAAACGCGTGCTGGACATGGTCTCCGGCCATCGCGGCTACCTCATCTCCGACGATCTCAGCTACCTGGAGCCCTACACCGCCGCAAAAAACAATTACGGCATGGATTATCGGAAGCTGTACGAGCTGGTTTCGGACAATTCGGCCCAGCGGCAAAACCTTGAATCCATCAAAGCGAACATCGACGACTGGCTCACGAACATGGGCGAGCCGACGGTCGCGTTGAAGCGGCAAGGCAACGACGCGGAGATTCGCAAGTTCTACGCCGACAACGTCGGCAAAGACATCATGGACAAGATCAGGCTGCAGCTGGACGACTTTCGCACGACGGAGCTCGGATTGACGCACGATCGCATCGCGGAGCTCGACCGGAACAACGCAAGCACCAAATACGCGCTGTATATCCTCGTGCTGGCGATCACGGCGCTCTCGATCGTCGTCTCCTTCGTCATTTCCGGGACGATCGTCAAGACGGTCAAGCAAGTCGCCCATACGATTGCGGATATCGCCGCCGCCGGAGGAGGCAGCCGAAAGGTCAAGCGGATCGAAGTGAACGCGAACGACGAGATCAAGGATCTCGGCGACGCGACCAACCGGCTGCTTCAAAGCCATGAGGACCAGAATTGGCTGCAGACGAGCATCGCCGACGTCGCGACGGCCGCCCAAGGCTACGCGCACATCGCGGAGTTGGCGGACAGCGTCATGAGCCGCCTGGCGTCGCTGCTGCCGATCGCGTACGGCGCCGTGTATCAGCTGCAGGACCAGTCGCTCGTCCGCGTCGCTTCTTATGCCGGCTCCGGGGCGGATCCTTCGGCGGAGCGCCTGCGGCTCGGCGAAGGGCTGCCGGGCCAGTGCGCGCTCGAACGCCGCGTTCTCCGGCTCGATCCCGCACCGGAAGGCCATATCGCGATCGCTTCGGCGCTGGGGCAATCCTCGCCGCGCAGCATTCTGATGGTTCCGGTCGAGTTCGAAGGCCGGGTGCGGGGCGTCATCGAGCTCGCGTCTGCCGAATCGCTCACGCCGCTGCACCGGCAGCTGCTGGAGCAGACGCGCAGCGTCATCGGAACCGCGCTGTACAGCGTCGAGACCCAGATGGAGGTAAGCCGCCTGCTGGAGGAGTCTCAAGCGCTCTCCGAAGAGCTGCAGGCGCAGACGGAGGAGCTGCAGCAGCAAACCGAGGAGCTTCAGACTCAATCCGAGGAGCTGATCGCCCAGCAGGACGAGCTCAAGGCATCGAACGACGCCCTGCGTCAGTCGGAGGAGCGGCTGCAGCGCCAGCAGGAAGAGCTGGAGCAGCTCAACGAGGATCTGTCTTCCCGCTCGGACTTGCTGGAGCGGGAGATGCGGCGCGCGGAGGAGATCAACGGTCAGGTCGAACGGCAGAACGCGCTGCTCGAGAAGCAGGCGTCCGATCTGATGATCTCCTCCAGGTACAAATCCGAATTCCTCGCGAACATGTCGCATGAGCTGCGCACGCCGCTGAACAGCCTGCTCATCCTGTCCCAACTGCTCGCGGACAACAAGGAAGGCAACCTCAGTCCGAAGCAGGTCGACTTCGCCCAGACGATCCACGCCTCCGGCAGCGACCTGCTGCGGCTCATCGACGAGGTGCTCGATCTGTCCAAGGTCGAGGCCGGCCAGATGAAGATCGAGGCGGGCGCGGTGCATTTGACGGACGTCGTGGACGCCTTGCGCCGCGGCTTCCAGCCGATGGCGGCGAAGAAGGGCATCGAATTCCGTATTCGCGCCGAGAACCATCTGCCGGAGACGATCCGGACCGACGCGCACCGCGTGCAGCAAATTTTGCGGAACCTGCTGTCCAACGCCTTCAAATTCACGAGCGCAGGCCACGTGACCCTGCACGTCTTCCGCGCGAAACGGGCGCTGCTCGCCGCCGCCGAGGAGGAAGCGATCGCCTTTGCCGTCATCGACACGGGCATCGGCATCCCCAAGGCGAACCAGGAGATCATCTTCGAGGCTTTCCAGCAGGCGGACGGCACGACGAGCCGCAAGTACGGCGGGACCGGCCTGGGCCTCACGATCAGCCGCGAGCTGGCCGGCCTGCTCGGCGGCGAGATCGAGATGTCGTCCGAGGAAGGCAAGGGCAGTACGTTCACCCTGTATTTGCCCGCTTTGCCGGAGAACGGCGAATACGGCGAATACGTTGCCCAAGCCGCCGCCACACGGGAAGCGGCGCTCCCGGCACCTGCGGAGCCTGTGCTCGCTCCGGCGCTGGCGCTGGACGATCCGGAGCTGCTGAAGGCATCGGAGATCGAGGACGACCGGGACCGCCTGGAGGAAGGCGATCAAACGCTCCTCATCGTCGAGGACGATGCCCACTTCGCCAAAATCATGCTGGACATGGCGAGAGAGCGGGGCTTCAAGGGGCTCGTCGCCCTCCGGGGGGACAAAGGGCTCGCGCTGGCCAAAGCCTACAAGCCTGCCGCCATCATGCTGGACATCCAGCTGCCGGTCGTCGACGGATGGACGGTGCTCGAACGGCTGAAGCAGGACGCCGAGCTTCGCCATATTCCGGTGCATGTCATCTCCGTCGTGGACGAGCCCCAGCAGGGACTGACGATGGGCGCGATGGCGTACCTGCAAAAGCCGGTCAGCAAAGAGACGATCGACAAGGCGCTGCATCGCGTGGAAAGCTTCATTAACCGGGACCTCAAGCGGCTGCTCATCGTCGAGGACGACGTCGTCCTGCGGGACAGCCTGGTCAAGCTGATCGGCCACGACGACGTGGCGATCACGGCCGTCTCTACGGGGGCGGAAGCGTTGGCGGAACTGGACAAGCAGTCCTTCGACTGCATGGTGCTCGATCTGGGCTTGTCGGATATGACGGGCTTCGAGCTGCTCGACCGCATCCGTCCGAACCAGGAGCTTCGGCAGCTGCCCATCATCATTTACACGGGCAAAGAGCTGGACATGAAGGAAGAAATGGAACTGAAAAAGTACGCGGAAAGCATCATCATCAAAAACGTCAAGTCGCAGGAGCGGCTGTTCGACGAGACGGCGCTTTTTCTCCACCGCGTCGAGGCGAATTTGCCGGAGGACCGCCGCAACATGCTCAAGAAGCTATACGCCAACGAGACGGCGTTCGCGGACAAGCGGATCCTCCTTGTCGAGGACGATATGCGCAATATTTTCGCCCTTACCAACGTGCTGGAGTCGTACCGGCTGAAGATCAGCTTCGCCGAGAACGGCAAAGAGGCGCTCGACATGCTGAGCGGGGACGACGACTTCGATCTCATCCTCATGGACATCATGATGCCCGAGATGGACGGTTACGAAGCGATGCGCGCGATCCGGCAAATGCCGCGGTTCCGGCAGACGCCGATCATCGCGCTGACCGCCAAGGCGATGAAGGAGGACCGCCGGCGCTGCATGGATGCGGGCGCTTCGGACTACATCAGCAAGCCGATCGACATCGACAAGCTGCTGTCGCTCTTGAAGGTGTGGCTTTATAAGTAAGGAGGCGGGCGACGATCACGGACCACGAGACGAACGGGGCGAACCCTTTTGACGAGCTGCCGGAGACCAAGGATGCGCAAGAGCTGGAAAAAATCGAAATCGAGCTTTTGCTCGAAGCGATTTTTCGGGTGTACGGTTATGATTTTCGCAACTACGCCTACGATTCGATCCGCCGCCGAATCCGACACGCCATGCGCGTCTTCGGCCTGGTGCATGTCTCGGCGATGATCGAGCAGGTGCTTCACCATCCCTCGCGCATGCAGGAGCTGCTTCGCCATCTGTTCATCAACGTGACGGAGATGTTCCGGGATCCGACGATGTTCCGAACGTTCCGGGAAAAGGTCGTGCCCTTCCTCCATACCTATCCGCACATCCGCATCTGGCATGCGGGCTGTTCGACGGGGGAGGAAGCGCTGTCCATGGCGATTCTGCTCAAGGAAGAAGGGCTCTACGACAAGGCGCGCATCTACGCGACAGACATCGACGAGGACGCGCTGGACATCGCGAGAGCCGGCATCTACCCGCTGCGCAACATGAAGACGTACACCCAGAACTATATTCGGGCCGGAGGAACGAGGGAGTTCTCGGACTACTACACCGCGCGGTACGATGCCGTCATTTTCCACTCCGACCTGATGCGCAACATCGTGTTCGCCCGACACAATCTCGCCACGGACCAGTCGTTCAACGAGTTTAACGTCATCCTTTGCCGGAACGTGCTCATTTACTTCGACAAAAGCCTGCAGAGCCGGGCCCACCGGCTGTTCCACGACAGTCTGGCGACGTTCGGCGTGCTGGTGCTGGGCAGTCGTGAGTCCATCCAGTTCAGCGGCTTCGATGGCTGCTACGAGGCGTTGGACCTCACGGAGAAATTGTATCGGAAGCTTACTTAAACGAGAGGGGAGGGACGAATAGTGACGAGAGATAACCCGGTCAATATCCTCATGGTCGACGACCATCCCGAAAATCTGCTGGCCATTGAGGCGGTGCTGGAAGGCGAGCCTTACCGGCTGATTCGCGCGTTTTCGGGGGCGGACGCCCTCCGGTGCCTGCTGCGGGAAGAGGTGGCCGTCATCCTCCTGGACGTGCAAATGCCCGGCATGGACGGCTTCGAGACGGCGCGCCATATCAAGTCCTACGATCGCTCCAAGCATATCCCCATCCTCTTCATCACGGCGACCAGCAAGGAAACGAGCCACATGTCCGCGGGGTATTCGGCCGGAGCGGTCGACTATATGATCAAGCCGTTCGTGCCGCACATTCTGAAGGCGAAGATCAAGGCTTTCGTCCAGCTGTACGACGCGCAGAAGCAGCTTCTCAGCCAGACGCGGCAGCTCGAGAAGGTGAACGCCAACCTGCTCGAAGCGACGGCCAAGCTGTCCAAGGCCGAAGCGCAGGCGCGCGCCGTCATGGATACGTCGATCGATACGATGGTCGTCTACGGCCACCATGGCGAGATCCTGCAGGCCAATCCGGCCGCGGAGCGGATGTTCGGCTATTCGCAAGAGGAGCTCGTCGGGCGCAACATGTCCCTGCTGCTCCCCTCGATTCATTGGGACCTCGGTCATACGCGGGGGCTTGTCGGCAAGGTCATCGAGGTCGTGCCGGCGCGCAAGGACGGGTCGACCTTCCCGGCGGAAATGCAGCTCGGCGAATCGCTGGCGGATCCGGCGCTTCGAACGTGCACGGTGCGCGATATCGCCGATCGGAAACGGAGCGAGCTCGCACTCCTGGAGTCCAAGGAGCTCGCCGAACAAGCCGCCCGGATGAAGACGGAATTCCTGTCGTTCATGACGCACGAGATCCGTACGCCGCTCAACGGCGTGATCGGGATGATGGACATCCTGATCGAGTCCGGGCTGACGCAGGAGCAGCGGGAGCTGGCGGACGTCGTGCTGAAGAGCGGTCACACGCTGCTCGGGATCGTCAACGACGTGCTGGACTACTCCAAGATCGAGTCCGGACGGATGGAGCTCGAGGAGGAGCCGTTTTTCCTGCGGGCTTGCCTCGAGCAGGTTCAGGACATCTTTACGGCGCCGATCCGGGAAAAACGGCTGGAGATGCGGTACCTGATCGATCCCGCGCTACCCCTCTTCGTGCGTGGCGATCTGGCGAGATTGCAACAGGTGCTGCTCAACCTGGTCGGCAACGCCGTGAAGTTCACGGAAACCGGAGGCGTCTACATCGTCGTCCGCCAGGCGGCTGCGACGGAGGAGGAGCTTACGGTCGAGGTTACCGTGATCGACACCGGCATCGGCATCCCGGCGGATAGGGCGGACGAGCTGTTCGAGCCGTTTTCTCAGGTCGACGCCTCGATGAACCGCAAATACGGGGGGACCGGGCTTGGTCTGGCCATCTCCAAGACGCTCGTCGAGATGATGAGCGGGGAAATCTGGACCGAGCCCAGCGAGCATGGCGGGGCGATCTTCGCTTTTACGGCGAAGGTCAAACGCGCGGACCCGCCCGAAGAGATGCCGGCGTTCGCGAAGGAGCTGGCAGCGGTCACGGCCGAAGCCGGCTGGGAAGAGGCGCTGCGCAAGCCCGTCCGTCTTGAGCGCATCCGGGAGCTGCTGCTGCAAGCCTCGGAAGCGGACCGCCGGCGTATACGCTGATGGACAGCGAGATTCTACAAGAAATGAGAATGAACCATGAGATTTCGTAAAATAACCGGCCTATGGGCCAAGTACGACAGCGCCATTTGGATCCGGGTGATCGGCACGGCCCTGACGACCGTGACCGGCTTTATGATTCGCCCCTTTCTCGTGCTGTACTTATACGATCAGATGAACGGCTCGGTTGTTCTGCCCATGCTGATCGTCGGACTTCAGCCGCTTTGCGGCATCGCGATCACCTGGTTCGGCGGCCGATGGAGCGACCGCTTCGGGCGAAAGCCGCTTATGCTCATCGCGCTTGCGGTCCAGATGCTCAGCATGATCGGCTACATCTTCGCAGACCACGTCTGGCAGTATGCCGCCGTCTCGATCTTGAACGGCATGGGCTCTGCGCTGTTCATGCCCGCCGCCAACGCCCAGATCACCGATATGGTCGAGGATAGCCGGCGGGCTGAGGTGTTCGCGCTCATGCATACCGCTTTAAACGTCGGCGCGGCTGCCGGCCCCGTGCTCGGGCTGATGATGTTCCAATGGAACCCGACGGCGGTGTTCTTGCTCTCGGCCTGCACCTTTCTCGCGAACGGATTGCTCGTCCTCTTCAAGCTGCCGGAAACGGCGCCGGCGAAGCGGGCACCCGGGCCAGCGCCGGCCGGCGCCGCCGCGACAGGCGCAGCACCGGCCGCACGAACGGCCTTCTCCTGGCGGTCGCACAAGCCGCTCGTCCTACTGACGCTGTGCAGCCTGCCGGTCGGCTTGCTGTATTCGCAGGTGGAGACGACGCTGCCGCTGCACCTCAAGACCCATTTCGACGACTACCGCACGGTGCTGGCCTCGCTGCTCACCTTCAACGGCGTCATGGTCATCGCCCTGCAAATCTGGATCGCCCGCCGGACCGAGCGGATACGCTCCTATCAGGTGCTGGCCGTGTCGCAAGCGTTGTTCGCCATCGTCGCCATCGGCTATGGCTATGCCGGCTTGATCGCGGTTTTGTTCGCCGCCGAGTTCGTCTTTACGATCGGCGAGATGGCGGCGGGACCCCATTCGCAAAAGGCGATTTCGATCCTGGCGCCGCCGGAGCAGCGCGGCTTTTATTTCTCCGTCTACGGAGCGAGCTATCTGCTCGCTCGCGGGATCGGTCCGATCCTGGGCGGCGCGCTGCTGAGCCAGTCGAGCGGCGAAGTGTTGTTCACCGTCCTCGCCGTGTTGATCGCGGCGTCGGGATTCGGGCTGTACCGGGTCGTGCGGGGAATCGAGCTCGGACATCGGGCGGATCGCGCCAGCGACACCCTCAGCGCTTGATCGCGCCGGGGGAGCCGCCCGTTTTCGGGCCGGCCGGAGCGCGTCCTCGTTTCGCTGCCGCCCATTTCCGTCTTCAATCCGCCCAGCCAAAGTGGTAAACTAGGTTTTAAGCTGCGGCCGCCCGCCGATCAAGCCGGCGGCTTTTTCATTTCCGTTGACCCCAACGATGTGCGAAGGAGAACGCGTCATGCTAAGACAGAAGATCGCGAGCCGGGAGCCCGGCATTTTAACTTACGGCATCACGCCGCCCAAAGCGACCCATCCCGAAGAAAAAATCGCGGAGATCGCGCAAAAGCAGATGGACCGGCTGCGGGATTGCGAGATGGACGGGCTCATTCTGTACGACGTGCAGGACGAAGCCGACCGCATCGACGAGGACCGGCCGTTTCCGTATCTTGCGACGGTCGACCCGACCCGATACAGCAAGACGTATCTCCGAGAGCTGAATACGGCCAAGATCATCTATAAGGTCGTGGGCAAGCAGTCGACGGAGGAACTCGCCGACTGGATTCAAGGAGACGCGGACGAGGACCGCTATTCGGTATTCGTCGGCGCGTCCTCGAGCCGGCAGGCCGTGACGATGCGGCTGCCCGAAGCGTACCGGCTCAGCGCTCAGCGCAACGCCCGGCTGCAGGTCGGCGGCGTCGTCATCCCGGAGCGCCACGAGTTGAAGGGGGACGAGCACCTGCGCGCCGTGGCCAAGCAGCGGGAGGGCTGCGCGTTTTTCGTCTCCCAGGCGGCTTACGACGTGGAGGCATCCAAAAACTTTTTGTCCGACTATTACTACTACTGCCTCGAGCAGGGGATCCCGATGGTGCCTATCCTGTTCAACCTGGCGCCTTGCGGCTCGCCCAAGACGCTCGCCTTCATGAAGTGGCTCGGCATCAGCATCCCGAGGTGGCTGGAAAACGAGCTGACCTATTCGCACGACATTCTCGACCGGTCCGTCCGGCTGTCGCGCAAAGTGTTCGAGGAGCTGTTCGAATTCGGCTTGGAGAAAGGAATTCCGATCGGCTGCAGCGTCGAAAGCGTCTCGACCCGCAAGGTGGAGATCGAAGCCTCCGTGGAGCTGCTGCGGGAGATGAAGCGGCTGATGGAGAGCCGGCTGCAGGCGGAGGCCGTGCGGGCGTAGTTGGCGGCTAAGCGCGGCAAGAGCAGGGTAAGGGTAAGACCTAGGCAGGTGCAAGGCAAGTGCAAGCCCGCTTTCCGGAGCAGTCTCCGGGAGCGGGCTTGCGGCGTTAGGAGGGAAATAGCCGGCTTGGGCGGACATCGCGATCCGAAAGGCGTCGGAAAGAGGCAGCCTTTGTCTCGTTTTCGCTCAAGCGTCGAACGCGGCGCCCTGCAGCCGGAACTGCGACGGCGACAGTCCCGTCACCTGCTTGAACTGATGGCTGAAGTGATGGATGCTGGCGTAGCCCAGCCGCTCGGAGATCGCTTCGGCCTTGTCTCCCTGGAGCAGCGCCCGTTTGGCCAGCTTGATGCGTTCCGCGATCAGGTAGGGCTTGGGCGGCAGGCCGATCTCTTGCTTGAACAGCTTCGCAAAGTGTATCGGGTGATAGCCGCACAGCGCCGCAAGCTCCGCCACCGTCCAACTGCGGGCAGGCTCCGCTTGCATGGCGGCGATTGCCGGCTCGATCCGGCCGGAGGCGCCCGGCGCCGGGCGGCTCCCGACGTGCTGGCGGACGAGGACGGCCGCCGTCTGCATCATGAGCGCCCGGAGCGCCAGCGCGTAGCCCGGCTGCTCCAGCTCATACTCCTGTACCATGCGCGTCAAGAGGGGCTCCAGACCGGATACGCGCAGCAGCGTCGGCACCGCCACTTCGCCGAACGGCGGCAGATCGAGCGTCGTCCGAACGAGAGGGGCGCGGTCGTCGTCCAGCGTTTCCGGAGGCGCGTACCGGAGCCGGTGACCGGGATGGACGGGGGCGGGCGAGGCATGGTGCCAATGGAAATGAAGGCTGAAAAAGTCCGTCGGCGCCAGGACGGTCAGCAGCGTGGCGGATGACGGCCCGTAATAGACGCACTCGCCGCTCTGGATCGGGTAAGTCTGTCCGGAGAGGCGCAGCTCGGCCCGGCCGGAGACGACGTAGAAGAGCTGGCAGTCCGGGATGAAGCGGACCCCGAAGTCGGTACC
This sequence comes from Cohnella baijiui, assembly GCF_020731285.1. GTDB lineage: Bacteria > Bacillota > Bacilli > Paenibacillales > Paenibacillaceae > Cohnella. The sequence continues at coordinate 25,072 of NZ_JAJFOW010000044.1, forward strand.
GGCGGGCGCGCTCGCCCGACTGGCGAAATTCACGGTGGGCGCGATCGCTTCCAAGCTGCCGATGTGCACGTTCCCTCCTCCTTTCTTTTCCTTCGTTCGGTCACAGATTAGAAATAAGCAACCGAATGTTGCGTTTTCGGAAATACATTAGAAAGCGCCTTCCGTACAATGAAGCTGTCAGTCCCATCATATAAAGGGCGAAGGAGAGGTGCAACCCCGATGTTGAACGCGCGGCAGGTGGAGGAGTTTGAACGGAACGGCTATCTGAAGGGGGACGTCGTGTTGAGCGAGGCGGAGGTGGAACGGCTGCGGGAGGAGCTGGACCTCGTCATCGAAGGCAAGACCGTCAAGCGTCCGGTGCTGAACCATAACATGCTTGGAGGCGACAGCGACGCCCTGTACAAGGACATGAAGATGAGCGTGAATGAAAAAGTCGTGCAGATCGTGAACATCTGGATGGCGAGCGACTTGTATCTGAAGCACGCGGCGCACCCCGTCATAACCGAGGAGATCGCCCAGTTGTGCCGGACGGACACGCTGCGCATCTGGCACGACCAAATTCAGTACAAACCGCCGGTGTCCGGCGGCCCGACGGGCTGGCATCAGGACCATCCGCTCTGGCCGGTCATCCAGCCGGCCGACCTCGTCAGCGCGTGGGTCGCGCTGGACGACGCGGTCATCGAGAACGGCTGCATGTGGATGGTGCCGGGCAGCCACAAGTGGGGCGATCACCAGCGTTACTTGGCCAGCACGCCGGACTTCAAGCCGTACCACCGCCAGCCGGAGCTGCTGCCCGAAGGGGCCGTCGTCGAAGCCGTGCCGTTCGAGATCAAAAAAGGGCAGGTCGGCTACCATCACAGCCTGACCTGGCACGGCAGTCCGCACAACCGCTCGCAGATGAAGCGCCGGGCGATCGCCGTCCACTACATGCCGGGCCACACGCGCTACGAGCCTACGAGCGATCATCCGATGCTCTCGTATGTCGCGGTGAACAAGGGGGACATTTTGCAGGGCGAGCATTTCCCCGTCGTCTACGGCGCCTCCTCAATCGCGGCAGGGTGAGCTCCGCGCCGCATCCATCCGAATCCATCCGCATCCATCCTGCATGCAAGTGCCGTCACCTTAGGGGGGCGGCATTTGTCCGTTTACGCCTCATACTTGCCATCCGCCAATCTGTTATCGCGCAGCTTAAACAGATTTAACGGTCCGTTAACACGAGTCGGTAGCGGCACTTAGACGCCTTCTCTATAATTTCGATAGACTGGGCGATTGCTCGCGACTGCGCATGCGTTTACACTGTAGGGGAATTGACCCCTGGAAGCGGATAAGAAAGAGTAGGGCTGCACGAACGGACGCGGAGGCGCGGAGATGCGAACCCTGCAAGGCAACGGCATGTACCAGCGCGAAGGGAGGTCAATCGGCATCATGTACACCGTATTGGTAGCGGAGAATGAGCCTTGGGTGCTGAGAGGAATCGTCGAGATGGTGAAGGCGGCGGGGGAGGAGTTCGAAGTCGTCGGCGCGTGCAGCAACGGGGAAGAGGCCTGGAACCTGATCCAGGAAGTGTGGCCGATGCTGCTGATCACCGATATCATGATGCCGGAGCTGGACGGGCTGTCGCTGATTCGGCGGATCGAGGAGCAGCGCACGCCGCTCGTGTCTGTCATCGTCAGCGGTTACGATAATTTTCAATACGCGCAGCAAGCGATCGTTCATGGCGTCTCCGAATATCTGCTGAAACCGGTTGAATTCGACACGCTGAAGCAAGCGCTGCAGCGTGCCAAGGAGAAGGTCGGGTCGCTCAAGGAGCTGAACGCGTACCTCTTGAAGTTCCAGGCGCTGCTTGACAACGGATGGGGACTCGCGCCCAAAGACCTGATGCGCAAGCAGGACGAACTGCTCCAATCGGTGCTGCGCTTGAACCGCCTGAATCGGAACGCCCGCGCGATCTTGCTCCGCTTGTTCGAGGACAAGCTCAAGACGCTGTTGAACGGGTCCGGGATCGCCTATTCGTCACTCCAGCCCGCCGACCGTTCGGATGACGGCACGATTGCCCTTTACTTCCAGGCTTTGTTGGAACGGTGGTATCTGAACCAGCCCGGCCCCGCCACCGCCAGCACGCCGGAAGCCATCCAACGGTCCTGCCGCTATGTCCAAGCCCACTTCAAGGAAGAGATCACGCTAACCGAGATGGCCGCGCGCACGAACTTCAGCGTGTCTCACTTCAGCGCCTTGTTCAAGAAGCACACCGGCCAATCGCTCGTGGGTTACGTCAATCGTCTGCGCGTAGACAAAGCCAAAAAGCTGCTGCGGTCCACCTCCTTTTCGGTTGCCGAGATCGCGGAGATGACCGGCTTCTCCTCCACCTCCTATTTCACGCGCGTCTTCAAGGCGTCGATCGACCTCCCTCCACTTGAATACAAGAAGAGGATGAACCCATGACCGGACGCGGATGGCACTACCGCTTCTCGATCAAGACCAAGATTCTCGTCCTGTCGCTCGCGATCAGCCTGTCGTCGATCGTCTTGATGGGACTGATGACCTCCTATTCCTATACCGAGTCGGCGAAGAACGACTTTTACCTCATTGCCCAAGATTCCACGTCCCGCATCAATCATCAGTTGGACCGCTACTTCGGACAAATGGCACAATCCACCTACGCTTCGATCGCCGGCCCGCTGCCGACGAACCCGCTGCTCGGCAGCAATCCGGAGAACGGGATGATCCAGGATTGGCTGAAGCACGGCGGCCAGTTCAGCCGGGAGCAGCAAGCGCTCGTCGAGGGCATCCTGTCCCGGTACATCGCCATCAACGATTCCCATATCCTCGGGATCGTACTGCGTTCGCTCGACGATCGGCTCGTCTATTCGAAGGACAACGCGATAAGCCCGTCCATGAAAGCTTCGGCGCCTTGGCTGACCGCCCCTCTATCCCGTACGCTCCAGGTCTTGCCTTCCTACTACAGCCGCGACGGAGAGGGCACCGCTGCCGCCTATCCGTTTATCGCGCTGATCATTCCCGTCTTCGACCCGGACACGCTCAAGCTGGCCGGCAATCTGAATCTCGTCCTGTCGATCTCCGAGGTTCAGAGCATCCTCGGTCAGGCCCGTCTCGGAGAAACAGGCTATTTCTTCATCGTCGACGCCGAAGGGGGCGTCGTCTACCATCCGGATCTCCGCTATGTGGGGAGAGCGCTGGCGGATACGCCGCTGCGGGGGATCCGGCTGTCTGTACGGAACGATCTCGTGCGGCTGAACGGCGCCCGAATCCTCACCTCCAACGATCGTTCGGATGCGACCGGCTGGCGCATCGTCGCCTACGTGCCGCTGAACGAGCTCGCGACGGGGCTCGCGGTTGCCCGCAAGTTCACGATATTCCTGACGGCGGGGATGATACTCTTGTCCCTCTTGTTCATCCCCCGCATGATCAGCCGCGCCGTACGGCCCGTCATCCGCTTGAGCGGATTGATGAAGCGGGTGGAGCAGGGCGATCTGACCGTTCGCGCGGAAGAGATCCCGGGCCGCGACGAGATCCAGCACTTGAACGGAAGCTTTAACCGCATGACCGCCAGACTGTCGGAGCTGATGCATACCGTTCGCGACCTGCAGCTGAACGAGATGAGCCTCCAGTTGATGCAGCGGGACGCGCATATCCGGGCGCTTCAGAATCAGATCAACCCTCATTTGCTCTACAATACGCTGGAGATCATCAAGAGCATCGCCTTCATCGAAAAAGTGCCGAGCATCGAGAAGATGGCGGCCAATCTGGCCAGTGTGTACCGCTACGCCTCCAAGACGCCCGGATCGGAGGTAGCTCTTCGGGAAGAGCTGCGCAATCTGCGGGATTATTTGAACATCGTCCGGATCCGTTTCCTGAACAAGTTCGAGAGCGGAATCTCGGTGGATGAGGCCTACATGGATTGGCCCGTGATCAAGCTTACGTTGCAGCCCATCGTAGAGAACAGCGTGAAGTACGCGGTCGAACCGAAAAACGGTAACGCCGGCATTCGCATTCGCGCATACGAAGAACAAGGAGATCTCCTCGTCGAGGTGGCGGATGACGGGAACGGCTTCCCCGATGATGTGCTTCAGTCGCTTTGTTGGCGCATGCGCGCGATTGAACGGGAGCCCGCGTCGTTCGCCCGGGAAGAGTCCGTCGGCATCCTCAACGTCCACGCCAGATTGGTGTTGAATTATGGGGAGGCCTACGGCGTGCGGATTCGATCGAAGCCGGGCGAAGGAAGCGTCGTCTACATCCGTTATCCCCGCCACGCGGACCCAACATCGTAAATTTGGACGAAAAGACCGTCAGATTATGAAAAAACGACCGTTCCGGCAGCGCTACAATAAAGCTGTCCGAACGCATTCCAAATCGAACGATAACGGGGAGTGGTCTTGTCCGCATGAAAAAAACGGCTCTGCTCATGTTGGCTGTCTGTATGGCGTGGGGAGTAACGGCAGGGTGCGCAAACAAGAACGAAGATCGAAGCGCTGCGAGCGGTTCGCCTGCGGGTAGCGAAGGCGCGCAAACGGAGAAAGTCAAGATCGACATGGTCATCGCGTCCTGGAAAGGTGGCGGTTGGCCGGACAACAATCATCCGATCATCCAGTACATCGATAAGAAGTTTAACGTCGACTTGCAGATACAGTGGGTCCCGAATGCCAACTTCGTCGAGAAGCTGAACGTCATCGCGGCTTCCGGCAAGATGCCCGACGTTATCCGGTTGGATAGTCCCGCATTGTTCCTGAAATGGGCGAGCCAAGGTGCCTTCCTGGATCTGCAGCCGTACCTGTCCCAATATCCGACGCTGCAGAAGATCGCGACGCCGGAGGAGTGGGCGCTGCTGAATCCACAGGGAAAAGTCTACGGCATTCCCATCTACGAGACAGCTCAGAATACGATCTACGTGCGCGCCGACTGGCTGGACAAACTCGGCATTCCGCGTCCGGAGGCGGACGCGTTCACGATCGACCAGTTCTACGAGATCGCGAAGGCGTTCGCGACCCAAGACCCGGACGGCAACGGCAAGCCGGATACGTACGGGTTCTCGGCGCTCGGCAATGCGATGAATCTGGGCATGCCCGAGCTGCAGGCGGCGTTCGGGATCGCGAACGGCTGGAAGGAGGAGGGCGGCGAACTGATCCCTGCGCAGGTCCAGTCGAAGGAATGGAAGGCGTATCTCAACTTCATGCAGAAGGCGTACCAAGAAGGCGTGCTCGACAAAGACTTCGTCACGAACACGAACTTCAACGAGAAGTACGCGCAGGGCAAGATCGGCTTCGCGGACATGCACTACCAATTCAGCAGGCAGACGACGCAGGAGCTGCAGAAGATCGCCCCGAACGCCGAGTTCGCGCGGCTGTCGCCTCCGATCGGAGAGGGCGGCGCGCGAGGCAATTCGACGCCGTCGAGCGGCAAGATCAAGGTCGTGCTGGGCAAAGACATGAACGCGCAGAAGCGGGACCGCATCCTGGAGCTGTTGGATTGGTGGGTATCCGCCGAGGGAGAGGATATTCTCAAGAACGGCATCGAGGGCGTGCATTACCGGAAGGGCGCGGACGGCACCTACGAGATGACCGATACGCTGAAGGCGGAAGGCGAGGGCCGGCAGAGCCTGATGTGGAACTGGATCTTGCGGGGCAATACCAACACTTTCAATATCTACAAGTGGAGCGCGCCGGAGTGGGCGCAAGGGATGGAGCAGTCGATCGAGGACGCCCGCAAGTATCCGTATCGCAACGTCGCCGAAGGTTATCTTCCGTCATCCCCGGCCTACGCCGAGAAAGGCTCGACGCTGGGCGATAAATTCCTGAAGGCGGTCGTCGAGATCATCGCGGGCAAAAAACCGGTGGAAAGCATCGACGATGCGATCGCCGAGTGGAAGAGCAGCGGTGGGGACCAGATCATTCAGGAAGTCAACGCGGCCTACAAAGCGAAAGCATAAGATCGGTTAGCCTGAACGACCCGGGCGGTTCGCGCTTCCCGGGTCGCCACGATACCCGGCAGCTTGAGCGCGCGGAGGGACGAAATGACAAGAGGCTACTGGCGAAGGGCGCTTCCCGTCTACTTGATGATAGTACCGGGATTGTTGTTTTTTATCGTGTTCAAATATATTCCGATGGTCGGCATCTCGATCGCCTTCATGGCGTACAGCCCGTTCGACGGCATCGGAGGCAGCGAGTGGGTCGGACTTCGGAACTTTCACCGGCTGTTCGCCGAAGGGGACTTCCTGGCGCTGCTCCGCAATACGCTGATGCTGAACCTGTTCGACGTGCTGTTCTTCTTCCCGGCGCCGATTCTGGTCGCGGTTCTGCTGAACGAGATCAAGGCGAAACGCTTCAAGGCCGCGGTCCAGACGATCCTGTACGCACCCAACTTCATCTCCTGGGTCGTCATCGTGGGCATTACGATCCTGCTGTTCGCGACCGGGTCGGGCGGCATCAACCAACTGCTGGCCGGATGGGGATTCGAACGCATCGAGCTGATGACCGATCCGTCCTACTTCCGCTGGGTATGGCTGCTTCAGAACGTCTGGCAGGGCGCGGGCTGGGGCGCGATCATTTTCCTGGCCGCCCTGGCGGCCGTCGACCCGCTCTTGTACGAAGCCGCGGCCATCGACGGCGCGAACCGTTGGCGCATGCTCTGGCATATCGCCTTGCCTGCGCTGCGTAACGTCATCGTGGTGCTGCTAATCCTGCGGATGGGGCATGTCATGGATCTGGGCTTCGAGCATATCTTCCTGCTTCAGAATTCCATGAACCTAGACGTGTCCGAGGTGTTCGAGACCTTTGTGTACAAGGTCGGGATGACACAAGGGGACTATAGCTACTCCACGGCCGTCGGTCTGTTCAAGTCGATCGTGGGCCTGATCATGGTTCTGTTCGTCAACCGGTTGGCCAAGCAAACGGGACAGGAGGGGGTGTTCTGATGCGGGTACGCGCGAGCGGAGCGGACCGCGCGTTCGCGATCGTCGTCTATGGGCTGGTTCTGGCGGCTTCGGCGCTGGCGCTGTTTCCTTTGTTCTACGTGCTGGCCATCTCGTTCTCGACCGAGACGGAGTACTTGACGCGCGGCTTCTATCTCCTCCCCCGAACGTTTACGTTGGAAGGCTACTTGTACTTAATGTCGCATCCCGGCTTCATGAGCGCTTTGCGCAATTCGGTCTCGATCAGCGTCGTGGGGACGCTTCTGAATATTACGCTGACGACGCTCATGGCTTACGGACTGTCGAAAACGTGGCTGCGGGGGAGAAAGACGCTCAATTTCGTCGTCTTTTTCACGCTGCTCTTCTCCGGCGGCATCATTCCGACCTATTTGGTCGTCCAAACGCTCGGGTTGCTGAACAGCTTCTGGGCCGTCTGGCTGACCTCCGCGGTCTCCGCGTTTAACGCGATCGTGATGCGCAGCTTTTTCCAGTCGGTTCCGAAAGAGCTGGAGGAGTCCGCCCGGATCGACGGCAGCGGAGAGTGGCTGCTGCTGATCCGCATCATTGTCCCTTTGTCCCTGCCGGCGATCGCCACTTTTACGTTGTTCTACCTTGCGCAGAATTGGAATACGTACTTCTCGGCGATTCTGTATCTGGACAACGATCAGATGCCGCTTCAAGTGTTCCTCAAGCAGATGCTGGTCGAGGACGATCCGTCGATCTCGAACGCGTCCAGCGTGGCGTACCCCTATACCCCTGCGGCCCGTATGTCTGCCATCGTCTTGACGGCGCTGCCGCTGCTCTTGATTTTTCCGTTCCTGCAGCGATACTTTAATCAAGGCGTCATGCTCGGAGCCGTCAAAGGTTGACGCCGGTCCGAGCGGGAGGAGGAGCTATGCCAAAAAACGTGAAGTACGTCGCCCATCGCGGGTACAGCATGCAAGCGCCCGAGAACACGCTCGCCGCGTTCGATCTGGCCGGGCGGACGGGATTCTGGGGCATCGAATGCGACACTTATTGCACGACGGACGGCCGCTGGATCGTCCATCACGACCGCACGGTCGATCGGATGACCGATGGGACGGGACGGACCAAGGATTTTGCCTTCGAGGAGATTCGGAAGCTGCACATCGACGGGGGCGCCAACATCGAGGCGTATCCCGATCTTCGCGTGCCGACGCTGGAGGAAGTGCTGGCCGTCTGCCGGGCGTACGGCATGCATGCGTTCATCGAGATCGAAGAGTATCACCGGGACGCGGATCTGGAGGCGCTCGTCGCGATCGTTCGCGGCAGCGGGATGTTCGAACGGTGCAGCTTCATATGCTTTCAGGCTGGCGACCTGGAAAAGGTGCGCGCGCTGGACGCGGACGTCCCGCTCGGCTTTCTCTCCGCAGAGCCGCTCAAGGACGCGGATCTGGCGTTCGCGCGTCGGATCGCCCCGGCTTTTCTGGACTACGAGTACCATAGCATGACGCCGGCGGACGTGCGCCGCTGCGCCGAAGCGGGCATCGACGTCTCGCTTTGGACGGTCAACACGCGGGCCGAAGCGCGGCCCTTCATCGAAGCCGGGGCCGCCTACGTGACGACGGATACCGATCTGACGGCAGACGCGCCCCGTCGGCCCGCGCCTTCGGCGGCTGCGGACGAGACGCGCGCGTAGCGCGGAGGCGGCACGCAGTCGCGGCCGCCGCAAGCATCTCGTCAACCAGCGACTGGTTGGCCCGGAAAAGCGAAGGACCTCTATCTCCGCTGCATGGTGGAAATGGAGGTCCTTCGTTCGCATTCGGGGAGAGCTCTGGCAACTCGAGTGCGGAAATAGGTAACAAATTGCTCCTTAATTGCATGCTTGGCGTCTCATGTGCGGAAATAGGTAACAAATTGTTCCTTATTTGCGTGCCTGGCGGCTCGAGTGCGGTAATAGGTAACAAATTATTCCTTATTTGCGTGCCTGGCGGCTCGAGTGCGGAAATAGGTGACAAATTGTTCCTTGCCCCGCGCGCCAGTTGGAGCAAAACGCTCCAACTGCGCCGCCGAAGCCGCGCCTCACGCGCTCGCCCACTTTATCGATGCCTAACGATGCGCCGCCTACCCTCGCCGCCACGGCCTCGCGCATCGCCTACCTCGACGCCTAACGACGCGCCGCCTACCCTCGCCGCCAAGTCCTCGCGCAACGCCTACCTCGCCGCCAAGTCCCCGCGCATCGCCTACCCTCGCCTTCACGCTCCGCGCGCACTCGCCCACCTAACGGCGCTGCCCGAGCTTGCCCGGCGAAGCGCCGGCTCTCAGCTCGGCTCCTGCTCCATATAGCGCACGAACGACAGGACGATGTCCTGCGGGTGGTCGCCGAAGCCCGAGCCGAACAGATTCATCCCGTTCGGAAACGCGGCGTCCTCGCGGACCTCGAAGCGGACGCGGATCGGCTGGTTGAACGCCAGCCCGAGCTCGCCGACCCGCGTAGCCGCGGCGGGCTCGCCGTTGACCTGGCTCCCGTTCGCGGTTACGCGCCATTCGGTGAGCCGCCCGTACTCCGTGCCGGCCCGCCACCGGTCCGGCGTGAGCTTGCCCTTGCGGTCGCCGAAGTCGCCGGGGCTCGTCCACGTGCCGACCGCATGGCCGTTGATCGAAAGCGTGATGTCCGACGGCCAGTCCATCTTGAAGGAAGAGGCTTCGGAGCAGAGCTCCGCCCGGATGCGGAGCTCGTCCAGCGAGACGCCGGGCGGCAGCGGATTGGCAAAGTAATATTCGATGTACCCCGCTCCGGAAAACCAGAGCAGCGCGGCGTCGACCCGTTCCGGCATGTAGAAGACGCGGGGGTCGTCGGACGAGCCGAGGAGGGTGCCGTCCCGCGCGGCCATGCCGCAGGTCGGCTGCACGGAACAGTGCGCGTACATGCCGATCGGCATTTGGATTTCTTCCGTCCGGTGCAGGCCTTCTCCGGGCTTAGCCGGCAGCTCGAGTAGAATGGAGCGGCAGGTGACGGAGCAGATCTTTTCGCGGTTCGCCCCTTGCGTAGAGGTGACTAGCTCCGCCTGCTCCAGAATCTGCACGTTGATCGAGACGGTCGGCTGCGCGACGCCAAGCGCTTCGGCCAACTGGCCGACGCTCATCGGCTTGTCGCCGAGCGCTTCGAGGATGCGCACGCGGACGTCGCCCGACAGCGCCTTGGCGATGTCGACGATGCGGGAGGCGGGATAGCGGATCGTTTCTAGCTTCGGTTCGCTCATTTCGGTTCTTCCTTTGCATTCATATCAAGTTGCGTCTAGTGTACAACGAAACCTCATTATTGTAAAACTATAATATACATTGCGTAAACATAATTCAGGTGCTAAAATGGGGGCAAATCCGAACCTCGAAAGGTTGTGTTTCCTTCCATGTCCTCATCCATTGCTCCCATCGTTGAGACGAATCAGCCCCGTCCCGAGTTTCCCCGCCCCGACTGGCAGCGGACCGATTGGCTGAATTTGAACGGCACCTGGGCGTTCCGGCTCGACCCTTCCGGCGCAAACAGCGATCGATCGCGGCACGCGGCGGAGGCGGACGAATATGACGCGCGCATTCAGGTCCCCTTTTCCTGGGCGAGCCCGCTTTCCGGCATCGGGATCGACGCGAAGGGCGTCGGCTGGTACCGCCGCGAGCTGCAGTGGCAGCCGTCCGTCCTGGACTCCCGTCTCTACCTGCGCTTCGGCGCCGTCGATTACGAATGCGACGTATGGGTGAACGGGGCGCACGCGGGCTCGCACCGCGGCGGATACGGCACCTTCGAGTTCGAGGTGACGTCGGTCTGGCGGACCGATGCCCCGAATACGATCGTCGTCCGCGCGGAAGACGAGGATCTGACGTATCAAGCCCGAGGCAAGCAAGGCTACGGCGAGGTTCGCGGCATCTGGCAGCCGGTTTGGCTCGAAGCGCGGCCGCAAGCGTACGTCGGCGACGCGAAATTCGCCACCCGCATCGACGGGACGGTCGAGGTGCGCGGCCGGATCGAGGCGGGGCAGGCCGGCAAGGCGAAGCTCCGCTTCGACTTCGCGGACGGAGCGGTCCGGAAGGAGACGGAGCTTGCGCTCGAAGCCGGCACCAACGAATACGCAGTGTCGTTCCAGGTAGCGAACCCGCGGCTGTGGAGCCCGGACACTCCGAACCTGTACGAAGGCGAGATCCGTCTTACCGGCGAGTTCGGCGAGGACGCGGTCGGCACGTATTTCGGCATCCGCGAGGTCGGGACGGCGGCGTTCGGCGACCGCTCCTATCGTTGGATCACGTTGAACGGCAAGCCGATCTACCTGAACGGCACGCTCGATCAATCCTTCCATCCGACCGGGTATTTCACCTATCCGACGGACGAGGAGATGCGGGACGAGATTTATTTGATGAAACGCCTCGGCCTGAACTTCGTGCGCATTCACATCAAGCCGGAGGAACCGCGCAAGCTGTACTGGGCCGACAAGCTGGGCCTTCTCGTCATGGAAGACATGCCGTGCTTCTGGGGCAATCCGGACGAGAAAGCCAGGGCTGCCTACGAGCAGGAAGCGCTGGAGGTCATCGAGCGGGACTACAACCACCCTTCGATTTTCTCCTGGATCATGTTCAACGAGACGTGGGGGCTGAAAACGAACAGCACGGGCTTGGGGCTGACGGGCGATCTCAGCGGGCAGATCGACTACCTGCCGGAGACGCAGGAATGGGTGCGCGACCGGTACCACTGGGCCAAGCGGCTCGATCCGACCCGGATCGTCGAAGACAATTCGACCTGCAACTGGGACCACGTCGAGTCGGATATCAATACGTGGCACTTTTACATCAACGGCTATGAGGAAGTGCGAAGCCACGTCCAGGAGGTCGTCGACGAGACCTACCCGGGCTCGTCCAAAAACTACATCGGCGACAACAAGCAAACCGGCGCTCCGCTGATGAACAGCGAGTGCGGCAACGTCTGGGGCATCGCTGACGGCGGCGCGGGAGACAGCGACCTGGCTTGGCATTATCGCTATATGTTGAACGAATTCCGGCGGCACGACAAAATGTGCGGCTTCGTCTTCACCGAATTCCGCGACGTCGTCAACGAGTTCAACGGCTACTATCGGCTGGACGGGTCCGACAAACAATTCGGCTACGAAGATTTCGTCCCGGGCATGACGCTCGCCGACCTGCACACGGCGGACTTCGTCGTCATCGACGCGCCGCCCTGCCAGACGGTTCAGGCCGGCTCCGAAGCGACCGTTCAACTGCTGCGTTCGAGCTTTGACGACCGTTATCATGGCGAGACGCTCCGGCTGGAGTGGGAGCTGACCTACGACAACCTGGGCTTGCGCGTCACCGCCGACAGCGGGAGCGCGGACATCGCCTGGGACGGCTTCGGCGTGTACCCGCTGGCTCCGATCACCCTTCGCCTGCCGGCACAGGATGCCGTTGGGGTGCTCGGCGTGCGGCTCGTCGACGCGCAGGGCCGCGTCGTCACCCGCAACTTCACGACGTTCGACGTTCGCGGAGGCGAGGAGAATGGCGTCTACACGGCGGACGGCGGCTTCGTGAGCGTGCCTGTGGGGCAGTTCGCGTCTCATACGTTCGCTTACGAATGGTCTTCGATTCAGGGCGCGAAAGCGAGCGGGGGGAAAGCCGGCGAGTTCGTCTACGACGTCCGCCTGCCGGAGCTAGCCGAACGGGGCACGATTTCCGAGGTCGAGATCTGGTTCGAAGCGAGCGCGAAGCGGCTGCTCGCGCGCAACGTGGAAGGCGAACAGATTCGGCAGCATGGGATCGAATTCATGCACGGGGCTTCCGCCAACGTGGAATTCAATCCGAACACCTACTACATGACCGACGACGAAAAGCACGCCTCGCGGGTCAACGTCTTGGTCGACGGCGAGCGGATCGGCTCGTTCGTCCTCGCAGACGACCCGGCCGACAGCCGCGGCGTACTGTCCTGGCACTATCAGACCGCGGCCAACAAGCTGGAGGAAGCGGGCTCGTACGGGTATCTCTGCCGGGCGGTCGTCCCGGGGAGACTGGCAGCGCGGCTCGACCGCAGCCGCAGCTTCAAGCTGCAGCTGCAGGCAGACGAAGGCGGCATCGCCTTGTATGGCCGCAATGCCGGACGGTATCCGATCGATCTGCTCGTCCGGTACCGTTAATCTGCCCGTCCCGGTATGACTGGGCAAGATCCGCCAGCGTAAACGCCACTTGCAGGCAAAGCAGCCGCCCGAGAGCCCCATGGCCCCGCGCGGCTGCTTTCTTTGTTATTTCTCCGGGGAAGTGCAGGATTATCTTTTCCCCATCGCGGCCAACGAGAGCACACTCCCGCCCAGCAGGACCGCGCCGCAGGCGTAGAGCACCGTGTGTACGCCAGCCAGCAGCGAGCCGCTCCCGGCTAGGATCGCGCCCAGCACCGCCACGCCGAGCGTTGCCCCCAACTGCCGGCTCGCGTTCAGCGCGCCAGACGCGGCGCCGGTCTGCTCCCGCGGAACGGCCGACATGACCGCCGCTACCAAGGCGGGAATCGTCAGCGAGACGCCGAAGCCGATGAGCAGCAAGGCGACGAGGCTGACGCCGTAGCTCGTGAGATTTGTTGCGGCCGATTGAACCCAGACGCCCGCCGCGGCCAGCGCGAAGCCTGCCGTCATTGGGATGCGAGCTCCGACGCGGGCGACGAGGCGGCCGGTGAAGATCGGATTAAACGCGGTCGGCAGCGTGAGCGGCAGGAGGGCGAGTCCGGTCTCGTGCGCCGACCAGCCGCGGACTTGCTGGAAGAACAGAGGCAGCACGAACAGCACGCCCGAAAGCCCGGCGTTGATGATCATCCCCCCGAGCATGCCGGCGGATACGGTCCGGATGCGGAAGAGGCCGAGCGGCAGCATCGGGGAGCGCCCTTTCGCTTGGGCGGCAATGAAAACAAGCGCCGCGAAGAGCGCGACAGCGAGCGCGCCGGCGATCGGCGCGGAGGCCCAGCCTAGCGATTCCCCCTCCATGAGGGCGAACGACAGGGCCGCGATCGCGAGAATGGCGGAGAGCTGTCCGACGGGATCGAGACCGCGCCCGGCCCGCTTCGGCGTCTCGCCGATGAAGCGCGCCGTAAGGACGAGACTCAGCGCGGACAGCGGCACGTTCAGCAGAAAGATGCTGTGCCAGCCGAGCGTGTCGACCAGCACGCCGCCGACGACCGGTCCGGCCGCCATCGCGCCGCCGGTGATCGCCGCCCAGATGCCGAGCGCCCGGGCTCGGCTCGCCGGATCCGGATAAGCTTGCGCGATGAGCGCAAGCGACGCGGGGAGCAGCGTGGCCCCTCCGGCGCCGAGCAGCGCGCGCAAGCCGATGAGCGCGCCTAGCGTAGGCGCGGCGGCGGAAGCGGCGGAGGCCGCGAGGAACGCGGCGAGACCGAGCAGATAGAGGCGCTTGGCGCCGAACCGGTCCGCGAGCGCGCCCATCGAGAGCAGCAGGCCCGCGAAGACGATCGTATAGGCGTTGACGACCCACTGAAGGCCGGCGATTCCGCCCCCGAGGTCCGCCCGGATGGCGGGGAGGGCGACCGACACGACTGTCGTGTCCAGGAGCACCATGAAGTAGCCGAGCGCGAGCCCGAAAAGCAGCCAGCCTCTACCTGCCGCGGCGGCTGACCCGGCGATCGGCTGCGCGGTTCCGCGACCGCTTGAACGTGCGGTTACCCCCTCGCCGGCCGCGTGCGCTGCCGAGCGGGACGATGTACGATCGCCTGTCCGATCGAATGCTTGCGTCATGGCGACATTCCCCTTTCCCGTTTAAGTCCGGGTTCGGCCGTGATGGCTTCCCCCGTGGGAGTAGTGTAAGATGGACCGTAGACGAAGCGGGAGATGAGGGTTTATCCTAGGATTTTCTCTCCTATGCTGGATGAACGGGGGGCGGCCTATGAATGCGACCGAGACCGGCCGACTGCACGAGCTGGCCGAATTTCTGAAGACGCGGCGAGCGAGGCTGACACCGGCCGAAGCGGGACTGCCCGAGGGGGGACGTCGCCGCACGCCCGGGCTGCGCCGCGCGGAGGTCGCGATGCTCGCGGGGATGAGCGTCGACTGGTACACGTGGCTGGAGCAGGGCAGGGATATCCAGGCGTCGGCACAGGTGCTCGACAGTCTGGCGAGGGCGTTGCGGCTCGACGCGGGCGAGCGGCGCCATCTGTATCTGCTGGCCCTGAAGCAGCTCCCGGCCGAGCTGCGCGCGGGAGCGGGCACGGTTAGTCCGACTTTGCAGCGGCTGCTTGATGCGCAAGGGCCGAATCCCGCGGTCGTCATCGACCAGCGGATGGACCTCGTCGGCTGGAACGAGGCCGCACGCCTGACGTACGGAGACTATCCGAACATGACGATGCGGGACCGCAACACGCTCTGGCGGACGTTTATGGGGGAGGACTTGCGCCGGATGCTGGGGGACAAGTGGGAAAAGCAGGCGCGGCGGCGGATGGCGCAGTTCCGGGCGAACTTCGCCAAGTTTCCGGGAGATTCGTGGTGGATCGAAATGATTGAGGCGATGAACGAGGCCAGCCCGGAATTCCGCGCCTGGTGGCCGGAGCACGACATCCTGGATGCGGAAGAAGGCACCAAGCTGCTGCTCCACCCGCATGCGGGGATGCTTGCCTTCGACCATATCTCCTTTCATCCCACCAATGCGCCGGAGCTGACCGTGACGGTTAATCTGCCCCTCCCGGAATACGATACGGCCGTCAAATTGCGTGCGCTGATGGCAGCGGAGCGATAAGGGGCCTTGCTGAACGGCCCCGACGTAGAGGGTGTCACAAATGTAAGTCTGTTCACGCGACAGACAGCTCTCCTCCATCCCTAAACGTATGAAAACGAAGGAATGGCGGTGTTTGGGGAGATGATCCCTGCACCGCCATTTCTCGCTTTCGATCCGCTGCCTTCAACAAATGATGGCCAAGCAAAAGCCATCCGACATTCAAGCTTACCTTCCGCATGACGCGAAGCAGAAAACACCGGAATCCGTTTTCCGTGCTACCTATCTCGCATCCCATGATTTAGATGCAAATGTACATCTAATTTTGCTATATTCCTTCTTAACGGTCATTTAGTTGCAATCGTACAACTAAATGATCCGTTTTCTGCGTACAGGACGGATTTACGATAAATTAGATGTACTTTTACAAGTAAACCGCTCCACTCTCCCGAAATGAACCTAAATAGATGTACGAATGCAACTATTTTACTGAGCGACCCGAACCGAGCGCAAACAAGGCTAATTGACATACACCAGTGGCGAACCATCGGCCAGAATCCGACGAATTTTCACGAAGCCCCAACCGATTCGTTCGAAACCAGCCTCGCAGATTGCCACGCGTTAGAGGCAGCCGTCATGAATGGAAAGATCGTCAATGGTTGCCCATTCATCCGCATTGAAAACCGCGCTGCTGACTCTCGGGCCCTATTACAACCTTATGAGACAGCCTCTTTTTCTTGCCCGGGCACCGATCCGCGCGCCGCGGCGCCAACTTCCGTGATAAGCTAGAGCGAGCGAATCAGATCGATCTATCGAATGCCACGGTCACGGAGGAACGCTATGAAGGGATTCGCCATCCTGCTTCTCTTTAATCTTGCGGGGCTTGCGGGCCATCATCTGCTGCACGTGCCGCTGCCCGGCAACGTGCTGGGCATGCTTCTGCTGCTCCTCTGCCTGCTCGCCGGCTGGGTGAAGCTGGCGTGGATCGAGACGGCTGCGCAGTTTTTGCTGAAGCATATGCTCCTGTTTTTCGCGCCGACGATCGTCGGCGTCATCGCGTACTTCACCGAGATCGGACGGCAATGGCTGCCGATCGTCGCCAATCTGTTCGTCAGCACGGCCGTCGTCCTGGCGCTGACGGGCTGGGTGACGGGCAGGCTCGCGCGCGAAGAGGAGGCGGGCGGCACCCATGGATGAGCTGCGCGCCTTTGCCGGACAGCCGCTCTTTGGCATCGCGCTTACGATATCCGCCTATGTCGCCGCGCTGTGGTTGAACGGCAAGCGCAGTTGGGTACATCCGCTGTTCGCGACGACGGGTAGTCTCATCGCGCTTCTGCTCGTCTGCGGGATCCCGTACGACGCGTACCGCGAAGGCGGCGACCTCATCACGTTTTTCCTCGGGCCTACGACGGTGGCGCTCGCGGTGCCGCTGTACAAGGCGATCCGCACCATGCGCCGTCATTTGAAGGCGGTCGTCGTCGGCGTCCTGGCCGGCTCGGCGGCCGGGATCGCCTCCTCCGCCTTCCTTGTATGGCTGATGGGCGGCACGCGCGAGCTGCTGCTGTCGATGCTGCCCAAGTCGGTGACGTCGCCGATCGCCATCGAGCTCGCGGGACAGCTCGGAGGTTCGCCGCAGCTTGCCGGCGTCTTCACCGTGCTGACCGGCCTGATCGGCAGCATGTTCGGCCCGGCGATGCTGCGGCTGCTGCGCATCCGAAGCGATCTGGCGATCGGCGCTGCGGTTGGCACCTCCGCGCACGGAATCGGGACGGGGCGGCTGGTGCGGGAGTCCGAAGTTCAAGCCGGCATCAGCAGCATGGCTATGAGTCTGGCGGGCATCGTCACGAGTTTGTTGTGCATCCCGATCTACGCTTGGCTTTGACGGCAGGCGTGAAGGCGGGAGATTTCCCGGACGGATAGATTGCCGGCCGGTCAGGCTCTTTGTCCGTCATACAGCATGTATAAGTTTTACTCTATCCATTTCTGTATGACCTCCGATAAAAACGTGTCGCCGTCCGGGAAGACGGCGAAGCCGTTTTTACTTGCGAAGTCTTGTCCGCGGCACCTTGCCATGATGAGCCGTCCCCCGTTCTCGACGCGCGAGGCGGAGGCGACGGCTGTTTGCCGTTTTTTCGTGCGGGAAGCGAGGGATGAAAGGCCGAAACGACGTAGTAAAGGACAGGGAAGGGGGAAAGGCATGGAAGACGCGGGCAAAAGGCTGGTCGAACGGCTTCGTTTGGGCGAAACCGCCGCGCTGGCGGCGCTCATGGACGCCTACGGGGCGGACGTTTACCGCCTCGTCGGGCGAGTGCTGCAGGGCGCCGGCAGCAAAGAAGACGTCGAGGAATGCGCAAGCGATGTCTACGTCGGCGCTTGGCGCCGCATCGCGGAATACGACGCCGCCCGGGGGACGCTTCGGACGTGGCTGCTCATCCTGGCCAAGTATCGTGCCTTGGATGCCCGGCGCAGGCTGCTCCGGGAGAGGCGCGTGCATCCGCTGGACGGCTCGCCGGAGCCGCAAGCGCCCGAAGATACGGAGCGGGCCGTGCTGCGGAAAGCGGAGCTGGAGTGCCTCGTACGTGCTGTAGACGATCTGGGAGCGTTGGATCGGACGTTGTTCTACCGCGCGTACTTTTATTACGAGTCGCAAGAGGCGATCGCGCGGGATTTGGGACTGACCCGCAAAGCGGTGGAGAATCGCTTGCGGCGTTTGCGGGAGCGCTTGAAGACGCGTCTCGGCACGGAAGGGGAGGAGGGACGGTCATGGCCATGAATCGCGAAGAGGAAGCGCTGCGCCGATGGCTGGACGACTTGGACGAAGAGGATGCCTTCGGGAGATTGGCCGACGTCGTGCCATCCGACGGAGAAAGCCTTCCGGCAGATCCCGAAGCGGAGGCCGCAGCGCTCGCCCGCGTCCGGGCGGCCGCGTTCGCCAAGCTCGGGCTGTCGCTGCCGGAGACGAGCGAGGACGACGCCCGACAGGCGCCTCGCGAGCAAAGGGAGCGGGCGACCGAACGTCGTCCGGCAACGCGACGTTGGCGCAAGCTCGCGGCCTTCGCAGCCGTCCTCGCCGCGTTGTTTCTCGCCCTCTCGATCGCCGCCGGGTCGCCCGATGTGCGGGCGCAGCTTCGGAAGGCGTTTCAATTTTTGCCCGGATTCGGAGCGGTCGGGAATACCGCGGAGCAAGGCATCCAATACGTGCTGAGGGAGCCGATCCGTCTCGACTTTAAAGGCGGCGAGCTGGAGATTCGCGGCTTTCGCGTGGATGACGGAACGGCGGTCGCCGAGTTGAGCGGCGCCCTTTCGACCATGATCGACCGGTTTGAGCTGCATAACGGCGACGGGGACGTCTACGCGTTCACCGGCCATCGCTCCTGGTCGGACCGGGAGTGGACGGGCACTTTCGGTTACAAGGGACCTATCAAGCGAACGGACCGCATGGCGTTGTCGTTCGAGGGGATGGATCACACCGTTCCGCTCCCGCTGGAAGAGGCGCCGGGCTCCGACCGGATGGAAAACTTGGGCGTGACGGACGTCCGCAACGGGCTTGCCTTGACCGCGGTGGCGCAGGACATGTCGGATGGACGGACCAAGATCGCGCTGCTCCCGCAGCTGCCGAAGGGAGCGACAGTCGAGTCTTACGGCATGCAACCGTGGGATATCCGCCATCCCCGGATGACGAACGGGACGGAGACGCTGGAGCTCAGTCAGGACGCTTCATTTCCGCATCCCAACGAGTTTTACTTCCGAAAGAAAGATCTTGCTCCATCCGGATACGTATTGACGATACCGGAGCTGATCTTGTCTCGCGCTGCATTCCCGCGCGAGTCGTTCTCCATTCCCGTGCCCGGAGTCGGGGAGACGATAGCCGTTCATCGCACGATCGACGTGCAGGGGTTCCCGATGACGATCCTTCAAGTGCGACGTCTCCCGGCCGACGCGAAGGCCAATCGGAACCATGACGTGTTAGAGGTCGACGTCGATGTGCGCTATGACGCTCAGGCAGCCGAGTCGCTGCTTCTGATTTTTCCGGCTAACGGAGACTTGAAGTTTGATGAAGCGACAGGCGCCATGCAACATCTCTATCTCGCGGCGCCGGAAAAAGGACGCACGATGCGGGTGGAGATCGAGCGCATCCAAACGGTATTTCGCGGACCGTGGGTGCTGAAGCTTCGGTAAGGGCGTCCGCTCGAGGAGAGAGAATCCGCCGCACTCGGCCAGGTTCGCTCTGCAGTTGATCGCATCGGCAGTCTTTCTGTTGTACAATGGAATCAGCGAGCCGCGGGTTGCAAACGCTGAGGACCGAACCTTGCCGCGTCGGAGAAGCCATTCTTTGACGGGCGGGACGTCTCTTAAGCGCGGCTCATGTATGCAGAATAAGGAAGGCGGGAAACCCATGCTGCTCTATGTCGTAATGCTGCTCGTCGTCGCGGCCGATCAGCTGTCTAAAATCTGGATTCGCGCACAGCTCCCGTTGGGCGATACGATGGACGTGTGGCCGGGGATCCTGCACTTCACGAATTTCGTGAATACGGGCGCGGCGGGCAGCTCCTTCGAAGGGTATGGCAGACTATTCATCCCGGTGGCGGTCGCCGTCGTCATCTGGGCGATCTACGCCCAGCGCAAAGGTCGGCTCGCGGGAGGTTGGCTGCTGGCGGGAGCGGGCTTTTTCGCCGGCGGCGCGGTCGGCAACGCGATCGATCGGTTGCTGTTCAACGGAGTGACCGACTTCATTTCCTGGTCCGCCGGCGGAGGGATTATGAATTTTGCGGATATTGCGATCAATATCGGCGTCCTGCTCGGGATCGTCGGTCTGCTCACGGGGCGCCGCCGCTCCGCCAGAGCCGCGCGGTTGTACGAATCGTGATCGGTTGCACTTCCTAGAAGGACAAAAGACCTCCATTTCCGCCGGGCGGAGATGGAGGTCTTTTCATGGGGAGAGGGCGGGCTGCGGCAGGCCTGATGCAAATAGGGAACATTTTGTTCGGTGAGCGGGCTTGCATATTTTTTTTGACTCTATTTGATGATCTAAGAACAATCGAAAGATTTGCTTATTGGCTGCTTCATTTCGATCACTTACAGTAGCGGTAGTAGTCGAACGAGGAGGCGCTTATGGACTTCGAACCGTTAGAACAACGGCATTTGGACGGTATTCTCGCGCTCTGGAATAAGGAACTGGCAGATCAGTTTCCGATGCGGGCAAAGGTGCTTCGTCAAAATATTCTAGAAGATCGCAACTGGCTTCGGGAAGGCTCCTGGGTCGCGACGGATCGTCGGACGGGCAAGGTCGCCGGATTCGTCGTCGCCAAAATCGCCCGTGCTGGCGCCGCGCGCTTCGGCATAGGAACGGACACGGGGTGGATCCATGCGTTGCTCGTCGACGCGAACGCCCGAGGCCAAGGGGTCGGCGCCGCGTTGCTGGGCAGAGCCGAGGCGGCGCTTCGGCACGCAGGCGCGACAAACATCGCGCTCGGGAACGACTTGCACAGAAGGATGTTCCCCGGCATTCCCGAAGAGTTGGAGCATACTCGCGATTGGTTCGACAGAAGAGGCTACGTCTTCCGGGAGAGAGCTTTCGATCTGCTTAGAGCTTATCGCGACGACGAGCCGATCGGTTTCCCGGTTATCTCGGACGTGTCATTCCGGCTCGCGACCCCGGATGACCGGGAATCGCTGACGGCGTTTATGGAGCGCTGCTTTCCGGGTACGTGGGCGTACCAGCATGCCGACTATTGGGAGCAAGGAGGCACCGGCAGAGAGTACGTCGTGTTGGAGAAGCAGGGCGCGATCATCGGCTTCTGCCGGATCAACGACGATCGCTCTCCCTTGCAGGCGCAGAACGTGTATTGGGCGCCGTTGTTCGAGGAACGATTGGGCGGCATCGGCCCGCTCGGCATCGACGAGGCGGAGCGGGGGCACCAATACGGGATTTCTATCGTGAAGGCGGCGATTGCCGCGTTGTACGAGAGAGGTGTCAGAAGGATGGTCATCGATACGACGCCGTTCGTCGAGTTCTACGGCAAGCTGGGGTATGTTCCATGGAAGAGCTATGCGAAGTACGACAAGTGGGGAGAGTAAGTGCAGGGTGTTCGACGTTCGGACTCGGATACCATACGGTCCTGGAACAGCTACAAGCCGATTTGCCGAAGCGCGTTTATGAAATCGGAATTTTCATAGATGGTTCTGCATGGGAAAGTACGCCGGTCGTACTTTCTTTTTGTTTTCCGATTTATCGTTTCCGAAGATTTGAGAAGAACCTAAAGATTGTATGATGGGCAATCGAACCCTGCGTTTGTATGATGAAATCATCCTTAAGACAGGGGCCAAGACAAAATGAAAACGACCTTCACTCCGGATATCGCTGCGTTAGACGAGCTCGCAAGAAGACCAAGGAAACCGTGGAGGGTAAGCCTGAACCGTAGCAAATATTTGCTGCTGTTGATTTTGCCTACCATGCTGTATTACGTACTTTTCAAATACGTTCCGATGTTCGGGTTGGTCATTTCGTTCAAGGACTATAACCTTTTCAAAGGAATATGGGCAAGCCCATGGGTAGGCTTGAAATACTACAAGATGTTCTTCGAAAGTCCCGATTTTTATGTCCTGATCCGAAACACCTTCTTACTGGGTTTCTACAAATTGTTGTTCGGTTTTGCCGCCCCGATCATCCTGGCTTTACTTCTGAATGAAGTCAAAAACGCATTCTTCAAACGATTTGTCCAGACGGTCAGCTATTTGCCGCACTTTATCTCCAATGTCGTCGTGGCCAGCATGGTGCTGCTGTTTCTGTCTCCTTCCAGCGGCGTCGTGAACGAATTCATACAATGGTTGGGCTTTGAACCGATCAACTTCATGATGGAAGCCGAGATGTTCCGCTCCATCTATGTCATCTCGGATATTTGGCAGAATGCCGGCTGGGAAACCATTATCTATTTGGCGGCATTGACCGCGGTCGACCCTCAGCTATACGAATCCGCGAAAATAGATGGCGCGGGACGCTTCAAGCAGCTGCTCTACGTTACGCTGCCGGGCATCGCGCCGGCGATCGTCATCGTATTGATCCTGAACGTCGGCAGCGTAATGGACATCGGGTTCGAGAAAGTGTTTCTTCTTTACAACCCTTCTACGTTCGAGACGGCGGACATCCTGAGCACCTACGTTTACCGCACCGGACTGCAAAGAGGAAATTACAGCTACGGAACGGCAATCGATCTATTCACGAGCGTCATTAATCTAGCGTTTATTGTTACGGCCAATTGGATCAGCCGCAAAACGAGCGAGACGAGCTTATGGTAAGGGGTGCAGCGATGAGACGGAAAATAAGAGGATTTGAAATCGTGCTGATCTCGATTCTGTTCGGCGTAGTGCTCGCTACTTTATATCCATTCATCTATATGATCGCTGTCTCGCTGAGTTCGGACGTCCATGTGTTGAAAGGGGATGTGTTCTTATGGCCGAAAGGGCTCAACTTCAGAATGTATGAGATCGTGCTTCGCGACCCTCATATATCCAGAGCCTACTTAAACACCATCCTCTACGTGGTGGTAGGGACCACCTTTTCTTTGTTGATTTCATCTGCCGGCGCTTTCGCTTTATCCAAGAAGGAAATGTTCCTGAACCGGACCTTTACGCTCCTGATCGTGTTCACGATGTTTTTCAGCGGGGGAATGATTCCGACCTTCCTGATCGTGAAAAGCTACGGTCTCATCGACACCGTCTGGAGCATGATCTTGCCTACAGCCGTAAGCACCTGGAACCTGATCATTCTGCGAACGTTCTTTTCCGGTCTCCCCAAAGAGGTGGAGGAATCCGGAAAGATGGACGGACTAACCGATATCGGCACTTTTTTCCGGATTGTACTTCCTTTATCCAAAGCGGTTCTAGCCACGATTTGCCTGTTTTATGCGGTCGGCATTTGGAACAATTTCTTTTCGGCGATGTTGTACTTGCGAGATGCCGATTTGTTCCCTCTTCAAGTGGTGTTAAGGAACCTCGTGCTTGAAGGGCAGGCAACCGCCAACGGCGCGACGTCCATCGGCGGGGACCAACTGATCGTGGACGAATCCCTGAAATTCGCGACCATTATCGTATCTACGGTGCCAATCCTCTTGATCTACCCGTTCCTTCAGAAGTATTTTACGAAAGGGACGCTGATCGGGTCGGTCAAAGGTTGACATATAGCAGGTTATTCTTATCAAAAGGAGAATTAAGAAATGGGAAAATGGGGGAAGATGCTTGCGGTGCTGGTTATAGGGGGGGCAATTCTAGCCGGTTGTTCCAGTTCGAAAGACAATGGGAATTCCCCGCAGAATAGCGCGGGGGCATCTGGGAACTCGGCAACGTCAAGCAGCGGGGCATCGCCTGCCCAAAATCAGCCGCTTAAGACCTTGACGTTTCTTGATTACAATAACCCGAGCTGGCCTTATTCGGCGGATTGGCCGATCTGGAAATACCTTCAAGAGAAAACGGGCGTCAAACTCGACATTCAAGTGCCGCCGGGTACGCTGGAAGATGCGACCAGCTTGGCCGTTGCATCGGGATCGATGCCGGACATGATTTGGACCCAGGAAAAAGCGAGGGCGGATAAATACGGACAGCAGGGCGCGCTCGCCAACATTCTGGATTATGTCGACGAGATGCCGAATTTCAAGAAGTGGATGGCACAGTTTCCGGAGGCTGTACAAGCCGCATTGGCTGCGGACGGCAAAATGTACGTATTCCCCAATGAGGGCATGGGGGAAACGAACCGGATGCTTTGGATGTACCGCCAGGACATCTTCGAAAAGAACGGGTTGAAGCAACCGGAAACCTGGGACGAGCTGTACGCCACTTTGAAGAAATTGAAGGAGCTTTATCCGAAGAGTTATCCGCTGACCTTCCGCAGCGGCCTTCGGTACCTGCAAAATTTCGGCGCGTCGTTCAATACGGTGGGATCGGTCAG
Organism: Cohnella baijiui; assembly: GCF_020731285.1. Classification (GTDB taxonomy): domain Bacteria; phylum Bacillota; class Bacilli; order Paenibacillales; family Paenibacillaceae; genus Cohnella. Next base: position 49,635 of record NZ_JAJFOW010000044.1, read on the forward strand.
TTCCACCCAGGTTAGCGTATATTTCGATCAAGACAAAAAAGAGTTCGTCTACGGCGCAACGGAAGACAATTTCAAGAAAATGGTCACCTATCTCAACAAGTTTTACAAGGAAGGTCTGATTCCGCCCGATTTCCTGACGGTCGATACGAAGATCTGGCAGGACATTATGTCTACGGACCGCGCATTTGTCACGCTGGATTATATCGGACGGATCGATTTCTATAATTCCGCTTTGCGCAAGAACAACCCGAATTTCACGCTTAGCTTTATGAAGCCTCCCGCAGGATGGGAAGGCGGGCCACAGAAGAACGCCTACACCCAAATAACGGAGGAAGGCGTCATGGTATCTTCGCAATCCAAGAACATCCATGACATCATGAAATACATGGACTTCTTCTATACGGATGAAGGGAAATCTTTAACGAGCTGGGGCAAAGAGGGAGAAACCTTCAAGGTCGAGGACGGAAAAAATAAATTCATCGGCGATTTCACGGACGTTTCCGACTTGAGAAAGAAAACGGGAATTTCCACGGACGGCGTATTCGTCTGGTTCGACTACGACTCCCATATTTCCCTCGCTTCTCCCGAGCTGAAAGTCGCTTATGAGGAAGCGGCCAAATATGACAGCCAGCCGCAGCCTAAACCGGCATTCAACCAACAGGAGCAGGAAATTATTAGCACCAAAGGGGATGCTCTCATCAAAAACCGGGACGAAAATATTTCAAAGTTTATCCTGGGGTCGAGAAGCCTTGGCGAATGGGATAAGTATGTCCAGGAACAAAAGAAACTCGGAGTCGATGAGCTGTTGGACGTTTATAAAAAGGCTTACGAACGTACCTTGCAAGCCACCGGCAAGTAAGGAAATCGAATCGAACTGCCGCATTCTATGATGAGCGGGAAGTCAAATTCATGGGATGAAAGGTGGAAAGTGGAATGCACTTGAAATCTGCCAGGTTGTAACCGATCCTCACTAAGGAAGAGGTGTAGCCATGTCGAAAATGGTAAGGAAAGGGTGGAAGTGGCTCTCGGTTATTGCTGTTGGATGTATTCTGTTTTCGGGAGCCCATGTCGGAATCTCTCACGCCGGCCCCGTGAATGTAGCGGCGGGCAAAAGCTTCACGACCAGCGGCACCGTCTCCGGGAACCCGGCGTTTATCACGGACGGAGACAAGAATACCGCGAATTACGTGGATGTCACTCAAAACACGCAATGGGTCCAATTCGACTTGGGGTCTAGCGTAAGCCTGAACCAAGTCAAGATTTGGCACTATTTCGGAGACGGGAGAACCTATCATGACGTTATCGTCCGTTTATCCAACGTTTCGGATTTCAGCAGCAGCGTGACCACGGTGTTCAACAACGACTTGAATAACAGCATCGGGTTCGGTGTCGGAAGCGATGCCGAGTACGCCGAAACCTCCGCGGGCAAAACAATCAACTTCGCTACAACGAGTGCAAGGTATGTCAGGCTCTATTCGAACGGCAGCACTTCGAACGGTTATAACCATTATGTCGAAGTGGAAATCTGGGGAACCGCGCAGCCGCAAACCATGTTTGACGATTTCAGCTACTCCGGTTCCTCCGACTCTCTGCTCGGCACCCACCAATGGACGGTGCGAACCGGATCGGGCGGGCCGGGTCCTGCCGGCGTTTCTTGGCTGGCCAACAATATTACCTTTGTCACGGACCCCGCGAATTCTTCCAATAAGCTGATGAGATTGAAGGTCAATACGAACGGTACGGGGGCGTCCACCAATCAAGCCGAAATCTTCACGCCGGAAAAGTATTTCGAAGGAACGTATGCGGCAAGAGTGAAATTTACGGATTCACCGACGGTGGGCACAGATGGAGACGAGGTCAACCAAACCTTTTTTACGATTTCTACCTTAAGATACGATAACGATCCCCTTTACAGCGAAATGGATTTCGAGTATTTGCCCAATGGCGGCTGGGGCATTACGTCGAGCGCCATGACGAACACCACGTGGTACACGTACTCGAACAATCCGCCGAAAGACGACTTTGTCGAGACCGACCATATGGGCAGTTACGCCGGCTGGCATACCTTGGTGGTGACGGCCGCTTCAGGCGTCGTCAACTATTACGTGGACGGAACGTTGACCGCAACGGCTTCGGGAAAATACTATCCGAGAACGAAAATGGCGATCGATTTCAACCATTGGTTTCTCTCCGATGGGCTGATGAGCCAAAGCGGGACCAGGACGTATGCGGAAGACGTCGATTGGGTTTATCATGCCAAAGGCGTTGCGATGTCAACGTCGGCAGTGAACGCGGCGGTTGCGAATTACCGAGCGCAGAACATCAAGTTTACGGATAACGTAACATCGAATTGATAGGATGCTTAAACGGGAGATGGACAACTTCTCGAGTGCCCATCTCCCGTTTTCCGTTATGCGCTATGTTCCTTACTCCAGATAAAGCCCCATATCAAATATTTGTCCAGATAAGTCCTATTCCTCCTGGGGTTGCCGTCGGAAGGCATTATTTGATCGTCTGATTATATTGTCTTCTGAATTCGCTTGGCGTAAGGCCGGTAAATCTTTTGAATACCCGGTTGAAAGAGGCCACCGTGAAATATCCCACGAGCGAAGCGATATCCTGGATCTTCAAGTCCGTGTCCTTCAGCATTTCTTTCGCCTTGCTCATCCGTACCGTATAGGTGTAGTCGCTGAAGTTGATTCCCGTCTTCTCTTTGAAGTACGTCGACAGATAGGGTCCGGTTATGCCGAGTTTGCCCGCTATGGCATCGAGCGAAAGATCGTCGCCGAAATGGGACTCGACGTATTCCTTCACGAATTTGGTCATGGCGTCGGTTTCCGAATTTTTCTCTTTTACGGCGTCGGCTGACTGGGATAAGAACCAATGGAAAAACGCCTTGTATTGTTCAAGCGTATAGCAAACCTTCAGCTTCTCATAAGTCCAGCGGTATGATGTCAAGTCCCTGATTCAATCGAATTGGAAATTTTCTTGGCCGCAAAGCAGATCAGTCAGGAAAAATGGACGCATCAAATCAGACCCAGTTGAAAATCAAGCGACATACCAGATTTTTACTGGGAATTTGTGAAGGACTTTGGCAAAGGAGGCGTTAATCCTTCGCGCTATTCACCTTCCTTCGAGGCGTGTAGAGTTGGCCGTTGCGTAGCAGCACATCGACCAGACGCACAAGTTTTCTTGCCGTTAAGACGAGGGCGCGTTTGTGTTGGTGCTTGGGTACTTCTTTGTATTTCTTCCGGTAATAATCGCCGAATTCTTCATCGCGGTTTTTCACCGAGTTGGCAGCTTCAACCAGGTAATAGCGAAGGAATCGGTTGCCGGATTTAATGCGTTTCGTATCCTCAGCCTCAAAGGGGCCAGACTGGTGCCGACGCCACGTGAGACCTGCATATTTGGCCACGGCGGCCTGGTCGCTGAAGCGGTCGATGTCACCAATTTCCGCGAGAATGCCGGCGGCATACACCCGGTCGATGCCGGGAACGGAGCGCAGGCACTTGGCGCTTGGGATGCCCTCTAGAATCCGCTCGATGGCCTTGTCCAAATCCTTAAGCTGAGTCTGAATGCTCCGGATAGACTGGATGGAGGTGCCGAGCACCAGATCGATTGAATCTTCAACGACCTTGGAGAGCCGGTAAGAAGCTCTTGCAGCCTTCTGGATGCAGCGTGCAACGTTCTCGGGGTCAGGGAAGCGATTGCGTCCCTTGTCCCGCAAATAGTCAGCTAAATCGGCGACATCCATGGTGGCGATATCGTCGAGACTGTACTTCTCGGAGAGCATCTCCATGAGGGCGTGGCCGAACACGGAGCTCTCGACCTCGGTCGTAAAAGCGTTGCACTT
>NZ_JAJFOW010000438.1 GCF_020731285.1 Cohnella baijiui
TTTCCTCATCATTTAATCCTTCGTTTTATACTTGATTTTCAATATCTGATAACGGCTTTGGAATTCCATCATTTTCAAACTGCCACTGATACAATTCTCTAAATAAATCCCTATCGGTGTATTCAAGAACCATCAACTTTGCTAAAACTGATAAATTCAGTTCTATTCTTTGTATCTCAGCAAGACGTTTTCTCATATAGAATGTATTTAAAAATCGTTTGG
>NZ_JAJFOW010000439.1 GCF_020731285.1 Cohnella baijiui
CGCAGCATTCCATTTAATGATGCGGCAATCTTTCGCATCTATCAGCCAGAGTGGTTCACCATCTTCCTGCGCTGGGTGTACGGATACGGTTTTTCGCTTGCTCTCTGGGTGGCTGTCATCCGTTCCTTTCTGACGCGAGACACTGGAAAAATGCTGCGTTATGTTCTATCAAGCCACACGCTCCAGCTCCCTATTATTGTACCATTCTATACAACGGTGCT
>NZ_JAJFOW010000440.1 GCF_020731285.1 Cohnella baijiui
GCAAAAATATCCAGTCCTGTCGCCGGCTCATCGAGAATCAATAGCTTCGGTGACGCCATTAAAGCTCGCGCAATTAAGACGCGCTGCCGCTCTCCTTGCGATAAGGTCTCATATGTGCGGTTCTCCATTCCCTGACACCCCATCTGTATAAGCAATTCATTCGCTTTCTCGTATGATTCTGCTTCCGGTTTTTCATAGAGCAGACCCATAGACGCCACTTG
>NZ_JAJFOW010000441.1 GCF_020731285.1 Cohnella baijiui
TCATTAATGAGGAAACGAATGGCGAAGTTATCTGTTCCATCAAGGATGAGGTCACAGTTTGTAAGCAGCTCTTCGGCATTCACTGCTGTAATATCAGCAATAACAGGCTCAATTGTTACCCGGCTGTTGATTCGCTTCAGCTTTTCTGCTGCAGCGGCGGCCTTGGGTATATGATTGGCCGCATCTTCTTCATCATATAGCATTTGTCGCTGGAGATTGCT
>NZ_JAJFOW010000442.1 GCF_020731285.1 Cohnella baijiui
TGCTTCATCTATCAGTATTTGTGCATATACGTTCAAGGTTGAGGCCCTCCTGTATAATACACTTCATTAATGTCGTTTTTTCGTTTAATTACATAGACAGGAATTTGTTCAAAATTAAGCGCTTTGTATAAAGCAATTGCCTTTTTATTGCTATGCAGTACGGATAGATCAAGATAACTTCGTCCCTTAGCCAAATAATATTCAGCTACGGCTCGAACGAG
>NZ_JAJFOW010000443.1 GCF_020731285.1 Cohnella baijiui
TCGGGAAACCTGTCGTGCCAGCTGCATTAATGAATCGGCCAACGCGCGGGGAGAGGCGGTTTGCGTATTGGGCGCCAGGGTGGTTTTTCTTTTCACCAGTGAGACGGGCAACAGCTGATTGCCCTTCACCGCCTGGCCCTGAGAGAGTTGCAGCAAGCGGTCCACGCTGGTTTGCCCCAGCAGGCGAAAATCCTGTTTGATGGTGGTTAACGGCGGGATAT
>NZ_JAJFOW010000444.1 GCF_020731285.1 Cohnella baijiui
TGGCGGGATGATTTCACGCAGTCTTCCTGCGAACCTCTCCGATGTCTTAACAAGCAGGGGAACATTCTCATGCGCAAACGTAAACAGCACGAGCCGATGATATGGCGGATAGTTCTTCTCATAGCGCTGCTTGATCTCTTCGACGAAGAAGGCTTCGTAATCATGGCGGCTTGCGTATTGAATGCTGTAGTGTTCCGTATTGTATGTCTGAAGGATTACTT
>NZ_JAJFOW010000445.1 GCF_020731285.1 Cohnella baijiui
AAGAATTGATAGGCAATACAGAGGATGAAGCTGTACGCCATTAACGAAGAAGTACGTGATAATGAAAGGAGGGAATGAGGACAATGCCAGTTATTGATCCAACACAATATAAAAACTCATTTCAATCCCAGTCGCAAACAAAAACGTTTGAGCAGCAATCATCACTGGGCAAGGAAGCTTTTCTAAAGCTGCTGGTGACCCAGTTGCAGAATCAAGATCCT
>NZ_JAJFOW010000446.1 GCF_020731285.1 Cohnella baijiui
TACGGCTCTTCAATCAATGATTCCGGCTGTCCTGCGTTCAAGCTATGACAAACAGATTACCCTGACACCGGAAGGCGAAGCGTTTGTTCCTGTGCTTTTGGAGGAGAGAGTTTTTTATCAAACGATTAAGAAACGTCAGCCGGTACTCTGGAATAAAATAATGAAAGAGTTCCCGGATGCGGGAGTTTGGCTCAATGAGGGAATCAAGGAGAACCGGATT
>NZ_JAJFOW010000447.1 GCF_020731285.1 Cohnella baijiui
TGAGAATCTGGAGCAGCGTGAAGGCGGGAAGACAAAAGAATGGGTACGTGATCAGGTGCTGCGTGCTGTGGAAGGTCTGGCAAGTGAGCAGGCGAAGCAGCTTGTTATTGCATACGAACCAATCTGGGCAATCGGAACAGGCAAATCATCCTCGGCTGAAGATGCACAGGATGTCATTGCGTTTATTCGCGGAACGGTGGAAGACGCCTTTGATGCTCAG
>NZ_JAJFOW010000045.1 GCF_020731285.1 Cohnella baijiui
GGCGACAGGGTCCGTTGTAAGCTTACGCTCGATGTTCAGTTTTCAAGGAGCAATCTTGTCTTCGCGCTCGGCCTCGTTCTTGCTGGCCTCGCAGCGGCGACTTAAATAATATATCACGTTACACATGCCCATGCAAGTCTTTTTTTATTCTTTTTATAAATAACCCGAAATCCCTTGCCCCGCAAGGACTGCGGCTTCTCGAAGCCCTGTAAGGGAGGCGTATGGAAACGCGAAATTTGCGGCATTCTCTATAGAAAAGACCGGTATTCGGCGAACGCCGAACCCGGTCTTCATAAACGTGCGCGATGGCAATCACGGCGAGTAAATCGCGCAGATGTACAGGTCCCTCGTCTGGGCCAGATTCACGATCTCGCCGAAGATTGAAACCATCGGCCGCGTCGGATGCTGCCGATCGGTAAAGACGACTTCCCCGACACGGTTGTCGTTCAACTGAACGAGCATCCCGCTCTGGAACTGGGTCGTCTTTTCGACGAACGTCTGAACCATCAGCGGATCGAGCTTGCCGAACGCTTCGGCCTGGAGCTCCTCAAGCACGAGATAGGGCGACTGGGCTTCGCGGTGCGTCCGCGTGGACGTCATTGCATGGTACACGTCCGCCACCGCCACTACGCGGGCATAAGGATGGATCCGGTCTCCGGTCACCCGCATCGGATAGCCGCTGCCGTCGATCCGTTCATGATGCTGCAGCGCGGCGAGCGACACGCCCTGATTCAGAGATGCGACACCCTCGAGCATGCGGAAGCCGTAGACCGTGTGCTGACGCATCTCGTTCACTTCTTCGGGGGTCAAGCGTCCCGGCTTGCGGAAGATGGCCGGATCGACCCGCGTGTTCCCGATGTCGTGCAGCAGGCCGGCGAGAGCTGCCGGAACCAAGTCCTTCTCCGGCATCCTCATCCAGCGCGCCAACTGATAGGAAGTGAGCGCGGTCAGGATGCTGTTGCGGATCCAGGGCACGATCGCGACCTCCTGCGGCGGAACGAAGGTCAGCGCATGATAGTCCGCGATACGTTCCAGCAGCTCCTTCAACCCGTTGCGGATATCGAGAATGGGGAGTCTCTGACCGGGACTCATCATCTGGAACGTGACCTTCATCAGCTTCTCCATTCTGGAGAACGCTTGTTGGAGAGGCGTGAGCGGAGAGGAGGTCTCCTGCTGCTGCTCCTCCTCTTCCGCGGCCTCGACTTCACTTAGTCCTGCACGCCGGATATCGACGCTGGGGATGAGGTACGCCTGCAAGATCTCCAGGTCGCGCGGGCCCAGCACCCGTCCTTCCGGGAACAAGAGATTGCCGAAGCCCGTCTGGACTTCCCGACCCAGGCGGTCTCCCGATTGCACTTGCGCGATGGGCAGCACCGGCATGCCGCTTATCCTCCCCGTATCATCCGCTATTCAGCGGCGTCCGTGTTCTCCGAAGGAGCCGAACCTTCGGCGGCTTCGTCTTCTTGTTCATCGGTTTCTTCGTTCCGCGGAGCGCGAGCCACCGTCGCGACGAAGTCCTCGTCCTTGATGTTGATGAGCTTCACGCCTTGCGTGATCCGGCCCATCGTGTTGATGCCCGACATGCTCGTCCGGATGAGCGTCCCCGAGGACGTCATGATCATGAGATCCTCTTCGTCGGAGACGACCTTCAGCGAGACGATCGAGCCGTTTTTGTCCGTGACGTTCAACGTCTTGATCCCTTTGCCGCCGCGCGACTGCGTGCGGTACTCGGTCACCGGCGTACGCTTGCCGTAGCCCTTGGACGTGACGATAAGCACGTCGCGGGTCGGATCGGCGATATCCATGTCGATGACGCTGTCGCCTCCGTCGAGCGCGATCCCCTTGACGCCCGTCGCCGAGCGTCCCATCGAGCGAACGTCCTGCTCGGAGAAGCGGATGGACATCCCCTGTGCCGTCCCGATGACGATTTCGGCGTCGCCATCGGTCAGCTTGACGCCGATGAGGTCGTCGTCTTCGCGCAGCACGATCGCGATCAGGCCGACTTTGCGAATGTTCGCGTAATCGTCGAGCGGCGTCTTCTTGACGATGCCCGCACGGGTCGCGAAGAACAAGTACTTGTTCGGCTCGAACGACTCGACCGGAATGACGGCGTTGATCGTCTCGCCCTGCTCGATCTGGATCAGGTTGATGATCGGCGTGCCGCGGGCCGTCCGGCTGAGATCCGGGATCTCGTATGCCTTGAGCCGGAACACTCGCCCCTTGTTCGTGAAGAACAGGAGGAAGTGGTGCGTATTGGAAACGAACAGATGCTCGATAAAGTCGTCATTCTTCGTATCCATGCCGACGACGCCGCGTCCGCCCCGCTTCTGGCTGCGATAAGTGGATACCGGCAGGCGCTTGATGTAGCCGGTGTGCGTCATCGTGATGACGACGTCGTCGCGCGGGATCAGATCCTCGTCCAAAATCTCTTCGTCGCTGATCGTGATCTCGGTGCGGCGTTCGTCGCCGAAGCGCTCCTTGATCTCCTCCAGCTCGGTATCGATGATGTCCAGCACGAGCTGTTCGTCGGCGAGAATCGCCTTGTATTCCGCGATCTTGGCCAGGAGTTCCTGGTACTCGGCTTCGATCTTCTCGCGTTCGAGGCCGGTCAGGCGCTGCAGGCGCATCTCGAGGATCGCCTGCGCCTGGTCGTGGGACAGGCCAAAGCGCGACATCAAGCCTTCGCGGGCTTGATCCGTCGTCTGGGACGCGCGGATGAGCGCGATGACTTCATCCAGATGGTCGAGCGCGATGCGCAGACCTTCGAGAATGTGCGCGCGGGCTTCCGCTTTTTTCAGGTCGTACTCGGTCCGTCGGCGGATAACCTCGATCTGGTGCTGGATGTAGTGATGCAGCACGTCACGAAGGTTCAGCACCTTCGGTTCCTTGTTCACGATCGCGATCATGTTCACGCCGAAGCTCGACTGCATCGCCGTTTGCTTGTACAGGTTGTTCAGGACGACGTTCGGGTTGACGTCGCGGCGCAGCTCGATGACGATGCGCATCCCGTTGCGGTCGGACTCGTCCCGCAGGTCCGTGATGCCGTCGATTTTCTTCTCGCGGACGAGCTCGGCGATCTTCTCGACGAGGCGGGCCTTGTTAACCTGGTAGGGGATCTCGTGAACGATGATCCTCGCCTTGCCGTTATTCTCCTCGATCTCCGCGCGGGCCCGCATTGTGATAGAGCCTCGTCCGGTGTTGTAGGCCTGGCGAATGCCCTCGCGGCCCAAAATATAGCCGGCCGTAGGGAAGTCCGGGCCTTTGATGTATTCCATCAGGTCATTCGGCGTCAGTTCCGGATCCTTGATCAGCGCTTGGACGCCGTTGATGACTTCGGTCAGGTTGTGCGGAGGAATGTTCGTCGCCATGCCGACGGCGATACCGGTCGTGCCGTTGACGAGCAGATTCGGGAACCGTGCCGGCAGCACTTCCGGCTCGAGCTCCTCGCCGTCATAGTTCGGAATGAAGTTGACGGTCTCCTTGTTGATGTCCCGCAGCATCTCCATCGAGATCTTGGAAAGTCGCGACTCGGTGTACCGCATCGCCGCCGCCATGTCTCCGTCGATCGAGCCGAAGTTGCCGTGGCCTTCGACAAGCATGTAGCGCATCGAGAAGTCCTGCGCCATCCGCACCATCGCCTCGTAGATCGAGGAGTCGCCGTGCGGATGATACTTGCCCATGACGTCGCCGACGATACGGGCCGACTTCTTGAACGGCTTGTCCGGAGACATGCCGAGCTCGGACATGCCGTACAGGATGCGCCGAAGCACCGGCTTCAGGCCGTCCCGGACGTCCGGCAATGCACGGCTGACGATAATGCTCATTGCGTAACTCATAAACGATTCTCGCATCTCGACCCCGATATCGCGGTCGAAAAGTGCGGAGCGTTGCTCTTCCGCCATGCAGATCCTCCTTCAACATTGCACGCATATGGTCGCTAGCCACGGTACGCCATGGCTTGTGTCTTCATAAAGTAAAAAGGATGAATAATTCCATTATAGCATAATGTTGACGGGAAAGGTGGCGTGAACCCCTATGCCGATCCGCCGCGTCGTCAGCAAGTGGTCGAAGACCGACGCCCTTCTCGCTTCCCCCGAACTCCGTACCTACGTGCCCGATACGCGAAAATTCGGTCGCCCGGCGTTGGAAGAGATGCTCCACCGCTTCGGCATGGTCTACGTCAAACCGATCCGCGGCACGTTCGGCCTCGGCGTCATCCGCGTCGAGTACGATGCCTCCGCCGCCGAACCGTACTTCTTTCAATCCGGCGAGCGGCTGTACCGGTTCTCGTCGTTCGACGCCATGTACGCCGCGCTCCAGCGGGCCAAGCGTCCGCGGGATTATCTCGTTCAGCAGGGCATCGAGCTGCTGCGCCATAACGGACGGCGCTTCGACTTTCGGGTCATGGTCCAGCAGAGTCCAGCCGGCCGATGGGAGTCGACCGGCACGATCGGCCGGCTTGCGCACCCCCGCAAAATCGTGACCAACTACCACAGCGGGGGCACACCGATGCCGTTCGAGACGCTGATGAAGGAAGCGTGCGCCCAGCGCGGCATCTCCCTTGCCGACTACCATAAGTGGCTGCATCTCCTTGGGGTGCGTACGGTCCAGACGCTGGAGCGCCGGTTCCCGGGACTCAAGGAGGTCGGCATCGATGTCGCCGTCGACCGGGACATGAAGCCGTGGATCCTCGAAGTGAACACCAAGCCGGATCCGTATATATTTCTGCACCTGCCGGACCGAAGCGTCTATCGCCGCATTCGCGCCTACGCCGTCGCTTACGGACGCTTCCGCAAGAAGTCCAAGCGGGTCCATCGACGCCGTGGAGGCAGGCGGCGCACATCGGGGTAAACAAGTAAAAACGGCTTCGCCGTCCTCAGATGAGGGCGAGACGTTTTTATCGGAGACCATTTTGAAATGATAAAAGTGAAACTTATAAATTCTAAATGGTTAAAAAAGGAACACCCGCCGTTCGAACTCCGTTCGGCGGGCGGGTGCTGCGTAAGTTCCGGGTCGCAGGGCGGCCGAGACGCTTGCTAGATATCCAGGTCTTTCACGTGACGCGCATGCGCGTTAATGAAATCCCGGCGGGGTTCGACGTTGTCGCCCATGAGCGTATCGAACATGATGTCCGCCTGGATGGCGTCCTCGATGCGGACCTGGAGCATCGTGCGGCTCTCCGGATCCATCGTCGTCTCCCACAGCTGCTCGGCGTTCATCTCGCCGAGACCTTTGTACCGCTGGACGTTGACCTTGGCGCCTTCGCCGAACTCGGCGATGATCCGGTCGCGCTCCGCCTCCGTCTGCGAATAACGGACGACCTTGTTGCGCTCGATCTTGAACAGCGGCGGCTGCGCGATGTACACGTAGCCTTCCTCGATCAGGTTGCGCATGTACCGGTAGAAGAACGTCAGCAGCAGCGTGCGGATATGCGCGCCGTCGACGTCGGCGTCGGTCATGATGATGATCTTGTGGTAGCGTGCCTTCGAGATGTCGAAGTCTTCGCTGATCCCCGTGCCGAGCGCCGTGATGATCGCACGGATCTCGAGATTGGACAAGATGCGGTCGAGGCGGGCCTTCTCGACGTTCAGGATTTTGCCCCGCAGCGGCAGGATCGCCTGGAAGTGACGATCGCGGCCTTGCTTGGCCGAGCCGCCCGCAGAGTCGCCTTCGACGATGTACAGCTCGCTGATCGACGCGTCCTTGGACGAGCAGTCCGCGAGTTTGCCGGGAAGCGAGCTCACTTCGAGCGCGCCCTTGCGCCGTGTCAACTCGCGCGCCTTGCGCGCCGCTTCGCGGGCGCGGGAAGCCTGCAGCGACTTCTCGACGACCTTGCGCGCGACGCCCGGGTTCTCGCCCATGAATTCGAGCAGCTTATCCGCGAACAGCGATTCCACGATGCCGCGCACTTCGCTGTTGCCGAGCTTGGTCTTCGTCTGTCCTTCGAACTGCGGCTCCGGGATCTTGACGGAGATGATCGCCGTCAGCCCCTCGCGGCAGTCGTCGCCGGTCAGATTGGACTCGCTTTCCTTGATCATGCCCATCTTGCGGGCGTAGTCGTTGATGATCCGGGTGAGCGCGCTCTTGAAGCCGGATTCGTGGGTGCCGCCCTCGTGCGTGTTGATATTGTTCGCGAACGAATAGATGTTCTCGGTGTAGCTGTCGTTGTACTGCATCGCGATCTCGCACGCGATGTGGTCTCTCACGCCTTCGACGTAGATCGGCTGCTCGTGCAGCGCCTCGCGGGTCCGGTTGAGGTACTGTACGAACTCCATGATGCCGCCGTCGTATTTGAACGAATCGTGCATCCCCGTCCGCTCGTCGGTCAGCGTCAGCTGGATGCCCTTGTTCAGAAACGCCAGCTCGCGGATCCGGCCGACGAGGACGTCGTATTCGTAGACCGTCGTCTCGGTGAAGATCTCGGGGTCCGGCTTGAAGCTGACCGTCGTGCCGGTCTCCTCCGACGCACCGACGACCTTGACGTCGTATTGAGGGACGCCTCGGCGATATTCCTGCTGGTAGATCTGGCCGTGGAGCTTGACCTGTACCTTCACGTGCTCGGACAGCGCGTTCACGACCGAGACGCCGACGCCGTGGAGGCCGCCGGATACTTTGTAGCCTTCGCCGCCGAATTTGCCGCCGGCGTGAAGCACGGTCATGACGACTTCGAGCGTCGACTTTTTGAGCTTGACGTTTTCCCCGACCGGGATGCCCCGGCCGTTGTCGACGACGGTCACGCTATTATCTTCATGAACGATGACGTCCACCCGAGTGCAATATCCCGCCAGCGCTTCGTCGATACTGTTGTCGACGACTTCCCAAACGAGATGGTGAAGCCCCTTGCCGCTCGTCGAACCGATGTACATCCCGGGACGTTTGCGGACCGCTTCGAGGCCTTCGAGTACCTGAATCTGACTCTCATCGTACGAGTTGTGTTGCGAATTCACGGACAAATCCCTCCACCGCCTTCTTTACGTTGACGCGTTACCGCTACAAATCCACCAGATGATGAGCCCGCTTCTTGAGGGTAGACGACGAGATCGGCGAGTAGTACACCCTCTCTTCCGTGACGACGATCGATTTCGGCTCTTCTTCGCCGATCGTCTCGACTTCTCGGTTTTTGCGGGCTTGCGCGACGAATTGCCGGGACAGCTTGGAAGACTGCTCGATGGAAATGTCGAAGATCGCCACCAGCTGTGACGTTCGGATGATCTTTTCCCCGCCGAGATGGATATACATGTTTCGCCTCCTCTTCGCCCTCAGGTCTCAGGCCAGCACCGATCCATTGCGCACATGATAGATAGAGGCATCCTTCAGCCTGCTCATGTTCACGCTTTCGAGCCCCGTCGTCGTGATGAACGTCTGCACGCGGCTCTGGAACGTCTCGATCAGCTGGGTCTGCCGCTCTTGATCAAGCTCGGACAACACGTCGTCCAGCAATAGCAGGGGATATTCCCCGATCTCCTCGCGCATCAGCTCGAGCTCCGCGAGCTTGAGCGACAGCGCGGCCGTCCGCTGCTGGCCCTGCGATCCGAACGTTTGGACGTCTCTGCCGTTGATGGCGAACGCCAAGTCGTCCCGATGCGGGCCCACGAGCGTGGTGCCGCGCCGGAATTCCTGATCTTTGCCTTGTGTTAACTTTATCATAAATTGCTGCAATAAAGAAGATTGATCTTGGAAGGCCGCGGCGTCCCCGCCTCCGAATGAAGGCTTGTACTCCACCGTCAATTGTTCGGTTCCGCCCGTGATGCCGGCGTGAATCTTCTCCGCCCAGCGTTGGAGTTGATAGATAAAGTTTTGCCTTCTCTGCATCATTTTAACACCGCACTGCGCCAATTGTTCGTTCCACACTTCGAGCAGGTCCGCCGAAGCGCGGGACGGGTCGGTCGCCTTGAGGTAGTTGTTGCGCTGCTGCAAGATTTTCTGGTATTGGTGCGAATCGTACAAATAGCCGGGGTGCACCTGGCCGATCTCCATGTCCATGAAGCGGCGGCGCACACCCGGCGCACCCTTGACGATATCCAGATCTTCCGGCGCGAACAGCACGACGTTCAGCGTGCCGACGAAGCCGCTGAGCTTGCGCTGCTCGAGGCCGTTCACCTTCGCCTTCTTGCCCTGCGCGGACAGCTGGAGCTCGATCTCCGCGGTCCCGTGCCTGCGCTCGACTTCAGCTTTCAGCCTGGCGGACGATTCGCTCCAGCCAATCAATTCCTTGTCCTTCGAAGTGCGATGCGACTTGGTCAGCGCCAGCACGTGGATCGCCTCGAGCAGATTCGTCTTGCCCTGCGCGTTCGGTCCGATCATGATGTTGACGCCGGCGCCGGTCGCCAGCTCCAGATGGCTGAAGTTGCGGTAGCCGTGCAGTTCCAACCGATTCAGTTGCATCCGATGCTCCCTTTCCGTAGGCCTAGCGGGCGACGACCGTGAACGTGCCGCACCCTTCCACCTCGATCACATCGCCGGGCCGCAGCTTGCGGCCGCGGCGATTTTCCGGCTCTCCGTTCACCGTTACTTGGCGTTCCTGCAGGAAAAACTTCACTTCTCCCCCGGATCCGATGCAATCTCCCAGCTGCAGCAGCTGCTGCAGCTGGATGTACTCGGTCGAGATGTCGATTTCCTTCATCGTTCGCGGCTCCTTAGTTGGTCGTCCGGTACGGCAGAATGAGGTGCAGGCTGTTCTCGTGGTCCCGCGGTTTAATGATGATCGGGCTCATCGGTCCCGTGAAGCCGATGAAGAGCTGCTCGCTGTCGATAACCTTGAGCACGTCCAGCATGTACTTGGAGTTGAAGGCGATCCGCAGCTCTTCGCCGGTCAGCTCCGTGACATCAAGCTGCTCCTGTACGCGGCCGAGCTCCGAGGAGCTCGAGGAGATCTCGATGCCGCCGCTCTCGACCGTCGACAGGCGCACAATGTTGGTCTTCTCCTCGCGGGAGAGCAGATAGGCGCGGTCGATCGCGTCACTCAGCGATTTTGTGTGCAGCATCAGTTCTGTTTTGAAGTTGGTCGGAATAATCTTGGAAGTGTCGGGATAGGACCCGTCCAGCATCCGCGTGAAGAACATGACGTTGCCGAGCTTAAAGAGCACCTGGCTCTCCGCCACGACGATGTCGACAAGCATATTCTGGTCCGGAATGACCTTCGACAATTCGCCGAGCGTCTTGCCGGAAATGACGACGCCGGAGAAGCGCAGGCTCGGGTCGGTGTCGAGATTGACTCTGCAGGTGCCGAGCCGGTGACGGTCCGTCGCGACGAACTTCAATACGCCGTCCTGCAGGCTCCACAGCACCCCGGTGAGGATCGGCGTGGATTCGCTGGTGGTCACGGCGAATACGGTCTGGCGAATCATCGATTTCAGTACGTCGCCAGCAATGGAGAACACTTGATCCTCCTGCAAGGTCGGCAGGACGGGGAACTCCTCCGGATCGAGCCCGACGAGCTGGATCTCGGTTGCGCCCGAATGGATCATCGTTTGAAAACGGTCGCCGACCTCGATGTTCACTTCCTCGTTCGGAAGCTTCTTGACGATCTCGACGAAAAACTTCGCCGGCAGAACGACACTGCCCGCGCGGTGGACGGTCGCGTTCTGCTGTTCGGCGCGTTCGAGCGGAATAAAGCTCTGAATGGAAATATCGGTGTCGCTCGCCGTCAGCGTGACGCCGCGGTCGTTCGCATCGATCTTAATCCCGCTCAGGATCGGGATCGTGCTGCGGGAAGAGACGGCCTTGGATACATTCTGTACCGCTTCGTTCAATTCGTTGCGCAATATCGTCAATTTCATCGTATGCACCTCGTCGATTCGCCATATTGTAGCATGGTTAAAATAATAGTCGTAGTAGTAGGTCGCCTGAATATGTGGATAAGTCGAAAAAAGGCGAAAACGAAAGCCTATCCACATGTGCATGCTTTGTGCATAGGCGAAACGGTTATTCAGACGGTTGGCGGCGGCTTTCGATCCTCTTGGATCGGAGGTCTGTTCGGCGATCCGTCGCAAACGCGGCTCGGCGGCCGGCGCTTGGGATGGCGCGCGATCGAAAACGGGACCCCGTTGCGTACAAGGGGTCTCTGGATGTCGGCGTTACGTCAGACTTTTAATCTTTTCCGTTAAGTTGTTGAGGATCTTGTACAGCTCCTGGTCGACCTTGAGCTGCTGCGTAATCTTCTCGTGCGCGTGGATGACGGTCGTATGGTCGCGGCCGCCGAACGCGTCGCCGATCTTGGGCAGCGAGTAGTCCGTCAGCTCCCGCGACAGATACATTGCGATTTGCCGCGGATAAGCGACCGCCTTCGTTCGTTTCCGCGCTTTGAAGTCCTCCAGCTTGAGCCCGTAGAACTCCCCGACCCGCTGCTGGATATCCTGGATCGTGATGAGCCGGTTGCGCCCGGTCGGCAGGATGTCCTTCAGCGCTTCCGCGGCCAGATGGGCCGAAACGTCCTGATTCGTCAGCGACGAGTAGGCGACGATGCGGATGAGCGCGCCTTCGAGCTCGCGGATGTTCGAGTCGATCATGTTGGCGATGTAGATCATCGCTTCGTTCGGGATGTCGAGGTTCTCGGCCTTCGCCTTCTTGCGGAGAATGGCGATCCGCGTCTCCAGATCCGGCGGCTGAATATCCGTGATGAGACCCCATTCAAACCGGGAGCGAAGCCGCTCTTCGAGCGTCGGAATTTCCTTGGGCGTCCGGTCGCTCGAGATGATGATCTGCTTGTGCTCTTCGTGCAGGGCGTTGAACGTGTGGAAAAATTCTTCCTGTGTTCCGTCCTTGCCGGCGAGGAACTGGATGTCGTCGATCAGCAGGACGTCGATGTTGCGGTATTTGTTGCGGAAGCTTTCGCCCCGGTTGTCGCGGATCGCGTTGATGAATTCGTTCGTGAATTTCTCGGACGAGATGTAGACGACCTTCGAGCTCGGATTGTGCTCCAGAATGTAGTGCCCGATCGCGTGCATCAAGTGAGTCTTGCCGAGACCGACGCCTCCATAGAGGAAGAGAGGGTTGTACGCTTTGGCCGGCGCTTCGGCGACGGCCAAAGACGCGGCGTGGGCGAAGCGGTTGCCGGCCCCGATGACGAACGTATCGAACGTATATTTGGGATTGAGCATATGGGCGACGCTCTCATCGGGCGCGACGGCCTTGACGACCGGCATGGGCGAGAGCGGCATCGGCGGCTCCGAAGGGCGGATTTCTTCAATGGCAAACTTGACTTCAACGGGGCGATCCAGGTAGTCGGAAAGCGTCGAAGACACGAGTTTGGTGTAACGGGTCTCCAGCCATTCGGCGGCAAACGTCGTAGGGGCGGTCACGACGACCGTTTCCTCGTTCAGAAAGTTCGCCTTGGTCGCCTTGAACCAGGTATCGTAGCTGGGCTTGCTTAGCTTGGTTTGGATGACCGATAAGACCTGTTGCCAAATCTCGGTGTTTCGGCTGTCCACATGAAGTCACTCCTTTAACCCATCAGGCGGACGAAGGGCGGCGGTAATGTCGAAAGATGGCAACGCGATCGAGTTATCCACACAATTCCCTGAATTCTTTGCTGAGATGTCCATAAGAAGGGGGTTTTGTTCACAATGTTATACACAACCTGTTAATAAATCGCGGGGAAAAATCCGTTATCCACGTAGAATGGTCGAACTTATGATAGCAGATGAACCCGCTGAATACAATGAGTTTCACCGCGTTATCCACATTTTCAATAACTTGTGGATGAAATCTGTGCACAACACAAGATATTGTTGATAAATTGTGAGACAATTCGACAAGTTCGTGGGATAAGTCGGATTTCGTCTCTTTTTATACACATGTGAATATCTCCAACATTTGGCCGGACAGGGTTTTGATTGACTTTTGGGCGTTTGTATGGTTAAATATGAGGACATATGAGTTTCGAGAGTTAGGGGGTATCAACGAGTGGGCCCGACATTTAAACCGAATGTAAGCAAGCGGAAGAAGGTACATGGATTCCGCAGCCGCATGAGCACGAAGAACGGACGCAAAGTTCTGAAAGCTCGCCGCCAAAAAGGCCGGAAAGTGCTGTCTGCGTAAGGATAAAGACCACATCGGTGGTCTTTTTTCTTTGAATAGAGCCCATACTGATGGGAGAGAAATCTGGCAGACCGGCTCGCCGGCCGGCGATGGGGCGGTAAGAGATGCAGAGAAAGCTGCGCCTGCGCAACAGGGAAGACTTCAACCGCATATACAGGCAGGGCCGATCGTTTGCGAATTCGCAATTTGTCGTCTATTGGCGGCGCAAACCGGAACCCGGCCTTTTTCGCTTGGGCATTTCCGCCAGCAGCAAGCTGGGGGGCGCCGTCGTGCGCAATCGGATGAGGCGGATGATTAAGGAGATCGTGAGGCTGAACGCATCGCGGATCGTCGAAGACGTCGACATGATCCTGATCGTGCGGAAGCCGGCGCTTTCTCTTCCTTATATAGAGATGGAGAAGAGCGTACTTCACGTGCTGCGCAAAGCGGGATTGATCAAAGGTTCGACGCCCGCGCCGCCGCAGCAGCGAAGACCCGGTCCGCCGGGGGCGGGGGGCGGGAAGCCGCGGCCGAAAAACGTCCCGCCGCGCCCCTCGAAATGAGCGTGCGGAGCGGGTTGGGGACAGCCTGAAACGAACGGTTATCCCCAGAGGGCTCAAGCTTTTCGGGCGGCTTGCCGCGGCCTCGAAACCTTTTGTACTTGTGCATAAGGTTATGGTATAGTTAGCTTATGTTTTGCGATTTACGGCTTTTGGATTTTTTATCCTTGTTGGAATCGTTTTCGACGAGATACGGACCTGCCGCAGGCGAAGAAGGAGAAGCCGATTGACATACGATCTCCGAAGTGAACGTCTCGCCCCGAGCATGTAGGCGAAGCCGTTTTTCTTGCATGTGGACAACCGCTCCGTGTTATTGATGTAGAGGGGAGTTTTGGAGTTTGTTGCGAAACCGCAAAGGGTGGCTGATCACCGGCTCTTTGATCGCCATGATGTTGCTATTGTCCGGGTGTACGCCGAACACCCATACGACGACGACCGAGGGCCTGAAAAACGGCGGATGGTGGGATTCCAACGTCGTCTATTGGTTCTCCTTGATGCTGGACAAGTTCGCCGAGTGGTTCAACGGCGAATACGGCTTGTCCATCCTCGTGCTCGTGGTGATCGTCCGCACGATCATCCTTCCGCTCATGATCAAGCAGTACAAGAGCACGAAGGCGATGCAGAAGCTGCAGCCCGAGATGGCGAAGATCCGGGAGAAGCACAAGGACGACACCCGCAAGCAGCAGGAAGAAATGATGAAGCTTTACCAGGAACACCAGGTCAATCCGCTGGCGGGTTGCTTGCCGCTTTTAATCCAGATGCCGATCTTTATCGCGCTGTACCGCGGGATCACGGTCAACGAGCAAGTCCGCGAGCATACGTTCATGTGGCTAAAGCTGGGTTCTCCGGACCCTTACTATATCCTGCCGGTTGTCGCCGCACTGACGACGTTTATCCAGTCGAAGATGATGTCCGCGCAGCAGTCGCAGCAGATGGCCGCCATGAAGGGCCTGATGTTCATCTTCCCGGTACTGATCTTCGTCATGGCCCTCTCGTTCCCGGCCGCGCTGCCGCTGTACTGGATTTACAGCAACATCTACACCATTGTGCAGAACTATTTCATGTATGGACGCAAGCCTAAACCGGAAGGTAACGGCAAGGAGGCCATTCCTGATGAAAAAGCTCGCAGCAACGGCAACGGCAAGCGGAAAGTCAGTGGAGGAGGCAATAAGAAACGGTCTCGCTAAGCTCGGAACAAGCGAAGACCGCGTCAAGGTCACCGTGCTCGAACAGCCCAGCAAAGGGCTGTTCGGGCTAATCGGCGTCAAGGAAGCGAAGGTCGAGCTGGAGCTGTTGCCCGACGGGGTGGACGAAGCGATCCAGTTTCTCGAAGAAGTGACCGAGTCGATGAATACGAAGGTGACGATGGAACGGATTGAGACGCAGGACGAGGTCCGCATCAACTTGAACGGAACGGATCTCGGCATCCTGATCGGCCGCAGGGGGCAGACGCTCGACGCGCTCCAGTATTTGACGAACATCGTGGCCAACCGTCACTCCGATCGTCATCTGAAGATCGTGCTGGACGCCGAGCAGTTCCGCGAGCGGCGGCGGCAGACGCTCGAGTCGCTGTCGGAGCGGATGGCGTCGCGGGTCATCCGAACGAAGAAGGATATTGTGCTGGAGCCGATGAGCTCGCTCGAGCGCAAGATCATCCATGCGCGGCTGCAATCGCATCCGCAGGTAAGGACTTATAGCCAGGGCGACGAGCCGAATCGCTGCATCGTCATTGCACTCAAGTAAAACAATCTGCACTACGCAATGGATTCCGCACGCGGAGCATTGCGTTTTTTTTGAATCGTCTTAGAACCTCGCGCAAGCTTCCCGCTAAAAACGTATTCGCCCAGGCAGCGGCCGGCGAATCCGTTTTTACTTGTTTCATGGAATGGAAAGCCTAAGCGTAGATGGCCAAATGAGGGAGCACCCATGAACGAAGATACGATAGCCGCGGTGGCGACCGCGCTCGGAGAAGGCAGCATCGCGGTCGTGCGCGTCAGCGGGCCCGATGCCGTCGAGCGCGTCGCGCCGCTGTTCAAGTCGAAGACGAATTTGCGGGACGTCCAGACGCATACGGTGAATTATGGCTGGATCGCCGATCCGGGCACCGGAGAGGTGTTCGACGAAGTGTTGGTCACGGTGATGAAAGGTCCACGCTCGTTCACCGCGGAAGACGTCGTGGAGATCAGCGCGCACGGGGGCATCGTCGCCGTTCAATCCGTGCTGGAGCTGCTGCTGCGCAGCGGCGTGCGGATGGCGGAGCCGGGCGAATTTACGAAGCGCGCGTTCCTGAACGGGCGGATCGACCTCGCGCAGGCCGAGGCGGTCATCGATCTCATCCGTTCGAAGTCGAACAAGGCGTTCCAAGTCGCGCGCAAGCAGGCGGAGGGAGCGCTGTCGAAGGAGATTACGCCGCTCAAGGCGCAATTGATCGAACTGCTGGCGCATGTCGAAGTGAACATCGACTATCCCGAGCACGACGTGGCCGAAGTGACGGCCGGCGTCATCCGGGATACGTGCCGGCAGGTGCTGAATCAGGTCGAACGGCTGCTCCAGACTGCGAACGAAGGCAAAATTTTGCGCGAAGGAATCGTCACGGCGATCGTCGGACGTCCGAACGCGGGCAAGTCGTCGTTGCTGAACGCACTCGCGCGCGACAACAAAGCGATCGTAACGGATATTCCCGGGACGACGCGGGATATCGTCGAAGAGTCGGTGACGCTGTCGGGCATTCCGCTGCGGCTGCTCGACACGGCCGGTATTCGGGAGACGGAAGACGTCGTCGAACGGATCGGCGTCGAACGCTCGCGCGGCGCGCTCGGGGACGCCGATCTGATCCTTCTCGTGCTGAATCGGCACGAACCGCTGCACGAAGACGAGCTGCAGCTCCTTGAGGAGCTGCGGGACCGTTCGACGATCGTCGTGCTGAACAAGACCGACCTCGAAGCGCGTCTCGACATGGAGGAAGTTACGCGCCGCTACCCCGAAGAGCGGATCGTGTCGATCTCAGCGCGGGAGGGGACGGGAATCGACTTGCTGGAGAAGGCGGTGTCGAAGCTGTTTTTCGGCGGCGCCATCGAATCCGGCGATCTGACCTACGTGAGCAACGTTCGCCACATTTCGCTCCTTCATCGTGCCAAGCAATCGCTGGAGGATGCGATCGCATCGGCGGACGACGGCATTCCCGTCGATCTGATTCAGATCGACATCGCGTCGGCATGGGAGGTTTTGGGGGAGATCGTCGGGGATTCTGTCGGAGAATCGCTGTTGGATCAGATTTTCTCGAAATTCTGTCTGGGCAAATGAGGAAGACCAAGGAGGGTGAAAGACGAATGGGATACTTGGCGGGAGAATATGACGTTATCGTCATCGGCGCCGGGCATGCGGGCTGCGAAGCGGCGCTCGCGGCCGCGCGGATGGGGAGCGAGACGCTCCTTCTGACGATTAATCTCGATATGGTGGCGTTCATGCCCTGCAATCCGTCGGTCGGCGGTCCGGCCAAAGGACATGTCGTGCGCGAGATCGACGCGCTCGGCGGGGAGATGGGACGCAACATCGACAAGACGTTCATCCAGATGCGGATGCTGAATACGGGCAAAGGCCCGGCCGTGCATGCGCTGCGCGCGCAAGCCGACAAATTTCTGTACCAGCATACGATGAAGGAAACGATCGAAAAGCAGGACCATCTGACGATGAGGCAGGGAATGGCCGAAGAGCTGATCGTCGAAGACGGCGTATGCCGCGGCGTCGTCACGAAGACGGGGGCGGAGTACCGGGCGAAGACGGTCGTGCTGACGACCGGCACCTATCTGCGCGGCAAAGTGATCATGGGCGAGTTGATGTACGAGAGCGGTCCGAACAACCAGCAGCCGTCCGTGAAGCTGTCGGAGTCGCTGCGCCAGCAGGGGCTGCAGCTCGTTCGCTTCAAAACCGGAACGCCGCCGCGCGTGCACCAAGACACGATCGACTTCAGCAAGACGGAAATCCAGCCCGGCGACGACAAGCCGAAGTACTTTTCCTACGAGACCGAATATGCCGAGCAAGCGGGCGACCAGCTCCCGTGCTGGTTGACGTACACGTCCGAGGAAACGCATCGGATCATCAATGACAACCTGCACCGCGCGCCGATGTTTTCCGGCGCGATCGAGGGCACGGGCCCGCGGTATTGCCCGTCCATCGAAGACAAGATCGTCCGCTTCGCCGACAAACCAAAGCATCAGATCTTCCTGGAGCCGGAAGGCCGGAATACGAAGGAGTACTACGTTCAAGGGCTGTCTACGAGCATGCCCGAGGATGTGCAGCTGCAAATTCTGCGCTCGATTCCGGGGCTGGAGAAAGTCGAAATGATGCGCACCGGCTACGCCATCGAGTACGATGCGGTCGTTCCGACGCAGCTGTGGCCGTCGCTGGAAACGAAGGTCGTTTCGCACTTGTTCACGGCAGGGCAAATCAACGGCACCTCGGGTTATGAGGAGGCGGCCGGCCAAGGCATCATGGCCGGCATCAACGCGGCCCGCAAAGCCCAAGGACGCGAACCGGTTATCATCGATCGCTCGCAGGGCTATATCGGCGTCATGATCGACGATCTCGTGACCAAGGGCACGAACGAGCCGTACCGTCTCTTGACGTCTCGCGCCGAATACCGGCTGCTGCTTCGCCACGACAATGCCGATCTGCGTCTTACGCCGCTCGGCTACGAGATCGGCCTCATCTCGGAAGAGCGTCATGCGAAGTTCCTCGACAAGAAGCGCCTCGTCGACGAGGAGATCGCGCGCCTGAAGGAAACGAAATTCAAGCCGGACGAAGCGGTTCAATCGATGCTCGCCGAGAGCGGATCGGCGCCGCTGCAAAACACGGTGGACGGCGTTACGCTGCTGCGCAGACCGGAAGTGACCTACGCGTTTCTCGCGCGGCTGTCGCCTTCGCCCGTCGAACTGACGGACGACATGAAGGAACAAGTCGAGATTCAGATCAAGTACACCGGCTATATCGAGAAGCAGCTGCAGCAGGTCGAACGGTTGGGGAAAATGGAGAAAAAGAAAATCCCCGACGACATCGACTACGCCGGCATCCATGGCCTGGCGACGGAGGCCAAGCAGAAGCTCGCCCAGATCCGTCCGCTGTCGATCGGGCAGGCATCGCGAATTTCGGGCGTGACGCCGGCCGATCTGTCGATCCTCCTCGTCCATCTGGAACAATATAACCGGGTTTCGACGGCGCGGCAAAGCGGATGATGGATGAATTGCAGCAGCGGTTCCGGACGTTCGCCGCCGGGATCCGCATCGATCTGTCGGACCGTCAGTTGGAGCATTATGAGGCGTATTACCGGATGCTGGTGGAGTGGAACGAGAAAATGAACCTGACGGGCATCACGGAGCGAGAGGCGGTCTACGAGAAGCACTTCTACGACTCGCTCACCGTCTCGCTCGTCCCGGAGGCGGAGAAGGCCGCAACGCTCGCGGACATCGGCTCGGGCGCGGGTTTCCCGTCGATTCCGCTCAAAATCGCCTTCCCGTCGCTCCGCATCGCCATCGTCGATTCGCTCGCCAAGCGTATCCGTTTCCTCGAAGCGGTTGTCGCTGAGCTGGGGCTCGAAGACGTCGCGTTAATCCATGGCCGGGCGGAAGACGTCGGACGACTGCCAGCCCACCGCGACCGCTACGACATTGTGACGGCGCGGGCTGTCGCCCGGCTCGCCGGACTGAACGAGCTTTGCCTGCCTTTCGCCAAGCCGGGCGGTCTGTTCATCGCGATGAAGGGGTCGGACCCGTCGGAGGAGATCGCAGAGAGCAAGTACAGTCTCGGGCAGCTGAAAGGACGGTTTCGCGAGGCGAAGCGTCTGTCGCTGCCAATCGAGCAGTCCGAACGTCAGTTGGTCGTAATCGAAAAGACGGCGGCGACGCCCAAAGCGTATCCCCGCAAGGCGGGCATTCCGCTCAAGACGCCTCTGCTGAGCGGCAGCTAAGCCTGCCCGCCAGAAGCACGCAAAATGTCTATCCATGTTTCACGTGGAACATCTTCCTGTCGCTCGATGACGACAACCATGTTTCACGTGGAACATTTTTTGTTTACGGCTGTCGATCCGTCAGGATTTCCGTTTGATCGGCTGACGATCGAGCGCGCCGGCACGATCGAGTCGCGATTGTTTGTCGTTGGACTTGTTTCTTCTATTTAAATAGCGAAGTGCTAGATGAAAGTATTTTCAAAAGCAGGAATCGCGTCGCGCATATCGAATATATACCAATGAGCAAATCGACGTGCCGCATATGCGCCTCGGAGGCGTGAAATGGCGGCGCTTTTTCGTCGCTACGGAGCCCTATTGACCATTCTATAAGACAAACGTGGTGGGATAGAAGAGATGAGAGAACCATTGTCACCATTGTCACGTATCTTCGGATTGACCGATCGGAGCGGACAGGAAGAAGTTAGACAAATACCCGTTGCGGATATCGTGCCGAGCCCGTACCAACCGCGCTCGGTATTTGACGATGACCGGATCGACGAACTGTGCCAAACGATCAAGACGCTCGGCATCATTCAGCCGATTGTCGTACGCGTTCGCGACGGCAAGTACGAGCTGATCGCCGGCGAGCGACGTTGGCGCGCCGTCACGAAGCTCGGAATGGAACAGATCCCGGCGATCGTACGCGAGATTAACGACTCTCAAGCCGCCTCGATGGCGCTGATCGAGAACCTCCAGCGCGAAGGACTGACGGCGATCGAAGAAGCAATCGCCTATCAGAGGCTCATCGACCTGCACCAGCTGACCCAGGAGAGTCTGGCTCAGCGGCTCGGCAAGAGCCAGTCGACGATTGCCAACAAGATCCGGTTGCTGCAGCTAGGCGAAGCCGTGAAGTCCGCGCTCATGGAGCGCAAGATCACGGAACGCCATGCACGGGCGATGCTCGCGCTGCCGAACGAAGAGATGCAGGTGAAGCTCCTGCAGGAGATCATCGACAAAGAGCTGAACGTTAAGCAGACCGAGACGCGGGTCGCTTTCCTGCTGGAAGCGAGCAAGCCTGCGCGGGCCAAGCGGATCTCCTTCACCAAGGACGTGCGCCTTGCGCTGAACACGATTCGCCAGTCCGTGGACATGGTAACCGGATCGGGCATCCCGATCAAGTCCAGCGAGCGCGACTGCGACGACCACATCGAAATCATCATCCAGATCCCTAAGCGCAACTAAAGCGGAGTACAGGCATAACACAGTGCCGTCTCCCACCCGCCGGGCGGGCGCACGGATACGCGCAGCGTCGGCGGCACCGCCGGCGAGGTAGTCAACAATGAGGTGAACGGTTTGTCCAAAATAATTGCCATTGCCAATCAAAAGGGCGGTGTCGGGAAGACGACGACCGCCGTCAACCTTGGCGCTTGTCTGTCCACGCTCGGGCGCAAAGTGCTCATCGTGGACATCGACGCCCAAGGCAATACGACGAGCGGCATCGGAATCAACAAGGCCGACGTGGAATATTGCATCTATGACATACTCATCAACGATATCCATCCGAAGCAAGCCATCGTGGATACGGGGCTGCCGAATCTCAAGTTGATTCCGGCAACCATCCAGCTGGCCGGCGCGGAGATCGAGCTGGTCCCGACCATCTCCCGTGAAGTGCGCCTCAAAAAGGCATTGGCGATGGTACGCAACG
This sequence comes from Cohnella baijiui, assembly GCF_020731285.1. Taxonomy (GTDB): domain Bacteria; phylum Bacillota; class Bacilli; order Paenibacillales; family Paenibacillaceae; genus Cohnella. Next base: position 20,225 of record NZ_JAJFOW010000045.1, read on the forward strand.
AATTCGACTATATCCTGATCGATTGCCCGCCGTCGCTCGGCATCCTGACGATCAACTCGCTCACGGCGTCCGATTCGGTCATCATTCCGATCCAGTGCGAATACTACGCGCTTGAGGGACTCAGTCAGCTGCTCAATACGATCCGACTCGTCCAAAAGCATCTGAATACTTCGCTGCAGATCGAAGGCGTGCTCCTGACGATGTTCGACGCGCGCACGAATCTCGGCATCCAAGTCATCGAAGAAGTGAAAAAGTATTTCCAGCAAAAAGTGTACCAGACGGTGATTCCGCGTAATGTCCGGCTGAGCGAAGCGCCATCACACGGTCAGTCCATCATCACGTACGATCCGAAATCAAAAGGCGCCGAGGTGTATCTCGAGCTGGCGAAGGAAGTGATTACGTATGAGCAAGCGGCTAGGTAAGGGACTCGACGCGCTCATCACGTCCCTGTCGATCAAGGAAGACGACAAAATTGTAGAGATCCCATTGGCGCAACTGCGCGCCAACCCCTATCAGCCTCGCAAAACGTTCGACGACGAAGCGATCAAGGAATTGGCCGAATCGATTCGCGAGCACGGCGTCATCCAGCCGATCATCGTGCGGACGGCGCTCCGCGGCTTCGAGATCATCGCGGGCGAGCGGCGGTTCCGCGCTTCCCAGCTGCTGGGCAATCCGACGATTCCCGCCGTCGTCCGTTCCTATAGCGACCAGCAGGTCATGGAGATTGCGCTCATCGAGAACGTGCAGCGCGAAGACCTGAATGCCATTGAAGTCGCGATCGCGTATCAGGCGATTATGAACCAATTCTCCTTGACCCAGGAGGAGCTCTCGCTCAAGGTCGGCAAGTCGCGGTCGCACATCGCGAATTTCTTGCGTTTGCTGGCGCTGCCGGACGAGATCAAGGAGCATGTTTCACGTGGAACATTGTCCATGGGGCACGCGCGAGCGATCGCCGGCATCAAGGAGGACGACAAGCGCAGAGAGCTGGCCAAGCTGACCGTCCAGCAAAATTGGAGCGTCCGCGAGCTGGAGGATGCGGTTCAGCAAACGGATGCGAATGTGAAGGGGACCAAGGCGAAGCCCAAAGCCAAAAAACGAGACCCTTATCTAGAGCAAATCGAAGAGACGCTGCGGGAGAGATTCCAGACGACCGTGCGGATCAAGCCGAACAAAGAAAAAGGCCGGATCGAACTGGCCTATTACGGCAAAAACGACCTCGAACGTCTGCTAGAAATTCTCCAAGCAAACGCCTAATCTGCGACTCTCCCGATAGCATACCTGAGTTGTAATCTTCCTGGGGAAGGTTTAAACTTAGGTATGCTATCCTTGATCATACGGCATTTTATCGATTCGGGAGCCTTGCCGGCAGCCGAAGTGCAAGACGGGAAAGACCTGTGCCAATCGCCGCGAAGAAGCTTGTTTGACGATAGAAAAGATGAGCTTTGACGATAGATGGAGGGGCAGCTATGAGCAATCGACCGATCGTCTATCTGGATCATGCGGCCACCTCTTGGCCGAAGCCTCCGACCGTTCTGGAGGCGATGGAGCGCTGCATGAGGGAAGCCGCCGCGAATCCGGGGAGAGGCAGCCACGAGATGGCGGTGCGCGCCAGCCGCGTGCTATTCGAAGGGCGCAAGGCGCTCGCCCGATTGTTTCGCATCCCCAACCCGAACGATATCGCCTTTACGCTGAACACGACGCATGGCTTGAATATGGCGATCCAGGGGCTGCTGAAGCCGGGAGACCACGCGATCTCCACGTCGGTCGAGCACAACTCGGTCCGGCGTCCGTTGGAGGCGCTGAAGCGCAGACTCGGAATCGAGGTTACATACGTGTCGACCGACGAGCGCGGCGTGCTGGATCCGGCGGCGCTGCGGGAAGCCATCCGCCCGACGACGAAGCTGATCGCGGCCACGCACAGCTCTAACCTGCTGGGCACGATCCTGCCGATCGGAGACATCGGCGAGATCGCGAAGAAGGCGGGCGCACGGCTTCTGGTCGACGCGGCGCAGAGCGCGGGTGTGCTCGATATCGACGTGAACGCGATGAACGTCGACTTGCTCGCTTTCCCGGGACACAAGGGCTTGCTCGGCCCGCAGGGAACCGGCGGTCTCTATATCCATCCGGATCTCGATCTCGAGCCGCTCCTCTACGGAGGGACGGGCAGCCGATCCGAGGATCCGGATCAGCCAGCCGTGCGTCCGGACCGCTACGAGGCGGGGACGCCGAACACGGTCGGCATCGCCGGATTAACCGCAGGCGTGAAGTTCGTGTTGTCCGAAACGGTGCAGCGCATCCATGCCAAGGAACTGGCGCTCACTCGCCAACTGATGGCGGGCCTAAGCGAATTGCCGGGACTGCGCATCCTGGGGCCGGACTCGTCGGTGGAGCGCACCGCGATCGTCTCCTTCGTCATGGAGGGGATCGACCCGTCCGAGACGGCGTTTCTGCTGGACCGGCAGTTCGGCATCGCCGTCCGTTCGGGATTCCATTGCACGCCGCTCGGCCACGAGAGCGCCCGGACTTTGGAAACCGGGGCGGTACGCGCCAGCGCGGGATATTTTACGCAGGAATCGGACATCGTATCTCTGATTGCCGCCGTCAGGGAGATCGGCGAGACGCTGCGCGGTTAAACGGGCGTCAAATAGGAAACGGAACGCGGGCGCCAAACGCAAGACAGAACTTTGGGGGAGACAAGCGTGAATTGGGATGAAAATATATGGTTGGGCATCGTGGCCGGCGAAGGGCTGCTGCTGCTGATCGTGCTGATTTGGGTTATCGCTTTGACGTCGAGACTGTCGAAGCTGCGCAAATCGCACCGGAAGTTGGTAGGCGAGACCGGCGTCACGCAGCTGGAGGATGTGTTGGACGTTTTGCACCACAGACTTGGAGAAGTAGAGTCCAAGCAGAGTCATCAAGACAATCGCTTCCTGCAACAAGACAAACGCCTCACCGCGCTCAAAGGGCGGGTCGGCGTTCACCGGTTTAACGCTTTTTCGGATCAAGGCAGCGATCTGAGCTTTTCGATCGCGATCGTGAACGACGAGCAGGACGGGGTCGTCATCACCGGGATCCATAGCCGAGAGCAGGCGTTCTTGTACGCGAAACCGCTGGACAAAGGGCAATCCGCCTACATGCTGTCCCCCGAAGAGAAGACCGCCATTACTCAGGCCATGCAAAAGGAATAACGGCATCGCGCGTATTGCGGATGGCCGAGAGCAGACACTGCGCGATAACTTCGGACATCTTCATCACGAGATTAAGACGGGTATTCTGAAGAACGAAGTACTCCATAAAGCCGCCGACGTTCACGATGCCGGTCATATGGATGTCGCCGACAGGCGGCAGATCCTTGTTCACGCCGGCACCCGGCCTTACCGGACCGGAGCCGAGCTGGATGCAGCCGACGCTGGAGACTTGTCCGAGGCAAGCGTCGATCGCGATCACGAAAGGCTGACGGGACGTCCGCATGATCTTGAGCAGCGTGTCGCTCAAGTTCATAGCATGGACAGGCTCATCAAGCGTGCCGTACAGGTCGAACATCGCGTTCTGCTCGCGAGCAAGCGTGCTCCCGACCAAGGGGCCGAGCGAATCGCCGGTAGATCGGTCGGTGCCGACGCAGACGACGACGATGCGGCGCTCCGGGGACAGATGCGCGAGATGGCTCTCGAGCCGTTGCGTGATGCGCTGTGTAACGGAAGGTTCGTTATAAGGAATCTTTAAAGAGAGCGCGGCCGCTTCGTGCGCGGAGCCGGGCCGTTTCTCCCAAGCGCCATTCATTCGCCTGCTTCGCCTCCTCCCATGGAATGTTACTAGTATATGGACGGGGCGGGGCATTTATACTTCGCGAACCAGAAAGGATCCGTTTCACCCCTCCTTGGCTGGCTCGTCTAAGATCATTACGGACCTTGAGGCCAACTAGGCTATCGATTCGGGAAGGAAGAGATGGATGGCGTCGATCCTGATTGCGTTCGATTCGACCCAGCAGGCGCTGCGGGCGGAGATGCTGCTCGAATACGCGGACATCGAGATTGATATAAGGCCGACGCCCAAGGAGATCACGGCGGGCTGCGCCTTGTCGATCGAATTTCCCGCCGATGCACTGGCTGATGTCGTGCAGGTCATCGAAGAGGAGAAAGTAGAAATACGCGGCTTGTTCCGGCCCTTGGACGGGGCGGAGGGTTACGAGCAAATCCGATAAACGACGGGAATGACGGAGGGGAAACGGATGATCGGCGGGGAGCGGATGCAGGGTATGGCCTTGAGTCTGATCGAGAACAAAGCCCATCTCTGGGAACAATTTATACAAGACATCTGGGATTCGGTAAGCGATACCGATATGTGGATGAACGTGCTGAAAGTGTTTCTGCGCATCCTCCTCATTCTGATCTTCAGCCGGATCGCCCGCATCGTCATTAACCGGCTGGTCGACCATCTGATGGATGTCCGCGCCTCCAAGCGGCTGAAGCTCCGTACCCGGCGGGTGCAGACGGTCGGCAAGCTGCTGAAGAACACGGCGGCCTACGTCATTAACTTCGTCGTGGTGCTGCTCATCCTAAGCGAGTTCCATATCAATCTCGCGCCTCTCCTGGCCGGAGCCGGTGTGTTGGGCCTCGCGATCGGCTTTGGCGCACAGAGCCTGGTGAAGGACGTCATCACGGGGTTTTTCATCATCCTGGAGGATCACTTCTCCGTCGGAGACGTCATTGAGGTTAGCGGCAAGTTCAGGGGGACGGTCGAGATGATCGGCCTGCGGGCGACTCGGATCCGCAGCTGGACCGGCGAGGTGTTCATTTTGCCGAACGGCAATATCGCCGACGTCACGAACTTCTCGGTGAACAATTCGCTCGCGGTCGTGGACGTATCGGTGCCCGGGACGGAACAGCTTGACCATGTGACGGAAGTCGTTCGCGGCGTGGCCGCCAAGTTCGAAGACGCGAACGCCATCGGGCCTGCGGAGGTGCTTGGCATCCAATCGATGGGCGCCGATCTGGTGCTGCGGCTGACGGTGCTGTGCCGGCCCAACCAGCAAACGGCCGTTTCCCGACGCCTGAACGCGGAGATCAAGAAGGCGTTCGAAGCGGCGGGCAATCCGCGCTATTACTCGGCGGAAGCGCTGGAGCGAACGGGGGGATAAACGGTGGAAAAAAAGGAGTTTCAGCTCGGGGATATCGTGCAGATGAAGAAGCAGCATCCGTGCGGCGCCAACGAGATGGAAATTATCCGCATGGGGATGGACATCCGGATCAAGTGCGTGAAGTGCAAGCACAGCATTCTGCTGCCTCGGGTCAAGTTCGAGAAAAGCTTGAAGAAAGTGCTACGTTCGGCGGAAGAAGGGCAGGCTCCCGCAGAGGAAATTTAGGTTGCGGATTTCCAGTTGCAGTCTGTCCCAATGTATGATATGATACTACTTGCTGCGGAGAGGTACCCAAGTGGTCCAAGGGGGTTGACTCGAAATCATCTAGGCGTCGCAAGGCGTGCGTGGGTTCGAATCCCACCCTCTCCGCCACTACAGCGTGAAATAAGAACGCCAACTGATTTCCATACATAAGAGCGCGGATTCCTCCGCGCCCTAACCGATACCGACCTCCTGCGTTGAGATGATGCAGGAGGTTTTTCATTGCGGCAACCGTACAGATTAGGGTAATGCAAGAGAGCGCGCCCGCGGCAGGGGGATTAGAGAATCCTCTACGGCCGGCAGGCGCGCTTTTTTTCGTTTCAGGGATCCGGGGCACTTTTCCTGGTTAACTGCCTTGTAGCGGGTGCGTTAGCGATTGGATCTCATTTTCTCAAAGTCTTTCAGAAAGCTGAATAGAAATAAGATAGTCCCCGCAATCGTCAGCACCGGGACGAATCCGTTGTCCCAAAATCCCGGCAACGGGGTATCCGGTCCGCGCCCCGTCCAGTGCTGCTCGATTAATATGACGTATTCGCGACTCCGCGCGATAATCGAACTCACCCGTTCCATGGTGAAGACGACGGCGGCCGCGATAAACATCAAGACGCCCAACCTGCGCAGCTCTTTCGATTCCATTCGTTCACCCCCAAGACCATACGTTTCGGATGAATGGATCGCTAACTAAAAATCATCCAAATTATAACACGGAAAGGGGGAGACGCCCTCTAAGAATTGCGTAACCGAGTTCATGGAGGACAGAAAAAAGCTGTGCAGGAGACACGCTCTGCGCAGCTTTTTGTGCGATTCGAATATTCACTTTTCCTACCGCTCCATATCGCGGCTCATGTCTGTCACCGGTGGTTGGAACCGCCGCTGCGGCCCGATCTCGACGTCGCAGTCGGGATCGATGCCGCGGGCGATGGCGGCGAGCCGAACGGCGTCGATGCGGTAGACCGGGTAGACGGCCGCGTCGTCCGCCGTCCACAGCGGCTCCAGGCCGAGCTCGTCGGCCAGCGCCCGCCGGATCGCGCCCGTGCGGGCGCTCTTCACGCACGCGGCTCTGCCGGCGGACAGCCCGGCCGCGCCGGTCCCGATCGCGAGCGACGCGGCCACCACCGCGAGCAGCGAATAGAAGGCCGCCTCGAGGCCGAACAGCCACCAGCACACGCTTAGCAGCCCGATATTGAAGGCGATCGCGGTGCGGCTGCTCAGCAGGAAGCGCGGGACCGGGGGGACGGGCGATTCGGACGGGCGGCCAGGCATCCCTGCGACTGCACTTGGGCGGCTGCGCGGCATGCCACGGCTGCGAAGGCCGGGCAGAGCCGGAAGCAGCGAGGCGATGCCGTCCAGGATGGCGCCGCCGCGCAGGACGATCCCGACGCCGATGCCGAAGAAAATGCCGCCGAAGGCTGCGGCCAGCAGCGGATGCTCCGTCAGCGCCGGACGCGGATGCAGCACCGAGGCCGCGAGGGAGAACATGCCGAGCGCGTAGAGCGCCCAGAGGCGTTCCTTATTCGGCGAATGGCGATACATGATGAGGAACAGCGGCAGATTCAGGACGGCGAGCCAGATGCCCGGACGGATGCCTGCGACGCCTCCTAGCAGTGAGGCAAATCCGGAGGCGCCGCCCACGAAGATGCCATGGGGGAACAAGAACAACTCCAGGCCGGCCGAAGCGGTCCAGGCGCCGGATCCGAGGCGGAGCATCCGGGAGCCGAAGGTGCCGAGACCGCCGTAAGACTTCCATCGTAGATCCATGCTACCCCTCCTAGAGGAGCGACGCCCCGGCGGGCGCCGCTCGAATGTCAAGCGAGCGAGCGCGCACGGTAGCAAGAGGCAGCCTCAATTCCGCCGTCAGACGCACCGCGCACGTACTTGGCGGTCGACGCGGGATGAGGCAGGGGATTCACCCCGGCGGAGGCTGGGGCGACTTGGCGCGCTCACGCCGGTCCATCGGCATGACCTTGTTCAGCAGCTTGAAGATCATTTTGGACTCCTTGGTGAGCAGGGGGCCCAGGATCGCCAGGATTAAGACGTACAGCGCCGCAAAGGGCTGCAAGATGGCGAGCAGGCCGCCCGCTTTGCCGATGTTGGCGACGATAATGGAAAATTCCCCTCGCGAGACGATCGTAAGGCCGATGTTGGCGGACGCCTTGGGCGACAGCTTCGCGCTGCGTCCCGCGAGCATGCCGGCCGCGAAATTGCCGATCAGCGTCAGGACGACGGCGCCGAGCGACAGCCAAACCGCCCCGCCGAGCGCGAGCGGATCGATCGTGAGGCCGAAGCCGAAGAAAAACAAAGCGCCGAAAAAGTCGCGAAATGGCAGGATGAGATGCTCGACGCGCTTCATATGCTCCGTTTCCGCGATGATGAGCCCGAACAGCAGGGCGCCGATCGCTTCGGCGACGTGCACCGTCTCCGAGAGGCCGGCGATGAGGAACAAGCCTGCGAACACCACGAGCGCGAACAGCTCATTGCTGCGAATGTTAAGGGCGCGGTTCAACAAGGGGACAGCCTTGCGGCCGAGAATCAAGAGAGCGAGCATGAAGCCGAGCGCGATCCCGGCGGAGGTGAGAATGCCGACAAGGGACGTGGAGCCGCTGAGCACGAGCCCCGAGAGGATAGACAAGTACACGGCCAGGAAGACGTCCTCGAACATGATGATGCCGAGGATCATCTCGGTCTCCGGATTGGCCGTTCGCTTGAGGTCGACGAGCACTTTGGCCACGATGGCGCTTGAAGAGATCGTCGTAATGCCCGCGATCACGAGCATCTCCATGAAGGGCATGCCGACGGCCCAGCCGAACAGGATGCCGAGCGTAAAGTTGATGCCGATATAGATCGACCCGCCGACGGCGATGGAACGTCCCGACTTTACGAGCCGGCCGACCGAGAATTCCAGGCCCAGGTAGAACAGTAGGAAAAGCACGCCAATCCGGCCCATAAATTCGATGAGCGATTCGCTGTGAATGAAGCGGAAGTCCAAATGCCAGAAATGGGGGGCGTGGGGGCCTACGGCCATGCCGATCAAAATATAAAAGGGAACCACCGAAAAACGGAGCTTTGAAGAGATCAGCCCTGCCGCCGCAATCAACGCGATGGCAAGCCCGACTTCAAGTACCATATGATCCATTCCGATCAATCACCCCCGTTGGAAAGCAGGGTTTTGATCTTTTTCAAGCTGGGACGGTCTCCGGCCACGACGAAGGTGGCGTCGGCTTTGACGGTGCATTCCGGACCCGGAGCGATGCGTTTTTCCCCGCTCGCTTCGACAATGGCGATCACCGAAGCGCCGGTGCGCTGACGGATGTCGAGCTCGCCGACGGTGCGGCCGATGGCTTTGGCGCCCGGCTCGACTTTGTACCATTCGATGATCAGATCGTCCAGGGCGACCTCAATCGTCTCGAGCGCTTTGGGCTTGTAGGTCATGCCGCCCACGATCGCGGCGAGCAGACGCGCCTCGTCGTCGTCGAGCGAAACCGTGGAGATGCTGTCGCCGGGTCCTCGTGGTCGAAGTGGTAAAACTCGCGGCGTCCGTCGTCATGGATGATGACGACCAGCTTGTCGCCGGAGCGCGCTTGCAGTTGATACTTTCTGCCGATGCCCGGCAGATCGGATTCGCGGATGTTCATGATAGTCGGGATACCTCCGTGGAAATGGATTAAGAAAGACGAACGAGTTCGGCTCGAACATCCACGAAGGTTGAGGTAAATTTGAGGGGCAGCAGCAGCCGGATACGGCGGATCAGGTAATCGAACTTGGCCGTATTCGTGGTAGGGGAAGGGATAAGGACGATGAGCTTCGCGAGTGCGAAGAGCATGGCGAAGACGAGCAAGGGCAGCGTTACTCTGCGCTCCATCTTGTGGATGCCTCCGTCGGATTGGTGCGGGCCGACCTCGCGCTCCATCTCGGAAGCGTGCGCGTGATGCGGCTGGAACGCGGACATCTGATAGTTGCCCGGAACCGAAGGGTGCAGAAAGGCGTAGAGCAGCACGACTACCCAGAGCAGGCCGAGCGCAGACATCAGCTTCCGGGAATGTGCGAAGTGGTTCATCTGGCCAGCCCCTTTCTCGTGTGCGGTCTTTCTTTAAGGGTACCATATTTTGAAAGGCACCTTCAAACCGCGGTGCCGCCCAAGTCTTGGAGAAAGGACAGACGAGTGGCGGTGACGGGTACGCGCGGCAAAAGGAGCCAAGGTCCGAAAAGATGACGAAGGGCCCACATCGGGGCCCTCCGGGCGACGTTACTTGGAAGTCGAAGTCTAATCGTTACCAACGTTGCTGTTCGTGCGCAATGCTGCCGTGACGACCAGCGTCAGGCTCGCCCTTGCGCCAGCGCTTCGGTACTCGGATCGCTTACGCGATGTTGTGTGTTACAGACAGGTGTCTTTAGCACAACGCCTCGCTTCCTACTCCGTCTGGAACGCGTCTTCTTTCGGCTGTTGCCTACAATGGTTCAATGGAACCACACCTCTCTGTTCGTCGCCGATAAATAGAATGACCCGACTCGGCTCGGCTTATGCGCCCTTACTGATTGAATTTTTTCCACTTGCGCCGATGGTTCGACGTCTCGGGAAAACGGTCGCCGCGCGAGAGCGTGATGCGCTTCGGATTTTGAATACCGGTATGGAAAGAAGCCTCGCCGATCTCGATGTATTCGCCGTCGTTCGGCGCACGGTCGCCCGGTTCGAATTCGGATTGCTCGCCCATTGCTGATCACCTCCCGGGCCTTAGTGTTGCGGGAATTTCCTTGCGGTATTCCGCCCAGTGTGATAAAGTATTTAGGTATGCAATTCAATGCATACTCCTTGCTCCTCGGCCGTGGACAGGTTCCAACGGTATGCAAAGCGGGGGGCCAAAGACCAAAAGGAGGTGAACGGAAGATGCGCAACTATGAGTTGATGTACATCATCCGTCCGGACGTGGAACAAGAAACCGTTCAAGCTGTCGTGGAGAAATTCCAAGGCATCATCGCGAACGGCGGAGAGATCACGAAGCACGAGGTACAAGGCAAGAAACGCCTCGCTTACGAGATCAACAAGCACCGCGACGGGACGTATGTGCTGGTCCATTTCGCCGCTACGCCTGACGTAGTGACCGAGTTGGAGCGCGTACTGAAGATCTCGGACGAAGTCATTCGTCACATGGTCGTACGCGACGTAGCTTAAGCAGCACAGGACAGACCGGCGGACAACGCCGTTTGAGTCGTCTATGCGTGGGAGGGAACCGACAATGTTGAACCGTGTCATTCTGATCGGACGCTTAACCAAGGATCCCGAGCTTCGTTACACGCCTGCAGGCGTGGCCGTAGCCCAATTTACGCTGGCTGTCGACCGCCCCTTCTCCCGGGATTCCGGCGGAGGAGAACGCGAACGCGAGGCGGACTTCATCCCGATCGTAACTTGGCGCCAACTGGCCGAGACTTGCGCGAATTACCTTCGGAAAGGCCGCCTGGCCGCCGTAGAAGGCCGCATCCAAGTGCGCAACTACGAGAATAACGAAGGACGCCGGGTCTACGTGACCGAAGTCATCGCCGACAACGTGCGCTTCCTCGAATCCCCGAACCGCGAAAGCGGATCGGCCGGACGGGACGAGTACGGCGGAGGCAACAGCGGCGGCAACGCCGGCGGAAACGGCGGTGGCGGATATGGCGGCGGCAACACGAACCGCAATTCCGGATCTCGAAGCAGCGGGAACAACGCGGATCCATTCGCCGATGACGGCAGACCGATTGATATATCGGACGATGATTTGCCATTCTAAGGCAGGAAAGGACGGAGAATAAATGAGCGAACAACAAGCAGCACCAGCGGCTCGTGAAGAGCGTGCTCCTCGCGAGAACCGTGGGGGCGGAGAAGGCCGCGAACAACGCGAGCCCCGCAAGTTCCGCCGCGGTCGCAACAAGCGCCGCAAAGTTTGCTACTTCACGGTAAACAAGATTACTCACGTCGATTACAAGGATCTGGACTTGCTCCGCAAGTTCATCAGCGAACGCGGCAAGATCCTTCCGCGTCGCGTTACCGGTACGAAGGCCAAGTATCAGCGCATGCTGACGGTAGCGATCAAGCGCTCCCGCCAAATGGCTCTGCTGCCTTACACCACCGAGTAATCGGACTGGCATACGGAATCCCCTGCCCCTTCACTTTGCGGAGGGCGGCAGGGGATTTCTTTTTGTACAGAAAAAGGTCTCGCCTTCCTCGTTAGAAGAAAGCGGGACCTTTTTGGTTGCCTCAAGCGAACCGGTCCATGCGGAGATCGCCGTACAGATCGGAAAGGCTCGTCGTGCAGGAGTAGGCGAGACGCCCGGTCAGCTCCACCAGCGTGAGGCGCAATCCGTGCTTGGCGCCCGTATCGATCCCGAGCCGATCGAGGCCTTGCCATAGCTCGCCGGGCTTTGCTCCGATCTGTCGGGTGGGCGTATGGCCGAAGACGACGGTACAGGGGAGGCGGGCATCGCTGCCCCAGAAATCCTGGCGGATTCCCGTGAGGTCCGCGCCGGATTGCTGCTCCAGGCATACGCCCGGGCGGATGCCGGCATGAACGAACAAGTAGGGCTCCTGCTTGAAATAGAGCGGCAGCTCGGAAAGAAAGCGAAGATCCTCGGCGAACGCTGCCGACAGCGACGGATCCTTGCGGACGGATTCGAGCATATGCCGTTCCATATTGCCCGCGATCGCGATCGCGCCTTGGTCGGCTAGCGAGCGGATATAGGCCAGCGACTTCCAAGAAGCGGGATCGCGATCGATGAAGTCTCCCAGCAGGACGAGCGTGTCCGTGTCGGGCGCATAACGGGCGTACTCCAACAGGCGTCGGGCACCTTCGACATGTCCATGGATGTCGGAAATCGCGAATAGTCTTGACATGGCGACCAACCTTTCAGGATTCGGGCGGATAGAGGAACGTATCGGCGACGGGGAGGAGGAGGCTTCCCCGGCGGCCGGACTCCAGCATGGCATCGTGCAGAAAGCTCAGCTTTTGGCCGTCCTCTGCGTTCGCGAGCACGCGCCAGCGCTTCCCTTCGAACACGCTGTGAACGATGACGACCGGCAGTCGGTTCGCGGAGGGAAGCGGGGCCGCATCGAACAGCGGAGGATGGGCGTCCGCGGCGGATTCCGCTGCGGCGGCAGTCTCTAGCCGCGTTGCGGCCGCAGCGTCCCCGACGTCGGACGCGGCCTGCCAGACGGCCGCATCCGGGCGGAAGAGCAGCTCCGCCGGCGGCGCCGAATCTCCCGGCGCAGCGCCGGGAGCGATGCCCGCGAGCGTCGCGCCGCCGATCCGGATCGAGGGGCGGCTGTCCGAGCTCGCCGGCTGACCGACGAGGCGATTGCCGGCGCCCAGCAGCATGGCCGCGGAGCGGGTGGCGGGACGATGGTAGCAGGTCTGCGGCGTATCGATCTGGTCGATCGCGCCCGTGCGCATGATGACGAGCCGATCGGCCATCGCGAACGCTTCGTCCGGATCGTGCGTCACGTGGAACACCGTCGTCCCGAGCTGGCGGAACAGATAAGCCATCTCCGTCCGCATCTCGATCCGCAGCCGCATGTCGAGATTGGACAACGGCTCGTCGAGCAGGAGCAGGTCGGGCTGGGTCGCCAGCGCCCGCGCGATCGCCACGCGCTGCTGCTGGCCGCCGGACAGCTGGGGAGGCACACGCTCCTCCAGGCCTTGCAGACGCAGCAATTGGACGAGCTCGGCGATCTTGGTCCGGATCGCCGCGTTCGGCGTACGCTGTCTGCGAAGCCCGTACGCGATATTCTCGTAGACGCTCATGTGCGGCCATAGGGCGTAGTCCTGGAACACCATGTTGATCCGGCGTTTCTCCGGCGGGACCATGCGGGCGGCGGAGGCGACCGTCGTCCCGCGCAGCCGGATTTCTCCCGCATCCGGCTGCGCCAGCCCCGCGATCAGCTGGAGCAAGGTCGACTTGCCGCAGCCGGAAGGGCCGAGCACGCTGATGATTTCGCCCGGGTGAACGGCGAAGCTGATTTCCCGGAGCGCGTATTGGGCGCCATAGGACTTGCCGAGGCGTTCGATTTCTAGAATGGGAGTCATATGGAAGCTCTCCTTGATCGTTTCTTGGGCTTGAACAACAGCTCCAGCGCGACGATGATGGCGATGACGATGCCGCCGCCGGTCAGCGTCGCCGCCGCGGCATAGCTGAACTTCAGGTTTTCGAACGCTTTGTTGATGACCACGGGCAGCGTCATGAAATTCGGCGGATACAGGACCGAAGCGATGGCGAGATCGAATACGCTCGCGCCGAAGGCGGCCAGCGCGGCCGAGAGCAGAGCGCTCTTGATCAACGGCGCGAGAACGGTGGCGACCCGCTGACGGAACGTGGCGCCCTGTACCTGGGCGGCGGAGAGCAGCTGCTGCGGCACCTTAGCCATCGCGCCGACGACGACCCGCGTGATGACGGGGATCGCGCCCGCCACGCTGGCGAGGATCAGAATCCATGGCGTGCCGTACAGCAGCAGTCCGATCGACTGAAGCCACTTTTGGTTCCAGATGAAGATGTAGCCGATGCCGAGCACGATGCCGGGGACGGCGAGCGAGACCAGCGAGATGACGTCGATCGCTTTGCGCAGCTTGAACTGCGAGTAGGTGAGCACATAGGCGACCAGGAAGCCGACGACGAGGCCGATGACGGCCGCCACCGCGGCGATCTCGAGCGAATGCGCTAAACCGCTGGCCAGATTGCCGTCTCCCGCGAACAGGGCGCGATAATATTTCAACGTGATGCCGCCGCCGTTGCCGGTGACGGACATCAGCAGATTGGAGCCGAAAGGAATGCCGAGCACGACGGCCAGAAACGCCACGTTGCAGACGACCAGAATCGAGGCGCCTTTGACGGGCTTACGGGCATTGGCTCGGGTGGCGCGGCCGGACAGGAAGTCGAACCGGCTTTTGCGCATCGCGTACAGCTGGACGCTCATGGCGAGCGCGATGAGCAGAACGAGGTAAAAGGACAGCGCGCCGGCCATATCGAAGCGGATCGGCGACGTGTACAACGCGGTGTAAATGGAATAAGGCAGCGTCGGGAAACGGAATACGGTCGCGATGGAAGCGGGCAGTCCGAAGTCTCCGACGGTATCCATAAAGACGAGCATCGCGCCGGAGAAGAAGGCGGGCAGCAGCAGCGGCGCCTGGATCGTGCGCCACACGGTCCACGGCGAGCCTCCGGACAGCCGGGCCGCTTCGCTCAGGCGTTCGACCTTCCACTCGAGAGCCGTATAGACCGTCAAATAAGCAAGCGGAAATTTGCTGAGCGTCATGATGGCGATGAGCCCCGCCGGTGTAAAGACGAGCCGGTGCAGCCCCGTCCAGCCGAACCACTGCGCCGCGATGCCGTCGGCGGAGGCGAACATGACCCAGCCCTGCGCCAGGATAAAGGACGGCGTGATGATGAGCAGCCAAACGGTCATATCGAGCAAGCGCGCCGTCGGGAACGTCCAGCGGGCCCGCACCATGGCGAGCGCGATGCCCAGGGCGGTGCCGAGCAGCGTCGTGCCCAGTCCGAGCGTAACCGAATGCTGGAGCGAGACCCGCCAGAGCGGCCTGCGGAATACGTCGAGGAGCAGCGAAAGATCGCCGATGACCCATTGGCCGAAAAAGACGCCGGGCAGCAGCACCTGGATGACGACGGCGGTCAGCGGAAGCAGGATAAGCAGGAACAGGACGGCCAGCACGAGCCAGCCCATCCGGTTCCTGCCCGCAAACGAGCGTAGCATCGCTTACTTCACCGCTTGGTCGGCGAACCATTGCTTGATTTCGCCCTCATGCTCACCGGCCCAGTCGGCTTCCGCGACAACAAGCTTCGCGTCCGGAGAACGGTCCTGCTTCGCGGCGACGTCCTTGGCGGACGGCTGGAAGTAACTCTCCTCGCCGTTTTCGATCAGTGACTGCTGCGTCTTCGAATCCAGCAGGAATTCAACGAACGCCTTGGCCGCGTCGGCATGCTTCGTGTTCTTTTGAATGGCGGCTACGCGGACCGAAGCGGGCGCGCCTTCAGCCGGCCAAACGATGTCGACGGGCTCGCCCGCGTTTTTCAGGGCGTAGGCGTTGCTCTCCTGAAGCGCGGCAGCCTTGATCTCGCCGCCGGTCAGCGCTTTGGCGACGTTCGGATTTTTGGGGTAGACGCGCAGGCCGTTTTTGATCAAGCTTTCGAAGTACGCCTTGCCGCCGTCCATCCCTTGAGATTGGAAGAACCAGGCCACGAACGGATACGCGGGCGCGGCCACGGCCGGGTCGGCCATGCCGACGGTGCCCTTGAACTTGGCGTCTGCCAGATCGGCCCACGTCTTCGGCGCGGTATCCGCGTTAAAGGCCTTCGTATTGTAGACGATGACGGAAGCCGCGTGGGCGCCGGTCGGGAAGTAGGAGAGATTGGCGGGCACCAGCGACTTGGCGAAGTCGGTCAGGTTGCCGAGATCGCTCGGCGTCCAGCCTTCCAGCAGCTGGCCGGATTTGCCCATCTGGTTGATCGTGGGCATGGCGTCCATCCAGACGACGTCCCAATGCGGGTTGCCCTTCTCCGCTTCGAGGCGCGAGGAGATCTCGGCGCCGTTGCCCGTGACGAGCTCGAGCTTGTACCCGGTCGCTTCTTCGAACATGGGTTTGATGATCTCGTCGAAGTCGTTCAGATAAACGACAAGGGGCTCGTCCGATTTGGACGGCGCGGGGCTGTCGCTTGGAGAGGCCGAAGGCGCGGCGCCTTCGGACGAGGTGTCGGAGGCGGAAGAGGTGGGCGAGGCGTTGCCGTCGGCTTCGCCATTGTTGCCGCAGGCTGACGTCGCAAGCGCGGTGGCCGCGACGAGAAGCGCGGCAAGCATTCTTTTGCGGTTGAGCTGGATCTGTGACATGTTGGTTGAACCCTCCCATGGACTTCTTTTGTACTTCACCAGCATAAGAGAGGACTGTCAGGATCGGGTTAAACTTCGTGCGCCTTTGTGTTAAATAACATCTATGCCTATTGATATAATCATAGATGTTATCTATATTAGGCGTGGAGGGATGGCCGATGAACATTCAGCAGCTGCGCGTATTCGCGAACGCCGCCCGTTACGGGACTTTGACGGAAGCGGCATCGGAGATGCGGCTCAAGCAGCCGACGGTTAGCTTTCATCTCAAAAAGCTGGAGGAGACGCTCGGCGTCGAGCTGTTTCGCAAGCATACGCGGCAGATGCAGCTGACCGACGCGGGACAGACGCTGCTCCCTTATGCCAGACGGGTATGCGCCCTGCTGGACGAGGCCGATCGATTGATGACCGAGCATCGGGAGCAGGGGAGGGGACCGCTCAAGATCGGAGCGAGCTATACGCCCGCGACCTATTTCATGCCGCCTTATCTGGCGGAATTCCAGTCGAATTACCCGCAGGTTATCCCGACTCTCACGGTCAAGCAGGCCGGCGCGATCCTGGGGTTGCTGAGGGATTACGAAGTCGACGTGGCGGTCGTTTCGCTGCTGGACCCGACGGCCGAGGGGCTCCATGTCGTTCCGCTCGTACAGGACGATCTGATGCTCGTGCTGCCGATCGGCCATCCGCTGGCGCGGCTCGATCGGCTCGCGGTCGAGGACTTGCTGGATGCGCCTTTTCTCGTTCACGAGCAGGGATCGACTTCGCGGGAGCTGTCCGAGCGATGGGCGAGCGAGAACGGTTTGAAATGGCAGATCCGGATGGAGCTCGGCGCGATCGAGACGATCAAAGAGTCGGTGAAGCACGGCATCGGGATCGGCATACTGCCTTGGCGGAGCGTAGAGAAGGAAGTCGCAGAGGGAGAGCTGGCGGCCAGAGAATTGCCCGGCAAGGTGAGAAGCCGCTTCGTCTGCCTCGCTTATCGCAAGGAGGACACGCTGTCCTACCATGTGCGGACGTTCATCCAGTTCGTACGGGAGCGGTGCACGGACGGGTGATCCAAGCCGTTTTAGCGCGAAATTTGGCAGATCTTCTTTCCATTAGCTGTCGCATCCAGTCGTCAGATTAGAACTTCCTCACTTAGCGCCCGAGAGGCAGGAGAACGGCAAAGAAGCGGGAACTTTTAATAACGTATGGCTTGGTAATCGAATGTGAGGCTAGGTAGTACCAGCTGCGACCGCAACCCACCCTACCCCATACAAAAAGGAGGATAACCGGATGAAATACCACTTTTTTGTAGGCAACGACAATGGGAACAGTGAACACGATCTGATCATCGACGGCAGGCTCGTCCAGCAGCCGAACGTGAATTGCACAGTAGATACGCTCCCGTGGAGCGAAGAGCAGGCGCCGGAAAGCTTCATCAAAAATCTGCAGGAGCAGCTCGTCGTCACCGTCGACTCTCCCGCGGCGCGACCCGGGATGTACTATATCGGCAAGTTCGCGCTGGAGAGCGGCGAGATTCTGGACAACCTGCAGATCGGCATCGATCTGAAGTCCGACATGGATTTGCCGATCGTCAATACGCTGGCGCAGATCGCCGCCGTGGCGGTCCAAAAGGCGTATGAAGAGGAGAAGAAGCTCCCGGACGTCGTGGAGGTCGACGCCGACATGGCCGCCGCGCTGCCGGTGACGCAGCATACCGACGAGAACGCGGCCAAGTTCGAGAAGCGGTACATGAACGGCACCCATCACGTGACCGTCCATCTCGGCATTCACCGCGTCTCGGTCAAGATCGCCTTCGTCTATACGAAGGTCGTCCCCGAGGCGACATCGGTCATCTTCACCCTGCAGAAGGATACGGAGGGCAGCTGGCGGTCCGGCGACATCTTCAAGGATTTCGCCGAAGCGTACGAGCTAGATGCCAAAAAGTTCAACGGCAGCTACTTTAAAGACAAGCGCATCCTGCATGTCGACATTGGCGACGGCTCCACCGAGTACCCGATTACCGAGGGTAACAAGTTCCTCCGCCAGTTCGTGCACGGCAGCCATCACGGCGTCGGCTACGCGCTCGAGGAAGCCCTGCCCGACTTCAACAAGCTGATCAAGCTGCCGGATAGCCCGCGCCAGTTCTTCAGCGACGTGATCAAGAATGCGAAGCACAAATACCATGCTCGCGCCATCAAGACGCTGAAGCGCCCGCTCGAGACGCAGGGGCGGCAGATCATGCAGCACGTCCAGCGCCAGCTGACTCGCGCCCGCAATGAGATCGACGTCATCTGCGTCTACGGCGGCGGCAGCATCCTCATGCGCTCCTTCCTCTATCCGCAGCTGAAGACGATCTGCGAGGAGCGCGAGATGAAGCTGCTCTACATACCAGCGGAGTACGCCGTCCAGTTGAACGCGATGGGCCTAGACGCCTTCGCCCGCGGCAAGATCTACGAAGCGCTGAAAAGCAAAACCGTTCAGCCGGCCTGATCCGGTCCGCGCGACCGCCGATTAAAAACGCGCCGCCTTCTTCCTTTTCCGCGAAGACGGCGCCGCCGTTTTTACTTGACGGATCAGAAAGGATAAGTTCACCTATCCTTCACTGATCCGTCTCCGATAAAAACGTATTGCCGTCTGGGAAGACGTCAAAGCCGTTTTTACTTGAATGAAGCTTGGAAGGTGACCATGTCGTGAAGAAAGCCAAGCAACCGGGCGAGAATATCAGCCTGAAAACCCGCAAAACCGAGCACGCGTCCGTCATGGCGTGGATCAATGCGCAAACGAATCTGATGGACTCGCTCCGCTACCTCATCGAGAACGAGGTGCTTCAGCACGGCGTCCGCAATCTGCAGACGTGCATCCCCGCCGAGCGGGCCACGCTGGACGCCCTGGACGAATCGCCGTCTCCCGTTGGCGACGCTTCGTCCTCCGACGCCTCCACGTCGCCAGCCGCCGCTGCCTCCTCGGCATCCGATTCCTCCACCGCTTCTTCGGCGGCGGAAATCGCAGCCGGCGCTTCCGAGGCGGCTGCCGCTCAGGCGGCTCCCGCTCCATCGTCGTCTTCCGCATCGGCCTCGGAATCGGCTACCGGCCCGGCGACCGCTTCGGATTCGACAATTGCTCCCTCTTTTTCGACGCCAAACGAGCCCGATTCGCCGTCTTCCGACGACATCGACGACGACGATATCGCCTCTTGGACCTGATTTCGATCAGAAGACAATACCCGACCCTACCAAGGAGTTCTTGGCGAGGTCGGGTATTTCTTTGTGTTTCTATATACCACTTAGTAACACTACATATTACTTAGTCTTCCGAAGTGGTGCCAGGTATCGGAGGGGCAATCCGCTCCATGCCGTTCAGATAGGGTCGCAAAGCGGGCGGAATGCGGACCGATCCGTCCGCCGCCTGATGCACTTCCAGGAGCGGAATGAGGATGCGGGGCGTGGCCACCATCGTGTTGTTCAGCGTGTGGGCGTACGCCGTTTTGCCCTCCGGCGTCCGATAGCGGATGCGTGAACGACGCGCCTGAAAGTCGTGCAGATTCGATGCCGAATGGGTCTCTCCGTACGTGCCGCGGCTCGGCATCCACGTCTCGATGTCGTATTGCTTGTACGTCTTCTGCGACATATCGCCCGCGCAAACGGCGACGACCCGGTAGGGCAGCTCCAGCAGCCGGAGAAGCTCCTCCGCATGGGCGGTAATCTCGCTCAGCATCGCATCCGACACGGCCGGATCCGCTTCGCAAAGGACGACCTGCTCGACCTTGGCGAATTGATGGACGCGGTAGAGGCCGTGGACGTCCCGGCCGGCCGACCCGATTTCGCTGCGGAAGCAGCTCGAAGCAGCCGCCAGCCGGATCGGCCGCGCGAGATCCAGCACCTCGTTCGCGAAGTACGAGACGAGCGACACTTCCGACGTGCCGACGAGCCACTGGTCCTCTTCGTCCAGCCGGTACACCTGATCGCGGCCGAGCGGGAAGAAGCCGGTGCCCGTCAGCGCCTCGCCGCGTACGATAAGGGGAACGTCCATCAGGACGTAATCTTTGCGGAGCAGCAGATCGACGGCAAGCTGCTGGACGGCGCGATGGAGCAGCGCCCCCGTACCCGTCAAATAATAGTGCCGGCTGCCCGACGTCTTGACGCCCCTTGCCAGGTCGAGCATGCCGTGCAGCTCGCCCAGCGCGACATGGTCGCGATAGGGAAAATCGAACGCCGGCGGCTCGCCGACCCGCCTGAGCTCGACGTTATCGGCGTCCGACTCGCCGTCCGGCGTATCGGGCGATACCGGATTCGGCACGCGGAGGAGCAGCGCCTGCAGCTCGCCTTCCGCCTCGCGAAGGGCGACTTCGGCCTCGCCCAGCTTCGCCTTCGAGGCGGCAACCTCGGCTTGCGCCTGCTCAGCCGCCTCGCGTTCGCCGCTCCGTCTCCACGCCTCGATGCGCTTCGAAGCCTCGTTGCGCCGTCTCCGAAGCTCCTCCACCTCGGCCAGTAGATCGAGTCTCCGGTCGTCCAGCGCCAGCACCTCCTTTACCGACAGATCGATATGCTTGCGATCCGCCGCCCGCTGCACCTCCTCTACGTGCGATCTGATCCACTTCAAATCCAACATGCTGCACCGCTCCTTTTCCCGTATTCAATGGCGAAAAACACAAAGAGCGCCCTCATCCGTTTGGGACGAGGAGCGCTCTTGCTCGCGGTGCCACCCAACTTGACCGAACGCGCGAGCGTTCGATCCGCCTTGGTTCCGCAATAACGGGCGGTGCCGGTTGACTTGAGAGACCGGGAAGGTCCCTTTAACGAAAACGCCTCCGAGTTGGATGCTCTTCACAGGCCGTTTGTCGATATCATTTGCCACTCAGTATAGCCGAAATGCGGCCGATTTATCAAGCGGGCATTGGCGGAAGGGCGAAGATGGATGGAGAAGGGCGAAGGAGGGCGCAAAGGCGGCGACTGGAAACGGCGGCAACATCCGGCTGCGCTTCTGTAATCTGTTTGTAACAATTCGCGCGGCTCTATCGTAATGAATACGACGGCAAAACTACGCATAAGGAAAGAGGCCATAGCATCATGAATAAACATCGCAAACTTACTGTAACGCTGCTCAGCGTGCTCGTCCTGCTCCTGGCGGCGGCCGGGATCGGTTACGCCAACCGGGGCGCCCTGGCCGCATGGGGGTACGACGCCTTCCTGTCCAAGCAAGTGGAGGCCAAGTTGGCCGACTCTTACGCGCCGATCAACGGCGGGTCGCCGACGCCTTCGGAAACGCCGGCCGTGCAGGAGCCGTTCAGCCTTCTGCTGCTCGGCGTAGACGCCCGGTCTGCGGAGCGGGGCCGCTCGGACACGATGATCTACACGGTCGTGCGGCCGAAGGACGGCAACGTGCTCATGGTGTCGATTCCCCGAGATACGTACACCGAAATCGTGGGCAAGAACAAGCAGGACAAAATCACGCACGCCTACGCGTTCGGCGGGGCGGAGATGGCGGTCAACAGCGTGAAGGAGCTGCTGGGCGCGCCGGTCGCCCACTACGCGTCGATCAACTTTCAGGGCTTCGTGAAGGCGGTCGACACGCTCGGGGGCATCCCGCTGCCGATCGGCAAGGACATCGTGAACAAGGGCAAGGACCACGAAAAGTTCGTCGTTAAAGCCAACAAAGACAGCTATAGCGGCCAGGAAGCGCTGAACTACGTCCGTTACCGTGAAGACGCGGGCGGCGACATGGCGCGGACCGAGCGCAATCGCGTCTTTCTAGAGTCGTTGATGCACAAAGCTTCCTCGCTTCAACAATGGAACAAGATCCCGGATCTGCTGGATATCGTCGGCGAGAACTTCCGTACCGACTTGACGCCGTCCGAGCTGTCGGAACTCGCCAAGCAATTCCTGCAAACCGACCACCACATCCAGAGCTACACGCTCAAAGGAACGGGCAAGCGCATGGGCGCCCAGAACCTCTGGTACTATTTGGCGGACGAGAAAGACTTGGCGGACGTACGGGCGACCATCAGCCAATGGCTGGACGCGGATACGCCCATGTCCGAGCTGATGGTGCCGGGAGCGACGGCCACAGCTCAAGGCGCCTAAACGCGGCGTCCGTCCTCCGCGACGCGAGGCCGTGGTGTTGCCAAGGTCTCGCGTGGTATAATGGGGATCGGCCAACGGAGCGGGCGAGTCCGTCCGACTTATCCGACTTCACCGGAAGCCGAGGAGATGCTGCAATCGTGCTGGAGGAGAGGAAAAAGATGAATATCGCGTTTTTCCTTCTGCCCAAGCAGGAGGTAGTCTGCCTGCCGGAAAACGCCACGCTGCGCCAGACGCTGGAGAAGATGGAGCGCCACCGCTATACGGCCGTTCCCGTCATCAGCGAAGACGGCAAATACGTGGGTACCGTCACGGAAGGCGATTTGCTGTGGTACATGAGAAGCCATACCGAACTTTCTTTCGATCATACCCATCGGGTCGCACTGTCGGAAATCTCCCTGCGCCTGAACAATCGCGCCGTACGCATCGACGCGAACATGGAGGACCTGATTTCCCTCGCCAAGACCCAGAACTTTGTGCCGGTCGTCGACGACATGAACACGTTTATCGGCATCGTTCGCCGAAGCGACATCATCGATTACTGCGAGAGTCTCCTGCTCCCGTTCCAAACGGATGAAAAACGGGTAAAACGGGAAGCGTAAATATGGAAAAGGTTGGCGGCAGCCCCGATCCGGGGCTGCCGCCTCCGCGTTGCGGGACCGAAATGCCCGCGGGAATCCGCCATCGCGCTAGCTGCGAGTGGCGCATGTCCTCCCGCGGGCAGCGCGGTTCCGCTCCATAGAGAGACCCGTCCGAGCGCGAACGGGCACACGCTGGAGGCTCAAGATGACCGCAGACCATACGAACAAACGCAAAAAGAACCTCGCGCTGGGCGCGGGATTGGCCGCCGTTTTCCTCGCCGGGGCCGGCTGGCTTATGCTCAGCCTCTTCGGCCCGGCGGAAACGGCCGCGAGACGCCCGGAGGCCGCCGCGCGGCATGCGGGCAAACCACAGGGGGCAAGCGGGACGATCCGGGAAAACGGCGTCTCGGCAGATGGCGGAACGGCGCCGGCTGGGGCCGACGGCATCGACCGTCCGGCCGCGGCGGAGCTCGCGCGGACGTACGACCTCGTCATTCGGAACGGTCGGGTCGTCAATCCCGAGACGCAGCTCGACCGGACGGGACTGAACGTGGGGGTGGAGGGCGGTCGGATCGCCCTCGTCACGGATAAGCCCTTGAAGGGGCGCCGCGTCCTCGACGCAACCGGGCTTGTCGTTTCCCCCGGCTTTATCGACAACCTGTCCTACGATCCCAATCCGCTCGGCGTGTGGAATAAGATCGCCGACGGCGTCACCTCCAACATCGCCATGCACGGGGGCACGGACTCCCCGCGCAAATGGTACCCCTATTACGAGCGCAGCCGCCCGCCGCTCCATTACGGGGCATCCTTCTTCTACACGAAGGCCCGCAACAAGCTCGGCATCGGCCTCTATCAGCCGGCGACGCCGGAGCAGACGGCCAAGCTCGTTCGCGAAGCGGAGCAGGCACTGAACGACGGGGTGCTCGGCATCTCGTTCAGCCTGGAGTACGTGCCCGGCATCGGGGCGTCGGAGATCGTGCCGCTCATGAAGCTCGCCTACAAATACAACGTGCCGGTATACTTCCACGCGCGCTACTCCGATATGGAGGAGCCGGGAACGAATATGGACGCCATCAACGAAATCATCGGCTATGCCCGCACGACGGGCGCCTCCGTGCACGTCGACCACATCAACAGCACCGGCGGCACCTTTTCGATGAAGCAGTCGCTCGGCATGCTGGACGCGGCCAGGCAGGAGGGGCTCGACATCACCGCCTGCACCTACCCGTATGACTACTGGGGGACGTATCTGAACTCGGCGCGCTTCGACGACGGCTGGCAGCGGAGGTTCCGCATCACCTATCACGATCTGCAGATCGCCGGGACGCGGGACCGGCTGACGGCGACGACATTCGGCGAGTTCCGCAAGCAGGGCAAGCTCGCCGTCGCCTACGCGATCCCGCAGTCGGATATCGACGACTCGCTGACGGCGCCGTTCGTCATGATCGGCAGCGACGCGATCCTCGAGCCGGGCAACAACAACCATCCCCGCGCTTCGGGGACGTTCGCCCGCACGCTGGGCTTGTATGTGCGAGAGCATCAGGTGCTGACGCTGACGGACGCGATCGCCAAAATGTCGCTCATGCCCGCCCAGCGGCTGGAGCGGCAGGTGCCCGCGATGCGCAAGAAGGGGCGGATTGCTCGAGGCATGGATGCGGACCTCGTCGTCTTCGACGCCGGAAAGGTGAGCGACCGGTCGACGGTGGAGAGGCCGGAGCTGACGTCGACGGGCATCCGCTACGTGGTCGTCGGGGGGAAGGTGGTCCTGGACGAACGCGGCCTGCACAAGCAGGCGATCGCCGGACGTCCGGTGAAGAGCGAATTCGCGCGGATGCCGGACAAGCCGGCGGGCATGCTCGACCTGGACGGCCCCCGGGTGCCGCTTGTCCGCTACCGGGGCACCCTCTACTTCGACGCGGCCGCGCTGCGGACGGCCGGCTACCGGACCGAGTGGGACGACAAGACGCATACGCTGAAGCTGGCGGAGGGCGAGCCGGCGCGGCTGGCAGCCCCGGCTTCGACGCCCGCGGCCGGCGAATTGATGCTGGAGCGGGGTCATCGTCTCGCATGGGAGGGAGGGGCCGCAGAGCTGCTCTCGATCGGCAACCGGGAGTACGCGCCCCTGTCGACCTTGCGGCATTTCGGGTGGATATTGGCAAACGAGGGCGACGACTGGCAAGCCGATCGGGCATGAAGGGCTAGGCCTCGCCATCAATCGCGCGAATCCGGCGCGGGAATACGCTTCCAGACGGCCGCAGGCGCCGACGCCTGCGGTTTGTTGTCGTTCGATTGGACATAATCCTCAATTGCAGGCGGGGCGCGGATTTGTGCTATAATGAGTGGTACAGCTTTGGAGCCGAAGACAAACTTGCGTGCCGTTAGATCACCCAGTAGGGGGGAGCGCAATGTCCCAGACCGAACGCGACCTGGACGTGGCGGGCAGAGCCCGATTGATCGAGTGGTTGAAGAGCGAAGTGGTGGATCAGGTATCCCGGCTGTTCAAAGCGATGTGGGACGGCAGTGCCGTCCGCATTACCGACAGTCTGGCCGGACTGATCGCGAGCGGCTACATCCTGGGCAGGCGCCTCGGGGTATCCTATCGCGACCTGGACGGCGCGATCGCCGACAAGCTCGCCAGGCTGAAGCAAGAAGGACATCAGCTGGAGGACCACTATCGGGATCTCTCGGCCTTAGAAGAACACATACGCAAGAGGTGACCCCTTTGAACATGGGTTGGAAGTCGCTGGCTTGGAGTGCCGCGGCATTGGTATTGCTGCTTAGCATCGCTACTTCGTTAAGCGGCATTACGCTGTTTTTGCTCATGACGCCGCTGGTTGTGCTGTATACGATGCTCAAGCCGGTGTCTTTCGCGGTTCACATCGTCGCGATCGCAGCCGTCGCCTATTTGATGCTAGGAAGCGCGGGCGCCATCGCGTTGACGTTCGGATTTTTCTTTTTGGTGCCGTCCATCGTCATGGGCCACCTCTACAAGCGAAGAGCCAAAGCGAAGACGGTTGTCATGGTTGGCTTCCTCGTCCTGCTCGCCCAACTGCTGACGGAGCTTGCACTGTTCTCGGCGCAGTACAACATCGATTTCTCCGCCCAACTGGCCACCTTTATCGAAGACTGGATGAAGCAGATGCAGGCGAACGACCTCATCGCCGGCGACTGGGCCACCGCGGCCACGTCGATCGGCGACGCGATCGTGCGGATGCTGCCGACGCTGCTGCTGCTCACATCGTTCCTGATCGCGATCGTGACCCACGCTTTGTCCCGCCGGGCGCTCGCGATGTCGGGCATCGTGGCGCCGGCGCTCCCCGAGATGAAGACGTGGATGCTGCCGCGGAGCCTGGTCTTTTATTACCTCATTGCCGTGATCCTGAGCTATGCCGTCCCGGCGAGCAGCACCGGCTTCTGGAGTGCCGTCGCTTCGAATGCGATGCCGATCCTGCAATTCGCTTTTACCGTCCAGGCGATGGCGTTTTTCTTTTATCTCGCCGGCGCCAAGCAGTGGCCGAAGATCATTCCGATCGTGCTGATGATCCCGGTGCTGCTGTTCCCTCCGTTCTATCTGATCGGACTGCTCGACGTGGCGTTCCCGCTGCGCAAGTATTTCGCGAAGAAGTGAACCTCTCGGTGCGCGATGGTATTTTGGCGGATCGGTATTAACGAAGGCACGGCAGCGTGCCGGTTCTGAGGAGCGAAGCTTTACATGCCCAAGTTTCTCGTTCAGCGATGGCACGGCATGCACAACGTCTGGGCGCTCGTTCTCATCCTTCTGCTCACGGTGGCCCTCACCTGGTTCCAGTGGATACTCGGACTCGTGGCCCTCGTGCTGGGCGGAGCGGTCGCCTTTTACGCCTTGATGGCGGAGCGCGCGTTTCGCAAAGATTTGAACGATTACGTCCTGACGCTGTCTTACCGGATCAAAGGCGTCGGCAACGAAGTCATCGGCCATCTGCCGTTCGGCGTCATCCTCTACAACGAAGACAAGGAAGTCCAATGGCATAATGCCTTTATTACGACCGTGACGGGGCGCCCCTCCGTCGTCGGCGTCCCGCTCGCCGAGTTGTTTCCCGGCCTGCCTCAGGCCAAGGAAAAGGACAAAGAGAAGGACAAAGACAAGGAAGCGCCCAAATGGGAGACGACCGTCGGCGGACGGGTCTACGAGCTTCATTTCCGCGCGCAGGAGCGGATGCTCTTCGTGATCGACGTGACCGAGCGGTGGACGCTCGCCAAGCGCTACGAGGACGAGAAGCTCACGCTCGGCATCGTCATGATGGACAATCTCGAGGAAGTCGCCCAAGGCATGGACGACCAGCAGCGGGCGCTCATGCTGTCCAAGGTGACCGGCGAGATCACCGAATGGGCGCAAAAGTACGGCCTGTACCTTCGCCGGCTGTCCTCGGACCGCTACCTGGTCATCACCAACCAGCTCGCGCTGCGCCAGCTGGAGCAGTCGCGGTTCGAGCTGCTGGACGACGTGCGGGAGCAGACGATGAACCTCAAGCTGCCCATGACGCTCAGCATCGGCTTCGCCTCCGGCGCGGACAACATCTCCGAGCTCGGCCAGCTGGCGCAGGGCAGCCTCGATATCGCGCTCGGCCGGGGCGGCGACCAGGCGGTCGTCAAGTTCGGTCAGCGGCAGAGCTTTTACGGCGGCAAGAGCAACGCCATCGAGAAGCGCACGCGCGTGCGGGCCCGCGTCATCTCCCACGCGCTGCGCGACCTGATGAAGGAGAGCGACCACATCGTCATCATGGGGCACAAGATGCCCGATATGGATGCGGTCGGCGCGGCGATCGGGGTGCTCAAGGCGGCGCAGCAGTTCGGCAAGGAAGCGTTCATCGTGGTGGAGGGCGTGAATCCGGCGATCCAGCGGATGATGGACATGCTGAAGGAAGACGAGAAGCTCTACCGCCGGTTCATCACCCCTGAGCAGGGGCTGCAGCTCACCTCCAAGCGATCGCTCGCCGTCGTGGTCGACACCCACCGGGCGTCGATGGTCGCCGAGCCTAGGCTGCTGCAGCAGACGGACCGGATCGTCATCGTGGACCATCACCGGCGCAGCGAGGAATTCATCGAGGACGCGGTGCTCGTGTACATGGAGCCTTACGCCTCGTCCACCTGCGAGCTCGTCACGGAGCTGCTGCAGTACATCCACGAGCGCGTCGTGCTGGAGGTCCGCGAGGCGACCGCGCTGCTCGCGGGCATCACGGTCGACACTAAGAGCTTCGCCATGCGCACCGGTTCGCGGACGTTCGAGGCCGCTTCGTTTCTGCGCCGCAACGGCGCCGATCCGGCGCTCATTCAGCGGATGCTGAAGGAAGACCTCGAAGAGTACATCAAAAAAGCCGAAATCATCCGCAACGCGGAGACGTATCTGGATCATATCGCGATCGCGGCGGCGGATCCGGCCAAGCCGATCCCGCAGCTGCTCATCGCCCAAGCGGCGGACACGCTGCTGAACATGACGGGCATCCGCGCTTCGTTCGTCATCGGGCTCCGTCCGGACGGCACGATCGGCGTCAGCGCGCGGTCGCTCGGACAAATCAACGTGCAGGTCGTCATGGAACGGCTTGGCGGCGGCGGGCATTTGACCAATGCCGCCTGCCAGATGCAGGGGACGATCGAGGAAGCCGAAGCCAAACTGAAGCAAGTGCTTAGCGATATTCATGGGGAAGAGGGGTTGTTCGAATGAAAGTCATTTTCCTGCAAGACGTGAAGGGCCAGGGCAAGAAGGGCGAAATCAAGGACGTATCCGAAGGCTACGCGCGCAACTTCCTGCTGCCGAAGGGCGTCGTTCAGATCGCCACGGAAGGCGCAAAGAAGACGCTGGACCAGAAGGTGCTCTCCGAGCAGAAGCGCAAGGAGCGCGAGAAGGAGGAGGCCAAGGCGCTCGCCGCCAAGCTGGAGGAGATGACGATCGTCATCAAGGCGAAGGCCGGCGAGGGCGGACGGCTGTTCGGCGCGATCACGAGCAAGCAGATCGCCGAGGCGCTCGAAAAGCAGAAGATCGTCGTCGACAAGCGCAAGATCGAGCTCGCCGATCCGATCCGCACGCTGGGCGTGACCAAGGTGCCGCTCAAGCTGTATCCCGATGTGAAGGGCACGCTGAGCGTACAGGTCGTGGAGGAATGAGGCCATGACCGGCAGCGGGGAACAGCTAGGCTTTGACCGCGTCCCGCCGCAAAATCTCGAAGCCGAGCAGGCGGTGCTCGGCGCGATCCTGCTGGAGACCGAGGCGCTCATCACGGCGATGGAGCGGGTTCGGACGGAGGACTTCTACAGCGTGGCGCACCAGCGCATCTTCGAGGCGATGGTCGATCTCGGCGAGGACAATCAGCCGCTCGACCTGATCACGCTGACGGCGATGCTGCAGGACCGCGGCCAGCTCGAGGAGATCGGCGGTGTTACGTACTTGGCCAAGCTGGCCAACGCGGTGCCGACCGCGGCGAACGTGGACTACTACGCGCAGATCGTCGAGGAAAAGTCGATGCTGCGTCGCCTCATCCGCACCGCCACGCAGATCGTCAGCAGCGGCTTCGCGGCGGACGAGGACGTCAGCGCGCTGCTGAACGACGCTGAGCAGCGCATCCTGGAGCTGTCGAACCGGCGGGCGTCGTCGGGCTTCATCAGCATCCGCGACGTCCTGATGGACGTTTTTGAACGCGTCGAGTTCCTGTTCAACCACAAGGGAGGCGTTACCGGCATCCCGTCGGGCTTCCCGGATCTCGACAAGATGACGTCCGGCTTCCAGCGCAACGACTTGATCATCGTGGCGGCCCGCCCTTCGGTCGGCAAGACGGCGTTCGCGCTGAACATCGCGCAAAACGTCGCCGTGCGCGCGGGTGAGACCGTCGCCATCTTCAGCCTCGAAATGTCGGCGGCCCAACTCGTGCAGCGGATGATCTGCGCCGAGTCGAACGTGGACGCGGGCCGCATGCGGACGGGCTTTCTCGAAGGCGACGACTGGGAGAAGCTGTCGATGGCGATCGGCTCGCTCTCCGAGGCGCAGGTGTACATCGACGATACGCCAGGCATCACAGTCGCCGAGTTGCGGGCCAAGTGCCGTCGGCTCAAGAAGGAAAAGGGCCTCGGCATGATCCTCATCGACTATCTGCAGCTCATTCAGGGACGGGGCAAGCCGGGGGAGAACCGGCAGCAGGAAGTCTCGGAAATCTCCCGTACGCTGAAGCAGATCGCGCGGGAGCTCGAGGTGCCCGTCATCGCCCTGTCGCAGCTGTCGCGGGGCGTCGAGCAGCGGCAGGACAAACGTCCGATGATGTCCGACCTTCGGGAGTCGGGCTCGATCGAGCAGGACGCCGATATCGTCGCGTTCCTGTACCGGGACGACTACTACAATCACGACACCGAGAAGAAAAACATCATCGAAATCATCATCGCCAAGCAGCGGAACGGTCCGGTCGGGACGGTCGAACTGGTGTTCCTGAAAAACTTCAACAAATTCGTCAGCCTTGATCGCGCGCATGGCGAATCCGTAGTCGGGAATGCTTCCTAACAGGGGCCCCGGCGACTTCATAGGGGATGCCGGTCCGCCCTCTTTTCGCAAGAGGGCGGCTTCGTGCTGGCTCAAAAGCCAAAGTCGGCTGGGGAACGGGGCGAAAGCGCGCTCACGCGGTTTTTCTTTGAATGATTTCCGAACAATCATATGGACGCTTGTTTAATTGTTCGCCTTTTTGTTGACTTCCCGTCGGCCGCTTGCTACACTAATCATGCCGCTTCAGCGGCCATTTGCCGTCCGTCGGGACCGATCGACCGTTCCCGATGCGTTTGTCGTGCGCGCGCAGCGCCCGCGACCGACCGGTACGGCATCATCATGCCGGCGGATCGAATCGGCCGGATGGAGGGATTGCATTGTCTACAGTAGTCGTTGTAGGAACGCAGTGGGGAGACGAGGGCAAAGGGAAGATCACCGACTACCTCGCGGAGAAAGCGGACGTCGTCGCCCGTTACCAAGGGGGCAACAACGCCGGACATACGATCCTGATTCAGAACAAGAAGTATAAGCTGACGATGATTCCTTCGGGCATTTTCAATCAGAATAAGCTATGCGTTATCGGCAACGGCATGGTCATCAATCCGGCCGCGCTGGCAGAAGAGATTCAATATATTCAAGACAATGGCTTCAGCACCGAAAATCTGCGGATTAGCGACCGCGCGCACGTGATCATGCCTTACCATCTCGTGCTCGACGGCCTCGAGGAAGACCGCAAGGCGGACAACAAGATCGGTACGACGCGCAAGGGCATCGGCCCGGCGTACATGGATAAGGCCGCGCGCAACGGTATCCGCATCGCGGACCTGATGGATCCGCAGGAGTTCGCGGACAAGGCGCGCCGCCTCGTCGCGGAGAAAAACCAGATCATCACCCAAATGTACGGCGGAGAGCCGCTGGAAGCCGAGCAGATCATCGAACAGTACCTGGCGCTGGCCGAGAAGCTGCGTCCGCTCGTCACCGATACGTCCGTCGTACTGAACGACGCGATCGACGACGGCAAGAAGGTGCTCTTCGAGGGCGCCCAGGGCGTCATGCTCGACATCGACCAAGGCACGTATCCGTTCGTGACGAGCTCGAATCCGTCCGCGGGCGGCGTCTGCATCGGCTCGGGCGTCGGCCCGTCCAAGATCCGTCAGGTCATTGGCGTCGCCAAAGCCTACACGACCCGCGTCGGCGACGGTCCGTTCCCGACCGAGCTGCACGACGAGCTGGGCCAGCTGATCCGCGACAAGGGTCACGAGTACGGCACCGTCACGGGCCGCCCGCGCCGCGTCGGCTGGTTCGACACCGTCGTCGTCCGGCACGCGCGCCGCGTCAGCGGCATCACGGGCCTCTCGCTGAACTCGCTCGACGTGCTGAGCGGCCTCGAGACGGTCAAGATCTGCACGGCGTACCGCTACCGCGGCGAGCTGATCGAGCACTACCCGGCCAACCTCAAGACGCTCGCCGAGTGCGAAGCGGTATACGAGGAGCTGCCGGGCTGGAGCGAGGACATCTCGAACGCCAAGACGCTTGACGACCTGCCGGAGAACACGCGCAACTACGTGAACCGCGTCTCCGAGCTGACCGGCATCCCGATCGCCATCTTTTCCGTCGGCCGCAACCGCGAGCAGACGAACCAAGTAGCCGACATCTACGTATAAAAAGGCACAGCTGCCCGCTGATAAAAGCGCAGACTGCTGATAAAGGCGCTGCTGCCCGATGAGCGTGCAGCTTTGGCAAACCGCCCCCGGTCGGGGGCGGTTTTTTTGCGTTTGGGCTGGTGTGGGGCAGGTGTGTCGGTGTGCGGGGTAATACGCACATCCGCCGCACGAGCGCACATCCCGCCAGTGTAGGTAGTTTATATACGCACATCCGCCGCATGAGCACACCAGCCCGCCAAAGTAGGTAGTCTACATA
>NZ_JAJFOW010000448.1 GCF_020731285.1 Cohnella baijiui
CGGAGACTTCCCATCCTCATGAATGAGCGGACGCAGGCCTGCCCAGCTTGATTCTACGTCGTTGGCGGTAAGCTTCAATGTAGGAAACATAAAGTTTGCCGCACGTATAATATAATCACGGTCTTCTACGGTCATCTTGGGATTTGCAATATCGCCTTGGTAATTCGTATCTGTCGTTCCGATGTATGTTTTGCCCTCACGTGGAATAGCAAAAACCAT
>NZ_JAJFOW010000449.1 GCF_020731285.1 Cohnella baijiui
TATAGCACGCATCTACTTCGTTGACATCAAT
This sequence comes from Cohnella baijiui, assembly GCF_020731285.1. GTDB lineage: Bacteria > Bacillota > Bacilli > Paenibacillales > Paenibacillaceae > Cohnella. The sequence continues at coordinate 32 of NZ_JAJFOW010000449.1, forward strand.
CCCTACCTGCACACCGCCAAGCGATGTAACCGCATCCACAATCAACAGGGCATCATGGGCATGCACAAGTTGAGAGATTTCGGTAAGTGGCTGGAGAGCCCCTGTGGATGTCTCAGCATGTACGACAGCTACCGCTTTAATATCGGAATGATTCTTCAACACCGTCTCAATCTGATCCGGTTGAATAG
>NZ_JAJFOW010000450.1 GCF_020731285.1 Cohnella baijiui
GGCATAATCGAAATTTTTACTACCGATATCAAGCCATGATAATGCAGATATCTCATTCGGAAGCATGGGACGAAGTTGATCAAGCCAATCCAACACTAACAGATTGCGCATAAAAAGAGGCCGATCCATATTGTCGGCCCACTTTTTAATCGGATATGCTTCATATAACCGCTCCCACTGCGTAGATGCTTCTCCAACGAAATCAACCGTGACTCCGGG
>NZ_JAJFOW010000451.1 GCF_020731285.1 Cohnella baijiui
GGCGGATGCCTTCGCGGTCCATGGTCAGGCGAGCCGCACGGGCCGTCGGAATGACGCGTACCTTGCCTTGGGCTTCCAGCTCTTCCAGCACGCCGGTGGCAATGGCTTCAATCTCGGGCACAACCAGGGTGGGCTTTTCTTCTTCGATCAGGGCGCGCAATTGTTCGGCATCACTCATGGTGACGGTGCGCGAGTGATGGGCGACCTGCTGGCCAGGTG
>NZ_JAJFOW010000452.1 GCF_020731285.1 Cohnella baijiui
GTCTTATGCTGGATAGTATAGCAATAACTGCAGTCGTGTGGTCTTATCTGTAGGGTTGGCATACTTATGTGGCGTATCAGCAGCAAATCGGATGGCATTTCCTGCGTGAATGGTATACTCGATGCCCTGCAAGGTCAGATGTAGCGTCCCTTCAGTTACCGTAATATACTCTTGCACTCCTTGCGTATGTGCTTCTGAATAATGTATGCAAGTAGGGGC
>NZ_JAJFOW010000453.1 GCF_020731285.1 Cohnella baijiui
TTTACATTCGAGGTGATCTAGTATGGCAGTTACAGCGGAGAAGATTTTTGTTAATTTGCCGATTAAAGATCTGGATAAGTCTGTCGAGTTTTTTACTAAAATCGGTTTTGAATTCAACCCTCAATTTACTGATCAAAATGCAGCGTGTATGGTTATCAGTGAGCATATCTTTGTCATGTTATTGGTTGAACCTTTTTTCAAAACATTTACCAAAAAAGA
>NZ_JAJFOW010000454.1 GCF_020731285.1 Cohnella baijiui
TATGTGGGCCATCGGCTACACACAGCTACTGAATACGATCGTCTTCTATATTATGCTTGTCATCGGCTTTGCGGCTGTACTTATTTATCCGGGAATTGACGGACTTAAGGAATTTGCGGCAGCCAAACCGCACATGTACTCTCCTGCGGGTGCAGGCATTCAGACGATTGTAGCCTGGTTCGGTACGTTTCTCGTCAACGTCGTATTAGCACAAGCAGC
>NZ_JAJFOW010000455.1 GCF_020731285.1 Cohnella baijiui
CTGTAGTCATGTAAAGACATCAAAAAAATTACTCTAATACGCGATTTTATTTCCTCATCGAAAATAAAAAATTCGCATATTATCATGGACTGTATTGCCGAAAATATAATCCATGATAACATGCGAATTATATGTTCTTGCCTCAATCACCTTATGCATTCATAATAGCACATGGGCTTTTTAATTGCAACAAAAAATGAAAAATAAAGGAAATCGATC
>NZ_JAJFOW010000456.1 GCF_020731285.1 Cohnella baijiui
TCACGCCGTCCAGGTAAACGATGCCGTTCTTGTCATTGAAGCAAAGAAGCAGCAAGTACCGTCTGTTGTTGCCTTGCTTACCGAGCACAACAACCGAGCACAACATCGGTGTTTTTCAGGTGCAGATAAAAGAGACGTCGCTTGAGGATATGTTCCTGTCGCTAACGGGAGGGACGCAGTCATGAAAATACTTTGGTCCTTAATACAGAACGAATGTAT
>NZ_JAJFOW010000457.1 GCF_020731285.1 Cohnella baijiui
GCGGATCGACGCCTGGATGATAGGGAAAGCGGTGATCTTCAATTGCTGTAAATGCCTGCCATACATAATCAGGCATCTTTTCGACCTCAACATACGTAGCGCTGGGATGTTCAAACGCTGCTAATTTTTCCTTGCGGACCCAGTGTTCTCCGATGGAACTTATTGTTATCCAACCAATGATGGATACGAGAAGGACGGCTATACAGGCTCGTCCGAAT
>NZ_JAJFOW010000046.1 GCF_020731285.1 Cohnella baijiui
CACACCGTCACCAACACACCGTCACCAACATCCCGTCACCAACATCCCGCCACCAACATCCCGCCACCAAACACCGCCACCAACACACCGTCACCAACACACCGTCACCAACACACCGTCACCAACATCCCGCCACCAGCACACCGTCACCAACATCCCGCCACCAACATCCCGTCACCAAACACCGCCACCAACACACCGTCACCAACACACCGTCACCAACATCACGTCATACCGAAAACAACATTCCATTAAGGCTCGTCCGTCGCGCGGCATGGCGATGGGGCCCGGAAGTCGGGAGGAAGCAGAATGACGCGATGAGGCCTGAGAGTCGGGATGACAATAGGATGGCCGGACCCCGCGGCAACATTCCCCGCCACTCGCGTTCGAAGCTTCTTTACGCTGCCGAATGCAGCCATCCCCTAGACAGCACGCTCAAGACAGACAAACGGCCGCTTCGCACCGGACATGCCTGCCCGTCGCGAAGCGGCCGCCTCTCCTAAACCGCCTAAATGATTAACGCCGTTTACTGCGGCGCGAACAATTCCTTGTGCTTCTCGTAATCGGCCAGCTTGCACGTCAGCTTCAGACGCGTCCCCTCCGGCTCGTACTCCGTCGCTTGCACGTGAGCGTGCTCATTGAAGTAGGCGACCAGACGCCCCTGATCGTAAGGGATGACGATCTCTCCCTCTACGTAATCGCCGAAGACGCGATCCCGGATGAGCCGGATCAGCTCCTCGATGCCTTCGCGGCGGCCGGCGGAGAGATAGACGGTATTGTCTTCGATGCGGGGATACGCCTGATCCGTCAGATCCGCCTTGTTGAACGCGTAGACGGCCGGAATGCCGTCCGCGCCCAAATCCTTGAGCGTGGCCTGGGTCACGGCGATATGCTGCTCGTGCTCCGGGTTGGCGCAGTCGACGACGTGGATGAGCAGATCGGCCTCCGCAACCTCCTCCAGGGTGGAGCGGAATGCCTTGACCAGATGGTGCGGCAGCTGGCTGACGAAGCCGACCGTATCCGCGAGCAGAAACGTCTTGCGGTCGGGCAGCGAGATGCTGCGGACCGACGTTTCGAGCGTGGCGAACAGCATATCCTTGGCCAGCACCATCTTGCTCGAGCCGGGCTGGTATGTCTCCATCACGGCGTTCAGGAGGCTGGACTTGCCCGCGTTCGTATAGCCGACGAGACAGACGACGGGGACCTCGTTTTTGCGACGCTGCTTGCGCTGGACCTGGCGCCGCGCGACGAGCTTCTCCAGATCGTGCTGCAAATGCACGATCCGCTCCTCGATGCGCCGCCGGTCCAGCTCCAGCTTGGTTTCGCCCGCGCCGCGGTTTTTCAGGCCGGCTCCGCCGCCTTGCCGCCCGAGCGACTCGCGCAGTCCGACCAGCCGCGGGAGCATGTATTGCAGCTTGGCGACCTCGACTTGAAGCTGCGCCTCCTTGGTTTGGGCGCGTTCCGCGAAAATGTCGAGGATGAGGATCGTGCGGTCGATGACCCGGCGCTCGAGCGTCTTCTCGAGATTGCGGATTTGCGACGGCGACAGCTCGTCGTTAAAAATGATCGTCGAAGCGTCCAGCCCTTCGGCCAGCCCCTTCAACTCCTGCAGCTTGCCCGCTCCGATGTAGTGGGCGGGATTTACGCGCTCCGCCTTTTGGGTCAGCTCGCCGACGACCTCGATGTCGCACGCGTCCGCCAAATTGCGCAGCTCCTCCATCGCGTATTCGAAGCCGGGCTGGTTCTGCAAGTGAACCCCGACAACGATCGCGTTGGCCATTCGATTATGCTCGTGAAGGGTTGTCAATTACCATCATCCTCTCTCTAATAGAACCTGTAAGCGCAAAAAAACGCAGGCGTCTTCCGCCTGCGCTCAAGGTCTTCAGATCAAGGACGAGGTCTCGCCAACCGGCGAGCCGTTCGCATGGACGATCCACTGCAAGGCATGGCCGAGCGGGCGAGAACGATTCGCGCGCGCTGCCTGCCGCCGTTAACGGCGGTTACCTACGGGACGACGGGCGTATCGCCTCCGGGATCGGAAAACGAAGCCGCGTATGCCCCTATGCGGACAGACCTAATCTGAGTTCCCTGCACGCAGGCAGAGCTTCGGCGCTAACCATTAGGCGCGCAAAGTGCGAACTCGGACAAAGTCTATCACACGTAACCCTCCGTTCCTCAAAGTAAGCCGATTCTAACACAACGCCGCGCGGATGACAATTCCATTTTTACGCGGCCGCCTTATCCCGCCGACGGCGACTACGGGCCGGTGATCGCTTCGTACGACCGTCTGGCCGCGCTGGGCGACGGCCGCAAGCTGATCGCCATGACCGAGAACGGGCCGATTCCCGACCCGGATCTGGTGGAGGCGTACGGAGCCGGCTGGCGCTGGTTCTGCACCTGGGAAGGCGACTTTCTGACCGACGGCAAAAAGAACAGCCTGGAACATCTCGTCCGGGTATACAACCACGAGCGCGTCGTGACGCTCGACGAACTGCCCGATTGGAGCAAGTACGGCAAGTAGCGGCCCGAACGTGCCCGGTCGCCGGACCTGCGAGGCGGCTCACATTCGTCGGACCTCTTCGTCTCGGAAGGGGCCGATAGGAGAACGGAGGGAAAGAATTGAACAGCACCGCATTCATGAAAGGGATGACGCACGGCTGGGACAGCCAAAGAGGCGCTTACCGCCAGCCTTATGCGCTGGATTCTTTGCGCAAGCTGAAGGAGACGGGCAGCGAGTGGATCGCCCTGTCGTTTTATACCTATCAAGCGAATACGCACGCGACGGAAATCCCGTTCGACTACGGGCATACGATGACCGATCGCGATATCGAATTCGCGGTCAATCAGTCCAAGGCGTTGGGGCTCAAGGTGTGCCTCAAGCCGGTCGTCAATTCCAGGGACGGCATCTGGCGCGCGCATATCGGCTTCCCCGACGAGGAGGCCGCTCAGCCTTACTGGGACGCCTGGTTCGAATCGTACGGCAACTTCCTTTGCCACTACGCGGAAATCGCCGAGGAGCTCGGCTGCGAAATGTTCTGCATCGGCTGCGAGATGGCGAAGACGGAGTCCCGGAAGGCGGAGTGGCACGCGCTGATCGAGCGAGTGCGGTCGATCTATGGCGGACCGCTCGTCTACAACGCCAACCATGGCTCGGAGGAAGGCGTCGCCTGGTTCGATCAAGTCGATGTGATCGGGACGAGCGCGTACTATCCGGTCGCCCGGAAGCCGGGGGACGGCGAGGACGCCATGCTCGCGAATTGGCAGCCGGTGCGGGCCAAGCTGCGCCGACTGCACGAGAAGTTCGGCAAGCCGATCGTCTTCATGAAGATCGGATGCCGCAGCGCGCTCGGCTGCGCGTCGATGCCGTGGGATTACCTGCGCACGGAGCTGCCGGCCAGCGAGGAGGAGCAGGCGAATTTCTACGGCTCGGTGCTGCGGGCGTTCTGGGACGAGCCGTGGTTCGGCGGCTTCTTCTGGTGGGATTGGAGCGTTCGGCTCTACCCGCTCGAACAGGCGAGCGCAGACACGGGCTTCGACATCTACGGGAAAAAAGCCGAGCGCGTGCTGCGGGAGTGGTACGCCAAGACGAGATAGCGCAAGGGAATAAGCCGCATCGGCTCGCAGAGCGCCTCTGCCGCCGGTGCGGCTTTTGCTTGGGGAGGCGGGATTTTTAGAGGCCCGACAGCGCGGGTGATAACCGCCGACATTTTCGATAGGCGGGCCGCCTTCTTTTTGTCATAATAGCGTTTGAGAGCGTTTTGAGAGCGGCGTTGGCTAAGCTGTCGAAACGGGATCCATGAAAACGAGAGACGAGGCGCGGAAATGGCGAGAGGTTCGGCGGATGCGGGCATGACGAATAAGCGGAAAAGGCTGCGCTTCTTGTATCGGGCGCTCGGGCTGATGGGGATCCCGATGCTGTCGTTCGCGCTGCTGGCGGCGATCAACGCCTATACGGTACCGGACAAGTCGGCGCCGCAAGCGCGGGCGGGCGTCATTGACCTCGGCGATTGGACATTCGGGACGAAGCATACGGTGCTGCTGAACGGCGAATGGGCCTTTTACCCGATGCATCTGTATTCGCCGGAGGATTTCCAAGCCGGTCGGGTGCCGCCGCCGTCCGCGCCTTATGCCGACATTCCGAACACCTTTTACGACGGCAACCCCCCGGACGAAGCGAGCGGCACTGTGTACGGCACCTATCGGCTGACGGTCAAGCTGAAGGACGAAGACGTGGGCTACGGCATCCGTCTGCCGAACGTGAACGGGGCTCACCGTCTCTACGTAAACGGCCATCTCGTCGGGGAAGAAGGACGCGTCTCCGACAACGAACGGGATTACGTGAAGGAAAACAAGCCGTACGCGACGTTCGTCCGGCCCGAAGGCGGCCGGCTGGAGCTCGTCCTGCAATCGGCGAACTTCAACAATCCGATCGGCGGCGGCTTTGAAGGCGTGCAGCTCGGCCTCCAATCCGATATGCTGCTGATCGACCGGATTCAGTTCGCGGTCGAGTTTTCCGGCCTGTTCATCCTGCTGCTGTTCGGCGGGTACCATATGGCCCTGTACGTGCTGCGGTTAAAGGACAAAGCCTATTTATACAGTGCGCTCTACTTTTTGACGATGCTGGTGCTCATGGTGACGAGCGGCGAAAAGCTGACGCTGCAGCTGCTGCCGGGATTGCCTTATTGGGCGTCGAGAAAGCTGTACGATTTCGGAGGCTTCTCCAATATCGCGCTGCTCGGGATTTTCCTTTATCAACTGGACGTCAAGCTGCTCCATCGCAAGCATCTCCTCGTGCTGCTGGCGCCGATCGTCGTCTATCTGGCCGCGATCGTCGCCGTTCCGTACCCGGAGTACCGCGCGCTCGGGGATCTGCCCTGGGACTATGCGGGGCTCGTGTCTCTTTTTTACCTGTACCGGGTCATTCGGCTGTTCGTCAAAGGGGACGGCCGGCTGGGCCGCCAAGAGACCGCCCTGCTCGTCGGGGTGCTCGTCTCCGTCGCGTTGATCCAGCTGTTCGGGATCCTCTATTCGCTCAGCCTCGTGGAGACGGATATCGGCCGGCGGATCGCGTTCCTCGCGGTATTGGCATTTATGAACGCGCTGCTCGCGCTGCGGCTCGCGAATGCGACGGACCGAAGCGAGCAACTGACGGACCAATTGATCCTGCGCGACAAGCTCAAGGACGAATTCCTCGCGAACACGTCGCACGAGCTGAAGACGCCGCTGCACGGCATTCAAAATATCGCCGCGTTTTTGCTGGGCGAAAAGGCGGGCGAGCTCAACGACCGGCAGCGTAGCGAGCTGTCGCTGATCCAGGACACGTCGACGAAGCTGTCGGCGCTCGTGAACGATCTGGTGGACGTCGTCCGGCTGAAGCACGGCGACCTGCGGCTCGCGTCGTCGGCGCTCGATCTGCGCGTCGCGGCGCAGACGGCGTTTCAGGTGCTGGAGTTCGAGCTGGCGGGCAAAGACGTGCGCTGGGACAACGAAATCGCGCCCGGCACCCGCGTCCTAGCGGACGAGAACCGGCTTCGGCAGGTGTTGTACAACCTGATCCACAACGCGATCAAGCACACGAAGGCCGGCCGGATCTCGATCGGCGCGCGGGCGGCGGACGGGTTCGTTGAAGTATGGGTGGAGGATACCGGCGTCGGGATGGCTCCGGGCAGTCACGAGGAGGTATTCGGCTACTTCGAGCAGGTCGACCGGGAGCTGCCGCAGGACGGCTACACGGGCATGGGACTTGGCCTCTACATCAGCCGCCAGCTGATGGAGCGGATGGACGGACGCATCTGGGTCGACCGGTCCGCGCTGGGTCAGGGTACGCGGATGGCGTTTACGCTGCCGGCCGCAGAGCCGCCCTCGGCCACGACGGGCGAGGCGGAGGCGGCCGCCGCGTCGGAGAGCGGCACGCGTATCCCGACGCAGCTCGAACGCATCGACGAAGGCCGCGCGCACACCGTACTCGTCGTCGACGACGAAGCCGCCAACGTGCGGATTCTGCTGAATTTGCTGGGCGACGAGTACAACGTGCTGTCGGCTTTTTCCGCCAGGGAGGCGCTGGACAAGCTGGAGCGGTACCCTGAGATCGACCTGCTCGTCCTCGACGTCATGATGCCGGAGATGTCCGGCATCGACCTGTGCCGCGCCGTCCGGGAGAACCGATCCGTACTCGATCTGCCGGTCCTGTTCGCGACGGTCAAGGACTCGCTGCACGACGTCGAGCTCTGCTTCCGCGCCGGGGGCAACGACTTCATCGCCAAGCCGTTCGATCCGAAAACGCTCGCCGCGAGGGTCCGCACGCTGCTCGTCATGAAGACGTCGATGGATCAGGCGGTGGAGAGCGAGATGGCGTTCCTCCAAGCGCAGATCAAGCCGCATTTTCTTTACAATGCCATCAGCAGCATCGTGTCCTTCTGCTACACCGACGGGGAGAAGGCCGCGCATCTGCTGTCCGTGCTGAGCCGCTACTTGCGCATGGTGTTCGACCGGGACAGCCGGACGCAGCAGGTCGCGCTGAAGACGGAACTCGAGCTGATTCGGGCGTACGTGGAAATCGAAAAAGCGCGATTCGGCGATCGGCTCGCTTATCGGCTTCACGTCGATCCGGATCTCGAGACGTACCTGGTTCCTTCCCTGACGATCCAGCCGTTCGTCGAGAACGCCATTCGCCACGGTCTGTTCGAGAAGGAGGGCCCGGGCACCGTCACGCTGTCCGTCGCGGACGGAGACGGCTACCTGCGGTTCGAGATCGTCGACGACGGCGTCGGCATGCCGGACGACGTGCTGTTCCGGCTCCGTGCCGGCGAGCGCCCGGACTTGTCGGGCATCGGCATGACCAATGTACGCAAGCGCCTCGCGACGCTGCCCGGCGCAAGCGTCACGATCGAGTCGGCGCTGGAGCAAGGGACGAAGATTACCGTGTATCTGCCGAAGCTCGGAGGTCCGCCGTCGTAGCGGGAGGGCACCCAAGCGGCTGACGCGCGAGGATGGCAAAGGAGGCGCCGCATATGCGCGTCATGATCGTCGAGGACGAGAGACCGACTTTGGATTTGATGCAGCGGCTTGTGGTTCGCCACCCGGCGCTGGAGGTGACGGGCGCGTTCACGCGGCCGCATGAGGCGTTGGATCGCTTCGCGGAGCTGAAGCCCGAGGTCGCGTTTCTGGACGTGGAAATGCCGAAGATGGGCGGCATCGAGCTGGCACAAAAGCTCAAGGAAATCGACGAGGAGCTGCTGGTGGTGTTCACGACGGCTTATCCGAACTATGCGGTCGACGCGTTCCGGGTCAATGCGGTCGATTACCTGCTGAAGCCGGTGACGCCGGAGGATCTGGAGCGGGTGGTGGTCCGGCTCGAACGAAACCGCGAGATGCGCGCCGCCCTGAAGCCGCCCGCGCCCGCGGCGGAGCCATCGATCCGCTGCCTGGGCACGTTCGAGGCGCGGCGGGCGGACGGGACGCTGATGAACTGGCCGACCCGCAAGACGGAGGAGCTGTTCGCGTACTTCCTCGCCTACCCCAACCGGCTGACGGACAAATGGACGCTGGCCGACCTGCTGTGGCCGGATCTGGAGGAGACGCGAAGTCTGCACAACCTGCACAATACGATTTACCGGCTGAAAAAGGCGTTGAAGGAAGCGGACATCTCCATCGAATTGAACCATACGAACGAAGGCTACGTCTTCGCGGCTTCCCCGGGGCTGTCGGATTTGGGACAGCTCGGCGGCTTTCTGGCGCGCGAGGCGCGGGTCGACGGGCCAAACGCCGCGGAGGCGGAGCGGCTGTTCCGCGCCTATCAAGGTCCCCTGTATGGCGGAAAAGACTATTCGTGGAGCGCCAGCCGGGCCTCCGAAGCCGCCGGACAGTATGCGTCGCTGGCTCGCATGCTGGCGGTCTGGCAGGAGGAGAAGGGCGATCTCGCATCCGCGAAGGAGACGCTGCGCCGCTATTTGATCCAGGCGCCACTGGACGAGCAGATGCACGAGAAGCTGCTTCGGATGTTCGCGGCGGCCGGGGAGAAGGCGTCGTATTTGCGTCATTTCGACGCCTACGAACGCCTCCTCGCGGATGAGCTTGATCTTGCGCCGTCTGCCGAGCTGCGGGAATGGGCCCGGCAGATGAGATAACGAAACGAGGTGCGGCACATGCGAACGAACGAATATTACATGCCGACGGAATGGCGGGTTCGGGGCAGCGTTCAGGAGGTCTACGACATTTGCTCCGACTTTCTGGATTATCAACGCTGGTGGCCCGAGGTGTACCTGAACATTCAGCCGGCGGGAATCGACGAGGAGACGAAGAGCGAGCGGTATGCGCTGCTCACGAGAGGCAGGCTGCCCTACAAGCTGAGATGGACCTCGTGCAAGACGCACGAAGACGCTCCCCGCACGCTATCGCTCAAAGCTTCCGGCGACCTGGCCGGCCGGGGGACGTGGAGGTTCGAGCAGGACGGGGAGTACGTTATCGCCCGCTTCGACTGGTACGTCAACGCCGAGAAGCCGCTGCTCAAGCGGCTGTCGTGGCTCATGAAGCCGATCTTCCGCTCGAATCACGATTGGGCGATGCGCAAAGGCTTGGAGAGCCTCGACCGGGAACTGTCGCGGAGGCGGACGGCCCGGGGCGGCACGATCTGAATAGCAAGCGGGAGGCTCTCTTCGAGGGCCTTTTTTTTATGGATTAGTTCGGTTAAAGCCCGGCGCGGAGAGGGAGCAAGGCGGTAAAGGTTCCCGCACAATCGGACGGGCAGGCACGGGATGCCCATCTCGACTAGCCGTCCTCTACCGTTGAAAATGCCAGAAAGGGAATCGGGCGCCGCGCTTTTGAGAGCGATTTGAGAGCGGCGCATGTTACGCTCCGACACGTTAGACGATTTTGTCGAAGGAGCGTAAGGTAAATGAATAAGAAAGACCGAACGGAAGGAAAAGGCACTCGGCGGGACATCTGCTCATGGCGGACGCTTAAGATCGCGTCGGCATGGCTGCTCGCGGCGTCGCTCGCCGCGGTCGGCGTCCCGCCGTCGGCGAAGGCGGCGGCCGGCAGCGTTGCGATCGTTGGCGTTGCGCCGACCGACGGAAGCGTGCTTCAGGCGCTTGAGAGACTGGAGATCTCCGTGCAGAATCCGGACGGCGACTCGCTCGAGGATGCGACTTACCGCATTCAAAGGCTCGGCGACGGCCGGTATTTGACGGACGATCCGGCAAACCCGTGGACGGACGGACTCCCGGTCGACACTCCGCTGACGGACGACGGGGGCGGCACGTACCACGAAGACCTGGCCGCGTGGCAGACGGAGGCGGTGCAGGAGGACGGAACGTACGAAATCTTTTATCAGGTCGACTATTCGGATGGGACGGCTACGACGAGTAGCACGAAGCCCGTCCGGTTTACGATCGACCGAACCGGGCCGAGCATTTCGGAGGCGACCGTAAATGAAGATTGGCTCATCTTGACCTGGACCGAACCGCTGAAGCAGCCCGAAGATTTGACGGTTGCGGACCTCGACGTGCGCGTTAACGGCGACTCCGTGCCGCTTTTGCTCGCGATCCCGGTTCAAAACGAGCCGCAAGCCATTGCACAGCTGCCAACCCCGGTTACCCAATTCGACGAGGTGACCGTGGCGTTCGCGGCGGATTCGACGCTGACCGACGAAGTCGGGAACGAGGTCGTCAAGGATCCGTTCCCCGTCGTCAACCAGACGCCGGGAACGTTTGCGGAACCGCCTACGCTGCGCATGAAGTTGGAGGCGGGGCACAAGCTTCGGCCCGGCGAGGGAATCGTCCGCTTTACGCCTACAAGCGACGGCGGGACGGAGTTGATATTCGATTGGCCGTTCGAATCGCTGAATCCGCCTGAATTTCGGACAGAGAACATTCAAAAGAGCGACTTCGTGATCCGGGAGGTGGACGGAGAATCGGTCATTCGCCCCGACGGGGTATTCGTGAGGAGCAGCCAGGACCCGGATATCTATCGGGTCGATGTGGTGCTGCCGTCCGAGACGAGCCTGTCCAAAGGACATACCTATGAATTGGCTATGTCGGAGAGCGCGGGGGGCGACGAATTCGTCATGCCCGAAGAGCCGACGACGAGCGCGTACGCCTATCTGGCTTTGTTTGGCCGGAACGCCAGTCCCGGTCTTCTCGACGAATACGAATTCGAAGACGTGACGTTGGTCGAGAAGACGCCGGCCGATTTCGACGCGCTGCTCGAGGCGGTCCGCGCCGCGCAGGATAAACACGACGCCGCGACGGAAGGCGCCGCGAACGGCCAATACGCGCCGGGCGCCAAAGCGGTGCTGCAGGCGGCGATCGATGCCGCGGCGGCGGAGCTGGACAAGCCATGGCTGGAGCAGGAGGACGTCGATGCGGCGCTGGATGCGCTGGAAGAGGCGGTCGCCGCATTTGACGGTCAGCGCGTCGACATCGATCTGACGGAGCTGACGAAGGTGATCGCGGACGCGCAAGCGACGCACGACGCCGCAACGGAAGGCGGCGCGAACGGGCAGTATGCGCCGGGCGCCAAGGCGGCGCTGAAAGAGGCGATCGACGCGGCTCAAGCGGTGCGCGACGACGCCGCATCGACGCAGCCGCAGGTGAACGCGGCCGTCACGGCCCTGAGCGAAGCCGTGCTCGCCTTCGAGGCGAAGAAAAACGGCGAAGGCGAGACGCCGGGCGGAGAGACGCCTGGGGGAGGTACACCGGGGGGAGAGACGCCTGGGGGAGGTACACCGGGCGGAGAGACGCCTGGAGGAGGTACGCCTGGGGGAGGTACGCCTGGGGGAGGTACGCCTGGCGGAGACGGCAACGGCGGCGTCCAGACGCAAGATGAAACTTACGCGATCGACGTGCCGGTAGGCGAAGGGCAAACACGCACGCTGCAGGTCGTGCGAAAGACGGCCGCCGACGGGCGGGTGCAGGATACCGTCGCGCTCTCGGAGACGTTCGCCGAGCAAGCCGCCGCGCTGCTGAAGCAGTCGGGATGGAGCCGGCTAACGATCGTCATGCCCGACAAGCACAAGACGGCTCAGCGGTTGTCGGTCGTCCTGCCGGCCGCGGCGGCGAACCGGATTTCGGGCGCGGGCATCGCGCTCGAGATCCGCACCGCCGAAGCGCGGCTGTCCGTGCCGGCCGCCTCGCTCGGAGAGGCGTCGGAAGCGCTGACGTTCACGGTCGCGCCCGTGCGGGACGCAAACGAACGGTCTAATCTCGAGCGTCGCGCGAACGGCGCGCAGGCAACGGGAACGACGGCAGGCCCGCGCGCGCTGATCGGCGTCCCCGTCACGGTCGCCGCGCCTCCCAAACGCTCTTACGCGGTGGCGCTGCCCTTGCCGGCGGACGCGACCGGAGCGAGCCTCTATTTCGAACATGGCGATGGTCAGGCGGAGCTCGTCAACGGCCGCGTACAGGAGCCGGAAGCGAGCGTACGTTATCTCGGCTTCGACGCATCTGTTGGCGGCACCTTCGCGATCGTGCGCAACGATGCGGCGGTAAAGCCGGAACCGTCGGCCTTGCAGCTGCTTAACGTACCCTACTTGTCCGGCTACGCCGGCCGGCTGTTCAAGCCGAACGCGAGCCTGACCCGCGCCGAGATGGCAGCGATCGTCTCGCGGCTGGTCGACGGGACGGCCGGTAGCGCCAAGACAAGCTTCTCCGACGTCCCGGACGGCCACTGGGCCGGCGAGGCGATCCGCCGCACCGTCGCGCTGGGCATCCTGAACGGCGACACGATCGGCGCGTTCCGTCCGGATCGGCCGATCACCCGCGCGGAGACGGCGGCGATCCTTTCGCGGCTGCTCACGTCTGCTAGCCCTAACGCGTCCGCCGAAGATTTCTCCGATACGGTCGGGCACTGGGCGCAGGCGGACATTCGCAAGGTGCGTGCCGCTGGCCTGATGACCGGCTATCTGGACGGCACGTTCCATCCCGAACGGCCGCTCAACCGGGCCGAGGCGGCCGTCGTCCTGAACAAGCTGATCGGACGCCCGTCCGAGGCCGCCGGAGAACCACGCTACGCGGATGTGCCGGCAACGCATTGGGCGTATGGGGCGATCCAGGCGGCAGCAATGCGATAATCAAACCTATCAAAAACAAACGGTGCAAGGGATCTCGTCCTTGTGCCGTTTGTTTTTTGCGCGGGCGATGTCTGCCTGGAATGGCATCCATACGAGGCATTTTGATTCGGGCCGAGCATCCGTCACGTGCCCGGCTTCCGCCGGGAGTAGGGCCGGAATCCGGCGCTTGCTTGCAGACGCAGCGGGATGAGGAGACTCGTTCGCCGCGCCGAACATCCTTGAAGATCAGGCCATGCAGGCGATCGAAGCGAAAACGGAGGGCACGGCGGGAAGCCATCCTTTCGTAGACTGGTCCAGGTCCGGATGGAGAAGGCCAAGGAGCTGCTGATGACGACGGACAAACGGATCTACGAGATCGCGTGCGAGGTCGGATACCGTCAGCTCGATTGGTTCTACAAGAAGTTCAGGGGATATGCCGGTTGCAGCGCGAAGGAATATAAATGGAGACAAATGAAATCGCATTAGCGGCCTGCGGAATTGATTGCGATTCGGCGGCATGCTATAATGGATGTCATATCCAGTTCGGTTAGGCGCGACGGAAGCACCGTGCGGCGGAAGGTCATTTCCGCTGCCGCGGTGCTTTTTTTGTCATGCAGAATGTATAAGTTTTCGATCGGAGGCCTGACAATGAACGAACCTATCAAGCCGGAGCGCCTGTCGCGCAGCTGGCTGGAGCAAGCATTTACCCCGTTAAGGAACTACTTGCGGACGCATCGGCAGGACGAAGCCGATCGGATCCAACGGTATCTGACATTCATGGGCAGCCGGGAGGATCGGTTCTACTACAAGAACCGGATCTCGCGCGGGGCGATCGTATTCGACCGCTCGGGACGGCTCGTATACGGCTCGCCCGACGCGCTGGAGCACGACTTCGAATGGATGCATGACGAGGAGGGCGACGCCGACGGGGCGGGGCGTCATTTAGCATCTGCGTCCGCTTGTGATACGATAGGGGGAAACAAAGCAGGAGGGACAAGAATGGAAGCAACCGCGCAGGACGTCGCCGCCTGGATGGTGAAGGAGATCGAGTTCCGGTCGAAGCTCAGCCAGAGCGACGCGGTGGCCTATATCCGGGAGCACTTCGGCGAGCGATTCGTCTTCGTCAACGAACGGGGAAACATCTCCCTCGACCGGGAGGTCGTAAAGGCGTTCCGCAAGCTGCACGGAGGCCGGGTAGCTTGGGATCGGGACGGATTTTTCTGGGGGTGGACCTAGGACATGCTAAGCTTCGAACAGAAGATCGCGATCGCGGAATCGTTTCCCGAGCTGACGCGTAATGACGTCTCCATGGGCAGGGTAAACTACCATTTCGAGCAGAGCGCCTTCGAGAAGAAGACGGTCATCTACCATTTGCATCCGAAGGGCTTCGGCTTCGTTTACGCAGGCCGACTGGAGGGTTATCCGACCGACGACAAAGGCTACGTCAACGTTTCGGACTACGAAGAAGCGGAATTCCGCGACATCGTCGCCGCTTCGATCCGGTCGCTGACAGGCGAGCGCGAGACGGGAGCGGACGGACCCGAGGCCGAGGAGCAGTGGCGCAACGCCAAGCGGCAGACGCTGACGTTGAGGTTCGACAAGGAGGACGGCATGTGGTATATCTTTGCCGGACTGAATCTGGACGCGGCGTTCGAGACTTACGACGAAGCGAGGGACTACCTGTCTGACGAGGGATTCTCGCCGGTCTGACGCAGTACGGGATTGCTATCCTCAGGCCGATATACTATCATGGACGTAATGACCCAAACGGAAAGTCACATATTGCCCAAGGCGAATACCTTTTTCCGGACAGCCTTGTGCGGCATGTGATTTTTTATTTGGGTCCGTACATCGCTCGTCTTCGTTTCGGGTATCGTATTAGGGTTGCCTATCGATAGGAGAAAGAAGGGTCCGCTATGTACCATTCACGGAAGAAGCCTCCGGAGGAAGTCGCGCTGGAGCCGACGACCATCTGGTCATGTACGAGCGAGGACTGCAACGGGTGGATTCGCGATAACTTCTCGTTCGCCGACCATCCGCAATGCTTGCTGTGCGGATCCGAGATGGAGAAGGGCGAGAAGATGCTGCCCGCGCTCGTCAACACGAGTCCCGCTCAAGCCAAAGCATGATCGTCCCCTAAGACGGATCGGCGCCTAAGCGCGATTGGCCAAAGACACTGACCGGCAGGCCGGTCGGTGTCTTTTTGGCGAACGCGCGCGCCGCAGGAAAGCGGTGCTGTCTATGAGAATCCACATTGTCGTCGCGGACGACGACCCCCATATTCGCGAGCTGCTGCGGCTCGTCCTGCGGAGGGAGGGCTACGTCGTTCTCGAAGCCGGCGACGGCGAATCCGCTTCGCGGCTGCTCGAGCGGGAGCAGGCGCACCTGGCCATCGTCGACGTCATGATGCCGGGCATGAGCGGGATCGAGCTGTGCCGGGAAATCCGGGAGAACTACGACATCCCCGTCATTTTATTGACCGCGAAAGGCGCGATCGAGGACAAGGAGCACGGCTTCGCCGCCGGGACGGACGACTATCTGGTCAAGCCTTTCGAGCCGCAGGAGCTGCTCTTCCGCATCCGCGCCCTGCTCCGGCGGTATCGCCTCGTCTCTTCGGAGACGATCTCTCTCGGCGGCGTGCAAATCGACCGCAAGGGCTACGAGGTGCGGATCGACGGAGAGACGCTCACGCTGCCCCTTCGGGAGTTCGAGCTGCTGGCGCAGCTCGCAAGCAATCCCGGCCGGATCTATACGCGGGAGCAGCTCATCCGGCTCGTATGGGGAGCCGACTTTGCCGGCGACAGCCGGACCGTAGACGTGCATGTCAAGCGCCTGCGGGAACGGTTCGCCCACCGTCAGGATGATTTCGTCATCACGACGATCCGCGGCCTCGGATACAAGCTGGAGGTGCCGGAAACATGAAGACGCTCTATTTCCGCATCGTCGTCACCTTCGTCCTCGTCGCCCTGGCCAGCGGCATCGTGGGATTGCTTCTCACCAGCGTGTATTACGAGTTTCTGGTTCGCCCGGACAACGAGCGCAAAGTCGCGGCCGTCGCAGAGAACGTGCAAGCGCTCTACGAGCAAAGGCCGGTGTCGGATCTGGACGGCTATCTGTCGCGCGTGGCGGCCCTCGGCCTCCAAATCTACGCCGTCTTTCCCGACGGGCGGCACCGGACGTACGGTTCCCCGTTCAAACGCGGTCAACTGACCGCGGAGCAGGTGCAAGCCGTTCTGAGCGGCGGATCGTACCGCGGCATGGCCGAGGAGAACCGGAAGCTGGAGCTGCTCGCCTACTTCGAAAACAGCGTGCGCAATACGGTAGGCGTTCCGATACGGACGCCGGCGGGGCCGGCGGCGCTGTTCATCCGCCCGGATCTCGCCCAGCAGACTGGAGAGGTCCGGGTCATCGTGGCGGTTCTACTGGGCGGCACCTTCGTCGTGAGCCTGCTCCTGATCGCAGTGCTGTCCCGCTACATCGTCCGGCCGGTCAAGGCGCTCACCCGCGCCACGCGGCGGATCGTCGAAGGGGATTACGAGATCCGGCTGTCGGTCGGACGACGGGACGAGATCGGCGATCTGGCGCAGCATTTCTCCCGGATGGCCGAGGCAATCCGTCAGCTGGACGAGCGCAGGCAGGCGTTCGTGGCCAACGTCTCCCACGAGATCCAGTCCCCGCTTACTTCGATCCAAGGCTTCGCCCGCGCCGTGCGCGAGGGAGAGGGGACGCCGGAGGAGCGGGACCGGTACCTGGCCGTCATCGAGGAAGAGAGCGGGCGGCTGTCCGCCCTCGGCAAGCAGCTGCTGACGCTCGCTTTCCTGGACAAGGACGGCGCCGACCTGGACAAGACGACGTTCCGCCTCGACGAGCAGATCCGGCAGGCGCTCATTCTGCTGGAATGGCAATGGTCGGAGAAATCGCTCGCCCTGGAGCTGGTCTTGCCGGATACCGAGATCTCGGGCGACCGCTCGCTGCTTTACGAGGTGTGGCTGAACCTGATCGCCAACAGCATCAAGTTTTCGAATCCGGAGGGGACGATCGCCGTTCGAATCGCGGACGGGCCCAAAGGGTCCGTGGCGGTCGAGATTGCGGACACGGGCGTCGGCATCCCCGCCGCCGAGCTCCCCTACATCTTCGAGCGGTTCCACAAGGCCGATCCCTCGCGGGACCGATCCGCCTCCGGCAGCGGTCTCGGGCTCTCCATCGCGCACAAGATCGTCGCGCTGCACGGCGGCGACATCCTCGTCCGCAGCGAGCCCGGTCGGGGGACCGCCTTTACCGTGACGCTGCCCCGTTTGTAATCTCCCGTTCATCGTTCGCTGCTCTGAAACAACACCGCCCCCTTCTTGATCCGACGGGGGGGCGGTGTTTTTTGCGATTTCGCCGCGGCGGGAGGGGGAAGAGCCGTGTTGGCCGGGGAGATAGTCGAAAAATCCCAGGAAGGGATTTCCACCCGCAACGACGAATTTCCTCCCTAGAGCTCCATGATGCACCTTAGGCGGCACCTATGGCATCGAACGGAGCATTGTCCGAATACAATGGAGTACCCCGCCTGCGACCGGTTGCCGGGAAACGTCTGCCGAGCCGGCTTCGTGGCGGGAGACGGAGGAGTTCGGGGGAGGGTGTCTCATGTGGATCGGATGGATCTTCGCCCTGCTGGCCGCGGGCGTGCTGGCCGGGTTTGCGCTGTTCCGCCGCCGTACGATCGTTTCCTGCGAAGCGCCCGGGCCTGCCGAGCAGGGACAACCAAGAAAGCTGTCGGTCATCATTCCGGCGCGCAACGAGGCGTTTAACTTGCCGGGCCTGCTCGCCTCGCTTCGCGAGCAGACGCTGCGGCCGTTCGAGGTCATCGTCGTGGACGACGACTCCTCCGATGGCACAGCCGACATCGCCCGGCGGTACGGCGCGACCGTCGTGACCCACGAGACGCCTCTCCCGCCGGGCTGGACCGGCAAGAACTGGGCGCTGCGCACCGGGTACGCGCATGCTGCCGGCGACCTGATCGCCTTCCTTGACGCCGACATTCGCTTAGCCCCGGCGGCGCTGGCCTCGCTCGTACAGGCGCGGGAGCGGGCGGGCGGCGTCGTTTCCGTCGTTCCCTATCATACGGCCGGCCGCTTTTACGAGCGGCTCGCGCTCATCTTGAACGTCCTGGGAGTGTTCGCTTTCACTTCGTTCCTGGAGCGGCGCCATCCGACCGGCCTCTACGGATCTTGCATTTTGACGACGCGGGAGGACTACGAGCGAGCCGGCGGACACGACGGCGTACGGTCCGAAGTGCTGGAGGACCTCAGCTTGGGGGTCCAATACGGGAGGTCCGGCATTTCGGTGACGAATTTCCTGGGCGCCGGCATGGTTTCCTTCCGCATGTATCCGCACGGCATCCGCAGCGCCGTCCAAGGGTTCAGCAAAGGCGCGCTCCTCAGCACCTCCAAGCTGAGCGGCTATACCATCCTGCTCGTCGCCCTGTGGGTCGTCGGGCTGATCGCGGCTGAGCTGGGACTCATTTTCGCCGTCCTTGCCCCAAGCGGCGGAGCCGTCCTCCTCGCGACGGGCTATCTCCTCTATACGCTGCAGCTCGCCTACTTTATCCGCTATGTCGGAAAGTTCGGCGTCGCGGTGCCGCTCGTGCACCTGCTGTCCACGTTGTCCTTTCTGTACGTCATGGCTTATTCCGCCTACCGCGTCGTCTTTCGGGGACATGTCACATGGAAAGGCAGACAGATCGAAGTGGGAGGCAAGTCAAGCCGATGATTCTATTGTGGACGCTCGCCTCGTTTTTGTCCGGGTCGCTCATGTTCTCGTACGCGCTGGGGAAGCTGGTCCGCCGGAACTTGAGGGAAGTGGGAGACGGTAACCCCGGGGGCTTGAATCTGTGGCGCGCCGCGGGCATGCCGCTCGGGCTGGCCGGCATCGCGCTGGATTTTCTGAAGGGATACTTGCCCGTGCTGCTGTTCCTCGGGTCGCCCGCCGCGCATGGTTACGCCCTCGTACCCGTCGCCCTCGCTCCCGTGCTGGGGCATGCCTTTTCTCCGTTCCTGAAAGGAAAGGGAGGCAAAGCGATCGCGGTCACCTTCGGCGTTTGGAGCGCCGCGACCGATTTCGAAGCCTCGCTGGTCTATGCCGTCGTCCTGGCGATCGCGATGGCCCTTCACCGTGGCCTGCGCCGCCGCTTCCCGCCATCATCCCGGGCCGATGCCGTCCAAGTCGCGAGCGGCCTGCTTCCCGTCGGCCTTTACTTGGCCGCACGGGGGTATCCCGGCGACATCCTGGTGCTCTGGCTGGGCAATTTTCTGCTCATGCTCTACACGCATCGGCGCGAGCTGCGCGGCCTGCTAACCCGCACGGATGAAGCGGGAGGGAGCTAGTCCGTTAGCGGGTCGGCTCTTCTCCATGTTTTGCTTGCAAAAACTAATCACATTAGTTATTATAAAACTAACGACATTAGTTAACGGAGGAGAACGCGATGACGATTTTGCGCGGTACAATTTTGGCTGTCTTTTTTCTGATGGAGCTGGCTTCGCTGGGAGCGCTGGGGTACTGGGGATTTCATCTCGACCGGAGTCTCTGGGTCCAAATTTTGGCCGGCCTTGGCGCTCCGCTTTTGACTGCTATTTTCTGGGGGGGGGTCGTCGCGCCCAAAGCCACCTTCCCGGTATCGGTTCCGGTGCGCGCGCTGCTCCAATTCCTCGTGTTCGCGTTGAGCGTGGCCGCCTTGTACGCCTCCGGCCGGACCAGCCTGGCGATTTTGCTGGGAGCCGTCGTGCTGATCGAGATGATCTTGACGTATACGCTGGATTTTAACGGGACGCCTTCCTCCTTTTTTGAGGAAAGGTGTTTAAAAACGGCTCGTTGTGGGGAAAGTAATGTTGTGTGTGCCCGCGAGCCGTTCGATTCGGCGCGTCATAGCCGACGGCTTTTCAATCTTGGCCATGCCTCTGCCAAATAATCCATGTTTGCGTTCTCGGACAAGATGTGTTAAGATGACGCTAATTACTTCAAATCTTGACCTGAGTTCACATATTGTAGAGGGTTATTATTTTGAGGCGTAATAACCTTGTACAATATGTGAATTTTATTTTCCAAGCAAAATAAAAGATCATGTAGAAAAACATTTTTGGAGGTATTCCACATGCAACAAGGTACCGTGAAATGGTTTAACGCAGAAAAAGGTTTCGGCTTCATCGAAGTCGAAGGCGGCAACGACGTATTCGTTCACTTCTCCGCAATCGTCGGCGAAGGCTTCAAGACGCTTGACGAAGGTCAACGCGTAGAATTCAACGTCGTTCAAGGCAACCGCGGCCCGCAAGCCGAAAACGTCGTTAAACTGTAATTCCGCTACAAAAGGAAAACCCGACCGCTTGCGGTCGGGTTTTTCGCTTTTTCCGGGGAATGCCGCGAGTCTAAGAGATCGCTGCGTCCGGACGAGCCTTACATGGAAACGTCGCGTCCCGTCTGCGATGGCTCATGCAGCGCGAAGAAAGGACGCATCCTCTCGTAAAGGACATAGATGCCGTAGCTTTGCAGAAGGATCAGCACCGGCATGAAGTCGAGGCGATAGCGGGTTTGCACTTCGATGGCGAGGTGGACCGCTGCGTACCCCAGCCAGAGCAGCAGAGGCAAGATCGGCTCGCGACCCCCTCCGCGCCGAAGCAGCGCGATCAGCGAAACGAGTCCGAAGGCGCTCAGCGTAACGTACATCGACCGCTCCCACCGATCCAGCAGCCGGGACAGCTCCGGCTTGCCCATCTCTCCGAGGCTCCACATCGTCGCCGAGTCCGCGCCGCCCCAGAGCAGTACGAGCTTGCGCGCCATGAGCGCTGCTACTTCGCCCTTGTCCGCCAATCGCTCCTTCACGACGGCGAGCTCCGCCTCGTCCCGTTCCGGTCCGAGCGGGTACCGGGCAGCCAGCTTGGCATCCTCCACCGACCAATTGCCGTCCGTAGCGGCATTCAGGCCGACCATGAACTTCCAGTAGGGCTCGCGGTTGGACAGCTTGTACGTCGTGACGCCGCCCGCGATGAGCGCGTAGCTTACGACCAGCTGCACGAGATAGAATGCCGCGAACACGCCGATCGCCTTGGCGATCGGCGGGCGGGCTCGCAGACGAAAGGCCGGGATCAGCTCGAAGATTAGTACGTACAAGGCGAAGCCGATCAGGAAGATCGGGCCGAGCGGGCGGATGATATGGCCGAGCCCGAAGGCGAGACCGATGCCGATCCAGCGCCACTTCGCCGCCAGCCCGCGATTCAGGAGCAGCCAGCAGCCGAGCAGGTACAGGAAAATCGACAGATGCTGATTGGTCAGCACGGAACTCATCAGGACGTGGGGGATATAGCACGCATATAGGAGTCCGGCCGCCCTGGCGCTGAATTCGTTGAACAGCTTGCCGGCGATCGCGTAGACGAGCAAGGACGTTCCGACGCCGTACAAGACATTCAGCAGCTTCAGTACGAGCAGCGAGCCGCCGAACAGCTTGATGACCAGGGCTTCGTACATTGTGAATCCAAGCTGGTAAACCCAGCCGCGGAAGTACTCGTCCGCGCCGAACGAGAAATCGCCGTGCGCCGCGTTCAGCGCGGCGGCATGCATGAAGGCGAAGTCCGAGGCGGGGGGCGTATCGATCCAGAGCACCCAGACTAGCCGCAAGCCGAAACCCAACGCCGCCAGCAGCGCGAGATACTGCCGCCGGCTCAGATAACGGTCGGCCGCGTAGCCGGCCAAGAGCATTACGCCCGCTGCGGCAATGACGGCGGAGCCGATCTTGAGCGGCGAGCCCCACGCGGAGGCGCCGTTCACGAAGGAGGCGGCGAGCGCCGCCGCAAACAGGAGGCAGCCGGCTCCAAGCACGACTGCCGTGAACATCGATGATAGAGTGCGTTGCTTGCTCATCTTCCTATCCTTTCGTATGGCCTATTCTTTTCTTATCCTAACGGATGAAAGCCGGGGAATCCGTAGCTAAATAGTCCCAAAAGCTTGCGAAAGCGGCTTCATGGCGCCGCGAAGTAGTATACTTTAGGAGAATTCTTCAGCCAGATCGTACGCACAGAAAGGTGGAACCCACGATGAACGAGCTGCCTGGGCGGGCGAGAGAAAGCCTGCTCCGCCTTCCGGCACATCCTCCGGCGCCGGGCTCGTCCCGGGACGGAGGCCCGGAAGCCGGGGCTTTGGAGCGCATCTACCATCGCCTCAATCTCGAGGGCACGGACTTCGCCGGGCGGCACCTCGCGGAAGGGACCTTTTACGGCTCCAACCTGCGCGGCGCGAATTTCGGCGGAGCCGATCTGACCGCGGCGCATTTCGTGCGGTCGAGCCTGAAGGGGGCGATTTTCGAGGGCAGTCGGCTGGACCGGACGCAGTTCATCTTTTCCGATCTGAGCGGGGTCCGCTTCGACGGCCAGACGCTGACGGGCGCCGTCTTCGAGCACGCCGGACTGATGGGCGCCACCTTTCGCGGCGCGACGCTGCTGCACGTGACGTTTCGCTTTTTGCGGCGTCACGGGCACCTGTTTGTGCGGCGCAGCAAAGGCCTCGTCGTCGCCCGGTTCGATCCCCGGGCGGATCAGGCCGATTTTGACGGCGCGCGAATAGACGAGGCGACTTTCGCGCAGCTTCAAGCCGCCGGTGCCGATCTGTCCGGCGTTACGCTGCTCGCTTAGCCGGCCGCTCGTACCAGTTGAACATCAGGTAGTAAATCGCGGCGGCCAACAAGGCGAGAATCGCGAGGAGCCCGAAGGTCCACTTATAGCCGATCCATTCGCTAAGCGGGATCGACAGCGGGGCGATCGTGCGGCCCAACGTGTAGCGGAGGCTCGAAGCCGCGAAATACTGTCCGCGCATGTCCTCCGGCGCGAGCCGGGAGATGAACGTCTGCTGCGGCCCGGCCGACATGAGTTCGGCCAGCGTGAAGAGCGCGATCACGGAGGCAAAGCCCCAGAAGGTCGTCATCTGGCCGAACAGCACGATGCTGACGGCATAGATCGCCGTTCCGAATACGAAGACATACCGGTCCCGCAGCTTCTCGAGTCCCTTCGTCACGGCGACGGTGAACAGCGCAACCAGGAGTCCGTTCAGCGACACGATCGCGCCGAACAGCTGCTGGCCGGTCAGCTCCCACGACCAGTCCCCGAACGCGAAGACTGTCGTACGCGCGACGGTCTCCTTGATAAAGACGGGGAAAAGCAGATCGAGCTGCAAGAAGGTTTGCCCGACCAGCACGCCGGCGACAATGAACAGAAGGAATACGCGGTCCGACGCGATAATGCGATATTGGCCCAGTTCTTTCAGCACGAATCGGTACCACGGGCCGCTCGTCTCGGGCGACTGCCGCTTCGCCGTAGGCGCGGTTTCCCGGAGCTTGCCCGAGAGCAGCGCCGCCAGGCCGACGCAGCAGACGCCCGCGGCCGCGAGGACGATCGCCGGGTGGTCCAAAAAGAACAGGGATCCCAGCAGCGGACCGATGACGACGGCCATGTTGAGCGAAGAATAGAAGACGGCGAAAACTTGTGATTGATGCTGTGGCTCGACCACGTCGGCCACCATCGCCTGGCTCGCCGGCCAATAGAGAGAGCTGGCGACGCTGGCCGCGCTGAAGCCGGCGAAGGCGAGCGCGGGCGCGTGCAGCAATGGCGTCGCGGCGACGGCGAACAGGCCGTATCCCGCAGCCTGCACGAACGTTGCGACGACCATCATGCGCTTGCGTCCGAAGCGGTCCGCGCAGTAGCCGCCGAGCAGATTGGCCACGACGGACAAGACCTGCGACAGGATCAGCAGCATGCCGGCCGGCCCTTTGCCGAACGCTTCGCTGAAGTAGATTGCGAGAAAAGGAAAGAAAGTCCAAAATAAAACGTTAATCGCAAACTCTCCGCCAAGGCGGATTTTCAGGTTGGTATCCCAGTTGCGGATGCGCATGCTTGTCCAAATCTCCTGTAGGCTTCGTAGTTATCCCTCCATCATACGACCTGCAGCGAGGATGGACAAGCCGAAGGAAAAAATGGAGATGCGCGGAGCTATGCGAATCCTTGCCCAATACGTACCGGGTTGAAGCGTTCGGCACGGCCGCGTCTTCCGTCCCCACACGATTTCTTACGAAAGAAGGCAGCATGAGATGAAATTTACGACAAAAGCGAACGTTGTCGCCTCGAAGCGGGCGTTGTGGGAAGCTTGGGCGGACGTGTCCGCCTGGCCGCAGTGGGATACGGAGCTGGAAGAGGCGGTACTGGACGGCGCGTTTGCCGTCGGCGCCGAGGGCAGGATGAAGGCGAAGAATGGCGGCAGGTGGACCGGGTTCCGAATTGCGAGCATCGAGCCGGCTAGGGGCTATACATGCATCGTGCCGCTGCCTGGGGCAAGATTGGAATTTCGCAGGACGTTCCGCGAAACGGAGGGGAACGGCTTGGAAATCGCGCACGTGCTGGATTTTCGAGGCCCGCTCGGCTGGCTGTACGGCTTGACGCTCGGGCGGAAGACGCATCGAGCGTATCCGCAGCTCATGGAGCGGTTCGTCGAGCAGGTGATGGCGCGGGAACGCGGAGAATGGCGGTAGCGTCCGGCTGCCGCCGCAGTGGGGGGCGCTGAATCATCCGCCGTTCTTGCGCTGGATGCGGCGTTCGGTCGTCCGGTTGAACTGCCGGAGCAGCTCCGCGAACGCCCGGCAGTCCGCCTCCGGCCAGCCCTCGAGCAGATTTCCGTAAAAGGCGGCCCGCGCTTCTCGGATCTCTTGCAGAAGAGCGGGAACCGGAGTCGTGATCTGCAGCAGATTGATGCGGGCGTCCTTCGGATCGGTCTTGCGCTCGACGTATCCTTTTGCCTCCAGAGCGGCGGTCTGCCGGCTCGCGGTCGAGACGTCCAGCTGGCACGCGTCGGCGAGCGCCTTGATGCCGAGCGGCCCCCGCTCCTCCAAATAGCTGAGCAGCAAATAGGTCGAACGGTCGAAGTCTTTGTAGTTCAGATGCGCGATGCGCGCCGCCTCGGCCTGCCGAACGAAGACGGCGATCTCCCGTTCCAGCGAGCGAAAGACGGCCTCCGAATCTTGGTCGGTCATGTGGCGTACCCTCCGGTCTTGTCTTGCTTTTCTACAGCTTACTGGTTGGCTTTGTCGTATGCAACCAAAAAATAGGAATTGTTCCTCACCCTAAAAGTTGTATAGTACAATATTGTACCATACAACTAAGGTCCCGCGTCCGATCTCGGCGTTTTCCAACAGGCCGCCCGCTCCGCATGCGCAGGAGCGGGCGGCCTTGCTGCGTCAAGCGAGAAGCGACTTGGACTTGGCGACGACATCGGCGATCTTCTGCTCCAGCCCATGCTGCTTCGCCTTGGCGTCGTTCGTCTGTCGGGCCAGCGTCCCCAAGGTGGCGAGCGTGTCGCTCGCGCCCTTCGCGTCCTGCTGCTTGACGGCGGCGTTGAACGTCTTCCAGACGGCGGCTAGCGACTTCTTCGCGGTGCTGGAGGCGCTCTTCTCCGCCTGAATGCGCGTCTTCAGCGGATCGGTCTCGGCGAGGGCGGCCCGCACCTTCTTGGCGCTGGCGGCAGCGGTCGTCTTGGCCGCCTTGAGCGCGGCTTCCTTGGCCCGGATCTCCTCCCGCGCGAGCTGCACGGTCACCTTCATGGTGCTTGCCTGCAGCTTCAGCAGCGCGTTCAGCTCCTTGTTCTTCAGCGGGCGGACGGCCGAAATTTTGTCGTTCAAGGCGGCATAGCTCGCGAACAAGGGCTTGTACTTCTCCTTGGCCTGCTTAACCTGCGCGTCGAGCTTCGCGACCTTGTCCGCGTCGATCGCGGCGGCGCGCTTGCGAACGTCGGCCGCGGCCGCCTCGTTGCGGTCGTGCAGCGCCTTGATCTGCGCGTCCCACTGGTCCGCCTGCTTCTGCAGCGCGAGCAGCTCGTCGTACTGTGACTGCAGCTTGGCGGCGAGCGGAGCCGCCGCAGCCGCCTTCATCTTGGCGAAGTTCGTCTTCGCGGTCGCGCTCAGCTCGTACGTGGCCGCGCCCGCCGTTCCGGGCAGCGCGAACATCCAGATCAACAGCACCATCCAACTCCACTTCCATGCCTTTCTCATTGCGAATCTCTCCTTTGCGGGGAATGGGGTCGACAGCGCAAAAAAGCACCCGGCAAGCCGAGGCCGAAGGCCTCGCTCGCGGGTGCTTCCCACTGTCGAGCAAGTATGGAATACGATCGATGTGCGTCAACTATACACCACCCTTTCGAGGGGCGTCAAGCGGGTCGGATCAAAAAAAAGAAGTCCTAACAAAGCCTGCATTAGGCCTAGAAAAGCCTATAAATACGCTATTTGCGGATGAGCACGGCGGTTTCGGTCTCGACCTTGTCGTACAGCCAACGGACGTCCTTGTTATGCATGCGGATGCAGCCGGCCGAGACGTATTTTCCGATCGATTTCTCGTTGTTCGTGCCGTGGATGCCGTAGGCGTAGGAGACGGAGCCGTTCTTGAGCGTGACCAGAAGTCCCAGCCAGCGGTCGCCGAGCGGGTTTTTCGGGTCGCCTCCTTTGATCTTCTCTTTGTAGTAGGGGCGGTTTTTGATCTTCTCGTGAATCGTGAAAAGCCCTTCCGGCGTGTAGGAGGATTTCTTGCCCGTCCCGACGGGGAACGTCTTGATCAGTTTGCCCTTCTCGTAGTACGAGAGCGTATTGTCCGACTTGTCGATCACGATGAACTGGGCTTCGCTCGCATACTTGGCCTCCAGCTTGTGCCCGGATGCGGCAGCCGCCCTGGCGCCCGAAGGGAACGAAAAAAGAAGCAGCAGCGCGATCATCGCGTACAGTGCCATGGCTTTCCTGATGTTGCTCGCCTCCTTGTCATAGCACATAAATATGCGGAGGCAGAGCCGGGTATGGATCAAAATGGGCTTAAATCTGCGTCGGCCCGTCCGGGGGAGCCTTAACGCCGTTTGAGTTCAAAAAACTCGCAAGCCTTCCGGGCATGGTAGGCGATATCGCTGACGCCGGATTGGATGACGACGGTATCTTCGTCGAAGCGCAGGAGGATGCCGCCGGCTTCGATGATGTGGTCGTCTTGAAAAACCCGGACGCGCAGCTGCTTGTCCAGCGCTTCCTGGAAGTCGGGGTCCGTCGTGAGTCTGCGGTTGATGGCCATTTTTGTCGTGCTCCTTCGTCCGTTGCTGGCGAGCGGGGAACCGCGCGCGCTGTTTTATTATGAGATTACGATAAACGTTCGCCTGCCTCTTTTCAACTCCCGACGCGAAACCGCCGTGCCTCGCTTCCCGGCTTTTCAGCCTGAGGTGGCATTCAGCAAACGCACAGGAACGGCTTCGGCAGCGGCGGCGGAAGCGGCGGGTGGCAGGGGGGCGGTGGCGCGCCTCCCGACGGCGGAGGCCGCGGCTGGGATGCAATCGGGAGATTCGGCGGCTTTCGCGGGGGCCAAGCGAGCAGCAACGTCCTGGGCGACGGCTATACGTGGGTGGCCGCCGTCAACGTGGCGCTGCTGGCGTGGATGTTCTGGCTGCTGTGGCGCGACTTGCGCCGCGCGAAGGAGACGCACGGTCCGGACGAAGGGGGGGGACGGCGCCGAAGCCGGCGTCGGCGTTCCCGGCGGCGCTGCCGGGCGGCCGCACAGACGATGCGCCCGAAGTTCCGAACGGCTATAGCGGTTCTTTCCCTTTACGTTCCGTTCCTGCGCCGTATACGATGGAGACCAGAAGAAGTGGAGGGGGAGGGGTTCCGATTGGCGCATTTGCTGCCTTTGTTTGTCGATGCGGGAGCGAGCGGAGCCGGCAAGACGACAGTCATGGAGGAATGGAGGAGCAGGCCCGGTTTTACGGCATTCAGCACGGACATCGAGCCATTCGGAGCGACGGCCGCCAAGCAGGAGTATTTTAACCCGCTGCTTTACATCGCCGAATCGTCCAGGTGGTCGGGATGACGATCGGCCGGGAACGAATCTTAAGCGCAATCGTGCCTGCGCTCGAAAAAGAGCCGCGCATGCTCGCCCTGTGGCTGGAAGGCGCCGACGGGACCGGGAGCGTGGACCCGTATTCGGACATCGATCTGGTGATTTGCACGCGCGAAGGCTGTGCCGACGAAGCGTTTGGGCTGCTGGAGGCATGTCTGAAACAAATGGGTTCCTTGGACTTCGCTTACGAGCAGCCTGGCCGACCGGCGGACAATCGTTATAAGGTTTACCACCTGGAGAATTCGCCTGCGCATCTCTTTCTGGACGTGACGGTTCAGAGCGAGGGTATCCCTGCGCCGTTCGTTATAGAGGACATCACGGTCGTCCCTGTCGTCTTGTTCGATAAAGCGGGAATCGTGAAGTACCGGAATGTCGATCGGGAGGCGCTTCGCCAGGAATTGCTCGAGCGGCTGTTTCATGCCCGAGGCTTGTACGGCCAGCGGAGCCGGGCGGTGAAGTATACGGCCCGCGGGCTTTTCCTGGAATCGCTCATCTATTATCAAAAATACGTGCTGGATCCTCTGGTAGAGGTTCTGCGCATCCTGCATACGCCCATCCAAGCGGACGCGTGGCTGGTACATGCTTCGCGGGATTTTCCGCCCGAAACGGCGGCCACCCTGGCGCATTTGTACGGCGTGACGACGACGGCGGACATCGCGGTACGAATTCGCGAGGCGGAGGAATGGTTCGGCAAAGCGGCTTCGGAGGCGGAGGCAAGGCTGTCCGTCGCGGAAGCGTGAAGGCGAGATGGTAAGCGATCCCGATAGAAAATCGACCTCCAATCGTTGCTGCTAACCTACGAGGACTAGCGGAGCGCATGGGATTCTAAAATGAAGAGGCCTGCCTTAGCTGCAAATGCGCGAAGGCAGGCCTTTCGATTTGGGCTGGACCGAGCGTCAGCCCGGGAGTGCGGAAGGAACCATTCGTTCCCGATCTCCCTAGCCGACACCGTAGCCCTTTACATCCGGATCGGCGCAGGCAGGCCCAGCACGTCCAGCGCGTCGGCTATCGTTTCCCGGAAGCGGGAGGTCAACCAGAGACGAGCGGCACGGATGTCTCCCTCCGCTTTGAGGATCGGGCAAGCGGCGTAGAAGTTGTTGAACAGCGTGGCCAGCTCGTGCGCGTAGTTGCAAATGGCGTTCGGGGCCAAGTCGCGCGAGGCGGCCAGCAATTCATCCTGCCAGTTCGCCACGTGCCGCAGCAGTGCATACTCGGCCTTCTCGATCCGATCGAGCGCTCCGGGCGCGAACGCATCGACGCCATCCGCTTCTGCCCTGCTCAGAATGCTCGCCGCCCGCGCGTGCGCGTACATCAGATAAACCCCGGTATTGCCGGTAATCTCCGTCGCCTGCTGAATGTCGAAGACGACCTCCGTCGACAGGGCGAAGCGCAGCAGGTAATAGCGGATCGCCGCCGCCGCGATTTGCCTGCCGGGCAGGCCTTCCCGCTCCGGACGCTTGTCTTCGATGACGCCCTCCATCAAGTCCAGCAGCTCGGCGACTTTGATCCCGATGCCCTGTCTGCCGGACATCGCATAGGAGGCTTTGCCGGAGGAGGTGTCGATGCCGAGCTCCTCGGCGGCGGATGGGCTCAGCGACACGACGCCATAGCTGACATGCCGAAGCTTGCCCGCTTGCTCGGGGTACCCGAGCACCTCGAGCGCCTGCTTGACCATCGCCTGCGGATACTGCTGCCGGTAATCGATGACGTTGATGACGAGATCCGCATGGCCGTACGCGGCTTCGGTCCCCGTCAGGTGCGTGGAAGACAGGGCGTCCGAGAAGCGTTTGTACCGGAAATCCTTGTTCAGCAGGCCGAATTTCCACAGATGATAGGCGATGTCTTTGGCGGTATACGTCAATATGCCGTTCGAGCGGACGAGCACCTTGTCCGTCTGATGCTCGGCCTCCCGATCCTCCGCTTCGCTATCAGGTTGACGCAGTACCCAGCACCCCTCGAGCTTGCCGGACGTTTCCCGGTAAAACTGCGGCGTCGACTTCAGCAATTCGAATGCCGAAGCCCAGAAACCCTCCCTCACGATGCTGCTCTCCCAGACGAGCAGGTCGTAGCGGATGCCGAACGCCTCCATCTCCTCCAGATGCTCTCTGACGATCCGCTCGGCGACCGTAAGACCGACCCAGGATACATTTCCGTCTCCCTCTTCGAGCGCGTGCAGCACTTCAGCTCTTCGGCCGGCCAACTCCGTGTCGGTTTCGTACGCCTTGTTCACCTGGGCATAGAGATCCCAGCAGTAGTCGCCGAAACGGGTATGCGTCCGTTGGAGCGGGACGTGCAGCAGGCCCACCACGGTGTCCGCGAGCTGGTTGCCGAGGTCGTCGATGTAGTTGTGCACCTCCACCTCGTGTCCGACGCGCCTTAGGAGACGCACGAGCGTATCGCCGATGCAGGCGTTCCGGAGATGGCCGATATGGGCCGATTTGTTCGGGTTGATCGACGTATGCTCCACGACCGCCTTGCCGTCCGGGTTCGCGGGCAGCGAAAATGCGGTACGCGCCCATTGCCCCCAATCCAGACGCAGATTGAGAAAGCCGGGGGGTGCCGCTTCGACGGACCGCGCCAGTCCGCCCAGCAGGCCGTTCTTTTCCAGCCGCTCCTTCAGACCTTCGGCGATCTGAAGCGGGGGCCGGCGCATCACCTTGGCGAGCTGCATGGCGATATTGGTCGCATAGTCGCCGTGCTCCAGATGCGCGGGCTGTTCGACATAGACGGTCAGATGGCCGGGGTATTCCAGGCCGAGCTCGCGCAGCCAGCCTTTTACGGACTGCTCGATGTGCGCGACAAGCGTTTGACTAATCATGATTGCGCCTCCTTCGGAAATCAAAAAAGCCTTCGTCTCTGTCAAAGAGACGAAGGCTGATCTTCGCGGTACCACTCTCGTTGCTAGACGGAAGGGTCTAGCCGCTCGCCGGTTAACGGCCGGGGCCGGGGCTTCCTACTGATCGCGTTCGGAAGTCCTTCTCGGAGGTGCGCTTCGCGGGTTGACGCCGTACCGGCTCCCACCCTCCCGGCTCGCTTGAACTTCTGTCAATCGCTACTGTCCCCGTCATCGAATGTGCAGTATTTTCTAAATAGTATAACCATTTCGCCGAAAGTTTCAACCGTCAATTTGCTGCGATTTTATGACAATACTTGTCACTATTAACGATTACAATTCAGTTGAAGTCTAAAGCATGAGAAAAAACCAAAGGAGCTGGTTAGGTTGACTGTACAATTGATTCCGTTCGTATTCTTGGACGGAAATGCCGGCGAAGCGATTTCGTTTTACGAAAAATCGTTGGATGCTAAAGTGGTCTTTAAGCAAACTTTTGGAGATGCGCCTAACGATCCCAATCATCCTTTGCCGGCACATGCGAAGGAACGTATTGCACACGCCGTACTGAAGGCAGGCGAAGGTGAGCTTTTTGTCGCCGATATTGTGCCCGGACAGCCCCATCAGGGCGGAAATCAAGTTTCCATCTGCATGACGACGGACGATCTTGAAAAATCAAAACGGTTTTTTGAAGCATTACAGCCAGGCGGTCAAGTGAACATGCCGCTGCAAGAGGTTTATTTTAGTCCTGCCTACGGCGTGGTAACGGACAAGTTCGGCGTTACCTTTCAAATTTTCACTACCCGGCAGCGTTAATGCGGTTGAGGCGACGCGCTCGCGTGTTCCGTGCCGCGATCAGCGTCGGCGCGGCGCAGTCCGAAGCCGGTGCCGATCGGCCTTGACGCGACGACCGTCGTCTGCATGTTCCTCGTGTGATCGTTTGCCATGGCTTTCCGCGGTTCCGACCGACCGCGGGAAGCCTTTTTTTGTTTTCGAAACCGCCGATTAAGCCGTGTGTTTCGTTGTAAATAATCACCATATCTTTTATAGTAAAAATAGCTTGGACCATAAGGACTATGCGCGGTAAGCGAGGTGTAACGGTTGCTGCAAAACCTGCTTCTTAACCTAATAATCATCAAGATTCCGGTTGTTTTCTTTGCGATTCTGCTACTATATTCTGGATATCGCATTCGGCCGGAGATGCCGTTATATCGGTACGCGATCGCGCTCGTCTGCGGGGGCGCCGCCGTGCTTTGCATGACGCTCCCGGTCGTGAACGCGGGCGGCTTCCGGTGGGATCTGGGCGCGATTCCGATCGTCGTCGCGATCCTGTACGGAGGCCGGCTGCCCGGAGCGATGGCGGCGGTCATCTATGCGGCGTTCAGCATCTCCGGCGCGGAAGGGCAGTTCGGGGCCGAGATGCTTTCCCTCGCATCCGCCTTGGCGTACCCGTTTGGCTGGGCCCGCCGCTATGAGCGCTCGTCGCTGACGCTCAAGCTGATAGGGGGGCTCGGGACTTCGATCGCCCATTACTTCGTGACGCTGAATCTGGTGCTGTATTTGTCGCATACGTTCGATGCCAATCTCAGCGAAGACCGATGGACGTTCATCGTGTTCCAGGTTGTCACGATCATTACGCTGCCCATCGTCTCATTCCTCATCGAGCAGATGTACATTTTATCGACCTATCAAGAGCGTCTGAGAGAGGCGGAGCGGCTGAATATGATCGGCGAGATGGCCGCGTCCATCGCGCACGAGGTCCGCAATCCGCTCACCGTCGTCAAAGGTTTCCTGCAGCTGTTAAGCACCTCCAAGGACGAGCGGACCCGACTCTACATGACGACCTCGATTGCCGAGCTCGACCGGGCGGAATTCATCATCAGCGACTATCTAAACATGGCCAAGGGCCAACCGGAGGAGCATCGGGAACCGCTCGACGTCAGCAACTTGATCGAGACGGCCGTGCAGACGATGACGCCGTTCGCGACGATGCAGAACATCGAGCTGAGAGCGTTGTGCGAACCGGGGCATTTCGTCCTTGGCGATACCGTCAGGTTCAAGCAGGCGATCATTAACGTCGTGAAAAACGCGATCGAAGCGATGCCGGAAGGCGGGATCATCGAGGTCCAATCGTTCCGGCAGGAAGCCGAAGTCATCGTGAAGGTGCTGGACGACGGCGAGGGCATGACTCCGGAGCAGCTTGGACGGCTCGGGACGCCGTATTTTTCCGCGAAAGAGAAAGGGACCGGACTCGGCACGATGGTCGTGTTTCGGATCGTCGAGTCGATGGGGGGCAAAATTACGTACCAAAGCGAGAAGGGGAAAGGGACGCAGGTAGCGATGCAATTCCCGGCGGTAGGATGAAGGCGCGTACATACATAAGCAAGCAAATCTCGACCCCAGGGAGGAACTCCATGCTCAAGGCGATTCTGTTCGACCTCGACGGCACGCTGCTCGATCGCGACGCTTCGCTGCGGGCCTATGCGGCAGACCAATACGACCGAACGCCGGCTTTCCATCATGTGGACAAGCCGGTTTTCGTGCGCCGATTTCTCGAATTGGACGAGCGCGGCTATGTGTGGAAGGATCGCGTCTACCAGTCGCTCTTGCACGAGTTCGGCGTGGAGGGTGACTGGGAGGCGCTGCTCGCGGACTATGTCACGTCATTCTCCCGCCACTGCGTCGGTTTCTCCGGACTGTACGAGATGCTGAAGCATCTGCGGGGCAAGGGGCTGAAGCTCGGCATCGTCACGAACGGCTTCACTGCTTTTCAGGACGGCAATATCCGCGCGCTGGGCCTGCATGCGTACTTCGACGACATCGTCATCTCGGAGCGGGAAGGGCTGCGCAAGCCGGACCCCTTGATCTTCGATCTGGCGCTGCGGCGTCTGGGTGCGCGGCCCGAAGAGGCGCTCATGATAGGCGATCATGCGGAAAACGACGTCCAAGCGGCGCGGCAGGCGGGCCTTGGTGCCATTTGGAAAGAGAACGCCTACGGCGAGCCGCCGGCCGATGCCGATTGGACGATTCGGCAGTTGCGCGAGCTCGCCCCGATTGTCGATCGGCTCCTTCCATAGCATCGTCCGAGGAGGCTGCCGGTGCCGCGTTCGGTTGCATTTCCAATCCATTCCAAGTAGGATAGAGGAATATTCCCCATTAAATTGATTGGAATTCCGAAGGTGCGAAAGGAGTGCCATGCGATGAAAATCGCGGGAAATTTGACCGAACTGATCGGCAATACCCCGCTGCTCGCCCTCTCGCGGTTCGCCCGGGAGCAGGGCGTGGAGAGCGAAAGCGGTCTGATCGCCAAGCTGGAGCACTTCAATCCGGCGGGCAGCGTCAAGGACCGGCTGGGCTATGCTTTGATCAAGGACGCGGAGGAGAAGGGGCTCATCGGACCGGGCTCCGTCATCATCGAGCCGACCAGCGGCAATACGGGCATCGGGCTCGCCTTCGCGGCAGCCGCCCTAGGTTACCGGCTCATCATCGCGCTCCCCGAGAGCTTCAGCGTCGAGCGCCGCAAGCTCATGACCGCCCTCGGCGCCGAGCTGGTGCTGACGCCCGCGACGGAGGGGATGGCGGGCGCGATCCGGCGAGCGGAGGAGCTCGCCGCCAAAATCCCCGGCTCGTATATTCCCCAGCAATTCAGCAATCCGGCGAATCCGGACATTCACCGGACGACGACCGCGGAGGAGATCTGGCGGGATACCGAAGGTCGGGTCGACGTCTTCGTGGCGGGCGTCGGGACGGGCGGCACCATCTCCGGCGTCGGCTCCGCGCTCAAGTCGCGCAATCCGGCGATTCGGATCGTGGCCGTCGAGCCGATCGACTCCCCGGTGCTGTCGGGCGGCGTCAAAGGGATGCACGCGATCCAGGGCATCGGCGCCGGATTCGTGCCCGACAATTACGATCCGTCCGTCGTCGACGAGGTTTACAAGGTGAAAAACAAGGATGCCTTCGAAACGGCGCGCGCCTTGGCCAAATCGGAGGGGCTGCTCGTCGGCATCTCCTCGGGCGCCGCCGCGTACGCGGCCGTTCAGCTCGCCAAACAGCCGGCGTACAAGGGCAAGACGATTGTGACGCTGCTGCCCGATACGGGCGAACGGTACTTGTCCACCCCGTTGTTCCAGGACGAATAGGAGACGCGTAATGCCGAACCCCCTGCCCTTCCGAGGAAGGCCGCAGGGGGTTTTTGGCGCGCGGCCAGGCGCAGCGCGTCGCGATCGCCCGCGCGCTGGCGATGGAGCCGGAGATTCTGCTGTTCGACGAGCCGACCTCCGCGTTCGACCCCGAAATGGTCGGCGAGGTGCTCGCCGTCATGAAGACGCTCGCCGCGGAAGGGATGACGATGGTCGTCATCACCCACGAGATGGGCTTCGCGCGCGAGGCTGGCGACCGCCTCCTGTTCATGGAGCAGGGCGCCATCGTCGAGGAGGGTGTCCCGCGCGAGATATTCGCGGAGCCGAAGCAAGAGCGGACCAAGCTGTTCCTCTCCAAGGTGCTGTAACCGCCGCCGTTTTGCCCGAATGGGCCGTTCCGATAGGGACGGTCCGTTTTTTGGATACGTCGCGTGTCTGGCCGCTCCCCTCTCTGACCGGTGAAGAACAGACGGCCACGGATTGGCCGAGCCCCGACTTGAAGTCGAAGCGTGGATTGTATTCGAAATTTCATACAGAAAGGAGTGCCGACGACGAAAGATCGCAAAAGATATATGAAAAATCGAATAAAAACCAGCTCGATTGCCGTAAAGGGTGCCTTTGTATTCGAAAAATCGTATACATCGTATGGATTAGCGCAAAAAGGCTCTATTAGGTTAGCCCTGGATATTCATTCTCGAAGTAGCGATGAGAAAAAGAAGGGATGTATCTCCTGGAGGAGCGAAGCGTTTGCCTTTTGCCGCCGCGAAATCCCCTTATGACGGGGTTGCCATTTCGGATTTC
Organism: Cohnella baijiui; assembly: GCF_020731285.1. Classification (GTDB taxonomy): domain Bacteria; phylum Bacillota; class Bacilli; order Paenibacillales; family Paenibacillaceae; genus Cohnella. The sequence continues at coordinate 34,744 of NZ_JAJFOW010000046.1, forward strand.
GTGGCGGCATCCCGGGGTCCCCGCAAAGTATCAGATACCGCTTCGGAGCGATACATCACTTTGTGGGGTGGATCAGCAACCGGAAGGAGATACATCTCCAAAAGTTCGGGATCGCTATTGAAGGATGCAAGCTTTAGGTGGGCGACCATAAAGCCAACAGGGACTCATCCATTCGCGCTAGGCCATGCGTTATCGATCGCTACCCAATATGCAAAATCATTCGTGCCATCGTAAAGTAGATGATCAGGCCGGTGCCGTCCACGAGCGTCGTAATCAAGGGGCCGGAAACGACAGCGGGGTCCACCTTGAATTGATGAAGGAGAAGTGGCAGGATCGCCGCGACGATCGAAGACCAGATGACGATGAAGAGCGCCGTAGTGGCGACTACCGCGCCGATGTCGAAGCCGACGCCGAGCAGCTGCGCCCGCAAGAAAGCGATGGCGCCCATACTAAGGCCGAGGAAAAGCCCGGTGAGCACCTCCTTGCGGAGCACCCTCCAGAGATCTCGGACCTTCACTTCCCCGATGCCCAGCGCCCGTACGAGCGTCGTGACGATCTGCGTGCCCGAGTTGCCCCCGGTTCCGATCAGCAGCGGGATGAAAAACGACAGCGCCACCACTTCCTCCAGCGTCGTCTCGTAATGCCGGAGCACATTCCCCGTATAAGCTTCCGCGACGAACAGCACGAGCAGCCACCCGATGCGCTTGCGGAACAGTCCCCAAATCGAGTTTTTGAAATAGGGCACATCCAGCGGCTGGCTCCCCCCGAGCTTCTGGATGTCCTCGGTCGCTTCCTCGTGGATGACGTCGATCAGGTCGTCGACGGTGATGATGCCGATGAGCCGCCGATCCTGCGTCACGACGGGGATCGCATACAAGTCGTATCGGGACAGAATCGAGGCGACCTCCTGCTGGTCCATCTCCGCGGGGACGGCGACGACGTCCTTCCGCATGATTTCCGCGAGCAGCGTCTCCGGCTGGGCGAGGATCATCTCTTTGAGCGAGATGACGCCGGCGAGCTTGCCGTACGTGTCCAGGACATAGATGTAAGAGACAAGCTCCGCCTCATGGCCGACCTTGCGTATATGCTGAAGCGTCTGATCGACGGTCCAGGCATTTCTCGCGGCGAGATAGTCGACCGTGGCCAAGCTTCCCGCCGAATCCGGCGGAAACGTCATCAAGGTGCTGATCTTCTCCCGGTAATCCGGCGGGAGGGCGTCCATCATCTTGTCCGCTTGGTGCGGGTGGATGGCGAGCAAGAGGTCGACAACGCTGTCGCTCGACATCTCGTTCAGCAGGGCGGCGGCCGTTTCATGGCTGAGCCGATTCAGAATGCGGTACTGCGAATCCGGCTCGAGGTGCTCAAGAATCTCGGCCCCGAGCGGCGTCGGGAGTCGCCCGGTCGCTTCGACCTGCTCGTCGGGCTCCAGCAGCTTGAATATCTCGGCCAGATCGTAAGGCTGCAGCCTCGTCACGAAGTCGGTAAACGCGGCGGGATCGCTGGCGTTCAGCGCCTGTTTCAGTTTACGGTACATTCGCCTCTCCCCTTTCCCGTCTTGTGACTTTATACCCGTCCGGGCGATCCAAAACCAGGAAATTCCGCTTTTGCCTATTTTCATCCCGTTTTCTTACGGGTAAGGAATCATGAGCTCTAAAACGCCGCCTCCCTAAGCAATTCGGAGATTCCCAAGCGCTGTGCGAACGGGGCGGCGACTGATCGCCGGATGCGGCGAAATCAGCAATCTTGTGTCTTTTGACACCCCTGCACCCTCCCTGCATAATGATCACTATCGTTTCCGTACGTGATATCGCAAGCGTTCGCGGCAGGTTTGCCATGGGATTGCAGAGGGGGCTGATCGACTTCGCGGCAGCCCTTTATTTGATGCGGAAGGAAGGAAAGGAAAGGAAAGGAAAGCGATTCGCCATGCGCATTTGGTCATTCGTTCGAGGCAGGCCCATCATTCCCTTCACGCTGATTCTGCTCCTCAAGGGGGCATTGGTCTGGTTCGTCATCTTCGACGGCGGTCCTTCTTGGATGACGATGCTTACGGAGATCCCGTTTATCCTGTTGGTGTTCATCGCCATCGAATGGTTCGCCTCGAAGCGAAAGTATCTTTATTACATGCTCGTCAACCTGCTCATCACGATCCTGTATTTTGCCGTCCTCATGTACTACAAATATTATGGCATCATCGTGACGTATCATGCGCTGGAGCAGGCGGACAAAGTCGCGCAGGTCGGGGAGAGCACCTACTCCCTCCTCGATCCGTATTATCTTCTGATTTTCATCGACATCGTCGTCTTCGGCCTCTTTATGATCCGCCCGAAGACGATCGCCAAGCTCAAGCATTTGGGCATGCGCCGCAAGGCGAACCGCTCGGCGCTGTTCGGTACGTTTCTCGTTTCGGCCGCCCTGTGCGTGTTTAACATTTGGCCGAACCACGCCAGCATGAACTTGCCATCGCCGGCGGTTTACGACAAGACGGGCGGCCAGGTCGATATCCTTCCGACCGTCGCCAATCTGTTCGGCGTATCGCTGAAGGACCAGATTCACTTCGGCGAGGATTTGCTCAACCAGGATGCGAATCTGCTGCCGATGCGCCATTTTCTGCCGACGGGATCGTTTATCAACGACCGCAGCGTCTTTTTGCCGGGCATCGCCTACGAGGACGGGACGAACTTCGACGTTCGCGACAACGGCGTGCTGGAGGGCGGCTCCACCGAGGACGAATACAACCGGGCGCTCAAGCTGCTGAATCTGTCGGACAGCTATGCGACGCAGCTGCCCGCGCTGCAGGAATCGTCCGGACCGGCGAACGGAGCGAAAAAAGAGTAAGCGGGCGAGAAGCGCCCAGACAGCGGCAAATCAAGGACGGCCGGACAGGGCGGATGCGCTGCCGGCCGTCCGCTTTTGTTCCGGCTGCATCGAGGGTAAAATAAACATAGCAAGTATTTATCATCATACATAGTTAGAGGAGCTAACCATGCCTGGACAAGCTAAACATACAGCTGCGATCTCGCTCGGCATCATGGGGGCGGGCTTCCTCGCGACATTCCCGCTCGGGGGATGGCCGGGCGCCCTCCTGCACGGCGGGTTCGAGGCGGGCCTCGTCGGCGGGCTCGCCGACTGGTTCGCCGTGACGGCGCTATTTCGCCACCCGCTCGGCATCCCGATCCCGCATACCGCGCTTCTGCCCCGCAATCGGGACAAAGTCGTGCGTTCGCTCGTCTCCGCGATGGAGAACGAGCTGCTCACCAAGGACAGCATCCTTCAAAAGACGGCGGAGTTCCGGATCGGCGAGCGGATGGTCGGAATGGTCGAGTCTCATCTGGACGACGCGACGAACGTCGTCGTTCGCGTCAGCGAATATTTGGTGGAGCACGTGCCCGTGGAGCGGGTCGTGCCGTTCGTCGCGCGGGAGATCGGAGGACGGATCGAAGCGATCGATACCGCGGCGGCGCTGCGCAAGGCGGCGGAGACGGCGCTCGTCCGGGGCTACGAAGAGCAGGCGCTCGCGTTCCTGCTGGACAAAGCCGACGGCTTCGTCTCCCGGCCGCAAATCCGGCAGCAGCTCGGATCGATGGCCGCGGCCGCGCTCGGCAATATGCAAGCCGGCGCCTTCATGGGCTTCGCCGTGAACGCGTTCGTCGGCTTCATGAGCGAAGAGAAGCTCGGAACGATGCTCCAGGGCGCAATCCTCACGACGTTGAGAGAGATGCGGGCGGACGAGGAACATCCGCTGCGGCAGCTGCTGCTGGGCGAGATGAGGGCCGCGATTCAAGGGCTGTCGGAGCAGCCGGGCGTCCTGGCGGAGCTGGATCGCTGGAAAGAGAAGCTGGCGGACGGCGAGAAGCTGGAGGGGTATCTGTACGACTGGGTGGCCGAGCTGAAGGCGAAGGCGGCGGCATTCGTTCGGGACCCCGCCTACGCCGAACGGTTCGTGCGGCCCGCGTTGACTAGCTTGCTGGCCCGCTTGCGGGACGAGCCGGAAGTCGTGGAGCGCATCCAGACCTGGCTTCAGGCCAAGATCGCGCAGTTCGTGGAGGATAATCACTGGAAGATCGGCAAGCTGGTCAAAGAAAACATCGACAAGCTCGACAACGAATCGCTGATCCGCATGCTGGAAGAAAAAGTGGGCTCCGATCTGCAGTGGATTCGCGTGAACGGCGCCGTGTGCGGGTTTTTGATCGGCCTCGCGTTGGAGGGCGTCAACCTGCTCATCTGACAAGATTAGCCAAAGCGATACGATTAAGGGAGACGGCGGTCCGCTGCTTGGCGGATGCGCCGTCTTCGCCATTGAAGGGCCAATATGACGATCAATATCGCCGCCGCCGCGATCCACCCGAACTTGAGGTACCGCTCTACCAGGCGGAAAATATCCTGCCAACGGTCCCCGAACGCATAGCCGATCCCGACGAAAGCCGCCACCCATAAGGCGGCGCCGGTATACGCGTAGCAGGCGAACGTGCGGTAGGGCACCCGGATTATGCCCGCGCCGTAACCGATAAACTGACGGACGCCCGGCATGAAATAGTTGAACAGCAAGATTTTGTTGCCGTATTTGTCGTAGGCGGCTCGGACCTTGTCCAAATGCTCCGGCTTCAGGAACAGCCATTTGCCGTATCGGACGAGGAGCGGCTGTCCAAGCTTGTACCCGATCGCGTAGGTGGCGGTCATGCCGACGATCGCGCCGGCATAGGCGCAGAGCACGGCCGGCAGCAGGCGAAGAACGCCTTGAGAGGCCAAGTATCCCGTATAAGTTAACGTCGTGTTGCCGGGCGGCAGCGGGAGCGCGATCGCGTCCAGCGGCAGTCCGACGAGCAGCACGAGATAGCCAAACTTGGCGAACCACAGCTCGACCCAATCCAGCGGGTGCATCCTTCTTCCTCCTTCCATCAGCCGATCTTCGGCGGGCTTGCGCCTGCGCAAACGGGCAGTCCGAATAGAACCAGCTTACATATGATGACATGCGGAGGAGAATAGACCCCCGGCGTGAATCGAACAGGTCTTAGGTCTAAGCGCAAACTGGACTTCCACTTCTCGCGAAGTCGTCATGGATTGCGTAAGCTGGGATTAAACCTAAGTAAACGCGGCATCGTCGGCTCCGCAAAGAGGTCCGAAAACGAAGGCGGAAGCCGATCAGCAAAGGGTCGAGCGACGGATCGTTTGAAACGAATCCTTTTCTGACACGTAAACGTAGGTTGACATCAAGTTACGAGAGCAGGTGCGAAGCTTGGGAATATCATCGATTATTTGATGGATTTCGGCGCCTTGGGTTTGTTCATCCACGCGTTCGCCGACGCAGTCATCTTCCCGATTCCCGCCCTGTTTCTCCAAGTGCCTCTCAGTCTGCTCGACCCTGCCAATGCGCTGTGGCTGGCGACCATCGGCTATGTAGGGTGCCTGCTCGGCACCCCCGTCGGGTACGGCATCGGCAAGGTGCTGGGGAATGCCGTCCTGTACAAATGGCTGAAGAAATCGTGGATCGACGCCGCGAACCGCATGTTCGAAAAAAACGGGGAAACCGCGATATTGATCGGATCGTTTACCCCCGTACCGTTCAAAGTGTTCACGATTCTGTCCGGCTGCCTGAACTTTCCGCTGTGGCGGCTGATCCTGTATGCGGCCTTGGGCCGCGCGGTCAAGTTTTACGCCGTCGGTCTACTCTTCTATCTGTACGGCCGCGCGGCGGAGCACATGGTGAAGGACGTCTCGCTTTATATCTTCCTCGGCGCTTTGCCGATCTTGGCGTTGTTCCTGCTGCTGCGGAAGAGGCGCCGCCGGAAAAAGGCGGACGCGGCGGCCCAAGCGGCTGCGGCGGCGGAGACTGTCGGGGACACGGCTGAGGAAGCGGCTGCGGGGGCTGGAAAGCCCGCTGCGGAGCGTGCGGAGGAGGACGTCGCGGCGGATGCGGCGGACGGTCCTGCGGCAGAGGAGCTGCCGGATACGGGAGCGGAGCATCCCGAAGACGCGGGCAAGGCGCCTACGCATTAGGCACGGAGAAGTCTCTGCCCGGATTGTCCTCCGGCGGATCTCCCCTGTACAATGGAGAGATCTTGAGAGGACAAAGGTGATCACATGCTGGCGGAACGAATCATTCCGGAAGCGGTCGTGGACCGGATCCGGACGGAAGCGCTGCGGACCGAGGCGGAGGGTACGCCTTCGCAGGAGCTGCTGACGTTTATTTACGAGGAACGCTTGTTCAAGCTGTTCGTTCCCGACGAGCTGGAGGGGCGCATGACCCCGCTCCCCGAGGCGGCCCGCCTTTTCGAGCGGGCCGCTTGGGCGGACGGGACGTTCGGCTGGCTGCTCGCCATCGGGGCGGGCGGCGGCTTCTTCGCGGCGACGCTGCCCGAGACGGAGGCTCGTCGCCTCTATACGGACCGCAAGGCGCTCGTCGCGGGCAGCGGGCATCCGTCCGGACGGGCCATTCGGACGCCGGGCGGATATGTCGTAAGCGGCAGGTGGAAGTACTGCAGCGGCTCGACGTTCGCGACGTTCTTCACGGCCAATTGCGTCGTCGAGGGCGATGGCGGAGAAGGGGACGAGCCCGAGATCCGATCGTTCGCGTTTCTGCCGGAGGAGGTAGCGATCGACCGCGACTGGCGGGCGTTCGGCCTCCGGGCGACGGAGAGCCATTCGATTGTCGTCCGGGACGTCTTCGTCCCGGAGGCGCGCACGTTCGACATCCGGACGGAGCCGCGCTACGGGTACCCGGTTTACCGGTATCCGTTCCTCGCGTTTGCGCAGGTATCGTTCGCGCCCGTCGTCATCGGCATCGGCCGGCGGTTTCTCGCGGAAGCGAGGGCGCTCGTTCTGCCGCGAGAGGCGGAGTGGACCGCCTCGGGCTCGGGCCGGTTCGAGCGGGCGATCGCGGCGATCGCGACGGGCGAGGAGCGGCTTGCGGCGGCGGTCGAAGGCTTTTACCGCACGATCGACGCGACTTGGACCGCGTTTTTGCGCGAGGGAGCGCTGACGGAGGAAGAGGCCAGGCTCGTGAGCCTCGCCAGCTGCGAAGCGGCGCGAACGGCTGTGGATTCGGCGCATCTGGCGTTTCCGCATCTGGGCATGTCGGTGCTGATGGAGGACCGGCCGGCCAACAAGGCATGGCGCGATCTCCACACGGCCGCGCAGCATTCCGTGCTGGGTCAAGGATGATAACGAGACCAATCGAAACCGCCTTCGGGCGGTTTTTCGTTTTTCATGCGCCATTCGACCGCTGCTTCCCCCTTCTTCAGCCCCGAAAAGTATAGGATCTTTGCTCGCGGCCGATAACTGAACGTAACAAACTTTTAGAATGGCGAGTGAGTTCATGAATTCAACAGCGCTGAACGCCGTTTTGGAAGCCAATATTGCGGCTCTACGGGAAAAATTGAACAACAGCGGCGATCTGATCGTTCGCGAATTTCTAATCGGAAGCTCCGCCCCTGCCGGCGCGGCGCTTTTCTTCATAGATGGGCTGGCCGATTCCCACTCGATTCATCAGTTCATCCTGGAGCCGCTGATGTTGCAGGGCGCTTCGCCGATGGCGTCCGGCGCATCGCTGCCCGGGCGGCTGAAGGATTCGCTGCTGACGGTCGGTCAAATCGGCGAAATCCGGTCCTTGGATGAGCTCGCGGAATCGATCTTGAGCGGAAAAGCGGCGCTGCTGCTTCAAGGCTGGGACTTTGGTTTCGAGATCGCGATGGCCGGCTGGGAGAGGCGCAACGTGAGCGAACCCACCAACCAGACGGTCGTCCGCGGGCCGAAGGAATCGTTCACCGAAAATTTGCGCACGAACACCGCGCTCATCCGCCGCAAAATCAAGGATCCGGCATTGACGCTGGAGGAGCGCAAGATCGGCCGCAGAACGAAGACGGCCGTCGCGATGATGTTCATCCAGGGCATCGCCAGCGACAGCGTCGTTCGCGAAGTCAGGCAAAGGCTCGATCGCATCGATACGGATGCCATCCTGGAGAGCGGCTATATCGAGGAGTTCATCCAGGACGAGAAGATCACCGTCTTTCCGACCGTCCAAAATTCGGAACGCCCGGACTCGGTCGCCGCAGCGCTGCTGGAAGGGCATGTTGCCCTCATTGTCGACGGAACGCCCCACGTACTGGTTGTTCCCGCGTTGTTCATTCAGTTCATGCAAGCCTCCGAAGATTACTATCAGCGATCGGATATCGGCACGTTGATACGGATCATTCGCTATATCGGCCTTTTCATCGCTTTGTTCGGCCCCGCCTTGTATATCGCCATTACGACGTTCCACCAGGAGATGCTGCCGACGCAGCTGCTGATCAGTCTGGCCGCGCAGAGAGAGGGCGTGCCGTTCCCGGCATTCATCGAAGGGCTTATGATGGAGATTACCTACGAGATTTTGCGGGAGGCCGGAATCCGCATGCCTCGGGCGGTAGGCCAAGCCGTCTCCATCGTCGGTACGCTCGTCATCGGCCAAGCGGCCGTAGAGGCGGGGATCGTGTCGCCGGCCATGGTCATCGTCGTCTCCATCACGGCCATCTCCAGCTTCGTCGTTCCCCAATTCAACATGTCCATCTCCATCCGCATCCTGCGCTTCCCGCTCATGGCGCTAACCGCTTCCTTCGGGATGTTCGGCTTGTTCATCGGGGGGTTCGCCCTCCTGCTACACTTGTCCGGGCTGAGATCGTTCGGGGTCCCCTACATGTCTCCGGTAGGTCCCTTTCATACGGGTGATCTCAAGGACGTCATTCTTCGGGCGCCTCATCCGAGCATGCGCAAGAGACCGAGTCTGCTGGGCAAGCGCAATCCGGTCCGACAATCGCGCAGAAGGGGGGGCGGTCGCCGATGAGGATCAAAGGGTTTGCGATCCTCGCGGCGGCAACGCTCCTCCTCCTACTCGCAACCGGCTGCTGGAACCGGCAGGAGCTCAACGAACTGGGCATTGTGGTCGCGATGGGAATCGATCGGGACGGGGACCGGTTCCGCGTCTCGGTCCAAGTCGTTCAACCAGGCGAAGTGGCGGCGAAAAGCGGAGGACAGAGCCTGCGTTCTCCGGTTGCCATGTATGAAGCTAGCGGGCGCACGATCTTCGAAGCTTTACGCAAGATGACCACCGTCAGTCCCAGAAAAATTTACGCATCCCATCTTCGGGTTGTCGTCATCGGCGAGGCGCTGGCGAGGCAGGGGATCGGAACGGCCTTGGACTTTCTGCAAAGAGACCACCAAGTCCGCTCCGACTTTTATCTGATGGTCGCCAAAGAGACGACCGCGAGCAGCATCCTAAACGTTCTGACGCCGATGGAACGCATCCCGGCCAACGACTTGTATGCATCGAATGCCACGGCCGAGAAGGCTTGGGCGCCCATCTTCGGGATCACCCTGGGCAAGTTCGTCACCGATCTGGGCAGCGACGGCAAACAACCCGTCATTACCGGCATCGGCTTGAACGGCGACGCCGAGGAAGGATCCAATACCCGCAATGTGGAACGGATTCGTCCCGCTGCCGAATTGCAGTTCTCCGGGATGGCGGTGTTCCGAAAGGACAAGCTGGTCGGCTGGTTAAACGAGGAAGAGAGCAAATCCTACAACTTCATTCTCGGGAACGTTCGCAGCACGTTGGAGAACCAGTCGTGCCCGAACGGCGGAGAATTGGCGCTCGAGATTATTCGTACGAAAGCGAATGTTAAGGGGCATGTGCGCCGTGGGGAGCCCCAGGTCGAGATTCGGCTGCGGGTGGAGGAGAACGTGGGCGAAATTCAATGCCGAATCGACTTGAACAAGACCGCCGTCGTTGACGAATTGGAGAGACGATCGGAGGATCGACTAAGAGAGGCGATGTCTAAGACCATCCGGAAAATGCAGACCGAGTACCAGCTGGATATCTTCGGGTTCGGCCAGGCGATTCACCGGGCGGACCCCGCCGCGTGGCGCCGGTTGAAACGCGATTGGGATCGAAACTTCGCCGACATGCAGGTCAAGCTGGATGTGAAGACCGTCATCGATCGCGTAGGTACGATCAACCAATCCTTTCTGAGCAAGCTGGAGGAGTAGACAGGATGTGGACGTTTTTGGGAATTGCAGTGCTGGCCGGCGCGATAACCGCGGGAGAGATGCCGTCTTTGCGCAAGCGAAGGGCCGTAAAGGAGTTGATCCTGTTCATCCTGCTCCTCGTCGCCGGGTGCGGTCTGTATATCGCGCGGCAGGTGTATCATGCAACGATCCCGAATCCTTTGGACGGCATCGCCGCCATATTCGGGCCGCTGGGGGAGTGGATGTCGAACAGCTTGGGAGGGAAGGGATAACGATGGGGAACGACGGGAAAATATCCGCTCGACAGTTTTTGGTCCTGCTTTTCCTGTATACCATCGGGACGACGATCCTGGTCATTCCGTCCGGCCTCGCAACCGTCGCGCGGCAAGATGCTTGGATCGGGGCGCTCGCCGGCGTCCTGATCGGCCTCGGCGTCGCGGCGCTGTATCGAACGCTATGGGGCAAATATCCGAATCTATCCTTCGCAGGGATCTGCGAGCGGGTGCTCGGGAAGGTTGTCGGCAAAGCCGTAACGTTGGCATTCGTCTTTTACGCCTTTATAGGCTCGACCACAGTGTTGTACTACGTCGGCAACTTTTTTACGACGCAGATCATGCCGGAGACACCCATTCAATTCATTAACGGGCTCTTTGCGGTGATCGTGGTGATGGGGGTCCGCATGGGAGCCGAAGCGCTCGCCCGATCTGCCGAGATCATCCTGCCCTGGTTCATCGGCTTATTCTTTGTCCTGATTTTGTCGCTGAGTCCGGATTTGAAGATCGAGCAGTTCCAACCCGTGATGGAAGCTAGACCGAATGAGATTATCGGAGCGGCCCTTTCGTTTGCCGGAACGGCTTCGCTGCCGCTGGTCTTTCTGTTCATGCTGTTCCCGCGCGTCCAAATGGCCGATCAAGCGCGGAAGGGGATGCTGATCGTCCATGTCGCGGGCGGACTATGCGTCTTTCTGGTCACGTTGTTCAGCATAGGGGTCCTAGGTGCCGACGTGACGTCGCGCAACATGTTTCCCAGCTACGAGCTTGCCAAGAAGATCAACATCGGTAATTTTTTTCAGCGTATCGAGGTGATCATGGCGGGCCTCTGGTTCGTTTCAACCTATTACAAGACGAGTCTCTATTTCTATGGATTCGCGACCGGTGTCGCCGAGATGCTGAACCTCAAAGACTACAAGTCGCTGACTTGGCCGATGGGAATTCTGATGGTGTTGTATTCCCTCGTGGTCTATCCTAACGTCGTTTATATGCAGCATTGGGATGCTACCGTATATATTCCCTATATTCTCGTGATGGGCGCCGTCGTGCCGCTCCTCCTGCTGACCGCGGGGATCATCCGGTCCGGCCTGCCGGACGGACGCGAGTAGGCTTCGGTTTCGCATTCGGCTTTGCTAGGAAGCGGGAGGGAGTGGTATGCTCGTCTGGAACTTCAATTCTCTCAGCTCCCTATGCCTGCCTCTTCGCGCCGGCGCGGAATCGGGGAGCGGGAGCAAGCGCATGGAGGGAACGGAATCATGATCATCATGAACGAAAAGATCAAAGCGGCGGAAGTTGCGTTAACCGGCTTGGACGGCGAGGATCTCGGCATCGTGACGCGCGCGGAAGCCTTGGAGATGGCCAAGCGGCTGAAGGCCGATCTCGTCTGCACGTCGCTTTTCAGCAGCCCGCCGCCATGCAAGCTCGTTGCGGGCGGCAGCGCGAAGCAGGAGGCGATGAAGGAGAAGCAGGCGGAGCGCAAAGCGTCGCAGACGATGAAGGTAAAGGAAATCCGGCTGACCGCTCATATCGAAGACCACGACTACGAGACGAAGCTCCGCCAGTCGGAGAAGCTGCTGGCGTCGGGAGACGCGGTGCAGCTTGTCGTGAAGCTGACCGGCGCGAAGGAGGGGCCGCGCGCCAAAGAGCTGACCGAGCGGATGCTGAAGGATCTCGCCGCCGTCGGTCGGCGGGAGACCGGCATCCAGGTTAGCGGCAAGCAGGTGGCGGTACGCGTGAATCCAATCTAATGTGCCGTTAAGTACATCGAGACGGAAAGCGGATCTTATGAAAATGAAAGCGATCGCCGTCTGCTGCTATATCGGGTTGCTCTACTGGATCTCCGGCAATCAGGAGGGGATGCATATGCTGTTCTTCCCGACGATCGGCGCATTCGGCTATTTGTTCGTCACGCGGGCGATGAGCGCGTTGGCAGGATTGATCGCGACCGTCGGCTGCGCGCATCGACTGGCGCAATGGGCGGAGCGGCGAACGAAGGCGCAAGGACTCGAAGGGGCGACGCTCCCTCGCAGGTAGAAACGCGCAAAGGGCGATTCCCCGCCGATCCGTCGGCAGAGGGAATCGCCCTTTTTTGTCATACAGAATGTAAAATTTTAGCCTTCTCCATTTCTGTATGACCTCCGATAAAAACGTGCCGCCATCATCCTTGAAGACGGCGGATCCGTTTTTACTTGGCTGCAGGCATGAACCGTTCCTTCTCGACCGACGGCCATTCGCCGATCGGCGTCAGCGCCCGGCGCCGACGAGTTGGTCGAAGTTGCCGCCGTCCGCGAACTGCCGCGCGTTCAGATCTTCCCAGCCGTCCAGACTGTCGTCCACCGTCAGCAGCGTCGTCTCCGGGAACCGGCTCGCGAACTGCTCCGCGACGGAGGCGAAGCGCGGACGGTAAAAGTGCTGGGCGGCGATCTTCTGCGCCTGCTCGGTGAACAGATAATCGGCGTAGCCGTTCGCCGCCTCGCGGGTCCCGTGGGCGTCGGCGTTCCGGTCGACAACGCTGACGATCGGCTCGACCGCAAGCGTCGTCGGCGGCACGACGACGTCGAGCTTGCCCTTGGCGTCGCCGTTCGCGAGCGCGAGCGCCTCCGCCTCGGTCGTGATCCAGACGTCTCCGTCGGCCCGATCTACGAATCTCGCCCGGGCCGCCGCCTCGTCCGCTTCGAGCCGGGGCGCGTTCTTGTAGACGGCGCCGACAAACGCTTTGGCCGCGTTCTCGTCCCCGTCTTTGCCCAGCGCATGCGCCCAGGCGCCGACATAGAACCAGCGGGCGTCGCCGTAAGATTTCGGATCGGCGACGACGACTTTGACGCCGGGCTTCGCGAGGTCGTCCCACGTCTTGATGCCCTTCGGATTGCCGCTCCGCACCGCGAAGGCGACCGTCGTGAAGAAGGGCGAGCTGTTGTAGTCGTAGCGCTGCTGCCAGCCTTCCCCGATCAACCCCTTTGCCTGAATCGCGTCGATATCGGTCCCGATGCCGAGCGTGACCAAATCCGCCTGGAGCTTCCCGTCATTGATCGCCGCTTCCTGCCGGTCGGACGCGCCTGTGGTCTGGTCGATCGTGACCGACTGGCCCGTCTTCTCTTTCCAAAACGAGACGAATCCGTCGTTCAGCGCCTGAAAGAGCGGAGCCGTCCCGTCCGGCGAAGCTCCGGTCAGGGCGATCGGCTTGGCATAGTCGGAGCTTGCCGAGGGCGAGGCGCCATCGTCCGCGGACGCGTCCATGGGCTTGCCGTCGCCGGACGCGCAGGCAGCCAGCGCGAGGGAAAACGCGAGCAGGGTGGCGGCGGCCGTCGTTTTCTTTTTGAACATCGGGATAACGCCCCTTCGGTGGAGGAATGGCGGTGCAACCAAATACTTAATTTCAAATTGGAAAAATAGGGTTAATGCAGCGATTGTAGCAACCGCTCCGAGAGAGTGTCAAGAGCGAAATGGAAAAAGATTTAAAAATATTCCTAGTTGACAGGTTGGAAAACTGCGCGATATGATCATGCCAAGAAATGGTTCCAACACCCTACCGGACAGCCGGAGGCCCGCTGGAACCCGCCGCACGGCATCGGTCTCATCCGGAACGTTCGCCCCTACCCCCCCGGGGCGCGAACCGGCGAGGCGCGCCGCGCGGCGGGGACGGCCCGGGCCTCTTCGGCGTTCCGCCCCAAAATCGAGCAGCACAAAGGGAGAGAGCGGTTTTGAAGAAAACATTCAAACTGGCAGTCCTCGTGGTTCTGGCATTCGCGCTGTCCGCCACGAGCGCATTCGCGGCTGTAACCAAAAAGAACGACAAGAAAAGCGTCACGCTGCTGAACGTCTCCTACGATCCGACGCGGGAGCTGTACGTGAGCTACAACGAAGCGTTCGCGAAGTACTGGAAAAAGAAAACCGGTCAAACGGTCACCATCAAGCAGTCGCACGGAGGCTCCGGGGCGCAGGCCCGCTCCGTCATCGACGGTCTCGAAGCGGACGTCGTGACGCTCGCCCTCGAATACGACGTCACCGCGATCGAGAAGAAGGGGCTTATCGCGAAGGGGTGGCAGGATCGCCTCGCCAACAACAGCGCGCCGTACAAATCGACGATCGTCTTCCTGGTACGCAAAGGCAACCCGAAAAAGATCCAGGACTGGGACGATCTGATCAAGTCCGACGTCAAGGTTGTCACGCCGAATCCGAAGACGTCCGGCGGCGCCCGCTGGAACTACTTGGCCGCGTGGGCCTACGCGCTCAAACATAACAACAACAGCGAAGACAAGGCCAAGGCGTTCGTCAAAGAGCTGTTCACGCACGTTCCGGTGCTCGATACCGGCGCCCGCGGCGCCACGACGACGTTTGTCGAGAAGGGGATCGGCGACGTGCTGCTGGCTTGGGAGAACGAGGCGTATTTGGCGAAAAAAGAATATGGCGACAAGTTCGAGATCGTGACGCCTTCGCTCAGCATTCTGGCGGAGCCCACCGTCGCCGTCGTGACGAAAAACGTCCAAAAGCACGATACGCGGCAAGTCGCTACCGCCTATCTGGACTATCTCTACACGGAGGAAGGCCAGCGCATCGCGGCGGAGAACTTCTATCGCCCGATCAACCCGAAAATCGCCAAGGAGTTCGATAAGCAGTTCCCCAAGCTGAATCTGGTGACCATTAAGGACTTCGGCGGCTGGGACAAAGCGCAGGCCACCCACTTCGCGGACGGCGGCACCTTCGACCAGATCTATCTGAGAAAGTAAGCCGAAACGCGCGATAAAATCCCCCCTTTGACAGGAGCAACCAATATGTCCCATAGACGCAATTGGAAGCATCGCATTCTCCAAGTCGCGCTTGCCGCGACGCTCGGCGCGCAGATCGCCGCCTTCGGCGCCGCGCCGCCGGCGCTGGCGGCGGCCAAAGCCTCGGCCTCGGCCGTCACGGTAGACGGCGTCAGCCAGAGCGGATGGACGCCGGTCTTGAAGGACGGCGCCCTGTACGCGCCGCTGGCTGGCCTGAGCGCGAGCCTCGGCGCGACGGGCAAATACGACGCCGCGGCCAAGACGATCTCGATCCAGCAAGGCAAGCGTACCGTCGTCCTGCAGATCGGCGTCAAGAGCGCCAAAGTAAACGGAGAGAAGAGTGCACTCGCGTCTCCCGCGCTGCTGATCGACAAGGCGCCTTACGTTCCGGTGCGCTTCGTCGCGGAGTCGCTCGGCGCCTCCCTCGCCTGGAACGCCGCCCAGCCCGCGTACGAGATCGATACCCGCCTGCACGCATTCGCGGATGGCGATCATACCTCGTTCGTCAACGTGTACGGGGAGTCGGTCATCGCTTCGACCTACGGCATCGCCAGCGACTTCAGCGGCGGACTCGCCCGGATCAAGCAAGGCGACGCCTACGGCTACCTGGACCGCAGCGGCAAGCTGGCGATTCCCGTCCAGTTCGACGACGCCTACGACTTTTCCGAAGGCCTCGCGGTCGTGCACAAGGACGGCAAACCGGCCTATATCGACCGCACCGGCCAAATCGTCCTGAGCCCGGCCTATGACGAATTGTTCGATTTCTCCGAAGGGCTTGCGCTCGTCCGTCAGGGCGACAGCTTCGGCTACATCGACAAGACCGGCAAGCTGGTCATACCGGCGCAGTACGAAGACGCGTTCTACTTCAGCGGCGGGCTCGCGGCTGTGCAGATCGACGGCAGCTACGGCTATATAGACAAAACCGGAAAGCTGGTCATCCCGGCGAAGTATCAATCCGTGTCCGACTTCAGGGACGGCCTCGCGCTCGTTCAGACGCTGCTGACCCAGCCGGGCGAGACGGTCGAGGAGTCGACGGGCGTCTTCGGCTATCTGAACGCGAAAGGCGAATTCGCCATCCCGGCCCAATACAGCCAAGGCTACGCCTTCAGCAACGGTCTGGCGGCAGTCGAGCTGGACGACGGCTTCGCGTACATCGACAAATCCGGCAAGGTCGCGCTGCAGACGGCTTATACGGACGTAGGCGACTTCGGCGACGGCCTCGCGGCCTTCGAGCAAGGCGGCAAGTACGGCTACATCAACAAGAAAGGCCAGGTCGTCATCCCGGCGCAGTTCGATATCGCCGACCGGTTCGAGCGCGGGCTCGCCCATGCGGTCAAGGGCGATGTCGAAGGGCTGATCGACGCCAAAGGCGCGTTCGTCGCCCAGGGCAAATACATCGCGCCTCCGGCGCCGGCGGCGGATGGCCAATAACGGCGGGAAGCGCGAAAATGGGGCTGCCCCAAAGTCATTCCGTGACTTTTAAGAGCCCCGCGCAGCACCGATTTTCATCGCAAGTAAAAAGAGGGTGTCTCAAATGTAATGTAAGTCTGTTCACGCGACAGACAGCTCTCCTCCATCCCTAAACGTATGAAAACGAAGCAATGGCGGTGTTTGGGGAAATGATCCCTGCACCGCCAATTCTCGCTTTCTATCCACTATCTTCAATAAATGATGGGCAAGCAAAAGCCATCCGACCTCCAAGCTTACCTTCCGCATGACGCGAAGCAGCAAACGCCGGAATCCGCTTTCCGTATTGCCTATCCCGCATCCCATGATTTAGATGCAAATGTACATCTAATTTTGCTATATTCCTTCTAAACGATCATTTAGTTGCAATCGTACAACTAATTCGTCCATTTTTGCTAATAGGACGGATTTCCGCTAAATTAGATGTACTTTTACAAGTAAACCGCTC
>NZ_JAJFOW010000458.1 GCF_020731285.1 Cohnella baijiui
TGATGCAGCAAAAATATGGTCTGTATTTCTTGCCTTGCATGGCTTTATTTCACACTATTATAAGACAGAGATGAGATTTGAAGATGCAAAGCCGGCGGCTGTGATACATATACAGTTTTTAATACAAGCTCTTCACTAAATTTTTTTGTATAAAATTGAACAATGGTCAATTAAAAAGGGAGAGAATGAAAAACATGAAAAAAGCAATGGTATTAGG
>NZ_JAJFOW010000459.1 GCF_020731285.1 Cohnella baijiui
GCATGCTCACAGCACCGATTGTCGAATTGGCGGAGGATTTATATATTGTCCGGCAGTATACAGACTATAGCCATCTCCTGCGTGGAAAAAAGGTATTCTGGTTCACCTTCCCACCTCATTATCGTTATCTACAGCGCAAAGGATTGTTTGATTTGGTTGTGTTCGATGCCATCGATAACCCGGAAGGAGAGTTTGCGTTTTGGAAGCGAGATCTGCC
>NZ_JAJFOW010000460.1 GCF_020731285.1 Cohnella baijiui
GGGCTTGGCATTACCCGAAAGCTATAGTTGGAGAAATCCTCTACAGAGATCATAGGTTTTGCTGATGTTACCTGTTTAAAACCATTATCCCATAATGCCAGACCTTTGATATTCTCATCGTTAATCGCTTCGAACAGCAATCGTCCAAGCTTGCCGTCCATCGCTTCACTCACTTCGCTTTCATTCTCGAAGGCGTACGGAAGATCCATAATCATCC
>NZ_JAJFOW010000461.1 GCF_020731285.1 Cohnella baijiui
TGGTGCAATCTGCGTCTCTTGATTATGCTGTACAATCATCGCCTGTGGATGCACAGTGTATTGGACATCTTCTCCGTCCTCAATACCGCGAATAAACAGACGATGCTCAAAATCCGTCTCTTCAGCCGTAATTACGGCTGCCTCTGGATAATTGCGGATATTGGTCAGAATCATACGAACAACATTGCCCTCTTTATCGAAAAGCAAGCCTACATCC
>NZ_JAJFOW010000462.1 GCF_020731285.1 Cohnella baijiui
GGATGGAAGTGCTCAGCTGCTGAAGAGCGATCCGATCGTTTTGGAACATGATCTATCAGATGAACAGGATCGTAACATTATGCTTTCCTGGTGGCTTATGTATGTGGAAGCGAAGAAGGCGGGAATCGAAGCAAGCCCAGAGGACATCAAGCAGGCAAATCAATTTGTCGAACAGGAAAGGGAAAAGTTCAAAAATGATAAAGAAACAAGAAACAAT
>NZ_JAJFOW010000463.1 GCF_020731285.1 Cohnella baijiui
GGGACAGGGAAGTTTTGCTCTTAATCACGAAGTCCTCGCATCTGATAAGCTCATCCAGTTGCTCGAATCTCTTATTGGAGTGAGCGAACATGGATTATCTCTTGCTCAAGTGGAAGTCTCCTATGGACCGGATCGAGTAGAACTTACAGCCAATGCTACGTATCCATTTGCGAACAATAAAGAAACGACTCTATTATTTACAGATTCATATAGTACT
>NZ_JAJFOW010000464.1 GCF_020731285.1 Cohnella baijiui
GCTTGCTGTACTTATTCGGGAGGTCAACCATAAGTCGGAGCAGCTTGCTGCTTCCTCGCAAGAGCTTGCTGCAAGCGCCGAACAAACCAACGAGGCGACCGAGCAGATTACATCCGTTATGCAGGAAGTGGCGGGCGGCTCAGAGCGCCAGGTAAGCGGCATGGAGCAAAGCGTACGAACCATTGCAGGAATGTCAGCGGGTGCGCAAGAGATGGC
>NZ_JAJFOW010000465.1 GCF_020731285.1 Cohnella baijiui
GTACTCGCTGAGACGCAGTGAAGTGCAAAAGCGTACTAACAAGTTCCTTGAAAACTGAACAGTGACACTCGATGTGTGCGAGTAAATATATCTGTGAAGGTGATGAATCGCTTTGTAGCGAATGCCTGATCCTTATCACAGACCCCGAAAAGATTTCTTTTCGATTGTAATAAAGCTAGCTTGTCATGAGCGATCAACATCTTATTGGAGAGTTTG
>NZ_JAJFOW010000466.1 GCF_020731285.1 Cohnella baijiui
GCTGTATGTTGGGGCAGCATTGTCCTTGTCGGCAACAAGCTGGGTGGCGATGCCTACAGCCAGACACTCGGCACAACGGTAGGCGCACTTATTTTCTCTATCGTAATCTACTTCTTCACTACACCTTCCCTCTCGCTGTCCATCTTTATTATTGGAATGAGTTCCGGCTTCTTATGGAGCATCGGACAGCGCAATCAATTCAGTGCAGTCAAATAT
>NZ_JAJFOW010000467.1 GCF_020731285.1 Cohnella baijiui
GATACCTCGTCACACGGCCCGATTGTACTGTATCAAAAAAACAATCAAAGCTTTATGCTTGCTGATACGGTCCAGCATTCTTTGAATAATTTATTCAAGGTTACCGAACTTCCTCAGCCCGGAAAAAGACTTTATATGCTCAATCATTCGATTTGCCCTACCATTCTTGTTGAAATGGGATTTATCAGCAACCACCAAGAACGCAGATTAATGACG
>NZ_JAJFOW010000047.1 GCF_020731285.1 Cohnella baijiui
CGCGAGCATCATGTGCGCGAGGCGCGGATGCGCGCCCAGCGCGGCCATGCGCTCGCCGTGCGGGGCGAGCGCGCCTTGTGGCGTGAGCGCGCCCAGCGCGGCGAGCAGCTCGCGCGCTTGCGCGAACGCGGCCGCGGGCGGCGGGTCCAGCCAGCGCAGCTCGGCGGGATCGCTCACGCCCCATACCGCCAAATCCAGCGCGAGCGGGGCGAGGTCCGCCTCGCGGATTTCCGGCGTCGACGCCGGGGCGAGGTAACGGTGCTCCTCCTCGGTCCATAATCGGTAGCAAGCGCCCGGCGCCAGCCGCCCCGCCCGCCCGCGCCGCTGGTCGGCGGACGGGAGCGATACCGGTATCGTCGTCAGATGCGTCATGCCGGTGCGCGGAGAAAACCGCGGCACACGCATCAGACCGCTGTCGACGACGATGCGTACGCCTTCGACCGTCAAGCTGGACTCCGCTACGGAGGTGGAGAGCACGACCTTGCGGCGGCCCGGCGCGCTGGGCGCGAGCGCCCGATCCTGCGCCTCCTGCGGCAGGCTGCCGTGCAGCGGAGCCACGTCGATCGGACGATTCGCGAGCGCCGTCCGCAGTCGCGCCTCCGTACGGCGGATCTCCGCGTTGCCGGGCAGAAACGCGAGCACGTCCCCTTCGCGCTGCTCCTCCAGCGCCCGCAGCACCTGCGCGGCTGCCGCCGCGTCGATCGGACCTTCCGACTTTTTCGCCGCATAGAAGGTTTCCACCGGGTACATCCGCCCTTCGCAGGTGACGACGGGCGCGCCCTCCAGCAGCGCCGACACCGGCTCGGCCGCCAGTGTCGCGGACATGACGAGCAGGCGTAGATCTTCGCGGAACAGCTGGCGGGATTGCAGACACAGCGCCAAGCCGAGATCGGCATTCAAGCTCCGCTCATGAAACTCGTCGAAGATGATCAGCCCCGCCTCCTCGAGCGAAGGATCGGACTGCAGCATGCGCGTCAGCACGCCTTCCGTCACGACCTCGATCCGCGTCCGCGGCCCGACGCGCGTATCCATCCGGACGCGATAGCCGACCGTCTCCCCGACCGATTCGCCCCGCTCGGCCGCCATGAAGCGGGCCGCGTTGCGGGCGGCGAGCCTGCGCGGCTCCAGCATGATGATTTTTTGGCCGGCCAGCCAGGGCTCGTCCAGCAGCGCCAGCGGCACCCGCGTCGTCTTGCCGGCGCCCGGCTCGGCGATGAGCACGGCCTGCCCCCGTCCCGACAGCGCCTCCCTCAGCGCGGGGATCGACCGCTCGATCGGCAGCTCCCGATGTATTGCCATTCTTCCCATCCTCCAATTGCCGTTCCTTCGCACCATTCTTCTTTCCCAAGCTTACCATGTTCCCTCCGAAATTGCTTCACTGCGCCTCGGTTAGCGATCCGATCGTCGTTCGCTGGATGCTGCTGCACTGGATGGCCTGGCCACGCTCTCCGTCTCTTCCCCCCAAGAATGTGGTGTGGTTTTTCCGAATACCTCCCCGCCACACAGCCCCTCCAGACGAGCGTTAAACGGTTTTTCCGAACAACTCCCCGCCACATGGCCCCTCCCGACGAGCGTTATGCGGTTTTTCCGAATACCTCCCCGCCACACAGCCCCTCCAGACGAGCGTTAAACGGTTTTTCCGAACAACTCCCCGCCACATGGCCCCTCCCGACGAGCGTTATGCGGTTTTTCCGAATAACTCCCCCCACACTGCCCCTCCCAACGAACGTTATGCGGTTTTTCCGAATAACTCCCCGCCACACAGCCCCTCCCAACGAGCGTTAAACGGTTTTTCCGAACAACTCCCCGCCACACAGCCCTTCCCGACGAGCGTTATGCGGGTTTTCCGAATAACTCCCCGCCACACAGCCCTTCCCGACGAGCGTTATGCGGCTTTTCCGAGTAACTTCCTGCCACACAGCCTCTCCCGACGACCGTTATGCGGATTTTCCGAGTAACTCCCCGTAACACAGCCCCTCCCGACGAGCGTTATGCGGTTTTTCCGAGTAACTCCCCACCACGCAGCCCCTCCCGACGAGCGTTATGCGGTTTTTCCGAGTAACTCCCCGTAACACAGCCCCTCCCAACGAGCGTTATGCGGTTTTTCCGAGCAACTCCCTGCCACTCGGCCCCTCCCGACGAGCGTTATGCGGTTTTTCCGAGTAACTCCCCGTAACACTGCCCCTCCCAACGAGCGTTATGCGGTTTTTCCGAACAACTCCCGCCACACGGCCCCTCCCGACGAGCGTTATGCGGCTTTTCCGAACAACTCCCCGCCACATAGCCCCCGAAGCCGCCTCTTCCAAAACCCGGCTTGGGATTTTCCTCCTTCCCGTTTACAATAGTTTCAAAGGAAAGGAGGCGCGCAACATGAGAACGTTGGTCAGTTTGTTCGGCTTTACGCCGAAGCAGGAGGAGCGGATTCGCGAGGCGGCGCCGGGGTGGAACGTCGTGTTCGGCAAGCCTCGCGAGCTCGATGAGGCCATCTTCCGGGAGGCGGAGGTGGTGTGCGGCTGGTGGCCGGCGGTCGCCGACGAAGGGTTGAAGCCGGAGGCCAAGCTGCGCTGGGTGCAGACGGGATCGGCCGGCGTCGACAATCTGCCGCTCGCCAGGCTGGCCAGCCGGGAGGTCATCCTGACATCCGCCAGCGGCGTCCATCCGATCCCGATGACGGAGACGGTGTTCGCGATGCTGCTCGCCTTTACCCGCCGGCTGCACGAGGCGATCCGGCACCAGCGCGAAGGGCGGTGGGCGCCGGCCGGGCGGTACGGCGAGCTGCACGGTCTCACGATCGGCATCGTCGGCGCGGGCGAGATCGGCGCCGAGACGGCGCGCATCGCGCAGGCGTTCGGCATGCATACGCTAGGCATCCGGCGCAGCGCCCGCCCCGCTCCGCACTTCGACCGCATGTACGGGATGGAGGAGCTGGACGAGGTGCTCGGGCAAAGCGACGTTGTCGTGAACATTTTGCCGCATACCGAGGAGACGGTGCGGCTCTTCGACGCCAGGAGATTTTCCCGGATGAAGCCGACCGGCCTCTTTATCAATATCGGGCGAGGCACGGCCGTCGATACGGACGCGCTGACGGAAGCGCTGCGCGCGGGAACGATCGCGGGCGCCGGTCTCGACGTGTTCGATCCGGAGCCGCTGCCGGAAGGCCACCCGCTCTGGTCGATGGACAACGTGATCATCACGCCGCACATCGGAGGCGCCACGGAAGCGTACAAAGCGCGCATGGCCGACCTGTTCATCGCCAACCTGTCCGCGTATGTCGCAGACGGACGGCCCGCCCGCAACCTCATCGACTACAGCCGCAGTTACTAGGCGTCCGGCTCCCATTCCCCAAGCCCTATGCCCTATTCCACACGCCAAACAGCCCGACGCGCGGACATCCGCGGTCGGGCTGTTGTTCATCTGCCTATCCGATTTAGCGCACGGTCGCGGGTACGAGGCCGCGCTGCTCCAGCACCGCCATCCCTTCGAACAGGAAAACGCCGCTTAGCTGCGCGCTGAGCGTCACTTTCCCCGCCGGGGCGGCCCGCCAATCCGTCCCGATCAGGCGGCTGCGTCTTTCGCCGTCAGCACCGCCGATCGCCGCCCACAACGTCTCCGCGTTGCGAAGCAGCCAGTCGGCCTGCGCGGCAGCGGCCGACTCGCCGGAGGTGCCGGCTTCCGCCACGAGCTCGGTCAGGTAACGGACGAGAATACCCTTGAACAGCCCGCCGTCTCCCTCTCCTTCGTCCGGCAGCACGCCATCCGCCCACTCGGCCGCGGCGGCCTCCGCGGTACGGAACGCGTCGTCCAGATAGACCCGGTCTCCCGTCGCCCGGTACAGTTCCACCGCCGCCCCGACGAACACCCCCTGGCAGTAGGTGAAGCGCCAGTCCTTGTCGATCGCTCCGTCTCCCTGCCGGTTCATCCCGTCCCAGACAAAGCCGGAGGCGGGATCGACCAGATGCGCCTTCAGCCAGTCATAGATGCGGCGAGCCCAGTCGAGATCCTCCTCCCGCCCGAAACTGCGATAGAGCCGAGCCGCGAGAATCGCGGCGGGGCCGTTGGCCGGGGTGTTTTTGTACCCGAGCTGTTCCTTGTGCCAGGCGATGCCGCCGCCCATCGTCTCGTTCCAGCCGGTCCGGATATCGTCCCACAGCGCCAGCGCCGTCTCTTGGTACCGCGCCTCTCCCGTCGCGCCATAAGCGCGAAGCCAAGCGATCCCCATCCATTCCATATCGTCGTACAGCAGATTGGGGAACGCGCCGCCGTTTTTCGTCCGGACACCCTCGTGCAGCTCGGCTAGCCGCTCCGCGTACGGGGTGTCGCCCGAGCGAATCAGGCCGTCCACCAGCCCGTCCGCGGCGTGAGCCATCCACCAGTAATGAAAAATCGTATTGCACGCCCCGTCCGGGCAAGGCGTCTCGATGTCGTACATCCGGATCGACGGATTCCAAAATTCCCGTTCCAGCGCTTGCTGGGCCTGTTCGGCCCGCTCTTTCCACAACATGGCGCTCACGCTCCTCGTCTATCTCTTTTTATCTGTCTCTAGCGCCGGTTGATTCTGGCAAGCCAAGCGTTCGCGCCTGCCCCTTCCTTACTTCAGCCGACCGTCCCGCTCCAGCCTGGTCATGACTTCGAGCAGCGTCACGCCGCTGATGTCGGCGCCCAGCTGCACGACCGTTTCCGGCGGCTGCGCCCAGGAGGGCCCGAACAGCGCCTTGCTTCCCGCTTCGGCCGCCGGGTCGCCGGCCTTGCGCGCGGTCGCACTCGCGGTCGCGTCTCCCGACTCGCCACCCTCCGGAGCCGGTGCCCGTCCGTCCGCCCACAGGCTCTCGGCGTTCGCGGACAGCAGCTTCGCCCAACTGGCCGAATCGCCGTCCTCGGCGATCAGCTCGCCCAAATAGCGGACGAACACGCCCTTGAACAACGCCCCGTCGCCGTCCCCTTCGGATGGCAGCAAGCCTTCCGGCCCGCCGGCCAGCGTCTCCGCCGCCACACTGGCCGTACGCCTCGCGGCTTCCAGGTACGAAGCCTCCTTCGTCGCCCGGTACAGCTCCACCGAAGCCCCGATATAGACGCCCTGGTTGTACGAGAACTGCCAGGCCTTGTCGATCTCCCCGTCGCCGGTCCGGTTGATGCCGTCCCAGACGAAGCCGGTTTCCGGATCGACGAGCGTCTTCGTTTCCCATTCATAGATGCGCTTGGCCCAGTCGAGATCTTCGGCGTTGCCGAACCGTTCGTACAGGCGGGCGGCCAGAATCGCGGAAGGCGCGTTGGCCGGCGTGTTCTTGTAGTCCGTCTGCTCCTTGCGCCAGGCGATGCCGCCGCCCATCTCGTCGTTCCAGCCGCCGCGGATGTCGGCCCACAGCGTCAGCGCCGCCTCCTTGTACCGCTCCTCGCCCGTCGCGTCGAACGCGCGAAGCCAAGCGAGCCCCATCCAGGCCATGTCGTCGTAGTAGTCGTTCGGCCAAACGCCGGCGTTGCGCGCGAGCAGCCCGTCGTACAGGTCGGCAAGCCGCTCGCCATATCGGGCATCGCCCGTACGCTGATAGCCGTCCGTCAGCGCATCCGCCGCGTGTGCCATCCACCAATAATTGAACGGATCCGTACAGAGCTGCAGCATACACGGCGACGCATTGCTGTACAGCCCGCGCTTGCCGTCCCAGAACGACGACTCGAGCGCAGCCTGCGCCGCGTCGGCCCGATCCGCCCAGACCGCCGCGCTGCCGGATCCCGTCGCAGGCTTGGCGGCCTCACGCAGCGTCCCCGAGCGCCAGGCCCACACGGCTGCGGCGAGCAGCACGACGGCGACGGCGGCGACCGCCCACCCTTTTCTCCGCGCGAACCTCATCCGTTACCCCTTCGTTCCGCTGAACGCGATGCCCTGGACGAAATACTTTTGCAGCTGGAGGAACAGCACGAGAATCGGAAGGATGGCAATCAGCGCCCCCGCCATCATCGGTCCGAAGTCGGTCTGGTGATTGTAGGAGAACGCCTGCAATCCCATCTGGATCGTCGCCTTGTTCGGATCGTTCAGGATGATCATCGGCCAGAGGAAGCTGTTCCACCCCGCCTGGAAGGTAAAGATGCCGAGTGTGGCGAGCGCAGGCTTGGTCAGCGGCCAGTAGATGTTCCAGAAGATGCGGAATTCGCCCGAGCCCTCGATGCGTGCCATCTCCATCATGTCGGACGGCAGCGTCAGGAAAAACTGCCGCATGAAAAAGACGGCGAACGAGCCGGATGCGCCCGGCAGGATGATTCCCCAGAACGAGTTCAAAAACCCGTTGCCCCCGGCGCCGTACCAATCGTTGCCCCCGACGAACGGGAAGTGCTTGAGCACGTAGAAGCTCGGAATCATCGTCACGATGCCGGGGATCATCATCGCGGCGAGAAGCACGCGGAACAGCGGCTTGTTCAGCTTGAACTGCAGCTTTGCGAACGCGAACCCGCTGAGCGAGCCGAAAAACAGGTTCGCCAACACCCCGGCAACCGCCAGTACGAGCGAGTTCCAGAAGTACAAGCCGAACGGCACGGTCGTAAACGCGGCGCGGTAATGTTCCCAGGTGAGCCGCGATGGCAGCCAGCGGATCGGCATGGAGAAGATCTCGTCGCTTGGCTTGAGCGAGGTGAGCAGACTCCAGAAGAACGGTAGAAACATAAAGACCGAAATGGCGATGCTTACGATATAAAAGATAATCCGCCAGAACGTCTGCGAAGCCGACAGGGAGACGGCGGGCTTTCGCCCGGCGGAAACGGCCCCCGCGGTCGTCGATTTGGCACTCATATCCGCACCCTCCTCACACGATCGACTCTTCGGATTTGTTAATGCGCATGTTGATGAGCGAGAAGATCAGGATCGCGAGCGCGAGAATGAACGCCTGCGCCGACGCGTAGCCCATCTGCAACTGGTTGAAGCCCTGCTGGTAGATCAGGTAGACGGGCGTCTTGGTGACGTTGCCCGGACCGCCTTGCGTCAGGACAAACGCCTGATCGAACAGCTGCAGCGCGCCGATGATCGACATCGTGCTGACGAGGAACGTCGTCGGCCGAAGCTGCGGCCACGTGATGTAGCGGAACCGCTGCAGGGCGTTCGCGCCGTCCAGCTTGGCGGACTCATAGAGGTAATCCGGAACGCCCTGCAGACCGGCCAGATAGATGATCATGTTCGAGCCGATCGACTGCCAGAGCGTGACGAGAATGATCGACAGCATGGCCGTCTCCGTCTGGGCGAGCCAGGCCGGACCGGTAATGCCGATATAGCCGAGCAGCGTGTTCACGAGGCCGTACTCCGGATGGAGCAGCCATACCCACACCGTCGCCGCCGCGACCGCCGACGTCAGCGTCGGCAAGTAGTTCATCGTGCGGAACAGCCGAACGCCGAAGCGCTTGAAGTTCAGCAGCATCGCGACGCCGAGCGAGAGCAGGATGTTAAGCGGGACGAAAATCACCGTATAGTACGCGACGTTCTTGAACGTCGTCCAGTAAAGGTCGTCGTGGAACAGTCGCTTGTAATTGTCGAAGTTCACCCAGTCGCGGTTTTTCACGACGTCATAATTCGTAAAGCTGAAGTAGAAGGCCATGACGACCGGAATAATGGTGAAAATCACGAACAGCAGAATGGTCGGCGTGATGAAAACGTACGCCGTCCGGGCCTGGTGCCGGTTCAGCTTGCTGATGGAAGCCAAGGGTCGCTCCTCCTCTCGGGTCGGACGATGCTAGTAATGCGGCTCCTTCCGCCAATAGGCGGATGAGCCAATGGCGAGAACGGCGATCCGGTACGGGAGCGGAGTGCTCCCGGCCGAACCGCGGAAAAGGGAGGTTTCCCTCCCCCTTCGTCATTCTGCGACCGCGTTGTCCTGCAGCAGCTTGTCGCCTTGCTGCTGGGCTTTCTTCAGCGTATCCTCGGCGCTCTGCTTGCCCTGCTGGAACAGCTGCACGTTCGGGATGAGCGCGTCGCCCTCCAAGACGGAGTAGCCGGGATGCCCCGGGCGGATCTTGGCGATCTCGAGCGTGTCGAGGAACGGCTGCCAGAACGGATCGTCCTTAAAGAACGCGTCGTCGAGCGCCGGCTTGAAGCCCGGGATGTTCAGGCTCGTTTTGGCCCACAGCAGCGCGTTGTCCTTGTTCGCCGTCCACCACTTGATGAATTCCCAAGCCTCATCCTGGTGCTTGGAGCCTTCGGGGATGACGAGGCCGAACCCGCCCATGACGCTGCCTTTGTCGCCGTTCGGTCCGGCAGGCGGCGGAACGACGCCGAAATCGAGGTCCTTGCCGTATTTCTTGTACGTCGTCAGCATCCACGGGCCGTTGTAGGTCATCGCGAGCTTGCCGGTCGCGAAAGCGTCGGTCGATTCGCCGAGGCCCTGCTCAAAGCCGATCTTGTACACTTTATCCTGGTTCAGCAGACGGCCCCAGAAGTCGAGCACGGCTTTGCCCTTCTCGTTGTTGAAGTTCGTCTTGCCGTCGTCGGTCAGCATCGTGCCGCCCGCCTGCTGCAGATACATGTTGAACAGTCCGGCGTCGCCCAGCGAGAAGCCCGCGACCTGAAGCTTGTTGCCGTCCCACTTGGTCGTCTTGATCGCGGCTTCCTCCAGCTCCTGCCAGTTCGTCGGCGGATTGGCCACGCCTGCGTCGGCGAGCAGCTTTTTATTGTAGAAAAGGGCGCGCGCGTCGACGGTGAGGGGCAGACCGTACAGCTGGTCCTTGTAAGACAGCTCCTTGATCGCTTCGCCGTAGAAGTCGTCCTTGCTGATGCTGTCTTTGGCGAGCAGCTCGTCGATCGGATGCAGCACGTTCTTCGGCGCGTACAGCGGCGTGCGCCAGCGGTCCCAAAGCAGCACGTCGGGAGAACCCCCGGACGTCGCCGCGGTCAGGAACTTCGTGATGAGGTCCTGCTGCGCGACGTATTTCACCTTGATGCGGTCCTGGGATTTGTTGAAGGCGTCGATCATCGTCTCGAATTGCTTTTGGCCTTCGCCGCTCCAGTCGCCCCAGAAGATCAGTTCGGTGGCTTTGCCGGCCGGTTTGTCGGCGGGTGCGGTCGATGCGCCGGCGGAGGAGGATGCGGATGAGGACGGGCTTGCATTGTCGTTGGCGGACGAGCCGCAACCTGCGAGTACTGCGGTAGAGATGCCGGCGATCGCCGCGAGCGAGATCCATTTTTTCATGCGTGAAGCCTCCCTTTTTTGTCTTCTGACCTGCTATTTCGAACGGGGTCGAGCCCCGTCAGAAACCTTGAGGAGCCGGAACTTCCCGGCCTGCGGTGCGGACCCGGACGCCGCAATAGTCCATGAGCAGCTCGCAAAACATCATGTTGGCCCAGGAAAACCACGGTCGCGTAAAGCTGGCCGGATCGTCCGCGGAGAAACCTTCGTGCATCATCCCCGCATCGGCGTCGGTGTCCGCCATGAGGAGGAGCAAGCGCAGCTTCTCTTCCCGCTCCGCGGCGGTCAGACCCTGCATCGCGAGCGCGATATGCCAGATGTAGCCTTCCGGCGTATGCGGGCTGCCGACGCCGCTGGCCGCCTTGCCTTCGTAATAATAGGGATTGGACCGGCTGAGCACGAAACGCCGCGTATGGACGTAAAGCGGATCGCTCGCCGGGATATAGCCGAGATAAGGGATGGCGAGCAAGCTGGGCACGTTGGCGTCGTCCATGAGTTGATGATGCCCGAAGCCGTCCGTCTCGTAAGCGAATATCCGCCCGTGCTCCGGATGCTCGACGATCGCGTGCTTGCGGATGCCTTCGTCGATCTCCGCCAGCAGCGCCTCGCTATCCGCCGCCAACGCCGCATCACCCAGCACCTCCCTCGCCATCTCCGCCAGCTGCCGCAGCGCCACGACGGCGAACATGTTGGACGGCACGAGGTAGCCGTAAGTGCAGGCATCGTCGCTCGGCCGGAAGCCCGACCACGTCATTCCGGTATAGCCGACCTCGGCGCCCCGGCCATCCCGCGGCAGCGTGTCGGTCGGCGGACAGTCGCTGCGCTCGAAGGCATACGTCGACGACGTCTCGTGATGCTGCTCCGTTCGCCAGGTGGCCAGCACCCGCCGGGCGGCGGCTGCGAACGCGTCGTCCAGATGCGAGGTCCGTCCGGTATTCCGCCAGAGCAGGTACGCCAGCTGCAGCGGATAGCACAGCGAATCGATTTCGTACTTGCGCTCCCACAGCCAAGGTGTCATCTCGGTCCGGTCGGCTTGGTGGCCTCGGCCCGTCGGACCTTCGTTGAAGGCGTTTGCATAAGGGTCCTGCAGGATGCAGGCGATCTGCCGGCGCACGAGCCCTTCAATCATGTCGGCGAGCTCGGGGTCCTCGGCCGCGAGCACGAGGAACGGACGGACCTGGGCGGCGGAGTCTCTCAGCCACATGGCGGGGATGTCTCCGGTGATGACGAAGGTCGTGCCGTCCTCCTTGCGCTGTACCGTCGTCTGCAGCGTGTTCAGCAGCGCGTTGCGGAAAATGCGTGCCAGCTTCGGGTAATCTTGCGTCGCTTCGGCGACGCGGTCCACCAATGCCGCGAGGGCGTTTTTCGTTGTAGGCGACAGTTCCATCTGCCGGCCTCCTCTCTAGTTGCGGTTAAGCCGTTTTGTCGTTCGGGCCGGGTTCGCCGGCGGGCAGAGCCGCCGCCATCTCGAGCAGCATCAGCCCGCTGAGCTGGGCGCAGAGCTGAACCTCGGTCTCGACGGGCGCCGTCCAGGATCGGCTGATGAGCCCCTGCTCGCTGCGCCCGGTCTCCCACAGGGCGTCCGCGTTGCGCAGCAGCAGCTCGCGGATGTTGCTGCGCTCCGGACGGAGCTTCAGCAGCTCGTGCAGGTAACGGACGAAGATGCCTTTGAACAAGCCGCAGTCGTCCTTCCCCTCGTCGGGGAGCAAGCCGGTATCCGGCAGCGTAAACCGCGCGATCGCGGCGTCGGCCGTGCGGACGGCGTCCTCCAGGTAACCCGAATCCCCGATAATGCGGTACAGCTCCAGTCCGGCGCCGATATAGACGCCTTGGCAGTACGTGTAGTGCCAATCGTAGTCGATCTTGCCGTCGCCCTGGCGGTTCATCCCGTCCCAGACGAAGCCGGTCTCGGGATCGACCAGGTTCGCGCGGTTCCACTCGTAAATCCGCAGCGCCCATTGCAGATCCTCGGGCCGCTCGAACCGCTGGTACAGGCGGGCGGCCAAGATGGCGGCCGGGGCGTTGGCGGGCGTGTTTTTGTAATCGAGCTGATCCTTCTTCCAGGCCATCCCGCCGCCCATGTGATCGTTCCATGCGGTTTGGATGCTAGCCCAGAGGATGTCCGCCTCGGTGCGGTACCGCTCCCGCTTGGTCGCGTCGTACACGCGGAGCAGGGCCAGCGCCATCCATTCCATATCGTCGTAGTAGTTGTGCAGCAGCGTGCCGCCGTTCAACCGGCGCACGCCCTCGATGACGCGGTCGACCCGGTCCAGATAAGCGGCGTTCCGCGTGCGCTCGTAGCCGTCCGCGAGCGCGTCGATGACGTGCGCGTGCCACCAGTAGACGAAGTGGTCGTTACAGGTTGGCTCGTAGGGCGCGAGCTGGTTCATGATGCCGAGCCGCTCGTTCCAAAAGCTGTAGATCAGTTCCTCCTGCGCCGTCTCCGCGCGGACTTGCCGCTGGCCCACCGTCGTCGG
Source organism: Cohnella baijiui (assembly GCF_020731285.1). Classification (GTDB taxonomy): domain Bacteria; phylum Bacillota; class Bacilli; order Paenibacillales; family Paenibacillaceae; genus Cohnella. Next base: position 11,636 of record NZ_JAJFOW010000047.1, read on the forward strand.
CCGTACCGGGAGCTTCGTGAAGTTCATGGCCGGTCTGCCTCCCTTGTCGCATATGAAACGCTTACAAAATCAAATATAATGGCATGCAAATAATATGTCAACATATATTATTTCTTATTTTTTTAATTTACATTATGTCAATATATTATTTAATAACCTTAATGAGGACAGGGCCGATTGCGGGCGGCTTTTCGTTAGCTTGAGATCCGTGCGGAGATAACAAAAAACCTGCCGGCAAGGACCGGCAGGCCGAGAGATCCGATTCGGTTCGGTTTGGTTTGGTTTGGTTTGGGAGGCCTATCAGGACTGCGCCACCCGCGTCGGAGAAACGACCGCGGTGGAATCGCCGTGGATGAGCTCCGCCTCGAGCGCGACTTTGTGCGGGACCGTCTTGCCCGCACGCAGCTGGAGCACGTTCTCGAACGCGACGCGACCCATCTCCTCCTGGTTTTGCCTCAAATGCGTGAAGGAAAAACCGCTGCCGTGGTCCGGACAGTCGAAGCAGACGATCGACAGGTCCCTCGGGACGTCCAGTCCCAGTTGGCGGGCCGCTTCCCGCGCGAGCAGCGCGATGTTGTACTCCATCGCGAAAAAGGCCGTAATCTGCGGATGCTCGCGCAGATGCCGCTTGATCTTGTCGATGTCCTTCGCTTTGTTTTCCTCGGTATAGGCAGTCGGCAGCGTGGAGGTCACGCTCAGCCACAGGTCCCGGTCGACGACGATTCCTTTCTCCGCGTGCGCCTGGACGTAGCCCTCGATCCGGTCCTCGACCGCCGTCGTATCCGTCGGAGGCGGCGTCAGGATGGCGACGTGCTTGTGCCCGAGCTCGAACAAATACTCCGTGCCCCGCTTGGCGCCGGCCGCATTGTCCGTGCTGATCGAGCCGGCGGATATGCCCTTCAGATGCCGGTCGACAAGCACAAACGGAAACTTGTCGATGACGAGCTTCAAAATTTCCGCGTTGAAATATTCGCCCTGCGCCGGGAAGATGATCAGCCCGTCCACGCCTTGCTCGAGCATGCTTTTGATCGCTTCCTCCTCGAGCGCCGGGATGCCGAACGAGCGCCGCAGGACGAGAAAGGCGTCGTGCTGTCTCGACGCCTCCTCCATGCCGTAGATGAGGCCGGTGCCGTAGCTGTCGCTGAAGTCCGTCATGACCAGCCCGATCATCGGACGGGCGCCGGCCGAGCCGCTTCGCGCGCCGCCCTTCGCCTGCGCTGGCGCCGTCGCGGCAGCCTGAGAAGCCGGATCGGCCACGAACGACCCGCGTCCCGGACGGCGGACGATCAGTCCGCCCTCGGCCAGCAGCTCCAGCGCTTTTTTGCTCGTAATGCGGCTGACCCCGTAGGCGTCCGCCAGCTCCTTCTCCGACGGCACGCGGTCTCCGACCCGGTATCGGCCTGTCCGAATCTCCTCCCGCAGCTTGTCGTATATTTGCTCGTACATCGGGCTCGACATCATTCGTTCCCCTTCCCCGCGCGCACCTTCGCACCATTATACATAACAATATATCATGATATATACAAGTTGTGAAGCGTCGGGATGAGTGGGGTCAAATACGCAGGTGGAGGTGTAAGTTGGAGCGAAAGGCGCTGGCGGAGGTGCGTGAGCGTAGGTGGTGGGGCGCGGTAGAGGAGATGAGCATAGGCGGTGGGGCACGGTGGAGGAGTGTGAGCGTAGGCGGTGGGGCGCCGTGGAGGAGCGAGAGCATAGGCGGCGGGGCGCTGGCGGTGGAGGAGTGTGAGCGTAGGCGGTGGGGCGCGGTGGAGGAGCGAGAGCATAGGCGGCGGGGCGTTGGCGGTGGAGGAGTGTGAGCGTAGGCGGTGGGGCGCTGGCGGTGGAGGAGTGTGAGTGTAGGCGGTGGGGCGCTAGTGGAGGAGCGAGAGCATAGGCGGTGGGCGCTGGCGGTGGAGGAGTGTGAGCGTAGGCGGTGGGGCGCGGTGGAGCAAAATGCTCCAACGGCGGGGCGCAGGCGCGCTACTGTGCCAGTTGGAGCGAAATGCTCCCCCATCCCCCGCCTATCCACCGATCAGCCTCCCCCCCTTGCTACGAATCTGTTCGGTTTTTCGAATACAAATGTCCGCTTTCCCGTGAAAAGGCGGGATTCTATTCGATTTTTCAGTCTTATCTCGTGTTTTCTCCGCATTCAGGACAAATTTGATATGAATTTTCGAATAGATAATCAAAAGATGGGCGGAATAGGCGCCAAAACGCCCCACTGCGCCCTCCCGGGCACATCGGCTCTGCACATCGTACGGGGCGACCGCCCGGGTTCAATGGCCCGCTCGGCACAACCCCCTCCAAGCAAAGCGCAGAACCGTTTTTGTGCAAAAAAAGAAGCCCGCGCGTTCGCGGACTTCTGGTGGCGGCGGACCGGAACCGGTCATGCGGTCCGGTCCTCCCGGAAGCGCTTAGGCCGTGGGAGGCGGCGTGATCGGCAGCAGTCCCCGATAGATCCCGGGCGACGAACCCGGGATCTCCGTGGCGCCGACCGTGCGCGCGTAAAAGTCGACGGGGCCGGCGGCCCCGATGACCGCGTAGGCGTAGCCTTCGGCGCGCATCGCTTCGAGGGTCGCGAACAGCAGCGCCTTGCCGATGCCCTTGCCCCGGTACGTCTCGTCCACGCCGGTCGGTCCGAAGAATCCCTTGTTTGTCGCGTCGTAGCACGAAAACCCGATCAGCTTGTCTCCGTCGACCGCGATATGGCACGTTACCGGCAGGCGTGCGATGGCCACGTCGCATTCGTCCGCCCAGCGCTGATTGAAATGCTCCCGCACCCAGGTCAGAACCTGGTGCTTCTCGGGGGCGAGCGCCCTGCGAATCTCGATTCCTCCGGCGCGCAGATCGGAAGTCAGCGTTCCTTGATCCGGCAGCTCGTATAATTTCACCAACTGGTCTGGCATGGGGTGCCCTCCTAGAGGAAGAAGAATGATGTAGCTTAAGTATGCCTCGAACCGGAAGGCCGTTCAAGTCTAAGTTATCTTCGGGGCTGATTCTCGCCGCCATCCCCTGCCACAACGGCAAACTCTATCGCTGGAGCCGCTCCCCCATCGCACCCTCTTCGCCCCGGTCAAAAAGAAAAAGCTGCGCACCGTCAGGTGGCAGCCGCGATCACGATGGACAGCTCGCGCTGCCCCGCTTTCCTTACCAGCTCTTTGAAATACTTTTGAGCCAGCGTGATTTTCTTCGTATGCTTGCCTATTTCGCTGTCAAAGTACGCCATCGCGAAGACCGGGTCCAATCGTTTGATCTTCGGCTCGTGGACGACGATGTTGCGATCGACCTTCTGAAAAGCGTGACCCGAAGCTTGGAACGCGTGCGTCCAATAGATCAGGGTTCCCGCTATGTAGAAATGCTCATCTCGGGTGTGAACGCGAACCCATTTCTCAAAGTCGCTCTCCAGGTAAAGCACGTCGTCGATGGATACGTTCAAGAGGCCGGTCTTGCCCTCTTGGTCGCGCGTTACGGATAACCACATGAGACATTCACTCCGTTTTACTTCAAGAGTTCTTCGGGCGTCTGATCCTGATGGAAGTAGACCCAGCTTGCGGTCCCGACTATCATGACGGCCAGCGCGCCGAGCAAAGTCGCCAGCTTATAAACGACCTTTTTTTTCACTATGCTCACCTCCTTTCCGGAACGGCCGGATGAGGGTGAGGCATTGAACCAAGAAGGCGGCGGCCAAGATCGGAGAACCGATCAAAAAGTTACTAGCCACTATTATAATCGAAACGGCCTTGAGCAGGGGATAATATTTTTTTGGGATGCGGGTCTGCCCTTCGATCCGGGACGGGGCGTAGACCGCCGCGAGCAGAAGCGCCACGGCATTGGCCGCCGCGACGGCCGCGGGTCCGAAATCGGCGAACGACATCAGCGTGATGCCTGCCGTGGATACCACGACGCACAGCGTGCCGGACTTGAGGTGGAGTCCCCCCGACACTTGGCGCAGGATAGCGTAGGAGACCAGCACCGTAAGGACTTCCGGCACGCGGCCGGTGAAAAGGGAAAGGAGCAGGGACAAAAGGATGATCGACCCCGTGTTGATCACGAAGGAGACCGCATATTTCAGCACTTCCACGCTGGAGGGGTGTTCGGGCACGGCCGATTTGATCCCTCTCGCAATCTTCCAGGCGACGGCGTCGATCATCCTTCCGCATCCTCCTTCTTAAACGAATAAAGTAGAATGGCGAGCAAGGCGAACACGAACACGAGCAGATTGAGGAACACTTCGCGGAAATACATCATTGCTCCGATCGTGGCGATGAACACGCAAATGAGCGCGACGACCGCCACGTGCTCCCACTTCAGGCGCAGTTTATCGAAGTCGAACGAGAAGCCGTATCCGAACTTGTACAAGGTCCAGCCGGCGGAAAAACCGATGAGTCCGGTCAAACACTGGACGGCATACTGCTTCCAAAGATGGAGCTGCGCTTCGTCGAGCGAAAAGAAGCCGTGCGAGAAAAAGATGATGCCTGACTGGATAAGCGCGATGCCTACGAATCCGACGATCGATAGAATCGTAGACCAGATGATCGGGATCCGAACGACCAGGTTCAGGAAAAACGCGGCGATCAAAATATTGATGATGGGCGCCACCGACGACAGCAGAAACTCCTCGCGGATGAAAAAATTCTGCAGGTTGGTCAGTGCGATGACGGCGAGAACCTGCCATCCGTACCGCATTAGATTGATCCGAAAAATGTACATGCTGATCGAGAATGCCGCAATGCCCTCAAAGCCCGAAAAGATCATAAAACCTAAAAATGCACGCATTCAATATAGCTCCCCACTGGTTCAATGGTTATATCGCGGCATCTGTATCAGCTACGCATTCGTCTTGGCGATATAGTCCACCGCGCTCTGTCGAAGAATGAGGTAGATGCCGTCCGCATAACGCGAGACGAGCTTTCCCGACTTGCAGAGGCGCTGTACCTGACGCGGGGTGACGCGAAGCAGCGCGGCCGCTTCTGTAACGGTAAGGACTTCATCCAGCGGATTCATGAAAGACAGTTTACCTCCGCAAAGTCACTTCTATCGTTTTGATTCTATTTTCCCTATTTGCGTCGCATTTGCGACTCATATATCCAATATACGTGGGTAGAATTGGCATCGTCAAGTAAAAACTGATCCATATGGACTAGTCCCCGGAGAAACGGAAATTTCGATGGCAAAAAGAGGTCCGACGAGAGGTCGCGCGCAGTTGGCGGGGATAGCCGGCTTGTGGAGAAAGAAGTCATCTGCCTTTGCGTGGCAAGGGCACCCGTACGTGGTCCTCTGCCGGCGGAGAAGCGCTGATGTGAAGTACGAACTACCTCTCATGAGCCTGATCTGGTGGGGAAGCGCTGATGTGGGGTACGAGCTACCTCTCTTGAGCCTGATCTGGTGGGGAAGCGCTGATGTGGGGTACGAGCTACCTCTCATGAGCCTCTGCTGACGAAGAAGTGCCGATGTGTGGTACGAGCTACCTCTCATGAGCCTCTGCTGGCGAGGAAGTGCCGATGTGTGGTACGAGCTACCTCTCATGAGCCTCTGCTGGCGAAGAAGTGCCGACGTGTGTTACGAGCTACCTCTCTTGAGCCTCTGCTGGCGAAGAAGTGCCGATGTGTGGTACGAGCTACTTCTCATGAGGCTCCGCTACCGGGGAAGTGCCAATGTGTGGTAAGAACTACCTCTCATGAGCCTCAGCTGGCGAGGAAGTGCCGATGTGTGGTAAGAACTACCTCTCATGAGGCTCCGCTACCGGGGAAGCGCCAATGTGTGGTAAGAACTACCTCTCATGAGCCTGATCTGGCGGGGGAGCGCTGATGTGTGGTACGAGCTACCTCTCATGAGCCTCTGCTGACGAAGAAGTGCCGATGTGTGGTACGAGCTACCTCTCATGAGCCCCAGCTGGCGAGGAAGTGCCGATGTGTGGTACGAGCTACCTCTCATGAGCCTGATCTGGTGGGGAAGCGCTGATGTGGGGTACGATCTACCTCTCTTGAGCCTGATCTGGCGGGGGAGCGCTGATGTGTGGTACGAGTTACCTCTCATGAGCCTCTGCTGGCGAAGAAGTGCCGATGTGTGGTACGAGCTACCTCTCTTGAGCCTCTGCTGGCGAAGAAGTGCCGATGTGTGGTACGAGCTACCTCTCATGAGCCTGTGATGGTGGGAAAGCGCTGATGTGTGGTACGGGCTACCTCTCATGACCTCTGTTGGCGAGGAAGTGCCGATGTGTGGTACGGGCTACCTCTCATGAGCCTCTGCTGACGAGGAAGTGCCCCTCTACCCCCGACCAAGCGATAGCGATTGGAGACGACGTTTCGTTCGATCGACTCCAGTAGGTATATACGATTAACCGTCAAACTGCTGCCGTGCTGATATGCTGCCACCTCGCGGACATGCCTTCCGCATCAAGGAAATCTCCTCGCGCACCGGTTTACATGTAAATAATTTTCTTATATATTAAAGTCAGAAAGTAATTAATTTTCATCACGAAAAGAGCTGTTCATGCGCATGAGCATTCTGAATGCGATCGAGGAGCGCCTGCCATCCCTGCATCCCAAAGAGCGCGAGCTCGCCGATTTTCTGCTTTCGCGCCCGCAAGAAGCGGTGCAGATGACGATCTCGGAGCTCGCGCTGGAAGCCGGGAGCAGCACGGCGACGGTGTCGCGGTTTTGCCGGACGTTCCACTTCCAAGGCTTCCCGGACTTTAAAATGAAGCTCGCCGCCGAGTTGGCGACGCAGCCGGCCGCCGCGCAATATCAAGACATCGTTGCGGGCAATCCGCTGCAGGAGATCGTGGCGGCGATCACGAGCAACCATCTGCGCTCGCTAACGGACACGACGAACCTGCTCGACCTTCAGCAGCTGCGGGCCGCCATCTCGGCGCTGCATGCCGCATCTCGAATCGACCTGTACGGCGTGGCGACCTCGGGCATGGTGGCGGAGGACTTTTTCCACAAGCTGATTCGTATCGGCAAGGCGGCCGCCGTCTTTTCCGACCATCACCTGCAGCTCACCTCGGCGGCTTCGCTCACCGAACGGGACGTTGCCGTCGGGATCTCCTACTCGGGAGAGACGCTGGAAATCATCGACGCTTTGCGGTGCGCAGCCGAACGTGGCGCCACGACGATCTCGATCACCAAGTTCGGCCACACGACACTGGCCTCGGACGCCTCGATCCGGCTGTTTACCTCGTCGTCCGAAGCCGGCATGCGGCGGGGCGACATGGCTTCGCGGATGGCCCAGCTGCACGTAGTCGACATTCTGTTCACGGGCCTTGTCAGCGAGCATTTCGACGAATATGTCCCGCGGCTGGAGCGTTCGTTCCAGACCGTACGAAGATACACGGGCAAAGAGGAGAGGAACCTACCATGAACGTATTGACCTTCGATTCGAACGAAAAGCTAAACGAAGCCGGCGCCAATATTATTACCGGTCTTATCCAGACCAATCCGCGCGCCGTGCTTGGCCTCGCGACCGGCGGCACGCCCGTCGGCATCTACGAGCAGGTCGTCGGAGACTACCGCCGCGGGCTCGTCAGCTTCAAAAGCGTCCGCACCTTTAACCTGGACGAGTACGTGGGCCTGCCCAAGGACCACCCGGAAAGCTACCATACGTATATGAACGAGCACCTGTTCGGCCATATCGACCTGCCGGCGGGCAACGCCCACATCCCGAACGGAAACGCCGAGGATCTCGAAGCCGAATGCAGCCGCTATGACGCCATGATCGAAGACGCCGGCCAGGTCGACCTGCAGCTGCTCGGCATCGGGCACAACGGTCATATCGGCTTTAACGAGCCGGCACACGCCTTGATCAAGGGTACGCATATCGTCGACCTCGCCGAAGAGACGCGCAAGGCGAACGCGCGCTTCTTCGATTCGATCGACGACGTGCCGACCCAGGCGCTGACGATGGGCGTCGGCACGATTTTGAAGGCGAAAATGATCATGCTCGTCGTGCGCGGGGCGGACAAGGCGGAGATCGTCCGCCGCGCCTTGACCGGTCCGATCACGACCGACTGCCCCGCATCGCTGCTCCAAACCCATCCGCACCTGATCGTCCTGCTCGATCAGGAAGCCGGGAGCCTGCTCTAATGGGCGGCCGGGCGGAAAGAACGGCTGGCGGGCCGCAAGGCCGCGACGCCGGGACGCTGATCGACGGAGCGCGCATCGTCACGCCGTGGGGCACGATCGAAGGCGGCTGGGTTTGGCTGTCGGAAGGCGCAATCGCCGCGATCGGCGGCGCCTCGGATCCAAAGCCGCTGGCGTCCGACGGTGCGGAGCGCGTGAACGGAGCGGGCGGCTGGGTGCTGCCCGGCTTCGTCGACGTCCACGTCCACGGCGGCGCGGGTTACGACTTTATGGAGGCGAGCCCCGAGGAATTCGACGCGATCACCCGGTTCCATGCGTCGCACGGCACGACCGGCCTGCTCGCCACCTCGCTGACGGCGCCGCGCGACGAGCTGACCGCGGTGCTGGCACGAACGAGCGAATATATGGCGAAGCCGATGCCCTACGCGCAAATCCTCGGCGTGCACTTTGAAGGTCCGTTCGTCAACGTCAAGTGGAAAGGCGCGCAAAATCCCGAGTACATCCTGCCCCCTCAGGCCGAATGGCTTGAGGAGTGGGTCAGCCGATATCCGGGCGTCATCAAGCTTCAGACGCTCGCGCCGGAGACGGACGGCGCGCTCGACTACATCGAGCTGCTCGCCCGCCACGGCATCGTCCCGTCGGCCGGGCACACGGATGCGACGTACGAGCAGATCGTCGCCGCCGCGGACCGCGGCCTGCGCCACGCCGTGCATACGTTTAATGCGATGACGCCGCTTCATCACCGCAATCCCGGCACCGTAGGCGCGGTCATGAGCGACGACCGGATCGTAGCAGAAGTGATCGCGGACGGCCATCACGTGCATCCGGCGGCGATCCGGATTTTGACCCGCGTCAAAGGCAGGGACAACGTCGTCCTCGTCACCGACGCCATGTCCGCCGCGGGCATGCCGGACGGCGACAACTACGAGCTTGGCGGCCTGCCCGTCGTCATGAAGTGCGGCGTCGCCCGCCTGAAGGAAGGCGACAGCCTGGCCGGCAGCACGCTGACGATGATCGCCGCGTTCCAGAACATGGTGCGCAAGGTCGGCGTCTCCGTCGAGGACGCGAGCCGCATGGCCAGCGCCACGCCCGCGCGCGAGCTCGGTCTCGGCGGCTCCATCGGCTCGCTCGAGGCCGGCAAGCGCGCCGACGTTCTGCTGCTGGACGCAGATCTCGAGCTGCGCCGCGTCTGGATCGGCGGCCGGCCGATCGAGCCGGCGGGTACCGCCGGCTAACGCATGGCTCTGTCCGCCGGCTTCGACGGCCTCGCCACAAAAAGGGCTTTGCCTCGGGCTGAAGTGCCCTGGAAAAGCCCTGTGTGCAATCCGACGAATACTAGCCTTGCACCTCATCGCAGTCCATAAGAAGGCTCTATGGCACAAGTTGGCGCCGGAACTCCTCCGGTACCGGCTTGTGCCATTGCAATATCGACCGCAGACATAAGTCTTGGTGCGCTTATGACGCGTGCCGGCTTCCTTGGTCCATGTAAAAGACCGAGCCGGGAATATTGTAATGCCAGTCACGGCCTTTCGCGCTTCAAAGTCGTCTTCATAAGTCTGCACGGTGAGATGGTCGAAAAAATCGACTAGCGGTGGCAGATGAGGTGTTTGATTTATAAATAGGGCTTTGTCCCGGGTCTTGAAACCCGAGGCAAAGCCCTTTTTTTACAACATCTCGCGCGAGCCGTTTCCGCTTAGAACGCGAAGGACAGATTGCTCAGCGTGCCGAACTGGTAGCCGCGGAACAGCACTTGCGGCTGCGAAGCCGGATCGCCGCTCCCCAGCGCGATGAGCAGCGGAACGAAATGCTCGGCGCGCGGGACGGCGGCCTTGGCGTTGGGCGCCAGCTCTTCATAGCGGGCCAAACTGGCGAAGTCGCGCGCCTCGACTTTCTCGATGATCCAGTCGTCGAAGCCGACGGCCCACGGCGCCGCCTCGGTGGCGCGAAAGTCCACGATCCGCAAATTGTGGACCGTCACGCCGCTGCCGATGACCAGCACGTCCTCGGCGTCCAGACCGCGCAGCGCTTCGCCGATGCGGATCTGACCCGCCGGGTCCAGATACGGATTGACCGACACCTGGACGACGGGATAGTTCGCTTCCGGGAACAGCCGCAGCAGCAGCGTCCACGAGCCGTGGTCGAGGCCTCTGGCGCGGTCATACCGGAAGGGGATGTCCGCAGCCGCGAACCGTTCGCCGACCTTTTCCGCCCACTCTACCGAGCCCCGTGCCGGATACTTCACCTGATAAAGCGCGTCGGGGAACCCGCCGAAGTCGTAGATCGTGTCGTATACGCCGTCCAAAGTGGAGATCGTCGGGTTCTCCGTCTCCCAGTGCGCCGTAAAAATGATGATGGCCTTCGGCTTTAGCGTGCGGCCCAGCTCCGTCAAAAAGGCCGAATAGTCGTTGTCTTCAATCGCCAGCATGGGCGAGCCGTGAGCCAGGAACAATGGCGCGATCATGGATGTTCATCTCCTCGTCCGGGTAAAGCGGGTCCCCGAAAATATTTAAGTTACTCTTTGTAAGTAACTATATAATATTAATCACATTTCGTCAAGAGAGGCCCGTCGGTCCAACTGCCCTCCCTATCGTCCCTCCGACTCCAAAAAAGAATCCGCGCCCCCGGCGCGGATTCGTACGCTCTTCCATGCTTTCAAACATCAAACTAAGGTTTTAAACTTCAGACTAAGCTTTCAATCGTCAAACAAAGGTTTCAACTTTCAATCAACGGTTTCATTCGTCAAACAAAGCTTTCAATCGTCCAACCAACCGCCTCGAACGAAACCCTCCGTTCCTTCCTCAGAGCCGGATATCGAGCCGGACGAGTACCCGATAGGCCGGTCCCAAATGGTCCTGCAGCGCGTTCAACGCGGCCAGCCCCGCGGCTTTGTCCTGATCGCCGGTACCGCCGCTCACCCCGATGCCCCCCACGACCTCCCCGTCCACGACGATCGGAAAGCCGCCGACGAAAATCGCGAACCGCCCCGGGAACATCGCATGGATGCCGAAAGCCTCCCCGCCCGCCGCCGCCGGACCGCCAGGCTCGTTAAACAGATGCGTCGACCGCCTGTGCCCGCTCGCGGTGAACGCCTTGGCCATCGCCAGCTCCGGCCCCGTCCACCGCGCGCCGTCCATGCGCGCGAGCGCGATCGCGCAGCCGCCGCTGTCTGCGACGCAGATCGTCTCCTTCGCTCCCTCGGCCTCCGAAACGCGGATCGCAGCGTCGATCATAACCTTCGCTTCCGCAAGCTCCAGCTTCCATGCCGGCTTCATCGCTCTCCTCCCATCCGGCGCCTGCACGGCTTCAACGCTTTAATCTATGTGCGGGAGACCGGATTAGACCTGCGGGTGCGGCGGAACCGGCGAAGCGATTATCCTTCGAAGTGGTTTTTGCGCTTCAGCCACGCGCCGAGCAGGTTCACAAGACCGTACAGCGCGATGGACAGAAGCGCGAGGATCGCAATGCTCACCATGACCATGTTCATCTGGAACACCTGGCCACCGTAGATGATCAGATAGCCGAGCCCCGCCTTGGAAGACAGAAACTCGCCCATGATGACCCCGACGAGCGTCAGGCCGACGTTTACTTTTAATGTCGCGATCCAGTTCGGGATGCTCGCCGGCAGGATGACCATCGTCAGCATCTGCGTGCGCGTCGCGCCGAACGACTCCATCAGCTTCAACTTGGAGCGCCCGATCTCCCTGAAGCCGTTCTCCACCATCATGATCGTGACGATGACGGAGATCGCGACCGCCATGCCGTAGATCGAGTAGCGGTCCCCCAACCAAATGTAGAAAATCGGTCCTAGCGCCACCTTGGGCAGCGCGTTCAGCACGACGACATACGGCTCGAGTACCTTCGAAGCGAACGTCGACCACCAGAAGACGACCGCGATGACGGTGCCGAGCGCCATGGAGACAACGATGCCGACAAGCGTCTCGAGCGTCGTCGTCCACGTGTGCTTTAGCAGCTTGCCTTCGAGGAGCATCTCGCGAAAGGACGACCAAAGCAGCGACGGCTTGCTGGTCAGCATCGAGTCGATCCACCCTCGGCCGGCCGCGATTTCCCACAGCAGTAAAAAAGCGGCGAGCACCGCGAAACGGCTTAGCCAAATCCAGGTCCGCCGGCGCCGCTGCGCCGCTAGATAACGTCGGTATAGCGGAGAAGGCCCCGTTGCCGGGGCCGGTTGGGGAGCTGGAGCGGAGTGTCTAAACGGCTGAACCGGCATGCGCCTGCAACTCCTTCCAGATGGTGCTGAAATATTGGCGGTACGGGGCGGCCTCCCGTTTCGCCCACGGCGAACCGATCACTCCTTCCCCGAAGCGGATGTCGTGGACGGCCGAGATCGTGCTCGGACGGCGCGACATGACCATGACTCGGTCCGCCATCGTAATCGCTTCGGAGATGTCATGCGTAACGAGCACCGCCGTCTTCCCCTGATCCTTGATGATCCCGTGCACCTCGTCGGCCAACTGGAGACGCGTCTGGTAATCCAGCGCGGAGAACGGCTCATCGAGCAGAAGGATGTCCGGCTCGGTCACGAGCGTGCGGATCAGCGCCACCCGCTGCCGCATGCCGCCCGAGAGCTGGGACGGACTATGGCGCGCGAACCCGCCGAGGCCGTAGCGCTCGAGCAGCGCGAGCGCCTTGCGATCCGCCTCCCTGCGATCCATCTTGCGGATCTGCGCGCCCACGAGAACGTTGCTCAACACGTCCCGCCATTCGAACAGATGGTCGTGCTGCAGCATGTAGCCGACTTGGGGGGAGGTGCCGGCTACCTCCCGCCCGTCGATCAGCACCCGGCCCGACGTCGGTTTCAGCATCCCGGAGATGAGGGAGAGCAGCGTGCTCTTGCCGCAGCCGCTCGGACCCACGATGCTGATGAACTCCCCGTTGTCGATCGACAGCGAGATGCCGCGCAGCGCCTCCGTCTCCTGCCTGGGGGTGAAGTAGCTCAGGCTCACGTCCCGCATCTCGATCTGGGCCATCGTCTTAGTTCCCTTTCGGAAGAACGAAGGTCAGATCCGCGACGTCCTCGAGCTTCGCGATCTTCTCCTCGGCCTTGAGCGTGCCGTTCTCGATCAAGACGTTCTGCAGCGTCTCGAATTGCTCCGGCGTCAGCACCTGATCGGCCGACCACGTTCCTTGCTTTTTGTAGTTCGCCACCGACTGGGCGATCATATCCTCCGGCGTGCCGTCGAAGAACGGCTTGAGCGCCGCTACGATGTCCGCCTCGGAGGCGGTCTCCAGCCAGGCCGCGCCTTCGTGGACGGCCTTGGCGAACTTCGCGACGACGTCGGGATGCTTGGCGATATAGTCGGAGGTCGCCACATACGACGTTTCCGGGAACGGGCCGAACGACTCGCCGAGCGAGGCGGCGTAATACGCTTTGCCTTCCTTGACCAGCGTCGAAGCGACGGGCTCGAACAGCTGAATAAAGTCGCCCTGCCCGCTGGCGAACGCGCCGGTCATCGCGGTGGAGGCGATGTTGGTGACGACGTTTACGCCCTGCACTTTCTCCTTCTGGAGCATGGAGTTCATCACCATCTGCGGCGAGCTGCCCGGCCGCCAGCCGATGACGGTCTTGCCTTCGAGGTCGCTCCATTTGAACGCGTCCAGCTTGTTCCGGGACAGCAGGAACGAGCCGTCCGTGACGGTCAGCTGGGCGAAGATCTTCAGCGTCTTGGCGCCCTTCTGATTGTGGATATAGATGGCGGTTTCCGGTCCGACGAGCGAGATGTCCGCCGTGCCCGCGATCAATGCGGCCGCGCCCTTATCCGAGCCCTGGGCCGTATTCATGTCGATCTTGAGGCCCTGCTCCTCGAAGAACCCCTTGGAGATGGCAATATAGTGCGGAGCGTAGAAGATCGAACGGATAACTTCGGAAAACTTGACGGTGACGGTCCCGGCCGAACCGGCAGATGGCGACGGCGAGGACTCGGCGGAGGCGGACGGCGACGCGGAGGGCGACGGCGAATCCCCCTTGCCGCTTCCGCCGCAGGCGGCGGCCGCCAAGACGAGGGCGATCGACAACAGCATCAAGGCTACGGCCTTTGTTTTCCCCATTTTTTCTCCCTCTTCCTGCCTGGGTGATGGCTTGGTTTCGACGGTATGTGCAGGCTGCTTAGACATCCGTCTATGGTTACATATGCAGAAAGCCGCCCATTTGCCAGCGGGATCGTCGTAATCCGGCCAAAAAATCTCGCCCGGCTCGCCCGTATCTGCCACCAGACGGCAGCTATCGCGCAATATCGCCCGGTCTCCCTCCCTGCTCCCCCTTCTTCTTCCGGAAACGCTGCCGCTTTTCCGGCCCGCGCGGCTGAGCCGACGTCGAATTCGTTTGGCGGCACGGCAAAAAGGAGCCCGAAGGCTCCTTCCTACGTACGGATGAGGTAACATTAGCTGACGGCGATCCGCCGCCGGACGAACCCGGCGCGTCAGATGGCGGGCATGACGTTGCCGCCGCTGACGGGGATATAGGCGCCGGTGATGAAGCTGGCCAAGTCCGAGGCGAGGAAGGCGACGACGTTCGCGATCTCTTGGTCGGTGCCCCGGCGCTTCAGCGGCACGGAACGCTCATAGCCTTCGTTGCGCTCGGTGGCGTTCTCCCGGTCCCGATCGCTGATCGTCCAGCCCGGCGCCACCTGGTTGACCGTGATCTGGTGCTCGCCGACTTCTTTGGCCAAGATGCGGTAGATGCCGTCCATCCCCCGCTTGCCCGCGACATAGGCGGACTGCGTGGGGAAGTTCTGCATGACGCATTCCGTGTTGATCCCGATCATCCGGCCGCGGCCGCGCGCGATCATGTCCGGGACGAAAGCCTTGCCCAAATGGACGCTCTGGAGGACGCAGGATTCGAACTGGCTGACGTAGTCGGAGACCGGCTGTTCCAGGATGGTCGTCCATTGGTATTGTACGACGGCGTTCGCGACTACAATATCTACGGGGCCGCGTTCGGCGGCGACCCGAGCCTGCATCGCTTGGACGGAGTCGAGGCTCGTCACGTCGGCCTGCGCCGTGACCGCTTCGCGTCCGAGCGCGCGGATCTCCTCGCGCAGCTCGTTCGCCTTCGCTTCGTTTCCCTTGTAATGCAGAACGAGATCGGCGCCGCACTGCGCGAGCGTCCGCGCCATGACCCGGCCCAGCTGGCCCGTCGAACCGGTGACGAGCGCCGTGCGCCCGGAGAGATCGATCTTCATTGTTGGTCCTCTCCCTTCGGATCCGTCGGCAGGCGGAAGTCGATCTCGAGGAACCGCGTCACCTCGGTCTCCCACCGTTCCCGAACGAATTGCATGTGCGCGGGATGGTCGTTGTAGGCGTCGTAGTCAGCCTGGCTCGCGAAGTCCATCGAGAATCCGTACGCGTAATCGTTCTTCGCGCTGATTTGATCGTAGGCTCCGAAGTTTCGAACCGTCGGAATGGAGGTAAGCATACGCCGACCGTCCTCGAGAAATTGCCGGGCGGCGGCCGATTCGCGGGGATGCTTCAGGTCGAATACGACCATATGTCGGATCGTCTGGGCGTTGGGCAGCGTCATGTGAGCTTCCTACCTTTCTGGCACACAGGTGCGTTTGTTCGTCGTTTGTTAGCTATTTTAGCATATCTCGGTCCCCTGGAGATAAACAATTCTGCCCTTTTGCAACTCGAATGGCCTCATAATCGTCAAATTCTGTGGATTTTCTTTCTTTTGCTTCCACGCCGCTTCGCTTACAATATGTTAGGAAATGTTTTCCCTATTTCTCTTACGATCCGGAGGATTCCATGACTGACCCCAAGAAAAAATGGCTTCGCAAAACCCTCATCAGTGCGTCGATCACCCTTGGAGCACTCATTCTGGTCGTCGGCGGCTATGCCGGTTACCTCTACTATAAGGCGGACACCGCCATCGGCAAGATGGCCAGCCACGAACCCGCAGCTTCGCCTACGCCCTCCGCTCCTTCCGCCACCCAGGAGGTGAACACCAAGGCCGTCAAAGGAGACGAGTACCGCCCGCACACGTTTCTGCTGGCCGGCATCGATCATCGCGACGGCAGCGGCGGCACGCTCAACACCGACGTGCTCATGCTAGGCAGCATCAATCCGAGCACGCACGCCGCCAGCCTCGTCTCGCTGCCGCGCGATCTGCAGCTCAAGCCGAAGACGCTCGCCGCGCACAAGGCCAACTACTACTATGCGTACTTCTACAACAAAAACAAAGACTCCGCGCTATCCGAGACGCGGGCGTTCTACAGCGAGCTGTTCGACTTTCCGATCGACTACATGGTGCTGATCAACTTCGACGGCATGCGCCAGCTGGTCGACGCCGTTGGCGGACTCGACATCGACGTCGATATGAATATGCGCTACCGCGATAGCGCGGACGGCACCGACATTAACTTGAAGAAGGGGCTTCAGCACCTGAACGGCAAGCAAGTGCTCGACTTCGTCCGTTACCGCAAGTCCAACCAAGGCACGCAGGAGTCGTCCGATATCGCCCGCAACGCCCGTCAGCAGCAGGTGCTTCGCGAGCTGGTCGACCAGCTCGCCAGCTTCCAGGGCATGACGCAGTGGGGCAAGGTGCTCGATCTGCTCGGCGACAACGTCAAGACCGACATTCCGGAATCCGAAATGCGCCAGTGGATCCTCGGCTTCAACAAAGTGAAGCCGAATACGATCGAGATGATTCCGCTCGAGAGCCGCTGGGAGAGCCCCTTCATTTACGTCAAGGAAGACGACCTCAAGCTCGCGCTGGAAAATCTGCGGTCGATCGTCGGGATGTCGGCGCCGGCCAGAGACTTGAAGCTGGCGGACGTGGTCGGCGTCGATCCGTCGCCGGATCCGGACAAATCCAATTGAATCCTCATCATGCAAAAGGGACTGCAGCCCGGTCGATGATCGAACCGGCTGCAGTCCCTTTCCTGTAGCGACGGGAATCCGCGATGCGATTATCCTCTGAACGTCAGCGTATAGGGCTTGCCGTCTTCCTCCGTCTTGATCTTGTTCCAGCCCGCCGCGTCCGTGATACCGTCCCGGAACTGGACCCGGTACGTGCCTTCGGGATCGAGCTTCTCCTTCAGGGTGAGCTGCACCTCGGCCACGATCTTGCGCGTGTCCTGTACGGACTCGCCCGCGATCTCGAGCGTTGAGCCGTCTTCCCGCAGGATGCGGAATGCCGACGACGAGACGCCGCGTACCGGCTCGCTGAACGTGATCTTCACGGTCTTGTCGTCCAGGGCGGCGGCGCTGCGGGCGAAGGGGATCGGATTGGCGTTGTCCGTGCCCGCGAACGGTTTGCGGTTCGCCTCGTTCGCCGTATTCAAGCCTTTGATGCCGGTCGCGCGGCCTTCATAGACGTGCCCCGCCAGGAACAAGGCCGGATTGGCGTTCGCCCCCGTGCGGAACTGCACGGTTACTGCGTTGTCCGTCCCCGGCTTGCGCTGGACGTAATCGCGCCAATCGCCGCCGGAGAGGCTCCCCCCGTTATCCGACACGATCGCGAGGTTCAGGGCGGCGACGTCTTCGTCAAACAGGCGTCTGTTGAAGGAGACGAGAACGGTGTTCTGATCGACGACCGAGAGCGATTGAAGCGAGATCGCGCTCCCCGGTCCTTCGCCGTTGCCGGGGAAGGTGACGCGGGTGTTCGCGGCGATCGCGAGCCCGCTGAGATCTTTGACGTTGTTGATCGTCAGCGCGTACGACTGGCCCGATGCCTGCGCGGCCGTCGTCAGCGTCACGGTCAGGTTCGCGTCGTCATAGCTGACGGCGACGGGCTGGCCGAGACCGCCGTCGAACTGGTAGTTTCGCGCGTCGCTTGCCGAGTCTCGGTCAAGCCGCTCGCTGAAGGTCAGGACGACCTGATTCTTGGATGCAGCCACCTTGGAGATGGTAGGCGGCGTACGGTCGACTACGCCTCCGAACAGCAGATCCGTCTGCCGGTCCATCCGGTTGCCGGCAAGGTCGGAGATGCCCGAAACCGTAAGGCGGTATAGCGTTCCATCCTGCTGCTGCGTCGTGGTCAGCGTGACGGTCAGGCCGTCCGACGCGAGGATGGCGCGCGTGATGCCAAGACCGTGATCCACGCTGTAGTTGGCCGTGTTCGCCGCTTCCTGCGGATTGACCTTTTCGCTGAAGACGACGGTGACCGTCCCGTCGCGGTTCGCCTTCACGGACTTTACGGTCGGCTTCGTCTGATCGTTCACGGCGGTGAATTCCACGTTGCTGCGGGTATCCATCACGTTCCCCGCCAGATCCGCGATGTCCCGGATCGTGATGCGATACTTCTGCCCGTCGCGCTGCTCGTTCGTCCACAGCGTTACCGTCCGCCCGTCGTTGTCGATGGCGGCGCGCTGCACGTAGAGCCCGTTGTTCAGGCTGTAGTTGCGGATGTCCGTCGCTTGTTGGACGTTCACCTTTTCGCTGAAGACGACCCGGATTGCGTTCCCGTTCAGCCCGGCGACGGACTGAACCGTCGGCTTCGTGTTGTCGTCGACGCCTTTGAAGATCAGGTCGCTGCGGGTGTCCATCGCATTCCCGGCGAGATCGCGCACGTTCTGCACGACGAAGCGGTACGTGTACCCATCGCGCTGGCGGGACGTCGTCATCGTGACCGTCTTGCGGTCATTCGACTGCTTCAGGTTGGACAGCTGCAGGCCGTCGCCGATAAAGCCATAGTTGCGGACGTCGGTCGCGGATCCCGCTTCGACCGGCTCCGAGAAGACGAGCTGCAGCACCCGGTTCGGGAGCGCCGAAAAAGAGACGAGCTGCGGCTTCGTCGAATCTTCCGGCAGCGCGGAATACCGCCAGCTGTCTCCGTCGATAAACAGCCTGTGGGAGACATAGGCGAGCTGGGGATCGGTCGTCACCCAGATCGTTTTGCCGTCCGCGCTCAGACTCACTTGGCGGATGGAGACGGATCGGCCTTGATCGTCCTTCACCGCAAAGCGAACGGGATCGACGGTCTTGATCGCCTGGTTCAGGACAACCTGGACGACGTTGTTCGAGGTCGGCTGCACCGACTTCACCGAGATTTTCTCAAAGTTCATCTGCCGATAAACGGCATAGGCGGCGTCGACGAGCAAGGCGCGCGTCGCCTTCACCGTGTAGTCGCTCCGGGCCGAGACGATCTGCCGATCGAGCGCGATGGCGACCGCGCTGCGTGCCCAGGCGGATACTTTGCCGTCCACGCGCGTCGTACCGGCATCCGTATAGCCGTAGGCCCGCACGAGAATGGCCGCGAGCTGCTCCACGGTTACGGGCGAGGCGGGCGCGAACTTGCCGTTGCCGACGCCCTGCATGAGCCCCGCCTTGCGGACGGCCTCGATCTCTTCGTACGACCAACGCGTCTTGAGCACGTCATAGAAGCTGGCTTTGGCCGGCCGCTCCTCCTTCAATTGCCACAGCCGAAACAAGACGGCCGCGAACTGCTCCCGCGACATTGCCTCCTGCAGGCGCGCGCTCCCGTCGTCGAAGCCCGTGAAAATACCTTTGTCGCGCAGCACCTCGAACTTCTGCTCGGTCGTGAGCGACTCGGCCGAAGCCGCGAAGACCGGCATGGCCAGCGTCACGATCAGCAACGCTAGCAGCAATTTGCGTAGCCTATTCATCCTGTCGTTCCTCCTCGGTCGATGGCGGTCATCCGCCAATTCGCGGGCGCTTCGGCCCCGCGGTGTAATCTATGACGCGCGATCGTCGCGGAAGGTTTCGCTGCGGGACAGGCAGCAGCTTGACCCTTTCGGCGTTTTTTTTCGCGAAGAACGGAGGCGATCCGACAAGCGCCCGCGGCGGTTGCGGCGGACGGACCGGGATCTTGGAGGCGAACGATCGGACGCTGGGGGGAATGGTGTCGATCGACAGACGGGCGGGACGCCAAAACCAGCCAAAAAAAGAAGAGGGATGAGGCAAGAAAGATGCTTATGCAGCGGGGGGATACATCCGGTGCCTGCGGCTCAGCGTAACCCGAAAATATTCGGGTTGCAGGCTGCAATCGCCGGCTGCGGCCCCGCGTAGTCCGATATATTCGGGTTACCGTCCGCTTTCGGCACCTGCGGCCCCGCGTAACTCGAAATTCGGCTCACAGCTCGCAATCGGTGCCTGCGGCTTGCGTAACATGAAAAATCGGGTTACAGTTTCCACATTCGGCACCTCACACGATCTTCCGCAATCCGCCTCTCCCGTAAAGCAACCAACGCAAGCCGCACCGCCACCTCTGTCCGGCATCCGAAAATCGAATAGATTGACCGACCGTTTCAGTCAAACCTCCGATAGCATGGAGCGATAATATAACGAAGGCAGCTCCGGACTTTTCGCCCAGTGCTGCCTTCCCGACTGCTGACCCGGCATCTCCTCGGATCAAGCCCTATTGTTTGTCCGTAAGTTTGGTAAAACGACGGACTTAGCGGCCCGGCTTCCATCATCTGGCGTTGCCGCTCTCCTGCCGCTCTCCTGCCACTCTCTTGCGGCGAAACGATCAGCTGTTGCCCCAGTAGACCAGCACAAGGATCACGTTCAGCGCCAGCAGCGCCGGCACCCCGGCCGTGAACGAGCGATGCTTGGTTTTGTGCCGGAAGACTCGCATCCCCATCAGCATGCCGAACGCGCCCCCGATCGCGGCCACCGCGAACAGCCGCTTCTCGGGCACCCTCCGCTCCCTGTGCATCGCCTGCGTCTTATCGTATCCCATCATGAAAAAAGCGATCACGTTGATCGCGACCAGATAGAAAAACAGGTACCGCAAGCTTTCTCCTCCCCTCGCGCGGTTTTCTCCTCATTCCGTTCCGAGCGAGCCGAACGAAGACGGTCTCGGCCGTTCGCGCGGCAAGCAGCCCTGCCGTCGCCTCTACTCCCGCAGCGCGTCCCGCAGGCGGCTCGACATCCCCGACACGGCTGCGCCGGCAGCCGCCTTGCGCGCGCGCTGCAGCTCCTCCTTGAGCTTGGCGTTCTCCGCGCGGAGCTCGGCCAACTCCGTCTCGGCGGCGTCATCCCCGAACGCCTCTCCGTTCGCGTAATAGGCCGCCGGACGATACGTCCGGAAAGCCACCTCCAGCTCGGGAATCCCCAAGCCGCGCAGATGGCGATCAACGGCGCGGGCAAAGCGCCCCCGCTTCTCCGGACCGCGGTCGAACCAGGCGACCTCGACGAACGGAAAGGAGGGGACGACTTCTCCGCCACTCCAGGCGGTCGTATGCAGGCATTCCAACATCATCTCGTCCGCCGGGCACTCGCAAATCTCGGCCAGCTCGTCCGCGAGCGGTCCGCTCACGGCCCGGATCTGCTCCGGCGTCACTCCTCGGAACAACAAGTGCGGCATTCGTACAATCTCCTTCGTCTTGAACAAGTTTTCGCTCTCCCCATTATGCAGGCAAACGCGCCCGCCTGCAAAGCCTCGATCCCGCAACGCAGCCCGATTGCGCAACGCGGCGTTGCGCGAAGGCGGCTTTCTGCGGTAAGATCGGAGAAGAAATCCAAGGAGGTGTATTCCCAATGGGAATGTCCAACGCCAAGAAAGCCCGCCGCAAATCCGAGCGGGAAGGCAAGCTGAACCCCGAGATCGGACGGGGCGCCTGGCAGCGCAAACCGATCACGCAGGTCGTGCCGAATCGAAAAGCCGAACAGCGCCGTTCGCAATGCCGCTCCAAGGGCACAAGCGATGGCGCTGTTTTTTTGCCGGCTGCGGCCTAATCGGCGCGCCGGAACGATTACCTTTCGCAGATGGGACGCTCAGGGCTTGAAAGCCATCGCGGCTTGAACGGCCGTCTGCCAGCCCGCATACAGGCGGTCCCGTTCTTCCTCCCCCATCGAAGGGGCGAAGGCCGCTTCCTTCCGCCACAGCTCCGCGATTTCCTCCCGGCTTTCCCAGTAACCCACGGCGAGACCCGCCAAATACGCCGCTCCGAGCGCCGTCGTTTCGTTCACTTCCGGCCGGTCCACCGGCACGCCCAGGATGTCGCTTTGGAATTGCATGAGCAGGTCGTTGCGGACCGCGCCGCCGTCGACCCGCAGCGTCTTGATCGCGATGCCCGAGTCGCGCTCCATCGCGTCCAGCACGTCCTTGGTCTGATA
Source organism: Cohnella baijiui (assembly GCF_020731285.1). Classification (GTDB taxonomy): domain Bacteria; phylum Bacillota; class Bacilli; order Paenibacillales; family Paenibacillaceae; genus Cohnella. The sequence goes on from NZ_JAJFOW010000047.1 coordinate 33,751, forward strand.
AGCGAGCGACTCGAGCGTCGCGCGGATGAAGTGCTCCTTCGTCGTGCCGCGGGTCAGTCCGAAGACGGCGCCGCGAACTTCGCTGTCCCAATAAGGCGTGCCTAAGCCGACGAACGCCGGCACGACGTAGACGCCCTCGGTCGACGCGACCCGCTCCGCGTACCGCTCGCTCTCCCGGGCGTCGCCGAACATCCGCAGCCCGTCGCGCAGCCACTGGATCGCCGAGCCGGCGACGAAGATGCTGCCTTCAAGCGCATAAGCGACCTGACCGTCTATGCCCCATGCGATCGTGGTGAGCAGCCCGTGCGCCGACGAGACGGCCTCCGCCCCCGTATTCAACAGCATGAAGCAGCCGGTGCCGTATGTATTTTTGGCCATGCCCGGCTCGAAGCACGCCTGTCCGAACAGCGCCGCCTGCTGGTCTCCCGCGATGCCGGCGATCGGGACCTCGTGGCCGAAAAAATGGCGCTTGTCCGTATGGCCGTATACCTCCGACGAGGATCGGACCTCCGGCAGCATCGACGCCGGGACGCCGAGGAGGTCGAGCAGCTCCTCGTCCCACCGCAGCTCGTGAATGTTGTACATCAGCGTTCGCGAGGCGTTCGTATAGTCCGTCACGTGCGTCCGGCGTCCCGTGAGCCGCCAGACGAGCCACGTATCGATCGTGCCGAACATCAGCTTGCCCTGCTCGGCTTTTTCCCGCGCCCCTTCGACATGGTCGAGAATCCATTTGACTTTCGTTCCCGAGAAGTACGGGTCGATCAGCAGTCCCGTCTTGCGCCGAAACGCCGGCTCATGGCCGTCTCTCTTCAGCTGCTCGCAGATGTCCGCCGTCTGACGGGACTGCCAGACGATCGCCTGGTAGACGGGGATGCCGGTTTCCCGATCCCAGACGACCGCCGTCTCCCGTTGGTTGGTGATGCCGATCCCGGCGATCTGCTCGGGCTGCACGCTCGCCTCCGACAGGACGGTCGCGATGACCGCCAGCGCGGACGCCCAGATCTCGTTCGCGTTGTGTTCGACCCAGCCCGGCTTCGGGAAGTATTGCGGGAACTCGCGCTGCGCCGCGTGCACGATCCGCCCCGTCCGGTCGAACAGAATCGCTCTCGTACTCGTCGTGCCTTGATCCAGTGCCATCATATACCGCTCCATGCCGTCCGCCTCCTCGATCGTCGTTTTCCTGGTTCGTTCAGCCGCTAGCCGAGCCTGGGATTCCGGGGCTTGTGCGGCAGAGGGTGGCGGACCGCGAGTCCGTTCGCCAGCCGCAGCCACGTCTCGAAGCGCCGCTCGCCCTGCCGCAGCCGGATGACGCGTGCGCCGCGCGAGAACAGCCATCTGCCGTACGTATGATAGCCGGACGCCCGTCCGTAGCAGAGCCGGATGCCGTCCAGCGTCCCTTCGAAGTCGTTGATATGGTCGTGGCCGCAAAAGGTGCCCATCACGTCCCCCCGTTCCTTCATCGCGGCGAACATCCCCGAGTTGAACTTCGGGCAGGCGATGCCTTCATAGCGATGACCGTAGCAAACCTCGGTCCGCCACACGTCCGCATATTCGGGCAGCGGAATGTGGAAAAAGGCGAGCGCCGGCAGCGCTCCGTCCTTCGCCCCCTTGCCGAGTCGCTGCGACTGCATCCGGTACCATTCGATCTGATCCGCGCGGATCCAGTCGTAGCCCGAAATCCCGGGGTCTTCGGAGTAGCTGCCGCTGTCCAGGCAATAGATCGCGGCGCGGGGGACGCCGTCGCGGTCCGCGACGGTCAGCGCGTAGTTGCCGATGCCGTGAACGGCCTTCGGACCTGGCGAGGCGAGACAGTGCCGCTGCGACATCAGCGCATCCATCAGCTCCGCGCGCGAGACGGACGCCTCGCTGTCGTGGTTGCCAAAGACCGCCGCCCAAGGCGTACCCGACCGTTCGACGGGCGCAACCGCTTCCAGCAGCGACTGCTTCGGATCGCGGCAATCGAGGCTGTAGATCAGATCGCCGGTGAACACGACGAGGTCCGGCCGCTCCGCAGCCATCACCCGCTCGATAAGCGCGCGTGTCCGCCGGTCTTCCTTTTCCCCGTTCTGCCAGTGGAGATCCGTGAATTGCACGATCTTGAATGTGCCGTCCTCTCCGAAGCGCAGCTTCGTCTCCATGCCCGTCTCCTCTCTCGTTTTCGTCACTCCCTATCATAGCGCCGCGACCGGCCGCAAACCACCCTTTTTCCGGAGCAGCCGGCAAAAAAAACGCCGCCGATCGCCCTATGGGGTTTCGGCGGCGTGCGGGAAAACGCGCTCGCGTCACATCTCGATCCCCATGACCGCCGGGACGCCTTCGTCGTAGTAATGCTTGACCGGCTGCATCTCCGTCACGAGATCGGCCTCTGCGACGATGTCTGGATGCGCGCCGCGGCCCGTCAGGAGCAAATGCATGCCTTGCGGCCGCGTCCGGATGACCTCCAGCACCTCGGCCAGCGGCAGGACATCGTCGATCGGAAAACGATCGATGGCGAGCGCATTGTTGATCTCGTCGAGGATGATCAAATTCTCCTGCCCATTCAGGATGCGGGACTTGGCGAAAGCCCAGGCTTCCTTCAGCGAAGCCCGATGCTCCTCCGGCGTCTTGAGCCAGGTGAAGCCGATGCCCGTCTGAACGATTTCGACGCCGAGCTTCTCGAGCGCGATCTGCTCCCCGTACGACCGCTGGGGGGACTTGATGAATTGAATGACGAGCACCTTCTGGCCCCGTCCCGTTGCTCGCAGCGCCAGCCCCATCGCCGCGGTCGTTTTGCCTTTTCCGTCGCCGGTATAGACAAGGACGAGTCCCCGCTCCTTGCTCGGTTTCGTTTGACCGTTCGTTCCCGCATTCGTCATCGGGTACCTCCTCCTTGTCGAATGAAGTGTTCGAGCAGCGCCATATCCAGATGCCGCCGCACATGGTCAGCCAGCCGGTCAAAGGCCTGCTCCCGCTGTTCGGTGTAGGCCGTCGCGGCATCGCCGGGCGGCAGCCCTTTGCGGGCGCGCAGGCCGTCGAGCCAGGCGCGCCGCAGCCCGTCATTGCGGAAAATATCGTGCACGTACGTGCCCCATACGCGTCCGTTCGCCGTCTCGGCTCCATCCAGGCGCATTTGCCCCTCCGTTGCGGCCTCGCGTTCGGAGCGCAGCTGCAGCGGCCGCGCGGCCGCTTCGCCGGTCGCGATCGTCGTCCGCCCCATATGAATCACGTAGCCGGCGACGGGCCAAACGTCCTCGCCGCCGAACGGACGCCCAGACGCGGACCCGATGACCCGCTCGGTATACTTATCCGCCGTGAACGTCGTCTCCGTCGGCAGCAAACCCAGCCCCGCCGTCTCGCGCCGCGGCGACTCGACGGCGTCCGGATCGAGCAGCCGGCGGCCGAGCATCTGGTAACCGCCGCAAATGCCGACGACGCTGCCGCCCCGCTCCGCGTAGGACAGCAGCCGCGCCTCCAGCCCGGTTTCGCGCAGAAACGCGAGATCCTCCGCCGTGTTTTTGCTGCCGGGCAGCAGCACCGCGTCGGGCTCTCCCCATTCCGACGCGCTCGTCACGTAGCGCAGCCGCACGTCCGGCTCCGCAGCGAGCGGGTCCGCGTCGGTGAAGTTCGCGATCCGGGGGTAACGGAGCACCGCAATATCGAGTCGCCGGTGCGTCGCCTTCCCGGACGTCTCGGAGGGGGTGCCGGACGCTCGCCTCTTGGCGTCGAGCGAAGCGGAGTCCTCATCCTCCAGCCCGAGATCCGGCAGGAACGGCACCACGCCGACGACGGGAATCCCCGTGCGGGCTTCCAGCCAGTCGAGGCCCGGCCGCAGAAGCGACACGTCACCCCTGAATTTGTTGATGACGATGCCTTTGACCCGAGCCCGCTCCTCCGGCTCCAGCAGCTCGAGCGTCCCGACGATCGCCGCGAACACGCCGCCGCGGTCGATGTCGGCGACGAGCAGGACGGGTGCGTCCGCCCAGCTTGCCAGCCGCATATTGACGATATCCCGATCCTTCAGGTTGATCTCCGCCGGGCTGCCCGCCCCTTCGATGACGATCACGTCATAGGCGGAGCGAAGCCGCGCCAGCGCCTCCTGCACGAGGACGGCGGCGATCGGCAAATATTGCTCGCGGTACGCGCGCGCATCCAGATCCCGGTACGGTTTGCCGTGCACGACGACCTGCGAGGTCATCTCTCGGGTCGGCTTCAGGAGAATCGGGTTCATGTCGGTCGTGGCCGGAATGCCGCACGAATCGGCCTGCATGCCCTGCGCGCGGCCGATTTCCTTGCCGTCGGGCGTGACGTAGGCGTTGTTGGACATGTTCTGCGACTTAAACGGCGCGACCCGGTACCCGTCCTGCTTCAAAATGCGGCACAGGGCGGCGGCGAGAACGCTTTTGCCCACGTCCGAGGAAGTGCCTTGAAGCATGATCGTAGCTGCTTGTGGCATAAGGTTCTCTCCTTCATCCGCTGCGGCCGGCGGGGCGGAAGGGAATCCCGGCGGCCGAGGAGGTGTGTTGGGGGAATGACGGAACGTGCGCGCCTTAATCGAGGGCGCGACCTTCTTGGGTCAGCACTTCGCCCAGCTCGCGCAGAAGCCGCTCGTTCTCCTCGCGCAGCCGGACCGCGATGTGGAAGTAGCGGGCGTCGAGACCCGGGAACAGCGAAGCGTCGCGGATCAGAATGCCTCGCCGGGCGAGCAGCGCCTGCAGGCGCTTGACGTCGAAGCCGGCCGAGGGAGGCAGCGAGACGAGCAGATAGTTGACGTCGCCCGGCACGACGTCGAGACCCAGCTTCTGCAGCCCGCGAATCAGCCAGGGACGCTCGGCCTGGAGCCAAGCGCGGGTCCGCTCGGCGTACGCCCGCTCCTCCAGGACGGCCTCGCCGATGCGCTGGGCGAGGAAGTTGACGCTCCAAGGCGGCTGGAGCGCGGCGAGTTCGGCGACGAGGGACGGGTGCGACACGAGGAAGCCGAGCCGGATGCCGGGGATGGCGTAAAACTTCGTCATCGAGCGGAACACGACGAGTTGCCGCGAGGTGGCGGCTTCGCGCAGCCAGGAATGATCCTCCTCGTCCGGCACGAAGTCCATGAACGCTTCGTCCAATAGCAGCGTGCGGCCGGTCTCCCTGAGCCGGGCGATCGCGGAGCGGGGCAGCAGACGGCCGGTCGGATTGTTCGGGTGGCCAAGGAAGACGCACCCGTCCTGCGCCGGGGGGACGAGCGCGGCGAGATCGTCGTCGCCGGGGAGAAATCCGTTCTCCGCGCGCAGCCGCACCTCGCGGACCGGAACGCCGGCTTTGCGGAGCGCGTCGCCGTACTCCGTAAAGGCGGGCTGCGCGAGCCCGGCCGACGAGGGCTGCAGTCCGCGCACGGCGAGATCGATCAGCTCCGCGGCGCCGTTGCCGACGATGATGCTCCCCTCCGGGACGCCGTACGCGCCGGCGAGCTTCCGCCGCAGTCCGCGCACCGCCGGGTCGGGGTAACGGGCGATGTCCCGCCAGCCGCCCAAGATCGCCTGCTCCACCGCCGGCGGCGGCCCCCACGGGTTCATATTCGCGCTGTAGTCGAGCCATCCGTCCGCCGGACGGCCGTACGTCTCCTCCGCCGTAATCCAATCTCCGCCGTGTCCGTACACTTCCAGCATGCGGTCTCCTCCTCGTCTTGCTAATTGTCCTTAGGACCATTTCGATGTGTGTGGGGCGGGATGGTCAAAAGTTGGGACGATCTCATCGGAAGGGGCGGGGCGAGTTAGTCGGTTTTTCCGAGTAACTTACCTGCTGGTGGCACCCTGTTGGGTGAGTTAGTCGCTTTTTCCGAGTAACTTACCTGCTGGCCGCACCCTCTTGGACGAGTTAGTCGGTTTTTCCGAGTAACTTACCTGCTGGTGGCTCCCTTTCGGGCGAGTTAATCGGTTATTCCGAGTAACTATTCTGCTGGCGGCACCCTTTCGGGCGAGTTAGTCGCTTTTTCCGAGTAACTTTCCTGCTGGCGGCACCCTGTTGGGTGAGTTAGTCGGTTTTTCCGAGTAACTTTCCTGCTGGTGGCACCCTCTTGTGCGAGTTAGTCGGTTTTTCCGAGTAACTTACCTGCTGGCCGCACCCTTTCGGGCGAGTTAATCGGTTATTCCGAGTAACTATTCTGCTGGCGGCACCCTGTTGGGTGAGTTAATCGGATATTCCGAGTAACTTTTCTACGGGCTGGGCCATCCCAGACACGATCTTTGATTTTCCGACGATCTCCCCGTCACCCGTCTGTCCACGCCTCAATAGTGGTACAGCACCGCCACGAGCAGGAGCAGCAGCCCTAGCTCTAGCAGCTCGTTGATCGCGCCGTAGACGTCGCCGGTCAGGCCGCCCAGCTTGCGCGCGATCGCCGCGGCGAGCAGCGAGCCCGCCGCATATGTGAAGCCGGCGGCGACGCCATACGCCAGCGCGGCTTGCGCCCAGCCCAGCGGCAGGCCCGCGCCGGCCGGCGCCCAGGCCGCCAGCACCGCCAGTATGGCCGCGCTGAGCGCCGTCGCGACCGCGAAGGCCGCTGCCGCATGCCGCGCGCTCACGCCGCGGAACAGCCCGCCGAGCCCGCCGCCCGCCGCGCGGGCATAAGGCCAGCCGGCGATCGCCGCGGGGAGGAACGCCCGGCTCCACGCCGGGATCAGCGCGAGCGCTCCCAGAAGCCAGGCGGTTCCCCCGTCCTGCAGCAGCGACGCCAGCAGGGCAACGCGAAGCAGCACGGACAGCGAGCCGGCCAGGACGCCCATGGCGCCGACGCGGCTGTCCTTCATGATTTCGAGCATCCGCTCTCGCGACCGGTGGCTGAGCAGCCCGTCGGCCGTGTCCATCAGGCCGTCCAGATGCAGCGCGCCCGACCAGCCGATCCAGACGGCCGCGAGCAGGACGGCGGCCGGCCAAGGCGGCAGCCCCCACCGCAGCAGCGCGCCGATCCCGGCCGTCCCGAGCCCGATGACGAGCCCCGCCGCCGGGAAAAAGACGACGCTGCGGCGGAACTCTCGCTCGGAAGTCTGTCCCCCCGGCGACGGTACCGGCAGCCGCGTCAAAAACTGCAAAGCGGCGACTAGCGATTCCACCCAAACCAACATGCGACGATCAATCCTCCCGCCAAAATGTAGCTGACGCCGTACAGCAGCCGCACGGCCAGCCGGATGTCGCCTGGCGCGATGGCGCGCAGCGGCCAGCCGAGCCGCGCCCGCTCGCTGACGATGCCTCCGTAGCGGTTCGTTCCGCCAAGCTCGATGCCCAGCGCGCCGGCCACGGCCGACTCGGGGATGCCGCTGTTCGGGCTCGGATGCAGCCGGGCGAAAGTCCTGACGGCCCGCCATGCCCGCGAGGCCGATGCCGGCCGCAGCGCCGCTGCGACGATCGTCAGCAGCACGCCCGTCGCCCGCGCCGGCAAGTAATTCAGCACGTCGTCGAACCTCGCCGACGCCCAGCCGAAATCCCGGTAACGCTCGTTGCGGTAGCCGACCATCGAATCGAGCGTATTGGCAGCCCGGTAGAGCATCGCGAGCGGCGCTCCGCCCAGCAGGGCGAACGCCAACGGCGCCACGAAGGCGTCCACGGTATTTTCGGCCACCGTCTCGACGGCCGCTCTCGCGACTTCCGGCTCGTCCAGGTGCTCCGTGTCCCGGCCGACGATCCAGCCGACCTTCTCCCGCGCTTCCGAGAGATCGCCTCGGATCAGCGGACGATACACGGCCATCGCCGCCTCCTTCAACCCGCGGACGGCCAGCGTGGTCGAGATGAACCACGCGTTCGCGGCGATGCCCAGCCATGGATGCATCCAGGCGGCAACCGCGCACGCGCCCCAGCATAGGACGCCGGAAGCTGCGGTCACGGCGACCGTCAGCAGAATGCCCTTCGTCCGGCTGGCCGCGCGAGACTCGCCAGGACGGCGCAGCACCCGCTCGAGCCGGGAAATGAGCTTTCCAATCCAAACGACGGGATGCGGCAGCCAGCGGGGATCGCCGACCAGCCAATCTGTTGCGATTGCGAGGACCCCGGCGAGCAGGATCTCCTGAACCGAAAAAAAGATCACGGCGACGCTCCCGCCCCCGGCCATGCGAACGCGAGCCGCTTCAGCTCCACAGGGATGCCCGCCGTGACGAGGAACACCTCGTCGCTGACGGCCGCGATCTGGCGGTTCAGCACGCCCGCCAGATCCCGGTAGACGCGGCCGAGCGGATAAGCCGGCACGACGCCGTCGCCCACTTCGTTCGTCACCAGGATGACGCAGCCTTTCATGCCGCCCAGCGCTTCCGCGAGCGTCTGCATGCGCTCTTCGATCCGCGCCTCGGCGTCCGCTTGACCTTCCTCCCGCAGCAAGTGGTTGGACAACCAAAGCGTTAGGCAATCGACGAGCACAACGGGCTTCTCGCGGAGGCGCAGCAGCGTCCCCGCCAGATCCAGCGGTTCCTCAACCGTCCGCCACGCGAATCCGGACCGTTCGCGCTGCGCGCGATGCAGGGCGATCCGCCGCGCCATCTCTTCGTCGAGCGCCTCCGACGTCGCCACGTACACGCCCTCCCGGCCATGCAGCGCCGCATACCTCTCGGCGAACGCGCTCTTGCCGCTGCGCGCGCCCCCTGTCACCAGAACGATCATCTTCCGAATTCCTCCTCCCGAACGCGATTGATCCCCCGGTCTCCGAATCTCTCGATATTCCGGGTCCTCCGACTCTTTTGACCTCGTGCATGCCCAGGATCTTTGTCCGTTCGTGCCATTCTCCGGCGCAAGCTCACCTGAACCGCACGCCTTCCCTGCTTCGTTTATCCCTTCGACACGCCGGCGCTGTCGAACGTAGCCATCTCGCGCAGCACGCTGCCCGCGGCGTCGAGCAGCGGAAAAACAAGCGCCGCGCCCGTCCCTTCGCCGAGCCGCATGCCCAGATGCAGCATCGGCGACAAACCCAGCTCGCGCAGCGCAAGCCCGTGACCGCGCTCCTCCGACAGGTGGGACGCGATCAAATAAGGCTCCACGCCCGGCGCCAGCTTGGCCGCCGCGATGGCGGCAACGGCGGAGATGAAGCCGTCGACGATGACGGGGCATCTCCGCGAGGCGGCACCGATGATGACGCCGGCCAAGCCCGCGATTTCGAGGCCGCCGAGCTTGCTCAGCACGTCCAGCGGATCGTCCGCATTCGGCCGGTTGACGGCGATCGCCCGCACGATGGCTTCCCGCTTGCGCGCAAGGCCCGCGTCGTCGATTCCCGTGCCGCGGCCGACGACCTCTCGCGCCTCCAAGCCGCCCCACACGGCGAGCAGCGCGGCGCTCGGCGTCGTATTGCCGATGCCCATCTCCCCGGTCGCGAGCAGCCCGTAGCCCTGCCCGCACAGCTCCTCGACGACGCCGATGCCCGTCTCCAGCGCCCGGACGGCCTCTTCCCGGGTCATCGCCGGTCCCTGCGCGATATTGGCCGTCCCGCTCCGCACGCGCCTGGCGAGCAGCCGCTCGTGCGCCAGCTCCCCCTTCACGCCGATGTCGACGCAGACGACTTCGGCGCCCGTCTGGCGGGCCAGCACGTTGATCGCCGCGCCGCCGCCGAGGAAATTCAGCACCATCTGCGGCGTGACCTCCTGCGGGAAGGCGCTCACGCCCTCCTCGCAGACGCCGTGGTCGCCGGCCATGACGACGACCGCCTTGCGCAGCGGCGCCACGGGCACGGGCACCCCCGTGATACCTGCGAGCCGGATCGCGAGCGTCTCCAGGCTTCCCAGGCTACCAGGCGGCTTGGTCAGCTGATCCAGCCGGGCTGCGGCTTCGTGCATGGCGGCTTCGTTCAGCCCGCATATCGCGCGGACCGCCGCCTCGAGCTTGCGTCCCGGCGGCAGCGCGGGCGGCGCCTGTCCTGGCGCCGCACCGGTCGACGCATCCGGCGACGCTGCGATGTTCGGCTCGGCGCCGAGCCCTTGTTCCTCCGGACGATGCTGATCCCCGATCGTCAATGCGATTCCCTCCTCTTCTCTTCCTCCGCGTTCGGTTGAAGCAGCACCTGCGGCACCCCGAGCGCCGGATGCGGCGTGACGAGGGGCTCGATGCCGTAGATCTCGGCGATCCGGTCCTCGGTAAGCATCTCAAGCGGAGAGCCGACGCCCACGACGCGTCCCCGATGCAGCAGCAGCAGCCGATCGCAGTAGAGCGCCGCCAGGTTCAGGTCGTGCAGCACGGCCACCACCGTGAGCCGGGCTTCGCGCTGCCACTCGCGGATCCGGTCCATCAGCTGAATCTGCCGGCCGATGTCCAAATACGTCGTCGGCTCGTCCAGCAATAGCAGCCGGGGCTGCTGAGCCATCGCCTTCGCCAGCGCGACGCGCTGCCTTTCCCCGCCGCTCAGCTGATCGATCGGCCGCTCCGCGAGCGGCTCCAGTCCCAGCCTGGCGACGATCGCGTCGAGGTGCCTCCCCGCGTCCTCTTTTTCTTCGCCGAGCCAGTTTTGAAACGGAAACCGCCCCATCTCCACGACCTCGCGCACCGTGAAGCCGACCGGCGGCAGCGCCTCCTGCTCCAGCACCGCGAGCCACCTGGCCAGCTCCTTCCGGCTGTAGCCGCCGACCGGTCGCGCCTCGCCATCCGGGCCGCCGAGCCGAACCACGCCCCGATCCGCCCGCTCGATGCCGGAGAGGAGCTTCAGGAGCGTCGACTTCCCGCTGCCGTTCGGGCCGAGAATGCCGAAAAACGCGCCTTCCCGCACTCGAAAGTCGATCCCGCTCAGCACTTTGGCGTCCCCGTAGCTTTTATCTACGCACCGTACCTCGATCATCGCCTCACCCCCTCGCTCCATGCTTGTTCCTGCGCAGCAGGTATGCAAAGAACGGCGCCCCGAGAAACGCCGTCACGACGCCGATCGGAATCTCCGTCGGACTGAGCAGCGTCCGCGCGAGCGTGTCCGCCCACAGCATATACGCGCCGCCGAGCAGCGCCGACAGCGGCAGCAGCAGCCGGTAGTCGGGACCGGCCAGCAGGCGGACCAAATGCGGCACGACGAGCCCGACGAAGCCGATGATCCCGACGATGGAGACGGCCGCCGCCGTCATCAGCGTGCTCACGACGAGCACGATCAGCTTGGTGCGCTCGACCCGGATGCCGAGATGAGCAGCCTGACGCTCCCCAAGCGCGAACAGATTGAGCGAGCGGGCATAGCTCAGCAGCACGACGAGCCCGACGGCTAAATACGGAACGAGAACGGCCGAGAACGACCAGCCCCTGAGTGCCAAGCTGCCCAGCATCCAGAACACGATCTCGTTGATGACCTTGTCCGACATCGACACCATGAACGACACCATGGAGCCCAGAAAAGCTTGAAGCACGACGCCTGCGAGCAGAAGCGTCTCCATCCGGATGCGGCCCTGCACCCTTGCCAGACGAAGCACGAGCGCGAGGCTGAGCAGTCCGGTGCCGAACGCCACGATCGGAATCGTCCACTGCGCGTAGAGAGGGCCGAAGCTGAGACCGGTCAAAATGAGAAAAGCGGCGCCGACGGCGGACCCGGACGCCACGCCGAGCGTATACGGATCGGCCAGCGGATTGCGCAGTACGCCCTGAAAACCAGCCCCCGCCAGCGACAAGCATGCGCCGGTGAGTATAGCGAGCACGATGCGGGGCAAGCGGATTTTCAGAATGATCTGCTCGGATGCGCTCGGCCAGTCGGGCCGGATCGCCTCCGACAGTCCCGGCAGCCGATGCAGCAGAATGCCCCAGACGTCGGCGAGCGGCAGGCGCGCCGAGCCCAGAGACAGGCTGACGACGGCGGACAGGAGGAGGAGCGCGAAGCTCGCTCCCCCCCATATCAGCACTTTGCGTCGCACGTCAGGATACCAGGTCGGGGTAAATCGCCTTGGCTACGGCCAGCAACCCTTGGGTCAGGCGAGGACCCGGACGGGACAGCAGGTCTTGGTCGAGCCCGATGACCCGATTGTCCTTGATCGCCTGGATTTGATCCCAGCCGCTGCGCCCGCGGATGAGCTCTTCAAGCGTCTTTCCGGACTTGTCGTCCTTCACGCCTTGGGTGAAAAGGATGACGTCCGGATTGCGCTGCACGATCGTCTCTTCGTTGATCTGGTTCCAGCCTTCGGTATCTCCGGCGACGTTCTCGCCGCCAGCGAGCGTAATGATCTCGTCCATGAACTCGCCTTTGCCGACCGTCCAGCCCGGGGAGAATTCAACGTAGACTTTCTTTTTCTCCTCCGGCTTAAGACCGCCGACCGCGTCCTTCACCTTCTGCACGTCCGCCTTCATCGAATCGACCAGCGCTTCGGCTTGCGCCTGGCGGTCGGTGATGAGGCCGATCTGCAGTATGCCGTTCATGACGTCGTCCAGCGTTTTCGCGTTCGTCTTGTACACGCTCAGCTTGAGCTCGCGGAACTTGGCGACGACGTCCTCCTTCATTGAGATGCCCGTGATGACCAGCTCCGGCGTCAGTCCGACGATCGCTTCTTCGTTCGGCTTGGTCACGCCGCCGACCTTCGGCTTGGTCGTTGCTTCCGCCGGATAGTTGTCGTAATCGGAGACGCCGACGACCTGGTCGTTCAACCCCAGCGCGAACAGCATCTCCGTCTCCGCCGGCGACGTCGAGACGATCCGCTCGGGCGCCTTGTCGAACGTGAACGATTGGCCCGTCGCGTCCGTTACGGTGATCGGGTACTCCGTATGCTTGTCGTTCGCGCCTGCGTCGGCGGAAGCCGATGCCGAGGCGGTCGAGGACGGACTGGCTGAGGCCCCCGTCCCGGATGCGGACGGCGCCTCGTTCTTCGCCCCGCAGGCGGATGTGACCGCGAGCAACGCGGCAAGCAAAAGTCCCCATACATAACGCTTCATGATTCCATCTTCCCCTTTGAGCCTAAAGTATGGCGAGAAGCGCTTCACGCATCGGAATGACAAACCGGGCAAGCCGTGCAACGAAGATGACCCCCTTCTTCCGGTCGGAAAAAGGGGGTCAGCGGATCAGGAGAACGAGGATGCGCCGGGACGGAACGGGAAAGCCGAAGATTTCCCCGCGCCGAAACGGGCATGCGTCACCCTGATGAAGCCGATCCTTTTCCACGAAGGATTTCGTTGGCTAAGCGCAGATAGGCAGGTCTCCTGGCTATCGGGTCTTGCGACTTCCTCGCCTTCCCATTCCTGGCGGAACAGTGGCCTGCTGAGGTCGTCCCCGATTTACAGTGGCGGGACCGCGCCGGATTCGCACCGGCTTCCCTTTTAACCCGGCCGACGTTGCGTCGGACAGGCACCTACTGGCTGTCAATTCATTCGATTGGTCAAGCGTCTATCGCTGTTCGACATTATAGCCTAAGTGGGGGACGATGGGTAGTCTTTGTTTGCATTTTAAAAAAGACCGGGCGTAGGCCCGGTCCTTTCCAAACGACTCTTATAGCTGACTGGCCGAGATCGCTTGCTCGAGGTCCGCGAGGATGTCGACGATCGATTCCGTGCCGACCGACAGCCGGATCATGCCCGGCGTTACGCCGCTCGCGAGCTGCTGCTCCCCGGACAGCTGCTGGTGCGTCGTGCTCGCGGGATGGATGATGAGCGACTTGGAGTCGCCCACGTTCGCCAGATGCGAAAACAGCTTGACGGAGGCGATCAGCTTCTTGCCGGCTTCCACGCCGCCCTTGATATCGAACGTAAGGATCGCGCCCTGCCCCTTCGGCAGGTACTTGCGCGCCAGCTCATAGGACGGGTGTCCTTCAAGGCCGGCGTAGCTGACATTCTCGACCGCATCGTGCGCCTGGAGGTACTGGGCCACGGCCAGCGCGTTCGAGCTGTGGCGCTCCATCCGCAAATGCAGCGTCTCCAGCCCTTGAAGCAGCAGGAACGAGTTAAACGGCGAGATGGACGAACCCAGGTCGCGCAACAGCTGCACGCGCGCCTTGATGATATAGGCGATCGGGCCGACCGCTTCGGTGTAAACGACGCCGTGGTAGCTCGGATCCGGCGTCGTGAGGCCCGGGAACTTGCCGCTTGCCGCCCAGTCGAACTTGCCGCCGTCGACGATGACGCCGCCGATCGCGGTGCCGTGACCGCCGATGAACTTCGTCGCCGAGTGGACGACGATGTCCGCGCCGTGCTCGATCGGACGGAGCAGGAACGAGCTCGGGAAGGTATTGTCGACGATGAGCGGGATCCCGTTCTCATGCGCGATTTTGGCGACCGCCTCGATGTCGAGGACGTCTCCCTTCGGGTTGCCGATCGTTTCGGCGAACAGCGCCTTCGTCTTGTCCGTGATCGCCGCGCGGAAGTTTTCCGGATTCGACGAGTCGACGAACTTCACGTTCAGGCCGAGCTTGGGCAGCGTCGTCGAGAACAGGTTGTACGTGCCGCCGTACAGCGTGGAGGACGAGACGATCTCGTCTCCCGCTCCCGCGATGTTCAGCAGGGAGAAGGTGATCGCGGCCTGCCCGGAGGACGTCGCGAGTGCGGCTGCGCCGCCTTCGAGCGCGGCGATGCGGTTCTCGAACACGTCGGACGTCGGGTTCATGATCCGCGTGTAGATGTTGCCGAATTCCTTGAGGGCGAACAGGTTGGCCGCATGCTCGGCGTCTTTGAAGCCGTAGGAGGTCGTCTGGTAAATCGGCACCGCGCGCGACTGGGTCGCCGGATCGATCGACTGACCCGCGTGGACGGCGAGAGTTTCCGGCTGATATTGAGGTTCATTTGCCATAGGGATTCACGCTCCATTTGGAATAAGGATTGGTTTCCTTACCCATTCGCGCCTTAACCCCTTAATTCCTCCATGTAAGCTTGCCTTTTTGTCACTTCCTTTGTCGGATGTCGATAAAATTTATCTATCTTGCCAAAATGGACATCTTGTATATTACTTCACATTTTCCACACATCGCTCTAACGCGAACGCGGCGCCATGTACGGAACCTGTTACCGCACATCGTCGCTCTAACGCGGCCTCGGCGCCATGTACGGAACCTGTTACCGCACATCGTCGCTCTAACGCGGCTGCGGCGCCATGTACGGAACCTGTTACCGCACATCGTCGCTCTAACGCGGC
>NZ_JAJFOW010000468.1 GCF_020731285.1 Cohnella baijiui
GCTAAATCCCATAACGAAAAGGCAGTCATAGCGGCGGGCGAAATGGTTTGTTCGGTGCATGTCCCTGTCTTGGTTGGAGGGTAAAGAAAACCACCAGCGGAAGTTTGTCCGCTGGTGGTTTTTGCACGTTAGTATTTTTTAATAATATTGTAGAACGTATCGCGTTCGATTGGTTGTTTCCCTGCGCCTTTAACCAGCCAAACTAGCTCATCACGT
>NZ_JAJFOW010000469.1 GCF_020731285.1 Cohnella baijiui
GATGAAAGTCGCTTCGTATAGCGAGGATAGAGCAGGTGAGAGCATGATGCTTTCGCCTGCTTTTTTTGCGGCTGAGCTGGCGCCTTACTGCTAGAGGGATGGAGATTTCGTGAAAAGGCAGGAGAAAAAGCGCGTGTCGCGAATACTATTCTAGTAATGTTTGTGAGGAATAGAAGGGGATAATGTGATGGAAGACAGAGATTTTGTACTTTTTAT
>NZ_JAJFOW010000470.1 GCF_020731285.1 Cohnella baijiui
TTAACAGAGAGGACAAGTTTTTCGGCACAGACGGTAATTGTGGCGGTAGGAATTATCCCGAACAGCGAGATGGCAATCGCGGCTGGAATACGGACAGGCCTAATGAATGCTATTGAAGTGAATGAGAAGATGGAGACAAGCCTTCCAGACATTTATGCTGCTGGGGATTGTGCCACTCAATATCATATGCTCAAGAAGATGGATGATTATATTCC
>NZ_JAJFOW010000471.1 GCF_020731285.1 Cohnella baijiui
CTGAGATGCGTTTCTCAAGCATCCAGCCCATCGCCATATCGGCAAGTGTAGCCGTGATCCCGCCATAGACAATGCGATACGGATTCAATACTTCACGTCCAACAGGCATCGAGCAGACAAATTCATTATGATCCGTGCCTTCTTCCTCTGCCACGCCGAGAAAATTACCGAGAAAGGGATATTTATTCTCTTTCATGTTGTAGAGTGCCTCAACG
>NZ_JAJFOW010000472.1 GCF_020731285.1 Cohnella baijiui
TATGCAGTCTATAACCGGCATTCAGATCAAGAGAAAGAGGTTATAGAACTTGTTGTATGCAGTACAAAGCGCCTGCAAGATCACATCTCTCATCCTTCATTATATAAGGCGCTAAGCCACCTTCCAAAAAGACAGCTTACCATTTTAGAACTGCATTTCCTGTACCGTCTTACACACAAAGAAATTGGACAAGTTCTCGGTATCTCACAGCAATC
>NZ_JAJFOW010000473.1 GCF_020731285.1 Cohnella baijiui
GAAAAAATAGATAACATGTATCAAAATCATTCGTTATACAAATGACATTTCCTGCTTTATTGTAGAAAGCGAGGAGGGGAACGTATGGTTGGATATGTATGGCGAATGTCGCCGTTAGGTGTACGGGTGCTGTTTATCTGTTCTTTTTTAATGAATTTGGGCTTTTATGCATTGATTCCATATCTGACGCTGTATTTGACGGGAAGTTTTGCCTG
>NZ_JAJFOW010000474.1 GCF_020731285.1 Cohnella baijiui
GTATCTGCGATATACTTCATCGTTTTTGGCGTATAAAAACCAATATGCGTCTGATCTCTTCGATAATACCAGCGGCAGAATTTCTCATCATCCCGCGGATGATATAGTGTCATAACAGCAAGCAGACCTCCCTCTGCAAGCAAGCTGTTGAACAATGAGAAATACTCCATTGGATGCTTAAGATGCTCCACTACTTCCGTACATGTAATCAAATC
>NZ_JAJFOW010000475.1 GCF_020731285.1 Cohnella baijiui
GCGGCCTTCGGGTTATGAGCCCGACGAGCTACCGGGCTGCTCCACCCCGCGTCGTTGAACATCTTCTTCTAAGGCGACGTTCACTATCATAACCGATATCGCCCTGGTATTGCAACCCCCGTGTCCACAATTTTTTCTGTGGAAGCGGGATCAAGAAAGGAAGTGGTGACCCGTAGGGGATTCGAACCCCTGTTACCTCCGTGAAAGGGAGGTGT
>NZ_JAJFOW010000476.1 GCF_020731285.1 Cohnella baijiui
AATTAACCAACCCATAGCTATTCACTCCAATATGCATCGTTGCGCTTTCTATCTTTTCTTTCATCATAACATAAAAAAAGCTCCCGACTAAATCGGGAGCCTTTTTGAGAATGCGTGTATTATCCAATAGAGCCTTCCATCTCAAATTGAATCAGACGGTTCATCTCTACCGCATATTCCATTGGCAGTTCTTTCGTGAACGGTTCGATGAAGCC
>NZ_JAJFOW010000477.1 GCF_020731285.1 Cohnella baijiui
GCCATATCCCATTTAATTTTTTCGCGTGTGGAAGAATCCTGAAGTCGCGTCAGCATATCTTCCGTACCTCCATCATGCATCCATGGAGGAAGAACTGCATGAAAAACAGTAGAAGCAGCTGTATAAGGATATTGATCAAATGTAACTTCGATTCCTTCTGCACGAGCAGCATCTAACTTTTCTAACGCTATCTCAAATTTATTGCGGTTCACATT
>NZ_JAJFOW010000048.1 GCF_020731285.1 Cohnella baijiui
TACCTACATTCGGCGATCGTGCGGGGAATCGGCCAATGTGCGTATGTAAACTACCCACATTCGGCGTTCGTACGAGGTAATGGCCAATGCGCGTAAGAAGGCTGCCTCCTTCAGCGTGATTTTCGATTTTCTTCAAACTCCCCCGTTACGAAACCCCGGAAGACGCCTCGTCTCCGCCCGCATTTTCTTTCCTCCGAGCGATCATATTTCTCTCTATCATCTCATAGCATAGTTAATAGATTGAGGGACAAGGGGAGAAGACCGATGCAGCAGAAGACGAGAATGACGTTCCGCTTCGACGGAGCCGAGCCCCGGGAGACGACGCAGCCGCAGCATGCCGCCGCGCAGGAGCAACCGATCGAAGCGCGGAGAAACGTCGCCGCGCATGCGCCCGCGTCGCGCGGAACCGAACATCGCAGGGACAATCGGGACGAGCCGCGGGAAGCGGAAACGCTGGACGCCTGGCAGAGCCCTTATCAAGACGATATTCACGCGCTGGAAGAGATCATCCGCCGCTCGAATCCGGCGGATCCGCAGACGCAGCCGATTCAGCCGGCGCCAACACGCGTGCGGCGCCAGGCCCGCAAGCCGGCGCGGTCGGCCGCGCTTGCGCCAACGGAGTCGGCGCCGGAACCGCATCGGACCGCGGCGCAGCAGGCCGCCGAGCGGCATCGCCGCGGCGAGCGGCTCGATGCTTGGTCTTCTGCTGCGCCCAAGCCGGAAGATTGGCCGACATCTGCACCCAAACCCGAAGCTTGGTCTACGTTTGCACCCAAGTCTGAAGCTCGGCCGACATCTGCACCCAAGCCGGGGGCATGGGGGGAGCCCGAGTCTTCCCCCGCCCGGCCAAGCGATCGCGACATGGCTCCGCCGCGCGACGAGGCGTCGGCGGAGGCCGACTCCAATCTGCGGCCGGATCTCTATCGGACCATGCCGGTCCGCGCCGCACGCGGCGGCGGATTTTCCGCCGGTCGCGAATCATCCCATGCCGGCCGCGAATCGTCCCATGCCGGTCGCGAATCATCCCATGCCGGCCGCGAATCGTCCAATACCGGTCCGAATCCGCCTTCGCCGCACGAGCGCGTGCAGCCGCAAGCCTTCCCGGCGGAAGGCCGCAAGTCGGTGGCGGGATTCAGCGGCTTAGGCCGGCCGAACGGGCAACCAAACGCACCGGTCGAGAAGGCCATGCCCCATGCGGACGAATGGCAGGACGCTTACGGTGGAAGCCACGCGCCGTATTCCGACATACAGGGCGAAGGGCCGGAACTGGAACCGGGCCTGGACGAGCCGCGGAACCACGGCTGGATGTCGCAAGCTTATACGCGCCGTCGCGAAGGCCCGTCCTGGCTGCGCATCTTCGTGTCCGTGGCGGGGGCGATCGTAACGGGTGCCGTCTTCGGCTACCTGGTGCTGGCGCTGTTCACGGGCGAGCCGCTTTTCCCAGGCTCGCCATCCGGCCCCAGCGCGCCGGTCGTCGCCGACGTTCAGCCGTCTCCCGGCACGTCCCAGCCGCCCGGGGCGTCCCCCGCTTCGGCGTCTCCGCCCGCGGACAAGGGGGCGGCCGGTTCCGAATCGGGCGCCAAGCCCGTACAAGGCGCTGCTTCCGCCGTCGCCCCGGCATCCGTCTATTATTTGCTGCAATACGGCGTGTTCGGCACGGAAGCCAGCATGAACGACGCCGTGAAGCAGTTGACCGGCAAAGGTCTGCCCGCCGCCTCCGACACGACCGACGGCTTCCGCGTCTACGCCGGGATCGCACCCACAAAAGAAGCGGCGGCGGCCCTCGCGAAAACAATGGCGGGGACGGAAGTGTACGTCAAGGCGCTCGAAAGCCAGCAGCTCGACCTGAGCGACAACGCCCAGGCGGATCGTTGGGCGGCGTACTTGAAGACGAGCGACGCCTTGACCCGGAGCCTTTCGAAGCTGGCCTCGGACGGCCTGCAGCAGGAGAAGACCCAGGCGCCGGCGGCCGAGGAGACCCAGGCGCTGGAGCTATCTTTCGCTGCTTGGCAGCAAGCTTCGCAGGGCCTCGAAACGTGGTCGGATGCCGCCAAGACCGAGGCGCTCGCGCACGCGTCGCAGCTTTCCAACGCCGTCAAGGCTTTTCGCGAGCACGCAAAAACGCCGTCCAAAGCATCGCTGCGCCAAATGCAGTCCTCCGCGATGGCGGCGGCGCTGGGCGCGAACCGGCTGCGGCTCGATCTGCAGCTCGGCAGCGGCAGCTGATAGGACGACAGACCCGGCGGCCCCGGCCGAAGGGGCTGTCTTTTCTTTGTGCATTGTGCAGCATGCGAAGGGCACGTATAATAGAGAAACAAGTGTCAAAAAATGGTGGGAGACGTTGAATCGTGAAGAAAAACGGATGGGTCTTGCTATTGTTCGTATTTCTGGGCATCCTCGGCGGAACGCTGCTCGGCCACTGGCTGGAGACCGTGCCCGGGCTGGGATTCCTGACCCGGACCGTCAAGTTGAACTGGTCTCCTTCCGCCGATCTGCTGGTGCTCGTCTACGATATCAAGATCGCGTTTCACCTCAGCTTGCTCAGTATTATCGGGGCGGCCGTCGCGATCTGGCTGTACCGCAAAATGTAGCTAGAAGGGAATTCAAACATGTCTGATTCTACCGCAACTTTTGGCGACCCATCTTCGCAGGTTTCGCTCGTGCTCGCCTCCTCATCGCCTCGCCGGAGCGAACTGATCGCGCATCTGGGACTCCCCGTCGAGGTGCGTCCGAGCGACGCGAGCGAGGAAGTGCCGGCAGACTGGATGCCGGACCGTATCGTCGAAGCGCTTTCGCTCCGCAAGGCCCAAGCCGTCGCGGAGCGGCTCGAGGCCGGCGGCGGCCGGCGAATCGTCGTCGGCAGCGACACGATCGTCGTCCTGGACGGCGAAGTCATGGGCAAGCCCCGGGATGCGGCGGATGCGGTACGCATGCTCAGCGGCCTGGCCGGACGCGTGCACGAAGTGTACACCGGCGTCACCTGCATCGAGGCCGGCGCGGACGCGGTTCGGACCGCGCATCGCGTGACGCGCGTCCGGATACGGGCGCTCTCGCCCGTCCAGATCGAGCGTTACGTCGCCACCGGCGAGCCGATGGACAAGGCCGGCGCGTACGGCATTCAAGAGCTCGGCGCGCTGCTCGTCGAAGGCATCGAAGGCGACTACTTCAACGTGGTCGGCCTCCCGCTTTCGCTACTGGCGGAGCTCCTATCGAAATTCGGCATCGAGCGGCCCTAGATCGCGGCCGACCGCCTCCCCCTCCCGACGACCGCAGCCGAGATCCGCAGCCGACGCGGATCGCCGAAATCGAGGGGGAGATCCGATGGAACAAAAAGTTTATTTGCTAAGAGAAGTGCCGGAAGAGGAACGGCCGCGGGAGCGCATGCAGCGGCACGGACCGGCAGCGCTCAGCCATGCCGAATTGCTGGCGATTCTGCTGCGCACCGGCACGCGGGACGAGTCGGCGGTTCATTTGGCCCAGCGCATTCTGAACGAATGCGGTGGGCTTCGCCGGTTGGCGGGCCGGACGTGGGACGAGCTGATCCACATCCGCGGCATCGGCCCGGCCAAGGCGCTGGAGCTGCAGGCCGCGGTCGAGCTCGGCCGGCGCGTGGCCCGCTCCCGGCTGCCCGAGATGCCCCGCATCTCGCAGCCCCGGGACGCCGCCGACCTCGTCATGGAGGAGCTGCGGCATTTGCGCGAGGAGCACTTCGTCGTCCTGTTTCTGAACACGAAGAACCAGGTCGTCGGACGCGAGACGCTGTCGATCGGCAGCCTGAACGCCTCCGTCGTGCACCCCCGCGAAGTGTTTCGCGCCGCCATCCGCCGCAGCAGCGCCTCGATCATCTGCGCGCACAATCATCCGAGCGGGGACCCGACGCCTAGTCCCGAGGACCTCCGTTTGACGCGCCGTCTGGCGGAGGCGGGCGAGCTGATCGGGATCGAGCTCCTCGACCATTTGGTAATAGGTGACAATCGCTATGTCAGTTTGAAGGAACTGGGCTCCTTGTAATATAATAAACAAGATTGTCCCAACAGGAGGTAGCAGAAGATGCTTGGAGGATTCACACGCGATCTGGGGATTGACCTGGGTACCGCGAACACACTCGTCTATGTAAAAGGAAAAGGAATCGTAGTAAGGGAACCTTCCGTGGTCGCCCTGCGTACCGATACGAAAAAAATCGAAGCCGTCGGGGAAGCCGCCAAGAAAATGATCGGGCGCACCCCCGGCAATATCCGCGCCATCCGGCCGATGAAGGACGGCGTCATCGCCGACTTCGAGACGACCGCGACGATGATCAAGTATTTTCTGACCCGCGCGCAAAAGCAACGCTCGTTCCCGCCCCGCCACCCGAACGTGATGGTATGCGTCCCTTCAGGCATCACGGCCGTTGAGAAGCGAGCGGTCGAAGACGCGGCGAAGCAAGCGGGCGCGCGCGAAGCGGTTACGATCGAGGAGCCGTTCGCGGCGGCGATCGGAGCCGACCTGCCTGTATGGGAGCCGACCGGCAGCATGGTCGTCGACATCGGCGGCGGCACGACCGAGGTCGCCGTCATCTCGCTCGGCGGCATCGTCACGAGCCGCTCGATCCGCGTGGCCGGCGACGAGATGGACGAATCGATCATGCAATACATCAAGCGTTTGTACAACCTGATGATCGGCGAACGGACGAGCGAGTCGCTGAAGATGGAGATCGGCTCCGCCTTGCCGCTCGACAAGATGGAATCGATGGAGATTCGGGGCCGCGATCTGGTGACCGGCCTCCCTAAGACGCTGGCCATCACGTCCGACGAGATTACGGAAGCGCTCGCGGACACGGTGAACGCGATCGTCGAGGCCGTCAAGGTCACGCTGGAGAAGTGCCCGCCCGAACTGTCCGCGGATATCATGGACCGCGGCATCGTTCTGACCGGTGGCGGCGCCCTGCTGCGCAACCTGGACAAACTGCTTGCGCGCGAGACCGGCATGCCGGTCCTGGTCGCCGAAAATCCGCTCGACTGCGTCGCGATCGGGACGGGTCGGGCGCTCGAAAACATCCATTTGTTCAAATCGAAAGGATCCCGCTCCGGCCGTTAAAGAAGCAGGCGGCCGGAGACCGGCGGCACAACAAAAGCGGGTGATCGGTTATATTTAAACTTTTTGGCAACAAACGGCTGTTCATTCTCATGATCGGGCTCATTCTTTTCATCGCCGTCATGGGATTCACCTTGCGACGGAGCGGGTCGACGTGGCCCGAGCGGTTCGTGAACGACGCGTTCGGATCCGTGCAGGGCGTCTTGTACAAGCCGGTCGGAGCGGTCGCCAGCTTTTTCCGCGACCTCGGCCGGCTTTCCGATGTGTACAAGGAGAACGAGGAGCTGCGCAAGACGGTGGCTCGCTACACGCAGGACCGGATCCACTACAACACGATCGAGAGCGACAACAAGCGTTATCAAGAGCTGCTTCATTTTACCGAAACGCAAAAGCAATTTTATAATTATAAATACTTGTTCGCCCAGGTGATCGCGAGCAGCACGAACCCGTACGACAAGACGATCAAAATTCTGCTCGGCTCCCGGGACGGCATCAAGGAGCGGATGGCGGTCATCACGGCGGACGGCCTGGTCGGCCTCGTCAGCTCGGTGTCCGAGTTCACGTCGACCGTCATGCCGATCACGGAGATGGATCCGTCGTCACCGGACGTCATCTCGATTTCCGCGACGATCTCCGGCAAGGAAGACGAAGCGTTCGGGATTATCGAGTACAACAAAGAAAGCAAATCGCTGCTCATGAGCAAGATCGACGAAAACGCGAAGGTCGAGAAAGGCGACACGGTCGTGACGGCGGGTAAAGGCAATCTGCTGCCCAAAGGCCTCATCATCGGCACCGTGCTGTCCAATCAGGTCGGCGACTACGGATTGACGCATACGGCGACGATTCAACCCGCCGCCAAATTCGATCATCTGTACGAGGTCATGGTCGTTGTGGCGCCGGATCCGGACAAGCCATGATGACGATGCGCATGAACCGTACGATCGTCGCGGCGCTCGTGCTTCTGCTCCTGCAAACGGCCGTCATTCCCTGGGCCATCCCGTCCGCATGGAGCGATCGTCTGCTGCCTCATTTGCCGTTCGTCATGACGATGTTCGTCGCGGCGTTCGCCGGACGCCACCGGGCCTTTCTATTTGGCCTCGGCTTCGGGCTTTTGGAAGATACGCTGTCCTACGGACACATGATTGGAGCTTACGCGTTCGGGATGGCGCTGCTCGGCTATCTCGTCGGACTGCTCGCCGAGCAGCGAACGACCCGTACGCTTGCTTTCACGCTGCTCATGATCGGCTTGGGCAGCGGCTTGCTGGATCTGCTCGTCTATTTCGTCTATAAGCTGTTCCTCCTCACGCATTTGTCGGTCGCTTACGTGGTCTACTGGCAAGTCGTCCCTACGCTGCTGCTGCAGACGTTCGCCGGTCTCGCGCTCTATTTGCCGGTGAGGCGTTGGTTTATCAAGACGGCAGCCCCCAAAGAGGAGGCGGCAGCGTGAGCCTTCGGCGTCCGCAAGCCGCGCTCCCGCGGCCGCATTTCGCCCGGCAGGCAGGAATTCGGCCCCGACTGACCGAATTGGATAGAAGGGGAGGGGCGAAATCGCGTGAACGGCAAATCGTCGATAACGATCAAAGGCGTCAAAGAAGGACTCGTGTTCCTCCTCGACGACCAGTGCGACTTCGTGACACTGCTCGACGAGCTGCACGCCAAGCTCGACAAGCACGAGCAGCAGCTCGCCGGTCCGCTCGTCCACGTCTATGTCAAGCTGGGCGCCCGTCAATTGGACGAAGAGGACAAGGAACGCATTCGTGCGATTATCCGCAAACAGGGCAATTTCCTGGTGCAGACGATCGAGAGCGATCCGGTGGCGGAGGAAGCGGCGGATTACGCCTCCTACCGGCTGCATACAGTCGCCGCGATGGTCCGTTCGGGTCAAACGCTGGAGCACGACGGGCATTTGCTGCTGCTCGGGGACGTCAATCCCGGCGGCACGGTCCGCTGCACCGGAGACATTTATATTATGGGCGCGCTGCGCGGCACGGCGCATGCCGGCTGCGCCGGCCACGAAGAAGCGATCATCGCGGCTTCGCTCATGAAGCCGACGCAGCTGCGAATCGCCGACATCATCAGCCGGCCGCCCGACGAGTGGGCGTCGGCCGAGCCATGGATGGAATATGCCTATTTGGCGGACGGGGCGATGCAGATGGACAAGCTGACGCATCTGCACCACAGTCGCAACAAAGTTCTTCAGGCCAAAGGAGTGTAGCGCGATGGGAGAAGCGATCGTCGTAACATCCGGCAAAGGCGGGGTCGGCAAGACGACCACATCGGCGAATGTCGGTACCGCGCTTGCTTTGCTGGGGAAAAAAGTGTGCATGGTCGACACCGATATCGGCCTGCGCAACTTGGACGTCGTCATGGGGCTCGAGAATCGCATCATTTACGATCTGATCGACGTGGCCGAAGGCCGGTGCAGGCTGAATCAAGCGTTGGTCAAGGACAAGCGCTTCGACGAGCTGTACATGCTCCCAGCGGCCCAGACGAAGGACAAAAACGATATTTCGCCGGAGCAGGTCCGCAAAATCATCGAAGACCTGAAGCCGGATTTCGACTATGTCATCATCGACTGCCCGGCAGGCATCGAGCAGGGCTTCCGCAACGCCATCGCCGGCGCGGACCAGGCGATCGTCGTGACAACGCCGGAAAATGCGGCGGTCCGCGACGCGGACCGGGTGATTGGCCTGCTGGAGAAAACCCAGATCGCGCCGCCCAAGCTCGTCATCAACCGCATTCGCCCGAGTATGCTGCGCAACGGCGACATGCTGGAGGTGGACGACATCTGCCAGGTGCTCGCCATCGATCTGATCGGCATCGTGCCGGACGACGAAGTTGTCATCAAGGCGGCGAACCAGGGCGAGCCGACGGTCATGAACCCGAATTCGCGCGCCGCCATCGCCTATCGGAACGTCGCGCGCCGCATTCTCGGCGAAACCGTCCCGCTTATGCATCTGGACGAGAAGAGCGGCGTTTTCCGGCGGGTCCGCAAGTTTCTCGGAATGGGATGATCCCGCTTGCTTAACAGACTAAAAAAAATCGATTGGCTCATGATGCTCATCCTCATCCTGCTCATGGGGATCAGCACGCTGCTCGTCCGCAGCGCGACCTACTACACCGAAGGCTACTCGAACAAAGACGTCCAGACGATGATGTTCTATGGCGCCGGGTTTGCGGCCATTCTGATCATCACGCTGTTCGATTACCGGCTGCTGGTGAAAACCTGGTACGTCTGGTACGCCA
Organism: Cohnella baijiui; assembly: GCF_020731285.1. GTDB lineage: Bacteria > Bacillota > Bacilli > Paenibacillales > Paenibacillaceae > Cohnella. The sequence goes on from NZ_JAJFOW010000048.1 coordinate 8,320, forward strand.
TCGGCATCGTCCTGCTCGTGGCCGTCTACTTGTTCGCCAAGCCGATCAACGGGGCCAAAAGCTGGTTCCAAATCGGAAGCTTCCTGTTCCAGCCGGCGGAGATCATGAAGATCTTTCTCATCCTCGCCGTCGCGGCCCTGATGGGGCGACGAATGGGAGATCCGCTGTCGATGCGCAAGGACGTGCTCCTGATCGTGGCGATCTCGGCCGTGCCGTTTTTGCTCGTCATGATCCAGCCCGACCTCGGGAACGCGATGATCTACGTGTTCATCGTGCTCGGCATGCTCTGGATCGGCAACGTTCGGTACTCGTACGTACTGATCGGATTGGGGGCCGTGGTCGGCGGCGTGATCCTCTTCGTGACCTTGTTCAACACGTACAACACCGAGATCAAAGACTTCCTGACCAAGCACGACAAGCCGCACTGGTATCAGCGGATCAATACGTACATTCACCCCGACGAAGCGTCGATGGACGAAAAACGCCAGGTCGAATACGCGAAAATCGCGATCGGTTCGGGCGGCCTCTCCGGGGACGGGTACATGCAGGGCGAGTCCAAAAACCGCAAGTTTATCCCGTATACGTATTCCGACTCGATCTTCGTCGTCGTCGGCGAGGAGTTCGGCTTCCAGGGCGCGGCCGTCCTGCTGCTGCTCTACTTTATATTTATTTACAGGATGATCCTCATCGCCTATCAATGCTACGACAGGCGAGGCTCCTTTATTATCATCGGCATCGCCTCCATGGTGGTGTTTCAGATTTTCCAGAACATCGGCATGATGATCGGCATCATGCCTCTCACCGGCATCACGCTGCCATTCATTAGTTACGGCGGCACGTCGCTCCTGCTCAATATGATGTCGATCGGACTCATCTTCAGCGTTCGCGCGCATCAGGAGAAATACCCGATCGAAACGTAGTTGGATTCGCCGGCGTCAAGGCCGCCCTCCCCCCGGAGGGCGGCCTTTTTGCGCGCGCGGCCGGGGGGATGCGAAACGCCCGGGGTGCGCAGAAGGAATGGTCTAAACGGGGCGGACGTGCCATATCGTGGTAGAAGAGAAGGACAAGGGAGGGCTGGCCGATGCCAATGCGAAAAAACGCCCGCGGGCAGGATCCGCGCCGTGCGCCGACGTCCGCCGGCGGGGCCGCGCGTCAGAACGGTTTGGGGACCCGGGCGCCAGCCCCGGAAGAGAACGATCCGGAGCTGTGGTGGAAGGAGCGCCAGCGTCTTCAGCGGGAGAACGGCGGAGACTGGGGGCGCATCGGCGGCATCGGCGGGTCTTACGCGGGCGGACGATCGCCCGGAGAGGCAGCTCCCCGTTCATTCGAAGAGACGGGTAGCCCGTATTCCGCCCATTATCCGTCGGCCGGAGGAGCCTCCGCTTCCGATTCGGGCGGGGGAGGGGCGGCGGGCGGGCGGCCTCCGCTCGGGCCCTGGTACGGCGAGACGCCCGGCAGGAACGGCCCGTCTCCGGGCTGGGGAGACGACGGTGCGTGGCCGGATCCGATCCGCAGGCTGGCGCGGGGATTCGCGATCCGGTCCGTCGTCGCGCTGCTGGTATTCGCCGGCGTCTGGGGCTGGTTCCGGCTGGAGTTGCCTGGCAGCGACGAGGCGCAGACGTGGGTTGCTCAGGCGGTGACGCGCGATATGGACTTCGCCGCCGTGGAAGCTTGGTACGCGAAGACGTTCGGAGGCTCGCCTTCGTTCCTCCCGGCGTTCCGCCACAATTCGGACGCTGAGGCGGTGAGTGCCCAGTGGAGCCGGGAAGAGACCGTGCCGCCGATCGACGGCCGCGTGGTCGAGACCTTTGCGCAAAGCAAGAGCGGGGTGCGGCTGGCGGCGGTCGCAGGTACGCCCGTCGTGGCCGTCCATACGGGCAGAGTCACCCAAGTGACGACGGGGGACAACGGCCTGGCGACGATCCTCGTGCAGCACACCAATCGCGTGGTGACCGTCTACGGGAATGTGAGCGAACCGGCGGTGCAGCCTAACGATTGGGTGGAAGCCGGCCAAACGCTGGGCGCCCTCGCCCGGGCTTCGGACTCTCCCGGCGGGGAGGGCTGGCTGCTTTTCGCCGTCAAGCAAAACGGCAAGACGTTGGACCCGGCGGAAGTGGTGCCCTTTGATTAGAATCGGAGGCATCGCGTTCCGCCTTCACCCGCTATTCGTCCTGTTGATGCTGACCTCCGTGCTGACGGGACGCTTTGCCGAGGTGGCGACGCTGTTCGTCATCGTGTTGCTGCACGAGCTCGGCCATCTATTGGCCGCCCTCCGCTTCGGCTGGAACGTCCGGGAGGTGAAGCTGCTCCCGTTCGGCGGCGTCCTCGAAGTCGAGGACGCGGGCTCTGTTCCGGCAAAGGAGGAGGCGCTCGTGGCTCTCGCAGGCCCTCTGCAGAACGGCATCCTGGCCGGCCTCGCCTGGCTCCTTGGACAAGCCGGACTCCTCGATCCGATTTGGACCGGAGACTTCATTTCCGCCAACGCGATGATCGCCCTCTTTAATCTGCTTCCCATCCTGCCGCTGGACGGCGGAAGGATGCTGCAAGCCGGCGTCAGCCTGCACGTTCCCTATCACCGCACGCTGCTTTGGAGCGCGAGAATCAGCCTGCTGCTGAGCGTATCGGTCGTCTGCGCGGCCTTGTATCCGCTCCTCGCCGGCGGTCTTCTCCATTTGAATCTGCTCGTGATCGGCCTGTTCCTCTGCGCCTCGAATTGGACGTACCTGCGGAACGTGCCGTTCGTCTTTTTGCGCTTCCTCGTTCATCGCGCCCGGCGCTCGGACAAGCGGATCGACGGCGGCACGCTCGCCCAGCCGATCGTCGTCTCCGACCAACGGCCGCTCTCGTCGGTCGTGCGTCTGCTCATGAAGGAGCGCTACCATCTCGTCTACGTGATGAACCGCGGCACCGTCTCCCGCGTCGTGCCCGAAGGCAAGCTGATCGACGGCTTTCTCGGGAGTTTGACGAACGGACATGCGGATTCGCGGTTTTTCATGTAAAATAGGGAAAACGTCTCTCGACGGGAGGTAGGCATGAAGCAGCTCTTCGTCCACTGCGCGCGCAACGTCACGCAATCGGCGCTGCTCGAGAACGGCAGTCTGACCGAATTCAGCGTCGAACGATCGGAAGGCACCTCCCTCGTCGGCAATCTCTATCTGGGGCGCGTCGTCAACGTGCTGCCCGGCATGCAAGCCGCGTTCGTCGATGTCGGACTCCCCAAGAACGCGTTCCTCTACGTGGACGACGTGCTGCATCCTCATTTGGACCGCCAGCCGAAAGTCAAGCCCGCCATCGCCGATCTTCTGAAGCCGGGAGACCAGCGCGTCGTCCAGATCATGAAGGAACCGCTGGGCGGCAAGGGCGCCCGCGTCACCACCCACTATTCCTTGCCGGGCCGCTGCCTGGTGTACATGCCCCACGCCGACTACGTCGGCGTCTCCAAAAAGATCGAACAAGAGCAGGAGCGCGCCCGGCTGAAGCAGCTGGCCGAGGAACTACGCGCACCTGGCGAAGGGCTCATCCTCCGGACGAACGCCGAAGGAGAGTCGCGCGAGTCGCTCGCGGAAGATTTGAACGCCTTGCGCCGCGTCTGGCGGGATATCGTCGAGCGGGGTGAACAGGCCGCGGCGCCTGCGCTGCTGCACCGGGATTTCGGGCTCGTGCAGCGGACGGTGCGGGACGTCTTTACGCCCGAGATCGAAGAGCTCATCGTCGACAACCCCAAAGCGTACGAAGAGGCGAGAGCGTACCTTAGGCAGACGGCTCCCTCGTTGGAGGACCGCGTGCGTCTGCACGGCGAAGGTGCGCCGCTGTTCGAGCGGTTCGGCATCAAATCGCAGATCGAAAAGGCGTTCCAGCCGCGCGTGGCGCTGGAAAGCGGCGGTTACCTCGTCTGGGATCAGACGGAAGCGCTGACGGTGATCGACGTGAACACCGGCAAGTATACGGGCAGCGTCGATCTGGAGGAGACGGTGTTCCGCACGAATGTCGAAGCCGCTTCGGAGATCGCGCGGCTGCTGCGGCTGCGCGACGTCGGGGGTATCGTCATCGTCGATTTTATCGACATGGACCGGGACGAGCATCGGCAGCAGGTCGTCCAGCGTCTCGAGGCGACCATCCGGCGCGACCGGACCAAATGCCAGGTCGTCGGCTGGACCCGTCTCGGACTGCTGGAGATCACCCGCAAAAAGACGCGGCAAGACGTCATGAGCTACTTTTACGATACGTGCGCGGCCTGCAAAGGCCGGGGCAAAATCTATGTGCGGTAAGCGCGGCTGGTTCCGCGCGGAGGCTGCACTGGACGTTCTTAAAAAGGGTTTGTAATCATAAGCCGAGTATGATAAACTACCATAGTGCGTGCAATGGGCTCATCCCCGAGATTGCAGGCTACAACCGCACTTTAACGGGTTTGCAAAGACCGGCGCTGTCCTGGCATCTGATCGGCCGCGACAACCGGCACCCCATGAGGCGAGTCTTAGACACGAGGAGGTGCACAAGATGTACGCGATTATCGAAACCGGCGGCAAGCAATACAAGGTCCAAGCGGGCGACGTGATCTTCGTGGAGAAGCTCTCCGCCAGCGAAGGCGACAGCGTCAAGTTCGACAAGGTCCTGGCCGTTTCCAACGACAAAGGCTTCGTATCCGGCACGCCGCTTCTGGCTGGCGCATCCGTTACGGGCAAAGTCGAGAAGCATGTCAAAGGCGAGAAAATCATCGTTTTCCACTATAAACCGAAGAAGAACGAGCGCAAAAAGCAAGGTCATCGTCAACCGTACACGAAAGTGACGATCGAATCCATCCAGGCGTAAGGTGAGGCCGAGATGATCAAGATCACGATCTTTCGCGGTCCGGATGACCGGATCAAGCGCTTTTCCGTCACGGGTCACGCGATGTACGCCGATCCCGGCAAGGACATTGTCTGCGCGGGCGTGTCGGCCGTCACGGTCGGCGCCGTCAACGCCATCGAGAAGCTGACGGGCGTTGTCCCCGAAGCCGAGATGAAGTCGGGCTTGCTGTCGGCATCCTTGCCGGAGAGCGGCGACGCCGTCCGCGACGAGCAGATTCAACTGCTGCTCGCGGGCATGGTCGTGTCGCTCGAGTCGATCGCGGACGAATACGGCAAGTTCGTGAAGATCAAGCATACTCTCGCATAAAGGAGGTTGACACCCCATGTTGAAACTGAATCTTCAGCTGTTCGCTTCCAAGAAGGGCGTAGGTTCGACGAAGAACGGCCGCGACAGCCGTTCCAAGCGCCTCGGCGTCAAGCGCGCCGACGGCCAGACCGTTTCCGGCGGCACGATCCTCGTGCGTCAGCGCGGAACGAAGATCCATCCGGGCAACAACGTCGGCATCGGCAAAGACGACACGTTGTTCGCTAAAGTGGAAGGCGTCGTGAAGTTCGAGCGCTGGGGACGCGATCGCAAAAAAGTGAGCGTCTACCCGGTCGAGCAAGCGCCTGTCGCTGCGGCTCTCGAAGCTTAATTCGTCATCCAGAACCCCGGCCAGCGAAGTGGCCGGGGTTTTTGCACGATTAGGAGGAGAGGAGATCGTCTCTCTTCCCGGACGCGGCCGTCACACCGCCGAACCAGACGGGCGGCAGGGATCGGTCTGAGTCGGGATCAAACGAAACGGGGAAGCTTAATCATGGATGGGAAAACCACCCTATGGCGGTTTGGCGCGGCGATTTCGCTCCTGGTGCCCGCCGTTTGCGTCTTCGTATGGCGCGACTGCCTTTGGCCGCTCGTGTTGTTCGTCCTTTGGACCGTCGCTGCCGCAGCATGCTGGTTGGCGGCGGAGCGACGAGTCCAGCGGGCGAAGACCGAACGAATGCTCGCGCGGGCGCAACGGACCGCAATCGAGACGCTGAGCCACCACCGGCACGATTGGATGAACGAACTGCAGATTCTATACGGGTATCTACGTCTCCAGAAGCTCGATAAAGCCGTGGCGATCGTGGACAGAATAAGGGAACGCATGGACCAGGACAGCCGGATCTCGCGGCTCGGCAGCGCGGAGCTGGCATCCTATGTGCTTTCGTTCCGCACGATGTGCGATACGATGCGGCTCGATGTCGCGGTGGAAGACGGCTTTCAATGGAACAAGGACGAGCCTCGTGCCGAGGCGTTCTCGCAGACGGTCATCGGGCTGATCAACGCGTTTCGTTACCGCTCGATCGCCTCAACCGGCGAACAGAACGTGCTGTCGCTCCGGTTCAAAAGCGGTTCCGGCGCGTTTCGGATCGAGGTCACGTATACCGGAGAGTTGGCGGCGGAAGACAGTCTCGCGCAAGAGATCACGAAAATACTGGACGGACGGGGAAGCTGGACGGCGGAGGAAGCGCCGGACGGGTCCGACGAGCCGGCGGGAACGCGCCGGTTCGCCCTGACGTTCGAAGCTGGATGAAACGAGAGTGAAGTCATCATGTTTGTAGACAAGGCGAAGATCTACGTCAAAGGCGGCGACGGCGGGGACGGTCTCGTCGCGTTCCGGCGGGAGCTGTATGTGCCGGAAGGCGGTCCCGCAGGCGGCGACGGCGGCAACGGCGGCGACGTCGTCTTTCGGGTGGACGAGGGACTCCGCACCCTGATGGATTTCCGCTACCAAAAGCACTTCAAAGCGCCGCGCGGCGAAAAGGGGCGCAACAAGTCCCAGCACGGCGCCAACGCGGAAGATATGCTCGTGCGCGTGCCGCCGGGCACGATCGTCTATGACGACGACTCCGGCGAGATGTTGGCCGATCTAACCCAGCATGGCCAGTCGGTCGTCATCGCCAAAGGCGGCCGCGGCGGCCGCGGCAACACGCGCTTCAAAAGTTCGGTTAATACCGCGCCCGCCATCGCCGAGAACGGCGAAGAAGGCCAGGAGCGGTGGGTGACTCTCGAGCTGAAGGTGATGGCGGACGTCGGCCTGGTCGGCTTCCCCAGCGTCGGCAAGTCCACGCTGTTGTCGGTCGTCTCGGGGGCGCGCCCAAAAATCGGCGCCTATCATTTCACTACGCTCACGCCGAACCTCGGCGTGGTGGAGCTCGGCGACGACCGCAGCTTCGTCATGGCGGACCTGCCGGGCCTCATCGAGGGCGCGCATACCGGGGTCGGCCTCGGCCATGAATTTTTGCGGCACGTCGAGCGCACCCGCGTCATTTTGCATGTCGTGGACATGTCCGGCATGGAGGGGCGCGATCCGTACGACGACTGGGTCAAGATCAACGACGAGCTGAAGTTGTACAACGCCAAGCTCGCCGAACGTCCGCAGTTCGTGGCCGCGAACAAGATGGACATGCCGGACGCCGAGGAGCACCTCGCGAACTTCCGCGAGAAACTGGCCGAAGAGCGGCCGGACATCGTCGTGCTGCCGATCTCGTCGCTGACGCGGCAAGGGGTGCCGGAGCTGCTTTACCGCGTGGCGGAGCTGCTCGAATCGCTGCCGGATCCGGCGCTGCTGGACGAGGCGCAGGACCAGGAAGAAGACGATGCAGAAGGCGTCGTTTATCGGATGGAGCCGCGCGAGGAGCACGAGTTCAAGATCGCGCGCGACAACGAAGTGTACGTCGTCGAGAGCGAGTCGATCGAGCGCCTGCTGCGCCGGACGCAATTCGGCTCCTACGAAGCCGTCATGCGCTTCGCTCGTATTCTGCGCAAGATCGGCGTCGACGCGGAGCTGCGCAAGCGCGGCGCCAAGGACGGCGACACGATCCGCATCGGAGATTTCGAATTCGAATTTTTCGAGGGCGGCAAAGACGATTACTTGTACGAAGACGAATAATGGCGGTCCGACGGACCGCGCTTGCAAGACCGGCCTCGATAGGGTCGGTCTTTTTTGCGGAAATCAAACGTTCCCCGCTGTCCAAATGACTATTGCCGCTGACGGCGGCATCCGCTATAATGTCCACTATACACAAACAATCGTCTTTCTTGGGAGGACGGAAGATGGCGGAGCGCTATTACGTCGTCCGCGAGGATCTGCTGCCGGAGGGCATGCTCAAGACCGAGCAGGTCAAGGAGCTCCTTCGGCGCGGCGAAGCGGCCACCGTGCACGAAGCGGCGGAGAAGGTCGGCCTGAGCCGAAGCGCGTTTTATAAATACAAAGACGGCGTTTATCCGCTCGAACAGGCGGCGCGGGAGCGCATAGCGACGCTGTCGCTCGATCTGGAGCATCGTTCGGGCGTCCTGTCCAAGGTGCTGGGCACGCTGGCGCAGAACGAAGGAAACGTCATGACCATCTCGCAGTCGATTCCGCTGCAGGGCATGGCCAACGTCGTCGTGACGCTCGACGTTTCGACGCTGAACGGGTCGCTGTCCGAGTTGCTAGAAAAGCTAAAGGCTCTGGACGGCGTCAAGCGGACGACCGTCGTCGGACGCAGTTGAACGGCCGTCGAGGCCGATGAGGAAGCGGAGGAGAACAGACATGAAGCCGGTCAAAGTGGGATTAATGGGGCTCGGAACAGTTGGAACTGGCGTCGTCCGAATCGTGGAAGGACATCAGGAGGACTTGCAAAGCCAGGTCGCGTCGCCGATCGTCATCTCCAAAATATTGGTCAAGAACCGCGCCAAGGCGCGCAGCGTATCGGTTGACGCCGACAAGTTGACGGAAGACCCTTGGGAAATCGTTCGGGATCCGGAGATCGACGTCGTCGTAGAAGTAATGGGCGGCGTTGCCTCCACGAAGGAATTGTTGCTCGAAGCGCTGGAGAGAGGCAAGCATATCGTCACTGCGAACAAGGACCTGATGGCGCTTCACGGGCCGGAAATTCTCGCGAAGGCGAAGGAAAAGGGCTGCGACGTCTTCTATGAGGCGAGCGTCGCCGGCGGCATCCCGATCATCCGGACGCTGATCGAAGGCTTCTCCTCGGACCGTATCACGAAGATCATGGGCATCGTGAACGGGACAACCAACTACATCCTGACCAAGATGAGCCAGGAAGGGGCGGCCTACGCGGACGTCCTGAAGGAAGCCCAGGCGCTCGGCTATGCGGAGTCCGATCCGACCTCCGACGTGGAAGGCCTGGACGCGGCCCGCAAGATGACGATCCTCGCGACGCTCGGCTTTCGGGCGAACGTATCGTTGGATGACGTCGACGTCAAAGGCATCAGCTCCGTCACCCAGGAGGACATCCAGTACGCGCATCAGCTCGGTTACGAGGTCAAGCTGCTCGGCATTGCCGAGCGTCAGGACGACTACATCAGCGTCAGCGTGCAGCCGACGATGGTGAAGCGGAGCCATCCGATCGCCTCCGTGAACGGCGTGTTCAACGCGGTGTACGTCCACGGTGAAGCCGTTGGCGAGACGATGTTCTACGGTGCAGGCGCCGGCGAGCTGCCGACGGCGACCTCGGTCGTCGCCGACCTCGTGGCCGTCGTCAAAAACATGAAGCTCGGCGTAGGCGGCCGCCAAGCTTCCGTTTCCTACAAGGAGAAGAAGCTGAAAAGCGACGAGCAGATCGCTTCGAAGTACTTCCTGCTGCTGCACGTCGACGACCGCGCTGGTGTCCTGATGCAGATCGCTCAAGTATTCTCCAAGTACGACGTGAGCATCGAATCGGTCATGCAGCCGGCGACGCCGGGACAACAAGGCGCCGAGCTCATCATCTCGACCCACGCGGTCAGCAAGGCGTCGATGAACCAGGTGCTGAAGGCATTCGAGGAGCTGACCTCCGTCCAGACGATCAAGAGCGTCTACCGGGTCGAGGGCTGACGACGTCTTTGCGTTCGCGTCCCGAACCGAAAAAGCAAGGCGATAACGGAAGGAGTTCCACGATGAGCAACGAACGAATGAGCGTCTCGGGCGAGGGAGAGACGCAGCGCGCCATCCTCCGCGACCGCGTCGTGGCGAAGGTGCCGGCCAGCACGGCCAACCTCGGGCCCGGCTTCGATGCGCTCGGCATGGCCTTATCTCTTTATGCCTGGGTGGATTTGCGGCCTGCCGCAAAGACGACGGTTACTTTGTACGGCGACAATTTGAGCGGCGTCCCCGAGGATAAGACCAACCTCGTCTATGAGGTGGCACAGTCGGTGTTCGCGCGAGCCGGGCGGGACGTTCCCGAGCTTGCCATCGGCATCCGCAGCGATATCCCCTTGACGCGGGGACTCGGCAGCAGCGCATCGGCTATCGTCGGCGCCCTCGTCGCCGCCAACGCGCTGATCGGCGATCCGCTTTCGCAAGACGAGCTGTTCCAGATGGCGACCGCCTTGGAGGACCATCCCGACAACGTCGGCGCCTCGCTGTACGGCGGCATCGTGGCGGCCGCCTGGGACGGCAAGCGGGCCGAAGCCGTCCGCTTCGATCCTCCGGCGGGTCTCGCCGCGCTCGTGGCGATTCCGGCCTTCGAACTGTCGACCAAACACGCGCGCAACGTGCTGCCCCGCGAAGTGGCGATGGGCGATGCCGTGTTTAACGTGGCGCACGGCGCGCTGCTGACGGCGGCGCTCGTGACCGGAAAGCTGGACGTGCTGAAGCACGCCTTGCGGGACAAGCTGCATCAGCCGTATCGCGCCGCGCTCGTCCCTGGCATGGAGACGATTCTTCGCGAAGCGCCGGACCACGGAGCCTTCGGCGCGGTGCTGTCCGGGGCGGGCCCGACGCTCCTCTTGCTGGCCGAGGACGGCGGCGGCCGCGAAGCCGAGCTGGAGCGCTTCGTAACCGAAGCGATGGCCCGCGAAGGCATCTCCATCTCGCTGCGCTGGCTGGCGCCCAGTCTGGCGGGCCCGGAGGTACGGGCGCTCAGCTCGGGCGACCCGGACTACGCGAGGGAGCCGCATGAAGTACTCGTCGCGGCGCAGCCGGGGGAGGAGGTGCGGGCATGACGAAGCTGCCTTCCGCTGCCGCGCTTCCCCGGGGTACGTTTTCGGACGAGGCCGCCCGCTACTTTTTCCGCGACGACACGGTGGAGCTGAAATATCACAAGATGATCGCCGACGTGTTCAAGTCCACGGTCCGAGGCGACACGGACTGGAGCGTCATTCCGATCGAGAATACGATCGACGGCTCCGTTAGCTTGCATACCGACTGGCTGGTGCACGAGGTAGAGCTGCCGATTCGCGCCGAATGGGTTTTTCCCGCGATCCAGAATCTGGTTGGCCGCGCCGCCGAGCTTACGCCGGAGAGCGGGTCCGATTGGGATCCCTCGCGCATCGTCAAGGTGATCAGCCACCCGGTCGCGATGGCGCAATGCTACGAATTTCTGCGGTCGCGCATCCCGCACGCGGAGCTGGAGACGCTAAGCAGCACCGCCGAGGCGATCCGCACCGTCGGCGACAATCCCGGGCAGGGCTGGGTCGCCATCGGCACGAAGACGGCCGCCGCCGACAACGGTCTGGACGTCCTCGTGGAGGGCGTGACCGATCACGACAACAACTACACCCGCTTTCTCCTCGTCGGCCATCGGGCGTACGAGTCGGCTTCGGCGACACGGTTCAAAACGAGCGTCCTGGTCACGCTGCCGGAAGATTATCCTGGCGCGCTCCATCAAGTGTTGGCGGCTTTTTCCTGGCGACGGATCAACCTTTCGCGAATCGAGTCCCGTCCGACGAAAAAGAAGCTCGGAAGCTACTACTTCTGGATAGACATCGACATGTCGATGGATACGGTGCTGCTGCCTGCGGCCATCGCCGAGATCGAAGCGATCGGCTGTCAAGTACGCATTCTCGGTTCCTATCCCAGCTTTCCATTCGAAGGATAATCTTTGGAGGTGCCGTTCTCGCATGGCGGAGCAATGGATTTATCTCAACGGGGAGTTCGTCAGCAAGGAAAACGCCAAAATTTCGGTTTACGATCACGGTTTTCTGTACGGAGACGGCATCTTTGAGGGCATCCGCATCTATGACGGGAACATCTTTCGCTGCAAGGAGCATCTCGACCGGTTGTACGATTCGGCGAAGTCCATCATGCTGGACATCCCGCTTGCACCGGACGACATGCAAGCTGCATTGGTCGAGACGATCCGCAAAAACGAGCTTCGCGACGGCTACATCCGGCTCGTGGTCTCTCGCGGTCCAGGCAACCTCGGGCTCGATCCGCTGCGCTGCCCGACCGCTTTCGTCGTCATCATCGTCGAGCAGTTGGCCATCTACCCGGAGGAAGCGTACCGCGACGGGCTTCGGTCCGTTTCGGTCAGCCCGCGGCGCAACCTTCCGGACGCGCTCAATCCGAAGATCAAATCGCTGAACTACCTGAACAACGTGCTGGTGAAGATCCAGTCCAACCAGGCGGGCGTCGGAGAAGCGATCATGTTGAACGCGCAGGGTTACGTCGCCGAAGGTTCCAGCGACAACATCTTCATCGTGAAGCGAGGAGTCGTCTTTACGCCGCCTTGCTATATCGGGGCGCTCGAAGGCATTACGCGCGGCGCGATTATGGAGCTGTGTGAGCGGCTTGGCTACAAGTTGAAAGAAGAGCCGTTCACGCTGCACGACGTCTATACCGCCGACGAAGTCTTTTTCACCGGCACCGCAGCGGAAGTGATCGCCGTGCGCGAAGTCGACGGCCGCGTCATTGGATCGGGCCAGGCTGGCCCCGTCACGGCCCGGCTGCTCGAGGAGTTCCGCAAGCTGGTCATCGTAGACGGCGTAAAGGTTTATGATTAAATAACGGTAACTCGTAAGAGGCGCTCATGAGGAGCTTGCGGATTCGCCGCGCTCCCGAGCGTCTCTTTTGCTATCCTGTGGGCGGTTCCTCCTCTCTCCAGCTCCACTGGCGAGCCTTTGCACATTATCCCCTTTGCTCAGGATAAGGTGTTCGCATGACGGCCTATGTACGATATCCCCTTCGCTCAGGACAAGGTACTCGCATGGCGGCCTACGCACGATATCCCCTTCGCTCAGGACCGGGTGTTCGTATGGCGGCCTATGCACGATATCCCCTTCGCTCAGGACCAGGTGTTCGCGTGGCGGCCTACGCACGATATCCCCTTCGCTCAGGACAAGGTGCTCGCATGGCGGCCTACGCACGATATCCCCTTCGCTCAAGGCAAGGTGCTCGCATGACGGCCTTTGCACGATATCCCCTTCGCTCAGGACAAGGTACTCGCATGGCGGCCTTTGCACGATATCCCCTTCGCTCAGGACAAGGTGCTCGCATGACGGCCTACGCACGATATCCCCTTCGCTCAGGACAAGGTGCTCGCATGACGGCCTACGCACGATATCCCCTTCGCTCAGGAAGTATCGTTAAATAGCCCCTAAATTCTGGGTGTGAGAATCATGCGGAATACCTCCAACAACAGGGATGCATCTGAGCAAAGGGGTTTTCGCCCAGAAGAAACCACTTTCTTCTGAGCGAGGGGGATATCGTACAAATGTCCAGAAAAGATCGATTTCCTGAGCGAAGGGGATATTGCGCAAAAGGCGAAAAACGCTCCATCTCCTGAGCGAAGGGGATATCGTCCTAAAGGACGAAAATACACTCGGTTCCCTAAACAACGGGATATCGTCTAAATTTAAGACGAAGCAGAAATTCGAGCGAAACCCGGTGACAGAGCTTTTTAAAAATCAGCGAATGCTCGGGCCGGATCATATTCCTGCCATGGGGTGCATTTGCCTAGCTTTTTTTGCGGCAGGGATGTCAAACGCCTAACTCCTGCATAGGATGTAGGGATTGCGCGAGGGCGATCGCCCGCACGTGAAGTCTAGCCATCAGGAGGGAACCGAGTGAAGATCCATATCGTGAAAAGCGGGGATACGCTGTATCTGCTGGCCAAAAAATACGGCGTTCCGCTGGAAGAGCTGATCGCGGCCAACCCGGAGATCGCGAATCCGAACGAAATCTCGACAGGGATGAAGATCAAGATTCCGATGCCGGCTAAACCGGCCTACGAAATCGAGCAACAGCACACGGTGCAGCAAGGTGATACGCTGTGGAAGCTGTCGAAAGCCTGGGGGATTCCGCTGGCGGACATGATCGCCGCGAACCCGCAGCTCAAAAATCCAAACGCGCTCCTGACCGGAGAGGTCGTCAACATTCCGAAGCTGCCGGCCACCTCCGCGGAGGCGGAAATGCCAGTCGCGGAAGCTATGTCGTCCGGGCATGACCCCCATGGACACCATGAAGGCCACCACGCCCATGGAGGTCATCATGCAGGCCACCTCGCAGGCCACGTTGGCGGCATTGCTTCGAAGGTGCATGATACCGTCACCGGTTGGCTGCCTACCGGAAAGCCTCACACCGGAGTCAAGCCGGGTACGAATGTCAAGCCGAGCACCGAAGTCAAGCCGAACATGGAAGTGAAACCGAACACGGAAGTGAAACCGATCACGGAAATGAAACCGATCACGGAAATGAAACCGAACACGGAAGTGAAGCCGAATACGGAAGTGAAACCGAGCACGGAGGTTAAACCGAGTACGGAAGTAAAGATGGAACTCGAGGTCGAAGTCGAGGTGGAGGCGCCTGCTGCGCCAATTCTGCCGAAGCCGTCATATCCGGTTAAACTCCCTGAGGCAACATACGGATACCCGTCGCACCATGGCTATCCGGCACAATCGGCTGAATACAGTCCAAGTGTGGATCTGTTCAAACAGTTTCCGGTACCGGCGGTAGAAGCTATGGCTCAGCCTGCTCCTTCATCCTACGGTTATGCGCCCGAAGCCGTCTCGCCAGCTACGACAAGCGGTTACGGTACGACGCAAGTGTCGCCAGCGGCAACGGGCGGTCATGGCTACGGCATGGGCCCGACGCAGGTATCGCCCACGATGACGAGCGGCTACGGCATGGGCCCAACGCAGGTATCGCCCGCGATGACGAGCGGCTACGGCATGAACCCGACGCAGGTATCGCCCGCGATGACGAGCGGCTACGGTATGAGCCCGACGGAAGTTTCGCCTGCGATGACGAGCGGCTACGGCATGAGCCCGACGCAGGTTTCGCCCGCTGCAACGTCAGGGTACCCGAATGTTTCTCCTGCGGAAATGTATACCGTCCACAGTGTACAACCGGGGATCGGCGGTCTACCGGGTCTCGGTCCGACGAATATCGGCCATCTTGGCGGTCTCGGTCCGACGAACATCGGCGGCCTGCCTGGTCACCTCGGTGGGCTAGGTCCAACGAATATCGGCGGCCTGCCGGGCCTCGGCCCGACGAATATCGGCGGCTTGCCTGGCCATCTTGGAGGACTCGGTCCAACAAATATCGGCGGTCTGCCGGGCCTCGGCCCGACGAACATCGGCGGCATCGGACCGCTTCCGATCCAACCGATCGCATGGCCGGCCGGAGAATGCCATCCTTGCGCAGGAACGCCGGTCTACCCGGCTGCAACGTCTCCCGCGGCAGTAGCGCCCGCAGCGGGAACTTACGGCACGGCAGTCTCTCCGGCTTCCGTCGGACCGGAAGGTTATCCGATGCCGTATGACATGGCCGTCTCGCCGACGGCGACCGGGGCGATGCCAAACGTGCAACCATACGGCATGGCCGTCTCGCCGGCGGCGACCGGGGCGATGCCAAACGTGCAACCATACGGCATGGCCGTTTCTCCGGCTGCGACAGGCGCCGTCCCGTACGCCTACCCGTACGGACATTACGGGTACGAAGCCGGACGCGTTGACGGAGCGAGCTACGGCTACTATGGCTACAATGGCGCGTACGATGGCGCAAGCTATTTAGCAGGCGGCTATCCGGAGGCGCAACAGACCGAGGAGCAGGAAGAGCAGGAGGAGCGGGCCGTCAGTTCGTCGAGCGTCGATAAGGCGTCCGCGTCCAAAAAAGCTTCGGTCGCCAAAGTGAAAGCCAAGCCGAAAGCACGGACATCCGTCCCGAAGCGCAAGGAAAGCCTTCCATGGATCAAATGGTAATCTGACGCATACCCGCCGTTCCCCCGGGCAACAATAGGAAAAAAGCAAAGAAGGGGATAACGGTGTTCGGGTTTCGCATCAAAGAACTGAAAAAACGATTGAAACGCCACCGCCGCCCGATTCTCACGCTTGGAACGTGGACGGCCGCCGTACTGACGGCGGCCGTCGCCCTCGCCCTCATCGTGAACCGTTCCGGCGCCGGACCCGCGGGACCTTCGCCGAGCGAAGGCAGTGCCGCGCCCGCCTGGTCGGACAACCTCTCGTTCGAATCTCCGTCGTCGGAACGGGGCAAGGCGATCGCCGCGCTGGCGGGGCAGCCGGGCGACGTCGAAGTCGTGCTGCATCGCGCTTTTTTATGCGGGGAAGAGACGCGAAAGCTGGGGAGATTTTCGACGAACGAAGCGATCGACCTGCTCAAGTCCCATCGGGAATGGTCCGCCTCTTTCGACGGGGCGGGACGGGTCGTCATGGAGGAAGCTGTCGACGATCTGTCTCCGATATGCCGGGAAACGGCGTTTATCGGCCTGGACCGAGACGGCAACCTGTCGCTGTTCGACGGACCGCCGCGAAAGGAGAAGGTGATCCGCACCTTTTTCCAGTTGGACGTCAAGTCGCTCGAGAGCAGCTTGTCCAAGGAGCGGATGCGCGAGCTGACGGAGGGCATCCGCGTCACGAACCGCGATTCTTACAATCACGTGCTCACCCGGTACGTCGAATACGCGAGGGATCGGGCGCAAGGGAGTTTGAAGCGGGCGGAATAGGTGCGACTCGCGCCGCATCGGACATGAAGAAGGAGACCCCGGGGCTACCCCTGGGCTCCTTCTTTTTTGCGTGTTGAGGGGCTGTCTTTCCCGAACTGCTAACCTCTAAATCCGGTGTTCGGTATTTGTTCTCATCCTCTCAATCATTTGGTATAATCAAGTAGGCTGTTTGAAATGACGACTAGAGAGCGGGGTTGCTTCATGCGCGTATTGGGTATCGACCCCGGCATCGCGATCATGGGATTCGGATTCGTGGACAAGATCGGGCATCGTCTCGTCCCCGTGCAATACGGGAGCATCCAGACCGCCGCCCACACGCCCCAGGAGCAGCGGCTGGTCCAGATCTACGAGGCGTCCTGCCAACTGCTGGATCAGTACCGACCGGAGCGGATCGCGGTGGAGAAGCTCTTCTTCAACAAAAATGTCACGAACGCGTTCAGCGTCGGACAAGCCCGCGGCGTGTTCTTACTGGCGGCGGCGCAGCGCGGCATTCCGGTCGGCGAATATACGCCGATGCAGGTGAAGCAGGCGGTCGTTGGCTACGGCGGCGCCGAGAAGAAGCAAGTGCAGGAGATGGTCAAGCGTCTCCTCAAGCTGTCGACGGTGCCGAAGCCGGACGACGTGGCCGACGCGCTGGCGGTGGCGATCTGCCATGCGCACTCCGTCGGATTGAACGAGAGAATGAACGGAGTGACGCGATCTTGATCGATTACTTAGTAGGGCGCGTAGCCCATATCGAAATGGAGTACGTCGTGCTGGACGTGCGGGATATCGGGTACCGGGTGTTCGTGCCGAATCCATATGCGCTCGCCCGGAGCGAAGAGCCGGTGCAATTGTTCATTCATCATCACGTCCGCGAGGACGCGATTCAGCTGTTCGGCTTTCCGACGCGGGACGAGCAGAGTCTGTTCCGCAAGCTGCTCGACGTGTCCGGCATCGGGCCCCGGGTCGCGCTGGGCGTCCTCGCGGGCGGGCGGCCGGAGACGGTCGCCGCGGCGATCCAGCAGGAAAATCTGACGTTCTTGACCAAGCTGCCCGGCATCGGGAAGAAGACCGCCCAACGGATGATTCTCGACCTGAAGGACAAGCTCGGGGTGTACGACGACCGGATGCATGGCATCGCCCTTGTAGCGCCGGCGAGCCAGCTCACGATGGGCGAGGAAGAGTCCTCGAACTGGGCGGCGGCGCGCGAAGCGCTTGCGGGTCTCGGCTATCGGGACGTCGAGCTGGACCGCGCCTGGGGGGCGATCCGCGATCAGGCGAAGCCCGACGCGTCGCCGGACGCGCTCATGAAGCTTGCGCTGCAGCAGTTGTTCCAAGGTTAACGATTGAGGAGCGGGAGAGGGGGCCGTACGGGTGGAAGACCGGATCGTGACCGCTCATTTGATGGTAGAGGACGGACCGGCTGAATTCAGCCTGCGTCCGCGATATTTGGCCGAATACATCGGCCAATCGCAAGTTAAAGAAAACATGAAAATCTATATCGAGGCGGCGAAGCTGCGCCAGGAGGCGCTCGACCACGTCCTGCTGTACGGCCCGCCGGGCCTCGGCAAGACGACGCTGTCCAACATCATCGCCAACGAACTCGGCGTCAATATCCGCACGACCAGCGGACCTGCGATTGAGCGGCCCGGGGATTTGGCGGCGATCCTGTCGAATCTGCAGGAGAACGACGTGCTGTTCATCGACGAGATCCACCGTTTACATCGCACCGTCGAGGAAGTGCTGTATCCCGCGATGGAGGACTTCGCGCTGGATTTCGTAATCGGCAAAGGGCCGAGCGCGAGGTCGATGCGGCTCGATCTGCCAAGGTTCACGCTGATCGGCGCGACGACACGCGCGGGATTGCTGTCGGCGCCGTTGCGCGACCGGTTCGGCGTCGTGAGCCGTCTCGAATTCTATACGGAGGACGAGCTAGCCTATATCGTCAGCCGGACGTCGGATCTGCTGAACGTCGGCATTCTGGGCGAGGCGTCGCGGGAGATCGCGCGGCGCGCCCGGGGGACGCCCCGGATCGCGAACCGGCTGCTCAAGCGGGTGCGGGACCACGCCCAAGTGCGCGGCGACGGCATCATCACCGAGCAGCTCGCCCGCGAGGCGCTCGAGCGCATCCAGGTCGACCCGATGGGACTCGACGCGATCGACCACAAAATGCTGCAGGCGATGATCCAAAGCTTTCGCGGCGGCCCGGTCGGCGTCGACACGATCGCAGCGTCGATCGGCGAGGAGAGCCAGACGATCGAAGACGTCTACGAGCCGTACCTAATGCAGATCGGCTTCCTTCAGCGGACGCCCCGCGGACGGATCGTGACCCATGCGGCTTACCGGCATCTGGGCCTGCCCGTGCCGGAGCCGTCATGAACTGGCGAGGGGACGACGCATTGCCCCGTCCCGCGCTGACCGTCGTCTACGACGGAGAATGCAATCTGTGTCTTGCCACCGTCGCCAAGCTGCAGACGCTGCGCACGCGGAGCGAGATACGCTACGCGACGCTGCAGTCGCTCGAAGAAGGATCGATTCCTTCCTGGCCCGCGATCGCGCATGTGCCCGCGGAGCGCCTGGCCGCCCAACTGCACGTAACGGACGAAGCAGGCCGGCTGTACGGCGGCTCGGAGGCCGTCATGCGGCTTCTGCAGGAGGTGCCTTCGCTGCGCTGGCTGGCCGTCTTGGGCGGCTTGCCCGGCATGAAGGGCGTCAGCCGGGCGCTGTACCGCCTCATCGCGAGGCATCGGTACCGGCTTTTCGGACGCACCCCTATCTGCGCGGACGGCGTATGCCGGCTGCCGGACACTAAACCGAACGACGGAGGGAAACCAACATGACCTTGTCTCAACGCCGCCGCACGCGGCTTACCGCCGCGATGCTCGCGGCGCTCGCTTTGACGTCGGCCAGCGTGCCTGCCTACGGGGCCGTCTCGGTGCCCCAGCAGATTCGAGTGGCGCTCTTCCTGGATCTGGGGTCGAAGTATCAGTCGACGACGCCGTCAGCGACCCTCGTGTCGACCGACGGCATTTCGCTCTCCTGGCAAGCAGGCGGCGCTTTCGCGACGATCGCGGCAGGCGCTTCGGTCCGGTTCGCGGTTGACGGCTATCGCGTCGTCGTGCTGGAAACGGCGGATCCGACCGCCGCGGCGAACGCGCTGAAAAAGATCCAGGCCTCCTCCAAGGCCGGCGCCGTGACCAAGCTGATCAAGCGGGGCGCGGCCGTTTATCAGGTATCCGAAGGCGGCTTCGCGACGGCCGCGCTCGCCAAGTCCGCGCTCTCCAAATGGACGAACGCCGGCGTCGCGGGCGGATCGTCGCTCACGCCCGCTTTTGTCGGCGGGCCGTTGGCCGTCGAAGCCGGCCCCTATAGCAGCTTGGCCGAAGCGGCCGCTGCAGCCGAGCAGATCGGCAATGCCGGGCTGGACGCCTTCCCGGCGGTGAAGCCCGCTGCCGGCGGCGCCTCCTACGTCGTCCGCGTCGGTCAAGCCTCGGACGCGGGCGAGCAGGATCGCGTCCTGCAGGCCGCGTCGGCTGCCGGCTTCGCAGTTGCAAAGCCGGCTTCGAACGATCCGTACGCGGTCGTCCGCAACGACGTGACGGCCAACCCGGCCGGCGCGGCCGTCCCGCTCTACGGGCTTCCCGCGGGCTCGACCGCCGCGCTGCTCGCCGGCCCGGCCGGCGACGCGCCCATCCAGGTCGTCGAGCGCAGCAAGCGAAGCTACCGCGGCAATCTGGAGATGAGCGTGCTGAACAACAACCTGGCCGTTGTGAACGTTGTCGGCCTCGAGCAGTATTTGTACGCCGTCGTCGGCGCCGAAATTCCGTCGAGCTGGCCCGCCGAGGCGCAAAAGGCGCAAGCCGTCGCCGCACGTTCCTACGCGCTGTCGATGGGCAACCAGTATCAGGTAGCCCAGGTCGTGGACTCTACATACAGTCAGGCGTACAACGGCACGACCTCGGAAAATCCGAGCGCCATCGCGGGCGTCCAAGCGACGGCCGGCGAAGTTATGACGTCCGGCGGCAAAATCATCAACGCCGTGTTCTCGTCGAACGCGGGCGGCATCACGGCCGATCCGGTCGAGATCTGGGGCAATACGACGCCCTATCTCGCCGGCGTCGTCAAGAGTCCCGACGAAGGGCCGCAGCAGGGCAAGCCGGACTGGTTCCGGATCGCGCTGAGCACGGGCGAGATTGGCTATATCCGGAGCGACATGGCCGCCGATCAAGGGCAGAAAAACGACGCCGGCCTGCCGGTGGTCCGGGTGACGGCGAACGACGTGGCGGTGCGGAAAATCCCGCTCGTTCAGAACGACGTAACCCCGCTTGCGCGGTTGAACGCCGGTGCGACCGCCGTCCTGCTGGACAAAGTGCCCGAATATACGAACTACAGCTGGGTTGAGGGTCCATACACAGGAGATCAGTTGCTGACCAATCTCAATAACAAGCTGGGCGCGAGCAACAAGATTCAAGGACCGCTGCAGACGCTGGAAGTATCCGAGAAGGGCGCGTCCGGCCGGGCGATCAAGCTGTCGGCCAACGGCAAGCCCGTCGCGATTACGGGCGACAATCTGCGCAGCGCGCTGGGCGGCGTCAAGAGCACGCTGTTCGAAATCGAGGAGACGGGCCGCTTCACTGTCATGGGAGCGGACGGCGCCAAGCGCGAGCTGCCCGTTCAGTCCGGCCCGCTTCAGGTGCTTGGCGGCGACGGCGCCACGCGTTCGTTCGACAGCGGCAGCGCGATCGTACTGAGCGGCGGCGGCAAAATCCGCGCCATTACGGCGCAGGCGCAATTCGTCATCAGCGGCCAAGGCAACGGTCACGGCCTCGGCTTGTCGCAATGGGGGGCCAAAGGTCTGGCCGACCAAGGGTATGACTATCAATCGATTCTGAAATACTATTATAAGGATATTGCGCTGGAGAAGGATGGCAACGGATGAACGTAAGCGATTATGACTTTGAATTGCCCGAGCGCCTGATCGCGCAGACGCCGCTAAAGGACCGAACGTCTTCCCGACTGCTTGTCCTGCACCGCGACACCGGCGCGGTCGAGCATCGGTCCTTTCGGGACTTGAAGGACTATCTTCGCCCGGGCGACACGCTCGTCCTGAACGATACGAAGGTGATCCCCGCGCGCCTGTTCGGCACCAAGGCGGATACGGGCGCCAAGGTCGAGCTATTGCTGCTCAAAAATATCGAAGGCGACCTATGGGAGGCACTCGTACGTCCCGGCAAGAAGATCCGCAAAGGCGCGATCCTGCATTTTGGCGGCGCGGATCTCGATTCGGAACAAAAAGTGAAACCGATTCTCACCGCCGTCGTAGAAGAAGAAGGCGAGATGGGCGCCAGACTCATCCGTTTTGCCTATGAAGGCATCTTTAACGAATTGCTGGATCGGCTCGGCGAGATGCCGCTGCCTCCTTATATAAAGGAAAGACTGGACGACCGCGACCGTTATCAGACGGTTTACGCCCGTCACGAAGGCTCCGCCGCGGCGCCGACGGCCGGTCTCCATTTTACGGACGACTTCCTGGCCGAGCTCGAGGCATGGGGCGTCCGGATCTGCCGGGTGACGCTGCACGTCGGCCTCGGCACCTTCCGCCCGGTGGCGGTCGAGAACGTCCTGGAACATCGGATGCACGAGGAATGGTACTCCGTCAGTCCGGAGAGCGCGGCCCTGCTGAATCGGGCTCGGGCCGAAGGCGGACGCGTCGTCGCGGTAGGCACGACCTCGGCCCGCACGTTGGAGACGGTCGGAGGACGGTTCGGCGAAAGGCCGATCGAACCGTGCAGCGGATGGACGGATATTTTCATTTATCCGGGCTATGAATTCCGCCTCGTAAACGCCCTGCTGACGAACTTTCATTTGCCGAAGTCGACGCTCGTGATGCTCGTCAGCGCCCTCGCCGGCCGCGAAGCAATTCTCTCGGCCTACCGTGAGGCCGTCGCCGAGCAATACCGCTTTTTCAGCTTCGGCGACGCGATGTTCATCACCTAGAGAAGGGACCGATTTTCGTACCATGTCCGCCATTCGCTACGAATTGATCAAGACCTGCGCTCAGACGGGCGCCCGTCTGGGCCGCGTGCACACGCCCCACGGCGTCATCGATACGCCGACGTTTATGCCCGTCGGGACGCAGGCGACCGTTAAGGGCATCAGCCCCGAAGAGCTCAAGGCGTTGAACGCGCAAATCATCCTGAGCAACACGTACCACCTGTTTCTCCGGCCCGGCCACGAGCTTGTGCGGGCGGCGGGCGGCTTGCACAAGATGATGAACTGGGACCGCCCGATCCTGACGGACAGCGGCGGCTTCCAAGTGTTCTCCTTGGCGGAGATGCGCAAAATTACGGAGGAGGGCGTGGCGTTCCGCTCTCACTTGAACGGCGACAAGCTGTTCCTCTCGCCGGAAGTGGCGACGAACGTCCAAAACGCCCTCGGCTCGGATATTATGATGGCGTTCGACGAATGTCCGCCCTATCCGGCCGAATACGAATACGTCAAGCAGTCGACCGAACGGACGAGCCGCTGGGCGGAGCGATGCCTGAAGGCGCATGCCCGGCCTCACGACCAAGGGCTGTTCGCGATCGTCCAGGGCGGCATGCACAAAGACCTTCGCGCGCAAAGCGCGGCGGATTTGACTTCCCTGGATTTTCCGGGGTATGCTATTGGGGGTTTGAGCGTAGGCGAATCCAAGGACATCATGTACGAGGTGCTGGAGCATACGGTTCCGCTGCTCCCGAGCAACAAGCCCCGTTACCTGATGGGGGTCGGATCGCCGGACGCGCTCGTCGAAGGCAGCATCCGCGGCGTCGATATGTTCGATTGCGTCCTGCCGACGCGGATCGCCCGCAACGGCACGACGATGACGAGCCAAGGCCGGCTCGTCGTCAAAAACGCCAAGTTCGCGGAGGACTTCGGTCCGATCGATCCCGAGTGCGATTGCTACGCCTGCCGGCATTATTCCCGTGCCTACATCCGCCACCTGATCCGGGCCGACGAGATGTTCGGCCTGCGGCTGACGACGATTCACAACTTGCATTTCCTCGTCCATCTGATGGCCGAAGTCAGACAAGCCATCCGCGAAGACCGCTTGGGCGACTTCCGGGATGAGTTCTTCGAGAAATACGGCATGGCCCATAACGAAAGCGGATTCTGACGAAAGGGGGGATATACGATGCTTTATTTGGCTGACAACGCAGGCGGAAGCAGCTTGCTGATGACGCTTTTGCCGTTCGTGCTCATGTTCGTCATCTTCTACTTCCTGCTGATTCGCCCGCAACAGAAAAAATCGAAAGATCGCAACTCCATGCTGCGCGCGCTGAAAAAGGGCGACAAGGTGACGACGATCGGCGGTCTCCACGGCTCGATCGATCAAATCACCGACGATACCATCGTTTTGAAAGTGAACGACGTCACGAAGCTGACGTTCGAACGTTCGGCGATCAACAACGTCACGGCGCGTTCCCAGGAGAAATCCGAAGGAGAAGCTTGATTGACGCTGTTCCGATCCAAGCAAATGGCTGCCTGTTTCCCGAGAGGGAGACGAGCAGCCATTTTGTGTCATACAGAATGGATAAGTTTTACCCCTATCTACTTCT
Organism: Cohnella baijiui; assembly: GCF_020731285.1. Classification (GTDB taxonomy): domain Bacteria; phylum Bacillota; class Bacilli; order Paenibacillales; family Paenibacillaceae; genus Cohnella. The sequence goes on from NZ_JAJFOW010000048.1 coordinate 32,438, forward strand.
GTATGACCTCCGAAAAAACGAGTCGCCATCGGGGAAGACGGCAAAGCCGTTTTCACTTGCAATTCCGTCTACGGCGCGTTCAAGACCCGGTATATCGGGAGGAGGCCAGCTTGCCCCGCAGGCTCCGGCCTTCCTCGGGACGATCCGCGCGTGCCGCCCAACCCCCGACTGCCCAGCCTGTCGCCGAAGCGACTGCCGCGAGCGCGATCCCGGCCAGCATATCGGTCGCCCAATGGATGCCGAGGTAAAAAATCGAGAACAGGATCGCTCCGGCGTGAAGCCAAGCGAGCAGCGCCCATTTTCGCCGGCCGGACCTTAGCGCGATGAGCGCCGTCGTGACGGAAATGGCGGTATGCAGGCTCGGGAAACAATTGTCGAGGCCGGACAGACGCCGGTACTGGGACTCGAACTCGGGATAAACGTCGAGCATCAGAAAACGAATCTGAGGCGCGACATGCCAAGCCTCGTTTACCGGAAGAAGCAAAAAAAACGGCATCGCGATCAAGTAGTCGAGCAGCAAAGCCGTGCAAAACGCGTAATACAGCCGCTTGTTCCGTTCGCTCGCATACAACGTAATGGAGGTGATCACGAATGCTTGAAAAATCACGAGGTACAATAGCGCGCAAGTCCAAGTAAGCGCGGGCGACGCCAATCGCCGCTGCAGCCGCCCCTGCCACGCGCCTTCCCAGTCCGTCAACGCGGCAGTGAGGTCCTTCGGTTCGGGAAACAGCGCCTCCAGCCGAAGCTCGTATTTGTTCGCGAGCAAAATCGTCAGCAGTGCCGCGAAAAAGAGCAGCGCCCTCGGCGATACGGCGAGCAGGCGCAGCCAGATGCCGACCGCTTCGAGCGGCCCCCGTCCGCCGACCCAGCGGATCAGCAAAGCGGCGGCGACAGCGGTGAGCGCCGAGATCGTCGCCATGGAATGGATGGCCCACATTGGATAGTCCCCCTGCTTTGTGGTTGTCTAGTTGCCAATATGCCCCAAAAGGAAGGGAGCTAGTATCCCGCCGTGCTAAAAAGACGGTCCTCGGAACGCCTGCGCTCCCGGACCGCCCTTGATTTGCCGTTTTGCCAAAATGACCGCTGCCCGTCTAGCGGCCGCCAATCGTTTACCGTTTGCCCCCGGACGATCCGGCGCTCCCCGTATTTACGCCGAGCATGCCGCCGAATGCGCCGGCGAAAAGCGCGACGATCGCGAGCAGCGGAATGCGGGAGGACCAGTCGATGTTCTGGGACAGGAAACCGGTGAGGATGACCAGAACGACATAGAGCAGCCCGGTCATGGCGCCGATGTACCACCCGCGTTTGCCGGACCGCCGCGCCGAGGTGAAGCCGCCGGCGAGCGACGCCGCGCCGTGCGTTCCGTACACCCAAGGCAGGATGTTGGATTCGGACAGCGAGGAGCTGTAGAGCAGCAAGGATAATAGCAAAGTCCCCGCCCCCAGCCAGATGATCGACCAGACGATGCCGGACAGCAAGGGGGAGGTGATGCGGAAGCCTGAGACGCGGGGAATCGGATTCATCGGCATGCACTCCTTCGCGAATACGCATTTTGTACCATTGTATGGGCTTGTTCGGGCGGGTAGTACAAGGCGCTTTGCCATTTTTTCCGGCGCGCGCCCGAATTGCATGAGCGCGGCGGGCAGCGGTGACACTACAAGCGCATGCAGACTTTCCCGAGAATGACTGAGGAGGAAATTCGCGTGGAACTGACGGCGGTTTTGTCGCGCACGACGCTGATGTATTTCTTCGTGTTCTTCGTCCTGCGACTGATGGGCAAACGCGAGATCGGCAAGCTGTCCGTCTTTGACATGGTCATCTCGATCATGCTCGCCGAAATCGCCGTGCTCTCGATCGAGAGCACGGACCGGTCGCTCTGGATCACGATCGCGCCGATGGTGATGCTCGTCCTCATTCAACTCGCGATCTCCTACTTTACCTTGAAAAGCCGCAAGCTGCGCATGTGGTTCGACGGATCGCCCAGCGTCATCATCAGCGGCGGCCATCTGAACTGGGAGGAAATGAAGCGCCAGCGTTACAGTCTGGACGACCTGATGATGCAGCTTCGGGAGAACAAGGTGGACAATGTGAACCAAGTCGAGTTGGCCGTCCTCGAATCGAGCGGCAAGCTGTCCGTTCTGCCCCGGGCGGCGGTGCCCGAACGGGAGGATTTGCGCGACCGACGGCGGGATCCGGCAGGCGCCGCCGACGAACCGCAGCACGGGTTGCAGCAGCCTCGTTTCCGCTACGAGGTGCTGCCCCTGCCGCTCATCCTCGACGGCGAAGTGCAGGAGGACAATTTGGCGAAAAGCGGCCGCAATCTGTTTTGGCTGAAGCAGGAGCTGCGGGAGCGGGGGATCAAGGACGTGGGACAGGTGTTTTTCTGCAGCCTCGATCACCGGGGCCGGCTCTATGTCGACCGGAAGCGGTAATTACCGGAACAGCCGGCCCAGGATCGGCACGCGGGCCACGTCATGCCGGTCGATCAGCTTCATCGCGACGAGGAGCACTAGATAGACGACGATAGAGATGGCGGACGCGGCCGACAGATCCCAGACGCGGCCGGGCAGCAAATTGCGGTTCCACACCCACAGCGCGACGGCGCCCATCACGGTCATCGCGGCGCCGACTTTAAGAAAGTCGCTCGGGAGCAGCCGAAAGCCCGTCAATCGCGCGACGCTGATCCAATGCAGCAGCGTGACGAGCGCCATATTGACGGAGATGGCGATGACGGCGCCCTTGATGCCGAGTTCGGGGCGCGAAGCCAGCTGGATGATAAGCACGAGCTTTACCATCGCGCCGACGAACGTATTGAACAGCGCCGTGCCCGGCCGGTTCAGCGCTTGCAACGCGGCCTGGAGCGGCGATTGCATATAAAGGAAGACGGCGACGGGCGCCAGCCAGCCCAGCATGCTGCCGACCGAGGCGTCTCCGTACAGGATGGCGCAGAGCGGATCGGCGAACAGCGTCATGAGCGCGACGAACGGCGCGCCGGTGACGACCGCGAGCCGCATGGATTGGTGCAGACGCTTTTGGATGGCGGCCCAATCGTTTACGGCGGCGGCTTCGGAGAGCGAAGGAACGAGCGACGTCGCCAAGGAGAACGTCAGTGTCCCCGGCAAGAGAATGAGCGGGATCGCCATCCCTTGCAGCGCGCCGTACTGGGTCGTCGCGGCCGCCGCCGTCAGGCCGGCGAGCACGAGGCTGCGCGTCGTCAGGATCGATTCCAGCAGATAGGAGAGCGAGCCGATCATCCGGCTTCCCGTCACCGGCAGCGCCAGGCCGATCAGGCTGCGCGACAGCTTCCGTGTCGCAGCGGCTTCGACCGCGGGCAATTGCCCGTCTCGAGGCGTCTCGTCAGGCCGGGCCCGCTCTCGCCGGACCTGCACCCACAGGACGAGCAGGCCCGCCAGTTCTCCCGCGCCCGTGCCCAACATGGCGCCAGCCGCGGCGGCTTCGATTCCGAACGGCAGCAGCAGATAGGCGAGCAGGAGCGTCAGGACGATGCGCACGATCGTTTCGACCGTCTGCGAGATTGCGGGCGGGATCATGTTTTGCTTGCCTTGAAAGTACCCCCGCCAAACGGAGGACGCGGCCACGAGCGGCATCACCGGGATGATGGCCAAAAAGGCCGTGTGCACCCGCGGATCGGTCATGATGCGGGACGAAATCCAGTCGGCCAGCGCAAGACAGACCGCGGCGGCGATCAATCCGAGGCTCAGCGCGATCGACATCGCGATGCGAAGCACCTTGCGCGATTCGCCGTTGCGACCGCGGGAGTCCGCTTCGGCGACCATCTTGGCGACGGCAAGCGGGAGGCCGCCGGTGATGACGGTGAGCATGACGATGAGAAAAGGAAAGACGAGCTGGATGAGGCCGACGCCTTCGGCACCGATCAGCCGGGGCAGGGCGATGCGGGGAACGAAGCCGAGCAGGCGGTTGACAAGCCCCGCGGCCAACAGGATCATGGCGCCCTGGATGAAGGTTTGCTTGCGAACGGACATGGTCATCCCTCTTTTTCGGGTACTGGCTTTATTTCACAGCTTATGCGGGGTTTGTCCGAACTCATGACAAGCCCTGCGATTTCGCTTCGCGCGTGCAGGAATATCGGACCGGGGCGGAGAAGTCATACAGTCCGATGAGCGATTGAACGCCGAAGGCGCAGCCAAGGCGTCGGGGAGAGGAGGAGCTGCCGTGACGGAATCGGAGGAAGAGCTGAAAGCGGGCGGGGGACCCGAGTTGAACAGCACGCTCGCGCAGCTGTGCGAGAGCAAAGCGGAGGAGTTCCGGCTGCTCGGGTACGATCAGGTGAGCGGACCGGATGTCTGGGAATGCGTCAGCGACAAATACCACAAGAGCGGCACCCCTCCGCTGCACGCGGTCGTGAACGACATCCTGTCCCTGAAGGTGACGCAGTACATGAACTTCATCACTCTGAGCATGTACCGCGGGGAAAAGCGGCGCTAAGCCGCTTGCGGAGCCGAAGCGGTGCGGGCTCGGAGCAAAGATCGGCCGTCTTGCGAGAGTCGAGGACTTGCGGGACGGTCTTTTTCGTCGTGGAACGGAGGTGCCGCCGAAAGGGACGAAGGCGACCCGGCAGCGGGCAACCGCCCGCCGATATACGTCCAAGGAAGGCGTCCGGCGACGGGAAAAGACGCGTCGGGAAACGGGGAAGAGCCGCGCTGCATGGGCGTTTTCGGGGCGTTCCCGGCTTTTTCGACAAATTGACTTCCATTTAAGCGCGTAGGTATAATAGGAACATTGAGAATCGAAAGGGGTCGGCAACACAACATGAACCGTATGCTCGCTTTCGTGCTCGTGGTACTCGTCTCGTTCGGGGTTATCGCATGGACAAGCCCCGGATTGCTGCACGATACCAAGCTCGGGCTCGATTTGAAAGGCGGCTTCGAGATTTTGTACGAAGCTTCTCCGTTGACGGGAGAAGGCCAAGTTACCAAGGATTCGCTGAACAAAACGGCGGAGAGCATCGAGAAGCGCATTAACAGCACGGGGATCGCAGAGCCCGAGGTCACGACCGAAGGCAAAAACCGGATCCGCGTCAAGATCGCGGGCGTCGCGAACGAGGAAGAAGTTCGCACGATGCTGAAGAAGCCGGCCAGTTTGACTTTCCGCAGCGCGGATGGCTGCAAGTCCGAGACCGACTACTGCAAAATCGAGCTGAACGGGGACGAATTCGTCGAAGGCGCGGCCAAGGTCGAATACAACAACCTGCGCGAGCCGCTCGTCGCGATCAAGGTCAAGGACAAGAAGAAATTCGAAGAGATTTCCTCGCGCTTGTCCGGCTCGGTGCCGAAGCAGCGCCTCGCCATCTACCTGGACGAAGACCTGTTGTCCGATCCCGTCGTCCAGTCGACCTTCATGGACGGCACGGCCGTCATTTCGGGCCAACCGACGCCCGCCGACGCCAAGGCGCTCGCCGATACGATCAATCTCGGCGCCCTGCCGCTGAAGCTGACCGAGAAATATACGCAAAGCGTCGGCGCGACGCTCGGGCAGAAGTCGCTCGAAGAGACGCTGCTCGCCGGCGGCATCGCTTCGGCCATGATTCTGCTCTTCATGTTCTTCTTCTACCGGCTGCCCGGCCTGGTGGCCAACATCTGTCTGATCGTGTTCGTCTGGCTGCTGCTCGCCGTCATGTGGCTGATGGGCGCGACGCTGACGCTGCCCGGCATCGCGGCTTTCGTGCTCGGGATCGGGATCGCCGTCGACTCGAACATCATCACCGCCGAACGGATCAAGGACGAGATTCGTTCCGGCAAGAGCATTCCTTCTTCGCTTCGCGCGGGGAACAAGAACAGCTTCCGCACGATCATCGACGCCCACATCACGAACCTCATCGCCGGCGCCGTGCTGTACTTCATCGGCCAAGGCTCCGTCAAGGGCTTCGCCGTCGTCCTGTTGGCGAGCATCATCATCAACATCCTGACCAACATCTTCCTGCCGCGTTTCTTCATGCATCTGATCGTCAAGAGCGGCAAGTTCAACAAACTATCCTATTATGGCGTAAAGGAGAGTGAGATCCGTGCGCTATAAGTTCCACGACTTCGACTTCATGAAGTGGAGCAAGCCGCTCATGGCGATCTCGATCGTCCTCGTGCTGCTGGGCGTTCTCTCGCTCTCCATTTTCGGGCTCAACTACGGAATCGACTTCCAGTCGGGCACTTCGGTCGACATCAGCGTCACGAAGCCGGTGGACGACGCGAAGGTCAAGCAGTTCCTCGCGGACGAAAATCTCGGCGACCATACGACGACCGTCGCCGCCGAGCGCATCTCCGTCCGCTTCAAGCACGCGCTGACCGAAGCGGACCAGGCGAAGCTGGAGACGGACTTCAAAAAGCAGTTCGACGACAAAGCGTCGTTCGAGAAAAACATCGTCGACGTCGACATCGCCAAGGAGCAGCAGGTCAACGCCCTTCGCGGCATCCTGATCGCGAGCCTCGGGATCATCATCTACATCGCGATCCGCTTCGAATGGCGGTACGCCATCGCTTCGGTTCTCGCGCTGCTCTATGACGCCTTCATCGTCATCACGCTGTTCTCGATTTTCCGGCTGGAGGTCAACCTGCCGTTTATCGTGGCGGTCCTGACCATCATCGGCTACTCGATCAACGACACCGTCGTCATCTTCGACCGGATCCGCGAGAATATGCGCTTCGCGAAAGTCAAATCCGAAGCGGATCTCGCCAAAGTCGTCAACGACAGCATTCTCCAGACGCTGACCCGGTCCATCAATACCGTTCTGACGGTCGCTTTCGCCGCCCTGTGCTTGTACATTTTCGGCAGCGAATCGATCAAGATGTTCTCTCTTGCCATGATCTTCGGTTTGATCAGCGGCGCGTATTCTTCGATCTTCATCGCGAGCCCGCTGTGGTTCTGGATGAAGCGCAGAGCGAAGCCGAACAAGCCGGTCAAGGCGCAAACCGCTCCTTGATCCGGCTACGTTAAGAGGAGGCTAGGCCATGACGGAATATCGGACCGTTCACGTCGAGCACGGCGTCAAAGTATCCCTCTGGGGACTGCTCGGGCTGTCGGTCTGCAAAGCCGCGGCGGGCTGGCTAACCGGAAGTAAAGCGCTGATGGCGGATGCTTGCCATTCCGCCGCGGATTTCGCAGGCGCGACGACCGCTTACATGCGGCTGCGGCGTGCCGGAAGGCCAGCATATGCGCAGGACGACCGCCAGTCGTCCGAAGCGGTGATCGCCGTCGTCATGTCGGCGCTCCTGCTGCTGGCCGGTCTGGAAATCGGGCTTTCGTCCTTGCGTTCGATCGCGTCCGGCGAGGACAAGGCCCCGGGCTGGGGCGCCGTCGTCGTCATCGCCGCGGGCATGGGCGTCCGGGAAGGGCTCGTTCGCTACAAGCGCCATCACGACGCCAAGCTCGGCATCCGGACGGAGACGGCGCGCGGGGATCGCGCCGACGTCTTCGCCTCGCTGACGGCACTCGTCGGCGCGACGGGCGCGATGACGGGCGACCTGCTCCATATGCCGGTCCTATATGTGCTCGACCCGGCCGCCGGCCTCGTCGTCGGCGTCTTCGTCCTCCGGATGGGCTTTCGCCAGGCGTCGTCGGCCATCCGCGCCGTCGAGCGCCGCGGCGCCGACGAGGTCGACGTCCAGTCGCTGCTCGAGGCGATTCAACGGGTGGACGGCGTCGTCGCCGTCGACGAGCTGAGGGCGCGGGAGCAAGGACACTACGTCTTCGTGGAAGTCGTCATTCGGGTCAACCCCCGCATCTCCGTCTTCGAAGGCCACGATGTCGCGCTCCGCGTGCGGCGCCAGCTGACCAAGCGGTTCCTGCACGTGACGGATGCGAGCATTCGCGTGGAGCCTTACGATCCCGGCTACCCCTACAAGTCCAACCATCACGAAGAAGAGCTCCCGACGCTTCTCCAATAGACGAGCCGACTCCGCCGCACTCCGGCGGAGTCCTCGTCTTTCGGGCGTGCGATAGGTGAGCGCCCGCTCCGCCGTCGGGCGGAGTTGCTGTTTGATTGGGCTTGGAGGAGTTTGCGCGGAACCATCGTGCCCGGAGAAGCGAAAAGCCGCAGCAATCGACGAGGAGGAAAGGAATTGAGACAGAAATACCGATGGACGATCTCGGATCCGGACGAAGGCGCGGCGGCGGAGCTGGCGGCCGCGCTTGACGTGCCGCCGCTGGTCGGTCGGCTGCTCGCCGCGCGGGGCTGGACCGACCCGGCCGAGGCGCGGCGTTTTCTGGAAGCGGGTCCGCAGCAGTTTCACGACCCGTTCGGGATGAAAGGGATGCGCGAAGCGGTCGCCCGGATCCGGCAGGCGCTGGACGCGGGCGAGTATATCCGCGTCTACGGCGATTACGACGCGGACGGCGTCACCTCGACGGCGCTCATGACGAGGCTGCTGCGCAGGCTGGGCGCGCGGTTCGATACGTACATTCCGCATCGCAGCCGCGAGGGCTACGGCCTGAACGCCGGCGCGATCGATCTGGCGGCGGAGGCGGGCGTGAAGCTGCTGATCACGGTCGACAACGGCATCAGCGCCGTCGAGCAAATTGCCTACGCCCGCGAGCTTGGCATCGACGTCGTCGTAACCGACCACCACGAGGCCCCGCCCGTGCTGCCGGACGCCGCGGTCGCGCTCGTCAATCCGAAGCAGCCGGACTGTACATATCCGTTCAAGGGTTTGTCCGGCGCGGGCGTCGCCTTCAAGCTGGCGCACGCTTTGATCGGTGAGCCGGACCTCTCCTTATCCGACCTTGCGGCCATCGGCATTGTCGCGGATCTCATGCCGCTGACGGATGAAAACCGCGCGATCGTCAAGCTCGGGCTCGCCGAGATGAACCGGCGTCCTTCGCCCGGCATCCGGGCGCTCGCGGCAATTTGCGGCGCGGAGCCGGGCCGGCTGTCCAGCGGCCGGATCGCGTTCGGGCTCGCCCCGCGGCTCAATGCCGGTGGGCGTCTGGCCGAAGCGGACGGCGCGGTGCGGCTGCTCGTCGCGGAAGACGACGAGGAGGCCGAACGGCTCGCGCTTGCGCTGGACCAACTGAATCGGGAGCGCCAGCAGCTCGTGGACGAGACGGTAGTCGAGGCGGAGGCGGCCTGGCAGCGGCGAATCGCCGAGAACGGCGGCGTGCCGCTGCCGGTCATCGTGCTGGCGGGAGACGGGTGGAACGCGGGGATCGCGGGTCTCGTCGCCTCGAAGCTGGTGGAGCGCCACTATCGGCCGACGGTCGTGCTCGCGCACGATCCGGAGACCGGCAAGTGCAAAGGGTCGGCCCGTTCGATCGACGGCTTCGATCTGTATGCGGCGCTGCGCGAATGCGCGGACGAGATGGAGCACTTCGGCGGGCACCAGGCGGCCGCGGGCATGACGATCCGCAGGGACAAGGTCGAAGCGCTCGAGGCGAAGCTGGGCGCGCTGGCGGCGGCTTGGCTGACGGCCGAAGACTGGACGCCGAAAAAGAAGGCGGACCTGCGCTGCCAGGCGGCGGAGCTGACGCTCGAGGCCGCGGAACAGTTGAGCGCCCTCGAGCCTTACGGCAACGGCAATCCGACGCCGCGGCTCGTCCTGCGCGAGGCGTCGGTCGCCGACGCGAAGGCGATGGGCAAGGAGGGCAAGCATCTGCGCGCCCTGCTCGCCCAAGGCGGCCGAAGGCTGGAGGCGGTCGGCTTCGGCTTCGGCGAAGAAGCGGCGAGGCTGATCGGCAGCGGTGCGGTCGACGTGCTGGGCGAGCTCGCGATCAACGAGTGGAACGGCAGCCGCCGCGTGCAGTTCATGCTGCAGGATTGGCGTCCCGCCGCGCTGCCCGTGCTCGATCGCCGGCAGGAGCGGGATTGGACGAAGGCGCTGCGTTTGCTAGCCGACGCGCCCGGGCCGCTGCTCGTTCTGGGCGCGTCGACGCAGGCGTTGGCGCGGCTGGAGTCGGCCGCGATCGCGCTCCATGGCGCCGCGCTTTACGTCGACGGATCGCGGCTGGCCGCCGGTCGGGTGCCGGCGGACGGAGCACCGGACGAGTCGCCCTATGCCAGGCGGCATGCGGGCGGGGTCCGGCTCGCGCTCGTCGGTTTGCCGGATGGCGCCGACGCGCTCGACGGGCTCGCCTGCGCAATGCGGGATTGCGGGCCGCTCGAAGAAATCCATCTGTTCGCCGACGATAGCCGGGATGCGTCCGGGGACGGTGCGGATTTCGTATTTCCGACCCGGGAGCAATTCGGCCAGGTGTACGCGCTGTTCCGCCGCCAGGCGGAATGGATCGACGCGCCGGACGGCTTTTTGCGGCAGGTCGCGGATCGGACCGGCTGGCCGCTCGCCGCCGTGCGTCTGATGCAGGAGATATTCGACGAGCTCGGCTTTATCAGGCGGCACCGGGCTTCGGTGCAGGTCGTCGCGAATCCGCCGCGCCGGGCGCTCGACGAATCCGAGCGCTACCGCAAGGCGCAGCGGCGCGCGGAAGCGGCCGCGCTCGCGGGCATGAGCTTTTCGAAGCTGCAGGCCTGGCTGCGCCAGCTGGCAAATGCTTAAGCGTGGCGTGACGACGGCAACAAGTGTATAATGCAATTCGTACAGTCCATTGGAGGAGAGGATCTCACCGCATGAATTTCAAAGATTATATCCGCGTCATTCCCGATTTCCCGCAGCCGGGCATCCGGTTCAAGGATATCACGACGCTTCTCAATAACGGCAAGGTATACCAAGCCGCGATCGACGCGCTGAAGGAGCAGGTCCAAGGCTGGGACATCGACGTCGTCGCAGGCCCCGAGGCGCGCGGCTTCGTCATCGGCGCTCCGCTGGCGCTGGCGCTCGGCGTGGGCTTCGTGCCGATCCGCAAGTCGGGCAAGCTCCCCGGCGAAACGGTCGAAGTCGGCTACGATCTGGAGTACGGCAAGGACAAGCTCGCGGTACACAAAGACGCGATCTTGCCCGGACAAAAGGTGCTCATTGCAGACGACTTGCTCGCGACAGGCGGCACGATCGCAACGACGATCAATCTGATCCAGCAGTTGGGCGGCGAGATCGCGGGCGCGGCGTTCCTGATCGAGCTCAGCTACCTGAACGGACGCGAAAAGCTGGGCGGCGTAGACGTCGTCTCCCTGATGACTTATTGATCTCCTCTGGCGATGCCTGCCGGATTCCCAAGCGGGAATCCGGCTTTTTGGTTTTGGTTCGTTCCTTGCGCGGTAGGGCGACGAGGCTTCAGCCGATTTTCAGCTTCGTTTCAGGCACGTTTCAGCCTCGGGAAGGATAATAGAGCGATCAAGGGCGATAGACGCGATGCTGGGGAAAGGCGGCGCTCCGGGGCCATGTCGTGGAACGAAGGGACATGCACGTGGGTCGAGTGGCATAGAGGAGAAGGGCTTGATAGCCGCGGACCAAGGGCCATAGAGAGGAACGAATGGACAAGGGCGCGGTCCAAGGCTATAGAAGGGGAACAAACGGACAAGGACGCAGAACGAGGGCCATGAAGGAGAAGGGCTGGATATAGCCGCGAACCAAGAGCCATAGGGAGGATCGATGGGCAAAGACCCGGAGGCCATGGACGCCACCTGGGAGCAATAGATGCGCAGAAGGAGCGAACGAACCGATGAACCCGATCAAAGGCGTCCGTATTCTCGTCGTGGACGACGAGCCGAATATTTTGCAGTTTCTGGAGCTCGGGCTGTTGAATGAAGGCTTCGAGGTGAAGACGGCGCCGGACGGGATGGCGGCATTGACGCTCCTCCCGCTGTTTCGCACGCATGTGGCCATCCTCGACGTCATGATGCCGGGGATGGACGGCTTCGAGGTGTGCCGGACGCTCAAAAAGTCCGAAAACGTCGCGGTCATCATGCTGACGGCCAAGGATGAGGTGGACGACCGGGTCAAAGGCTTGATGCTCGGAGCCGACGACTATATGGTGAAGCCGTTCAGCTTCGAGGAGCTGCTCGCGCGCATCCACGCGCGGATCCGCAACCAGTTCCCGATGCTCGTCGGGGAGGCGTCGTTCGGTCCGTTCCGGATCGAAGACCGGCGCAAGGAAATCCAGTACTACAGCCGCATACTGGAGCTTTCGCCGACCGAGTACGAGCTGCTGAAGTTCCTCGTCGTCAACCACGGGATCGTCACGAGCAAGGCGCTCATTCTCGAGAAAGTATGGGGCTATGACTTCGGCGGGGACGAGAACATCGTTGAAGTGTACATCCGTTCGCTCCGGGAGAAGCTCGGAGACCGCGAGCATCGGCTGATCCGCACGCTGCGCGGTTCCGGATACCGGGTCGATCTGCCATGAAGCGGCTAAGACACGCCCCGGGCGAGCCGCGCACGCCGCCGGCCGGCGCATCGCTGCGAGGGTCCCTTCGGCTGCAGCTGCTGTCCCGCTCCCTCCTCGTGCTCGCCGTTCTGCTCGTGTTCATCGGCTTGTTTCAATATGTGCTCATGCGCAAGTTCACCTACGAAAACAAAGCCTCCGCGCTGCAAGGTCAGCTGTTGTCGCTGCCTCCGGAGGTGTGGCGGGACAAAGGCTTTCGCCCGCCACGTGGCGCGGTCGCCAGCGCTATCGCCGAAGGTTCGCTCAGCGCGGGCTGGTGGCTCCAGAGCGCGCAGGGAGAGGCCCGCATCCGCGATGGCGCCGCAGACGGAACCGGAAAGCCGGGGGCGGATGCGGAGCGGATCGCCACCGGCAACAACGCCGACCAGGCGGGGCAAGGCGACCAGGCAGGGCAAGGCGGGCGGACGACGGATGGCGGTGTTGCGGCGCCCGAAGGCGATTCGAGGGACGCCGCTGCCGGCAGTCCGTCCGCCGGCAGCCTGGCGAGCCCCGGCCGGGTAGCTCCGGAGAGCAATCCAGCGGGCGCCGCTGACCAGGGAGCGAGTCCAGCAACCGAACTGCCGGCGGGCGAAACGCCTTCGGGGCCGGGAGGCCAATCGCCGTGGGCCGTCCGAGCCGCGCGATCGCTGTTCATCCCCGATACGGCGGTCGCGATCATTTCGTCGGACCTCGCTTTTACCGCCATATCGGAATGGGTGGGAGGCATCGCACCTCCCCGGCTGACGAACGCGCAATACGAGGAAGCGATGAAGCAGGCCGCCGTCCAGAGCCGCAAAAGCGACGAAACGGCTTATTACATCGCCAAAGACGAGACGGGCCGCGAGCAGTTGGTCGTGCTCCGGCCGCTGGGCGCCGCCGGCCGTGCGCAAGGGCTCGTGCAGATCAGCACGGGGACGGCGGCGCTGAAGGAAACGCTGAACAAGCAGCTGTTGCTGTTTGTCAGCTTGGCGGTACTCGCGGTGGCCGCCGGCCTCATCACGCTGCGCGCCGTCTTGCGTCGCACGCTGTCGCCGCTCTCCGATCTGGTCGACCGGGTGGAGCGGATTGACGCGGGCAATCTGGACGAACGCTTTCCGGCGACGCCGATTCCGACCGAGATCGGGCGCCTGTCGGCCTCACTTGGCGGGATGCTGGACCGGTTGAACGCTTCGTTCGAGGCGGAAAAGGAAGCGAAGGAGCACATGCGTCAATTCGTCGCGGACGCCTCGCACGAGCTGCGGACGCCGCTCACCTCGATCCATGGTTTTCTGGAGGTGCTGCTCCGCGGCGCATCCAGCCGTCCGGAGCAGCTGGAGAAGGCGCTGCGAAGCATGTACGGGGAGTCGGAGCGGTTGAAGAAGCTGGTCGAGGATCTGCTCGCGCTGGCGAAGCTCGATCGCTCGGAAAGCCTGCGAGACCAGGAGGGCGATCTCGGTGAAACGTTAAGGGAGATGGAGCCGCAACTTCGGATGCTGGCCGGGAGCCGGGATGTCCGGCTGCGCCTGGCATCCGGCCTCATTTGCCGGTACGACGCCGACAAGATGAAGCAGGTCGTCCTGAATCTGTTCCACAACGCCGTGCAGCATACCGATCCCCAAACGGGGGAGATCGGGCTGTCGCTGCAGCGGTTCGGCGGCGGCGTCCGGATCGAGGTCCGCGACAACGGGACCGGGATCGATCCCGCCCATTTGCCGCACGTGTTCGACCGCTTCTACCGCAGCGACTCTTCCCGGACGCGCAAATACGGCGGATCCGGGCTCGGGCTCTCCATCTCCCGGGCGATCGTGGAGGCGCACGGAGGCACGATTGAGGCGCGGAGCGAGCCGGGCCGCGAGACCGTGTTTGCGATATGGCTGCCGCCAGACCGGCAGGAGCGGGACTTGCCCGCCCTCTAAGCCCGTCTGAAGTCGAAGAGACTTCAGACGGGCTTTTTTTTGTTGGCTTGGGAAGCGGTTGGCTGGCAGATGTGCGGAAAAACCGAATAACTCTGGCGCAGGGGGCGGAATGGCGGGGAGTTGTGCGGAAAAACCGAATAACTCCTGCGCAGGAGACGGGACGGCGCAGAAATTTTGCAAAGAACATGACACGGATAACGGCGTGGGAAATTTTACAAA
>NZ_JAJFOW010000478.1 GCF_020731285.1 Cohnella baijiui
AGGCACGCCGCCAGTATAGAAAGCACAAAAAAGGGGCTGTCCGAAAAGGGCAAATTCCCTCCAATTTAAAAATCAAGAACACTGATACATCAACGTTCTTGAACATAAAAAGGGGCGTCCAAAAGTCAAAAAATCGACTTTCTGGACAGCCCCTTTTCTTACATATTTATATACAATGATTAATATCCGACGGCAGCGCCATCTCCACGCGGATC
>NZ_JAJFOW010000479.1 GCF_020731285.1 Cohnella baijiui
GAGCCGGAAAATACCATGCCGACGTACAACCGCTTACGAAGGCTGATACAAAAATAATGAAACAAATATATAATGGCAAGTGGAGTTGGAAAAGAAAAGCGATTGTAGTCAAGAAGGATCACCACTACTATGCGGCATCCATGCAGGGGATGCCACATGGGGGGGATGGTATTCCCGATAACAGTTTCTCCGGGCATTTCTGCATCCATTTTCTC
>NZ_JAJFOW010000480.1 GCF_020731285.1 Cohnella baijiui
GTAAATGAAGCTTTTGCCGCACAAAGCTTGGCGGTTCTTAAGGAATGGGGAATTTCTCATGAGAACGTCAATGTAAATGGTGGTGCCATTGCGTTGGGACATCCGTTAGGATGCTCCGGAGCAAGAATATTGGTCACTCTTACACATGAGATGCAAAAGCGGGACACGAAATATGGGTTGGCTACGCTCTGTGTAGCAGGAGGCCAAGGAATAGC
>NZ_JAJFOW010000481.1 GCF_020731285.1 Cohnella baijiui
CCCAGAGCTATTACACGCGATACAAAAATTCTCTAAAACATTAAGATAAAGGAGTATACATTATGCAAGAAAGTGGACTGCTACTCGCTTTTTACGGTGATGACTTCACTGGATCTACGGATGCGATGGAAGCTCTCGCCATTAGTGGGTACCGGACGATTCTCTTTCTAGAGCCGCCAACTCTTGAGTTAATCAACCAATTTGAAGGCGTCCGC
>NZ_JAJFOW010000482.1 GCF_020731285.1 Cohnella baijiui
GGGACAACGCTTATAGACCACATCAATAGAATTCCGACTGATTACAAGTTCAGGATGATAGCCTTTCATAAAATTTATACAGCCGGCAAGATCGGTACACTTGTTACATTCCTTGCTTTGAAGCGTGTATTCATATAATTTACTCAAGCTCTTTTCAATCATATCATCAGTAATTTCCTGCTGATGCTGATCTAAAAAGGCCTTAATATCCGGAT
>NZ_JAJFOW010000483.1 GCF_020731285.1 Cohnella baijiui
GTTTACGACCAGTGTAGGCACGGAATACGACAAAGAATTCATTATTGTTGAGGCAAAGAGTGAAGACGGGCTTATAGGCTGGGGGGAATCAGTAGCAGCCATTGACCCATTCTACAAAGAGGAAACCGTGCAGACGAATTGGCATATCCTTGAGAAATTTCTGATCCCTCTTGTATTTGCAAAGCCGATTAACCATCCAGATGAACTTAATAATG
>NZ_JAJFOW010000484.1 GCF_020731285.1 Cohnella baijiui
GATGTATGGAGCCGGGTGTTGGAGAATCCGGAAAATCTGATCTCGATTATAGAAGAGCTGCCGGAAGACCATTATCCGGAAAATGAAGAGATGATCAGCGCAGCCTGTGTCGCCTTCGAAGAAAAGACAGGGCATACGGACGACGACTACTATCAGTTATTTGAGGAATATACGCACGGTGCATATACCTACCCTGAGATTGTTTTTGACTGGG
>NZ_JAJFOW010000485.1 GCF_020731285.1 Cohnella baijiui
CTGGCCGGCCTCGTCATCAATCGCAATGTTTCGGTTCGCCAGAAGTCCGACAGCCATCGTAAATTTGCTGTATTCCTCATCGTTCAGCTTTCGGGTGCCGAGTCCTGAAAGGTTCCCCAAGTTGCTTAACATGCGCTGTACAAGCGCCTCAGAAGACATTTCCAGCGAGAAGATGCCAATGGCCCCCTTGTCCGGATATAGCTGCGAAATATTG
>NZ_JAJFOW010000486.1 GCF_020731285.1 Cohnella baijiui
CACGCATGATGATTGCCCTCTTGCGTATAACGCTTAAGCGGATCATCGGTATTTTTGATCACCTTTCCGATATCATGCAGCAATGAGCCAAGCGCCAGCTCTTTAAGCTTCGTAGCATTGTAGCCCAGGTTGATTCCAATCACAGTAGACATGATACACACATTGAGCGAATGAATGAACAGGTGATTATCCTTCGTCCGAATGTCATCTAGAT
>NZ_JAJFOW010000487.1 GCF_020731285.1 Cohnella baijiui
CTGTTAACGCCTGCAGACGCATATCAAGAATGGCATTTGCCTGTTCTACTGTAAATCCAAGCGGAACCTCTCGGCCTTCCAATGTGAATGATTCTGCCATTAAGAATCCCCGGGCTTCCTCCCTGTCGGATGCCGAGCGAATCGGACCCTGACGGTCAACGAGATCATCCACAATATCAATGGCCTTCAACAAGCCTTCCACAATGTGAATGCG
>NZ_JAJFOW010000049.1 GCF_020731285.1 Cohnella baijiui
TTGATGAAGCGGACGCGTCCCCACTACCCGCAACCCATGCTCGAACTATCCCCGTCGAATCCATAAACGCCCCCAAAATGGGAAGCCGGCATCGCCGCCTCTTGAGGCGATTGGATGCGGATCCTAGGCACCGCCGGCTAAGGCAGTGAGTTCGTGCATCGGTCGTGCTACTTTAGTATACCATAAGCGTACGCGGATTACCGCTCTGCATTGCTGGGAAGCTTGGCGATCGCTGCCTTTAGGCCCAATCGGGCTTATCGGGACACCTTCTGCTTCTCGCGCAATGCCCGCTGGATGTCGCGCTGGGCATCCTTTTTAGCGGCGGATTCGCGTTTGTCGTAGTTCTTTTTCCCTCTGCCCAATCCGATCAGGCACTTGGCGTATCCGTTGCGCGTGTACACCTTTAGCGGCACGATCGTGTAACCTTCTTGCTTGGACAAACCGAGCAGCTTCAGAATTTGCGACTTGTGCATGAGAAGTTTACGGGCGCGCGTCGGGTCCGACGGATTGTGGCGGTTGCCCTGCTCGAACGGACTGATGTGCATGTTGTGCAGGAACAGCTCGCCGTTGCGGATCGTTGCGAACGCGTCACTCAGGTTGGCGCGGCCGCCGCGCAGCGACTTGATCTCCGTGCCCGTCAGCACCATTCCCGCCTCGAACGTATCCTCGATGAAGTAGTCGTGCGAAGCTTTCTTGTTCTGCGCGAGCGGTTTGTGGAACTGGTCTTTGTTCTTCGGCACCCTACTTCACCTCCGTTACGATAGCCAGACATTCATTATATCATGCCGCTTGAACGGCATACAACTGAGCATCGCAACACTTTTCATCGATGACACGGAAGCACGTACTTCAGCATCATGCAGATCCAACTTCAAAAGGCAGCGCGATGCGGAACTACTTCATGAAGACCAGCTTCAGTGTCCATTTA
Organism: Cohnella baijiui; assembly: GCF_020731285.1. Lineage (GTDB taxonomy): Bacteria > Bacillota > Bacilli > Paenibacillales > Paenibacillaceae > Cohnella. The sequence goes on from NZ_JAJFOW010000049.1 coordinate 929, forward strand.
GTTGCATTTATACATCTAATTCAGGCTTTTTCCCGGCGAAATAGACGATTAGTTGTAAAAGTACATCTAATTGATGCTCATATGTGCAAATCCGGTTTTTCGAGCCAAAATAGATGTACGATTGCAACTAAATCGCACAAACCCGCCAAAGCACTTAAATTAGATGTACATCTGCATTTAATTACCGCTCCCACGCCACAGTCGACGTCGAGCGAAAACCAGCGTCCAATCCGGTAGGCAGGTTAGGCACCGATGAGACAAGTTTGTACAAGTTTGCACAAGCTTGTCCAACAAGCCCTAGCCTTCCCTAACCTACTCTCACTTGCCCCCGAGCGCCTTGTCGATGAGCGCCATCCGGATGTACAGGCCGTTCTGCGCCTGGCGGAAGTAGGCGGCACGCGGGTCGCTGTCGACGGCTTCGGCGATCTCGCCGGCGCGCGGCAGCGGGTGCAGGACGATGGCGTCCTTGCGCATACGGCCCATCAGATCGACGTCCACGATGTACTGGCCCGCGGCTTTGTCGTACTCCTCCGGCGATGGGAACCGCTCCTTCTGGATTCGCGTCTGATACAGCACGTCGATGGAGCCTGCTACCGCGTTCAGGTCGTTCGCCTCCTCGTAGCGGACGCCCTTTTCTTCCATATAACGCTTGACGTTGGCCGGGATCCGTACGTTCTCCGGGGAGATGTAGTAGATCATGACGTCCTTGAAATTCGCCAGCATATAGCTCAGCGAGTGCACCGTACGCCCGTAGGCGAGGTCGCCGACCATGGCGATCTTGAGCCCGTCGATTCGTCCGAACTCCTTTTGGATCGTGTACGCATCGAGCAGCGCCTGCGTCGGATGCTCGCCCGCTCCGTCGCCCGCGTTGATGACCGGTACGCCGGATACGGCCGCCGCTCGTTTGGCGGCGCCAATCTCGGTATGACGCATGACGATAATGTCGCTGTAGCCCGTGATGATGCGGATCGTGTCCTCGAGCGTTTCCCCTTTGATCGCGGAGGAAAACTGCGCCGCGTTCTCGGTCCCGATGACCGTGCCTCCGAGGCGCGAGATCGCCGATTCGAACGACAGCCGCGTCCGCGTGCTGGCCTCGAAGAACAACGTCGTCATGATCCGTCCCGCGTACCGCCGGTCGCCGCCCGCCTTTACGATGTCCTCCATCGTCTTGGACGACGCGAACAGCTCCTCCAGCTCCGCCCGCGAGAACTGCTTGGCTCCGAGCACGTGATACAATTGGTCTGCCATTCGTCCATTCCTCCCGTTAACGCGCCCATGGCGCGTCCCATTCACACCATGTATTATCCTACCCGGTTAGGAACGGATTGTCTAATGGCATTTCGTCGAAAATCCGGTCGAGAAACGGCGGTTAACGGCGTCAATCTTAAACGGAGTAAACATCGCATCGTATCACTGCGTCCCCCTTCCTCGAAAAAGGGAGCCCCCGGCAACCGCCGGTAAGCTCCCTCTGATCGCTATTGCTGTTCCTTCGGCGCCTTGGGCTTGCTGCGCCGGCGGCGCGGCTTTCCGCCGTTGCCGCCGGTACCGTTCTCGGCCGAAGCCGAGGTCGCCGCCGTCTGCTGATCCACTACGGCAACGGCCGTGGCCGACGCGGTCTGCTGCCGATTCTTGCCCGCGCGGCCTTTGCCGCCGCCCTCACGCCCCGGCTTGTTCGCCTTGGCAGTAGCGGCAGCGGCTCCAGCCGCCTTGCCGCCGGCACCCGGCTTGCCCGCGCCGGGCTTGCCGCGGCCGTTCGGGCCACCGGGTCTGCCGCCCTTGCGGCCGCCCGCCGTGCGGTTCATGCTGCGCTCGCGGCGCAGCTGGCTCTTCTCGCCGTAGAAGCGCTCCTCCTCATCGTCGTCCTGGTATCGACGCGTCGTGAAGGGGAGACCCCACATGTCGAGCTTCGGCTTCTTGCCTTTCGGAACCGGCGCCGGGATATAGTCCGCCGAGTCGCGGTTCACGCCGTCCGCTTCCTGCGCGCGCGCATCGACGCGCGGCGCGAACCCGGCGTCACCGCCGCTCGACGCCTCCTCGCTGTACGCCTCGCCTTGCCCGCGCCGCATCGGCCGCGCCAGCACGACCGCGTTCGCGAACTCGCCCAACTCGTCGCGACCCGCGCCGCCGCGCTCAGCGGCCTCCTGCCGCTTGGCCTGGCGCTCGGCCTTGCCCGGCCGCTGCTTGCGCCCGCCGCTGCGGCCCTGCGAGGCTCCGCCGGCTGCGCTCGCCGGCACCGCTTCGCGTCCGCCCGCGGCAACTTGGCCGCCGTCGCGCCCGCCGCGTCCCGCCGGCTCGGCGCCGCCGAATGCCGCCGCCGGGGCATCCTGCCTGCCGCCGCGGCGCTTCTTGCCCTTGCCGCGCCCGAAACCGGGCGCGCCGGCGCCGACTTTGGCGCCGATAAAGTTCACGCGGCCCGCGCCGCGCGGCTTCATGTCGACCATTTCGAAGTCGATGTTATAATCGTCCATGTTCACCCGACCTACCCGAATGCGCACCTCGTCTCCGATCCGGTAGATCTTCGACGTGCGCTCCCCGATGAGCGCCATGTGCAGTTCGTGAAAATGATAATAATCGTCCGTCAGATCGCTCAGACGGATCAAGCCTTCGACCGTGTTCTCCAGCTCGACGAACATGCCGAACCCGGTCACGCCGCTGATGATGCCGTCGAATTCCTCCCCGATCTTGTCGAGCATGAATTCGGCCTTCTTCAGCTTGGCGGTGTCGCGTTCCGCGTCGACCGCGACGCGCTCGCGCTCCGACGACTGCTGGGCGATGTCCGGCATCCGGACGGCCAGCTTCTCGAAGCGGTCTTCCGGCAGCGCCCCGCCGTTCTCCAGCACCTCCCGCATGACGCGGTGAATGATCAGATCGGGGTAACGGCGGATCGGCGACGTGAAGTGCGTATAGAATTCCGCGGCGAGCCCGAAGTGACCAAGGCTCTGCGCGTCGTACTTCGCCTGCTTCATCGACCGCAGCATCATCGTGCTGATGACGGTCTCTTCCTTCGTGTCCTTGATCTCCTCGAGCAGCGTCTGCAGCGCCCGCGGGTGGACGGAGTTACCCTTGCCGCGCACGGCGTAGCCGAAGTTGGCCGCGAACTGCATGAAGGTCGTCAGCTTCTCGCCGTCCGGCTCCTCGTGGATCCGGTAGACGAACGGCACTTTCAGCCAGTGGAAATGCTCGGCCACCGTCTCGTTCGCCGCCAGCATGAACTCCTCGATGATCTGCTCGGCGATCGAGCGCTCGCGCTTGACGATGTCGACCGGCTTGCCTTCCTCGTCCACGATGACCTTGGACTCCTGAAAGTCGAAATCGATCGCGCCCCGGCGCATCCGCTGGCTGCGCAGCGCCATGGCGAGCTCCTGCATCGTCTTAAATGTGTCTACGAGCGGCGCGTAGCGCTCCAGCAGCTCCGGATCCTCGTCCACGAGGATCTTGCGCACGTTCGTATACGTCATCCGCTCCGTCGTCTTGATGACGCTCGTGAAGACGTCGTGGCGCACCCGGCGCATCGACTTCGGCTCGAACTCCATCTCGCACGACATCGTCAGGCGGTCCACCTTCGGATTCAGCGAGCAGATGCCGTTCGACAGCCGGTGCGGCAGCATCGGGATGACCCGGTCGACCAGGTAAACGCTGCAGCCGCGGTTGTATGCCTCCAGGTCGAGACGCGAATTTTCACGCACGTAATAGCTGACGTCGGCGATATGCACGCCGAGCAGATAGTTGCCGTTCGGCAGGCGCTCGACATTCACCGCGTCGTCCAGGTCTTTGGCGTCTTCGCCGTCGATCGTGACGATAACCTTGTCCCGCAGGTCGCGGCGGCCCTGGCGCACGATCTCCTCCTCGGTGATCGAGTCCGGTGCGGCGTCCGCTTCGTCCATGACTTCCTCGGGGAATTTTTCCGGGAGACCGTGCTTGCGGATGATGCTCAGGATGTCGACCCCCGGGTCGTCCTTGTGCCCGAGCACCTCGACAATCTCGCCCTCGGCCGCGGAGCGGCCTTCCGGGTAGTGGATAATATTCGCGACGACCTTCTGGCCGGTTACCGCGCCGAAGAAGCCCGTCGGCCGGACGAAGATGTCCTTGTTGATCCGCTTGTCGTCAGGAATGACGAAGCCGTAGCTCTCATGGTTTTCGAACACACCCACGACCTGGGTCACCGCGCGCCTGACGATGCGCACGACTTCGCCCTCCATGCGAGCGCCGTTTTCGCTCTTGGAGGTGATGCGGGCAAGGACGGTATCCCCGTTCATCGCGCCCTTCAGGTCGTTGGCATGGATATAAACGTCTGGGTGGTCCTGCTCGTCCGGCAGCAAAAACGCGAAGCCCTTCGCATGCGCTTGAAGCCGCCCACGCAGCAAGTTCATCCGTTCCGGCACGCCATAGCGGTCGGAACGAGTACGCATGACCTTGCCGTCCTGCTCCAGGTCGGTCAGCATTTTCAGGAAAACTTTGAAGTCCGCCGCATCTTCAATGCCGAAGTGTTTCTCCAGCTCCTGATACGTCATCGGCTTGTATGCACTTTCTAACATGAAGTCCAGCAATTCCTGCTCCGTACACAATGGCACCTGCATCACCTCGTCTTCCCTTAGTATACACGCTTTGGCCGCAGCCCAATCGGGATACGCGCCCGAGGGTATGCACAAAAAAAGCGGGAAGCCTTCGCTCCCCGCTTCGTTGATCCGCTAATTACGCCTTTACGACGTAGGCGACGATCAGAGACAGGATAATGAATCCAATCGCCAGCACGATCGTTGCACGCTGCAGCAACAGATCCAGGCCGCGCGCCTTCTGCTTGCCGAACAGATGCTCTGCACCACCCGAGATGGCGCCCGACAGACCCGCGCTCTTCCCGCGTTGCAACAGGACGACGCCGATCAAGCCCAGCGAGAAAATGACCAAAATAATTTTCAAAGCAATTTCCACTGCTTCCACCTCCTGAGATGCCGGAACAACTGTCGCAGTCCGATCAATACAAAAACAGTATTTTCATTGTACCATAAGCCCCGCAACGTGACAACCGTCTTCGTACAAGCTGCCGTAGCGCGTCGGCGCGGAAGAAAAAGGGGCGCATCTTCTCTTAGTCGCCGTCCATCTGCTTGGCTTCGTCCATTGCCAGGTCTGCCTTCGCGGAGCTGACGTGGCCGCCTCCGGGGACCGAGTCCGCTTTGGCCAGCCCCTCCCGCACCCGGCGGCCGCCATTCGGCATCCCAACCTTCGAGATGGAATCGAGGGGGTATTGTTTCCAGTGCCGAAGAGAGTAGGCGAGATCACGGGGACTACGATCACCGAAGATTTAGTTCACCCCGGGGGAAGTGTGACAAATTCGTTCGTGCTCTGTGCGCGGCGGGTTCAGATTTAACCAGACGATACTCCCACGAGCTACGTTTCCTGTTATCGCCATTAAACGATCTCATCTCCTGCAGGCCCATCGTCGTAAATATCCTCATAAGGCTCGCTTTTCTCCGGTCTCGGCTTGGAAATCAGCGACAGCAATCCAAATCCGTGGATCTTGCCTACCGGAACGCTGCGGTAGTCGGACAAGTTAACCCATCATCTCCTTTTTATCAACAGGTCGTTACCTATGTTCGCGCCATTCTAGCCTGATCTCGCAGCAAAAAGAGCCGTAGAGGAGGTCTCCTCTCGGCTCTTTTTTGCATGGGACGAAGTCTGCCTGCCTTAGATCCAGCCGCGCTCCTTGAACCAAGCGTAGTTCAGCTTCGCGCTCTCGAGCGAGCTCACGTCGTAGCGTTCCTGCTCGATGATAACATACTCGACGCCGGCCTTCTCCGCCGCCGCCAGCGCGGAATCCCAGTCGACGGAGCCTTTGCCGATCTCCGTGTCGTTGCCGTCTTCCTTGAAGTCTTTGGCGTGCACGAGCGGCAGACGGCCTGCGTACTTGGCGATATAAGCAGCCGGGTCCTGGCCCGCCACCTTGACCCAGCCGAGGTCGAACTCGGCGAACAGCTTGCTCGCCGGCAAGCGCTCGAACAGGTGGTCGATGACGAGCTTGCCGTCATAGGCCGGCTTGAATTCGAAGGCGTGGTTGTGATAGCCGAACTGCAGGCCGGCAGCCGTGACGAGGTCCGAAGCCTGCTCCAGCGTAGCCGCGAACTTGGCGATGTCGTCCTCGGTCGGGTTGTCGGCGAGCGGATACCACGGCACGACAAAACGGCTGATGCCGAGCTCCAGAGCGTAATCGATCTGCTGCTTCAGGTTGTCGACGAGCTTGTCCGGCTCGTTCACGGTGAGGCCGACATGCGCGGAGTTGGCGTTCAGGCCGGCGGCCGCCAGCGCCTGCTTCAGGTCCTTCGCCGATACGCCGTAGTAGCCGGCCAGCTCGACGTTTTTGTATCCGATCTCGGCAATCTCGCGAATCGTTCCGAGGAAGTCCTTTTCGCTGCGGTCACGTACGGAGTACAGCTGAATCGCTACTTGCGGCTTGCTCATGGGATAACCTCCAAGGTCGGATTTGCACGCGCTGCAAGCGCATGCATTCTCCCCTCATTATAGGCTTTAGCCACCCGCGGTTGCGAGTACGGTTTTGGCTCAGTTCTTATGGCATTTGGACGTGTGGCCTGATGCCGCCCAAGAGAGCAGCGCACCCGGCTCTTATTCGCATAGAGAGCGTTTCATTCCGTACATCGGGCGCTCCACCGCCATTTCGCTGCAAAGTGAGTAGTTTAACTACCTACATCGACGCTCTACCGCCATTTCGCCGCGAGGTGAGTTGTTTAACTACCTACATCGACGCTCTACCGCCATTTCGCCGCGAGGTGAGTAGTTTAACTACCTACATCGACGCTCCACCGCCATTTCGCTGCAAAGTGAGTAGTTTAACTACCTACATCGACGCTCCACCGCCGCTTCCCCGCAAGGTGAGTAATTTAATTACCTACATCGACGCTCGACCGCCATTTCGCCGCAAGGTGAGTAGTTTAACTACCTACATCGATGCCCGACCGCCGCCTCTCCGCAATGTGGGAGAAATGAAGCCTGCGGAAGACGCGCGCATGCGCCCATCATCAATCCCGCTTCCCTCAAATCAAACAAAGGACCCCCATCCTCCGCGCAATCGCGGAAGAGGAAGTCCTTTTGTTCGCCCGGCAAGGCCGGCCGTCCCCCCCGAACAAAGGGGACAGCCGCCTTGGCGATTCTGATCCCGCGTGAACGCTCTGCGCCTCGCCTCAGCCGTTCCGGCCGGCCCGGGGAAACCGGATGCCCGCGGTGAAAATCTCGCAGGCGCCCAGCGTCTCCGCGAAGCCGGAGCCGTCCTCGCCCGCCGGCAGCGCCTCGCCGACGCGCTCGAGCACGTCGCTCTCGTAGGCGCCGCCCGCCGTGCGAACGCGCAGCTCAGCCGACTCGGAGCGCAGGTTGTACCACCGGAGCATCAGATCGCCGCTCTCCTCGGCGATCTTCGCCGACGAGAATGCGACGCCTTCGCCCGTCCAAGCCAGCAGCGCGTCCGCCGGCTTCAGCGGGCCGGCGTGAACGCCCGTCTGAACGACCGTCCACGGCACCTGGAATTGATAGGCCTCGGCGAATGCGCCGTCCGTCGCGCCGTCTCCCGCATGCGGGATAATCTCGAGCTCGACGGCGTGCGGCCCGATGCATTGGGCTTCCGGCGTCGGGAAGACGCCCCAGTCGCCCAGCTCCGCCACCGAGCGCAGCAGGGTGACGGCGATCGTATTGCGCCCGTCGCGCAGCACTTCGTACTCGTTCAGCCCGAAGTTCGCGATGGCGAGGCCCTGTCGGCCGTCGCTCACGTCGGCGAATGCCTGTTGATGCTGCGCGTTGCTCGGGTTTTCCCATTCGACGGCCGGCACGGTGTCGCGCACCGCGACCTCGAAGATCGCGTCGGCGCGGTGTGCGGCGGCGTCGAGATCGGTTGGGAACAACGCGCGCACGCGGTGGTCCTTGGCCTGGTTGTCGAAGGCGGCGCGAATGCGGACGCCTCGGCCGCCGCGCTCCAGGCTGACCGTCGTCGCGATGACGAGCGGCACCGTTTCGCTGACGCGCTGCGCCTTGCGCTCAGGGAAGTAGACGGCTTCCTGCTTTTCGGTCTCGAACGAGGCGTCCGCCGAAGCCGGAACGGCCCAGCGGTGTACGATCTCGATCGAAGCGCGGTAAGGCGTGTCCTCCACGACGCGGATATCGGCCGCGAGACCGCGTGTCGTAAGCGCCGTTTCGCCGTCCGGCTGCTTGTACATGTACTCGTTGCCGATGTCGCCGGTATCCTCGTAGACGAGCAGGTCGCGATACGTGCGCCCGGTGGCGCGGTCGGTGACCGTCAGCGTGCCGTCGTCCGCGACCTCGACGCGCAGCGCGCCGTTGTCGAGTGTCCGGCCGCCGTCGACCAGGGAGGCCGTGCCGGCATCCGCAGCGACCTCATTACCCGCCGCCGTCTTCACCCAGCCGTACGCCTTCACGCCGAGAGCGGGCACGTCTGCCGCTTCGAACGTCAGTTTCACGCGCCGCGTCCAGTAAGGCTGGCGGAACTTGTCGTCCGGCAGATCATAGCCGAACTGCAGACCCAGATCGGTCATCGTATGCGGCACGACACGGCCTTCGGCGTCGACCAGCGTCCGCCCGCTCACGTCGATCGCCTTCATCCGTCCGATCATCTCGTTCGGCGCGAGGCCGTCGCGGTAGTAAATGCGGGCGACGTCCAGTTCCGCTTCGACGACGCCGCTGCGCCGCCAGCCCGTCGTGTTGTGCACGACCAGGGGCAGCGCGTCCTCGCCGTACGCGGCGAAGGTGGTCGTGTCCACCGCTTCGGCGACGAATTGCTTGGCCTCGTCCACGATCGTCTCGGCGACGTGCCGGCTCTTGTCGAACCGGGCGACCATCTCGCGGTGCACCTCGTCGACGCTGCAGCCGCAAATGCTGTCATGCGGATGGTTTTGCATAAGCGTCTTCCAAGCATAGGTGAACAGGTGATGCGGATACGCCATGCCGAGCGTGTGCGCAAACGCCGCAAGCGGCTCCGCCACGCCGGACAGGAGCGACTGCCCGCGCTGGTTCATCTGCTTGAGGTACACGCGGGCGGAGGCCGTGTTGACGAGCGTCGACCAGCCGTCCGTCCGCTGGCTGCGCAGCTCGCCCTTCACGACCGACAGGTCGTTCCGGAGCGCGCCGTTCAGCGCGGCGAGGTATTCCTCGAAGCTCGAATGCAGGAAGTCCGTGTCGGGATACAGCCGGCGCGCCACGCGCAGCGCCTCGGACAGGTCCGTCTGGATCGGCTGATGGTCGCAGCCGTTCATGAACAGCAGCTGTCCCGTCGACGCGTACTTGCCCGCTTCGGCCAGCTTGCGCTCCCAGTACGCCTTGGCTTCCGCCTCGTCGGTCGGAACCTCCATGCCGTTGCAGTACCAGTTCGCGAACAGGATGCCGAGCACCCGCGAGCCGTCCGGGCCTTCCCAGATCAGCTCGGAGAACGACGATTCGTAGGCCGAGTCGGCTACGGTGTTGTTGAAACCGGTCGGCTTCACGCCGCGGCCGAACACCGCATTATCAATGCCTGCCTGCCGCAGGATTTGCGGCGCCTGCCCGATGTTGCCGAACGTGTCGGGAAAGTACCCGACGCGTGCGATCGTCCCGTAGCGGCCGGCGTCCTGGTGGCCGATCTGCAGGTTGCGCAGATTCGCTTCGCCGCTCGTCAGGAACGCGTCCTGCAGAATGTACCACGGGCCGATTTGGATTCGGCCTTCGCGGACCCACTTCTCGAGGCGCTCCCGCTGATCCGGGCGCACCTGCAGGTAATCTTCCAAAATGATCGTCTGGCCGTCGAGATGGAAGCTCCGGTATTCCGGGTCCCGCTCCAGCGTGTCCATCAGCGTATCCATCAGCTTGATCAGCAGCACGTGATGCTTTTCGTAGGGCAAGTACCATTCCCGGTCCCAGTGCGTGTGGGAAATGATGTGCGCCTGGCGGCGCTCACCTTGTACGGCGTCGGCAGACGCCTCGGCCCCCCGTTCGTTCATCGAATTCATCGTTCGGCTCCCCTCCTCTTTAAGCTTCGGCTGCGCCTTCGGCGCGCACGGCGACTTGGTCCGGCCGGTACACGCCGGTCACGCGGCCCGCCCGATCCGTCGCGAACAGGACGGCGCGTTCCCGTTCCAGCGTAAATCCGTATTGCACGCCCGTCCCGGCGTCCCGCACCTCGATCTCCGCGTCCCGCGCGAACTCCGAGACGAAGACGTACAGCGCCCCGTCGGCGAAAGACAGCTTGCGTCCGTAGACACCCTGCAGGTCGCCGCCGCGCGCCCACGTCATCTCCGGCTGCCAGCCGGCCGTCTCGAGCGCGTACGCGTACAGCGCCGCGACCGTGTCGCTCCGCTCGTTCAGCTCGACCGGCAGCGGGCTCCACAGGATGCGGCCCCGGCCGTGCGGCACGGCGACGACGCGATCAACCTCCGCGGTTCCGGCCTCCCCGGCCGGCACTTCCTTCATCACTTCGGCGATCCGACGGTGCCCGTACGAAACCGGGTACGTCCGCTCGCCGATCGCGAGCCGCTCCTCGCGGACGACGTTGGCGAGCTTGCGCGCGCCCAGCGCGTCCGACAGGCGGTCGCCGTGACGCCAGTAGGCGTCTAGACCCGCCGGTCCGGTGAGCAGCAGCGTCGCGCCCGTCCGGCTCACGATGTCCAGCAGCCGCGCGAACGCGGCGTCGTCGACGTTGTGCGCCGAAGGCAGGATAATCAGCTTGGCCGGGTCCGTCTCCAGCGGCGCCAGATCGTACTCGGACACGCCCCGGAACGGCACGTTCAGCTCGTAGCCGAGCACCCGCGCCGCCCGCGTCGTCGCGTCGAACGCTAGCTTCCGGTTGGAGAAGTCGTTCGAATACGGGAACACCACGGCAACGTCCTCGAGGGCGCGATCGCGGAACAAATCCCGCGTCTCCGCCATGAACGCGCCGAAGTCGTAGGAGACGTCCGCCTCGGGCTTTTCCGTGCCGTCCGCCCGCAGCGCGCCGATGTGCGACTCGTTGGCGTTGTCCATGTAGAAGTTCGTGTTCCAGATCCACTGGATCGCCCCGGCTCCGCCCGCCGCGAAAGCATAGGCATACTTACGCTCCAGCATGGCGCGCAGCTCTTCCTCCGACCGCTTGGCGAAGCCAGCCGGCGTCTCGACGTACATGATCCCCGTCTCCTGCACCACGTTCGGCTTGTCCGCCGTCTTGGCGAAGACGCCGTCCCAGAGCAGGTAATCGTTCAGCCACCAAGAGTGCACCGTCGTGTAATCGACCGCTTCTCCGTAGAAAAACGGGGAAGGCCGCTGCGCGCCGAGCGCTTCGTCCTGACCGACGGTGACGAGGTGGTCCGGGCAGACGTCCTTGACCGCGTCATAGAGCTGCTTGGCCCAGCGATTGTGCATTTCCATGGAGAACAGCGCGTAATCCAGCCAGCGCGTCCCCTTTTTGCCTTGGTGCATATCCTGCACGTCGAAGTTGATCTCCTCGGGCTCCGGGATCTTCGCGCTCGCGAAATCCGACAGCTCGCCCGGCGTCATGCTCCAACGCGCCTGCAGCGCTTCGATCGAGCCGTGGCGGCGCGCCAGCCACTCGGCGTACGCCGCCTGCTCGTACGGATCGCGGCTCGACCGCGGGCCGTCCGAGAAAATGCGCGGCGGATCGAACATCGACGGCTCGTTGATCAGGTCCCAATCGACGTTCGTCGTGTCGCGGTGGCGGGCGGCGATCGATCGCACGAACCGCTTCTGCGCTTCGACGCTGCGCGGATCCAGGTACGGATTGCGCCCCTCCCACGTCTCGGGCGTGAAGGAGAAGAACGTGAACGTCAACTGCAGGCCATGCTTCTTCGCCGTCAGGATAAAGGCGTCGATCGCGCGCAGCACCTCCTCCGAGGCGTGGCCGTCGACCTGCATCACGTTGCGGTACGCCGTCCAGATGCCTGTGCGGATCCAGTTGATGCCCGCCTTCGCCATCTGCGCCATGTCGCGGTTCCAGACGGCCGCGTTCGGCAGGAACAAAAACTTGCGCGCCACGTCGGACGTCATGTACGTCATGCCGACGACCGGCATCGGACGGCCGTCACGCTCGAAGTAGTCGCGCCCGGCGCGGATTTTGTCGCCCTCGCGCAGCAGCGCGGGGTCCGCCGCCCAGAAGCCCTGGCGCAGCGTACGCGATTCGCCCTCGTCGCTCGTCGCCTCGCACGTCACGGCGTAGTAGCCGCTCCGCAGCTCGATCGGCAGCGGCACACGCGCGATCTCCAGCGCTTCGCCGACCTCCAGGGACTGCGAGCCGGCATACACCTGCTCGCCCGTGCGCTCGTGCGTCACCGCGATGGCGAACGTCCACGTCGCCTTCGCCGCACGGGAGCCGGCCGCTCCCCTGCCCAGGCGCTGCGCCTGCAGCGTCAGGCTCGGCCGCTCGTGCAGCTCGTAGGAGGCGTAGCCCGGCTTCAGCCACAGCTCGGTCGTTCCTGCGGCGCAAAACGCCGCCCAGCGGCCGAGCGCCTCGACCCCGCCGCGCTCCGCGAAGCCGCGCCCGAGCGGCTGGTTGACGAACAGCCAGCGGCCGCCCGCGAAGTCGCCTTTCGTGTTCTCCCACAGCACGGCGGGTGCGGCAACTTCCCGGCCATCAGCCGAGACGCCTTTCAGGAGCGCGTAAATGTGCGCGTCCATCGGACCGGCCGAACCCATCTGATGCGGGAGATCGCTTGACTTGGTCACGTGCGGCACGAGATTCCACGTGCCGGACACGTCGAACAGGTCCTCGCAGCCCGCGAAGAGCGGGATGTCCGCCAGCGCCGCGAGCCGGTCGATCGGCTCGCGCTTCACGTGCAGCATCTCGTGGATGCGCAGTTGGCGGTGATAGGCCGTCGTCTCCGGCTCCGCCTGCCAGACGCCGTCCGCCCGCCGCACCGGCATGCGGAACGGGGCGCCGCCCGCGCTCACGAGCCCGCCGCCCCGCTTCAGAAAGCCAAGGATCGCCTCCCAGGCGTCCGCCGGGAAATAGGGCGCGTGCAGCGAGACGAAGACGCCGCCCGGCGCTTCGTTCAGCCGCGCGGCGAGCTCCTCGGCGTCCGAGACGGCGCCGAGCGACCGGAGCGCGTCCAAGCCGGGCGCATCAAGAGACAAAGCCCCCGGGAAGGAGGCGTCATAAAAGAAAATCGTATGGGATGGGGAAGCAAGGTTGTCGGCCGACAGGTTAGGCATCGAGCAATCCCTCCTGCATCGCTTTGTAGACGAGCTGCGAAAAGAGGCTGTTGGACCAGGCGAACCATTTGCGCGTGAACGTGTTCGGATCGTCGGAGTGGAAGCCTTCGTGCATGTAGCCGGTGTCCGCGTCCGTCGCCTCGAGCATAGCGATCATTGCGAGCTTCTCTTCGGCGGTCGCCGCCGTCAGTCCCTGCATGGACAGCGCCATGTGCCAGATGTAGCCCGGCGGCGTGTGCGGGCTGCCGATGCCCTTGGCCGCGGCGCCTTCGTAGTAGAACGGGTTCGCCTTGCTCAGCGCGAAGCGCCGCGTATTCTGATAGACCGGATCGTCCGCGCCGACGTAGCCTAGATAGGGGATCGAGACGAGCCCAGGCGTGCCTGCGTCGTCGAGCAGCGCGTGGTTGCCGTAGCCGTCCGTTTCGTAGGCGTAGATCGGACCGAACTCCGGATGGCGGTAGATGCCGTACAGCTTGATCCCGTAGTCGATCGCAAGCTCCAGACGCGCCATCTCCTTCTCGAACGACAGGTCCCGGAACACGAACTCCGCGATCTCCCGCATTTGCCGGAGCGTCACGACGGCGAACATGTTCGCCGGGATGTTGTAGTGGAACTCGCACGCGTCGTCGCTGGAGCGGAAGCCCGACCAGATCATGCCCGTGTAGTTGACCGGCATGCCGATGCCGTCGTTCATGAGCGAGTCCGTAATGATGCCGTTGTCCCGCTCGAACCGGTATGGCGACCGCTCGAAGTGGCGCTGCTCCGTCTTCCACAGATCGACGGCGGCGCGCATCGCCGCCTTGAAGTCGGCGTCGAAGATGTCGGCCGAACCCGTCGCCTTCCAGTAGGCGAACGCGAGGCGCATCGAGAAGCAGATCGAATCCAGCTCGAACTTGCGCTCCCATACCCAGGGAGACATGTCGGTTTTGTCGTCGGTGTTCCAGTGCCAGTCGTTCGCCATTTCGTTGAACGCGTTGGCATACGGATCGATGCGGATATTGCGCATATGGAGCTTGATCAGCCCGCCGATGATCCGGCGCAGGTCGGCGTCGTCCTTGGCGAACGGAACGTAGTGGATGACCTGCTCGACCGAGTCGCGCAGCCACATGGCCGGGATGTCGCCCGTGATGACGAACGTCGTGCCGTCGTCCAGCAGCTTGGTCGTCGTTTCGAGCGTATTCGGAAAGCAGTTTTTGAACAGCCGCAGCAGCTTCGGACGGTGCGCGAGGCGGCGTTCCGCTTCCTCCAGCACCTCCCGAATCGCCGCCGGCAGCGGCAGCTCCGGCATCTCGATCTTGGGCAGTCTGAATTGTTCCATCGTCGTCATGACCTCCGTAGGCGGGTCGTCGGGCCGATTATTCCTTTACGGCGCCGACGGTCAACCCTTGAATAAAATAGCGTTGGAAGAACGGATAAGCGAGCACGATCGGTCCGGTCGCGAGCACGACCATTGCCATGCGCGACGTATCCTGCGGCATCGACTGCAGAATGCCGACGCCGAGCGACGGATTGTTCGTGTTCTGCAGGATGAACTGCATGCTGTTCTCGATCCGCATCAGCATCGATTGCAGCGGGACGAGGCTCGGCTTGTCGATGTAGAGCAGGGCGTTGAACCAGTCGTTCCAGTAGCCCAGCGTGCTGAACAGCGCGATCGTCGCGAGACCCGGCAGCGCGAGCGGCAGCACGAGCCGGAGGAAGATGCCGAGCTCGCTCGCGCCGTCGATCTTGCCGGACTCGATGATGGCGTCGGGGATCATCGTCACGAAGAACGTCCGCATGATCATGATGTAGAAGGCGTTGACCGCCATCGGCAGAATAAGTGCCCAGATCGAGTTCTGCAGGCCGAGCAGCTGCGTGGCCACGATATACGTCGGTACGAGGCCGCCATTAAACAACATCGTGAAAAACGCGAAGAATGCGAAGAAGTTGCGGTACTTGAAGCCTTTGCGCGAAATGGCGTAGGCAAACAGCGAAATAAAGACGAGGCTGATCACGGTGCCAACCGCCGTAACGAAAATCGTAACCCCGTAAGAACGCAGCAGTTGGTCTCCGGCTTTGAACAGGTAGGTGTAGGCGTCGACGCTCCACTTTTTCGGGAACAGCGAGTAGCCGTTGCGCGCCAGCGTTTTCTCGTCCGTAAAGGAAATGATGGTGACGAACAGGAACGGGAAGACGCAGGCGATGGCGATGATGGCGGCGATCAAGTTAAAAAAGACGTTCCAGGCAAGCGAGAGCTTATGAAAGTCGCGCGAACGCGTCATGGATGCCATAGGTCGAACTCCTTTCTCGAATGCGGTCTCGTGCTCAGAACAGGGCGTTGTCCTTGTTGAACTTGCGGACGACGTAGTTGGACGTAATGACGAGCACGAAGCCCACGAACGATTGGTACAAGCCGGCGGCCGTGCTCATGCCGATCTCGCCCGTCGTTTTCAGCCCGCGATACACGTAAGTGTCGATGACGTTGGTGACGGTGTAGAGCGTGCCCGAGTCGCGCGGCACTTGGTAGAAGAGCCCGAAGTCCGCGTAGAAGATCCGGCCGACCGCGAGCAGGGTCAGGATCGTCATGAGCGGCGTCAGCATCGGCAGCGTAATGTTGCGGATCTGCTGCCACTTGTTCGCCCCGTCGATCATGGCCGCTTCGTAGAGCGACTTGTCGATCCCCATGATGGCGGCGAGGTAGACGACGCTGTTGTAGCCGATCGACTTCCACAGGAAGACGACGATCAGGATGAGCGGCCAATATTTCGGATCGGAGTACCATTGAACGGGATCGGCTCCGAAGGAAGCGGCGATTTTGTTCACCATGCCGCGGTCGAAGCTGAGGAAGCTGTATACGAAATAGCCGACGATGACCCAGGACAGGAAGTACGGCAGGAACATCCCGGTCTGGTACCATTTCGCCAGCCGCTTGTTGGCGATTTCGGAAAGTACGATGGCGAGCGCTACGGCGAGCACGAGACCCGCGATGATGAACACGGCATTGTAGAGCAGCGTGTTGCGCGTAATGACGTAGGCGTCTTCGGTGCTGAACAGGAACTTGAAGTTGTCGAACCCAACCCACTTGCTGTTGATGATGCTGGCCAGGAAGCCGTCTTGGCTGACCCGGTATTCCTTGAACGAGATGACCGTGCCGATCATCGGAAGATACGAGAAAAAGAGAAACCACAGGGTGGCGGGCAGCACCATCAGGAGCAGCGCCTTGTTGCGGTTGATGTCCTTAGCGAAGCGTCCTAAGGCCTTCATAATCAATCACCCCTTCGAGAATGTGAGCCCCGTACGTGCAAGTAAAAACGGCTTTGCCGTCTTCCCGGACGGCGACACGTTTTTATCGGAGACCATTTTGAAATGAATAAGCGTGAAACTTATAAATTCTAAATGGTCAAGAAAAAACGGGCGAATGCCGAACATTCGCCCCGTTTTCTCTATATCGCTTGCGCCTGTCGAGGATTACTTGTTGTTCGCTGCCTTCCAAGCGTCGAGCTGCGATTGCGCTTCGGCCATGACTTTGTCGAGGCCGGCCGCTTTGAGCTTTTCGATCGCCTTCGGCAGGTATTTGTCCGGATCGACCGTGCCGGTCATCAGCGGCGCCCAGTATGCTTCCTTGGCGTTGTTGATGGCCGCGATCTCGTTGGACACCTTCGACATGTCGAAGTTGAAGCCGAGCAGGACGGCCGGTTTGCCGGCGGCGTTGTACTTCTTGAACTCGTCCCACTTGTTTTCCGGATCGCCCGGGTTCAGGTAGGTCAGCATGATGTTGCCTAGCGAGAACGTCGGCATGTCGTAGTTTTTGGACTCCGGCAGGTTCTCCATGTGCGTGTCGTCGATTTTCTTGAAGTGCGTGCCTTCGATGCCGGAGTCGACCATGTTGCGCAGCACCGGATCGGTGTTCAGCAGGTTCAGGAACTCCATTGCTTTCTCCGGATGCTTGGAGTTCGCGGAGATCGCCTGCATCGAGCCCATGACGGACCAGTTGTAGATGAGCGCGTCGCTAAGCGGCGTGGAGACGATCGGGTAACCGGCGCTCGTCGACCAGAGGTTGTCTGCGAACGGCTGCGTCGTCGCTTTGTCGGCGAACCATTTGCCCGTTACCATCACGTCGGACGAAGATTCCGTCGTCGCGGCTTCGGTCGGGATGTAGCCGGCCGTGTAGTACTTGTGCATCGTCTTCAGCGCTTGCTTCATTTCCGGCGTATCGAGGACGTTGACGACCTTGTAGCTCGTATCGTCCAGCTTGACGGCCAACGGGAATTTCTCGATCAGGTAATCGTACGGCACGTAAGGACCGTAGTTCTTGTCCACTTGGAACGGCACGACGTCCGGATTTTTCTCCTTGACCGCCTTCAGCAACGGCTCGAGGCTTTCCAGCGAGCGGACGTTCGAGATGTCCAGCTTGTCCGCGTCGAGGATCGTCTTGTTGAAGCGCCATACTTCTTGGGACGGCAGCTCCTTGTAGGCCGGGATGCCGTAGTTGTGGCCGTCGACCTTGGAGCCTTCGAGGAAGGCCGGATCCAGCGTGCTGACGATGCCCGCGCCTTCTTTTTTCAGCAGGTCGTCGATCGGCTTGAACGCGCCTTTGCGCGCGTTTTGCACGTAGTCAAACGCCCAGGAAGCGGTGAACATGATGTCCATCGGCGTGCCGGAAGCGGTCAACACCTGCATCTTCTGGTTGTAGTCGCCCCAGTCGATCATCGTCATCTTCACGGTGGCGTTGATTTTTTCCTTCGTGTATTTGCTGACTTCCTGCATAACCTTGTCTACGTCTTTTTGCGGCGTGCCGATCGTGTACCAGCTCAGTTCGACCGGTGCGCCTTTGGACGAATTGCCTTCGGCCGGGCTGGAAGAGCCGGATGCGTTGCCGCCGTTATTGCTGCCGCAAGCGGACAGGGCGAGCGACGCGGCCAGGACGGACGCGAGGGTAATCGTCGTTTTTTTGCGGTTGTTGCTCATAGGTGTGCCTCCCCTTTTCTATCTGATGTAGTATGTTTCATGCGATATCTAAACATTAATCGATGAAAGCCATTTCAAAAATACAAGAAACCAAAGATATCATGTACAAACTAAAGAAAGGAACTGCGGACGCCCGGCGCGTCACAGCAGTCCCTTGTACTCGCTCGGCGAAATGCCGACGTGTTTCTTGAATTGCTTGTAAAAATACCCGATTTCGAGGTATCCGACCTGTCGGGCGATTTCGTTCACCTTCAGCCGGCTGTCCTTCAGCAGCTCCTTCGCCTTGTCGATGCGGAACTTGTTGATCCGGTCGGCAAAGGTGTCGCCCGTCTGCTTGTGGAACAGATGCCCCAAATAGTTGGGGTGGATGTTGTATTGCTCGCCGAGCGACTTGAGCGTGAGCGCTTCGGCGTAGTGCGCCTCGATGTGCCGCAGCACCTGGCGGATGACGGGGCTCAGATCCTCGCCCGAGTACGACTCGACCGAGAGCAGGGCGGCCGCCTGCACCGCCTGCTCGATCTCCTCCAGCGTCCCCGCCCCCGTGATCCGCTCCAGCGCTTCTTTGAAGCCTTCGCCCCGGTCGCCCCGGTTCAGCTTGTCCGCTTCCATCTTCATGCGAATGACGAGCTCGATGGCGGCGGTCTTCGCCCGCGTCGGATTCAGCCCTTCCGCCGCACGGATCGTCTGGAAGTCGCTCGCGATCCGGTCGGCGAGCGCCTCCCGCTCCCGGCTGACGACCCACTTGGCATAGTCGTCCCAGTTCAGCAGGCCGGAGGGAAACGCGGCGTCTTCTCCCGCCGGCAGCGCGTCGTAGTCCACGAAGCTGCGGTCCGGCAGGACGAGGAAGTATTGCTGCGCCTTGCGCGCCTGCTCGTAGCTCGCGCCGACGTCGGCCAAGGGCAAGGCCCCGCCGATCGAAACGCGCACCGCGCTCGCATGCCCGGCCAGCACGGCGGCCAGCCGCTCCATGGCGGCGACGGCGACGGCCTTGTCCGCGGGGTCGTCCAGGCCGAAGACGACGACCGTGTCCTCCTCCAGGTCGCGGAACGCGACGACGGCCGGTGTCTCCCGGAACCGCTCCTCCGCCGCGGCGTAGAGGGGTCCGGGATGGTCCGGCGCGCGCATGACGGCTACGGCCGCATACGGCTTCGTCAGGTCGATGCGCAGGAGCGCGGTGCGCTCCGCCCACTCGGGCGGTGAAATCCGTCCGGTCAGGTAGCGGTACATGACGTGGTCGCGCAGAATGCCGATCTCGTCGTCGCCTAGCGGACGGTCGTCCTGCAGGGCGTTCAGCTTGTCGACCGCTCCGTCGAGCGTCGCGTGCAGTTCCTCGAAATTCACCGGCTTCAGCAGATAGTTTTCGATGCCGAGCTTCATCGCCTGCTTCAGGTAGTCGAATTCGTTGTAGCCGCTCAACACGACGACCTTAAGCCGAGGCAGCCGCTCGCGCGCCCGTCGGATCAGCTCCAGGCCGTCCATCTCGGGCATGGAGATATCGGTGATCAGCAGATCGACCGGCGCTTTCCGGAGAAGCTCGAGCGCCTGCCTGCCGTTCTCCGCCGTGCCGACGACCTCCAGCCCGAACGCCGACCAGTCCACCGCATCGCCGAGTCCTTCGGAAATGAACGGCTCATCGTCGACGATCAATACGTTATACATCGCTCTCCGCTCCTCCTTCCTCTTCGCCGGCCGGCCAGCGGACCGTCACCATCGTGCCGTGCCGCGGCCCGCTCTCGAGCCCGACTCCGTACGGCTCCCCGAATACCAGCCGCAGCCGGTCGTGGACGCTCCTGAGACCGAAGGAGACGCCCGGCGCCTCGGCTTCCGGCATCTCGAGCGCCTGCCGGATTTCCCGCAGCCGTTCCGGCGCGATGCCTTTGCCGTTGTCCCGGAAGCGAACGACGATGTCCGGGCCTTCGCGGGCGGCTACGATCCCGAGCCGGTTGTCGGTCCGCTGCGCCTCGAGACCGTGGACGATATAGTTTTCCACGATCGGCTGCAGCAGCATCTTGAACACGGGGACGTCCGAGAGCGCCGGTTCGCAATCGATCGTATAGGTGAACTTGTCCTTGTACCGGATGCGGAACAGCTCGAGGTACAACCGGCACATCTCCAGCTCCTCGGACAGCGCGCACGATTCACCTGTGTGGACGGAGTTGCGGAACAGCGCGGCGAGGCTGTAGATCATCTCCCCGACGTCCTTCGCCCCCTGCGACATCGCCCGCATCCGAATCACCTCGAGCGTGTTGTACAGAAAATGCGGGTTGACCCTGGCTTGCAGCGCCGCGAGCTCGGTCTGCTTGATGCGGATCTCGGCCTTGTATTCCCGGTCGATCCGCCGGTTCAGTTCGTCCAGCATCTCGTTGAAGCTCTGCGAGATCTGGCCCAGCTCGTCCTCCCGCGTATCCTGCAACCGCGCGTCGAGGTCCCCGTCTTCGACCTTCCGCATGAAGCGAACGATCTTGTTCGTCCGCTTGGCGATCTGGGCGACGACGAAGGACGGGATGACGACGGCGACGGCGATGCAGCCCAGGCTGATCAGGATGATCGTCCGCCTCAGGCCCTCGTAGGCCTTGGCCACTTCCCGCTTCGGCGATATGCCGACGACGAGATAGCCCGCCTTGTTCTGCGTCAGAAGCGACACGTACGACGGCTCGTCCAGCTGCTCGACGGCACTCGGCGCCTCCAGCTCGCGCATGTACGGGTAGATCTGCCCATAACGCGAGCCGGACGAGTCGAACATGACCTGCCCATCCGGCGTCAGCACCAGAATCTGCCCCTTCAGCGGTTTGGCGCTCTGCGCGAGCGACCTGCTCACGAGGCCCGAGTCAAAATAGACGAGGAGCTGGCCGATGTTTTTCAGCGTGTTTTTGTCGTTGATCTGCGCCTTCATGCCGTACAGCTGTTGGTCCCACTGGCCGATCGTCTTGCGGATCCAGATGTTCGGCGTGGACGCGACCGGCCCCTCGGCCGACATGACGTCAGGAACGTAAGAGTTGGCCCGGCTCACGTTAAAGAGCTTGCGCGTGCCGAACGGCAAATAGACGTACATCTCCTGCCGCTCGGCGCTGTACAGGATGACGTTGCGAACGTCGAGGTCGGTGTCCCGCCGGTCCCGAAGATACGCCAGAATGTTCGAGGAGCTGTCTTCTCCACCCGCAAAGGCCCGATCAAGCGTATACTGCATATATTCCGCGTACGAATGCGTCAGCAAATAGGAGACGCTGGAGGCGAGCGAGTCATTGCGGTAGATGTCCGCGACCGCGTTCTGCACCCATTCGTACTTTTCGTCCATATAGCGGTTCACCCGGTCCATCGCTTCCCGCTGGTTGTCGAGCTCGCTCTGAACGATCGAGGCGGACATGAAGTTGAACAGCAGGTAAGAGAGCGTAATGATCGTCACGACGACAATCGCCGCGAAGGTCACGATGACCTTGGTGAACAAATTGTTCTGTACGTAATTGCGGTAGATTTTCCTTAATCTCAACGGTAGCTTTCCCTCGCAGGCCGAACAGGATGTTGATGCATCGCGTGCATCCATTATAGCATGCGCGCCGGAGCCGGCGCGTCATCCCTGCCTGCCCGTTCGGTTTACAGTCGCCGCAGCGCCCAAGTAAAAACGACTTTGCCGTCTTCAAGGAAGATGGCGGCACGTTTTTATCGGAGACCCTTTAAAAGAGGGAGTCTCAAATGTAAGTATGTTCGCGGGACAGACAGCTCTCCTCCATCCCTAAACGTGTGAATACGAAGGCATGGCGGTGTTTGGGGAGATGAACCCTGCGCCGCCATTTCTCGCTTTCGATCCACTGCTTTCTTCTTCGACAAAATGATGGGCAAGCGAAAGCCATCCGACCTCCAAGCTTACCTTCGGCAAGTCGCGAAGCAGCAAACGCCAGAATCCACTTTCCGTGTCACCTATCCCGCATCCAACGATTTAGATGCAAATGTACATCAAATTTTGCTATATTTCCTGCTTAACGGTCATTTAGTTGCAAAAGTACAACTAAATCGTCGTTTTCTGTGTATAGGGTGGATTTACGCTAAATTAGATGTACTTTTACAAGTAAACCGCTCCACCCTCCCGAAATGAACCTAAATAGATGTACGAATGCAACTAATTGACTGAGCGACCCGAACCGAGCGCAAACAAGGCCAATTGGCATTCGCCAGTTGCGAACCATCGGCCGGAATCCGACGAATTTGCACCAAGACTCAACTGATTCATTCGAAACCAGTCGAAACCAGCCTCGCAGATAACCACGCGTCAGAGGCAGCCGTCATGAGTGGAAATATCGTCGATTATTGCCAATACGTCCGCATTGAAAACCGCGCTGCTGACTCTCGGGCACCATTACAACCTTATGAGGCAGCCTCTTCTAAATGGCTTGTAAAACCGACTCCGTCGTCTTCAAGGAAGATGGCGGCACGTTTTTATCGGAGACGGATCCGTAAAGGATAGGTGAGCTTATACATTCTGTATGATCAAAAAAAGGCGAACCCGTGCGCAATTGCAAGCGGGTTCGCCTCTTCGGCAGATCGGTCTATCGGATGCTACGCGCTCGAGGCGCGAAGCGGATTACTTCAGGTTGCGCAGGTTGTAGAACGCCTGCTTGCCCGCGTATTGCGCGGCGCCGCCCAGACGGTCTTCGATGCGGAGCAGTTGGTTGTACTTGGCGACGCGGTCCGTACGGGACGGAGCGCCCGTCTTGATCTGGCCGGCGTTCGTCGCGACGGCGATGTCGGCGATCGTGCTGTCCTCGGACTCGCCGGAACGGTGGGAGATGACGGCCGTGTAGCCGGCGCGCTTCGCCATTTCGATCGCGTCGAACGTCTCGGTCAGGGAGCCGATTTGGTTGACCTTGACGAGGATGGAGTTGGCTACGCCCTTCTCGATGCCGTCCGACAGACGCTCGGTGTTCGTGACGAACAGGTCGTCGCCGACGAGCTGCACTTTGCCGCCGAGGCGGTCGGTCAGCAGCTTCCAGCCTTCCCAGTCGTCTTCGGAGCAGCCGTCTTCGATCGTGATCAGCGGGTATTTGTCTACCCAGCTCGCGAGCAGGTCGACGAACTCGGCGGAGGTAAAGGACTTGCCTTCGCCTTCGAGGTGGTACTTGCCGTCCTTGTAGAACTCGGTGGAAGCGACGTCCATGCCCAGGAAGACGTCGACGCCCGGCTTGTAGCCGGCTTTTTCGATCGCTTCGATGATCGTGGACAGCGCTTCTTCGTTGGAGCCGAAGTTCGGCGCGAAGCCGCCTTCGTCGCCTACGGCCGTGTTCAGGCCTTTGGCCTTCAGGACGGACTTGAGCGCGTGGAAGATCTCGGCGCCCGTGCGGAGCGCTTCCTTGAAGGAAGGTGCGCCAACCGGCAGCACCATGAATTCTTGGACGTCGACGTTGTTGTCGGCGTGCGCGCCGCCGTTGACGATGTTCATCATCGGTACCGGCAGCGTCTTGGCGTTGAAGCCGCCCAGGTAAGCGTAGATCGGCAGGTCCAGCGCGTCCGCGGCAGCGCGGGCGACGGCGATGGATACCGCGAGGATCGCGTTGGCGCCCAGCTTCGCTTTGTTCGGCGTGCCGTCCAGCTCGATCATCTTGCGGTCGATCGCGACTTGGTCCAGCGCGTCGTAGCCGATGATTTCCGGCGCGATGATGGAGTTCACATTTTCTACGGCTTTCTCGACGCCTTTGCCGAGGTAGCGGTCTTTGTCGCCGTCGCGCAGCTCTACGGCTTCGTAGGCGCCGGTGGATGCGCCGGAAGGAACGATGGCGCTGCCGAACGCGCCGGATTCGAGACGAACTTCAACTTCGACAGTCGGGTTGCCGCGGGAGTCGAGGACTTCGCGCGCGTACACGTCGGAAATGATCGTCATGGGTTGAACACTCCTTAGGGTCATTAATTTAGGGTCTTGATGGCACGCGGCCGTGGGACCGCACTAGGTATGTTACGCGCCCGGCGGACAAGCGTTGCACTAGCCTTCGCCTGTCCGCTTGCGCGGTTGATCTTTCATGGCGTAAAGTACGGCTCTTGGTTAGCCCTCGATCAGCGTGCGCCCCGTCATCTCGGACGGCTGCGGCAGCTCGAGCAGCGTGAGCATCGTCGGCGCCACGTCCGCCAGGACGCCGTCGCTGCGAAGCTTCACGCCCGGCTTGGTCACGATGCACGGCACCGGGTTGGTCGTGTGCGCCGTGAACGGCCGGCCCTGGTCGTCGATGACCATGTCGGCGTTGCCGTGGTCGGCGATGATGACGGCCAGGCCGCCCTTCGCCAGGATGGCGTCGACGACTTTGCCGAGGCAAGCGTCGGTCGCTTCGACCGCCTTGATCGTCGGCTCCAGCATGCCGGAGTGGCCGACCATGTCCGGATTGGCGAAGTTCAGGATGATCGCGTCGTGCTTGTCGTCCTCGATCTCCTTGACCGCCGCGTCGGCGACTTCGTAGGCGCTCATCTCCGGCTGCAGGTCGTACGTCGCGACCTTCGGCGAGTTGATGAGGATGCGCGTCTCGCCCGGCAGCTGGATGTCGCGGCCGCCGCTGAAGAAGAACGTGACGTGCGGGTACTTCTCCGTCTCCGCGATGCGCAGCTGCGTCTTGCCTTGCTGCACGAGCACTTCGCCCAGCGTGTTGTCGAGCTCCTTCGGCTTGTAGGCGACGAAGCCTCCGACGGACTCGGCGAACAGCGTCAGGCAGACGAAGTACAGCCCTTTCGGGTGCTTCGGCCCGCGGTCGAAGCCGCGGAAGTCCTCGTTGGTGAACACGTTCGACAGCTGAATCGCGCGGTCCGGGCGGAAGTTGAAGAACACGACCGCGTCATCCGACTCGACGAGGCCGACCGGCTTGCCGTCGGCGCCGACGATGACGGTCGGCATGACGAATTCGTCCATGACCGACTTCTCGTAGGACTCCTTTACCGCCTGGATCGGATCGACGTAGGCCGGGCCTTCGCCGTACACCATGGCGCGGTAGGACTTCTCCGTGCGCTCCCAGCGCTTGTCGCGGTCCATCGCGTAGTAGCGGCCTTGGACTGTCGCGATGCGGCCGACGCCGACCTCTTCGATCTTCGCCTGCAGCTGCGTCAGATAGCCGACCGCGCTGTCCGGCGCAACGTCGCGGCCGTCCAGGAACGCATGGATGTAGACGTCTTTCAGCTCTTCCTTCTTCGCCAGCTCCAGCAGCGCGAACAGATGCGCGATGTGGCTGTGGACGCCGCCGTCGGAGAGCAGGCCGTACAGATGAAGCTTTTTGCTGTGCTGCTTGGCGTGGCGAACCGCGCCGAGGAGCGTCTCGTTGCCGAAGAAGTCGCCTTCGCGAATGGACTTGGTGATCCGGGTCAGGTCCTGATACACGACGCGTCCGGCGCCGATATTCAGGTGACCGACCTCGGAGTTGCCCATTTGCCCTTCGGGCAGGCCTACCGCTTCGCCTTGAGCCATCAGCTGCGTGTGCGGATACGCCGCCCAGTAGCGGTCGAAGTTCGGCTTGTTCGCTTGGGCGACCGCGTTGCCGTGCGTCTCGGGACGCAGGCCGAAGCCGTCCAGGATGATCAGCGCGACCGGTTTGGGTGCGGCCATCTTACTTCGCCCCCTCGACGAGGGCGATGTACGAAGCCGGCTCCAGGCTGGCGCCGCCGACGAGCGCGCCGTCGATGTCCGGCTGGCCCATATATTCGGCCACGTTGTTCGGCTTCACGCTGCCGCCGTATTGGATGCGGATCTTCGCGGCGACTTCGGCGCCGAACAGGCGGGCGACGACGCTGCGGATGTAGGCGATCGCTTCGTTCGCGTCGGTCGCGCTTGAGGATTTGCCCGTGCCGATCGCCCAGATCGGCTCGTAGGCGATGACGACTTGGGACGCTTGCTCGGCCGTCAGGCCGGCGAGCGCGGCTTCGGTCTGCACGCGGTTCACTTCGTCGGTTTTGCCGGCTTCGCGCTCTTCGAGCTTCTCGCCGACGCATACGATCGGGATCAGGCCGTGCTTGAAGGCGGCGTGCGTCTTCTTGTTCACGGTCTCGTCCGTCTCGGCGAAGTACTGGCGGCGCTCGGAGTGGCCGATGATGACGTAGTGCACGCCGAGATCCTTCAGCATGAGGCCGCTCACTTCGCCCGTGTAGGCGCCGCTGTCTTCGAAGTGCACGTTTTGCGCTCCGATCTTCAGCGACGTTCCCTTTACGGCTTCCACGAGTGCCGGCAGCGCCGTGAACGGCGCGCAGATGACGCTCTCGACGCCGGCCACCTCGGCCTTGCCCTTCACTTCGTTCGCGAACGCGACGGCCTCGGAGACCGTCTTGAACATTTTCCAGTTGCCTGCGATGATCGGAGTTCTGCTCATAGGTTCAACCTCACTTGTCGTTCAGCGCGACGACGCCCGGAAGTGCTTTGCCTTCCATGAACTCGAGCGATGCGCCGCCGCCGGTGGAAATGTGGTCCATCTTGTCGGCCAGGTGGAATTTCTCGGCTGCCGCCGCGGAGTCGCCGCCGCCGATGACCGTGTAGCCGGCCGAGTCGGCGCAGGCTTGCGCGACCGCGCGCGTGCCGTGCGAGAACGGCTCGATCTCGAACACGCCCATCGGTCCGTTCCAGACGACGAGCTTGGAGTTCTTGATGACGTCCGCGTAGATCTCGCGCGTCTTCGGCCCGATGTCGATGCCTTCCCAGTCGGCCGGGATGCCGTCGGTGTCGACGATCTTCGTGTTCGCCTTGGCGCTGAATTCATCGGTGACGACGATGTCGACCGGCAGGTAGAAGTTCTTGCCGAGCTTCTTCGCCTTCTCGACGAATTCGAGCGTCAGCTCCAGCTTGGAGTCGTCGCAGAGCGATTGGCCGATTTCCTTGCCTTGGGCCTTGAGGAACGTATAAGACAAGCCGCCGCCGATGACGATGTTGTCGGCGATTTCGATCATTTTGTTAATGACGTCAATCTTGTCCTTGACCTTGGAGCCGCCGACGATGGCGGTGAACGGACGCTCCGGGTTGTTCAGCGCGCGGCCGAGAACGTCGAGCTCCTTCTCCATCAGCAGGCCGGAGACGGCCGGCAGATGATGCGCGATGCCTTCGGTCGAAGCGTGTGCGCGGTGCGCGGCGCCGAACGCGTCGTTGACGTAGATGTCGGCGAGCGCCGCGAACTGCTTGGCGAGCTCCGGATCGTTGGACTCTTCGCCCGGGTAGAAGCGGACGTTCTCAAGCAGCAGGACGTCGCCGTCCTTGAGGCCGTTCGCCTGGGCTTGGACGGCTTCGCCGACCGCTTCGTCGGCCTTGGCGACCGGCTTGCCGAGCAGTTCGGACAGGCGGGCGGCAACCGGCGTGAGGCGCAGTTCTTCGACGACCGTGCCCTTCGGACGGCCGAGGTGGCTCGCCAGGATGACCTTCGCGCCTTTCTCGATCAGGTAGCGGATCGTCGGCAGCGTCTCGCGGATGCGGGTGTCGTCGGTGATGGCGCCGTTCTCGAGCGGTACGTTGAAGTCGACGCGCACGAATACTTTTTTGCCGGAAACGTCGATATCGCGAACACTTTTCTTGTTCATGGTCCACACTCCTCCTACTTATGCGCGTAAAAACGCGACCCCCGTCCCGGATGACGAAGCGGCGGTCCCGTTTTTACCCGTGTCAAGGCTGTATCCCCGGCCGAAACGCGGGTCGGCGATCGTTCCCGGGCCACGCAGACGGAAAGAGGAGCGCATCGTCTCCTCTTTGCCGTTGTCTACCATTCGATTCGGTCTTACAGGCCTTTGCTTGCGATGAAGGACACCAGGTCTACGACGCGGTTGGAGTAGCCCCATTCGTTGTCGTACCAGGAGAGGACTTTGACCATGTTGCCTTCGACGACCATCGTGGACAGCGCGTCGATCGTGGAGGAAGCGGCGTCGCCGTTGTAGTCGCTCGATACGAGCGGCTCTTCGGAGTAGTTCAGGATGCCTTTGAGCGGGCCTTCGGAAGCGGCCTTGAGGGCGGCGTTCACTTCTTCGACCGTAACGTTGACTTTCAGCTCGGCAACCAGGTCGGTTACGGATACGTTAGGCGTAGGAACGCGCAGCGACATGCCGTTCAGCTTGCCTTTCAGCTCAGGCAGAACGAGGGATACGGCTTTGGCCGCGCCGGTCGTGGACGGGATGATGTTTTCCGCTGCGGCGCGAGCGCGGCGCAGATCCTTGTGCGGCACGTCGAGTACGCTTTGGTCGTTCGTATAGGAGTGAACGGTCGTCATCATGCCTTTGACGATGCCGAATTGATCGTTGATGACCTTCGCGAAAGGCGCGAGGCAGTTCGTCGTGCAGGAAGCGTTGGAGATGATCGTGTGCTGCGCCGGGTCGTACTTGTCTTGGTTGACGCCCATGACGATCGTGATGTCTTCGTTCGTAGCCGGTGCGGAGATGATGACCTTCTTCGCGCCGCCTTTGAGGTGAAGCTCGGCTTTCTCCTTCGCGGTGAAGATGCCCGTCGATTCGACGACGATCTCCGCGCCTACGGAGCCCCAAGGCAGGACGCCGGGGTCGCGCTCCGCGAATACTCTAACCGTCTTGCCGTTGACGATCAGCGCGCCTTCGCCCACTTCGACCGTGCCTTCCAGTTTGCCGTGCGTCGTATCGTATTTAAGCAGATGGGCCAGCGTGTTCACGTCGGTCAAGTCGTTGATGGCGACGACTTCGACTTGCGGGTTGTTCAGGGAAGCGCGGAATACGTTGCGACCGATCCGTCCAAAGCCATTAATACCGATTTTTACCGTCATTGATGGTTCCTCCTTGGCCATTCATATTTTTATTTTGATCTATGTCAGGCGCCGTGAAGCGCCCAGACCACAAAGTTGCCCGGGCGGGGCTAGGCGTGCTTGAGCGCCTCCAGTGCCGCCGCCTCGTCGGTGACGAGGATGTCGTCGTGCCCGAAGCGCATCACCGACGCGATGGCCTCGCCCTTGCTATGTCCGCCCGCGACGCCGATGACCGACTCGGCCGCCTCGATGTCCTCGAGCCGCAGCCCCGCCGTCGCCATCCGGTGCACCACGGCGCCGTCGCGGTCGAAGTAGTAGCCGAAAGCCTCCGCCAGCGCTCCGTCCCGCAGGATTCCCTGGACGGTGTCGGCGTCCAGCTTGCGCCGCCGGGCCATCGCCGTCGCGTCGCCGATGCCGTGGACCACGATGCGGGCGCTCCGGATCATGTCGACCACCTCGCGGACGTTCGGCTCCTGCATGATCGACTGATAAGCGTCCTCGCTCAAATGGTCCGGCACGTGCAGCATCCGATACCGCGCGCCCGTACGCTTCGCCAGCTCGGCGGCGATCGTGTTCGCCTGGTAGTCCACGCTCTCGCCGAGACCGCCTCGCGCCGGGACGAACCAGTTGTCCCGCAGGGGAGACGGCACCGAGAGATGAGCCGCGAGGCGCGCCATCGTGGATCCGCCCATGACGGCCACGACGTCGCCGGGAGTAAGCACGTGGCGCAGCACCCTGCTCCCCGCGCGGCCGAGCTCCCGCTTGACGTCGTCGGAGTCGTCCGAGTCGCCCGGCACGATGACGACCTGCTTCAGGCCGAACTTCGCGCGGAGTTCCTCTTCGAGCTCGGCGAGGCCGAACATCTCCTTCACGAGGGGCTCCATCTCCTCGAGAAGCCGCTTGCCTGCCTCGCTCAACGTCATGCCCGCCGTGCCGGCTTCAAGCAGCCCCTGCGAACGGAGCAGATCGAGCTCGGCCCGCAGCGTGCGCTCGGTCAGATCGACGCTGGCGGCGAGCGTCCGCCGGCCGACCGTCCCCGACACGCGAATGCGGCGGAGAATCTCGTAGCGCTTGTGCAGCACCTGCACCAGATCGGGCACGAGCTTCTTCTGTATGTCCAGCATCTTCCGCATCCTGCCGTCTCTCCCTCGCTTGCCGGAATCGCGCTTTCGATCGAATGCGGACCGTCCAGATGAAGCGGAATCGATGTGGTTGGACGCAAAATGTCCCACCACTTCATTTTAAGTCCCACTCCATGCTTTCATTTTAATCCAAGGAAGCGCCTCTTGCAAGCCTCCTCTTCAACATTTCGTCACATTTCGTCGTACGTCCTCCAGTAAGCGCCGCCATCATTCGCCTTTCGTCCTTTCGAAAACGTCGCAAAGACGGCCCGCACCGCCCGCCGCCCTTCCAACACGTACTTACCCCATTCGGACCGGTTTGGAATTTCGCTTGCATTTCCTATTCTCATCGCCTATAATGAATCTTGCTGTTGCGACAAGCGCCCGTGGTCCAACGGATATGACGCAGGCCTCCGGAGCCTGAGATTGGGGTTCGATTCCCTACGGGCGCGCCATCTTAACCTTACACAGCATGCACCATCCATCATCGTTCCAAACCAAGCGACCCCGAGGCGGTCGTTTTTTTGCCCCCTGGGTTTGACTTTCTTTGACTTTTGCTTTCTGATACTTTAAAATGAGGTCATTCAAATTCCGAAGGAGGGATCTTCGCATGAGCTTCGTCCCTATGGTTGTAGAACAAACGAACAGAGGCGAACGGGCATACGATATTTATTCCCGTCTGCTGAAGGACCGGATTATCTTCCTGGGCACCCCGGTCAACGATGTGGTCGCCAACTCCATTATCGCGCAGATGCTGTTCCTGGCTGCCGAAGATCCGGAGAAGGACATCCACCTCTACATCAACAGCCCCGGCGGATCGATCACGTCCGGGATGGCGATCTTCGATACGATGCAATACATCAAGCCGGACGTCTCGACGATTTGCGTCGGCATGGCCGCCTCGATGGGCGCCTTCCTGCTCGCGGCCGGCGCCAAAGGCAAGCGCTTCGCGCTTCCGAACGCCGAAGTGATGATCCACCAGCCGCTCGGCGGCGCCGAAGGACAGGCGAGCGACATCGAAATTCGCGCCCGCCGCATTCTGAAGCTGCGCGACAAGCTGAACGCCATCCTCTCGGAGCGCACGGGCCAGCCGCTCGAACGCATCGAGAAGGATACCGACCGCGACAACTTCATGGAGGCCGAACAAGCTCGTGAGTACGGCTTGGTCGACAAAGTCATCGAGAAACTCTAAGGAGCGCCAAGCTCCCGCAGCGCGTCATGCCGAACCCGCTCTCCCCTTTCCGGGAAGAGCGGGTTTCGTCTATTAACACGTCGGGTAATATTTGTCAAGATAAATTCAAAGGCTTGAATCACCCCTCTGCGAACGCCCATCAACGTGATATGCTATAGCAAGGAAACATCCATAAACCTCCATATCTTGCTATGGACTAGGAATCACGCAAAAGGGGGATCTCCTCAATGAATCAGCACACCCATTCCTTGCATTTGGTGCCGCGCCCCTTATCCGCATCCGAGATGAACAGCGCCAACTCCGGCAACGACGATCCGGGCTACATGATCGCTCGCAACTTGAAAGATAAGGCATCGTTGCTCCGTCCGCTGAAGGACGAGCATTTGCTGGAAGTATATCGGGAAGCGAAGAAAATGAACCTGTCCAGCGAATTCATCGAGTTGCTGGAAGACGCTATCGAGCTCCGGAACCTCGAGCACCGCCTCAAAGCGTAAGCTTTAGGGCGGGCTCCTCGTTCTTTGCGCCTCGTCAGGGCCAGGTTTGAACGCATGCAGATGCAAAGCGATTGCGCGGGACGCCATCCCGCCGATCGCTTTTTTTTGCGGGCGGGCGCAGGACCCGCCGCAATGCAAAAAACCGGGGAGCGGCTGCCGCACCCCGGTACGTTCCCCGTTATCCTTTCTACTCACTTCAGCTCGTACTGTACCGTCACGTTCGCGCTAATCTCGATCTGTCCCGTCTGAACCGATGAGCCCGGCGTACCCGCCGCGCTCGCCATTTCCCTCGCGAACGACGCATTTTGCAGGACGATCGGCGGCGGCGACGTATTGCCCTGGACGATGTTGATCACGGAGCCGAGCTGCCGCTTGGCCGACGAAGCCAGCACGTTCGCTTTCGCGTCCGCGTTCGCCATCGCCTTCTTCAACGCTTCCAACTCGTACTGATCCTGCTTTTCGGTCCAGAAGCGCACGCCGTCCATCCGATTCGCACCTGCTTCCGATACCGCGTCGAGCAGCTTGCCGATGTTGTTCAGATCGCGATACGTCACCTGCACCTGATGGGAAGCCAGATAGTCCTTGAGCTTTTGTCCGTCCTTGTCGGTGTAGGTGTACTCGGGCTGCACGCTGAAGCTCGTCGTCTGGACGTCCTTGCGGTCCAGCTTAAACGTCTCGTACAGCGTTTTCTCGACCGCCGCGAACCGCTTGGCCGCCTCCTGCTGGGCCGCCTGCGCCGTGGCGCCGCGCGCCTCGACCGCAAAGCTGAGATAAGCCACGTCCGGCTCTACCAGATACGACCCATCGGCCCCGACCGTCACCGTATTTTGCACGTTTGCCGCTGCCGCGGCCGTTACCGCCGGCGTTTCCGCGTACACGCCCTTCGCCCCCCCGCTCGTATAGCCGAACCAACCCGCCACCATAGCAGCCGCTACCAGCAGCGCGACTTTGACGCCTTTTGCCCGCATGGACAAAATCCCCTTTCGTGAGTTTGTCTACTCAACGTCTAGCTTAGGTAAAAGGTTGCAGATTAACCAGTCGTCTCCGAAAAAGAAAATAGCCCGAGCGGAAGGCGGGGCTAAGGCGGATCAAAACGGACGGTGGAGGCGCGGCGAAAGGTTACAGCTGGCGAGTGCGGCGGGATGAGGCTGTAAGCCGACTTTTTCGGGTTACTGCGAGCTCACACGGCGGGATGGGGGCTGTGTCCCGCTATTTTCCGAAGCCCGACAAAACCCGAAAAGGCCCACGGAGAGCGCTCCTCGGGCCTGAAATAAAATGAAATGCAAAAAGCTCCCGCGGGGGAGCTCTGCACGCGCTTAGACGCTATTATTGGTTCTCCAGCTCTTCCTTGCTGACGAGTTGGACTAAAGCGGTTACAGCTTGCTCCGCATCCGAACCCTCGGCACTGATGGCTACCTCGGTGCCCGAGCTGATCGCGAGACTCATGATTCCCATGATGCTCTTCGCGTTCACTTTCTTGTCTTCCTTCTCCACGAAGACATCGGAGGAGAATTTATTGGCTTCTTGCACGAATAATGCCGCCGGTCTGGCGTGAAGCCCCGTCTTAAGCCGAACAACCACCGGCTGTCTCGTCATGGAACGGATACCCCCTATCTTGATCTCATCCCGGTTCACGGGACCCACCGCGCATGGTCTGTTACCTATTATAGCATTAGTCCGAACCATTGCGCCACCAGGTTATCATGTGCCGTTTCGGATTTTTTCGGCCCACTCGTCGATTTTGCGGAGTCGGTGATTAACCCCGGATTTGCTGACCTGACCTTTTAGCATGTCGCCGACTTCCTTGAGGTTCATGTCCGGATGCTTGAGCCGGATCTCCGCGACTTCCCGCAGCTTGTCGGGCATGTTCTCGAGACCGACTTCTTTTTGCAGCAGCTTGATGTTGTCGATCTGGCGGACTGCCGCTCCGATCGTCTTGTTCAGGTTCGCCGTCTCGCAGTTGACGATCCGGTTCACGGAGTTGCGCATGTCCCGCATGATGCGGACGTCCTCGAACTTGAACAGCGCCTGGTGGGCGCCGATGATGCTGAGGAACTCGATGATTTTCTCGCCTTCCTTGATGTACAGGATAAAGCCCTTCTTCCGCTCGATAAACCGGGCGTTCAGTTGGAACTTGTTCGCGAGATCCACGAGCGCCTTGCAGTGCTCTTCATACATCGAGGCGATCTCCAGATGATAGGACGAGCCCTCCGGATTGTTCACGGATCCGCCCGCGAGGAAGGCGCCGCGCAGATAGGCGCGCTTGCAGCAGGCCTTGCGCACGAGATCCTTGTCGATGCTCGGATGAAATTGAAAGCCCGAGCCCGCAATCTTAAGATCGTTGAGCAGCTGCTCGACGCCGGCCGGGACGCGCACCATGTAGACGTTGTTCTTTTTCAGGCGCATCTTCTTGCGGACAAGCAGCTCTGTCGGCACCTGATAGTGGCGTTTCATGAGCGTGTAGATCCGCCTGGCGATGGCCGCGTTTTCGGTCGAGACGTCCAGCACGATCCGCTTGTTGGTCAGCGACACCGCGCCGTTCATGCGGATGAGGGCGGAGAGCTCCGCCTGATCGCAGCACGAATCCGTCTCGACCATCGTCAGTTCTTTTTTGGTTTGAGCAGCGAACGACACCGTCACTCACCCCTTTCGCAACATCCAGTCTTCCACCAGCTGGTAGATGTGTCCGCTTAGCTTCGCCGCGTCGTGACGCAGGTAGGTTCGAAACAGCACGAGCCGGTCCGCGATCACCTTGTACCCGCGCCGCTCGACCTCCTCGAGGTCCAGCTGAACCGCCGTGGAGCCTTGTTCGGCGTACATGCTGTGTACCTGGGGCGGAATCTCCCCGTCGTTCACGATAACGTAGTCGAACAGATGGTGGCCGACGTGAGCGTGGATCGCATCCAGATGATCGCTGACCGAGTAATTGTCCGTCTCGCCCGGCTGGGTCATGACGTTGCACACGAACAGCTTGACGGCATCCGCGTTCACGATCGCCTCCGCCAGCTTCGGCACGAGCAGGTTCGGGATGATGCTCGTATACAAGCTGCCGGGGCCGATCAGGATCGCGTCGGCCTCGCGGATCGCTTCGACCGCTTCGTCCAGCGGTTCGACTTGGGCAGGCTCGAGAAACACCCGCTTGATCGCCAAGCCCGCCTTCGGGATCTGGGATTCGCCGACGACGATCGTGCCGTCCGCCATCTCCGCCTTCAGGACGATCGCCTGATTGGCGGCAGGCAGCACGCGGCCTCGGACGGCCAGCACGCGGCTCAGTTCGCGGATGCCGGTCACGAAGTCGCCGGAAATATCGGTCATCGCCGCCAGTATCAGATTGCCCAGGCTGTGTCCGGCCAATCCGCTCCCGTTTTGGAAACGGTAGGACAGCATATCCGCGAGCAGCGGTTCTGCGTCCGCGAGTGCGGTGAGCACGTTGCGGATGTCCCCGGGCGGCGGCATCTGCAGCTCCTGACGGAGGATGCCGGAGCTGCCGCCGTCGTCCGCCACAGTTACGATTGCGGTAATATCGAGCGGCTTTTGCTTCAAGCCGCGGAGCATGACCGACAGCCCGGTCCCGCCGCCCATGACGACGATCCGGGGACGACGCATCGTCGGCGCGGAGCCGGGCGTCGTCTTAACCATGCCTGTCTCGATCCGCGTCCCGATGGCTCACGCGTACGGATTCGGTCTCGCCGGCACTGAGCATCCGGCCGAGGTATTCGCCGATGGCGACGGAGCGGTGCTTGCCGCCCGTGCAGCCGATGCCGATGACCACCTGGCTTTTGCCTTCCTTGTGGTACAGCGGAATGAGATATTGCAGCATATCGAGCAGCTTCGACAGAAACGTCTGGGTCTCCGGCCACTTCATGACGTAGTCGTACACTTCGCTGTCCTGTCCGGTCTTGGGCCGCAGCGTGTCGACATAGTGCGGATTCGGCAGGAAGCGCACGTCGAAGATCAGATCCGCGTCGATCGGTACGCCGTATTTGAAGCCGAAGGAAGTGACGTTGATGGAAATTTTGTTGCGGTCCAAGTTCGTGAAGCGCGAGACGATTTTGTCCTTGAGCTGCGCAGGCTTCAGGCTGCTCGTGTCGATCACCTGCGTGGCCCAGCCCTTCAGGTCTTCGAGCAGCTTGCGCTCGGAATGGATGCCCTCGAGCGGCATGCCGTCCGAAGCGAGCGGATGGCGCCTGCGGCTCTCCTTGTAGCGCTGGACAAGCACCGAGTCGGTGGCGTCCAGGAACAGGATTTCGTAGTGGATCGTGTAGTGCTCGCGAATGTAGCTCAACGATTCGGACAGCGCGGTGAAAAACTCCCGTCCCCGCAGGTCGATGACGAGCGCCACTTTGCCGATGCGGCCCTGCGATTGATCGATCAGCTCGGCGAATTTCGGGATCAGCACGGGCGGCAGATTGTCGACGCAAAAAAAGCCGAGATCCTCCATGCTCTGGACGGCGATCGTCTTGCCCGCTCCCGACATGCCCGTAATGATCACCAGCGTCGGTTTGGTTAACGTTTCCATCTCCCTCTCCCCTTCCTCTTGCAAACGCGGCAGCACGACTGTGAACGGATGAAGCAAAAACGGCTTCGCCCGCCGTAAGCGGCGGTGAAGTCGTCTGGGCCGAAGCGATCGGGACAGGAACGCAGCCGAAGGCGCGGCGCCCGCCGGGGCTTCCCTGCCCGGCAGCCCCGATCAAGAGAGGCGCCTGCCCGCCGGTACGGGCGAAGCAGGCGCCAATCGTCTGTAGGTCAAGCGTACAAGAACAGGCCCGCCGCCCCGACGACGCCGGCATTGTTGCCGAGCTCGGCGGCGACGATGTCCACGTTCTTCTGCGCCGACTCCGTCGAATACTTGCGGAACACCTCTCGGATCTGCTCGAACAGATACTCGCCGGCCTTGCTCACCCCGCCGCCGATGATGAAGCGCTGCGGGTTGATGATCACCGCCACGGCCGCCATCGACTTGCCCAGGTAAAACGCCGCGCGGCTCACAATGCGCTGCGCGACCTCGTCGCCCGCCTTTGCGGCGTCGATGACGTCCTTCGCCGTGAGCGGCGTCTCGATGAGCGACAGCGACGTCCGGTCCCCGCGTTCGACGGCGTCCTTGCCCATCCGGATGATCCCCGTCGCCGACGAGACCGTCTCGAGACAGCCCATCTGGCCGCAGCCGCACTGGATCGCTTCGAGATCGGGCACGATCGACATATGGCCAAGCTCCCCGGCCATGCCGCTGAAGCCCTCGATCAGGCGGCCGTTCACGATGAGACCGCCCCCGACGCCGGTGCCCAGCGTGTAGCATACGCAGTTCTGGACGCCTTTGCCGGCGCCGCCCCATACTTCGCCCAACGCGGCTACGTTGGCGTCGTTGTTGATCTTGATCGGCTTGGCGAGCTTCTCCTCCATGATCTGCCGCACGGGCACGTTCCGCAGCGGAGGCAGGTTCGCGGAGAAGTCGATGATGCCGTTCGGAATGTCGAGGAAGCCGGCGATGCCGATGCCGACGCCCTTGACGTTCCCCCACTCGGGCGTACCGGGAGGAACGAGCTCGTTCACGTAAGCCGCGATGTTGCTCATGATCCTCTCCGTGCCTTGATCCGTTTCAGTCGGACCTTCGAACGTCCGCAGCAGCTCTCCCTTGTCATTGCACAAGCCGACTTTGATGGCGGTTCCGCCCAAATCGACGCCTACGTAAAGCGATTGAGACATAGTGGTCGACACCTCATGATCGTATTGAACTGCAGAAAAGAATCGGCCGTCGCCGCCCTCCCGGGGAGGACGGCGCGCCAAAAGCCGAACCGGACTCGTCGAACGGGCAAACGTACCGGCGGACGCGCTTAGGCGCCCTTAGCCGAGCGTCTGGCTCCAGTCGTGCACCATCGAACCTTCGAGGAACTTCTCGCAATCGAGCGCGGCCATGCAGCCGCTGCCCGCGGCGGTGATCGCCTGGCGATATTTCGTGTCCTGCACGTCGCCGCAGGCGAAGACGCCGGGGACGTTCGTCTCGGTGGAGTTCGGCTTCGTTACGATGTAGCCATGCTCGTCCGTCTCGACCTGGCCGCCGAGGAACTTCGTGTTCGGCGTATGGCCGATCGCGATGAACACGCCGTTCGTCTCGATGACTTCCTCTTCGCCGGTCTCGTTGTTGCGCACCTTCAGCCCGGTGACGCCCATGTCGCCCGCCACGACTTCCAGCGGCGTGCGGTTCAGCCCCCAGCTGATCTTCTCGTTGTCCCGCGCGCGGTCCTGCATGATCTTCGAGGCGCGCAGCTCGTCGCGGCGATGAACCAGCGTCAGCTCCGATGCGAAGCGCGTCAGGAAGTTCGCTTCCTCCATCGCGGAGTCGCCCCCGCCCACGACGATGATCTTCTTGCCGCGGAAGAAAAAGCCGTCGCAGGTCGCGCAGGTGCTGACGCCGCGTCCGACATTGTCTTTCTCGCCGGGAATGCCCAGGTACTTCGCCGAAGCGCCGGTGGAAATGATCAGCGTCTGCGACGTAAGCGTCTCTCCGCCTTCCAGGTTCAACGTGAACGGCCGCTTCGACATATCGACCGAATTGATCCAGCCGGTGCGGAATTCGGCGCCGAAGCGCTCTGCCTGCTTGCGCATGTTCGTCATCAGCTCGGGACCCATAATGCCTTCAGGGAAGCCCGGAAAGTTCTCGACCTCCGTCGTCGTCGTCAGCTGTCCGCCCGGCTCCGGGCCTTCGATGACG
Organism: Cohnella baijiui; assembly: GCF_020731285.1. GTDB lineage: Bacteria > Bacillota > Bacilli > Paenibacillales > Paenibacillaceae > Cohnella. The sequence continues at coordinate 39,271 of NZ_JAJFOW010000049.1, forward strand.
AGCGGCTTCAGATTCGCGCGCGCCAGATAGATGGCGGCCGTGAGGCCCGCAGGTCCTGTTCCGATTACGATACTTTTGTAAGATGACATCTCATTTTCCTCCTCGGCCAACTGTAATAATAATTTTAACAGTTGAACCGTCGTTCCGCAACAAACGCTAGCCTTGTTCCAGAAATGAACGGTTCGTTAGCTTTAGCTTCTCCCGAATGCCGCAAGCTTCGTCGATCCGATTCGCATAGCGGCTGATCGTCGCCTGAGAAGCGCCGTACCGGTTCACCAGATCGGCGTAGGTCACCGTCTTGCGGTGCATCTTGGCTGTCCAGTATTCCAGCGCGGCGGCCCAGCCCGAGGCGTTGTGAAGCTTGGGCACGTCCGGGTAGACGCGCGACAGGTAGTCGACCCACAGCGTCATCATGTCATGCTGCTGGACGACGTCGTAGCGTTCGGCCATCTGGGCCATCGCCTGCTCGAGAATGCCCTGCCAAGCGCTGTCCCAGACCGGCAGGCGCGCGGAGCGGCGGCGGGCCTCCAGGGTGACCGTCCGGCCGCCGAACATGACCTTCAGCGCGTCCTCCACGCCGATCGAACGCAGCACCAGCACGGCGACCCGCTTCAGCTCGTCTCCCTCCTCCGGGTCGACGAGGAACGCCTTCAGCGCCTCGATCACCTCTTCGTCGGCGACAAGCCCGAGCGCCTGGATGACCTGCATCTTCGTGCGCCGGTCGCCGTGGCGGAGCGCCCAGAAGAACGACGAGCGGATCAGCGGATCCTTCTTGAGCGTGGAGGAGACCAGCTCGGGCCGCTTCTCCCATTCTCGGAACTGCTCGTCAAACGGCAAGTGGTAATGATACTGCGCGGGAGGCGCCTCTTCGCCCTCTCTTACCTTGGCCAATTTGCGCAGATAGAAATCAGGCACCGCGGGCGAGGCGTCGAGCCGCTTGGCCTGCAGCCAGTGCCGCTCGGCGTCGTCCAGGCGGCCGATGTTCGAGGCCGCCACCGCCGCGAAGTGATGCAGGCTTGGCTCGCCCGCCAGCTCGCCGGTGCGCAGCAGCCTGCGGAAATGCCGGTAAGCTTCGCGGTGATCGCCGATAATGCCGAGTGTCGTCGCCAGCTTGAAGACGTGCTCGGGATGGATCGGGACCGTCTTCTTCAGCAGGGCGACCAGCGCATCCAGCTCGGTCCGCTGATTCGCGTGCTGATAGAAGATCGCCAGATTGCACAACGCATGCAAATTGCCGGGCTCGGCCGTCAGCACCTCCCCGATCGTCTGCACGGACTTGTCGAACAAGCCCATATAATAGTAGGCAAGGCCCAGATTGTTGCGGGCGGCGAGGAAATCCGGCTGACGCGCGATGATATCCTCGAGGATGCGTACCGCCTCGGCAAAGCGTCCGGCTTCCAGCAGTTCCCGCGCCTTGTCGTGGGCGTACAGGTTTTCCTTGGACTTGATCGTCGACAGCTTGGTCGGGCGGTTCAGTTCGTAATTCAGCAGGTCAAGCAGCTCATCCGCTTCATCGAGGAACTGGCCCTCCGCGTCCGTCTCTAGGTAACGGACGAGCGATTCCTCGGCCGCTTCGTACAGTTCCATGTTGGCGTAGTTGTTCGCCAGGTAGTAGTAGCACTCCGTCATGGCGGGATCGATCTGATCGAGCACCGCGCGGAGAATGACGTTCGACTCCTCGTAGCGCCCCATCTCCGACAGGATGCCGGCCATGTTGCAGTGGTTCACCGGATTGTCCGGCTCGTACTCGACCGCCCGGCGGAAATACTTCAGCGCCTTGTCGTAGTGGAACCGGTCCAGCGATTGCACCGCCCGCTCAAAGAAAAAAGTCGCGTCCAAAGAGAACGGAATCACTTTCGGGCGACGGTTTTTCGCGACCGCGCGCTTCCGCTGATTCATCGGCAAGGCACCTCCCCGGTAGTTCGTTTCAATCCGTTCATTCCCATTCTTCGATCGGAAAACCCGATCGTTCGTTTGTCCATCGTCCGCCGGAGAATCCCGACCTGGTCGGCCATCCGTCCTGCACCGTTCGCCACGCCGCCCATAGCGCGCGTGTATTCGCCCGCTCGAACGCAGGCCCTCTGGGTCGTCCATGCGTATGTACTCGCCCGCGCATCCCGCTTCGTCCGGCGCGGCGATGGCCGGCCCGCCGCCGGCTTTTCGTCAATCCGATTATAACACAGCATCCCGCGCCATTAAACCGCGTAATGATGGGAGAGTCTCCTGCCTTCGCGCCCGCTAGCCCCGGAGCGAAAGAAAAGGATCGCCCGCGTCCGCTGCCGCGGAAGGGGAGATCCTTTCTCCGTCTCGTGCTGGATATCGGATATCGGGGCGTTAGACGCCGGCGGTCTTGAACAGCGTGCTGATCGAGCCGCCTTCCATGATGATCTTCGTCGCTTCGGACAGCATCGGCGCCACGGAGAGCACCTTGAACCGATCGGATCGGTCGTCCGGCAGCAGGATCGTGTCGGTAACGACGACTTCCCGGATGTTCGGGTGATCGAGCTTCTGCAGGGCGTTGCCGGAGAACAGCGGATGCGTCGCGCAGACGAACACGTCGTGGGCGCCGCGCTCCTTCAGCCCTTCGACCACGTTCACGATCGTCGTGCCGGTGTCGATCATGTCCTCGATGATGATCGGCGTGTAGCCTTCGACTTCGCCGATGACGTGGGTGATGACCGACTCGTTGTGCGCGGGGCGTTTCTTGATCATGATCGCAAACGGGGAGTCGAGCTGGTTCGCCAGCTTTTCCGCCGTGGAAGCGCGTCCCGCGTCCGGCGAAACGATGACCGGGTTCGCGATGTTCTTCGCCCGCAGGTAGTCGCTGATCAGATCGAGCGCCGTGAGGTGGTCGACCGGAATGTTGAAAAAGCCTTGGATGGCGGGGGCATGCAGGTCGATCGTAATGATCCGCGAGGCGCCCACCGTCGTGAGGACGTCGGCTACCATCTTCGCGGAGATCGGTTCCCGCGGGGCCGCTTTGCGCTCTTGGCGCGCGTAGCCGTAATAGGGAAGCACGATGTTGATCGTCCGCGCGGAAGCCCGCTTGGCGGCGTCGATCATCACGAGCAATTCTACGAAAAAGTCGTTGATCGGGTGAGACAGGGATTGCACGAGGAACACGTCGCAGTTACGGATCGTCTCCTCATAGTGAACGTAAACTTCGCCGCTCTTGAAGCGCGAAAGCTTAATCTTGCCGAGCGGCAAACCGAGTTGATCGGCTATCTTCTCGGCCAACACCGGGTTCGATGATCCGGAAAAAATACGAAGCTTGCTGCTGTACATGTGCCCCTCCAAAGGTTCGGTCGAGTAAGGCGAACCGCGAATCTATCTTCCCTATTATTATACATGAGATCCTATCGTTCGCCAAAACCGATCTTGCCTTATTCTAGGGCAAACAAAGGCCTCTTTGTTGCGAAAATCCGACATTTCGCGCCAACGTCTCACAATCTCCCGGCCGAAGCGGCGCTTAGTCCTTTTTGACCGGCTTGCGATGGCGGAACTCGAGCTCCTGCAGCACCTCGTCGAACGGGATGCCCTGCTGCTTCAGCAGTACCATCAAGTGGAAAATGAGATCCGCCGCCTCGCTGCGCGTCTCGACGTTGTCGTGGTTTTTGGCGCCGATGATGACCTCCGCGGTCTCTTCGCCGACTTTTTTGAGAATTTTGTCGAGCCCCTTCTCAAACAGGTACGTCGTATAAGCGCCTTCCGGGCGTTCCGCGTAGCGCTGGGCGATCGTCGTCTCGAGGCCCGACAGCGCGGCGAACCGGTCCGGCGCGGACCGGCGCTCTTCCGGCAGCTCTCCGTCGGCATCGCGATAAAAGCAAGTGTAGGCTCCAGTGTGGCAGGCCGCTCCATTTTGCTTGACGAGCGCGAGCAGCGTGTCGCCGTCGCAGTCGTAGCGGAGCGAGACGATCGGCTGCGTGTGGCCGGAGGTGGCGCCCTTGTGCCACAGCTCCCCGCGGGAGCGGCTCCAAAATACGGTTTCTCCCGTCTCCAGCGTGCGCTGCAGCGATTCGCGGTTCATATAGGCGAGCATCAGCACGTCCTTGCTGCCCGCATCCTGGACGACGACCGGCACGAGACCGTTCTCGTCCCATTTGATTTGATCGGCTAGCGATGGCGTCATCGCACGTTCACCCCTTGTTTCCGAAGCGTTTCTTTGACTTCCCGGATCGCGACTTCCTTATAGTGGAAAATACTGGCCGCGAGTCCCGCGTCCGCCTGCGCATCCGCGAACACGTCCGCGAAATGGCCGGCATTGCCCGCGCCGCCGGAGGCGATCACGGGGATGCCTACCCGCTCCGACACCGCGCGCGTGAGCGGGAGGTCGAAGCCGTCCTTCGTGCCGTCGGCGTCCATGCTCGTGAGCAGAATTTCGCCCGCGCCGCGGCGCGCCGCTTCCCGAGCCCATTCGAGCGCCTTGATACCGGTAGGATTGCGGCCGCCGTGGGTGTACACTTCCCACTCGCCCCATTCGGCGTTATATTTCGCGTCGATCGCGACGACGATGCACTGCGCGCCGAACGTGCGGGAACCGTCCGCGATCAGGTCCGGATTTTTGATGGCCGCGGTGTTGATCCCGATCTTGTCCGCGCCGGCCCGCAGCAGGCGCTTCATATCCTCGACCGCGGAGATGCCGCCGCCGACGGTGAACGGGATCGTGATCTCGCCGGCGGTCCGGCGGACGACGTCGACCATCGTGGCCCGGCCCTCCACCGAGGCGGAGATGTCCAGGAAGACGAGCTCGTCCGCGCCTTCGCGGTCGTAGATCGCCGCAAGCTCGACCGGGTCTCCGGCGTCCCGCAGGTTGACGAAGTTGACGCCCTTCACGACCCGGCCGTCCTTCACGTCCAGGCATGGAATGATCCGTTTGGCTAGCATGGGCGTTGGCCCCTCTCTATGGCAGGATGGCGCGCCGGCAGCCAAAAGGCCGTAGCGCGCCGAATTCGGTTCCGTTTCGTCCGGTACTGTTCCGTCCGCTTACGCTTGCGAGTACCGGCGGACCGCATCGGACAGATGAATGCTGCCCGTATAAAGCGCTTTGCCGACGATCGCTCCGCCGACGCCCGCATCCGCATGCTGCGCCAGGTTTGCCAGGTCCTCCGGCTTGCTGACGCCGCCCGAAGCGATGACGGTGCGGCCCGACACCTGCGCCAGCCGCACGATCGCTTCGACGTTCGGGCCGCTCATCATGCCGTCCCGGGAGATGTCGGTGAAGATAAACGTCTCGGCGCCTTCTTGCGCCAGCTCGACCGCGAGATCCTCGGCCTTCACCGCGGACGTCTCCAGCCAGCCGCGCGTGGCGACGTAGCCGTCGCGGGCGTCAAGGCCGATCGCGACCTTGTTGCCGTGCTTGGCAAGCACCTTGGACACGAACGCGCGATCCTCGATCGCGGCCGTGCCCAGGATGACGCGGGAGACGCCGAGCCCGAGCAAGCGCTCTACGTCGGCTTCGGTGCGCAGGCCGCCGCCGACCTGCACCGGCACCTGAACCGCGGCCGCGATCCGGCCGATCAGCGCGTCGTTGACGGGGTGCCCCGCCTTGGCGCCGTCCAGGTCGACGAGGTGCACCCACTGGCCGCCTTGCGCCTCCCAGTCGCGCGCCGCGGCGACCGGATCTTCGTTGTATACCGTTTCCTGGTTATAATCGCCCTGGACCAGACGGACGGCTTTGCCGCCGCGAATGTCGATCGCGGGATAGATAATGAACTTGGACATGTCTGGGTCCCTCCGAATGACGTAAAATGGCTTTCGCGCCCTCGCGCGCGGGAATCGGACAAGGCGCTGATGGCGAGGCGGCTGGTGAGGCGGCGGCTGGGGCGGTCGGGATTGGCCAGGGCCGTTTAGCGTTCCGCCGTCGTCTTTAACGGCAATAAGTATCGCTACAGCTGTCAGATGGCGTGCGCCTGTACCTAAGTCAAGAAAGTGGACACAACTTTTACGCAACCCGCTGCTGGTAATA
>NZ_JAJFOW010000488.1 GCF_020731285.1 Cohnella baijiui
CTTTGGTCTCATTCTTTTTACAAATAGCTTTACGACGGCTGCGATTTTCCTGACGATCTTCGGCCTTGGAAATGGCGTCATCCGCCCAAGTGTATCGGCTCTGATAACGAAGCGGACAGAAGTCGGGCAGGGAAGCGCCACCGGGCTGTTGTCCTCGTTTGATTCATTGGGCCGTATCGCCGGACCTCCAATCGGCGGTATGCTTTATTCAAT
>NZ_JAJFOW010000489.1 GCF_020731285.1 Cohnella baijiui
TTCTTATCGCATTAGCGGTATTAGGGGTCTCGCTTGTAGTGCTGACATTTACCTGGTTAAAAACCATGCTGTTTGCCATCGGTGTCCTGTTCTTGCTATACATGGGTTGGATGACATGGAGAAGCGACAACCATATTAAAAACGGCGAGCAGGGGAGCCTGCCGCCAAAAAAACAAATTGCGTTTGCTGCTTCTGTGTCGCTGTTGAACCCGC
>NZ_JAJFOW010000490.1 GCF_020731285.1 Cohnella baijiui
GAACCCCTGTTACCTCCGTGAAAGGGAGGTGTCTTAACCCCTTGACCAACGGGCCATGGAAACTGGCGGAGAGAGAGGGATTCGAACCCTCGAGACGCTTGTGACGCCTACACGATTTCCAATCGTGCTCCTTCGACCAAACTCGGACATCTCTCCATATGGCTCCCCGAACAGGACTCGAACCTGTGACAACTCGATTAACAGTCGAGTGCT
>NZ_JAJFOW010000491.1 GCF_020731285.1 Cohnella baijiui
TGATATCAGATCAAGTATATTGCTTTTGTCAAGCAGCGCAAACAACAATCGTGCCGCCCCATCCGGCAACGATACGAGCGCATTGACGACAGCCTGCTTTTCCATAATGAATCCTCCCCCTTCCCTCTTCTTTACTACTAAATGTACCATAAGAGTATAGACGCATCAGTATTTGTTCACTTTTTCGCCACATTCGACAAAAGTAGAGCAAAC
>NZ_JAJFOW010000492.1 GCF_020731285.1 Cohnella baijiui
GGAAGAGCGATTCGTCTGTCGGTTTACTAAAAGATTGAGCCCGGCTGTGCATAATTCTACATTGCATATGCGTGCGCAGCGTGATGAGCAAAAGCAGGCGATGTTATTTGAAATTACGAAGAAATTTCACTCTTCGATTAATGTGGATGATGTCCTGCAGGCTGTTATTGAGAATATGAGAAAACTATATCCGGATATGGGCGTAGATTTATG
>NZ_JAJFOW010000493.1 GCF_020731285.1 Cohnella baijiui
ATTTCGATCACCTTCTCAAACCGATTAGAAAAGTAACTTATTCTGGCATACTCGACAAGCACTCCATAATATTTAAGTTGCATCTCTTTATCTTTTCCTGATAATAAGTTATACGCTTCCTGTATTTCTTTTAATGCATCCGCTATGTCTTTATGCATCAAATATGACCTAGCAAGCTGAAAACGATAATAAATGTGATTCGGATCTCTTTTT
>NZ_JAJFOW010000494.1 GCF_020731285.1 Cohnella baijiui
CGTGCAAAGAAGTGTCTTCGTGATCGGGGGGCAGTGAAATGGTCAGTTTCCCATTTAGTTCCGCATCTTTAATAACCCATTCATATTGCTGCCAAAATTCGCGGATAAACGATTGCATTGGTACCGCGCGCATTGCAAAAGAAATTTGACTCGTCTCCAGATGCGACAGGAATGAGAGGTCCTCTATCATACGATTAAGCCATACCGTCTTGT
>NZ_JAJFOW010000495.1 GCF_020731285.1 Cohnella baijiui
TTGATGTCATCCGACGTCACGGTGTCATTATAGACTATGCTGAAGGAGTCGCGCTGCCTTCCTCTACTGAACAATACCGCGACATGCTGCGCAAACGCACACTTGCTTACTGGAAATAGTCGTTTCGTCCACGGCGAAGGGGAGCCGCAGCGCGGCCTCCCTCCCCTTCCCTTATTTATTATTTATTAAAGGAGTGACATGTATGGCAGAGAT
>NZ_JAJFOW010000496.1 GCF_020731285.1 Cohnella baijiui
TGATTGTCGCTCAAAACATGGAAGAGTGTATTCGTAAAGAGCTAGAACAGGGGAACCGTCCTGATGATGTGATAAAAGAATCTGTAGATCTATTAGTGAAAAGTCGATAGATTGGGAGGGGAAGCATGAGTTTTTTAGTTGGTGTATTCCTGATTATTGTAGGAGTATTCTATAGCAGGCGATATCTCCCCGTTGCAGGAGTACAGGAGTTA
>NZ_JAJFOW010000497.1 GCF_020731285.1 Cohnella baijiui
CTTAGAGAGTGACTCGACTCCAACCACCACTACATACCGATACATGCCGCTTGCAACAAACTGCGCAGCCACCGATGTTCCATATAAAAAACCAGAGCAAGCAGCCGATAAATCAAAAGCAGCTGCACGTTTTGCCCCTAGCTTCTCCTGGACAAGACAGGCGGTAGATGGGAAAAACATATCCGGTGTTACCGTAGCAACGATAATCAAAT
>NZ_JAJFOW010000005.1 GCF_020731285.1 Cohnella baijiui
GCAGCCTCGCGGAAATAGGGAACAAGATGTTCCCTAATTGGCCTGTCAGACGCAGCCTCGCGGAAATAGGGAACAAGATGTTCCCTAATTGGCCTGTCAGACGCAGCCTCGCAGAAATAGGGAACAAGATGTTCCCTAATTGGCCTGTCAGACGCAGCCTCGCGGAAATAGGGAACAAAAGGTTCCCTAATTCGTCCTTCGAACGAATTGCTCCATCAAAAAGGACCTCGCCCGCCGAGCAGCGGAGAGCGAGGTCCTTGTTTGTTTCTTTGTTACGCGTGCGCGCGGACGTCGGCGTCCTTGGGCAGGAACAGCGTGAAGATGCCGAGCAGCGGCAGATACGCGCACAGCTTCATGATGAAGGCGATGCTGGTCGCGTCCGCGATTTCGCCGAGCAGCGCGGAGCCGATGCCGCCGAGGCCGAACGCGAGACCGAAGAACAGGCCGGAGACGAGGCCGACCTTGCCTGGCAGCAGCTCCTGCGCGTACACGACGATGATCGAGAAGGCCGACGACAGGATGAAGCCGGCGCAGATGCAGAGAACCGCCGACCATACCAGGCTGGCATAAGGCAGCGCGATGGAGAACGGCGCGGTTCCGAGGATCGACAGCCAGATGATGTTGCGGCGGCCGAAGCGGTCGGCGAGCGGCCCGCCCACAAACGTGCCGACCGCGGAGGCGGCCAGGAAGGCGAACAGGAACCACTGCGCATGCTGTTTGCTGACGCCATAGTCGTCGATCAAATAGAACGAGTAGAAGCTCGTAAAGCTCGACAGATAAACGTGCTTGGAGAATACGAGCAGCACGAGGATGGCGATCGCCCATTTGACCTTCCCCGGCGTCAGCAAGGAGCGGGACGCCTCCCTTGGCGCGGCCTTGCGACGCGGCATCACGTTCTGCCTGCCGTACCAGCGGGCGACGTAGGACTGGATGACGATGCCGGCGACGGCGGCGAGGACGAACCACATGACGCCGCGCTGGCCGAGCGGGATGAAGATGAGCGCCGTCATGATCGGACCGAGCGAGCTGCCGATGTTGCCGCCGACCTGAAAGATCGACTGGGCGAGCCCGCGGCTGTTGCCGGCGGCCAGATAGGCGACGCGCGACGACTCGGGGTGGAAGATCGCCGAGCCGATCCCGAGCGAAATGACGGACAGCAGAATCGTCGCGAAGTTCGGCGCGAGCGCGAGCGAGAAGACGCCGAGCAGCGTGAAACAGACGCCGAGCGGCAAAATGTACGGACGGGGCTTGAGATCCGAAAACCAGCCCACGACCGGCTGCAGGAACGAGGCGGTAATGTTCATCATGAAGGCGATGAGGCCGATCTGGCCGTAGGTCAGTCCCTGCGTGTCGCGCAGGACCGGGAAGAGGGCGGTGACGGTGGACTGCATCGTGTCGTTCAAGAGATGCACGGTGCTGATCATGAATAAGATCGGGAAGATGGTCGCGGCGGCGGGCATCGCTTTGGCGGCCATGACTTTGGCTGACATCGGGGTAACTCCTCTCCAATAAGTGCGGGGGCCGCGCGGAGGCGGCGGGTAGGGGGCCGGGTCCGGTTAGGGGATGTCCCAGCCCTTGTCCTTGCGGTAATGCTCCAGCAGCCTTTCATAGTTGTCGCCATAGGCTTCGGCGAGCGCCGATCCGAAGTCCCGCTCGATGTCCATCATGAGGATGTCGTGATGGAACGCCTGTGTGAGCATCTCGATGACGGACGGATGATCGGTCTCGAGCGCCGACGCCTTGCGGGTGCCGCCGAACGCGCTCATGAAGCCGACTTTCCAGTCGCACAGCACGTAGAAGTTGCGGCTGTCGCGGCTGTTCCACATCTCCATGCGCTTATGGGCGAGCAGATGCTTCAGTTTCGACTGCACTTGGCCGAGCGTGATCGCGACGACGGTCAAGCCGCGCCGCTCCGCGTCGAGGAGCAGATCCTCGACGGACCGGAAGTCCTCGGACCAGATGTCGATGATGATCGTGCGGGAAGCGCTTAGGATCGTCCGCTTGAGCGCCATCCGGACAGCTTCGTCGCCCTGCCAATTGTAAAAGGCGGGCGCGGCGAGCGGCGGCTTGAGCTCCTCGACGAGCGCGTCCGCGGTTTCGTCGAACTCCGAACGCAAATACTTCACCAACTGCTCGATCGGCACCGCGCTATAGCGGACGGGTTCGCCATCGATATGGCGGCAGATGCCTTTGTCCGTCAGCGACCGCAGTGCCGCGTAGACGTTCGTGCGGGATACCGAAACGCGTTTGGCGACCTCGTAGCCGCTGAGCTGCGCTTCTTCGTGCAGCGCCAGATAGCAGCGCCCTTCCAGCTCCGAGAAGCCGAGCTTTTTCAATTGTTCGAGCATGATCGCCCTTCTTTCAAGATAGTCGTACTGGGAAATACGACTATGTAGTGGTATGCGAAAATACTACTTCGGATTTCAATTGCTGTCAATGCTAAAGCGCGGAAAACACGCCAAAAAGCCCGACGCGAGGGCGCCGGGCTGCAAAGCGGTTGGGGCGGGGTTGCGAAGGAATGTACCGTTCCGGCGCGCAAAACGCGGAAACATCCGCTGTTACGGGCGGTTCATCGCGTCATTGAACGCTTGGGACTTGCCTTTCGGAATGCTGAGCGTCCGCCAGTCGGACGAGCGGTAGGCTTTGGCGACGTAGACGAGCTGGCCGACGTGGTAGCCGTAGTGGGAAATTTGGCGGTGGATCGCCTGCAGCACGGTGTGCGGCTGCCCCCGGATCGCGACGGTTCGCAGCACGTCGTCCGGCGTCAGCGCCTCGAGCGCGCCGAACAGGATCGCCCAGCCGTGTTCCCACAGCGCGAGCAGTCCGTCCGGATCCAGCTCCCCGGCATCGAATTCGTCGTCCCGGTCGCGATCCGGTTTTTCCCCGTCGGTCGTGAGGAAGTCGGTCCAGCGGGAAACCATGTTGCCGGCCATGTGCTTGACGATGATCGCCGCGCTGTTGCTCTCCGGCTCCGGCTTCCAATGGATGCCGGCCGCGTCGAACTGGGAGAGGGCGCCGTCGCCCAGCTTCTTCATGCTTTTGAAGTCTTGCACGGACGTTTCGAGCAGGTGGGCGGCCACGCGATGGTTCGTTTCGGTCATAACGTCAGCTCCTTTCGTATACGATTCATCATACAGCAATGCTTCCTCGCTGTCAGATTCGGTTTTTTATCGCCATGATCACGAAAACTTGGCATTTCGCCGCAAATAAGGGTTGAGAATAAATTCGTTATGTTGTATATTTATTCACATCCTCCAAATGATCGAAAGACCGGAAAGAAGGGACGCCACGTGAACACGACGATCGCATGCCGCAAGGCCGAGCCTCGGGATGTCGAAGCGCTGTACGAACTGATTCAAAGCTATGCCGCCAAGGGCATCATGCTGCCCCGATCCCGCGAAGCGCTGCTCAGGCATATCGAATCGTTCGTGATCGTCGAAGACGGCTGCCTGCTCATCGGCTGCGGCTCCCTGTTCCGGCTCGGTACTGATCTGGTGGAGATCCGCTCGCTCGGCATGTCCGAGGGCTATAAAGGAAAAGGCCTCGGCTCGATGATGGTCGACGCGCTGATTGCGGAAGCCCGCCGAATGGGCGTGCCCAAGGTGATGGCGCTCACCTACGAGGTCAAGTTCTTCGAGAAGAACGGCTTCGAAGTCGTGAGCAAGGAAATCTTTCCGGAGAAAGTGTGGACCGACTGCGTCAACTGCAGCAAGCAGCACAACTGCGACGAAATCGCGGTCGTGCGCGTGCTGGACGAAGCCAACTGAACAAACGCCCGCATACCCGCCAAATCGAGCCGATCGTTCTTGACAACGACCGGAACGGTTTGGTATTTTTGTAGTAGCGATTAGCACTCGATCGGTTTGAGTGCTAACGACACCGGGAAGGGGACGACGAGATGTTAAGCGAACGCCAACGGATGATCTTGTCCGCCATCGTGGACGATTATATTCGCTCCGCCGAGCCGGTGGGGTCGCGCAGCATCTCCAAGCGGAGCGACGTCCTGTTCAGCCCGGCCACCATTCGCAACGAGATGGCCGATCTGGAGGAAATGGGTTTGCTGGAGCAGCCTCATACGTCGGCCGGTCGCGTACCTTCCATTAAAGGATACCGCTATTACGTGGACCATCTGGTCCGCCTGGGCGGGGTGAAGGAACAGGACGTCCATACGCTGCGCGGCTTTTTCGCGGAGAAGATGATGCACTGGGAAGGCGCCGTCAGCCATGCGGCGACGATCCTGTCGCAGTTGACGAACTACACCTCCATCGTTCTCGGGCCGGAGACGTTCCACACGTCGCTCAAGCACTTTCAGCTCGTACCGCTGAACGAAACGTCCGCCGTGGCGATCATCGTGGCCAATACGGGGCACGTGGAGCACCGGAACGTATCGATCCCCGAGGGCATCGGCATGGACGACATTCAGAAGATCGTCAATTTGCTTAACGACAAGCTGGCCGGCATCCCGTTTTTCCGCTTGAAATCGGTGCTGCACAGCGAAGTGGCCAAGGAACTGAGCCGCTACGTGGACCATTGCGAACACATCCTGGCCATGCTTGAGCAATCGATCGAGGACGAGGCCGAACCGAAGGTATTCCTGAGCGGGACGACGAATATTCTCACTCAGCCCGAGTTCAAGGACGTCGACAAGGTCAAAAGCATTCTCGACATGTTCGAGGAGACGCCGAAGATCATGCAGCTGTTCCAGTCGTTGCCCGACGGCATTCAGGTGCGCATCGGCACCGAAAACGCCCTCGAAGCGATCAATCAATGCAGTCTCATTACCGCGACGTTTTCGGCCGACGGGCAGCCGCTCGGGACGATCGGCATCCTCGGACCTACGCGCATGGATTACGGCAAGGTGATCAGCCTGTTGGATTACTTGTCCAAGGATATGTCTCAGTTGTATAGTCGGTGGTATAAGTAAATAACGGCGAGACCGTCCCCTGAAGGGGAAAGCCCCGTGAAGGCGCCGGACCGAAAGGCCGGGCCGTCCGGGGACGATCCTCCCGTCCGCGTGCGGACGGGACGTACGTCTGCGCGCCGAACCGCCTCCTTGCGAAGAATAGCGCGGAGGGTGGCGTGGCACGGTAAGGCGGAAAGCCTGGCGCAGGCAGTCATGAGATGAAGGAGCCGGAAGCGATGGAACAAGATTTGAAGCAACAACCGTTCGTGAACGAAACGGACGCGGGATCGTCGAACGCGGAGGAGCGGCAGGAGACGGCGGCGCCCGAGGAAACGGCGGCCGACACCGGCCGCGAGGGCGCCGAAGGCGATGCAGCCGCCGAGGAGGATCCCCAGTACGCCGAGCTGAAGAGGCAGGCCGAAGAGCATCATCAGCGCCTGCTACGCGTCCAGGCGGACTACGACAACTTCCGCCGCCGGACGCAGAAGGAAAAGGAGGAGCTCGCCCAGTACGCTTCGCTGAAGCTGGTTACGTCGCTCCTCCCGGTGCTGGACAACTTCGGCCGGGCGCTGCAGACCGGCGGCGAGTCCACGGACATCGCAGCGTTCGCCAAGGGCGTCGAGATGATCAACCGCCAGCTGTGGCAGGTGCTCGAATCGGAGGGCCTGAAGCTCATGGAGCCGGTCGGAGAGCCGTTCGATCCGGAGATCCATCAGGCGATCATGCAGGTCGAATCCGACGAGCATGAGGATGGCACCGTCGTCGAGGTCGTCCAGCCGGGTTACTGGCTGAAGGACAAGGTCATTCGCCCCGCGATGGTCAAAGTCAGCGGCTAATCGTACTTAATTGAATTCATGCGCGTGAAGACGTGAGGAGGAACATGAGACATGAGTAAAGTTATCGGCATCGACTTGGGTACCACCAACTCTTGCGTAGCGGTCATGGAGGGCGGCGAAGCCGTCGTCATCCCGAATCCGGAAGGCAACCGCACGACCCCTTCAGTCGTCGGCTTCAAAAAAGACGGAGAGCGCATCGTCGGCGACACGGCCAAGCGCCAAGCGATCACGAACCCGGACCGCACGGTCATCTCCATCAAGCGTCATATGGGGACCAACCATAAAGAAACGATCGACAGCAAGGATTATTCCCCGCAGGAGATCTCCGCGATTATTCTGCAGAAGCTGAAGTCGGACGCGGAAGCGTACCTCGGCCAGACCGTTACGCAAGCGGTCATCACCGTGCCCGCTTACTTTAACGACAGCCAGCGTCAAGCGACCAAAGACGCCGGCGCGATCGCCGGCCTTGAAGTGCTGCGCATCGTGAACGAGCCTACGGCGGCGGCGCTGGCTTACGGCCTGGAGAAGGCGGAAGACCAAACGATTCTCGTGTTCGACTTGGGCGGCGGCACGTTCGACGTCTCGATCCTCGAACTCGGCGCGGGCTTCTTCGAAGTCAAGGCGACGAGCGGCGACAACCATTTGGGCGGCGACGACTTCGACCAAGCGATCATGGAATGGATGTCCGCCGAGTTCAAGAAGGAGCACGGCATCGACCTGCTGAAGGACAAATCGGCCGTTCAGCGTCTGAAGGATGCAGCGGAAAAGGCGAAAAAGGAACTGTCCGGCGTTCTGACGACGACGATCTCCCTGCCGTTCATCACGGTCGTCGACGGCGTTCCGCAGCACTTGGAAATGAATCTCAGCCGCGCGAAGTTCGACGAGATCACGGCATCCCTCGTCGAGCGGACGATGGCGCCGACGCGCCAAGCGCTGAGCGACGCGGGCCTGTCCGCTTCGCAGATCGACAAAGTCGTTCTCGTCGGGGGTTCCACGCGGATTCCGGCCGTGCAAGAAGCGATCAAGCGCCTGACGGGCCAAGAGCCGCACAAAGGCGTTAACCCGGACGAAGTCGTCGCCCTGGGCGCTGCGGTTCAAGCGGGCGTCCTGACCGGCGACGTCAAGGACGTCGTCCTCCTGGACGTGACGCCGCTGTCCCTCGGCATCGAAACCGCGGGCGGCGTTTTGACGAAGATGATCGACCGCAACACGACGATCCCGACCAGCAAGTCCCAAGTGTTCTCCACCTTCGCGGACAATCAAACGCAGGTCGAGATCCACGTGCTGCAAGGCGAGCGCGCCATGGCCCGCGACAACAAGACGCTCGGCCGCTTCATCCTGAGCGATATCCCGCCGGCGCCGCGCGGCGTGCCGCAAATCGAAGTCAGCTTCGACATC
Source organism: Cohnella baijiui (assembly GCF_020731285.1). GTDB lineage: Bacteria > Bacillota > Bacilli > Paenibacillales > Paenibacillaceae > Cohnella. The sequence continues at coordinate 7,138 of NZ_JAJFOW010000005.1, forward strand.
GACGCGAACGGCATCGTGAACGTCTCCGCGCTCGACAAGGGCACGGGCAAGAGCCAAAAGATCACGATCACGTCCTCCAGCGGCCTCAGCAAGGAAGAGATCGATCGCATGCAGAAGGAAGCCGAGCTGCACGCCGAGGAAGACAGCAAGCGCCGCGAGCTGATCGAAGCCAAAAACGCGGCCGACCAACTCGTCTACTCCGCCGAAAAGGCGATCAAGGACCTCGGCGACAAGGTCGACGCGGCCGACGTCGAGAAGGCGAACGAAGCCAAAGAGAAGGTCAAGAAAGCCGTCGAGACCGACAACCTGGATGAAATCAAGGCAGCCACCGAAGAGCTGTCCGGCGTCGTACAGGCGCTCTCCATGAAGGTCTACGAGCAGGCTTCGGCCGAAGCCCAAGCCGCTCAAGGCGGCGCCGAAGGCGCTTCTGACGCGGGCGCAGGCTCGGCGAAGAAGGACAACGTAGTCGACGCCGACTACGAAGTCGTAGACGAAGACAAGAAGTAAATCATAAGTTGTTGGCAAGGCAACTCGAGAGTCAAAGCCGGTTCCATGCGGCAGCCTCCTAGGCGGGCGACCGCTCCGGTACGGCCTGCTCGGCTCGCGTCCCGCGAGCCGCAGCAGGGCGGTCCGAAGCGGAATCGCGGCGGCCTGCGGAGGTCCGGGAACCCGCTTTGACTTTCCTCATGGAGATGGAGGTGGAGGAGTGGCGGACAAGAAGGACTTTTACGAAACGCTCGGCGTCGGCCGGAACGCCTCCGCGGACGAGGTTAAAAAAGCGTACCGCAACTTGGCGCGCAAGTATCACCCGGACGTGAACAAGGAGCCGGACGCGGAGGAGAAGTTCAAGGAAGTCAAGGAAGCGTACGACGTGCTGAGCGACGACCAGAAGCGCGCCCGCTACGACCAGTACGGCCACGAGGATCCGATGGCGGGCTTCGGCGGCGGCGCGGGCGGACAAGGCGATTTCGGCGGCTTCGGCGACATATTCGATATGTTTTTCGGCGGCGGAGGCGGCGGTCGGCGCGACCCGAACGCGCCGCAGCGCGGTAACGACCTGCAATATACGATGACCATCGAGTTTAAGGAAGCGGTGTTCGGCAAAGAGACGGACATCACGATTCCCCGTACCGAGTCGTGCGACCACTGTCACGGCAGCGGGGCCAAGCCGGGGACGAAGGTCGAGAACTGCTCGACCTGCCGCGGCACCGGCCAGCAGGAAGTGGCGCAGAACACGCCGTTCGGCCGCATCGTAAACCGTCGCCCCTGCGCGACGTGCGGCGGGCGCGGCAAGATCATCCGCGAACGCTGCAACGTCTGCGGCGGCAGCGGCCAAGTGAAGAAGCAGCGCAAGATTCACGTCAAAATCCCGGCCGGCGTCGACGACGGCTCGCAGCTGCGCGTCAGCGGCGAAGGGGAAGGCGGCCAGCGCGGCGGTCCCCCGGGCGACCTGTACATCGTGCTGCGCGTAAAGGCGCACGACTTCTTCGAGCGCGACGGCGACGACATCTACTGCGAAGTGCCGCTTACATTTACTCAGGCGGCACTCGGCGACGAAATCGAGATCCCGACGCTGAACGAAAAGGTGAAGCTCAAAATCCCGGCCGGCACGCAGACGGGCACCTATTTCCGCCTGAAGGGCAAAGGCGTGCCGAAGCTGCGCGGTTACGGCCAGGGCGACCAGCACGTCAAGGTGACGATCGTCACCCCGACGAACCTGAGCGACGAGCAGAAGGACTTGCTGCGCGACTTCGGTGCCAAAAGCGGCGAGTCGACGCACGAGCAGCACCAGTCGATTTTCGAACGCATGAAAAAAGCCATTCTCGGCGACTAAGCGGCGCGCTCTCGCACGCCTATCGAAGGCCTCCCTGCCCTTGCGGCGCGGGGGCCTTTTTGGCTTCAACCCGCTCGAGAAAGTGCCCGACGCTGATTTTTTTGGCCAGCGCATAGGAGGGGTAGATCTGATGGGCCGTGAGAAAAGGGCCGAGCACCGTAATGGAGATCAGAACGACGAGAAGAAGGACGAAACCTCCGATCGCGACGGCGAGAAGGAAGTCTCGCGCCAGCTTTCGCGACGGTCGCACGACGGGCCACAACATCGCGAAAACGATCAGCTCCGCGAACGGATAGGACCCGGACGATGCAGCGCTTCCCGGCAGCCGTCCAGGAGCAGGATGACGTTGCCGGAGAGCAGCCCGTCGTATAGCCTGGACATGTCCGCGAGCGAGCGGATGTCGCCGGCGCTCAGCACGTCTTCGCGAAGTTGGGTCAGCGGGTCTTCGACCGTCGAATTCGGCCATTCGTCGAGCCGCTTGAGCCGCTGCATCGGCTCCACGATCGTGCTGTGGACGAGTTGGCTGTCCGCCAAACCGTCCATGTAGACCACGGCCGTCCGCTTGCCGCCCGGCAGCGTCATTTCTTTGACGATCAGATCCTGGCTGTCGCCGAGCGCGGCGCGGATCGCTTCGAGACTTCGCGAAACGGCCGGATCGATCGGCGGGGAGCCGGCCGCGGCGGCCTTGGCGCCGGACATCGGCTGGCCCCCTTTCTTCACGGTTTTTCCTAATATAACCTAGGCAGTGATTTCCTATCACGAAACCGCATAACCCCCTGCCGAACGCGCACCCTACGTCGAAGGCGTGCCAGAAACGCTATTTTCGCGAAAACGGGAGGAATCAGACGTATGACCGATAAACGAAACGAAGCGGGCCGGACGCTTCCGACCGCTAAAGAGGAGGACGTCGAATTTGCGCGGGAGCGCGCGGATGCGGACGATCTCGAAGCGCTGGAGCGGGCCGAGGCGGCGGACCGGCGCGCCGCCGAGTACGAAGGGACGTGACGGCGTTGGACATGCAACGCTTGGAGGCGAGCTTCGCCTCGCAGGAGCAGGCCGAGGCGGCGGTCCGCAAGCTCGCGTCGCTGCGCGGCAACCGGTTTCGCCTGTCGCGGGCCGGCGCCGGCGAGTCGGGCGGAGAATACGTCGAGTCGAACGCGCAAATGAATGCCGTGGCGAACGCGCTCCTCTACGGGGGAACCGAGCTGGAAATGGCAGATGAACCGGGGAGCGCGCCGGGCGGCTCCGCCGCCGCGGCGTTTACCCTGTCGGTCGACGTGCCCGCCGAAGCGGCCGAGCAAGCCCGCCAAGTCGTGACGCAGGCCGGCGGCTCGCTGATCTAGCGCGCCCGACCTTCCCGGCTGCGGATGGACGAACGGACCCGATCGCGGCGGGTCCGTTTTCTTTTGCGTCCGCTTCCGAGGTAGATGTATAATGGGGGTCAATGACGCTTAGGAGGAAACGGAATTGCGCTGGTTCGAAGTCACCGTCGTCGCGGCGGAGCAAGCACAGGAAATGATCGCTCACTATATGCACGAAATGGGCGCGGGCGGCGTGTCCATCGAGGAATCTTGGTCGCCCGACAAGCCGAGGGACACGTCTCTCGGCCAGTGGTACGACAAGCCGCTGAACGACATACCGGCCGGGCTGGCCGAGATCAAAGGCTACTTTACCGAGGAGTCCGACGCGGGCGTTGTCGTGGAAGAGCTGTCGATCGCGATCCGCGGACTGCCGGAATTCGGCTACGATGCGGGAGATTTTACGATCGGGACGCGCGAGGTGCACGAGGACGACTGGGCGCACGCATGGAAGAAGTACTTCAAGCCGCTGCCGGTGTCCGAGCGGCTCACGATCAAGCCGACGTGGGAAGCCTACGATCCTCGCCCGGACGAGCTCGTCATCGAGCTGGATCCCGGCATGGCATTCGGGACCGGCACCCATCCGACGACCGCGCTCTGCCTCCGGACGCTCGAAGGCGCCATCCGCGGAGGCGATACGGTGATCGACGTCGGGACCGGCTCCGGCATTCTCGCGATCGGGGCGATGAAGCTCGGAGCCAAAGGCGTGCTCGCGCTCGATCTCGATCCGATCGCCATCTCCAGCGCCACGGAAAACGTGAAGCTGAACGGGCTGGAGAACGATATCGAAGTGCGGCTGAGCGATCTGCTGGGCGTGCTGCGGTCGGACGACGCGGGTGCCGCCGCCGATCGCGTGCGGCCGCCCGTGGATCTCGTCGTGGCCAACATTCTGGCCGAGATCATACTGCTGTTTATCGCGGACGTCATGGACGTGCTGAAGCCGGGCGGCATTTACATCGCCAGCGGCATCTACAAAAACAAAGAAGAGGACGTTGAAGCGGGGCTGCTGGCCGCGGGCTTCGAGATCGTCGACCGCGTCCGCCAGGACGACTGGATCGCGTTCGTGGCGGGCAAGCCGAAGGGAGACGCGTAGATGAGCTTATTCTGGTTCCCGCTCGCGGAACTGCCGTTCGTCATCTTGACGATGCTGATCGCTTTTACGGTGCACGAATTCGCGCATGCCTGGACTGCCTACAAGTTCGGCGATACGACCGCCTACGAGCAAGGGCGGGTGACGCTGAACCCGATGGCCCACATCGACCTGTTCGGCCTGCTGTTTCTGCTCGTCGCCGGCTTCGGTTGGGCGAAGCCCGTGCCCGTCCGGCGCAGCCGCTTCAAACGGCCCCGGCTGATGAACATCATGGTCACGGCCGCCGGCCCCGTCAGCAATCTGCTCATGGCCTTTATCGGTTTATTCATTTATTTCCTGCTGATCAAGCTCCACGCGTTCGACCACTCGGACGCCCTGTACGAGACGGTCAGCACGTTTTTGATCAAATACTTCGTCAGCATTAACGTGACGCTGTTCCTGTTCAACCTGATTCCGCTGCCGCCGCTGGACGGCTACCGGATCGTCGAGGAATTCGCTTCGATGCGTTTGCGGATGAAGCTGGTTCAGTACGAGCAGTGGGGCGCATTTATTTTTCTCCTCTTTATCTTTTTGCCGCCGCTGCGCGCGGTGACGCTGACTCCGCTGTTTTCGCTGGGCAATCCCATCATTCAAAACATGGCGGAATTTTGCGTGCGGGTGCTCGGCATCGGACGCACGCTGCTCGTCGCCTGACCGGCGGGCCGGCCGTCTCCCAGTTGCTGGAGAACCGCGGCGCCCGGTAGCGTCCGCGCGCGAATCGCGGTATGATGGGGGATGGACAACTTGCGAGAGGACAATCGATCATGCAGCGTTATTTCGTCACGCCGGCCGGGCTGACCGAAACGGAGGTCGTCCTGGAAGGCGACGATGCCCGCCATCTGGCGACGGTCATGCGGGCGAAAGCCGGCGATCCGTTCGTCGCTTGCGACGGCGAAGGCACCGAATACGTCGCCGAAGCGGCGGAAGTGTCGCCGGGGCGCGTCGTCGGCCGGATCGTTCAACGGCGCGCTTCCGCAAGCGAGATGCGATGGCGCGTCACGGTGGCGCAGAGCCTGCCGAAGGGCGACAAGCTCGAGACCGTCATCCAGAAAGGGACCGAAGCCGGCGCGTATGCGTTTCAGCCGTTCCTATCTCGGCGCACCGTCGTCCAATACGACGACCGCAAGGAAGCGAAACGCGTCGAGCGCTGGCGCAAAATCGCCAAGGAAGCGGCCGAGCAGGCCCATCGCGGCCGGGTGCCGGAAGTGGGGGCGGTCGCCTCTTGGAAGGCGCTGCTCGCGGGATTCGCGGAGTATGACGCCGTGTGGCTCTGCTACGAGGAGGAAGGACGCGCCGGCGTCGGGCTGAAGCCCGTCCTGCGGGCGTTCGGGTCGTCCCTGGGCGAAGGCGAGACGCCTAATCTGCTGCTCGTCGTCGGCCCCGAAGGCGGCTTCGCGCCCGAGGAAGCGGAGCAGGCGATCGCGGCCGGAGCCGCATGCGTCGGTTTGGGACGGCGTATCCTGCGTACAGAGACGGCGGCGCTCGTGGCGCTCGCCGCGATCGGATACGAGTCCGGAGAAATGGGAGGGTAAGCGGCCATGTCTACAGTGGCGTTTTATACATTGGGCTGCAAAGTCAACTTCTACGATACGGAAGCGATGTGGCAGCTGTTTAAAAACGAAGGCTACGAACAAGTCGATTTCGAGGCGGCGACGGCCGACGTTTACGTCATCAATACGTGCACCGTCACGAATACCGGCGACAAAAAAAGCCGGCAGATCATCCGCCGCGCCGTGCGCCGCAACCCGGACGCGGTCATCGCCGTGACCGGCTGCTATGCGCAGACGTCGCCGGCGGAGATCATGGCGATCGAAGGCGTCGATCTGGTCGTCGGGACGCAGGATCGCGACAAGCTGATGACTTACGTCTCGCAGATCCAGGCCGAGCGCAAGCCGATCAACGCCGTGCGCAATATCATGAAGACGCGCACGTTCGAGGAGCTCGACGTGCCGGATTTCGCGGATCATACCCGCGCGTTCCTGAAAATCCAGGAGGGCTGCAACAACTTCTGCACCTTCTGCATCATTCCTTGGTCGCGCGGCCTGTCCCGCAGCCGGGATCCGGAAAGCGTGCTGAGCCAGGCCCGCCAACTGGTCGCTTCAGGCTACAAGGAGATCGTGCTGACGGGCATCCATACCGGCGGCTACGGGGACGATCTCGAGAACTATCGGCTGAGCGACCTGCTCGCCGATCTCGATCGGATCGAAGGGCTGGAGCGCATCCGCATCAGCTCGATCGAGGCGAGCCAGATCGACGACGCCATGATCGCCGTGCTGAACAGCTCGTCCAAGATGTGCCGCCATCTGCACATTCCGCTCCAGGCGGGGGACGACGAGATTTTGAAGCGGATGCGCCGCAAGTACACGACCGCCGAGTTCGCCGAGAAGATCGCGAAGATCAAGGCGGCCATGCCGGGCGTCGCGATCACGACGGACGTCATCGTCGGCTTCCCGGGCGAGACGGAGGCCCATTACGAGAACGGCTACCGCTTCATGGAGGAGATCGGCTTCGCCGAAATGCACGTCTTCCCTTACTCCAAACGGACGGGCACGCCGGCGGCGCGCATGGAGGATCAAGTCGATGAGGAAGTGAAGCACGAGCGCGTGCACCGGCTCATCGACCTGTCCGAGCGGATGCAGGCGGCGTACGCGGACGAATGGGTCGGACGCGTCGTCGAGATCATCCCCGAACGCGGGGAGAAGGGCGAAGCCGGCAGCGGCCTCATGTCGGGCCACTCCGACAACTACCTGAACGTCGTCTTCCGCGGCGACCCGTCTCTGGTCGGCAAGCTGTGCCGCGTGCGCGTCGTCGAAGGCGGCGTGAACGAGGTGCGCGGCGAGCTGCTCGAGGTGCGGGAGAACGCCGGCGCGATGGCTGCCAACGCCTGACCAACCAGGAAAACATGCCGAGATTTCACCCGGCCCGCGGGACGCCTCGAGGCGCTGCGCCGGGTTGAAATCTTTTGTTGTACATACGAGGAGGAGTCGGAATGAAAGAGATATCGGCGGGCGGCGTCGTTTACCGCAACCGGGACGGCAAGCTGGAAGTGCAATTGATCGAGGACCGGTTCGGCAAAATGACGCTGGCCAAAGGAAAGATGGAGCCGGGCGAAACGATCGAGGAGACGGCGCTTCGGGAAATTCGGGAGGAGACGGGCATTGCCGGGCGCATCCGCCAGCCGCTGTCGGTCATCCGCTACCAATACGAGGCGGCCGACCGGGTCACGGTGCAAAAGGAAGTCCACTACTTCCTGGTGGAAGCGAGCGAAGGCGCGCTGCAGGCCCAAGTGGAGGAGATCAAAGGCGTCGCCTGGTACGCGCCCGAGGAGAGCTGGCGCCTGCAGCGGTCCGGCGGCTACGACAACAACGACGAAGTGCTCCGCCTGGCGCTCCAAGCGCTCGGATACGCGCCCGAGGAAGCGGCGGGCGGCGCTTCGCGGGGACGCTTCCCGTTCTGGACGCCGGGACAGTCGATCGCGCCGTTCATCGATCATACGCTGCTCAAGGCGGAAGCGCGGACCGCGGACTTCGTCAAGCTGTGCGAAGAAGCGCTCGCCCACCGGTTTTTCAGCGTGTGCGTGAACGGCCGCTGGGTCCGGCTTTGCCGCGAACAGCTTTCCGGCACGGACGTGAAGGTGTGCGCGGTCGTCGGCTTCCCGCTCGGAGCGGGCGCGACGCGGGCCAAGGCGTTCGAGGCGGCTGCCGCCGTTGAGGACGGCGCGTCGGAGATCGACATGGTCATCGCGATCGGCAAGCTGCTGGACCGCGACTTCGACTCGGTGCAGCGCGACATCGCGTCGGTCGTCCAAGCCGTCCAGGGCGGCGCGCTCGTCAAAGTCATCCTGGAAACGGGCGCCCTCACGGACGAGCTGAAGCAGGAGGCTTGCCGCCTGTCGGAGGCGGCGGGCGCCGATTTCGTCAAGACGTCGACGGGTTTCGGGCCGGGCGGCGCGACTGAGGCGGACATCCGCCTGATGCGCGGGTCCGTTTCGGCCCGCCTCGGGGTGAAGGCATCCGGCGGCGTCCGCGATGCGGACACCGCTGCCCGGATGCTGCTGGCCGGCGCGAGCCGCATCGGCACGAGCTCCGGCATCGCCATCATCGGCGGCGGCGCGGCCGCCGCGGGCAGTTATTAAATAGGGAGCCCGCGCGTCAGCGCGAGCGAAAAAGCGGCTGCGGCGGTTTTCGCAGCCTTACATAAGCGAGCGGCAGCGCGATCGCCGAGCAGGCGAGATTGAAGATTGTCTGCGCATGCGCGATTTGCGCGGCCGGGTCCGCAGGCGCCAGAGCGGAGGCCGCGGCGAGCAGCTCCCGCATGAAGGGAAAGAAGAGCAAGGCGCCGCCAATGTTCAGCGCGGTCTGCGACACCGCGACCAGCTTGCCGCCGCGGGTGCCGCCGAGCGAGACGATCAAGCCGGTGACGCACGTCCCGACGTTGGCGCCGAGCACGACGGCGACGCCGGTCAGCGGCGAGAGCGCATCCGCCGAGGCGAGGCCCATCGCCATGCCGATGACCGCCGAGCCCGAATGGACGAGCGCCGTGAGCAGGGCGCCGCCCAGCACGCCCCAGATGGGCTGCCGCTCGGCGATGCTCATGAGGCGCTGAAAGGCGCCTTCTTGCTGCAGCAGCGGACCGATCTCGCGGAGCGCGGCGAAGCCGACGAGGAGCAGGGCGAATCCTGCCAGCGCGGCCCCGCCGTAGCGGAAGGGCGCGCGCAGAACGCCGGGGAGCTTCGGCAGCACGGCCAGTTCGTCGGCCAGGGCGGTCCACAGCCACAGTGCGCAGCCCGCCGCGAGGAGCGGGACGCCGTAACGGTGCAGCTGCAGGCTCATCAGCTCGGTCGTCAGGCATGTTCCGACGTTTGTGCCGAGGATGATGCCAAAGCTGCGGCCGAACGGCATCAGGCCCGCGTTGACGAGGCCGATCGTGAGCACAGTGACGGCCGTACTGCTCTGCAGCAGCGCCGAGGCGGCCGTTCCGAGCGCGAAGCCGCGCAGCGGCGTCGACGTCATGGCGCCGACGGCGGCGGACAGCCGGCTGCCGGCCCATTCCTTCAGGGCCGCTTCCATGATTTTCATGCCGCCGAGCAGGAGCGACATGCCGACAAGCGACAGGGCGACGAGGGTGGGGATCATGAGGAGCCCTCCTTTTGACGATTCCGGACGAAGGCCGTTCGTGTGACGCCATCCTCCCGCCCGAGGCGGTGGACAGACCTACTCACCATTTTATGCGTATGCTGGACAAGACATGTTAACGAGAGGGGACAACAGCCGATGACGAATATCGCGCAAGCGCGCGTCATCTTGAACCGCTCCCGCCGGCCGCGGCTGGAGCAGGGGCACCCGTGGATCTATGCGAACGAGATCGAGCGGATCGAAGGGGAGGGCGATCCGGGCGGATTGGTGGAGGTGCGGGACCACCGGGGACAATTTCTCGCGACCGGCTACTGGAATCCGGCTTCCCAAATTGCGGTTCGCATCGTGTCCTACGGACCGCTGGAGGCGATGTCCGAGGACTGGTTCCGCGACCGCTTCCAGGCTTGCGTCGAGTATCGCGAGCGTTTTGTAGGCGAGGGAGCCTCGTGCCGGCTCGTGTTCGGCGAAGCGGACTTCCTCCCTGGACTCGTCGTCGACCGGTTCGCGGACGTGCTGGTCGTGCAGGTGCTGACGCTTGGCATGGACAAGACGCGCGGCGAATGGCTGCCGGCCTTGGTCGACGTGTTCGCGCCCAAAGGCGTCTACGAGCGGAGCGACGTCGGCGTGCGGACGCTCGAAGGGCTGGAGGAGCGTACCGGCGCTTTGTACGGAGAATGTCCGCGCTACCTGGAAATCGAAGAGAACGGCCTGAAGGTCGAGGTCGATATCGAAGGCGGCCAAAAGACGGGCTATTTCTTCGATCAGCGCGAAAATCGCGCCGCGATCGCGCCGCTCATGCACGGCTGGGGAAAACGCAGCGGGGTGACGCTGCAGGAGCGGGAGACGGAGGAGGGCGTGCGCCGGGTGCCGGTGAACGCCAAAGGCAACGAAGTGACCTTCCCTTACTGGGACGGGGCGACGGTTCTCGAATGCTTTGCGCATACGGGCAGCTTTACGCTGCACGCCTGCCAATACGGGGCCAAAAAGGTCACGTGCCTGGACATCTCCGAGCACGGCATCGAAACCGCGCGCCGGAACGTGGAGCGCAATGGCTTCACCGATCGCGTCGAGTTCGTCGTGGCGGACGCGTTCGAATATTTGCGCCAGCAGGTCGGCGGCCGGGAAGAGCGCGCCGCCCGCGCCGGCGGGGCTGGCAAGGTCGACACGTCCAAGCCGTTGACGGGCCAAGGCCGCACCTGGGACGTCGTCATCCTCGACCCGCCCGCGTTCGCGAAGACGAAGCGGGCCGTGCCTAGCGCGATTCGCGGCTACAAGGACATCAACCTGCACGCGATGAAGCTCATCAACGAAGGCGGTTACCTGGTCACGGCGAGCTGTTCGTACCACGTGCGGCCGGACCTGTTTCTCGAGACGCTGCTCGAGGCGGCGCAGGACGCCGGCAAGACGCTGCGCCGGGTCGAATGGCGCGGCGCGGGCAAGGATCACCCGCAGCTCGGCGGCGTGGAGGAAGGTCATTACTTGAAATTCGGTATTTTCGAGGTGCGCAGCCGCAAAGGGCTGTGACCCGTTGGCAGGACGCGAGACGGCTCCGGTCCCGGACCGATCCTCCGCGGCAATCCCAAGAGGCCTTCTTCCGTTCGAGCGTCAGGCTCGGCGGGGGGAGGCCTCTTGGCCGTATTCGGCGGGCGGGCGAACGCCTGTGCGCCTGCTCGGCAGTGTGGTACAATGATAGACAAACTAGATTTCAGACGAACGGCAGGAGGTGGACCGACGTGGCGCTCAGGCTACTCACGGGACGGTCGGGGAGCGGCAAGACGTGGACGTGTCTTCAAGAGATCCGGCAGCGTCTCGCGGACGACCCGGCGGGCCCGCCGCTGCTGCTCCTCGTTCCGGAGCAGGCGACGTTCCAGACGGAGTACGGCATGGTCACGACGCCGGGTCTCGGCGGCTTCATGCGGGCGCAGGTGCTCAGCTTCCGCCGCCTCGCATTCCGGATCATGCAGGAAACGGGCGGAGCCGCCGTCGTCCCGATCGGCGATAACGGAAAAGCGATGCTTGTACATAAGGCGCTGGAACGCCGGCGCGGAGAACTCAAGCTGTTTCGGGGCGGGGCTTCGGCCGCCGGCCTCGTCTCCAAGCTGAACGAACTGATGACCGAGTGGAAGCGGTACGGCATCGACGGCCGCCAGCTCCGCCAAGCGTCCGCGATGGCGGCGCGGACGGACGAGGAGGAGGCGGGCGTCGATCTGCTTGCCGACAAGCTGCGCGATTTGACCCTGCTCCAGGGGGACGTCGAACGCGAATTGGACGGGCATTACCTCGATGGCGAGGATGCGCTCGCGTGGCTCGTCCGGGGAGCGGCTTCGAGCCGGATCCTCGAAGGCGCGGAAGTTTGGCTGGACGGCTTTCACGGCTTTACGCCGAACGAATACGCCGTCATCGAGGCGCTGCTGCACCGCTGCGCCCGCGTCACGGTGACGCTTTGCGTCGACCGTCCCTACGCCGCGGGCGAGCGGCCGGACGAGCTGGCGCTGTTCCATCCGACGGCGGAGACGTCGGCCCGGCTTTGCGAGCTGGCGGAGGCGGCGGGCGTGCCCGTCGAACCTTTCGACGCGCTGGCGCCGAGCGTGCCGCCGCGGTTCGCGGAAAGCCCGATGCTCGCGCATCTGGAGCGCGCCGCGGACACCCGCCTGCGCTGGCAAGGCGAGCCCGCATTGCTGCTGCCCGCCCATCCGGGATGCGGCGTGTCGCTGCACGAGGCGGCCAACCGGCGCGCCGAAGCGGAAGCGGCCGCGCGCGACATGCTCCGCCGGGTGCGCGAGGAAGGCTGCCGCTGGCGGGACATGACCGTGTTCGTCCGGCGGCTCGAGGATTACGCCGAACTGCTGGCCACGGTGTTCGGCGATTACGGCATTCCGTACTTCCTCGATTCCAAGGCGAGCGCCGCGCATCATCCGCTCGTCGAATTCGTCCGCTCGGCGCTCGAGACGGTAACCGGCGGCTGGAAGGTCGAAGCGCTGTTCCGCTGCGCCAAGACGGACCTGCTGCACCCACCGGATCGCACCGTCGGTCGGGACGAGGTCGACCTGCTGGAAAATTACGTGCTCGCAGCCGGCATCGACGGCTGGCGCTGGCACGACGACCGCGCCTGGTACTCGCTCTCCGGACGCGATCTGGAAGCCGAGGAGGACGAGGGCCGCGAGGACAAGAAGATGGTGCGCGTACGCGCGGCCCGCGACGCGCTGCTCGCTCCGCTGCGCCGGCTCGAAGTCCGCTTCAAGAAGGCGGACACCGTGCGCGACCTGTGCGAAGCACTGTATTTGCTGCTTGAGGACACCCGGTCTGCCGACCGGCTGGAGCTGTGGAGCCGCGCGGACGAAGCCGCGGGCGAGCCTGGCAAGTCGCGCATGCACCGTCCTCTCTGGGACGGCGTCGTCGGCCTGCTCGACCAGCTCGTGGAGCTGATGGGCGACGAAAACGCCAATCCGCTCCTGTTTGCCGGGATGATCGACGCCGGTCTCGAAGAGCTGAAGATCGGCGCCGTGCCGCCCGCGCTCGACGGCGTGCTGGTCGGAAGCCCGGAGCGCACTCGTTCGGACCGGATTTCGGTGCTCTACCTCCTCGGGGTCAACGACGGTGTCATGCCGATGGCCATCCGGGAAAACGGCCTGCTGTCGGAGTCGGAGCGCGAGCGGCTGGCGCAAGCCGGCATGCCGATGGCGCCGGGCGCGCGTCGGCGGCTGCTGGACGAGCGGTTCCTTGCGTATTTGGCCGTCACTACCCCCTCTCGCCACCTGTGGAGCAGCTATCCGATGGCCGACGAGGAAGGGCAGGCGCTGCTCCCGTCGGAGATGATCCGCCGGCTGCGCGGCTGGTTCCCCGGTCTGCCGACCGTCCCGCTGGCGGCGGAGCCGCAGCCGGGCGATCCGGAGGAACGGCAGCTAAGCTTCGCCGTCCACCCGGGCCGGGCGCTGACCTATACGATCGCTCGTCTGCGCCACTGGCGCCAGGGCGGGGACATGGCGCCCGGCTGGTGGTCGGTCTATCATTGGCTCGCCGAGCGGGAGCCCTGGCGCTCGCGGCTCGCGACGCTCGTCTCTTCGCTGCGGTACGCGAACGACGAGCATCCGCTCTCGGCCGTCACGAGCCGCCTCCTCTATGGAGATCGGCTGCTGGCCAGCGTGTCCCGGATGGAGCGCTTCGTCGCGTGCCCGTTCCGGCACTTCGCGGCGCATGGCCTGCGGCTGCGCGAGCGGCGGCTGTATCGGGTCGACGCCCCCGATATCGGCCAGCTGTTCCATGCGGCGCTGCGCCAGACGACCGAAAAGCTGCTGTCCGAGGGGCCGGCTGGCCTCGAAGCCGAGCGTTGGCAGGGGGAAGCCGCCGCCGCCGTGGAACGGCTGCTGCCCAAGGTGCAATCCCAGATTCTGCTGTCCTCGCACCGGCACCAGGCGATGGCGCGCAAGCTGCGCGACATCGTCTCGAAAACGTCCGCCATCCTCGGCGAGCATGTACGTTCTTCGGCGTTCAGGCCGATCGGGCTCGAGGTCGACTTTGGGCCGGAAGGCATGCTGCCGCCGCTTTCGCTCGAGCTGGGCGGCGGCCGCTGGATGGACATCGCGGGCCGGATCGACCGCGTCGACGCGGCAGAGACGCCGGAGGGCGTGCTGCTGCGCATTTTGGACTACAAATCCAGCGCCGTCAAGCTGAAGCTGGACGAGGTGGCGCACGGCTTGTCGCTGCAGATGCTCACCTATCTGGACGTCGTCGTGACGCACGCTCCGCACTGGCTGGGGCGTCCGGCGCATCCTGCGGGCGTGCTTTATTTCCACGTCCACAATCCGCTGCTTCATTCGCCCAACGGCATGGGCGAGGCGGAGGCGAGCGCGGCGCTGCTGAAGGAATACCGCATGCAGGGGCTTGTCCTGGCGGACGGCGAAGCCGTGCAGCTCATGGACCGGTCGCTGGCCGACTCCGGCAAGTCCGCGATCGTGCCGGTCGAGTTCAAAAAGGACGGAACGTTTTCGGCCCGTTCACAGGTGGCCGACACCGCCCAATGGGACGCGCTGCGCAAGTCGGTGCGGGGCAGCATTCGCCGCATCGGCAAGCGCATCGTGGACGGAGACGTCGAAATCGCGCCGTACCGGCTGGATAAAAAGAGCCCCTGCACGGTGTGCGAGTACCGGCCGGTCTGCCAGTTCGACGGACAGCTGGAGGGCAACAGCCATCACGCGCTGCCGAAGCCAGTCAGCAAAGACCAGGTTTGGCAATGGCTGTCGGCGCAGGAGGAGGGAGAGACGGAATGAGCGTACATACGGACAGGCCCGATTTGTCGGCGACGTTTGCGAAGCCGGCGAACAGCAAATGGACGGACGAGCAGTGGGCGGCTATCGCCGCAGACGGCACTCGTCTGCTCGTCGCCGCCGCCGCGGGATCCGGCAAAACGGCCGTGCTGGTCGAGCGGATCATTTCGCGCATCGCGGACGAGACGCGTCCGCTGGACGTCGACGGGCTGCTCGTCGCCACCTTTACCAAAGCGGCCGCCGCCGAGATGAAGGAGCGCATCCGCATCGCGCTGGAGAACGCCCTCGAGCGCAGGCCCGACTCCGCCCACCTTCGGCGTCAGCTGGCGCTGCTCCCGCGCGCGTCGATCACGACGCTCCATTCCTTCTGCGTCGAGGTGCTGGAAAAGTATGCGCCGCTCATCGGCCTCGATCCCGGCTTTCGGATCGCGAACGAGACCGAAGCCGAGCTGATGCGGATGGACACGCTAGACGCATTGTTCGAAGAGCGGTACGAGACGGAAGGGGAGCAAGGAACGCTCGCCCGCCTCGCGGACTTGTTCGGCGGCGAACGCAGCGACGAGCCGCTGCACCGGCTTGCGCTCGAGCTGTACGACTTCGCGCGGAGCCATCCGGAGCCGGAGCGTTGGCTCGGCGCGACCGCCGCTGCCTTTCGGGTGCCGGACGCCGAGGCGCTGGCCGGATCGCCCTGGATTTCGAGCATGCGCGCCGACGTTCAGCTCGCGCTGGAAGGCGCGGCCGAGCTGCTGCGCGGGGGCATCGCCCTCGCCGGGCAGCCGGGCGGCCCTTCGCCCTATGCCGACACGCTGGCGGACGATCTGATCATGGTCCTGTCGCTGCTGCGGACGGTGCGTGAGGAGCCTTGGGAGCGATGGCGCGAGGCGTTCGGCAACGTCGCCTTCGGCCGGCTGAAGCCTTGCCGGGGCGACGGCTACGACCCGGACCTGCAGGAGCGGACGAAGCAGGCGCGCGAAGAAGCGAAGAAGACGGTCACCCGGCTGGCGGACGAATGGTTCGTCCGCACGCCCGAGCAGTATGCGGCCGAGCTGCGCGCGCTTGCGCCGGATATGGGAGAGCTTGCGGCGCTCGTGGTCGCGTTCGGCGAACGCTACGAGGCGGCCAAACGGGCCAAGGGGTTGCTCGATTTCGGCGACTTGGAGCACTACGCCCTGCGCATCCTCCGCGATCCCGCGTCGGCGCCCGGCCGCGCCGTTCCTTCGGCGGCCGCGCTGGATTATCGCGAAAGGTTCCGGGAGATTTTGCTGGACGAGTATCAGGATACGAATGAGGTGCAGGAAGCGATCGTTTCGCTGATCGCGAAGGAAGCGCCCGGGAACGTATTCATGGTCGGCGACGTCAAGCAGAGCATTTACCGGTTCCGCCTGGCGGAGCCGGGTCTTTTTCTCGCCAAGTACAAGTCCTACGACGTGTGGACGCCGCAGGGCGCGGAACCCGGTGAGCGAACCGCCGGCGCGGGCCTGCGCATCGACTTGGCCCGCAACTTCCGCAGCCGGTCGGGCGTGCTGGACGCGGTCAATCACGTCTTCCGCCAGATCATGCGCGAGCCGGTCGGGGAGATGAATTACGACCGCCGCGCCGAGCTGATCTACGGCAACGGCTATCCGCCGGATGAATCGGACGCCGGAGGATGGGGCCAATCGCCCGACGTGCGGAATCCGTACCGGGTCGAAATGCTGCTGATCGAGGCGGGCACGGGCGTCGAATCCGGAAGCGAAGAGGCGGCCGCCTCCGCCGAGCGTGCCGAAGACGGCGAGGCGGGCGAGACCCAGGCGCCGCCGGAGGAAGATCTGGCGGCCGTCCAGCTGGAGGCGCGCTGCATCGCAGCGGAAATCCGCCGCCTTATGGGCACGGACGGCAGCGGCAAGCCGCCGTTCGGCGTCTACGACGGCAAAGCCGGCCTGCATCGCCCGCTCGCCTACCGCGACGTCGTCATTCTGCTGCGGGCGGCGACGTCGCTCGCCCCGGCCGTGTTGGAGGAACTTCAAGGAGCGGGGATTCCCGCTTATGCGGACCTCGCCACCGGCTACTTCGCCGCGACCGAGGTCGATGTGATGCTGTCGCTGCTGCACTTGATCGACAACCCCGATCAGGACATCCCGCTGGCCGGCGTTCTACGCTCGCCGCTCGTCGGCTTAAACGCAGAGCAGCTCGCCCGCGTCCGCATCGCCGGCCGTTCCGGCTCGTTTTGGGAAGCTGTGCGGGCGGCCGCCGGCGAAGAAGCCGGAGCGGTCGACGCCGCGCTCGCCGAAAAGCTGTCCGCCTTCGCCGCCGCGC
Source organism: Cohnella baijiui (assembly GCF_020731285.1). Lineage (GTDB taxonomy): Bacteria > Bacillota > Bacilli > Paenibacillales > Paenibacillaceae > Cohnella. The sequence goes on from NZ_JAJFOW010000005.1 coordinate 24,153, forward strand.
TTGAGCGCTGGCGCAACTTCGCCCGCCGGGAACCGATCGCGGAGCTGCTGCACCTGCTGTACCGCGATACCGGCTATTACGACTTCGTCGGAGGGCTGCCGGGGGGTGTCCAGCGGCAGGCCAATCTGCGGGCGCTCGTCGACCGAGCCCGCCAATTCGAGCGAAACTCGAGCTTCCGGGGGCTGTTCCGCTTCCTCCGCTTTCTCGGGCGCATGCGCGAGACCGGTTCGGATCTCGGGGCCGCGCGGGCGATCGGCGAGCAAGAAGACGTCGTGCGGGTCGTCTCGATCCACAAGAGCAAAGGGCTCGAGTTCCCGGTTGTCTTCGTCGCCGGGCTCGGCCGCCAGTTCAACAAGCAGGACTTGAACGGCATGTTCCTGAAGCACAAAAAGCTCGGCTTCGGTCCGCGCGTGGTCGAGCCGGTGACGCGGGTCACGTACCCATCGCTCCCGCAACTGGCGATCCGCCGGCGGCTCAAGGCGGAAATGCTCGCGGAGGAAATGCGCGTGCTTTACGTCGCTCTGACCCGCCCGAAGGAGAAGCTCATTCTCGTCGGGACGACCAAGGACGCGCAGAAGGAGCTTCGGCTCTGGCGGCAAACGGCGTCGTCCGCGGCGGACGGGCTGCCGGCGCACGCCGTCGCTTCCGCCTCGCGCTATTTGGATTGGCTCGGACCGGCGTCCATTCTCGCGGGTTCCGATTGGGATAAGGCGGTAGGCGAGGCGCAGCCGCAGGAAGACGGAACGGCGACTCCGTGGACATGCAAGGTCGTTCCGGCTTCGGCCTATCTGCGCGCTCCCGCGGCTGAAGAAGCCGCGGCGGCCGGCGAGGAGATGCTATGGCCGCACGTCCTGCGGCTCGAGCCCGTGCCCGTTCCGGAGACGCCGGCGGGGGCGAAGGCGGCCCGGGCGCTTTCCTGGCAGGATCCTTATGCCGCCGCCTCCGGCGCGGCAGCCAAGACGTCGATCACGGCGATGAAGCAGCTTCGACAGCCGTTCGCCGGGCAAACGGACGAGGCAGGCGGGGCGGAAACGGAAGAAGCGGACAACGAGGAAGCCCGCCATCCGGCTTGGAATCCGGACGAGCTGCCCGAAGCGGCGACGATGACATACCGCCTTCGCCGCCCCAAGTTTCTGTCCGCCAAACGTCTGACGGCGGCGGAGCGCGGGTCCGCGGTGCATCTGGCGATGCAGCACCTGCCGCTCCGGGAAGGGCTGACGGCCGCGGATCTCGAATCCTGGCTGCAGCGCCTCGTCGACGAACGCATCCTGACGACCGAGCAGCAAGAAGCGATCGGCGCGGGGGCGATCGCGGCGTTTAGCCGTACGCCGCTGTTCGAGCGGATGCGGACGGCGCCGCGCCTTTGGCGGGAATGGCCGTTCAGCGCGGGCATCCCCGCCGAGGAGGCCCATCCCGGCCTTGCCGGCGGACCTGCTGCGGAGGAGACGGTATTGATTCAGGGGGTCATCGACGTCCTGTTTCCCGGGGAAGCCGGCCTTGTTCTCGTCGACTACAAGACCGACGCCGTCTTCGGCGGGGCGTTCGAGGCGGCCGCCGAAAAGCACCGCTTCCAGATGGAGCGGTACGCTTCGGCGATCGGACGGATCATGGGGGAACCCGTGGCCGAAGGCTATATTTACTTTATCGACGGCGAACGGACGGTTCGCTTGTTCTAGCGGAAGGGAGGCAATCGGGATGCGAGTGCTCCATACGGCGGACTGGCACTTCGGGCGGACGCTCGAAGGGCGCAGCCGAATGGCCGAGCAGGAGGAATTCGTCGACGAGCTGGTACGCGTCGCGCAAGAGGAAGAAGCAGATCTCGTGCTCGTCGCCGGCGATGTTTACGACTCCGTGAACCCCCCTGCGGCGGCTGAAGAACTGTACTACGACGCGCTCGCCCGGCTGTCCGACGGCGGACGGCGCGCGGTGGCCGTCATCGCCGGCAACCACGATCATCCGGATCGCGTGGCCGCGGCGACCCCGCTCGCGGCGCGCCACGGCGTCAGGCTCGTCGGCCTGCCTCAAGCGGAGCCGATCCGTGTCGGTGTCGCCCGTACTGGCGAAGTAGCCGTCATCGCAGCGCTGCCATACCCGTCGGAAGCGCGGCTGAACGAACTGCTCCACGCCGCGATGGACGAGGAGGGGTTGCGAGCGGCCTATTCCGACCGCGTCGGCCGGCTGATGCGGGGGATGGGGGCCGCTTTCCAGCCCGATACGGTGAATTTGGCGATGAGCCACATCTACGTGCTCGGCGGCCGGGAAACCGAATCGGAACGCCCGATCCAGGTCGGCGGCGCGTATACGATCGATCCTTCGGCTTTGCGGATCGGGCAGCAGTACACGGCGCTCGGACACTTGCACCGTCCGCAGCGAGTGGCGGGGGACGAGACGATCCGCTATAGCGGCTCTCCGCTCGGCTACAGCTTTTCGGAGGCGGGGCAGGCGAAGTCCGTCATCGTGTTCGACGCGGCGCCGGGCGTCGCGGTCGAACCGCGGGAGGTGCCGCTCTCCTGCGGCAGGCCGCTAGTCCGATGGCAGGCGCAGGGCGGTCTCGCCGACGTACACCGGTGGCTGGACGAGAAGCGGGATCCGGACGCCTGGATCGAGCTGGAGCTGTGGCTGACGGAGGCGCTCACGCTGGAGCAGATCGGCGCGCTGCGGACGAGCTGCGAAGGCTTGTTGCAGATTCGGCCCGTCTATGCGGCGCAGGACCGGGAGGAGGGCGAGGCCCGCGCCGAGCGGGGCGGTTTGCCGCCGGAGGAGCTGTTCCGCCGGTTTTACCGCCGCCAGACCAACGGCGGGGAAGCCGACGAGGCGCTCGTCGGGCTGTTTCTGGAGCTGATCCAAGGCGACGCGGAGAGGGAGGAGGACGAGGCATGAAGCCGATCTTGCTGGAGCTGGCGGGCATTCAGAGCTACAGGGAAAAGCAGACGGTCGACTTCGAGCGGCTCTGCCAGGGCGGCGTATTCGGCATTTTCGGCCCGACGGGCAGCGGCAAGTCTTCGATCCTCGACGCGATGACGCTGGCGCTCTACGGACGGGTGGAACGCGCCCCCAAGGGGACGCAAGGCATCCTGAACGGCGCGGAGAGCAAGCTCTCCGTCGCGATGACGTTCGAGCTGTCGGGCGCGGGAGAGCGACTGCGCTACCGGGTCGAGCGACAGTACAAGCGGGCCGGCGAAGTCGCCGTCCATGGCGCGCTTTGTCGGCTCATCGAGCTGACCCCGGACGGCGAACGGGTGCTTGCCGACAAGCAGTCCGAGGTAGACGCGGAAGTGGAGCGGCTCATCGGCTTGACGATGACCGACTTCACCCGCGCCGTCGTCCTGCCGCAAGGCAAGTTCGCCGAATTTCTAACGCTCGCAGGCAAGGACCGGCGCCAGATGCTGCAGCGGCTGTTCCGGCTGGAGCGCTACGGAGACGCGCTCGCCGCCCGGTTGTCCGCCCGCGGCGAAGGCGTGCGCGTTCAGCTCAAGGAGACGGAGGCCGAGCAACTGGGGCTGGGAGACGCTTCGCCGGAAGCGATCGCCGCGGCAAACGAAAGACTGCAGGAAGCCCGCCGGGAGTCGGCGGGGCTGCGGTCCTCGCTGACTGAAGCGGAAAGCGCGCACGAGGCGCTCGGCCGCCGCCGCGAGCGGCAGCTGGAGCTGCGCCGCGTGGAGGCCGAGTGGGCGGCGCTCGCCCGCCAGGCGCCCGACATCGCCGAGCAAGAAGGGGCGGCCGCCCGGCTCGATCGCGCGGCCCAGGCGCTGCCCGCGCTCGGCGATGCAGACGAGGCCGAGCGCGAGCTGGCGGCGCGGACCCGCGAGCGCGAAGCGGCGCTGGCGGGCGCCGAGATCCAGGCGGAGCGCGCCGCAGCCGCGGCGGCGGCTTGGGAAGCCGCCCAGGCCGCTTCGGCGGCGGAAGAGCCCGCGCTGATCGGGCGGCTGGAACGGCTCGAGCAAGCCGTGCAGCTCGAGGAGGAGGCGCGGCGCTGGGAAGCCCAATGGACGGAAGCGGCCGCCGCGCTGACCGAAGGCGAGCAGCGCGGGCGGACGTTGGAGGAGCGGTACGCGCATACGGGCGAGCGGCTGCGCCAGGCGCGGGACAAGCAGCAGCGCCTGCGCACCGAGTGGGAGGCGCTGCAACCGCAGGCCGAGGCGTACAGCCGGCTGCAGGCGGCTTCCGCGCGCAAGCGGGAGGCGGACGCGGCCGCATCCGCCGCGGCGGATGCACGCCGCGAAGCCGAGGAGCGCAAACGCAAGGAAGGGGAAGCCGCCGACAGGCTGCGGCGCGCGGAGACGGCGCTGCGGGAGGCCGATGCCGAAGGTGTTTCGCTATACGAGGTGTGGGGCGAAGCCGTTCGCCTGCTGCGGAGCTTCGACGGCGCGCTAGGCGAGGCGGCTTCCGCCGCCGGCGCGGCCGCGGAACGCGAAGCGGCGCTGTCCGCCGCGGCGCGTCTGGCCGAAGGCTTGGCGCCGGGGGATGCCTGCCCCGTCTGCGGCAGCCACGACCATCCCGCGCCGGCTGCTGTCCATGCGCCTCGGGAGGACGCGGACGCTTGGGCGGTGCTGATTCGCGAGACGGACGCGCTGCGGCGCGAGATGTCCGATGCCCTCGGCCGGGCCGACTGGCACCGGACGCGGCTGGGCTCGCTTCGCGCGGATCGGTCCGAGCCAGAGCCGACTGCGCAGGCGCGGGAGGCGGCGGCCGCCAAATCGGCGTGGACGCAGGCCGCCGCAGCGCTCGCGGATTCGGACGCGGCCGCCTTCGCGGCGGCGGACGGCCTGGATGCCTGGCGCGTGCGCTTCGAGGCGCTGCGCGAGGCGTGGAATGGTTGGCGCAGCGAGCCGGAGCGACTCGCGGACCGGCAATCGGCGTGGGAAGCGGCTGCGGGCGCCGCCGCGCGCGAGCGGGACGTCGCCGCCGAAGCGGCCGCCACGGCGGCGGAAACGCTGGGAACGGCGCTGGCGAAGCTGCATTCGCACGAGCAAGCGGAGGCGGCGGCCCGGCAAAGCTGGTCGGAGACGTATCCCGACCTGACGCCGGAAGGCGTCGAAGCGGCTGCAGCTAGCGCGGCTCAAGCGGAGGAGGCTTCGCGCGAGCTTCGCAAGCGGCTAGATACGAGCGTTACGTTCATCGACGAGCAGGAGGCGACGCTGCGGGGTCTCGAGCGGGAGCGGCACGAGCTGGCCGTCCGCCTGGCGGATTCGCGCGCGCGCGCGGAAAGCCTCGCGGCGAACCGAGAGGGCGCCCTCGCCAAGCTGCGCGAGTGGACCGGCGGTACGCCCGCCGCGACGCTGCGCGCGCAGGCCCAGGAGCGGCTCGCCGCGCTGCGGTCCGCGTTCCGCGAGGCAAAGGAAGCGCACGAGGCGGCCTACCGGGCGCTGCAGGAGGCGGAGGCCGCCCGGACGTCGGCGCAGGAGCGGGCGCTGTCCGCCCTCGCCTCGCGGGAGCGGACGGCGACCCGGCTGCGGGAAACGCTGGCCGCCTGCGGCTTCGGCGAGGCGGACGAGGTCCGCGCGTTGGCGCCGCGCATCGGCGAAGCGGCCGCGCTGAAGGCGCGGATCGCCGCTTTCCGCCAACAGGAGCAGCAGCTCGCCGGCCAGCTGGAGCTCTTGCGCGGTCAGGTCACAGGCGAGCAGGTCGCCGAGGCCGACTGGACCGCGAGCGCCGAGCGGCTCGCCGCCCTGCGCGAAGCGGCCGAAGCCGGCGCCGCGGCGGTCGCCAAAGCCGAACGCGACGCGGAGGATCTCGCCGCCCGGCGGGGGCGCTGGGAAGCGCTCGAGACGCGTCGGCTGGCTCTTGCGTCCGACCAGGCCCGGCTGGCGCAGCTGCAGTCCGTCTTCCGCGGCAACGCCTTCGTCGAATACATCGCCGAAGAGCAGCTCGAGCAAGTGTGCCGCACCGCGTCGGAGCGGCTCGGCTTCCTGACGCGCAGAAGGTATGCGCTGGAGGTGGACGCGTCCGGGGGCTTCGTCATCCGCGACGATGCGAACGGCGAATTGCGGCGACCGGTATCGACGCTGTCCGGCGGCGAGACGTTCCTGACTTCGCTCGCGCTGGCGCTGGCGCTGTCCGCGCAAATCCAGCTGCGGGGCCGATATCCGCTGCAGTTCTTTTTCCTGGACGAAGGGTTCGGTACGTTGGACCAGGAACTGCTCGACACGGTCGTGACGTCGCTGGAGAAGCTTCAGCAGGACGAGCTGGCCGTGGGCGTCATTAGCCACGTGCCGGAGCTGCAAGCGCGATTGCCCAGACGCCTGCTCGTCTCTCCGGCGGAACCTGGCGGCAGGGGCAGCCGTATCACTTACTGACGATTCGCTAGCGATAGGAGAGTAATGAAAACGATGACCACCGGAAAACGAACTTACACCGTCCCGATTCTGCTGATTTTGCTGACGCTGATGGCCATCCTGATCGTCGTGCTGTTTTCGCGGCTGCTGCTGGACAACCAGTCGCTCAAGACGGAGCGGGGCCACCGTCTGGCCGAGCGGTACGCCAGCTGCCAATCGTATGCGAACGCGCTGGAGGAATACGCGTCCGGAATGCTCTCGGCGAAGGATGAAGGGAGCCGGATGGCAGCTCAAGCGCTTCAGGGCGGATTGGGTCCGACGGGCGACGAATGCCGCGGGCTCCTCTACGAAGCGGGCATCCGCGCCGGCGCTTCCAAGGAAGAGGCGCTGAACGGCGCCGCGCAGCCGATCGCCGCGATCCGGGAAAAGCTCGATCCGATCGGCAAACAAGGCGGAGAACCCGCCGCAGCCGACCGCAAGACGCTCGAAACGATCCACGGCGGCGCCGTCGAGCTGCAGCAAACGCTGCAAAGCTATGCCGTCCCGACGGGAGATCAGCGTTACCGGCAAATGCAGGCGGGCGTCGAATGGCTTCCAGTCGCCCGGCAGGCGCTGAACCAGCTGCAGCAGCTGGCCGCCGGCCTCGAATGACGGACGCGTCCCGCCCGAAGCGCCGGACGATATAGCGGAGCGTACGTAGAGAAGGGGCGAAGCAACCTTCCGGCGTTCCTTTCATCGTCCGGCTATCGCGATCTTCCGACGTCAGCCGAGATCGTCGCCTTTTGTCGGGATTTGCGTTGGACGCGCCCGGGTCGAATGCGTTAGAATGGAAGAAAGCTCAGGTTACTTGTTGGAGGTTGTACATAATGGATTGCCTGTTCTGCAAGATCGTGCAAGGAACGATCCCGTCGACCAAGGTCTACGAGGACGACCGCGTGCTCGCGTTCAAGGACATTCAGCCGCAGGCGCCCGTCCATCTGCTGGTCATCCCGAAAAAGCATATCGCCACGCTGAACGACGCCGAGCCTGCCGACGCGGAGCTGCTCGGGCACGCGGTGCTGACCGCGCAGCGGATCGCCCGGGAAGCGGGGCTGTCCGAGAGCGGATACCGGCTGATCAACAACTGCGGATCCGACGGCGGGCAAGTCGTGTTTCATGTGCATTTCCACGTGCTGGGCGGGGAAAAACTGGGGCCCCTCAACGTTCCCTCCGCGTAAGCGTAGGATGCGAACCTCGTTCGATGGGCGGAAGTTGACACTCCCTTTCTCCATCACCTATAATGAGGTTTGATAACCGTGTGTTGTGGTCTGTTCCGGAGGGAGGGAAAACAGGTGTCCGAAACGAAAGTTCGCAAAAATGAAACACTCGACGCTGCACTCCGCCGCTTTAAGCGTTCGATCGCAAAAGACGGCGTTCTCGCGGAACTGAAGAAACGCAAGCACTACGAGAAACCGAGCGTAAAGCGGAAAAAGAAATCCGAGGCTGCTCGTAAACGCAAGTTCTAGGAGGAATTTCGCAATATGAACCTCGCGGACCGTTTGAACGAAGACATGAAGCAGGCGATGAGGTCGCAGGACAAATTTCGTCTGACCACCATTCGCATGATTCGTGCGGCGGTCAAGAATCAAGAGATTGAGCTGCGCCGCCCGCTTGAGGATAACGAAGTGCTTGATATTCTGAGCCGCGAAGTCAAACAACGCAAAGATTCCCTCCAGGAATTCGGCAAAGCGGGCCGCGACGATCTCGCATCGACCGTAGCCTCAGAAATTGACATCATTACCGAGTACCTTCCCCAGCAGCTGGACGAAGAAGAAATCAAAGCCATCGTTACACAGACCATTCAAGAAACCGGTGCTTCTTCCAAAGCCGATATGGGTAAGTTAATGGGCGCGCTAATGCCCAAGGTGAAGGGACGCGCAGACGGCAAGCTCGTCAACCAGATCGTCCAGCAATTTCTGCCATGATTCTCTCGAGAACGACAGGCACTCCCTTTCGGGGGAGTGCTTTTTGCGTTTAGCTGCATCCGATCTGGCAGACAATGAAACCAATGACCTATTTTCACGTACAACATCTTAAGGAATACGGCACGGCGCCGGCTGTCCGATCAGGACAGCGACAGCAGGCCCGCCGGAAGAAGAGGAGGAATGCCTTTGCGCCATATTTCCGGATTCGGAAAAGACCCGCTAGGCCGCCGACTTTTATTGTATGCGCTGACATGGATGCTCTTGCTGCTGGCGGCGGTTCCGTTCGTCGGCCCGACGCGCCAGGCCGCCGCCGAAACGGCGGGTGAAAAGAGCGGGAATGCAGAAGGATACGTCTACGTCATTCCGATTCAGATGGAAGTGGCGAACGGACTGGCCTCCTTCGTCGAACGGGCCTTCGCGGAGGCGGAAAAGGCCGGCGCTTCGCTGATCGTCCTCGACATCGACACGCCGGGGGGCAGCCTGACGAGCGCGGAAGACATCGGCAAGCGCATCCGGTCTTCGAAGGTGGAGACGGTCGCCTTCGTGAGCGGGAAGGCCGCTTCCGCCGGCGCGTATCTCGCGCTGAACGCCGACCGGCTCGTCATGGCGCCGGGATCGACGATCGGCTCGGCCATGGTCGTGAACGGCAGCGGTCAAGCCGTGGAAAGTCCGAAGATCGTGTCCCACTGGACAAGCGAAATGGTGGCCGCCGCCGAGTTGAACGGCCGCCGGGCCGATATCGCCGCGGGCATGGTCGATCCGGAACGGACCGTCGAGATGAAGGAGATCGGCCGGACGAAGGCGAAAGGAGAGATTATTTCGCTATCGGCGGAAGAAGCCCGCAAGGTCGGCTACGCGGACGCGACGGCAGGCTCGATCCGGGAGCTGCTGGCGGAGCAGGGCTTACAGGACCGCGCGGAGGTTACACTCCATCCGACGATCCTCGAAAAAGTCGCCCAGGTGGTCACCCAGCCGGGCATCACGACGCTGCTCCTCATCCTCGGCATCGCCGGCGTTTTGATCGAACTGCTCGTTCCGGGCTTCGGCATCCCCGGCATCGTAGGCCTAGCGGCGTTCGGCCTGTATTTCTTCGGTCAAGGGATCGCCGGCTTCGCCGGCATGGAGTCGATCGTCTTCTTCCTCGTAGGCGTCGTCCTGCTGGTGCTGGAGATGTTCGTGCCGAGCTTCGGCATCCTGGGTCTGCTCGGCGCGGCGGGGCTCATCGGCGGCATCGTGACGGCCGCCTACGACACGGGAGACGCGCTTCGGTCGCTGGGCTGGGCGCTGCTCGTCGCGCTGGTGCTCGTCGCGATCGTCGCCTATATTTTCCGCCGCAAAGGCGTCTGGAACCGGTTCATCCTGAAGGAATCGCTGACCGCGGAACAAGGCTACGTGCCGCATGCGGACGCTAGGGAGAGATGGATCGGCCGGGAAGGCATTGCCTTGTCGCCGCTGCGTCCGGCCGGCATCGCGGAAGTGGACGGCAAGCGGATCGACGTCGTCACGGCGGGCGGATTCGTGGATCGCGGCCGGGCGGTGCGGGTGACCGCGGTGGACGGCACGCGCATCCTGGTTGAAGAGATTTCCTGATAGGGGCTCTTCGAATCGGGGGGTGAGCGCATTCGCGTTGACCATACTAACTTAATCTTGAATATGGAGGGATTCCATGGGTGCAGACGTTCAATTTTTGATCATCGCCGCCTTGGTTGTCATCGTGTTAATCGTGTTTTTCAGCTTTTTCCCGTTCATGCTGTGGATATCCGCGCTGGCTTCGGGCGTGCGGATCAGCATCATCACGCTGGTCGCCATGCGGCTGCGGCGAGTCATTCCGAGCCGAATCGTCAATCCGCTGATTAAGGCGACGAAAGCCGGCCTGGGCCTGAACATCAACCAGCTCGAAAGCCATTTCCTCGCCGGAGGCAACGTCGACCGCGTCGTCAACGCCTTGATCGCGGCCCAGCGGGCCAACATCCCGCTCGTTTTCGAACGGGCGGCGGCGATCGACCTTGCCGGGCGTGATGTGCTCCAAGCCGTGCAGATGAGCGTCAATCCGCGCGTCATCGAAACGCCGATCGTTTCGGCCGTCGCCAAGGACGGCATCGAGGTGAAAGTAAAGGCGAGGGTCACGGTACGCGCCAATATCGACCGTCTCGTCGGCGGCGCCGGCGAGGAGACGATCATCGCCCGCGTCGGCGAGGGCATCGTTACAACCGTGGGCAGCTCGAACTCGCACAAGGATGTCCTGGAAAATCCGGACCTCATTTCGCGCACCGTCCTGAGCAAAGGACTGGATGCGGGGACCGCTTTCGAGATCCTATCGATCGATATCGCGGACGTCGACGTCGGCAAGAACATCGGCGCCCATCTGCAGACCGAGCAGGCCGAAGCCGACAAGCGCATCGCCCAGGCGAAGGCCGAAGAACGCCGCGCCATGGCCGTCGCGCAAGAGCAGGAGATGAAGGCGAGAGTCGTCGAGATGCGGGCCAAGGTCGTCGAATCCGAGTCCGACGTTCCGCTCGCCATGGCGGAGGCGCTCCGCGGCGGCAAGATGGGCGTCATGGATTACATGAATTTGAAAAATCTCGAAGCCGACACGCATATGCGGGGATCGATCGGCGGCCGCACCGACGCGGGCCAGGATGACGGCAAAGGGGAGCGCTGATCGCCATGCAGCTGATCGAGCTTCTGCTTCGCAATTGGCCGATCCTGCTCGTGGTGCTCGGCTTTCTCGTCTCCGTGCTGCGCAAGTCGCCCCTGGAGAAGCCGCGCCGTCCCGGCACGCCCGCCAGGCCGGCGGGGCGCATGCCGGACTTCGGGGGCGGCGGCTTCCCACGTCCGCAGCAGCGGGAAGCGGAGAAGCCTCGCCGGACCGTCCCGGACGGTCCAGGCCCGTTAACGGATGGACGTGCCCCGCAGCCTGAAACGCGGCCTTCGGCCAGCGGGTTTCCCGCGCCCCCGGTTTATCGGCTGCCCGACGAAGCGAGGGAGGACGCCGGTTTTCCGGCGCCGTCCGCTTCGCCGCCTGCGTCGGCTTCCAAAGCTCGGGAAACCGGCGAGGGTATCGGCGCAAGGGCGGCCGCGGAGACCTACCGTCGTCCGGGGCCGGGGCTCGCTTCGCGTTCGTTCACCCCGCAAGACGGGCTAACCGCGTCCGTCCCGGAACAGGGAGCGATCGGCGGTGCGCCGCTGACGCAGGACGATTTGGCCCGCGCCGTCATGTGGGCCGAAATTCTCGGCCCGCCCCGCTCGCGCAAGCCGCATCGGCGGTAGTCGATAGGAGTTTGGAAGGCCGTCCCGGCTGCTGCGCCGGGGCGGCCTTTTTATTTTGTTCCGGTTCGGCAGGGAGTGTGTCTGTGCGGCAAAAGAGCGTATGTAAACTACCTACATCGGCGGGAAGTATGCTCGTGCGGCGAATGTGCGTATGTAAACTACCTACATTGGCGGTTGGCGGGCTTATTCGGCGAAAGTGCGTATGTAGGCTGCCTACATCGGCGTAAAGTGTGCTTATGCGGCGAATGTGCGTATGTAAACTACCTACTATGGCGAAAAGCGGGACGGGGCAAGGCAGCGCGCCACTCTCCCTTTATAGATTCAATCAATCAACCCGATGATATCTATCTATTTCCATATCCGTGAGCGACGACGTAAAATGAAGGCCATAGCGATGCATCATCCTACGGAGGCGAGGATCATGGGCAAACTTTATCCCCGGCTGGAGCCGGAGCACGAGCAGTTCATCCACCGTCAGCATCTGTTTTTCGTGGGTTCCGCGCCCGCGGACGGACATGTCAACCTGTCTCCCAAAGGATACGACGCCTTCCGCGTCCTCTCTCCGACCTCGGTCGCCTATCTCGATCTGACCGGCAGCGGCAACGAGACGAGCGCGCATCTGAAAGACAACGGGCGCATCACGCTCATGTTCATCGCCTTCGAAGGCCCTCCGATGGTCCTGCGGCTGTACGGCACGGGCAGAACCGTGCTGCCGGACATGCCGGAATGGGAGACGCTGATTCCCCATTTCGAGCCGTTGCCGGGTGCGAGGCAGATGATCGTCGCCGATCTTCATGCGGTCAAAACCTCCTGCGGATACAGCGTCCCCTTTTTCGAGTACGCCGGGGAGCGGGATACGCTGAAACGGTGGGCGAATCAAAAAGGCGACGCCATCGGCGCCTATCATCTGGAAAAGAATGCCGTCAGCATGGACGGCATCGTTACGCCGCTCGGCGCCTCGCTCGGCCACCGCGAGGAATAAGGGAACAGCGGCCGTTCAGCCGCCTTACAGCCGCCTATGCAGCCGCTTACGCAACCGCCTACGCAGCCGCCTACGCAACCGCCTACGCAGCCGTTCCCGCAGCCACTCTCGCAGCCGCTCCGCGGCCGGCAGCGCAAGCCGCGCTCCCAGCCCTTGCGCCCGCTGCGCAGCGTGCTATCGGCTCGCAAGGCGGTTTTCCCGCCAGAGGCATGTACCGGCTATCCGGGACATGCCTCTTGGCGTTGCAAGGCGTTCTCGCCGGTCAGACGCCGGTTCCCGCGCCAACGGCCTCATCCCCGACGCCGGCACGCCGTCGACCAAGTCGCTTCCGCCCTGCGCCTTGCGACAGTCCCGGACGGCGTTCCGCCTCATATTCACCCGCGGCTCCGCATATGTTGTACGGTACAGGAGGGAGGTCGCGTCATGCCACGTGTCGGCCGCAAGCTGCGCAAATGGACAGCCCGCATCCTCGATCTGCCGCAGGATGTGGTGCTGGATCTGCCGCGGATCACGATGATCGCGGGGCTGCAGCTCACGGTGGAGAATCATCGCGGCGTCCTTCACTTCTCCCCGCAGTCGCTCCGCCTCGCGATGGAACGGGGCGAGCTCGAAGTGACCGGCAACGACCTGGTCATTCGGACGATCGGCGGCGAAGAGGTGTTCGTAGAGGGGCAAATCACGGGCGTACTGCTTCGCCCGAAATAAGACGGCCGGCTGCTCAGGCTGCGTTTGCTTGAGAACGGGGGTCTCGCGTCTGATCGCGGGCGAGATCCGCGCGCCAGCGGGACAAGCCCGGTGTCGGGATAGAAAGGGTGGACATGGCGGATGAAAGGATTATGGGTAAGCAACGTTCGCGGCTACGTGCAATTGAAACTCGTCCGCGGGGATGCCGAAGCGCTGCTCAACGGCGTGACGGCGGCCGGCATCCGGCCTTGGGATATCGCCTACGCGCGTGACGGCGCATTGACGTTCCGGGTGACGGTCCCGGATTTTTTCCGTTTGCGTCCGCTTTTGAAGCGGACGGGCTGCCGCACCCGCATCCTCGAACGGCGGGGATTTCCGTTCCAGATGGCCCGGCTCTCCCGGCGCAAGGTATTCGCCGGCGGCCTTCTCGCGTTCGTCGCCGCGCTGTTTCTTCTGTCGATGCTCGTTTGGGACGTGCAGGTGAAGACGGAAGCCCCGATTGGGGAGGAGCAGGTTCTGCAGGCGGCCCGCCAGGAAGGGCTGCACCCCTTTCAATGGTCGTTCCTGCTGCGGGATCCGGCCACGATCGCGCACGGCATCGCGCGCCGGCTGCCCGAGGCGGCCTGGGTCGGCGTGGAGAAAAGCGGTACGCGGGTGACGATCACCGTCGTCAAATCGAACAAGCCCGAGGTCAAGAAGCCGCAAAGCCCGAGCAACCTCGTCGCCTCGACGGACGCCGTCGTCACGCGGATCGTCGCCGAGAGCGGGCGGCCGAAGGTGCAGCGCAACGAGCGCGTCCGCAAAGGCGAAGTGCTCATCTCGGGCGTCATCGGCGAGGATGGCCGGACGAAAAACGTCGTTTCCAAAGGCGAGGTCAAAGGCCTCGTCTGGCACGAATACAAGATCGTTTCCCCGCTCGCCCGCAAAGTGGAGACCTACACCGGCGAGTCGAACGAACGCGGGTACTTCGTCATCGGCAACCGGGCGCTGCAGACGTCCGGCTACAAGGCCCAGACGTTCGCCGCTTCGGAATTCCGCTCCGAGCGACGGCAGCTGCATTGGGGCAGCTGGACGCTGCCGTTCGGCTTTTTGAAGGAAAAGGAGCGCGAGGTGTCCACGATCGAAGAGACGCTGACGCCGGAGCAAGCCAAGGAAGCGGGCTTGGCCCAGGCGAGGACCGAAGTGTTGGCGGCCGCGGGACGCGGCGCAGTCATCAAGGCCGAAAAACTTTTGCATGAACATACGGAGAATGGTAAAGTGATGATAAATATTCTTTTCGAGGTCGAACAATCGATCGCCGTCGAACGTCCAATTATACAGATGTCCAACATTCAGGGGGAATGAGGCTTTTTGTCGGAAACCAAGCAAATGATCGCGATTCCTCTCCGCAATGCGGCTGAAGGATTATCCCTGTTCGGACCGCAGGACAAGTTCCTCCGGATGATCCAACAAGAGACCGATGCCGTCATTCACTCCCGCGACGCCGAGATCGTCGTGGAAGGCCCGGCGGACCAGGTCCGCTCGCTGGCGCAATTGTTCGATACGCTCTTGCAGTTGATCCGCAGCGGCCTCCAGCCGGGCGAGCGCGACGTGCGCTACGCCTGGGAGCTGGCGCGCGAGCTGAAGGCGGATCAGCTGCTTGCGCTTTTTCAAGGCGAGATTACGACGACGTTCCGCGGCAAGCCGATCGTCCCCAAGACGCTCGGCCAGCGCCACTACGTCACAACGATCCGCAAGAAGGACATCGTCTTCGGCATCGGCCCGGCCGGCACCGGCAAGACGTACCTCGCGGTCGTGTCCGCCGTGGCCTCCCTGAAGGAAGGGCGGGTCAAGCGCATCCTGCTCACGCGCCCCGCGGTCGAAGCGGGCGAGAGCCTCGGCTTTTTGCCCGGCGACCTGCAGGAGAAGGTGGATCCGTATTTGCGGCCGCTGTATGACGCGCTGAACGACGTGCTCGGGCCGGACGGCGTAGCCAAGGCGCTTGAGCGCGGGCTCATCGAGATCGCGCCGCTCGCGTACATGCGCGGACGGACGCTGGACGACTCGTTCGTCATCCTTGACGAAGCCCAGAACACGACGGGCGAGCAGATGAAGATGTTCCTGACGCGGCTCGGGGTCGGGTCGCACATGGTCATTACGGGCGACGTGACCCAGATCGACCTGCCGAAGGGCAAGAAGTCGGGGCTCAACGAAGCCCAGCGCATCCTGAAGGACATTCCGGAGATCGGCATGGTGTATTTTTCCGAGCAGGATGTCGTACGGCATGCCCTGGTCCAAAAGATCATTTTAGCGTACAACCACGACGACGAAACGAACCCGTAAAGGAGAGGAACGCCGGATGGATCGGAAACGAAGCGGCCCGGCGGGCACACCGTCATCCTTTGCTTTGGCAGGATGGAAGCACAGCACGGCGGTCCGGTGGCTGCTGCTGCTCGTCTTCGTCCTGCTCTTTTATTTCAGTCTCTCGCCCCGGCTCGTCCCGAATACGTACGACATCACGTTGGGAGCCAAAAGCGAGCACGACATCAAGGCGCCGCACCAGGAAGTGGACGAGAAGGCGACGCTCCAAGCTCAGGAGTCGGCGGCCGAGAAGGTCGGATCGATTTATACGTATCTCGCGCTCCACAACGAAAACCTGATCGACAGCATTCTGATCCGGATCGACCAGCTCAACCAGGACGACCAGATCACGCAGGACCAGAAAGTCGACATTTACCGGCGCGAGCTGCCGGGACGCATCACCGAGTTCGTCGACCGGTTCGCCCAGTTCAACGCGAATTCGGGCAACTACTCGGCCAGCGTGCTGG
This sequence comes from Cohnella baijiui, assembly GCF_020731285.1. Taxonomy (GTDB): domain Bacteria; phylum Bacillota; class Bacilli; order Paenibacillales; family Paenibacillaceae; genus Cohnella. The sequence goes on from NZ_JAJFOW010000005.1 coordinate 40,135, forward strand.
AGGAGATGCGCAAGGTCGTGGCCGACCAGCTCTACGATTTGCCGGAGGAGACGTACTACAAGCTTCCGAAGCTCACCTCGCAGCAGATCGCCGAGATGCGCTCCGTTTCGGTCGACATCGTCCGGCGGCTCGTCAGCGACCCGCTGTCGAACGCCGATACCGCCCGCGCCAAAGTGGCCGAGCTGGTCAACGGCAGCTCGCTGTCGCTGAAGACGCAGCGGGAGACGGTCCAGGAGCTTGCCCGGTTCGTGCTGACGCCGAACAAGTTCTACGACAAAGAAGCGACCGACAACGCCAAGGTGCAGGCCAAGCAAAACACCCCGCAGGTGGTCATCAAGCAGGGAGACGTCATCGTCAAGGCGGGGCAGGTCATCACCGAGGAAATGTACGAACGGCTCGACAGCATGGGCCTGCTTCAGGAAAAGCGGACCTACTGGCCGCAGCTCGGCGTGCTGATGCTGTCCGTCCTGTTCGTCCTCGCGTTTTACGGATACGGCGAGCTGACGTCCTCTTCGTCCGCTTCGCTCAACCGGTCCAACGTCCACTGGCTCATGCTGCTGCTGATCTTCGCGCTCAGCATTCTGATCATGCATCTGGTGACGCTCGCCCATAGCGAGGATTGGCCGTTCATCGGCTACCTCGCACCCGTGGCGCTGGGCAGCATGCTCGTGACGCTGCTGCTGGACATGCATCTGGGACTCGTAAGCGCCATCCTCTTCACCGTTCTGGCAAGCATTATCCTGAACGTGGAGCAGGAGTCGATCTTCGACTTCCACTACGGATTCGTGGCCGCCGTCGTGTCGTTCACTTCGGTGCTGGCGATTCACCGGGCGAGCCAACGATCGTCGATCCTGAAGGCCGGCATCATGGTCAGCCTGTTCGGCTCCGTCGCGGTCACGGCGCTCATGCTGGTCGGTCCCGACCCGGACCGGCTCAAGCTCGTCCAGTCGATCGGCTTCATGTTCGCGAGCGGGCTCTTGACCGCCGTGCTCGTCATCGGCCTCATGCCGTTTTTCGAAGTCACGTTCGGCATCTTGTCCATGCTGAAGCTCGTCGAGCTGTCGAACCCGAATCATCCGCTGCTTCGCAAGCTGCTCACGGAGACGCCGGGCACGTATCATCACAGTTTGATGGTGGGCAACCTGTCGGAAGCGGCGGCGGAATCGGTCGGCGCGAACGGCCTGCTGTGCCGGGTCGGCTCGTTCTATCACGATGTCGGCAAGACGAAGCGGCCGCTCTATTTCATCGAGAATCAAAACGGCGGCGACAACCCGCACGACAAGCTCGATCCGAAGGTGAGCGCCTCGATCATCATCGCGCACGCGCGGGACGGCGCGGACATGCTGAAGGCGCACAAGCTGCCCAAGCAAATCCGCGACATCGCGGAGCAGCATCACGGGACGTCGTTCCTGAAGTATTTCTACTTCAAGGCGGTCAAACAGGCCGAGGCCGAAGACCGCCCGAACGAATGGACCGAGGAGGACTTCCGCTATCCGGGTCCGAAGGCGCAATCCAAGGAGGCGGCCATCGTCGGCATCGCCGACAGCGTGGAGGCCGCGGTACGCTCCTTGAACCACCCGACGGTGGAGCAGGTGGAGTCGATCATCGCCAAGATTATCAAGGACCGGCTGGACGACCAGCAGCTGAGCGAGTGCGACCTCACGCTAAGAGAGCTCGACAAGATCGCGGAGACGCTCAAGGTAACGGTCATCGGCATGTTCCATTCGCGCATCGAGTACCCGGATGCCAAATCTCTTAAAAATCGCAGCGAGCCAAAGGAGCAGCAGGCATGAGTTTGAAGCTGGAATGGATCGACGAACGGGAAAACGGCGGGGGACCGGAGGAGGCGGATTGGCCGGCGCTGCTCGAGAAGCTGCTGTCGCTTGCCGGCGAGTCGGAAGGCGTGACCGAAGGACTCGTCTCGCTTACGCTGACCGACAACGAAGGCATCCGCGAGCTGAACCGGCAGTTCCGAGGACTGGACAAGCCGACGGACGTACTGTCCTTCCCGCTTCGCGATGCGGGGGAAGCGCCGGCGATCGTCTACGACGGCGAGTACGAGACGGAAGCCGTCGAGATCGAAGGCGACTGGGACGAAGAGGACGAAGAGGACGAAGAAGCCGACGCGCTCGTCGGACCGGCGGATCAGGCGCCTTTCGAGGAGCCGCTGGGCGACATCGTCATTTCGGTTCCGCGGATGCGGGAGCAGGCGGAGGAATACGAGCATAGCCGGGAGCGCGAGCTTGGCTTCCTGTTCGTACACGGCTTCCTGCACCTGCTCGGCTACGATCATGAGGATGAGGCGTCCGAGAAAGAAATGTTTGCGAAGCAGGAGTCGGTGCTGGCGAAGGCAGGCCTTTTGCGGTGAGCCGCCGGCAGTCCGAGCTCTCGTCGTTCCGCAACGCAGTGAGCGGCATCGTTTACGCGCTGCGGTCGGAGCCGCACATGCGCTTTCATCTTGCGGCGACCGCCGTCGTGCTTGCGCTGGCTGGCGTCTTGAGCCTGCCGGCGGGAGCTTGGCTCTGGCTGCTGGCGGCGTCCGGCATCGTCTGGATCGCCGAGCTGGTCAATACGGCGGTCGAGCGGGCCGTCGATCTCGCCTCGCCCGAGCGCAGCGAGCTGGCCAAAGCCGCCAAAGACGTCGCGGCGGGCGCCGTGCTCGTGGCGGCTGTTTTGGCTGCGATCGTCGGCGTGCTGGTGCTCGGACCCGCGTTGTGGGACCGTTGGATCGCGTAAAGGATAGAACTGGGTGTCCGACTGCGGGCACGTATCGAAGATACAGGAGGAAGATTCATGATCGCAACAGGTTGGACGCCGGAAAAGCTGCTCGAAGCGGCAGCGGAAGCGCGCCGGAGGGCCTATGTGCCGTATTCCCAATTCCAGGTCGGAGCGGCGCTGCTCGATGCGGACGGCCGGGTGCATTTCGGATGCAACGTCGAGAACGCCGCGTACGGGCCATCGAACTGCGCCGAGCGCACCGCGCTGTTCCGGGCGATTGCCGACGGCTGCCCGCCCCGCACGTTCCAGGCCATGGCTGTCATCGGCGATACGCCGGACCCGATCACGCCTTGCGGCGTCTGCCGCCAGGTGATTTCCGAGCTGTGCGGACCGGACATGCCGATCGTGCTGGGCAACGTGGCCGGCGCTTACCGGATGACGACGGCGGCGGAGCTATTGCCCGGCGCCTTCGGACCGTCGGATCTGGATTACGGAAAGGAAACGCAGTCCCATGAGCGCTGATTCCAAGTTCAAGTCCGGCTTTGTCGCCATTGTAGGACGCCCGAACGTCGGTAAGTCCACACTGATGAACCAAGTGATCGGGCAAAAAATCGCGATCATGTCGGATAAGCCGCAGACGACGCGCAACAAGATTCACGGCGTCTATACGACGGATGAGATGCAGATCGTATTTCTCGATACGCCGGGCATCCACAAATCGAACTCCAAGCTGGGGGACTACATGGTCAAGTCCGCGATGAGCGCGCTGGAGGAAGTCGAAGCCGTGCTCTTCCTGACGGACGTATCCGAAGAACTCGGCGGCGGCGACCGGTTCATCATCGAGCAGCTCAAAAAGGTGAAGACGCCCGTGTTCCTCGTCATGAACAAGATCGACAAGGTGCATCCCGAAGCGTTGCTTCCGATCATCCAGACCTACAGCAAGCTCCACGACTTCACGGAAGTCGTGCCCGTATCCGCGCTGCAGGGCAGCAACGTCACGACGCTGCTGGAGCAGATCGGCCGCTATTTGCCGGAAGGACCGATGTATTATCCGGCCGATCAGATCACGGACCATCCCGAGCAATTCATCTGCGCGGAGCTGATCCGGGAAAAAATTCTGCAAAGCACGCGCGAAGAAATCCCGCACTCCATCGCGGTCGAAATCGAGTCGATGGGCGCAGGGGACAACGGCGTGGTCAACATCGGCGCCGTCATCTACGTGGAGCGGCCTTCGCAAAAGGGAATCGTCATCGGCAAAAACGGCGCCATGCTGAAGGAAGTCGGAAAGCGCGCCCGCGAGGATATGGAGCGGCTGCTCGGATCGAAAATCTTCCTCGAGCTGTGGGTCAAAGTGAAAGAGGACTGGCGCAACCGCGAATCCGTCTTGAAGTCGCTGGGTTTCCGACACGATTGACGATCGAAGTCCGCCCCGCGCCGGAGGCATGGGGCGGCGAAGCAAAATGTTGCCAGCATACCGCTTTCCGCCAGGGGCATCCTAACGACGGAGCAAGTCATTTCCGTCGGGAGAGGATGAGGCGCCGTGCGGGATTTTACATGGCACGTGTTTACACAGACCGGCGATATCGAAGCTTACTTGCTGTACAAGGAAATGCACATGCTCGGGACGGACGGCTCCGCGAAGGAGCCGGCTCCCGATCGCGACGACGGCGAGGCCGTCGTCGGGGCGGCTTCGACCTGACGGAGACCGCCCCCGGCTTTCGGGCGCGGTGCGCCCGAAGCCTACAAGGCGGGAGACGACGGAGGAGAGGCCGATGCTCTACCGGATGGAAGGCATCGTCATACGGAGCACGGATTACGGGGAAGGCAACAAGATCATCACTGTCTTCACCCCCACGCATGGCAAGCAAGGTCTCGTCGTCCGCGGGGCCCGCAAACCGAAGAGTCGATACGCATCGCTGGCGCAGTTGTTTACGCTCGGCGATTTTTCGTTTTATAAAACCGGCCAGCTCGGCACGCTGAACAGCGGAGAGATCATTGAGCCATTCCGCGAGCTGCGGGAAAACTTGGATGCCGCCGCCTATGCCGCCTATCTGGTCGAGCTGTGCGACCGGGCGGTGCAGGACGAGGATGCGAGCGCCTTCCTCTACGCCCAGCTCAAAGCGGCGCTTGCCGCGATCGCCGAAGGCAAGGACCCGCCAATTCTGGCGCGGCTCTTCGAGATGAAAATCGCGCGAGCCGCGGGGTACGCGCCGGTGCTGGACGAATGCGTGAACTGCGGCCGAATCGACGGTCCGTTCCGCTTCAGCCCGGCGGCCGGAGGCGCCCTTTGCCGGCAGTGCGCTTCTCGCGATCCGTCGGCACTCGAGCTGGAAGAGCCCGTCTGGAAGCTGCTGCGCGTCTTCTCCGCGATGGACATTCGCCGACTGGGCCAAATTACGGTAAAAGAAAGCTCTGCGGGGCAGTTAAAGCTCGCCATGCGGCGCTGGTTCGATCACCATCTCGCCCTTCACCTCAAATCCAGACATTTCTTGGATCAGTGGGAGCGGGGCAGCGATTTTTTCAAGCCCAATGCGTGATCGAACGTATGATGCTCATCTCGCGGAGCCGCAAGGTGACGGTCCAAGAATGCGAGGATTTGACAATCGCGTGCCTGATCGGGTACAATCTCATTTACGAATGGCGTTTGTTCTCGACGAAGGAGAAAGTAGCCGGTTGCCTGTCGGCAGCTGCAGCGAGCCGGGGAGGGTGAAAGCCCGGCGCGACGAACCGGCGAAGGGCGCTCCGGAGAGGACGGCCAGATGAAAGAGCGGGCGAATGGATTGCGAAGGCGGCCGCGGGCGACTTAGACCCGCCCTGCGTGCGTCGCAAGCCGAAGCCAAGTAGGGTGGAACCGCGGGATGCGATGCTCCCGTCCCTATGTCTGCAGGGCAGACGTGGGACGGGAGCTTTTTGTCATCTTTCCCGGCGTGCTGCTACTTCGGATCACCATGGATCAAAGGAGCGAGAGAAATGAATTTTCAGCAGATGACGCTGACGCTGCAGCAATTTTGGGCGGAGCAGAATTGCATCGTCGTACAGCCGTACGACACCGAAAAGGGCGCGGGCACGATGAACCCGATGACCTTCCTCCGCACGATCGGACCGGAGCCGTGGAACGTGGCTTACGTCGAGCCTTCGCGGCGCCCGGCCGACGGCCGTTACGGGGAAAATCCGAACCGGCTGTATCAGCACCACCAATTCCAAGTCATCATGAAGCCGTCCCCGGACAACATTCAGGAGCTCTACCTGGAGAGCTTGAAGCAGCTCGGCATCGACCCGCTGCAGCACGACATCCGCTTCGTCGAGGACAACTGGGAGTCGCCGACGCTCGGTGCCTGGGGTCTCGGCTGGGAAGTGTGGCTCGACGGCATGGAGATTACGCAGTTTACCTATTTCCAGCAGGTCGGGGGCATCGATTGCCATCCGGTCGCCGTCGAGATCACCTACGGGATGGAGCGGCTCGCTTCGTACATTCAGGCGAAGGAGAACGTGTTCGACCTCGAATGGGTGAACGGCGTCACGTACGGCGACGTATTCAAGCATCCGGAGTACGAGCATTCCAAATATACGTTCGAGGTATCGGACGTCGCGATGCTGTTCCAGCTGTTCTCGACGTACGAGGCCGAGGCGAAGCGGGCGATGGACGAGAATCTCGTCTTCCCGGCGTACGACTACGTCTTGAAGTGCTCCCATACGTTTAACCTGCTCGACGCCCGCGGCGCCATCAGCGTCACGGAGCGGACAGGGTATATCGCGCGGGTGCGCAACCTGGCAAGGGCGGTCGCGGCGACTTTCCTGCAGGAGCGCGAGCGGCTCGGCTTCCCGCTGCTGAAGAAAGGAGAGGTCGCCCATGGCTAAGGACCTGCTGCTCGAGATCGGGCTGGAAGAAGTGCCGGCGCGCTTCGTGCGCGGCGCGATGAACCAACTGAAAGAAAAGACGGAAAAATGGCTCGAGGCGAGCCGCCTCGACTATCGGGCCGTGCAAGCATATGCGACGCCGCGGCGCCTCGCGGTGGTCGTTGAAGGACTCGCCGACAAGCAGAGCGACGTAAGCGAGGAGGCCAAAGGTCCGGCGCGCAAAATCGCCCAGGACGAGAGCGGCGCCTGGACGAAAGCGGCACTCGGCTTCGCACGCAGCCAGGGCGTCGATCCCGAGGCGCTGTTCTTCAAGGAGCTCGGCGGCGTCGAATACGTGTACGCGATCAAGTCCAGCGTCGGGGTGGAAGCCGCCGAATTGCTTCCCGAAGCGCTGCCTACCCTCGTAACCTCGCTGACCTTTCCGAAGAATATGCGTTGGGGAGATTACGAGCTGCGCTACGTGCGTCCGATCCGCTGGCTGATCGCCCTGCACGGCGGCGAGGTCGTGCCGTTCGAGATCGCAGGGGTGCGGACCGGCAACGTCAGCCGCGGCCACCGCTTCCTGGGCGGAGACGCGACGATCGGCTCGTCGTCCGAATATGTCGCCAAGCTGCGCGAGCAACGCGTCATCGCCGACGTCGAGGAGCGCAAGCAGGCGATCCTGGACGGCATCCGGGCGCTGGCGGAGGAACGGGGCTGGCATATCGCCGTGAAGGACGACCTGCTGGAGGAAGTGCTTTTCCTGGTCGAAACGCCGACCGTGCTGAGCGGGTCGTTCGACCCGGCGTTCCTTCGCATTCCGCAGGAAGTGCTGATCACGTCGATGCGGGAGCATCAGCGCTACTTCCCGGTACTGAACGCCGAAGGCAAGCTCCAGCCGCACTTCGTCACCGTTCGCAACGGCGACGCCGCCGCGATCGAGACGGTCGCCAAGGGCAACGAGAAGGTGCTCCGCGCCCGGCTGTCCGATGCGAAGTTTTTCTACGAGGAAGACCAGAAGGGCGAAATCCCGGCCTTCCTGGCGAAGCTCGAGAACATCGTCTACCACGAAGAGCTCGGCACGGTGGCCGACAAGGTGCGCCGCATTCGCGAAACGGCCGACAAGATCGCCGCCCAGCTGCTGGCGGACGGCGAGACGCGCGGCTTCGTCAGCCGGACGGCGGACATCTGCAAGTTCGATCTCGTCACCCAGATGGTGTACGAATTCCCCGAGCTGCAGGGAATCATGGGCGAGGACTACGCGCGGAAGTTCGGCGAACCCGACGCCGTCGCCGAGGCGATCAACGAGCACTATGCGCCGCGCAACGCAAACGACGCGCCGCCGGCTTCGCTCGTCGGTGCCATCGTCGGGATCGCCGACAAGATCGATACGATCGTCGGCTGCTTCTCGATCGGCATCGTGCCGACCGGCTCGCAGGATCCGTACGCGCTGCGCCGCCAGGCGGCGGGCATCGTGTCGACGCTGCTGGCGCACGGCCTCGAGCTGTCGCTTTCGGACCTGTTCCAGATTTCCCGAGGCGTCCACGGCGCGTCCGGCCGGACGCAAAAGCGCGAGCCGTACGATCTGCTGAAGGATCTGAATGACTTTTTCGCCTTGCGGGTAAAGAACGTACTAACGGAGCAACAAATTCGCTACGACGTCGTGGACGCGATCCTCGGCGCGGGCGTCGACGACGTGCGCCGGACCGTGCTCCGCGCCCAAGCGCTGCAGGCGGCTGCCGCCGAAGGGAGCAAGGAAGCGTTCCGGCCGGCGGCGGAAGCGTTCAATCGGGTATGCAACCTGGCGGCCAAAGCGGACGATTCGCGCCAGGTCGACGTGCATCTGTTCCAGGATCCGTCCGAGGGCGCGTTGTACGAAGCTTGGCAGCATGCGCACGGCGCCCTGACCAAGGCGGGCGCGGAGGCGAAAATGGCGGAAGCGCTGGAAGCGCTGGCGTCCCTCAGCGGTCCCGTCACCGCCTTCTTCGAAGCCGTCATGGTCATGGCCGAGGACGAGGCGATCCGGCGCAACCGGCTGTCCCTGCTCGCCACGATCGCCGACGACGTCAAAGGCTTCGCCGACTTCGCGAAGCTGAACGGCTAGCGGATCCGCGCGGCCCGGGAAAGGGGAGATTCGGTTGGCGGCAAGCAGCGTAACGGTATATGTCGTATCCGATTCGGCGGGGGACACGGGGGAGCTGGCGGTGCGCGCCGCGGCTGCGCAGTTCCATCCCTTGAACGTCCAGATCCGCCGAGCCGGCTTCATCCAGCGCCGTGAAGGGATCGACACGATCCTCGACATCGCGGAGACGGAGCAGGCGATCGTGCTGTTCACCCTCGTTATCCCGGAACTGCGGGACCATATGGCGCGGGAGACGGCGCGACGCCACATTGCGGCGATCGATCTGCTCGGCCCGCTCATCGGTCAGATGGAACGGCAGTTCGGCAGGGAGTCGCGGCACGAACCGGGACTGAACCACAAGCTGGACGCCGGCTACTTCCGCAAAGTCGAAGCGGTCGAATTCGCGGTCCGCTACGATGACGCGCGGGATGTGGCCGGCGTCATGAAGGCCGATATCGTCCTGACGGGCGTGTCCCGGACGTCGAAGACGCCGCTCTCCATGGTGCTCGCCCACAAGACGTACAAGGTGGCCAACGTCCCGCTCGTTCCCGAGCTGACGCCGCCCAAGGAGCTGTTCCAGGTGCCGACGCGCAAGGTGGTCGGATTGACGATCCGGCCCGACGCGCTGAACGCGATCCGCAAGGAACGGCTCAAGGCGCTGGGGCTGCCGAATACGGCGTCGTACGCGACGCCCGAACGGATCGCCCAGGAGCTGGCGTACGCGCATGACATCATGGAGCGCATCGGCTGCGTCATCATCGACGTGTCCAACAAGGCGGTCGAAGAAACCGCGAGCCTCATCATGGAGCATTTCGAGCAATAGCGTCGTCCCCGGAGCAACCGGCCGGCCCGTCCAAGGCCGCTGGTTGCTCCTGCGTTCGCGGTAGGAAAGTCAAGATTTGACAAAATTTCGACATATTTGCGGTAAAAGGCTTGACATCCCACGTCGATAGGTATATCATTTTGAAATTTAATGGGACGCTGGCAGGATTTCGGACGCGCACGGCGTATATAATAAGGACCTCAAAAGAATGATGAATCGGCGGGGTTGTCGAATGGTACCGATCCGTAACCGCGTCGTCGTCGACGGCGACGCATGTCCGGTAAAGGCCGAGGTCGCGCGCGCGGTGCAGGCATGCGGGGCGACCGCTCTGATGGTTTCCTCGCACGCGCACGTGCTCGTGCCGGAAGACCGGGTGCAGGTCGTCACGGTGGACGCCAGCGATCAAGCGGCAGATCTGTATATCGCCAACGTCCTGACCAAGCGGGATATCCTGGTCACCGGCGATTACGGCTTGGCCGCCCTCGGCTTGGCCCGCGGGGCAGCCGTCCTGACGCCGAGAGGGAAGGCGATCGGGGAAGCGGATATCGACGGGCTGCTGGCGCAAAGGCACTTTTCCGCCAAGCAGCGGCGAGGAGGCGCGCGGACGCGCGGCCCGAAGCCGTTCACGGACGAGGACCGCGCCCGGTTTCAACAAAAACTGACATATCTACTGCGGGGGATGCAGGAGAATCGAGAAGGTTAGCGAATTGTAATACGTGCCGAATGATCGGCTAAGGTGGACAGGTTATGAGTCATGGCATGATTCCACAAGAGACCATCGACGAAGTGCTGCGCCGTTTCGAGATCGGGGAGACCGTTGGCCGTTACGTGCAGCTGTCCAAGCAAGGCAAGTATTTGAAGGGGCTCTGCCCCTTTCATTCCGAGAAGACGCCCTCCTTCACCGTGACGCCGGAAAAGCAAATCTTCCATTGTTACGGCTGCGGAAAGGGCGGCAACGTCATTAAGTTCGTCATGGAAATGGAGAACGAGACGTTCCCGGAAGCCGTCAAGCGGCTGTGCGAGGAAGCGGGCATTCCGATTACCTGGTCGGCCCAGCCGGAGGAGCAGACGCCGCGGCAGCGCGAACGGTCCAAGCTGGTCGAAGCGCACACACTGGCCGCGAGGGTGTACCATTACGTCCTGCGGAATACGGAGGCGGGCGCTCCCGCGATGGCGTACTTGCGGTCGCGCGGCCTCGGCGACAAGCTCATCGAGGAATTCGGCCTCGGCTATGCGCCGTCGAGATGGGACATGCTGGTCAAGCAGCTCTCCAAAAACGGCTACGAAGCCGAAGAAATGGAACGCGGAGGCCTGCTGTCCCGTAGACAGGAAGGGGAGGGCTACGTCGATCGGTTCCGCGATCGGGTCATGTTCCCGATCCACGACGGGGACGGCAAGCTCATCGCCTTTGCGGGCAGGCTCATGTCTGACGGTCAGCCCAAATACCTGAACACGCCCGAGTCGCCCTTGTTCAGCAAGAGCAGGACCCTCTACCGGCTGCACGAGGCGAAGGGCGCCATACGCAAGTCTCGTCAGGTCGTCTTGTTCGAAGGCTATATGGATGTGATCAAATCTTGGTCCGCTGGCGTCGCGAATGGCGTCGCCACGATGGGCACGGCGCTTACGGCCGAGCACGCGGCGCTGCTGAAGCGGTTCGCCGACGAGGCGATCCTCGTCTACGACGGCGACGACGCCGGACAAGCCGCCGCCCACAAGAGCATTCCGCTGCTTGAAGGCGCGGGCTTCCGCGTCCGGATCGGACTGCTGCCGGGGCGCATGGATCCGGACGAATACATCGCCGAGTACGGGCCCGAAGCGTTCGTGCGGGAGACGATCGAAGGTGCCGTCTCCGCCGTCAAATTTCAGCTCATCTATTTGCGCAAATCCCATATACTTCTAGAAGAAGATGGGAAGATCCGGTACCTGAAGGACGCGATCCGGCTCGTGGCGCGCCGGGAATCCCCGACGGAGCGGGAGTTGATCCTGAAGGAGCTTGCGCAGGAATTCGGCGTCTCCCTGGATACGCTGAAGCAGGACGTCGTCGACGTCCGGCGCCAAGAGAAATTGGGAACGACTGGGGATATTCCGGACGGATCGTGGAATAATGAATGGAATGAAAAGCGAAGTTCGTCCAGGCATCCGCCGCTGTCTCCCGCCTACGTGCAAGCCGAGCGGCAGCTCCTTTCCTGGATGATGCAAGACGCGGATACGGCGCTCCTCGTCCAGAATCGGCTGGGCGACCGTTTTCATGTAGAGGATCACGCGGCAATCGCTGCTTATTTATATGCATACTACGCGCATGGTCACGAGCCAGACACGGGCCGGTTCATCGCCTACCTTCAGCATGACCGCCTGGAGAGGACCTGCAGCGCCATCGCCCTCGAAGATACGCCCTTCGACGACAAGGTGCTGGAGGATTGTCTGCGGACGATTAGCCAGGCGTCGCTTACCCGCGATATCGACCGGAAGAAGGAAGAAATGCTTCGCGCGGAGCGTGCCGGCGACATCATGCTAGCCGTACAAATTGGAACAGAGATCATCGCCCTGGAGAAACAACGCAAGTAAAGCCGGCGTTGGGACGACGGGGAGGAGGGAGTCGGAAATGGCGAACGATCAACACACCGGGCTCGAAACGGAATCGACGCTGGAGCAAGTCAAAGCCCAGCTCATGGAGCAAGGGAAGAAAAAAAACGCGCTCACCTACAAAGACATCATGGAGAAGCTGTCTCCATTCGACCAGGATCCGGAGCAAATCGACGATTTCTTCGAGCAGCTCGCGGACCAAGGCATAGAAGTGGTGAACGATCACGATGAGATCAGCTCGAATAACGAAGAGGACGGACAGGACGACTTCAACTTCGATGACGATCTCTCTTTGCCGCCCGGTATCAAGATTAACGATCCGGTCCGGATGTACCTGAAGGAAATCGGCCGCGTGCCGCTGCTCGGCGCCGACGACGAGATCGAGCTTGCCCGCAAGATCGAGATCGGCGGTTACGACGGCGAAGAAGCGAAGAAAAGGCTGGCCGAAGCCAACCTCCGTCTCGTCGTGAGCATCGCCAAGCGTTATGTCGGACGAGGCATGCTTTTCCTGGACCTCATCCAGGAAGGAAACATGGGCCTCCTCAAAGCCGTCGAGAAATTCGACCATATGAAAGGCTTCAAGTTCAGCACGTACGCCACGTGGTGGATTCGCCAAGCGATTACCCGGGCGATCGCCGACCAGGCGCGCACGATTCGGATTCCGGTGCATATGGTCGAGACGATCAACAAGCTGATCCGGGTATCCAGACAGCTACTACAGGAGCTCGGGCGCGAGCCGACGCCGGAAGAGATCGCAGAGCAAATGGACCTCAGCGTCGACAAAGTCCGCGAGATCATGAAGATCGCGCAGGAGCCGGTCTCGCTCGAGACGCCGATCGGGGAAGAGGACGACTCCCATCTGGGGGACTTCATCGAAGACCAGGAGGCGCTGGCGCCGGCCGACGCGGCGGCTTACGAGCTGCTGAAGGAACAATTGGAAGACGTGCTCGATACGTTGACCGAACGGGAAGAGAACGTGTTGAGACTGCGTTTCGGGTTGGATGACGGGCGTACGCGGACCCTGGAGGAAGTGGGCAAGGTGTTCGGAGTGACGCGCGAACGGATTCGCCAGATCGAGGCGAAGGCGCTGCGCAAGCTGCGGCATCCGAGCCGGAGCAAGCGGCTTAAGGATTTCCTCGAATAAGGATGCAATGATAGCGTGGAGCAGGAGGCCTTCTGCCGAGTCAGTCGGTTGGAAGGTCTCTTGTCGTTTGCAGTGAACCGTGCCGAAGCGAGAGGAGCGGGCATCGTGCCAGCGTTGGATGAAGATCGGAAGAAATGGATCGTGCGAGAAATCGAAACGTGGCGGCGCGGAAAGCTGCTGCCCGAGCAGTATTGCGACTTCCTGCAAAATTTGTATTTGGATGATCTGACCGACCGGCCCAAAGGGCCGCTCGGGGAAGCCGTTCGCCGGGTGGGCCGCGCATCCGGCAAACAATGGGCGTTAACGATTGTCATTTTTTCCTTGATCTGTCTGATCGTACTTCATTTTAGCGCGTTTCCCCTGGCATTGCAAATCGCGCTCGGAGTCCTTGGCACAGCTGGATTCGTCGGCTGGGGCGCTCGTCGGCGCGAGCGTCAACCCGCCCGCGGGCTGGCGCTGACGGGAGCGGGGATGCTGTTTCAGTTCGGAATCGGCCTCGCTGTGCTCGGCATTCACGGGTGGACGAGCGGCGCGGGGCCGGTCGCACTGGTTGCGCTGTCCTCGCTGCTGTGGATCTGCTGCGGCCTCGCGCTACGGTTCTCGCTGCTGCACGGGCTCGGATGGATCGGCATCATCGGCTTGTACGCTTGGATGCTGTCCCGTCAAGTGCCCGATCCGAGCTGGCTGGAGGTTCAGGTGTTCTGGGTGCCCGCCGCGCTGCTGTTCGGATGGCTGAGCTGGTTCGTGCACGTCAAGTTCAAGGCGACGGGGACCGTGCTGTTCGCGAACGCGCTCATTCTTTGGTTCATGCCGGAGATTTACTCGGCGCTGTTCGACGTGGACCGCGCCTGGATACAGCTGGAGCTGCTGGTGAAAATCGCCGCAGTCGGGTACGGGTTGTTCCGGCTGCGAAAACAATGGATGGAATGGGTTGCTTAATGATGAATGAATCGAAAGAATACGCGGCGGGCCTCAAGCTGTCCCGCCGGCTCGCTGCGCTGGCAGATTGGGTGCCGGAAGGGGCGCGGTTCGCCGACATCGGCACGGACCACGCGCTGCTGCCGGTCTACCTGGCGGCGATCGGGCGCATTCCGTTCGCCGTCGCCGGCGACGTTCATGCCGGACCGGCTGAGGCGGCCCGGCGCCAAGTCGAGGCAGCCGGTCTCTCGGGTGTCGTGTCCGTCCGCCTGGGAGACGGACTGTCGGTGCTGTCGCCCGGCGAGGTGGACACGGTGTGCATTGCCGGCATGGGCGGATCGCTGATGGTCCGCCTGCTGGAGGCTGCGGGACCGCGCCTGCAAGGCGTGCGCACGTTGATCCTCTCGCCCCACGTCGCCGAGGATCAGGTGCGGCGTTGGCTCGTCGACCGGCAGTACGCGCTCGAGGACGAGCGGCTGCTGGCGGAGGACGGCGAGACGTACACGCTGATGCGGGCCGTCTACGTCGCCGATGCGGCGGAGGCGGCTGCGCGGAACGATCGGCTGTACGACGAGGCGCTGCTGACCCCGCGCTGTCCGGATGTGCCGCGGGAGCTGCTCCTGGCGATGGGGCCGCTGCTGCTCCGCGAAGCGGGCGAGACGTTCCGGGCGAAGTGGCGGGCGGAGCTGGCCAAGCGGGAGAAGATCCTCGCACAGCTGCGGCTAGGTCAGTCGGCTGGGGCCGAAGAAAAAGCGCGGGCGTGGGAAGAGGAGTCCCGACGAATCGAGGAGGTACTGTCATGTACGCAAGAGGGGAGACCATTGTCCAACTGATGGAGCGGCTCGCGCCGAAGCATTTTGCCGTACCGGACGACAAGATCGGCCTGCAGGTCGGCTCGCTTCGCAAGGAGATTCGCCGGGTGCTGGTAGCGCTCGACGTGAACGCCGAAGTCGTTCGCGAAGCCGGCGAACTCGGAGCCGAGCTGATCATCGCACATCACGCCGTCATCTACCGGCCGCTCGCCCACCTGCAGACCGACACGCCGGCGGGCGCGCTCGCCGCCGATCTGCTGCGGCGGGATATCGCCGTCTACGTGGCGCATACGAACCTGGACACGGCCGAAGGCGGCATGAACGACTGGATGGCGGAGGCGCTGGGCCTGAACGGTCGTGCCGTGCTGGAGGAAGTGCATACCGACCAGCTGTTCAAGCTGGCCGTCTTCGTCCCGCGCACGCATCAGGAGGCGGTCCGCGGCGCGCTGTTCGGAGCGGGCGCAGGCTGGATCGGCAATTACAGCCACTGCAGCTTCAATACGGAAGGGACGGGGACGTTCCTGCCGCGCGAAGGGAGCGAGCCGTTCCTCGGAAAGCAGGGACGCCTCGAGCAGGCGGAGGAAGTGCGGATCGAGACGGTCGTCCCGAACAGCGTGCGCAAGGCGGTCGTCCAAGCGATGCTGAAGGCTCATCCTTACGAAGAAGTCGCCTACGATTTGTACCCGATGGACCTCAAGGGACGCTCCTTCGGCTTGGGCCGCGTCGGAACGCTGCCCGAGCCCGAACCGCTCGACGTCTTCGCCGAGCGCGTGAAGCGGGCGCTGGACGTCCCGTTCGTCCGCTTCGTCGGAGATCCGGCCAAGCCGATCCGCAAAGTCGCGGTGCTCGGCGGCTCCGGCGCCCGCTACATCAGACACGCCAAGTTCGCGGGTGCGGACGCGCTCGTAACGGGCGACATCGACTACCATAGCGCGCAGGATGCGGAGGCGGCCGGGCTCGCGCTCGTCGATCCGGGACACAACGCCGAAAAGATCATGAAGCCGAAAGTGGCGGAATGGCTGCAAGCCCGCCTGAAGGAAAAAGGATCCGAGACCGAAGTTTTCGCCTCGCAAATTCATACGGAGCCGTTTCGGCTGCGGTAGCGGGACCAGTCATTCCCGTTTGTATTTGCGGACGATTCGCGTTATACTAGACGTTGCAGATCGGAAAGTTCGACAGACAATCGCTGGCGGCTTCGCGCCGCGAGAGGAAAGTCCGGGCTCCGTAGGGCAGGATGCTGGATAACGTCCAGTCAGCGCGAGCTGAAGGATAGTGCCACAGAAATGGACCGCCGATGGCCGCTCTCCGGAGCGGATCAGGCAAGGATGGAACCGTGGTGTAAGAGACCACGAGGGGCACTGGCGACTTTGCCCCTGGTAAACCCCATCTGGAGCAAGACCGAAGAGGAACGCAGCGGCTTTCGAGGCCGCAGCCCTTGCCCGGGGCGCGTTCGGGTTGGTCGCTGGAGCCGTGCGGCAACGTACGGCCTAGAAAGATGATTGTCGCTTCCATCCGTGGGAGGACCGCCCGGTCCGCGACGACCACCGGAAGTACAGAACCCGGCTTACGGCGAGCTTTCCGTATATGCCCAAAACCCGCCAGGCTGCTGCTTGGCGGGTTTTGGGCATGTTTGGCCCGACGCGGCGTTGCCCTCGGCGCGCGCGTCTTGTTAATATAGAGTGGACAGGAGGTTACCGACATGAGCGAAAGCCTGAATGGGACGGAAGCCGCGGTCCCGGCCCACGAACACGATCCGTCCGAGACGATTCGGGACATGGTGGACGCGATGAGCCGCGCGGGGTGGCGCATTACCGACCAGCGCCGGACGCTGGCCCAAATTTTCGCCGCCACGGACGGCTATCTGTCCCCCAAGGACGTCTACGACCAATTGACGGTCAAATATCCGAGCGTCAGCTTCAACACGGTGTACCGCAATCTCCGGATGCTGAGCGACATGGGCGTCCTCGAGCAGTTTTATTTTATGGACGGCGGCTTGAAGTTCAAGGCGAACTGCATCAAGCACCATCATCATCACCTCATCTGCACGAACTGCGAGCGGACGCTCACGTTCGATTATTGCCCGATGAAGGAGCCGCTCGAGCTTCCCGGAAATTACCGGATCTTGAGCCACCGTTTCGAGATTTACGGCGTATGCGAGCAGTGCCAGCGGGATCCGTCCGCGGCCGCCAAGGACGCCTGAGGGTTCGGCGCCGCCCGGACTTCCCGCCGGGAAGCCGGGCGGTTTTTGAGTCATACAGAATGCATAAGTTTTACTCTCTCCATTTCTGTAGGACTTCCGATAAAAAGTGTTGCCGCCCGGAAAGGCGGCAAAACCGTTTTTACTTGCCATTTAGAAGAGGCTGACTAATAAGGTTGAATTGGGGCCCGGGAGTCAGCAGCGCGGTTTTCAATGCGGATGAATGGGCATCCATTGACGATCTTTCCATTCCTGACGGCTGCCTCGGACGCGTGGCCAACAGCGAGGCCGGTTTCGAATGAATCAGTTGGGTCTTGGTGCAAATACGTCGGATTCCGGCCGATGGTTCGCCACAAGTTTTAGCCAATTGGTTCCTTTAGTCAATTAGTTGCATTCGTACATCTATTTAGGGTCATTTCGGGAGGGTGGAGCGGTTTACTTGTAAAAGTACATCTAAATTTAGCGTAAATCCGCCCTATACACAGAAAACGACGATTTAGTTGTACTTTTGCAACTAAGTGACCGTTAAGCAGGGAATATAGCAAAATTAGATGTACATTTGCTTCTAATCGTTGGATGCGGGATAGGCAACTCGGAAAGCGGATTCCGGCGTTTGCTGCTTCGCGTCTTGCCGAAGGTAAGCTTGGAGGTCGGATGGCTTTCGCTTGCCCATCATTTGTTGAAGAAGGAAGCAGTGGATCGAAAGCGAGAAACGGCGGTGCGGTTTTAGCCCAATCCTTTCCGTATGACCTCCGATAAAAACGTGCCGCCATCTTCCTTGAAGACGGCGGAGCCGGGTTTACTTGTGGGTGTTGACGCGGTGGGGCATTCCTTGCTATGATCACAAATAGTAATAATTACGGATTGGATGATTGGTTTGGACGTGCCTCTCTTCCCTTCGGGAGGCGGATGCGCTTCCGCACGAATTTATATAGTAATTATTACAATTAAAATCCCTCGTTACGTACCGAACGGACGAATCGGACCCCCATTCCGATCATCGGACCGGGTGCCCCAACGGGAAGGAGCCAACGACATGTCGACGAACAAACTGCCTGTGACCGTCCTGAGCGGCTATCTCGGCGCGGGAAAAACCACGATTTTGAAACACGTCTTGAACAACCGAAGCGGCTTGAGGGTCGCCGTTATCGTCAACGATCTGAGCGAAGTGAACATCGATGCGACGCTCGTCCGGGAAGGCAGCGAGCTGTCGCGCACGAACGAGCAGCTCGTGGAAATGTCGAACGGCTGTATTTGCTGCACGCTGCGGGAGGATCTGCTCCGCGAGGTGGAGCGGCTGGCCAAGGAAGACCGGTTCGATTATCTGCTCATCGAATCGACCGGCATCGGCGAGCCCATGCCGGTCGCCCAGACGTTCAGCTATATCGACCAAACGCTCGATATCGACCTGACGCGCTACTGTCGCCTGGATACGATGGTGACCGTCGTGGACGCCTACCGCTTTTGGCACGACTATGCGTCTGGCGAAACGCTGCTCGAGCGCAGCCAGGCGGTCGGGGAGGACGATACGCGGCACGTCGTCGACCTGCTCGTCGATCAGATCGAATGCTGCGACGTGCTCGTGCTGAATAAATGCGACCTGGTCGACGCGGAAAGCCTCGACGAGCTCGAGCGGGTCCTTCGCACGCTGCAGCCCGCCGCGCGCTTCATCCGTACGGAGCGCGGAGAGATCGATCCGGCCGCCATTTTGAACACGGGACTGTTCGACTTCGAGCGGGCGAGCAGCTCCGCCGGCTGGCAGCGGGAGCTTGAGAAGGACGCGCACACGCCGGAGACGGAGGAATACGGCATCTCCTCGTTCGTATACCGGCGGGCACGTCCGTTCCACCCGTCCCGGCTCATGGCCTGGATGTCCGACTGGCCGGCCGAAGTCGTTCGCGCCAAAGGCTTCCTCTGGCTCGCGACCCGGCAGCGGACGGCGGTGAGCGTCAGCCAGGCCGGTCCATCGATCCAGATGGGACCCGCGGGTCTCTGGGCGGCGGCGCTTCCAGAAGCGGAGCGGGAGGCGCTCCTTAGGGAGGAGCCGGAATGGCTGCAAACGTGGCATCCGATCTATGGCGACCGCCAAAACCAGCTCGTCCTGATCGGCATAGAGATGGATCGGCGGCGGCTCGAAGCCGAGCTGGACGCCTGCCTGCTATCGGATGTCGAGCTGGCCGGAGACTGGGACGATCTGGACGATTCGTTCCCCGGGGCCGAGTTCGAGCACGATGCGTTCGTGCAGGAAGCCGGCGCCGATCGCTAAGGCCAGAGGCAGGGCGAACCGCGGCATCGAGGCGGGCTCCACCCCCAGAATGAGGACATCCGGGCCCGGATACGCTACAATGGGTAATGGACTGTCTAGAGAGGTGGAGCGTGTTGAAATGAGCGTATCCGAACAACAATTGCAGCGTTACGCAAAGCTGATCGTGCAGGTGGGCGTTAACGTCCAATCCGGGCAGGAAGTGTTCCTCAGCTGCCAGATCGAAAATGCGCCGCTGGGCCGCGCAATCGTCGCGGAAGCTTATGCGGCCGGAGCGTCGAACGTACACGTCGATTGGCTGGACGATGCCGTGACGCGCTTAAGATACGAGCGGGCGGCGGACGATGTGTTCAAGTCGTTCCCGGCGTGGGAGACGGCCAAGCGCAATGCGTTCGTCGAAAAGGAAGCGTGCTTTATTTCGGTCGTGTCCTCGAATCCGGATCTGCTAAAAGGCATCGATCCGACCCGGATCGGCAACAACCAGAAGTCGGCCGGCGCCGGGCTCGCGGAATTCCGCAGAGCGACCCAAGCCGACCAGGTGAGCTGGTCGGTCGTCGCAGCACCGTCCCAGGCTTGGGCCGCCAAGGTGTTCCCGGACGTCCCGGTGGACGAAGCGGTGGATCGGCTTTGGCAGGCGATCTTCGACGCGGTGCGGCTGCAAGCGGAGGATCCGGTCGAGGCGTGGGGCCGGCACAACGATGCGCTGCATGCCAAGGTCAAGCTGTTGAACGGCAAGCGATTCAAGCAGCTCCGGTACCGGGCGCCGGGCACGGATCTGACGATCGGGCTGAACGAGAAGCACGTCTGGGTCGGCGCCTCCAGCGAGCGGCCGAACGGACTCCCGTTCCTGGCGAACCTGCCCACCGAGGAAGTGTTCACGGTGCCGCAGAAGGACGCCGTGGACGGCTACGTTTCGAGCACGAAGCCGCTCAGCTACGGCGGCAATCTGATCGACGGCTTCAAGATCACGTTCGAAAAAGGCCGGATCGTCCGGGTCGAAGCCCGGCAAGGGCAGGAGATTCTGGAGCAGCTCGTCCAAGTCGACGAGGGCGCGCGGTATTTGGGCGAAGTCGCGCTCGTTCCGCACGAATCGCCGATATCCCGGTCGAACATCTTGTTCTACCATACGCTGTTCGACGAGAACGCTTCGAATCATCTGGCCATCGGCAGCGGCTACGCCTTTAACATCGAAGGCGGCAAGACGATGTCTCGCGAGGAACTCGGGGCGCACGGGGTCAACGAAAGCGTCACTCACGTCGACTTTATGATCGGATCCGCCGACATGGACATCGATGGGATCGCACAAGACGGATCCGTCGTGCCGATTTTCCGCCAAGGCAACTGGGCGGTCTGAGCCCCTTCTAAAAAACGCCGCCGTCCCCGAAGGGGCGGCGGCGTTTTTTTGGCTTTAATGCGGTATCGGCGGGCGATCAGTCCTCGATCACCCCGGCCGGCGCTGCCTGGCTCCAGCGGCGGCCGAAGATCAGCAACAGCGAGATTAGCACGAAGGCGACCAACGCCAGGAGCGGAATCGTGACGACGCCGAACCAGTCCAGGTAATCCTCGTTGCAGGGAACCCCGACGGTGCACGGCAGGAGATTGGCCATTCCCGGCACCTTCTGTTCGCCGTAATGGTACAGCGAGAACAAGCCGCCGATGACGGCCAGCGGAAGCGCGTAGCCGACAATGCCGCGGTCGTCCTTGATCGCGGCGCGACCGAGCAGCAGCACGAGCGGGTACATGAAGATCCGCTGCAGCCAGCACAGCTTGCAGGGCGCATAGTTCATCACTTCGCTCAGGAACAAACTGCCGCCGGTGGCGACCAGCGAAACGACCCAAGCGAGATAGAGATAGTTGGAGCGAATGAAAACACGCACGCGAATTCCTCCGTCAGCGGATGGGATCGAATTCTACTTGGCCTCGTTCAGCGCTTTTTCGATTTCTTTTTTCAAGTTGTCGTATTTCAGCGCCTGGTCGTCCGTCAGCTTCTTGCCGTTGATAAAGACGCTCGGCGTGCCGTTCAGCTTCAGCTTGTTCAGCGCCAGCTTGTACTGCGCGTCGACTTCGTCCTTGTACGTCTGATTGTCGATGTCCTGCTTCATTTTGTCGAAGTCGAGCTTCAAGCCTTTGTCCTTGGCGAGCTGGACCAGATAGTCGGAGGTCGCCCAAGGGACCTTTTCGTCGCCTTGATTCGCATAAACGGCTTCGTAGAACTTCCAGAACTCGTCGTTATTTTGATGATAGACGGCTTGTCCTGCCAATGCGGCCGTATAGGAGTCCGGCGCGATGATCGTGAAGTTCATAAACGAGAGAGAGGCTTTTCCCGTATCGATAAAGTCTTTTTTGAGCTGCGGCTCGATCTGCTGGGCGAAAAATTGGCATGTCGTGCACTTGTAGTCTCCGAACTCGACGATCTTGACCTTCGCTTCGGTGTTGCCCTGCGTCGGCAGGCGATCGTACTCGAAGGAGACGGGCTTCGCCTCGGGTTTGAAAATGACGACCAGCACGATGAGGGCGATGAAGGCGACGACGGTCGACCACACCCAGATCCGCGTCTGTTTCTGCTTGCGCTGCGCCGCGGCTTGTTTTTTGATTCGTTCTTCGGTTTTTCGGTGCGATTTTTGCAAGGCCTTTGTTCCCCCTGATTCTCTAAGGAATGCGCTGCGCTTTCGGTTTGTTGCGCTTTCAACTCTCTAACTATTGTAAAGGGAATAAAGAAAAATTGCATGGGATTCCAGGCGGAAATGGTGACAAAAAACCAAAATAGCCTCCGGAAGCCCGTTCCGGAGGCCATGATCCTAATATGCGCGACGTCAGCGCCGGCCGAAAAAAGAGGTGAGCAGCTGCTGCAAGCGGTCGAGCAGCCGTTCGGTGAGCACCAGCGTTCCGGTGCCGGCGGACGTATTCGTCTCCGGCGCCGCGGGCGAAGCCGCGGCCGGCGATCCGCTCTGTCCGCCGACTGCGGCGACGGCGGCCAGCACATCGATCTGCCCGTAGCCGAAATCGTTGTCCTTGCCCGCGGCTCCCAGATCCTTGGCTGTCTTCCGCATCACGTCCACGACGTCGGCATTGCTCATTTGCGGATTCGCAGCCCGGATGAGGGAGACGAGCGCCGACACGTGGGGGCTCGCCATCGACGTGCCCGACAGCGCCGCATACCGGCTGCCGGGATACGTACTGGCGATTTGCGTTCCCGGGGCCGTGACGTCGATGTAGTCCCCGTAGTTGGAATAGCTGGCCCGCCGCTCGTCCGGATCGGTCGCGCCGACGGCGATCACTTCGGGATAGGCGGCGGGATATCCCGGCCGGTCGGTGTTGTCGTTGCCGCTGGCCGCGACGACGACGACGCCTTTGTCGTACGCGTACTTGATCGCGTCGTGAAGAAACTGCGCCTGGGCGTAGTTGCCGAGGCTGAGATTGATGACTTGCGCGCCATGGTCGGCCGCCCAGATGATGCCTTCGGCCACGGAGTAGGTCGTGCCCGCGCCGGTGCTGTCCAGCGCCTTGACGGGCATGATCTTCGTGTACCACGTCATGCCGGCCACGCCTTCGTGGTTATTCACCTCGGCCGCGATAATGCCCGCCACGTGCGTACCGTGGCCGACGTCGTCTTCCGGCGGAGCGGACGGATCGACGATGTTCGTTCCGTTGACGAGCCTTCCCTTCAAGTCGGGGTGATCGAGCTGCACGCCGGTATCGACGACGGCCACGACGATGTCGCGGTTTCCTTTCGTGAAGCGCCAGCCCTGCTCTGTGGCGATCTCGGGCAGGTTCCACTGGTATTTGCTGTACAGCGTATCGTTCGGGATCAGATCGGCGGGCACGCTCGCCGCAGCTTGCGTGCGGGGGGCGGCCGCCGGCTTCGAGTCGTTGGTCAAGTACAGATAGTGCGGCTCCGCGAACACCGGCTTCCATTTGTTGCGGAAGTAGACAATCAGCTGTTCCGTCTTGTACCGCTTGGAGCGGAACAAGTAGGTGTTGCCGCGGTGCTTGCGGACGACGGTCAGCTGAAGCTCTTTGCGCAGCCGCAGCAGCTCGCTCGGCGTGAGCGACCGCCGGAATTTGACGACGACTTCGTCGATCGCGTAATGGCTGGCATCGCCGTTGTCCTCGCCGCGGGAGACGGTCGTGTCCTGCAGCGTGTTCGGCCGAACCGACTCGATGCGGTAGCGGCCTTCGGCGGGATAGGGCACCAGGCGCAAATTGCGCAGCTGATGCTTCTCGACCTGGCGGACGATGTCCTCGCGAATGAGCGCGGCGATCCCTTCGCCGGGCCGGTCGCCCGGCTCGGCCAGGACGAAGACACGCTCTCCGCCGAGCTCGAATGACGGGGATTCGTAGCGGTCGCCCCGCTTCAGCGCTTCGCGCCCCTGCGCCCAAGCGCCGCCGGCTTTTGCTCTCAAGGCTGAAGGCACCGCGCCGGCCGAGACCGTGCGGTTGCCCTCGCGCCATTCCAGCGCCTGAAAATGAGGGTGCTCCCGCACCATTTGCCGCAGCGTCCGGCTCCGCTCGTCGTTCCCCGACGCGGACAGTTGGTGCGCCTTTGATACGAGCTCGCCGATGTCGCGCTTGCATTCGATTCGGCATAGCTGGGCGGTCGCCTCCATGTCGCCTTTCAAGCGGAGCCGTTTGCCGCGCTCCTCGTGTTCGGCGGACATCGCGCGAGGCGCCGGCGCTCCCGGTTCCAGCGCACCAGGCGCGGGCATACCGGGAGCGGGCACTCCCGGCGCGGCGAACGGGGCGGGCGCGGCTTGCGGCGCCCGCCTGGATTGCGGAACGATCAGCGGAAAGACCATCAACGTAACGGCAATGGTAAATACCAGTCCTATCAGCGCATATCGGCGCATAGCGGATTCGGCCTCCTTCAGTCGTCGGTTAATACGGGACGATCGTCTTCATTAGGGTGAGGCGCGGAGGGAAAATTATACGGAAGAAATGCCCCGGTGCCAGTACCGTTTCCAGCCGTTTTATGGTACGATGGGTCTGTCGCGTACCTATGGCCAAGTGTCGCCAGCCGCGCCTAGAGCCGGGGACGCATATGTATGTGTACAAGGGAAAGGGGAAAGCCACCGATGCCATCCGCCAACGTGAAGGCGCTAGCCGAGTCCAGCCGCGAGAAGCTCAAAGCGGCGATCGACGAACTCGAAACATTCCTGAACGGACACGCGCTACCGCAGTTGGTTGACGAGAACAACACCGATTCCGCACCGTTTTACGCCGGACTGCTGTCCGACCTTCGCCAGCTGCTCGTGTTCTCCGAAGTATCCTACGAGAAGCTGGGCGCGCTGCTCCGCCGTCCGAACCTCGACGCTGATGCGGCCGAACGCAAGCTGTACGAAGTGTACCATCATTGCGTGAACGCGTTCTTCTATCCGAAGAACGAAGGCTACTCCGAAGACGGACGCTACGCCTACACGGGACAGGATGCGATCCGCTTCCGCGCGAAACCCGTTCGCGCCGTGCGCGACCTCGTGCTTCAGATTTCGCGCATCTACGAGGAACTGCGCGACGACCTCTCCTACTACGAGAGCGAGTACCTGACGCAGCGCCGCATGCAATCCAGATAAAAAATCGACGGGGACGGCTCGCCGCTCCCTGCAACCTCCACCCCCCGATTCGTATAGGCGCTTCCCCGAGGCGCACACTACGAACGGGGGGTGATTTGCTTTATGCCAAGCGGTGTCGCATGCAGCGTGAGCAACTGCGCGTTCTGGGGCGAAGGCAACCGGTGCGCGGCACAAGAGATCGCCATCGAGATCGATGCCCACGCCCGAACGAACCTGAACGAGGAGTTCGCGGAGGAAACGTTCGAGTCCCATCAGGACCGGGCGGCCAACTCCAAAGGAACGTGCTGCCTGACGTTCCGGCCGAAAGATCAAGCTACTTCGACTTGAATCGGGCGGGACTGGTCGAAAGATCGGACATGGTGTACAATGGAGCTATTCATGTACAACTTTCCAGGAGCGATCAGCCCATGACAGCGATTCAACCGACTGCAGCGTCAGCCGTCGATCCCCGGATAATGAAGCAATTGCTGCTCGCGCAGTGGACGAGCGGCGCGAACCCGCTCGCGTCCGATGCATCGTCGGTCTCCTCCGCCGGAGGCACGGAAGACAATTTGTTCAGCATGATGCTCTCGCAATACTTGCAATCCGATCTTTCGTCCTTTACCGATGTCGATTCGGAAACGACGGCGGGCGACGGGGGGCTCGGCGCTTTGGGCGGCTTGACCGGTCTGGCCGGACAAGCCGGTCTCGGATCCGGGCTGTCGGCATGGAGCGCCCTGTCTCCCTTGTCTCTCAGCTCGTCATCCGCCGCCAGCGGCTATCCGTCGGCATCGGCCTACGACGGCCTGATCTTGGCAGCCGCCTCCCGGTACGGCATCGATCCCGCCTTGATCAAGGGCGTCATTCAGACGGAGTCCGGCTTCCGGCCGGACGCCGGATCTTCCGCCGGCGCCAAAGGCTTGATGCAGCTGATGGACGCCACCGCCCGGGGCCTGGGCGTCACGGACTCGTTCGACCCGCAGCAGAACGTCGACGGAGGCAGCCGGTATTTGTCTTATTTGTTGAGGAAGTACGACGGCAACGAAATGACCGCTCTCGCCGCGTACAATGCCGGCCCCGGCAGAGTGGACGGTTTGGGGCTTCGGACGAACGAAGACGTAGCCGCCCGGTTGTCGGAGCTTCCTGCGGAGACGCAGAACTACATCCGCAAGGTGCTCACCGCCCGCAGCCATTGGGCAGGCGCGCTGTAACACTCCCCGAAGGGGCGATATGTAGAAAGCATGGGGATCAAGACGGGCGAAGTCGGCCCGTCTTTGATCTCTTTCTTTTGGTCTTGCAGGTTCGGCCGCGGTCTCTGATAGAAGAAGGGAGAAATCGAATTTGAATCCATTGTACTTCGACCATTGCGCCTCCACGCCGCCGCTCGCCTCGGTCGTCCGTACGGTCAGCGAGCTGATGACGCTCCATTACGCCAATTCCGGCGCGCTCCATCGGTCCGGCGCCGAAGCGCTTAAGCTCGTGGAGCGGGCGCGAACCGTCGTGGCGAACGCCTTGGGAGCCAGGCCCGGCGAGGTCGTCTTCACGTCCGGCGGGACGGAGAGCAACAATCTCGCGCTCAAAGGCACGGTGGCGAAAAGCCGCAAAGCGTCGAAGCATATCGTCACAACCGCGATCGAGCATGCTTCCGTCTTCGCCTGCGCGCAGCAGCTCGAGGCTGCTGGCGTGCGGGCGACGTATTTGCCGGTCGACGAGCGGGGAATCGTATCGGTTCGCGACGTGGAAGCCGCGATCGCGGACGATACCGCGCTCGTCAGCGTCATGCACGTTAACAACGAGACGGGCGCCATCCAGCCGATCGAGGAGATCGGCCGGCTGCTTGAAGGCTATCCGCAGGTGCGATTCCATGTGGACGGCGTGCAAGCGATCGGCAAGATGCCGGTCCGGTGGCGGGAATGGGGCGTCGATCTGTACGCCGCCTCGGCTCATAAGTTTCAAGGACCCAAAGGCGTCGGCTTTCTCCTCGTGCGGGAAGGGGTCGAGCTCGACCCGCTGCTAATCGGCGGCGGGCAAGAGGACGGCCTGCGCAGCGGCACGCATAACTTGCCGGGCATCGTCGCCGGCGCGCAGGCGCTGCGCCTCGCGGTCGAGTCGACGGAGGCGCGCCGCGAGCGGATGTATGCGCTGCGCCGCCGGTTGATCGGCCATCTGCGCGACATTCCCGAGCTTCATTTGAACGGATCCGAATCGGAAACGGCATCGGCGCCGCAGGTGGTGAACGTCTCGTACCCGGGCATGCGGCCGGAAGTGATCGTCCACATGCTGGAGCAGCACGGCGTGCTCGTCTCGACGCAGTCGGCCTGCTCTTCCAAAAGCCTCAAGCCGAGCCGGGTGCTGCTGGCGATGGGAATGGATGCCCATCGCGCTTCGGGCAGCATCCGCATCAGCTTCGGGGACGAGCACGGGACAGACGAGATCGATGCGCTTGCGGAACGGCTCAAGACGGCCGTCGCCAAGCTCAAGCCACTGGAGAGGACCTGAATGAGATGAATTACGATTATATGCTAGTCCGGTTGGGCGAGCTCACGATCAAGGGCCGCAACCGCGGCAAATTCGAGCTGCTCATGCTGAACAAAATCAAACAGGCGCTGACGCCTTACGAGAAGCTCGCTTACGAGCAGTCGTTCGGCCGGGTGTATATCCGACTGAACGGCGAAGATGCCGAAGCCGTTGCGAACGCGTTGAAGGACGTGTTCGGGATCGGGTCCTTCAGTCCCGCGCAGCGGGCGGAAAACGAGCTCGGCGCCATCCGGGCCGCGGCGCTTGCGGTCATGGACGCGCATAAGCCGGTCCCCGCCACGTTCAAGATGACGGTGCGGCGGGCGTGGAAGGCGTTCCCCCACGATTCGCAGGAAATGAACCATCTCGTCGGCGCCCACGTACTGCGCAACACGCCCGCGCTCAAGGTCGATATTCGGAATCCGGACGTCGAACTGAAGGTGGATATTCAGCCGCAAGGCACGTTCGTTTATTGCACGGTCGTGCCGGGCGCCGGGGGCTTCCCGCTCGGCATGAACGGCAAAGCGATGCTTCTGCTCTCGGGCGGAATCGACAGCCCGGTGGCAGGCTGGATGGCGATGCGCAAAGGGCTCGAAATCGAAGCGATCCATTTCCACAGCTACCCGTTTACGAGCGAGCAGGCGACGGAGAAGGTCGTCTCCCTCACGCAGCGGCTCGCTCATTACGGCGGCCGGATCAAGCTGCATCTCGTTCCGTTCACCGAGCTCCAGACGCGGCTCGCGCAGAGCAAGCAGGACCATCTGATCATCACGCTGATGCGCCGCTCGATGCTCCGAATCGCCGAGAAGCTGGCCGAAAAACGGGGCGCGCTCGCCCTCGTGACGGGCGACAGCCTCGGCCAGGTCGCCAGCCAGACGCTCGGCAGCATGAACGTGATCGGCCGGGATGTTCGCCTGCCGCTGCTTCGGCCGCTCGTCATGATGGACAAGCAGGAGATCATCCGCTATGCCGAGCGGATCGGCACATACGAGACTTCCATTTTGCCCTACGAGGATTGCTGCACGCTGTTCGTGCCGAAATCGCCGGCGACCAATCCGAATTTGCGGGTCGTAGAGGGCGTGGAGCGCGAGCTCGGCGACGAGCTCGACCGGCTGATCGATGAAGCGGTGGCCGGGACCGAGCTTGTCGTCATGACCGCCGAAGGGCGTGAAGGCAAGCGCAGCGCCGTGGAGGACAGCTGGTTCTGACCGCCGCCTCGGGCGATCGAAAAGAGAATCAAACCTCCCTTAAGAAACCAGCGCCTCCTACGAAACGAGGGCTGTCCCAAAGCCAATTGGAACATTTTGCTCCAATTGGCGGCGTCGCCGGTTCAGCGGGATCCGTTCGGCCCAGTTCAATTTGGGGGCTATGGGGAGCGGCAGGAGCGGGGGACACGGAGGAATAAGGAACATTTAGTTCCCTATTTCGTCGGAGTGGCGGGAGTATGGGGGAATAAGGAACAATTTGTTCCCTATTTCGGCGGAGTGGCGGGGACGTGGAGGAATAAGGAACAATTTGTTCCCTATTTCAGCGGAGTGGCGGGGGAGCGGGGAAATAAGGAACATTTTTGTTCCCTATTTCGGCGGATAGGCGGAAGTGCGGGGGAGTGGCGAGGGCGCGCGACTCGTCCTAATAGGAGCATATCGCTCCATCTGACGGACCCATAGTCCTCCTGACCGCCCTGGTTGGAGCATATCGCTCCATCTGGCGGACCCATAGTCCTCCTAACTGCCCTAGTTGAAGCATTTTGCTTCATCTGGCGGACCCAGAGCCTCCTGACCGTCCTGGTTGGAGCGTTTTGCTCCAACTGGCGGCGGCTCGGACTCCACATGGCAGGGGGGAACATCGCAACGTTCAAACAAAAGGGACCTCAATTTCCACGATAAGTGGAGTCGAGGTCCCTTTTTCTCGATGAAAATCGGTACTGCGCGGGGCTCAAAGGGGGTTGGCCCCTTTTGCTTGTCCGTTTTTCTTTCGTCGCTTACGGCGTGTCGTTTATCTTTCGCCGCTTACGGCGTGTTCGGCGTTTTCATGCCGGCTTTGCGCTTTTTGACTGCATTCGTCCAAACGCCGGCGACGATGACGATGGCCATCATCACCGCGATGAACGGCCAGTTAACGAGAGGGGTGTCGAACAGCTCCGCGAATTTTTTCTCGTGCGTGATCATTTTGGCGGCCGTGTATGCCAGCACTGCTGAGCCGATATAGACGATCCAGGGGAAGCGTTGGATCAGCGTGACGAACAGCGTGCTGCCCCAGACGACGATCGGGATGCTGATCAGCAGGCCGAGGACGACAAGCAGCGTGCTGTGTCCCTCGGATCCGCCTCGCGCCGCGCCGGCGACGGCGATGACGTTGTCGAGGCCCATGGCGGCATCCGCGACGACGATCGTGCGGATCGCGGACCACAGGTTCGCGCCTGCCCGGATGTCGCCGTGGCTGTCTTCCTGCACGAGCAGCTTGAAGGCGATCCACAGCAGCACGACGCCTCCGACGGCGAGCAGGAACGGAATCTTGAGCAGGTACACGATGAGCAGCGTCGCCGCGACCCGGATCAGCACGGCGCCGGCGGTGCCCCAGAAGATCGCTTTGCGCTGGCTCTCTTTCGGCAGATTACGGGCCGCGAGGCCGATAACGATCGCGTTGTCGCCTGCCAGCATCAGATCGATGAAGACAATGGTGACAAGCGCGGTGAAAAATTCGGCGTTCATGAAGTCCATGATCGATTCCCCTTTCCGGATATACAACCTCTATTACGGCGCGGACGGAAATAGGATTCATAAAGTTATTCGCCCCTTGCCGCTCTCATATCCGGAGAGGCATGTACATACATCTTTTAAAGGGGGTGCGCTATGGAATTCTGGGAAAATACCGTCGTGTTCGCGCAAATCGTCTTGATCAATCTGCTGCTGAGCGGCGACAACGCCATCGTCATCGCGTTGGCCGGCCGACGCCTTCCGCCCGGACAGCGCCAGGCCGCCGTCTGGTGGGGAGCGGCTGCGGCCGTCGTCCTGCGCTGCGCGCTCACGATCGTCGCCGTGGCGCTGCTCAACATCCCATACTTGCAAACCGCGGGCGCCTTCCTGCTGCTCGGCATCGCGCTCAAGCTGCTGCTCGACCAAAAGGGGGGGCACGAGACGCGGGCGGCTTCTACGTTGGCGGGCGCCGTATGGACGATCGTCGTCGCCGACTTCGTCATGAGCCTGGACAACGTGCTCGCCGTGGCGGCCGTCGCCGACGGAGACATCGTGCTGCTCGTCATCGGAATCGCCATGAGCATTCCCATTATTATCTGGGGAAGCTCGTTCATTATGCGGCTGCTGGACCGGTTCCCTTTTCTCGTTTATATCGGCGGCGCGCTGCTCGCATACGCGGCCGGAGAGATGCTGCTGAAGGACCGCGGACTCGCACCGCTGTTGGAACGGCTGAACGCCGACGCGCACCGGGCGCTGCCCTTCGCCGTCGTTGCGCTGCTGCTGGCGCTGGCGCTATGGATGCGCCGCAGCAAACACTAGCCCGAGAGCGGACAAGCGTCCGGCTTTGTGACTTTTTGGTGGATTTTTAAAGCGTCGAACTGGTTTTTTACCCCAACTTCCGATACACTATAGGGCAAAAGGTGTCGCGGAACGGCATCGCAAGAGTACAGCCTGTCCGAACGATCATAGTCAGATTGGAAGAAGTGGGGGAGCCGTCGTGAACAAGCAATCCGCCGCAGTCGGCGTTTTGGTGTTGGCCGCGGGTTTGATTATTTTGCTCGGTAAGCTGGGCGTCTTCACCGTGATCGGGGTCGTGTTTTGGCCGCTCGCGGTGCTGGTGACCGGGATATTGCTGCATGTGCTATACTTCGGCCGGGTACTGCCGGCCATCACGCTGGTCCCGGCCGGCATCCTGACGGCCGTGTCGATCCTGCTCATGATCGGCAATTGGTTCGGATGGGGAACGATGAAATACATGTGGCCGCTGTTCCTGCTGGCGGTCGCGATCGGACTGTACGAATATTACGTCTTCGGCTTCGTTCGCAACCGGGCGGTATGGACGGCGGCGATGGGGCTCGCGGGCATCTCCGTGCTGCTGTTCCTCATGACGCTGCTGTGGACGTGGGGCGTTTACCTGATCGCTCTGCTGCTGATCGGCTTCGGCATCTGGCTCGTCATGCGGCGCCCGAGACGCCTGCGCTGAGGCGGCGTCCCTATTTTGGATGCTTGGCAATTGCTTATGCTTAGCGTATAATACAAGGGATGTAGAGAAACGTCGGCCTCGCGTCGACGTTTTCTGTTGATGCACGAACGTTAACCGTCGGAGCCGGCCGCCCATATTGCGGAAGGCGCCGCGGATGATGCCCTATACAGAGAAGAACCCATAAGGAGTGGAATTATGCATCAAAGAGACCGCATTCGCAATATCGCCATCATCGCGCACGTAGACCACGGCAAGACGACCCTCGTCGACCAGCTGCTGCGCCAATCCGGCACGTTCCGGGACAACGAGCAAGTGCAGGAGCGCGCCATGGACTCCAACGATCTGGAGCGGGAGCGCGGCATTACGATTCTCGCGAAAAACACGGCAGTCCACTATAAAGACTGCCTGATCAACATCGTCGACACCCCGGGACACGCCGACTTCGGCGGCGAAGTCGAACGGATCATGAAGATGGTCGACGGCGTTCTGCTTGTGGTCGACGCCTTCGAAGGCTGCATGCCGCAGACGAAGTTCGTGCTCCGCAAGGCGCTGGAAGCCGGCCTTACCCCGATCGTCGTCGTCAACAAAATCGACCGCCCGGCCGCCCGGCCGGCAGAGGTCATCGACGAAGTGCTCGAGCTGTTCATCGAGCTCGAAGCGAACGACGAGCAGCTTGATTTCCCGGTCGTCTACGCTTCCGGCCTGAACGGCATCGCAAGCTTGGACGCCGGTCAGCTCGGTACGACGATGGAGCCGCTGTACGAAACGATCATCGAGAAGATCCCCGCGCCGACGGAGGACACCGAGCAGCCGCTTCAGTTCCTTGTGACGCTGCTCGACTACAATGAATACCTGGGCCGCATCCCGATCGGCCGCGTCAACCGCGGCAAGATCCGCCAAGGCCAGCCGGTCGTCGTACTGGATCGCGAAGGCAAATCCCGCCAGGCCCGGATCGAGAAGCTGTTCGGCTTTCAAGGGCTGAAGCGCGTCGAGATGGAGGAAGCGGCGGCCGGCGATATCATCGCGATCGCGGGCATCAAGGATATCAATATCGGCGAGACGATCGCCGACCCGGCGAATCCGGAGGCGCTGCCGGTCCTGAAGATCGACGAGCCGACGCTGCAGATGCGCTTCCTCGTCAACAACAGCCCGTTCGCGGGCCGCGAAGGCAAATTCGTTACTTCCCGCAAGTTGCGTGAGCGCCTCTTCAAGGAGCTGGAGACGGACGTCTCCCTCCGCGTGGACGAGACCGACAGCCCGGACGCCTTCGTCGTCAGCGGCCGCGGGGAGCTGCACCTCGGCATTCTGATCGAGAACATGCGCCGCGAAGGCTATGAGCTGCAAGTGTCAAAGCCGGAAGTCATCATCCGCGACATCGACGGCGTCAAGTCCGAGCCGATCGAGCGTCTCCTGATCGACGTGCCCGAAGAGAGCATGGGCAACGTCATGGAGAGCCTCGGCACGCGCAAGGCCGAGATGGTCAACATGATCAACAACGGCAACGGCCAAGTTCGGCTGGAGTTTCTCATTCCGGCGCGCGGCCTCATCGGCTACCGTACGAACTTCCTGACCCTGACGCGCGGATACGGCGTCATGAACCACGCGTTCGACAGCTACGGACCGGTAGTCGGCGGCCAAGTCGGCGGACGCCACCAAGGCGTTCTAGTCGCGAGCGAGACGGGCACGACGACGGTATACGGCATGATGGGCGTCGAAGACCGTGGCATTATGTTCATGGAGCCGGGGACGGAAATCTATGAAGGAATGGTCGTCGGCGAGCATACGCGCGACAACGACATCATCGTCAACATCTGCAAGGAAAAAGCGCTGAACAACATCCGGACGGCGAACAAGGAAGAGACCGTCAAGCTGAAGGCGCCCCGCCTGATGTCGATGGAGGAAGCGCTGGAATACTTGAACGACGACGAGCTTTGCGAGATTACGCCGAAGTCGATTCGCCTGCGCAAGAAGATCCTGAACAAAAGCGAACGCGATCGCGCGGAAAAACAACGGAAAATGGCGGAAGCCGGCGTCTGACGCCGGCGTTTCGCGCCGTTTCCGCAGGCGCGGAGGAGGGGTAGCATGCAGCATTGGTTTCACGAGCATCCCATCGTTTCCTATCTGCTGATTCTCGCGTTTACGATCTATATTTTTAACGCCGTCTTTCGAATGGGCCGCTTGCCGATCCTGAAGGAAGTCATCGTCCACGTCATCATGGCGCTCGGCTGCCTTATCCTTCTGCTCCTGCAGCTGGACAAGCTGCCGATCATCCAGTGCATGGCCGTCGCCGTCGTCATGATGCTCATGCTGCGCGGGCGCCAAATGTACGACAAATGGAGAGCCAAGCGCGGAGGAGACGCCGTCAAGCAATCCGAATCGCCGCGTTGACGACGACCGCCGATCCCGGCGGGAGGGGGAAGCCGTGATGCGTTTGATGGATGCGTTGTTTTATTGGCTGCAGTTGAAATGGATGACCCTCGCCCGGCCGGACGATCAAGCCGCCCGGGATTCTCTTTCTTTTTTCGCGCAGATTTTGTCGGAAGACCACGAACTGGCGTCGTTCGAAATTACGGGCGAAGAGCGGGGCAAGATCTACGTGACGTATACGTCCCCGTCCGAGCCGGGCAAGACCGTCTGGTTCGATCGGGAGGCTGTCGAACAGCTGGAGAACGACATGCCCGGAGACTCTCGGGACTCCGAGGAAGACGAAGACGACAGCGAGGTGACTTGATTGAGCTACGATTCTTCGCTGCCGCCGCGAACGCGGCCGAGCGGACAACCGCAGCGGCCGCCCAAGTCGCGGCAGCCCAAGCCGAAGCCGCGCAAAAAACGGCGTTTGGCCAAGTTCTTATTCGGATTTTTCCTCATGATCATTCTCGGCCTTGGCGCGTATGCGGTCTATCTCTATACCGAGCTGGACGGCGCGCTGAAAGAGTCGTCCTCGGGGGCGACTTCGCAGACGGTGCCGTCCGCCGAACGCGCCCAGGTCAAGCCGATCGCCATCGTGCTGCTCGGCATGGATTATCGGCCGAAGATCGGCGGCATGAATACCGACGTCATGATGGTGGCGGCATTTAATCCCCATTCGAAAACGGCCACGGTCGTCTCGATTCCGCGGGATTCGGAGCTCGGAATGAAAGGCTACGTCGAACAAAAGGTGAATCAGTTCTACGCCGGCTTCCATCGCACGGCGCGGACGAAGGAAGGCCTGAAGGACGCTGCAGCCGACGCTTACGCGCGGGACAAAACCCGTGAGATGCTGGGAAAGTACTTCGGCATCGACATCGACTACACGGCCGTGTTGAACTTTCAAGGCTTCGTCGACGTCATCGACAAGCTCGGGGGCGTCAATGTCACGGTCGACAAAAATATGAAATACGTCGATAACGCGGACGGCACGAACATCGATTTGAAAGCCGGCGAGCAAACGCTGAACGGCGAAGACGCGCTCGGTTTTGTCCGCTACCGCAAGTCGAACCGCGGAACGGCGCCTTCGAGCGACTTCGAGCGCAACGAAAGGCAGAGCCAGGTGCTCGGCGCGATCGTCGACAAGATGAAATCGGTAGGCGGGGCGATCAAATTGGGCGGCGTCATCGACGTCGCGGGCAAAAATCTCATTACCGACATCCCGCAAGCCCAAATCATGAATATCTTGAAAACGTACTACGACATCAATCGCGAGGACACCCGCTTCCTGCCGCTGACCGGCGACTGGAAAAGTCCGTACGTGTATTTGGATGCCAAGTCGGTCGAAGCCGCCAAGCAGGCGCTGGCCGAAGAGCTGTCGAGCGAAGGACGGCCCAAGACGTCGGACTCCGCTTCGCCTTCCGTTACGAAATGACCCGCCGAAGAAGGCTTCCTCCTTTTCCGTTCAGGCACATGGCGATTGGAACCCGAATCGGCCATATGCTATACTGAGGACAGATCGGTATGGCAGGCAGGCCGCTTCACTTCGGATCATTTCGGACGAGGGAGGGTTGCGCATGGCGGAGATGTTAACGTTGGACAGCCGCGCCGTCGCACGATGCCCGGCCAGACGTCCGGCCTCGCCCGGTCGCAATCGCTTTTACCTGCAATCGCCTATGTCATTCCTGCGCCAGACGGACAAGTCGTCCGCGCGCGTGAAAGCCCAGTGAGCTGATCACTGGGCTTTTTGCGTCTTCCGGGGCGTTGCGGCCGCCCCGCGTAGCCGGGCTACTTGACGGCGTGAGGCGGCGTATGGAGATGCTTGGCACTGACGCCTCCGCCGACGTTGTCCGGCGAAGCCGGGGGGACGATGCTGCGCGGAAGCTGGGGCACGAGGCGGCCGACGATGTCGGCCAGCTCTTCGGTGAAGCCCGCGATCGGGCGCCCCCGCTTCGTATCGGCCCGGATCTCCCGGACCCGCTGGGCCAGATCCACGTCGGCCGTGACGAGCGCGTCGATGCCGTACGGGTCTTTGCGGAACGCTTCGGCTACCGCGTATTTGACGGTGCCGACGCGCGACCGCTCCATCGTCGGATCCACGTCGATGCCCACGATGGCGTATTTGCCGAAGACGACGCAGTTGGCGCCCCGCACGCCTTTGACGCCGCGGGCCAGCTGTTCGAGATGCGCCGCCACCGCCTTCGGATCGCGAATCGGACTGCGGCCGTCTTCGCCGGGCGTCGTGCTCTGCACCTTGACGCGCGGATCGTTCGTCGTAGAAGGGGAGGCGTGCTTGTTCGCGCAGCCGGTAGCCGCGAGCAGGACCGACGCGGCAAGCAGGCATACCGCACCGCCGCGCGTATTCAACTTCCAATTCATTTTCCGTTCACCGTCCTTAGGGTAAATGCTGTGAAGGAGGGATGCCCGGAAAGCGCGGCAAGCGCCGCCGCTGCTTTCGAGATCGCCCGTATCTGTCCTTATTGTTCCCCGTCGCCCGTCGGCTATGTAATTTCGCCAAAATCCGTCGAACCCGGGAGGGACCGCCGTTGAAGAAAATTTACGTACTCGATACGAACGTGCTGCTTCACGATCCGCTCGCGATGTTCTCTTTCGACGAGAACGAAGTCGTCATTCCTTCGGTCGTGCTCGAGGAGATCGATTCCAAGAAGCGTCTGGCCGACGAGATCGGGCGCAACGCCCGGTTCGTCTCCCGCGAATTGGACCGCATGCGGACGTTGGGGCATCTGCACAACGGGGTCGCTTTGGAAAACGGAGGCATCCTGAAGGTTGAGATGAACCACCGCCGTTTCGTCCGCGTTCAGGAATTGTTCGGGGAGATGACCAACGACAACCGCATCCTCGCGGTGGCGTTGAATTATCATATGGAGGAGCAGGATCAGCCGGAGTCCGCGCGGCCCGTTATCCTGGTCAGCAAGGACGTTCTCGTCCGCGTCAAGGCCGACGTGCTCGGCATTACGGCGGAGGATTATTTGTCGGACCGGATCGTTTCGCCGTCCGATCATTATACGGGGCACTTGACGCTTCACGTTCACCCGTCGCTCATCGACGAATTTTATACGTACCGGTTTCTCGGCGTGAACCAAATGCACCTGGGCCAGCGCCTGCACCCGAACGAGTTCGTCATCTTGCGGGATGAGCTCGGCACGTCCAAGTCCGCGCTGCTGAAGGTGAGCCAGGACGGACAGCGGCTCGAGCCGCTTCATCTGAGCAACGAACCGGCCTGGGGCATCACGGCCCGCAACGCGCAGCAGCGGATGGCGCTCGAGCTGCTGCTGAACGACGATATTCCGCTCGTTACGCTGACGGGGCGCGCCGGTACGGGCAAGACGCTCATCACGCTTGCCGCCGGCTTGCTGAAGGTGGAGGACGAACACAAGTACAAAAAACTGCTGATCGCCCGTCCGGTCGTGCCGATGGGCAAGGATATCGGCTATTTGCCGGGCGAGAAGGAGGAGAAGCTGCGGCCGTGGATGCAGCCGATCTACGATAACCTGGAATACTTGTTCGATACGAAGAAATCGGGGGATCTGGACAAAATTCTGATGGGACTCGGCAGCATCCAGGTGGAGGCGCTGACCTACATCCGGGGGCGGTCGATCCCGGGGCAGTTCATCATAATCGACGAAGCGCAAAACTTGAGCAAGCATGAGGTCAAGACGATCGTCTCCCGCGTCGGCGAGAACAGCAAAATCGTCCTGCTCGGCGATCCCGAGCAGATCGATCATCCCTATCTCGACGCGCAGAGCAACGGGCTAACCTACTTGGTGGAGAGCTTCAAGGCGGAAGGCATCAGCGGCCACGTGACGCTGGAAAAGGGGGAACGCTCCAAGCTGGCGCAGCTCGCCGCCGAGAAGCTCTGAGCCCGGCGGGGATGCCGGGCGGCGAAGTTAGTCCGCGAGCCACACGGCCTCGCAGCCGTAGATTCGCGCGACCCGATCGGCGAGTTCGGTCAGGGGCCGAGGGAGGGCGTGCCACTCGTCGCCGTCGTCTCCCGCCATAGACACGATGAGATGCTCGTCGAGCTGGAGAAGGGCCGGGGCGGGTTCCGCCGCCGGCCCTTGCCGCGCGAGGCGGAAGAGAGCGGCTTGTCCCAGATCGAGGTAGACGCGGCCTTCGGAAGTTTCGATCGCGTAGTCCGCGTAATCCGGTCCCGGACGGACGCCGGCAGCCGGCAGCAGCAGGAGCGGGACGGGATCGGCCGGAACGCGGTAATGCGCCAGCAAATCCGTGACGCCGGGGACGGACGCCGGATCGTCCAGAACGAGCAGCTCCTTGCGGCGGTCGAACAGAACGGTCCGCTCCGCAATGCCTTTGACGATTTGGGCGTAGTAGCCGGGGAGCTTACCCTCCGGCAGACGCATCTCGATGCCGTGCAAGCGTCGCACGCGATTTCCTCCTTCGGGGTTTCATTCTCGCCCACGCTAGTATACCACGATAAAGCGGTTGCAAAAAAAGCGCGACTTTCGCATACGTACCTGCTATCATGAAAGGATATACGAAGCTTCGCGGACGAGCGGGAAGGGAGGCCGTCGTGGCACGACGCAAGACAGTCTTGATCATCCTGGCGTTGGGATTGATGGTTCTGCTGGTTTCGCCGTGGGCGTCCGCCCCTTCGTCGAAGACGCCGCCCGCCGCGCTGCCCGCGAACGGCGCCGAGGCGACGCCGCCCGCGCCGGCCGAAGCGGAGGAAGCGGCCGATCTGCGCGCGGTGGCGGTGGCGGACGAAGCGGATTTCGCAACGCTGGAGAAGCAGAACGCGAAATTCGCCTTGCGTTACCCGGACATTCGCGTGACGCTGACGCGCGTCGATCCGAAGGTGGCCGGACCCTTGCTCGACAGCCGACTGGACGACGGGCGCGCGGCCGATCTCGCTCTTGTGCCCGGCGAATGGGTGAAGACGCTGGCCGTCTCCGGCGCGATTCTGCCTGCCGACGCGGCTTTCGTCGGGGAGGCGCTGTCCGACCAGTTCAACGCCGTTGCCGCACCGCTCAAATGGAACGACTACACCTGGGGCGTCCCGCGCAGCATGGACCCGTACGTGCTCGTCTGGAACCGGAACGTGCTGGGCTCCTTGCGCCGCGAGGACGGCAGTCCCCTGGATCGTCCGCAACGCGCGGAGGATTGGGAGGCGCTGCCCAAGCGCTTGCGGGATGCGGGCAGCGGCGCCGCCTGGCTGGCGCTCGACGCGAGCGATCCGTTCGCGGTGATGAGCTGGCTCGGCGCGGCCGCCGGCGAACGCGCCGACGTTCTTCCGGGCGATCAAGGCAAGGCCTGGACCGGACAAGCGCTGGAAGGGCTGCTCGCGATGCCGCCGGAAGACCGGCTCGGCATTCGCGCAGAGGCGCCGGACGCCGCCTTCTGGGCGTCGTTCGCTGCTGGCGGGACGCTCGCGGCAGTCGTCCGCCATTCGGTCGCGACCGCCGGGATCGCGGCGCTGCCGAAGTCCGACGCCGAGGCGCTCGAGATCGACCGCACGGCCTGGCAGCGGCCCTTCATCTGGACGGCCGGCGAGAGTTTTGTCCTGTCCGCCCGCACACTCCACGAAGAGGCCGCGCGAACCTGGATGGCGTACATGACCGATGCCGCCCATCAGCTCGAAAATTACGAGGAGACGGGCCGGCTTCCCGCGTATCCTTCGCTATATACGGCCCGCAACGGCGTCTCTCCCAATCTCGCGAACGTGTCCTTGTCGTCGTTTCCGAATCAGGCCCCGTCCGCGACGGGGCCCGAGGTCCCGATCCGCCTGAGGCGGCTTACGGGGTTATGGGAGGAATGGCTGGACGGCCGGATCGGCGTCGAGGCGTGGAAGCAGCGCTGGCCCGCTTCATTTGCCGAGTTTGAGGCGAATGGTTAGCTTGCCATCCTCGACGCTGACGCTGTCCGCCTTGACGAACTTGATTAAGTCCTGCGGATAAAAGCCGAGGTCGAACTCGCGGACGAGGTCGTCACGGGTCGCGTCCGGCAGGGCCAGGCCGTTGAACACCAGCCGATCCATATGGAAGAGGATGGCGTTTTTCGGTTCGTTCTCGACCGTGTAGCGACCTACGACTTCGACCTGCAGGCTGCCGCTGCTGCCTTGGAGCGACACTTTGCCGTCCCGGAAAGAAATCGCGAATTCCTTCAGCAGGTCGTCCTGCGTCCGCAGAAACGCGTTGAGCTGTTCGTCGGTAATCGTGAGCGTCGTCTTCAAGCCGCTCGTCACGAGCGACTCGGGATGATCCTTGACCCAGTCGGGGAGCTTGTTCATCGCTTGAGCGAGCGCGCGGAAGTGGCGCTTCACCTCGTATAGGCCGACGCTTTGCCAGTAGCGCTGCATCTCCTCCATCTGCTTGCGGAGCAGTTCGGGGTTGCTGCTGCTGGCGATCGCCTGCTCGACTTCGCGCTGGAGGGCGGCGACCCGCTCCCGCTGCTCACGCAGATCGGCCTCCACCCGGGCGAGCTCGGCTTTGTCGCGGTCCAACTTATCGCGATTGTCTCTTAGGCGGTCGTACTCTCGGCCGTATTCCCGGAGCGTGTCGTGATCGCTCTGGAACAAGAGGTCCATCATCTCCCACGTGCGAAGAAACTCTGGCAGCGATCGGAAGTTCAGCAGAGCCCCCCAGAGGGCTTCTTTTTGTCCCATATAATAAGAGCGCAGCACGCGCCCGGCTTTTTCGCGTTGAACGGCGATGGCCATTTCCTGCTTGGCGAGCCGGCTCTCATTGGTCGCGATTTCTTGTTGGGTCTCGACACGGAGGCCTGCGATCCGATCGATTTCGCGATCGATCTCGACGACGCTGAGCCCCTTCTCGAGCAGCTGTCTCGTTTCGTCCGTCATCGGCTCGGCGAAGACGGGGAGGCGCGCGCCCGCGCGCGGCAATAAAAGATAGACGATCAATACGGTCAGGCCGATCCAGAACCAGCGGCGCATCGGGGCCTCCTTCCTCCGGCGTGGACGGGCGTGGCGGTAGTCCAAGCATATGCGGCGGGAAGTCGTCTTTATGACCCGCCGCCGTACTATTATATAATAGGATCACTTTCGCGAGGAGGATCAAGATTGGGCAGCGAATCGAACTCAAATGCCGTGAAAGCTAGCGGCATGGCCGCCTACCTCGCCGGCGCCATCGCACAAAGTCCGCATCGCAGCGCGGAGGATGCCGGCGTTCCTTGCCTTTCCTTCCGCGATTATATGGCGGCCTGCCTCTACCATCCCCGATATGGCTACTACCGCGCCGAGACGGTTCGGACGGGACGGCAGGGGGATTTTTACACGAGCGCCTACGTCGGAGACGTCTTGGGCGAACTGCTGGCCGACCGGATCGACTCGCTCGCGGATGAATGGTTCGGGCCGGGAACCGGACCGATCGACGTCATCGATTGGGGCGGCGGCGCCGGACGCCTGTCCGCGCAGATGCTGCGGAGATGGCGGGAACGGGGGCGGTCGCCCGACCGATTCGTTCTCACGCTGATCGACGGACATCCCGGCCATCTGCGCCTCGCCCTGGAGGCGCTGGCCGAAGCGGCGGCATCCGGCACGGCCCGCATCCTCGCAGAAGCCGAAGCGGAGGCGAACGTGTGGCGGGAGCGGCCCGCCGTCGTAGTCGGCAACGAGCTGCTCGATGCGATGCCGGTGCATCGCGTCGTCCGGCGGGACGGCCGGCTGCGGGAGTGGGGCGTCCGGTGGGACGCGGCAGTAGCGGCTCCCCGACCGTGTCTGATGGCGCAGACCGATCCTGCGCTAACCGCCTGGATGGAGCGGGACGGAATCGCGCTTGCCGAGGGGCAGAGCGCGGAGCTGCACCTCGATGCGGGCGCCTGGCTCCGGGCCTTGTCCGGGCGGCTCGGGCGGGCGCTGCTCGTCTTTCTCGACTACGGCGACGAGACGGAGGAGCTGACCGCGCCCCATCGGATGGACGGTACGCTGCTCTGCTACGCCCGGCACGCCGCCCATGCCGATCCGTACGCGCAGCCGGGCGAGCACGACCTGACGGCGCACGTCAATTTCACTTCGATCCGCCATGCCGCGCGGGAGGCTGGCTGGACCGAAGCGAGCTATGCGACCCAAAAGGAATTTCTCGTCTCCGCCGGCATCCTCGACCGACTCGCGGAAAACGCCGGGACCGATCCGTTCGGTTCGGTCGCCCGCCGCAATCGCGCCATCCGCCAGCTGCTGCTGAGCGACGGCATGAGCGAGCTGTTCAAGGTTCAGGTCTTCGCTCGCGTCTAGCCGGCGCAACGGCGCCAAACGCTCGCGTACGCATTCATCAACGCATTAAACAAGGCCGGAGCGAAACGCTCCGGCCTTGTTGCTCACAGGTTAGGTATAGGGAAGAGCTTCGCCCCGTCCCGTCGGGATGGCTTTAGAACGGCAAGCTCATCTCGAATACGGACCAGTAGGTGAATCCCAGGAACGCGATGACCATGTATCCCCAGAACATGAAGATATAGGTGCGTTCGGTGAATTTCAAGTAACCCAGCAAGAAGAAAGCGGCTGTCTGGATAAAGAAGAGAAGCGACATCTCGTACATATCGCCTGCGAACGACATCAGCGCGATCGCCAGCGTCCAGAAGCCCAGCACCCGGAACATGCGTGCCACGTTTGATCCCCCCTCTGCACAACGTCCTCACGAATTCTACAGCATATTATACCTTTATCGCCAATCGAGTGTAAACCGGAAGAAGTGACGAAATGGCAAACTTTTCGTACAAGGCTCCCCGTTCGCCGCGATCGCTTACATCGTTCCACCGGATTGGCTCCATTATACATTTCCATCGTTCGTCTTCACCCGTGCGCGATCGACAGGACACGTCTCGCCGCCGGCCGAAGGTATACCGTTCGAAAAAATGGATATACCTAGAAGTATCCGATAGATTCTATGAATTCTACCATGGGCATAAAGATGAATGAAGAAGATCATGAAACCTATGCGTAGACAAGGAGGGACTGAACCCCATGGCGGCTGTCAGACAAGACGCATGGAGTGCGGATGACGACCTGATCCTCGCGGAAGTCACGCTGCGCCACATTAGAGAAGGAAGTACCCAGCTCGCTGCATTTGAAGAAGTTGGGCAAAGAATCGCCCGAACGTCCGCGGCCTGCGGGTTCCGCTGGAACAGCTGCGTGCGCAAGCGCTACGATGAGGCGATCTCGATCGCCAAGCAGCAGCGTCAAAAGCGGAATTATCTCAAGAAGCAAGGCATTTCCGGATTGACCCAGCCGGAGCGGCTGCCGTCTTCCGGCGACGAAGCCGAATCTGCGAAAACCGAACTGCTGTCTGCGGACTCCTTATCTATGGAGGCGGTTATCCGATATTTGCGGCAATGGAAGAATACGGTCCAGGATCTCACCCGGCAAGTCCGGACGCTCGACAAAGAGTTGAAAGAAAAAGAAGACCTGCTAAGCTCGCTGCGCCAGTCGAACGACAAGCTCTCCAAAGAAGTGAACGAGGTGCAGACCGACTATCAAGTCGTAAACGACGATTACAAGGCGCTGATTCGCATCATGGACCGGGCGCGCCGGCTCGCCTTTCTCGCGGAAGATCAGGAAGACGAAAAGGCCCGCTTCAAAATGGATGCCAACGGCAACCTCGAGCGCATCGAATAGGCAAGTCGATTTCCAGAGAGCCACCCGTTTCGCTTTTCGGCGAACGAGGTGGCTTTCGTCCGTCGATCCGGCTATCATGAAGGCAATGAGAGGAAGGCGGGGAACGCCTTTTCTGGATCTGGACGCGGGAGGGACGAAGGATGGCGACCATGGCGGTGCTAGGCGGGGGCTCGATCGGCTTGCTGCTGGCGGGGAAAATGGCGCTGGCGGGCTTGCCTGTCACGGTGTGGACCCGGGGAGAGGCACAGGCGCGGGCGCTCGCGGAGAGGGGCATCGCCGTCCGCGGGGCGGCGGGCGAGCCGATCGGCTCGGCAAAGGTGTCGGCGGCGCCGCTGGACCGGGCGGGCGAAGCGCCGGCGGAGCTCGTGCTGCTCACTGTCAAACAACCCGCGCTGACGCCGGAGCTGCTCGCGCGGCTGGCCGAGGCGGCGCCGCCGGGCGCCGCGGTCGCGGCGTTTTGCAACGGCATCGGCCATACGGACCGGCTGGCGGCGGCGCTGCCGGGCCGGCATTTGATCGCGGCCGTGACGACGGAGGGGGCGACGCGCGTCGATCCGGTCACCGTCCGGCATACGGGAGCCGGGACGACTTGGCTGGGAGACGCGCCGTTATTCGAGACGGATGCCCCCCGCCGGGAGGCCGAGGTCGGCGGAGACGGGCTCCGGCTTGCAGAAAAGGTGTTGAAACAGGCAGGATTTACCGCCTTCCTGTCGAATGATATGACGGAGAGAATGTTGCGGAAATTGCTAAGTAACGCCGTGATCAATCCGCTGACCGCCCTGCTGCGCATTCCGAACGGGCAGCTCCCT
Source organism: Cohnella baijiui (assembly GCF_020731285.1). Classification (GTDB taxonomy): domain Bacteria; phylum Bacillota; class Bacilli; order Paenibacillales; family Paenibacillaceae; genus Cohnella. The sequence continues at coordinate 84,613 of NZ_JAJFOW010000005.1, forward strand.
GCGACGGATGTCCGGCTTGCGCTGATGCGGACGCTGTTCGACGAGACGGTTCCCGTTCTTCGCCGCTACGGCTTGCGGGACGATCCTGGGCTGTGGGACGAGCTGCTGGATATCTGCGCGCGCACGGCCGCCAACCGCTCCTCCATGCTGCAGGACGCGGAAGCCGGCCGCCCGACGGAGATCGGCGCCATCAACGGGGCGGTCGCCCGGCTCGCGCGGCAGGCGGGACTGCCGGCTCCGTGGAACGGCAAGCTGACGGCGCTCATCGAAGCGATTCCAGGCGACGGAGGAGACGTGTGAATGGGTTCGTTGTGGGAAGCTTTGGTATCCGCATACGCCTTTCTGGCCATCGTGCCGGTCCTGCCTTTCCTGCTCGTGTTCGTGGTCGCCGCCGCCCGCGGCGGGGATCGGCAGCGGGCGATCCGGCTGGCGATGGACATTACGACGGCCTTCCTGCTCGGCATCGTCGCTTCGCTGCTGAACAAGCTGCTAGGCAATCAGTTCGGGCCTTATCTCATTCTGCTCTTCATGCTGCTTGGCGCCGGCCTGATCGGCAATGCGCAGTACCGGCTGCGCGGCAAGGTGAACAGCATGCGGCTGTTCCGGGCGATATGGCGGCTGTCCTTTTTCGCCATGAGCGTCCTCTATATTTTGCTCATGCTCGTTGAGCTCGTCCGCAGCGCGCTAGGCCATTCGGTTTAGCCGTCCGGTTCGCCGGCGCCGGCATCGGCGCGCCTCGGACGTCCGCCCAGGGGCTGTCCCGTCCGTCCGCAAGGATCGGCGGGGCAGCCCCTGGCGCATGCCGGGCGGCAACCGCCGCCCGCGCACGGGTCCGAGAACGAGGCGTCGCGCGGGCGGGCGCGAGGGAGCAAATGCCCGCTTCGGGCGCCGAGACGAGCTTTGACGCCTTTTGACCGCCTCGTGTACAATCGGATTTGATATGGTAATCTGACGCATTCTGACGGGAGGACCCTCTAAAATGAACGTATATCCCCTCCAAGGCTTGTCTGCCCCGTCCTTGGCGGAACAATACAGATCGGGCGATACCGGCACGCGCCGTCTTTTTGGCGCCCATCCCGGCGAAATCGCCGACTGGCGGCGGCGCGCGGAGGACCTGGACGGCCTTGCGGACCGCAGGGCGGACCGCAAGGCGCTCGGCGCCGCTTTGCGGACTTACCAGGCGCTGCTGTCCCCGCACGACCGCGCGCTCGAATCGATCTCGCTGCTGGAGCGGGACGGTACGCTGGCCGTCGTTGGCGGCCAGCAAGCCGGCCTGTTCGGCGGCGCCCTGCTCATCGTTTACAAGGCGCTGACCGTCGTTCAGACCGCCCGGCACGCCGAGCGGCTGCTTGGCCGTCCGGTCGTGCCCGTCTTCTGGATCGCGGGCGAGGACCACGACTTCGACGAAGCCAACCATGTGTACGTCGAAGGCAATCCGATTTTTGCCGGCGAGGCGGATGGCCAATCGATGCGTCTCCGGCTCGACCGGCCGGAAGGTCCGCGCCACGCGGTCAGCCGCACGTCGCTGTCGGCCTCCGATTGGGACGTTGCCGTTAGCGCACTCGCCCGGGCGCTGCCGGACACCGAATTCAAGCCTGCGCTGCTGCGACAGATTTCGCGTCATCTTGAAGACGCGCCGACGCTGACGCTGGCGTTTGCCCGCCTGCTGTCCGATTGGTTCGGCCGCGACGGCCTCATCCTGCTCGACTCGGACGATCCGGCGCTTCGCCGCCTGGAGAGTCCGATGTTCCGGGAGATGGTCGACCGGAACGAAGCGATCAGCGCGGCTATCGCCGAAGGCGAAGAGCGGGTGAAGGCGCTCGGCTACCCGCTTCAGGCGGAGTCTTCGCCCGAGATCGCGAACCTGTTTCTCCACCTTGAACAAGGACGCACGCTGCTGTATCGACGGGAAGAAGGCTTCCAGGACCGGCGAGGGGAAGTCTCGATCGACCGCGACGAGCTGCTCCGCTGGACGGAGGAGTCGCCGGAGCGATTCAGCAACAATGCGCTGACCCGCCCGCTCATGCAGGAGTACCTCCTGCCGGTGCTGGCCACCGTTCTCGGCCCTGCGGAGATCGCCTATTGGGGCGTCCTCGGACCGTCGTTCGAGCTGTTCGGGCTGCGGCTGCCGCTGCTCGTCCCCCGCCAATCGTTCACCTATCTCGAGCCTTCGATCGCCAAGCTGCTCGCCAAGTACAAGCTGACGGCGGAGGAGCTGATCCTGCAGGGCGATGCGCGCAAGGCCGAGTGGCTGGCCGCGCAGGACCGCTGGGATCTGGAGGCGAAGTTCGCTTCCGTCCGCGAAGCGTTCGACCGGCTGTACGCGCCGCTGCTCGAGACCGTCTCCGCCGTGCAACCGGGGATGGACCGTCTGGGCGAGCGCAATCGCAGCAAAATTTTGGAGCAGATCGCCTATTTGGAGCAGCAAACCACCGGCGCCCTGGCCAAGCGGCACGAAGACGCGCTGCGTCAATGGGACCGCATGATGGGCTCGCTCTGGCCGCAAGGCAAGCCGCAGGAGCGGGTGCTGGGCGGCATTCATTTCGCAAATCGCTACGGGCCGGGCTGGCTCGATTCGCTGAGGGAAGTTCCATTCGACGTTACGGGTGGACACCGATTGCTCGAAGGCTAGTCTCCCGCATACAATGTCAATCTAGGAGGTCGTTCACAAACCATGAAAACGACGTTGAACAGCATTATTCGGGATCCGTCCCTGGCGCCGGAAGGCCGGCTGAAAATCGATTGGGTGCAGGCGCACATGCCGGTGCTGAACCGCATCCGCGAGCAGTTCGAGCGCGACCAGCCGTTCAAAGGGCTGAAGGTCGCCATTTCGCTTCATCTCGAAGCAAAAACCGCTTATCTGGCGAAGGTGGTGCAAGCGGGCGGCGCGGAAGTCGCGATTACCGGCAGCAACCCGCTGTCCACGCAGGACGACGTCTGCGCGGCGCTCGTGGAGGACGGCATCGCGGTGTACGCCAAGTACAACCCGGATCCGCAGGAATATCACGACCTCATGGTCAAAGCGCTCGAGACGAAGCCGGACCTGATCATCGACGACGGGGGCGACCTCGTGACAATTCTGCACACGGAGCGCAAAGACTTGCTCGCGAACGTGCGCGGAGGCGCGGAGGAGACGACGACGGGCATTCTGCGGCTCAAAGCGATGGAAAAGGACGGCTCGCTGCAGTTTCCGATGGTCGCCGTCAACGACGCCTACTGCAAATATTTGTTCGATAACCGCTACGGCACCGGCCAATCCGTCTGGGACGGCATCAACCGGACGACGAACCTCGTCGTGGCCGGCAAGACGGTCGTCGTAAACGGCTACGGCTGGTGCGGCAAAGGCGTGGCGATGCGGGCCAAGGGGCTTGGCGCCAACGTCGTCGTCACCGAGGTGGACGCGATCAAGGCGGTAGAAGCCTACATGGACGGCTTTGCGGTGCTGTCGATCGCGGAAGCGGCCAAGGTAGGCGATTTCTTCGTCACGGTTACCGGGAACAAAGACGTCATCCGGGGCGAGCACATCGCGAACATGAAGGACGGCGCCATTCTGTCGAACGCAGGCCATTTCGACGTCGAGGTGAACCTCGTCGAGCTGGCGGCGCAATCGGTCTCGAAGCGCGTCGTGCGCCGCAACATCGAGGAATATTTGCTGAAGGACGGACGCCGCATCTACGTGCTGGCCGAGGGTCGCCTCGTGAATCTGGCGGCCGGCGACGGACACCCGGCCGAAATCATGGACATGACCTTCGCGCTGCAGGCGTTGTCGCTCCGCTACGTGAACGAGCAATACGAATCGATCGGCAAGCAAGTCGTGAACGTGCCCTACGAGCTCGACGAGCAAGTCGCGCGGACGAAGCTCGAGTCGCTGGGCATTTCGATCGACCGGCTGAGCGACGAGCAGCGCGCTTACCTGGCCAGCTGGACGGCGCACTGATTCAGCGAGGGGAGAGCCTGGACCGAGCCTCGGCGGGGAACGCAGCGGGGATTGAGGGAGATAACCCGATTTTCGGGTTAACTCGTTCCGGGCGGAGCCGAAAGTGGGGATCGCTGCTTGCTGTAGGGAGCGGACCGCTCCCCGCCGTGTTTTCGAGATCAAGACGAAAAAGAAACGCCTTTCCAACCGACGATGTCGGCGGAGAGGCGTTTCTTTGCGCTTGGATGAAGGATCACACTGGGCGCTAGGGGGCGCGCAATGGCGAGACCGTCGAAAATGTGGACGACCGTCTGCGGAAACGGGGTCCTCATCGCCGACACCGGGATGAATCATTTGGGCGTTTTTGCAACCATTTCCATATCCTTCGCGTCTAGAGGGCAGTCTGACCAGACAAGGGGGATGCCAAATGGCGCAGGTGGGACAATGGCGGATGCGGAAGGTGCGACAATCGCGGATGCAGATGAGTCGACAACCGCGGGAAGCGAAACAGCGACAACTGCAGGTGATGGCTCCACAACGGCAGGGAAGGAAGCGGAAACGATTGCTGAAGGAGACGAATCGACAAGGGGCCGATAGGCGGAGACGGGCGATGGGCGCGCTGCTTGCCCTCTGGACGGCGGTCGTGCTGGCGCTGCTCGCCGGGTGCAGCAGCTCGGACCGCGACAGCGAATCCATCTCGGCCGTCCAACCCGCGCCGCAAGCGCTGGCGAAGAGCGAGTCGGCGGCCGTCGAGGCGAAAACGAGCATGGCGGACGCGGCCGAGGGGGGTGCGGGCGCTTCGAAGGGCACCGCTGCGGCCTTGCCCGACCTCCCGTCGACCAACGGGACGGATGCGGGAACCGCGCTGGGGCCGATCGCGGATGCGGCCGCCGGCTTCAATCGCAAGATGGTCTACAATGCCGACGTCGTCCTGAAGGTGGAACGCTTCGCCGCGGGCGAACGCCAGGTCAGCGATCTGATTTTTCAAAGCGGAGGTTATATCGTCCAATTCGCGGATTCGCGCAACGGCGACTATGCCGGATCCACGTACACCATCAAGATCCCGTCCGCCGGGTTCAGCAACTTCCTGGGGCAGCTGGGCGAGATTCCGCACACCGGGTTCGAGCGGCAGATCAAGGGCAACGACGTCACGGAAGAGTACGTCGATCTCGAAGCTCGGCTGAAGGCGAAGCGTCTGGTAGAGACGCGGCTGCTCGCCTTCATGGACAAAGCGACGAAGTCCGACGATCTGGTCCGCTTCTCGAACGAGGTGGGCAACGTGCAGCAAGAGATCGAGCAAATCCAAGGCCGCATCCGGTATCTGGATCAGAATGTCGCTTATTCGACGGTTAATTTGCGCCTGTACGAAGGTCCTGCCGAGGAGCCGACGGATGGGAATGTCGGAAGGATCGGGCTGGGCGCCCGGCTCGGCAATGCCATGTCGGGCAGCACGGGCCTCCTGCAAACATTCGGGGAAGGCGTCTTGACCGCGCTCGCCGCCCTGCTGCCGATCCTGGCTGTTGCAGCCATCATCGGGGTGCCGCTCTGGCTGCTCGTTCGGCGGGGCCGGCGCGCGCGCCGCGAAGCCGCAGCGGAACGTCGTTCGCGCTTGAACGCGTCGGTTCCGACGAATCCGACGGCAACCGCCGCGTCGCCGGCGGATGCGGTCGAGGAAGCGCCGGACGGAGAAGGTTCTGACGAATCGAGGGAGATTCGTTAATCCCCTAAAATATTTTTATGAAATCCTGCTCATTTAGGCAGGATTTCTTTTTTTAGACGCGAATAGTGATCATAGTGGTTCAAAGTGGGGCAAAGTGGTGGAAGATGGAGGAGGTGTGGGGGACGCATGTTTTTAGGGGAATACCAGCATTCGATCGACGACAAAGGCCGAATCATCATTCCCGCTAAATTCCGCGAAGTCCTCGGCACCGATTTTATCGTCACCCGCGGCCTCGACAACTGCTTGTTCGTCTACCCCCGCGAGGAATGGAACCTCCTGGAGCAGAAGATGAAGTCGCTGCCTTCGATGGCGGCGAACGCGCGGGCGTTCTCCCGTCTGCTCTTCTCCGGCGCGTCCGAATGCGAGTGGGACAAACAGGGAAGGGTAAACGTGCCGAATCACTTGCGAGAGTATGCCAAGCTAGACAAAGATTGCACCATTATCGGCGTCTCCACCCGCGTGGAGATTTGGGACAGGACCACATGGGAAGCGTACAGCAGGATGTCCCAGGATTCGTTTAACGAGATCGCCGAGAAGCTGGTCGATTTCGACTTCAACTTCTAATGAAGCGTCGGATCGCCTGAAGATCGTTCACACATTCCTGTTACATAGACAAAAATTCAGAAAGACCCCGAGAGGTTGCCGGGAGGTAGAAGCGTGTTTCACCACATTACCGTGCTCAAAGAGGAAGCGGTCGACGGACTCAACATCAAGGAAGACGGCATCTATGTCGATTGTACGCTCGGCGGGGCCGGCCACAGCGAAGCGATTGCGTCGCGGCTCGGCCCGAGCGGCAGGCTCATCGGACTGGATCAGGACGATACGGCCCTCGCTCATGCCCGGGAGCGGCTGTCGTCCTACGGCGCGGTCGTGACGCTGGTGAAGAGCAACTTCCGGCGCCTTTCCGAGGCGCTCCGCGAAGCCGGCGTCGCCGGCCCGGACGGAACGCCGCAGGTGAACGGGGTGCTGTTCGACCTGGGCGTGTCCAGCCCGCAGCTCGACGAGGCCGATCGCGGCTTCAGCTATCAGCACGACGCCGAGCTGGACATGCGGATGGACCAGAGCCAGCGCCTCACCGCCAGAGAGATCGTGAACGAATGGGACGAGCAGGAGCTCGCCCGCATCCTCCGCGATTACGGGGAAGAGAAGTTCGCCCGCAAGATCGCCCGCCAGATCGTCGCAGCCAGACAGAAGGCGCCGATCGAGAAAACCGGGGAGCTCGCGGAGCTGGTCAAAGCCGCCATCCCGGCGGCCGTCCGGCGCACCGGGGGCCATCCGGCCAAACGGACGTTCCAGGCGATCCGCATCGCCGTCAACGACGAGCTCGGCGCGTTTCAGGACGCGCTGAACCAAGCGATCGAGGTCGTCCGTCCGGGCGGCCGCATCGCCGTCATCACGTTTCATTCGCTCGAGGATCGCATCTGCAAGACGACGTTCGCGAAGGAAGTCGCCACCTGCCGCTGCCCGCCGGACTTTCCGGTGTGCGTCTGCGGCGGCGGAGACGGGCGGCTGCGGCTCACGCCGCGCAAGCCGATCCTGCCTTCCGAGCGAGAGCTCGCGGACAACAACCGAGCCCGCTCCGCCAAGCTGCGTGTCGCGGAGAAGATCTGACCCGGCATCGTGCCGGCAAGTCCTACGATCGTCAAGAAGCAACCGTCGCATAGAACCATCCAATCAAGGGGGAGAGAGCGTACATGGCTTACTATGGAAATCTCGCGATCCGCGAGGAGCGCAAGCCGGAGCTGCCGCAGCAGAAAGGACCCGCTCCTTCCCGGCAGTCTCCTTCGCAACAGCCTCGCCGCCGCCAATTGCCGGTCGGGGAGAAGCTGCTTTATCTGTTCACGGTGGCGTTGTTCGTCGCCGTGACCGGCCTCGTTATCTATCGATCAGCCGGACTCTACGAGATGAATCGCGAGATTCAGAAGACGACGAACGAATATCAGCAGGCGACTTCCCAGACCCGCGAGCTTCAACGCGAAGTCGACAGGCTCATGGATCCCGCGGAGATCGCGAAAAAGGCGCAGAAGCTGGGGCTGCAAAAGCTGGACCAGCAACCGATTACGTTGTCGGCCGACAAAGATCAAGCGGCTTCGCAAACGAAGCCCTAACATCCGACAGAAGGTGATGGGGGATGACCAAGAGAATCAAACTGCGCACGCTGTTCTTGGGAGGGTTCCTGACCCTCCTTTTTCTCGGTTTATGGGGACGCATCTATTGGGTTCAGGTGGCTAACGCAGCCTTCTGGGAGAAGCAGGCGCGCACGACCTGGATGACGTCCAAGAAGCTTCCGCAGCAGCGGGGGACGATCACGGACCGGTCCGGCAACGTCTTGGCCGCGGCCGCCTCCGCCTATACGCTGGCGGTCAACCCGAAGCTCATTCACGAGATCGACCAGAAGCACCCCGAGTGGAAGCTCGGAGACCAGATCGTCTCCAAAATCCATAACATTCTCGGGAAAGACGAAAGCGAGATCCGGGCCAATCTCGAAGCGAAAAAAGAGACCGGCGAGTATTTGACGCAGCGGGAAATCCGTCCGGAAGGCTGGAAGATGGACAAAGCGGTCGCCGACCGCTTCAAGGCGTTCGTCAAATCGCTGCAGGAGCAGACGAAGCTCAAAAATGTCGGCATCATCCTAAGCGAGGAGCAGAAGCGGTACTATCCGAACGGCTCTCTCGCCTCGCAAATTCTCGGATACGAGAACAAGGACAACGAGGCGATCATGGGGCTCGAGCGTTCGCTCAACGACGAGCTCGAAGGCACGCCGGGCAAAATCAAGTACGAGAAGGACGGGAAAAGCACGCAGCTGCCGGACGGCAAGGTCGAAGCGACGCAGCCGGTCGACGGCAAAAACGTCAAGCTGACGATCGACAAAGACATCCAGTATTACATGGAGCAGGCGATGCGGGAAGGCTATGAGAAATACCGGCCGGTCAGCATGACGGCGATCGCCGCCGATCCGAAGACGATGGAAATATTGGGCATGGTCAGCCTGCCCGACTTCAATCCGAACCAATACTGGCAGTTCAAGGACCAATCCGCCTTCAAGAACAACGCCGTCCAATCGGTATACGAACCCGGCTCCACGTTCAAGATCGTCACGCTGGCGGCGGCCGTGGAAGAAGGGTTGTTCGATCCGAACGACAAATACATGTCGGGCAGCATTTCGATCTCGAACAAGGACAAGCCGATCCGCGACTCCAAACGGGACGGCTGGGGCAAAATCTCTTACCTGGAAGGGCTCAAGCATTCGAGTAATGTCGCGTTCGTCAAGCTGGGCTACGAGAAGCTCGGCAAAGACAAGTTCCGCCAGTACATCACCAACTTCGGGTTTTCCCAGAAGACAGGCGTCGATCTGCCCGGCGAGGTGCTCGGCAATACGAGAATGAGCGCCAATCGGGACATCGCCTCAGCCACGTTCGGCCAGGCCGTCACCGTGACGCCGATCCAGCAAGTCGCGGCCGTGGCGGCGGTGGCCAACGGCGGCAAGCTCATGGTGCCGCACCTCGTCAAGGAAATCAGCGACCCGAACACGGGCGAAAAAGTCGAGATCCAGCCGAAGACGGTCCGCCAGGTCATCTCCCCGGAGACGTCCCGCAAAGTAGGCGAATATCTCGAACAGGTCGTCAGCGACCAGAAGATCGGGACCGGCAAAAACGCCTACATTCCGGGCTACCGGATCGCCGGCAAGACGGGGACGGCCCAGACCGTCGTCGGCAAGGATTATTCGACCGACCGGTACGTCGTCTCCTTCATCGGCTATGCGCCGGTGGAGGATCCGCAGATCGTGCTGTACGTGCTCGTGGACCAGCCGCAGGACGATCTTGCGGCGGGCGGCCGGATCGCCGCTCCGATCTTCAAGCAGATTATGGAGCAATCGCTGAAACACTTGGGCATCCTGCCCAAGTTGACGGACGACGAAGCGAAGGCGCTCGAAGAGGAGACGAAATCCGATGCGCCGGTGACGGCAAAGGTGCCGAACGTGGAGGGCGAGTCGACGGCGAACGCCAAAACGAAGCTGCAAAGCGCCGGCTTCGAGACGGTCGTGCTCGGCAAAGGCGACAAAGTGCTCGGACAGTTGCCGGACGCGGGCGGCCTTCTCCCGATGCAGCAGCAGGTATATCTGCTGACGGAGAAAACGCTGGACAACGTCCCGAGCCTCAAAGGACTTGCGATGCGCGACGCGCTCGAGATGTGCAAGCTGCTCGGCGGCGTCTGCTCCGTGAAAGGCGAAGGTTATGTCGTGGCCCAGCAGGCGGCGCGGACGGAAGGCAAGCTCACGATCGCGCTGACGTTGGCGCCGCCGACAGAGGATGGCACCGCGTCCACGCCGCCGCCGGAGACGAGCGGCACGCCGCCGCCGGAAGGCACGCCACCCCCGGAGGGCACACCTCCGCCGGACAAGAAGACCGACTGACGCGCGCGGCGACCCGTTCGCGGCGCGGGCGGCGAGACGTACAACCCCAGGCTTGTTCTAACCCCCTCCATCCCGGAATAGTTTGGGAGTAATACTCCGACGTTCCGGGGGAGGGGGTTGTCTCGTGAAAATCTCGCAAGTCACCGTGCGCAGGCGGCTGTTTATCGCCCTTGTCGCGGTGTTCGTCGCTTTTCTCGCGCTCGTATTCAGGCTGGCCTACGTCCAGTTGTACAAAGGCGGAGATCTCGCCAAGCAAGCGGAGGATTCCTGGCGCCGCAACATTCCCTTCGAGGCCAACCGCGGCACGATCACCGACCGCAACGGCGTGAAGCTGGCTTACAATATTAGCTCCCCGACGGTTTACGCGGTGCCGGCCCAAGTCAAGGACAAGGCCGATGCCGCGCGCCGGCTTGCCCCTTTGCTCGGCATGACCGAGGAAAAGCTCAACACCCTCTTGAGCAAAAGGGAAAGCAGCGTGAAGCTCTGGCCCGGCGGACGCAAGATCACGGCCGAGCTCGCTCAGCAGATCGTCGATCTGGCGCTGCCCGGCATCTACGTGGCCGGCGATAACAAACGTTACTATCCGTTCGGCGAAATGGCCGCCCAGGTGCTCGGCATTACCGGCTACGACGGCGGCCTGACCGGCGTCGAGAAAAAGTACGACAGCCAGCTGTCCGGCGTGCCGGGGAGCCTGTCGTTCCTGACGGACGCGGCAGGAAGGCAAATGCCGAATTCGAACGAAGCGTACCAGCCGCCCAAGGACGGCCTGACGCTGCAGCTCACGATCGATCAGACCGTCCAATCGATCGTGGAACGCGAGCTCGACCAGGCGATGCTCAAATATCAGCCTGACCATGTCATCGCAATCGCGATGGACCCGAGCTCGGGCGAAATTCTCGCGATGGGCAGCCGCCCGACGTTTCAGCCCGACAAGTACCAGGAAGTCGATCCGCAGGTGTACAACCGCAATCTGCCGATCTGGATGACGTACGAACCGGGGTCCACGTTCAAGATCATCACGCTGTCCGCCGCGCTGCAGGAAGGCAAGGTGGATTTGAAAAACGAGCGTTTCTACGATCCGGGCTACGTCGACGTAGCGGGGGCCAAGCTTCGCTGTTGGAAAAGAGGCGGACACGGCAGCCAAACGTTCCTCGAAGTTGTGGAAAACTCCTGCAACCCGGGCTTCGTCGCGCTCGGACAGCGGCTCGGCAAGGAGAAGCTGTTCGACTATATCAAAGGGTTCGGCTTCGGCAAGCGGACCGGCATCGATCTCGAAGGCGAAGAGAACGGCATTCTGTTCAAGCCGGCCAACGTCGGCCCCGTCGAACTGGCGACGACGGCGTTCGGCCAAGGGGTGTCGGTCACGCCGATCCAGCAGATTACCGCCGTCGCTGCCGCGATCAACGGGGGCAAGCTGTTCAAGCCCCACGTCGCCAAGGCATGGATTCAGCCGGAAACCGGCGAGGTGCGGGAAGAAGTGCAGCCCGAGCTGGTCCGCCAGGTCATCTCGCCGGAGACGTCGAAACAGGTGCGCGAAGCGCTCGAAAGCGTCGTCGCCCAAGGCACAGGGGGCAACGCGTTCCTCGACGGCTACCGCGTCGGGGGCAAGACGGGGACCGCGCAGAAAGTCGTGAACGGCGTCTACTCCGCGAGCGAGCACATCGTTTCGTTCATCGGCTTCGCCCCGGCGGACGATCCGAAAATCGTCGTGTACGTGGCGGTGGACAATCCGAAGGGCATCCAGTTCGGCGGTGTCGTCGCCGCTCCGATCGTTCGCAACATTATGGCCGACGCGCTGCCGCATCTCGGCGTCGCGCCGCGCGAAAAGCAGCTGAACAAGGAGTACAAATACGGCGAGGTGCCGATGGTGACGGTGCCGAACATCGTCGGCAAGACGGCGACGGACCTGTACGAGGACATGAACATGAACTTCAACCTGTCGGCTTCGGGCAAAGGGCGGACAGTCCTCCGCCAGGCGCCGGCCGCAGGACAGCGGGTGCCGAAAGGGTCGACCATCCGCATCTATCTCGGCGACGAGGACAACGGCAAAGGCGGCGCGGCGCCCGGCAGCCATTGACGGAGGGGGAGGAGATCGGGCGCGGAGCGGCTGGCAAGCCGCTTCGCGCGGCCGTCCTCCTGACAGGTATGGCAGGATGTGGCGGGCCGACCAATTCGCACATTAGCATTTTCAAAGAAACGGACCCTTTCTCTTGTAAGGGGCATGACGTTGGTCGATAATGGAGAGGAAGTTGTCGAAGGGGGCCCAGAATACGATGCAGTTACATACGCTATGCGAACATTTGCTGGTCTATCGAACGATCGGCGATACCCATAAGGAGTTGACGGGCCTCGAAGCGGATTCCCGTGCTGTTGCGCCCGGGCAGCTGTTTTTTTGCCTGCCCGGCCACACCGTCGACGGACACGACTTCGCGCCGCAAGCGGCGGAGCGGGGCGCCGCGGCGCTCGTCACGAACCGCGAGCTGCCGCTGCCCGTCGCGCAGATCGTCGTGCCCGACGTCCGCCACGCGCTCGCCGTGCTGGCGGACGCCTACTACGGCCAGCCGTCGCACCGACTGCGGCCGATCGGCGTCACCGGGACGAACGGCAAGACGACGACGACCTATCTCGTCGAGCGGATTCTCGCGGACGCGGGCGTGTCGCCCGGCGTGATCGGCACGATCGAAGCCCGGTTCGCCGGGCAGTCGGTGCCCATGTCCGGCACCACGCCGGACGTGCTCGGCCTGCAACGGCTGTTCGCCCGAATGGTCGAAGCGGGGACGGAGCGGGCCGTCATCGAGGTCAGCTCGCACGCGCTGGAGCAGGGGAGGGTGAAGGGCACCCGGTTCCGCACCGCGATCTTCACCAATCTGACGCAGGACCATCTGGACTACCACGGCACGATGGAGGCGTACGCCGCTGCGAAGGGACTTTTCTTCTCGCGGCTCGGCAACGCCTACGCCGCGGATCCGGCGCAGCGGACGTACGCGGTGCTGAACGCGGACGACGAGGCGTCGGCTCAATACGCCAAGCTGACCGCCGCGGAGGTCGTCACCTATGGCGTCGAGCGCGAGGCGCACGTCCGCGCGAAGAACGTCCGCATCACGTCCCGGGGCACGTCCTTCCGGGTCGAGACATTCAAGGGCAGCCGGGACGTCCAGTTGCGGCTCGTCGGCAAGTTCAACGTCTATAACGCGCTGGCCGCCCTAGCCGCCGCGCTCTGCGAAGGCATCGCGCTGGGCGCCGCGGTCCACAGCCTCGAAGAAACGCCGGTCGTGCCCGGCCGGGTCGAGGCGGTCGACGTGGGGCAGCCCTATGCCGTTATCGTCGACTACGCGCATACGCCGGACGGGTTGGACAACGTGCTGCGCACCGTGCGGGAAATCGCCGAAGGACGCGTCATCTGCGTTTTCGGCTGCGGCGGGGACCGCGACCGGACGAAGCGGCCGATCATGGGGAGGATCGCCGCCGAATGGGCGGACTACCTGATTGTGACGAGCGACAATCCGCGCACCGAGGATCCGGAGGCGATCCTGCGGGACATCGAGGCGGGGCTGCGCGAGGCGAACACGCCGGCGGACGGCTATTCCCTCGTGCCCGACCGGCGCGAGGCGATCCAAAAAGCGGTTGAAATGGCAAGCCCGGGGGATGTAGTATTGATAGCGGGAAAAGGCCATGAAACCTATCAAGACATCGGCGGCGTCAAGCACGACTTCGACGACCGCCTCGAGGCGCGAGCCGCCATAAGGAGACGGGTGCAGTGATTCAAGCGACGCTAAACGAAGTTGCCGCCTGGTGCGGAGCCGCCGGGATTTCGGCGCGGGACGCGGATGCCGCGGGCGTGCGGCGGATCGCCGGCGCGTCGACCGATTCGCGGTCGACCGCGGCCGGCCAGCTGTTCGTGCCGCTCGCGGGCGACCGCTTCGACGGGCATGACTATCTGGCGGAGGCGGAGGCGGCCGGAGCGGCCGCCGCGCTCTGGCAGGCGGACCGGCCGGCCCCGGAGACGGCGCTGCCGCTCGTCCGCGTGCCGGATACGCTCGCCGCGCTGCAGGCGCTGGCGGCCCGCTATCTCGCTTCCTGGAATCCCCGCGTCGTCGGGGTGACCGGCAGCAACGGCAAGACGACGACCAAAGACTTGATCGCCTCGGTCCTCGCGACGACGTACCAAGTCGTGAAAACCGAAAGCAACTTCAATAATCATATCGGACTTCCGCTCACGATCCTGCGGGCGGACCCCGCCGCGGAAGTGCTCGTGCTCGAGATGGGCATGAGCGCGCGGGGCGAGATTGCGCTGCTCGCCGGCATCGCGCCGCCGGATGCGGCCGTCATCACGAACGTCGGCGAGTCGCACCTGCTGCAGCTCGGCTCGCGGCGCAACATCGCCCGCGCCAAGCTGGAAATCGCCGAAGGGCTGAAGCCGGGCGGCACGCTCGTCTATTACGGCGACGAGCCGCTGCTCCGGGAAGAGCTCGCTGCGTTGAACCTGCCGGCCGGGCGGCTGCGCGCCGTCACCTTCGGAGAGGACGCGGGGGACGACCTGCGCGCGGCGCGGATCGACGTCCGTCCGGACGGCGTGACGTTCGCCCTGGCGGGGGATGAAGCACGCGAGCCCTTCGAGCTGTCGATCCCCGGACGCCACAACGCGATCAACGCGCTCGCCGCCATCGCGGTCGGCCGTCTGTTCGGCGTGCCCGAGGCGCAAATCGCAGACGGACTTCGGTCGGCGGCGTTGACCGGCATGCGCATCGAGCGGACGGCGGCCTGGAACGGCGCGCTCGTGTTGAACGACGCCTACAATGCCAGTCCCACCTCGATGCGGGCGGCGATCGATCTCGTCGCCCGGCTCGGGGGCTTCCGCCGAAAATGGCTCGTCCTCGGCGACATGCTGGAGCTCGGCCCCGACGAGGCCGAGTTCCACGCGGGCATCGGCCGTGAGCTGTCTTCGGACCGCGTGGACGGACTGTTCGCCTTCGGGCCGCTGTCCGCGCATACGGCCGACGCCGCGAAGGCGCGGTTGCCGGAAGGCGCCGTGCGCCATTTCGCCGACAAGGGCGAGCTGGCGGACGCGGTGCTTCAGGCGCTCGCGCCCGACGATCTCGTGCTCGTGAAGGCTTCGCGCGGCATGCGACTCGAGGAAGTCGTCCGGCGCCTGCGGCAAGGAACGGGGGGGAACTGAGTTGGACTACGCTTCGACATTATGGACGCTCGGCGTCTCCTTCGTGCTGGCCGCGCTGCTCGGCCCGCTGTTCATTCCGCTGCTGCGCCGGCTCAAGTTCGGCCAGCAGGTGCGGGTCGAAGGGCCGCAATCGCATCTCAAGAAGACCGGAACGCCGACGATGGGCGGCATCATCATCCTGCTCGCCCTGACGCTCGCGTTTCTGAAATTTTCCGACCGGGGACTCGCCTTCTGGTCGCTGCTCGTCGCGAGTCTCGGATTCGGTCTCGTCGGCTTCCTCGACGACTATATCAAGATCGCGCTGAAGCGCTCGCTCGGCCTGACCGCCAAGCAGAAGCTGTTCGGCCAGCTGCTCTTCTCCGTCCTGTTCTGCTTTCTGCTGTACCGGATGGGCCACGGTACGACGATCGGGATGCCCGGCACGAGCTGGTCGATCGATCTCGGCTGGGGCTACTATTTGTTCGTCATCGTCATTTTCTTCGCTTCGAGCAATGCGGTGAATTTTACCGACGGATTGGACGGCCTTCTGTCCGGGACAAGCGCCCTGGCATTTGGCGCGTTCGCGTTCATCGCGCTCGAAGCGACGCAACAGCAGTCCGCGATTTTCTCTGCGGCGATGATCGGCGCGGTGCTGGGCTTCCTCGTCTACAACGCGCATCCCGCGAAGGTGTTCATGGGCGACGCGGGGTCGCTCGGCATTGGCGGGGGGCTCGCGGCCGTCGCGATCCTGACGAAGACGGAGCTGCTGCTCATCGTCATCGGCGGCGTGTTCGTCATCGAAATGCTGTCGGTCATCATTCAGGTCGCCTCGTTTAAGACGAGAGGCAAGCGGGTATTCAAAATGAGTCCGATCCACCATCACTTCGAATTGACGGGCTGGTCCGAATGGCGCGTCGTAACCACATTCTGGCTGGCGGGCCTGGTGCTCGCGGGCGTGGGCCTGATCTTGTATAAGGGGATATAGCGCATGAAGCCACTTCAAGACTATCGAAATCGGCGCGTCGTCGTCCTGGGCCTCGCCCGGAGCGGCGTCGCCGCCGCCAAGCTGTTCCATGCCGCCGGCGCGCACGTCGTCGCGAACGATCGCAAATCGCGGGAGGAGTGTCCCGAAGCCTCGGAGCTCGAGGCTTTGGGCATTTCTGTTGTATGCGGCGGTCACCCGGACGACCTTGTGACGGAAGAGACGGCGCTGCTGATCAAAAATCCGGGCATCCCGTATGCCGCGCCTCCGATCGTTCAAGCGGAGCGGCTCGGCGTGGAGATCGTCACCGAGGTGGAGGCGGCCGGACGAATCTCGTCGGCCCCGATTGTCGGCATCACCGGCTCCAACGGCAAGACGACGACGACGACCTGGACGGGCGAGCTGCTGGCGGCCGCGGGACTGTCCCCGCTCGTAGCCGGCAATATTGGCCGCCCGCTGTGCGAAGCGGCGCAGGAGGTGTCGCCGGAAGGATGGCTCGTCGCCGAGCTGTCCAGCTTCCAGCTGAAAGGAACCCGCGACTTTCACCCGCGCATCGCATGCTTGCTCAACATCGCCGAGACGCATCTGGACTACCACGGCACGATGGACGATTACGTCGACGCCAAGGCGAAGCTGTTCGCGAACCTGACGCCGGAGGATACGGCCGTCTACAACGCCGACGACGGCGCGTGCGTCCGCATCGCCGAGTCGTCCTCCGCCGAACTGCGGCCGTTCTCGCTGACGCGGCGGCTGGCGGCCGGCGTCTGCGTCGAGCCGCCCTTCCCGGCGGCGGGCGAAGCGGACGAAGCGGGGGAGAAGGGCGAACGCTGGATCGTCTCGCGGACCGGCGACGGCGGCGAGACGCGCATCGCGCGGACGGACCGGCTCGGCATTCCGGGCCGGCACAACTGCGCGAACGCGCTGGCGGCGATCGCCATCGCGCTGGCGGCGGGCGCGTCTCCGGCCTCGCTCGTTCGTCCGCTGGAGCAGTTCCGCGGCGTGGAGCACCGGCTAGAGTTCGTCGGCACGTTCCGCGGCGCGCGGTACTACAACGATTCGAAGGCGACCAACCCGACGGCGACCGCCATGTCGGTCGCTTCGCTGCCGTCGCCGCTCGTGCTCATCGCGGGCGGGCTGGACCGCGGCTCCGACTATATGGAGCTGCTGCCCACGTTCCGGGAGCGGCTGAAGGCGGTCGTCGCCCTCGGCCAGACGCGCGACAAGATTCGCCGCGTAGCGGAAGCGGCCGGTTTAACCGACGTGATAATCGTCGAACCTGAGGGGGATGCCGCCGTTACGCTGCGCCGGGCCGTGGAAGAAGCCGCCGCGCTTGCCGAGCCGGGAGACACCGTGCTCCTGTCGCCGGCCTGCGCGAGCTGGGACATGTTTCCCTCCTACGAGGACCGGGGCCGCATTTTTAAGGAATCGGCGCATACGTTGTAAGAAGGGGGCCTGTCCCCACTTCTTCGCACGCGAGGTGTCCGGTTCATGGCCAAATCCCGTTCCGCTCCCGATATCTGGATGATCGTCGCGACGATCGGCATTCTGGCGATCGGCGTGATCATGGTATACAGCGCCAGCGCCGTCGCCGCGTTCCACGATTACGGCGACAAGTTCTACTACGTCAAGCGGCAGCTGCTGTTCGCCGTGCTCGGCGTCGCCGCGATGTTCGTCACGATGAACGTGGACTACGCGCGCTTGCGCAAGTGGGCGCTGCCCGGGCTGCTGATCTGCTTCGGCCTGCTGCTTCTCGTTCTCATCCCCGGCATCGGCAACGTCCGGGGCGGGGCGCGCAGCTGGCTCGGCATCGGAAGCTTCGGCATCCAGCCGTCCGAATTCATGAAGCTGGCGATGATCCTGTTCCTCGCCCGCTACTTGACCGAACGGCAGGAGAAGCTCGTTTCCTTCACGTCGGGGCTTCTCCCGCCGCTCGCCATCCTCGGGGGCGCGTTCGGCCTCATCATGCTCCAGCCGGACCTCGGCACGGGTGCCGTCATGCTGGGCGCTTCGCTGCTCGTCATTTACGTCGCGGGCGCCAGACTTACGCATCTCGGCGGTCTGGGGCTGCTCGGACTGGCCGGCTTCGTCGGCTTGATCGCCGCCGCGCCGTACCGGCTGCTGCGGATCACGACCTTCCTCGACCCATGGAAGGATCCGCTCGGCGCCGGCTACCAGTCGATCCAGTCGCTGTACGCGATCGGGCCGGGGGGACTCGTGGGGCTTGGTCTCGGCATGAGCCGGCAAAAATACAACTATCTGCCCGAACCGCAGACGGACTTTATTTTTTCGATCCTGGCGGAGGAGCTCGGCTTTATCGGCGGCACGCTGCTGCTGCTGCTGTTTCTCCTGCTGATCTGGCGGGGGATGCGCGTCGCCATCACGATTTCCGATCCGTTCGGAAGCTTTCTCGCGGCGGGGATCGTCGGCATCGTCGCGGTTCAGGTTTTGATCAATATCGGCGTCGTCATCGGCCTGATGCCCGTCACGGGCATCACGCTGCCGCTCGTCAGCTACGGCGGTTCGTCGCTGACGCTGCTGCTGACGGCGCTGGGCATTTTATTGAATTTATCCCGTTATTCGAGGTGACTTAGGATGCGCATTGTGTTGACAGGCGGCGGTACCGGCGGGCACATCTACCCCGCGCTCGCCATCGGGCGGGAGGCGGAGCGCCGGCAGCCGGACAGCACGCTGCTGTACATAGGCACAAAGCGCGGTCTGGAAAGCAAGATCGTGCCCCAGCAGGGGGTGCGGTTCGAGAGCATCGACATTACCGGCTTCCGCCGGTCGCTGTCCATGGAAAACGTAAAGACCGTCGTGCGCTTCGTGCAGGGCGTGCGCCGGTCGAAGGCGCTGCTCAAGGCGTTTCGCCCCGACGCGGTCGTCGGGACGGGCGGCTACGTCTGCGGTCCGGTCGTCTACGCGGCCGCCAAGCTCGGCATCCCGACGCTCATTCACGAGCAAAACGTCGTTCCCGGCTTGACGAACAAGTTTCTGAGCCGGTACGCGGACGGAATCGCCGTCAGCTTCGCGGATTCCAAGCCGCATTTCGCGCGCGCGCGCAACGTCTTCCACGCCGGCAATCCGTGCGCGAGCGCCGTCGTCGGCGCCGACCCGGCCAAGGGCTACGCCTCGCTGGGTCTGCGTCCCGGCGCGAAATTCGTGCTGGCCGTCGGCGGCAGCCGCGGCGCGAAGGCGCTGAACGACGCGATCGCGGACATGGCGCCGCGGCTGTCGGGCTTGCCGGACGTCCACTTCGTGTTCGTCTCCGGCGAGCGCTATTACGAGGAGGCCAAGGCGCGGATGCAGAAGCTCCCGGCCGCGGACGCGGGCCGGATTCAGGTCGTCCCGTACGTGCACAACATGCCCGAGGTGCTGGCGGCGGCTTCGCTCGTCGTGAGCCGGGCGGGCGCCTCGTCGCTCGCCGAGATCACCGCGCTCGGCGTCCCGGCCATTCTCGTGCCTTCGCCGAACGTCACGAACAACCATCAGCAGCCGAACGCGGAAAGCCTCGCGGCCGGCGGCGGCGGCGAAATGATCCTTGAGCGCGAGCTCACGGGCGACCTGCTGTACGCCCGGATCGCCGCGATCATGGGCGACGACGTACGCCGCCGTGCGATGGCGGAGGCGTCCCGGCGTCTCGGCATGCCGGAGGCCGCCGGCGCCATCTGCGATCAGCTCGAAGCGCTGATCCGGCGGCGTTGAGCCGGGCGGGCCCGGAACGCGCGGACCCGCAGAACGTATATATTTCAAACGCGGGCGGCGCGGCATTATTCCGCTGACGCCGCCGCCCGATTCAAGCTTGGCTGCTGGGCGTCTGTCACCACGCCTGCGGACGCGACATAAGATACTACGTGATCGCGACGGACGAACGGGCGCACGGCGTCATGAGGCCCCGCAACCAGGAAAGAGAAGGGTAAGGAGGAACATCCATGCAGCAATTGATCGCGGACCTGGAACGCAGTCCGGTCGAAAGCGTAACGTACGGCGAGCCGCTCGCCAAGCATACGACTTGGAAAATCGGCGGGCCCGCGGACGTATTCATCGTTCCGAATACCCGGGAGGAGCTCGCGGCAGCGCTGCAGGCGCTGCACCGGCACGGCATCCCTTGGACGGTGCTGGGGCGCGGCTCCAATACCCTCGTCTCCGACAAAGGCGTGCGCGGAGCCGTCATCAAGCTCGGCGCCGGCTTCGACGAGGTCCGCTTCGACGGCGGGCTCGTCGCGGCGGGCGCATCCTACTCCTTCATCAAGCTTTCGGTGGTGACGGGCAAGGAGGGGCTCACCGGCCTGGAATTCGCGGGAGGCATTCCGGGAACGGTGGGCGGAGCGGTCTACATGAACGCCGGCGCCCATGGTTCGGACGTATCGCGTATCTTCAAGTCAGCCGACATCGTCTGGGAAGACGGCACGAGCGGCACCTACGGGAAGGAACAGATGAACTTCGGCTACCGACACTCGGTGCTGCACGAACGCAGGGGCATTGTCACGGGCGCCTCGTTCGAGCTGGTGCCCGGCGACCGCAAGGAGATCGCGGCGATGCTCGCTTCCTACAAGGATCGGAGGCTGCGGACGCAGCCGCTGCAGATGGCGTGCGCCGGCAGCGTGTTTCGCAATCCGCCGGGCGATCACGCGGCCCGGCTCATCGAAGCCGCCGGTCTCAAGGGCGCCCGCGAAGGCGGGGCCGAAGTTTCCCTCTTGCATGCCAACTTCATCGTCAACCAGGGCGATGCGACGGCCGAGGACGTGCTCGCGCTCATGCGTCGGGTTCAGCGAACCGTAGAGGACCAGTTCAACATCCGATTGGTGCCGGAGGTTCTCCTGATGGGTGAGCGGTAATCCGGAGGTGAAACCCCTTGGACAAATTGGTGATTGAAGGCGGAAAGCCGCTTTCGGGCACCATACGCATCCACGGAGCCAAAAACGCCGCATTGCCGATTCTCGCCGCCAGCCTGCTGGCGGACGGAACGGTAACGATCCGCAACGTACCGGAACTGCTCGATATCGAAGTGATGCTAGACATTTTAAGCGATCTCGGCTGCCGCACGCACCATGGCTTCGGCGTCGTGACCGTCGACAGCAAGGTCGCCTCGTCTTCGCACGTGCCGGAAAGCCTCATGCGGCTCATGCGCTCGTCCGTCTTTCTGATGGGCCCGCTGCTCGCTCGTTTCGGCGAAGTGCACGTCTATCAGCCGGGGGGCTGCGCGATCGGCGAACGCAAGATCGATCTGCATTTGCGCGGACTCGCCGCGCTCGGCGCGGAGATCGAGGAGATGGGCAGCCGCATCGTCTGCCGCGCGCGCCAGCTGAAGGGAGCCGAGATCATCCTCGACTTCCCGAGCGTCGGCGCGACGGAAAATATCATGATGGCCGCCGTAAAGGCCCAGGGCCGCACGACGATCGTCGGGGCGGCGCGCGAGCCGGAGATTCAGGATCTGCAGTCGTTCCTGAACCGGATGGGCGCGCAGGTGCGCGGAGCGGGGACCGACACGATCACGGTCGACGGGGTGAATTCGCTCTCCGGATGCGACTACGAAATCATCCCGGATCGGATCGTGACGGGCACGGTGATGGTGGCCGCGGCCGCCACGCGCGGCGAGGTGACGCTCGAGGGCTCCGAGCCGGCGCACCTGACTTCGCTGATCCACGTGCTGCGGCGGGCCGGTGTTCAAATCGAGGTAAGTAATGGTATAATGAAAGTTGGCGCAACCGCGCGTCCTCGCGCGGTGGATCGGGTCGTGACCTCGCCGTACCCGGCATTTCCGACCGATTTGCAGGCGCAGCTGATGATTCTGCTGTCGCTGGCCGACGGCGTCAGCGTCATCAAGGAAACGGTATTCGAAGGCCGCTTCAAGCATGTGGAAGAATTGTGCCGCATGGGGGCGGATATCCGCATCGATCTCAACACCGCGTTCGTGCGCGGCGTTCCGAGGCTGTACGGCACGACGGTGGAAGCGACCGACCTGCGGGCGGGCGCGGCGCTCGTCATCGCCGGCCTCGCGGCGCAGGGGCGCACGACCGTCGAGCAGGTGCACCATATCGACCGGGGCTATGACCGGATCGAGCAGATGTTCAGTCGGTTGGGCGGCCAGATCTGGCGCCGCGCCGAAGACCGGACCGTATCGGGCAAGATCAGGTAAAGCCCATCCCCGTGGCAGCGGCCGTTACCCGCAGCGGGGACCTTTTTTGCGCCGCGCGCGGACAAGCCTCTCTCGATCAAGTTTACTAGGGACATAGAAAAGAGGTGGACGGAATGAATGAGCGGATTCCCGCGATTCCGCGGGAGCCGGCGGAACGGCGCCGCAGAAGCAAGTTGCTGTGGATCGTCGTCGCGCTGTTCGTCATCTTGCTCGTCGTGCTCTTTTTCCGCTCCTCCCTGTCCCGCGTCACCTCGATCGAAGTGACCGGAAACTACTACGTCTCGCAGGCGGAGATCGCCCAGGCGCTGAATGTGCAGATCGGCGATTCGTTTTTCGCGCCGGGCTCGAAGACGCTCGAGCGGCGGGTCGGGCAACTGCCGGCCGTCAACGCCGTTCAAGCGAAAAAGCGGTTCCCCGGCAAGCTGACGATCGTCGTCAAGGAGTACCAGCCGGTCGCCGTCGAGCTGGGCGCGGACGGGAAGCTCGGCCTTGTGCTGGAGAGCGGCCTCGTTCTTCCGTCCAAGGAAGGGACGGCTCTCCCGAACAAGCCGGTGCTGGCCGGCTGGAGTGCCGACGATCCGCAGCGCCTCGAGCTGTGCCGGGTGCTCGCGAAGATCCAGGATGCGCAGCTCGGCGATTTGTCGCAAATTTCGCCGGATCCGTCGAAGGCGTACCCCGACCGGATCAAGCTTTATACCCGATCGCGGTTCGAGGTCATTACGACCGTCGGCAAGCTGGCCGACAAGATCGACATTTTGAACGAGCTGGTAGAGAACCGGGAGCCCGGACAGGTCGTCATGCTGGATTCGGACACCTATCGGCCTTATTCAGCACAAACTGCCTCGTCGAGCGGCTAGAAGCGCTGTAAACATAAGGAAAAGGACTCTACTCAAGCCGTACAAAGCATGCTAGAATTTGGCTTACCGGTCGCGATGGCCGGCGCTTCGCCAACCGATTTTCGGACAAGCTTTCGGGCGCGTCCCGCATTTGTTTTTGACGCGGTTTCGTGGAAATTATTACAATGCCCGAGACGTCAAAAATTTTGTAGAAAAAAGAGGGAAAAGCACGCAGATGTTGAATATGTAGAGGAAGCATCCCTTTTCGCAGATTTTTCATCGACCAATGGGAGGTGCCACCGGTTGAGTAGCAGTGATCTCATCGTCAGCCTAGACATCGGAACCTCTAAGGTTCGGGTGATCATCGGGGAAATGAGCAACGGAGCCATGAATATCATCGGCGTCGGATCGGCGGATTCCGATGGCATCCGCAAAGGCGCCATTGTCGATATCGATCAGACCGTTCAATCCATTCGCAACGCCGTGGATCATGCCGAACGGATGGTCGGCATTTCGATCGGCGAGGTATACGTCGGCATCGCCGGCAACCATATTTCGCTCCAGAGCAATCATGGCGTCGTCGCCGTCTCCAACGAAGACCGGGAGATCGGCGAGGAAGATATCGAACGTGTGCTGCAGGCCGCCAAGGTCGTCGCCCTGCCGCCCGAACGCGAGATCATCGGGCTTTTGCCCAAGCAGTTTCTCGTGGACGGGCTGTCCGGCATCCAAGACCCGCGCGGGATGATCGGCGTCCGCCTCGAGGTGGAATGCACGATCATCACCGGCACGAAGGCCGCCGTACATAATTTGATGCGCTGCGTCGAAAAGGCGGGCCTGCGCATATCCGGCATCGTGCTGATGTCGCTGGCTTCGGGCATGATGGCGCTCACGAAGGACGAGAAGCAAATGGGCACGGTGCTCGCCGATATCGGCGCGGGGTCCACGACGCTCGCGATCTTCGAGGGCGGCAGTCTCGTCGCCGTTTCGACGCTGCCGATCGGCGGCGATTACGTGACGAGCGACATCTGCTACGGCTTGAAGACGCAGACGGAGCACGCCGAAAAGATCAAGCTGAAGTACGGCTGCGCCCGCGTGGACGAAGCGGCGGACGATCTGAAGTTCAAGGTGATGCGCGTCGGCAGCAACGTGGAGAAGGAATTCTCCCAGCTCGAGCTGGCGAACATCATCGAGCCTCGCATGCAAGAGATCTTCCATATGATCAGGCAAGAAGTCAAGCGGCTGGGGTACCTGGACAAGCTGAACGGCTACGTCCTGACGGGCGGATCCGTCTCGATGCCAAGCGTCCTGTCGCTGGCGCAAATCGAGCTCGAATCGAACGTGAGGATCGCGGTGCCCGACTTCATCGGCGTGAGGGATCCGTCCTTCAGCAGCGGGGTCGGCATGATCCAGTACGTCACCAAATACG
Organism: Cohnella baijiui; assembly: GCF_020731285.1. Classification (GTDB taxonomy): domain Bacteria; phylum Bacillota; class Bacilli; order Paenibacillales; family Paenibacillaceae; genus Cohnella. The sequence continues at coordinate 109,198 of NZ_JAJFOW010000005.1, forward strand.
TTCGAACCCGCGGCGCGCCCGTTTCCAAGCGTCCGGCGAAGAGCAAAGCGGCTTCCGGCGCGGCGCCGTCCAAACCGGGCGTCATGGAGTGGTTTAAGAACATGTTCAAAGAGTTCATTTAAGCCGCTGCTGACGACGAGCCACCCAGCGAAGCGAGGAGGAGTATTGAGATATGTTGGAATTTGATTTTGAAATGGAACCGCTCGCGAAAATCAAAGTCATCGGAGTCGGTGGCGGCGGCAGCAACGCGGTAAACCGCATGATCGAGAACGGCGTGAAAGGCGTCGAATTCATCACCGTCAACACCGACGCCCAGGCGCTGCAGCTGACGAAGTCGGAGCAGAAGCTCCAGATCGGGGACAAGCTGACGCGCGGTCTCGGCGCCGGCGCGAACCCGGACGTCGGCAAGAAGGCCGCCGAGGAATCCCGCGAAGGCATCATGAACTCGCTGAAGGGCGCGGACATGGTGTTCGTCACCGCAGGGATGGGCGGCGGCACGGGGACGGGCGCGGCGCCGGTCATCGCCGAGCTCGCCAAGGAATGCGGCGCCCTCACGGTGGGCGTCGTTACGCGTCCCTTCACGTTCGAAGGACGCAAGCGCTCCAGCCAGGCCGAGCTGGGCATCGAGGCGCTGAAGGAGAAGGTCGACACCCTCATCGTCATTCCGAATGACCGCCTGCTCGAAATCGTCGACAAGAAAACCCCGATGATGGAGGCGTTCCGCGAAGCGGACAACGTCCTCCGCCAGGCCGTTCAGGGCATCTCCGACCTGATCGCGGTGCCGGGTCTGATCAACCTCGACTTCGCGGACGTGAAGACGATCATGACGGAGCGCGGGTCCGCGCTGATGGGCATCGGCGTCGCGTCCGGCGAGAACCGCGCGATGGACGCTGCCCGCAAGGCGATCATGAGCCCCCTGCTCGAGACGTCGATCGAGGGCGCGCGAGGCATCATCATGAACATCACGGGCGGCTCGAACCTGAGCTTGTTCGAGGTGAACGAGGCGGCCGAGATCGTCATCTCCGCGTCCGATCCCGAAGTGAACATGATCTTCGGCGCAAGCATCGACGACAGCATGAAGGATGACATCAAAGTCACCGTCATCGCGACCGGCTTCGAGCATAAGGCGCCGACCCGTCGTCCGATGTCGCCTCAGGCCCAGAATTCCAGCCAGGCGCAAACGCAGGCAGAGCACCAGCCTGAACCGCGTTCGGCCGGCGGCAATCTGCGTCCTTTCGGCAGCAACACGCCGTCCAGCGATCAACTGGACATTCCCGCGTTCCTGCGCAATCGCCCGCGCGGCGACCGCTGACGGCCAGCCGCGATGCGGCTTCCGGGCCGATCCGCGGACCGTACCGGATCCGAACGCACCACCGCGACCGTCCAGGCTTCCCGCCTGACGGTCTTTTTTTGGTTCGCCGGCGGTCCGGGGCGAAGGAAATCGCTCCGGCGTGTCGAAAGCAATCTGCCATAAGAAGCACGATTCATCGGCCTGCTGCCAGAGGTGCAACATGTCCAAGTTGTCCAACCCGTATCGTTCCTTCACTTTGCTGCTGGCCGGCTTTGTCGTCATCTTCGGCATCGCACTGTCTTACGCGGCCTACGTCCTCATCTCCCAGCAGATCGTCCGCGATACGAGCGATGTGACGCGAAGCGCGGTCGAACGGCACTTCTCCGTTCTCCCGCAGCTGAGCGGCATCTTCGGCTCCGGTGCCGCGCCGGACGGCGGCGGCACCTCGATGGATGGGGGACAGGCGAAGTCCGGCGAGCATGCAGCACATCACGGCAGGGACGACGGTTCGTCGGCGAGCGACGGCCGCACGGCGAAGGGTGCCGCGACGGATGCGGACCACGAAGCGCTGAAGCAGATCGTCCGCATGCATTTCGATCTGTATCAGATTCACGAGGTGCAGATGTACGATCGCAGCGGGATCGTCCAATTCAGCTACGATCGTGCCCTGCTCCATTCGGAGGTCGATGCTGCCGACCGTTCCGCCTTCGAGCGGGCGCTCGCTCGAGACGAACTGATTTCGGAAAAGCAAGGCGATTATCTCAAGCTTTGGATTCCGATCGCCGGCGGAGACGGACGGGTCGTCGGGATCGTCGAGGCATCGCGAGACTGGACGGCCCAGCAAGCGAACATCCTGCGCATCAGCATGACGATGGCAGCTTTGACGGCGGCGGGGATGCTCGCGCTGTTTTTCGGCCTCCGCCAGCTGTTCGTCCGTTCCTCCCGCACGATCGGACGCCAGCACCGGGAGCGCGGCGATCTGCTCGAGCGCATTAGCCGAACCTACGACGAGTCCCTGCACGCGCTCAGCAGCGCGCTCGACAGCCGGGACAACGAGACGCAAGGCCATTCCTACCGGGTCACCGCCTACTCGTGGCTGCTCGGCCGGGAGCTCGGCATGAACAGCGAACAGCTCGAGACGCTGATTCGCGGAGCGCTGCTGCATGACGTCGGCAAGATCGGCATCCCGGACGCCATCCTGCGCAAAGAAGGGCCGCTAGACGACATGGAATGGGCGATCATGCGTACGCACGTCAGCATGGGCGTCCACATGCTGGAGCACATCGATTTTCTGAAGCCGGCGCTGGAGATCGTCCGCTATCACCACGAGCGCTGGGACGGCCGCGGGTATCCGGCCGGCATCGGCGGCGAGTCGATTCCCCTCAAGGCACGCATTTTCGCCATTTGCGATTCTTATGACGCGATGACGTCGGACCGGCCGTACCGGTCCGCGCGCACGCACGAGGAGGCCATCGCAGAGCTGCGCCGATGCGCGGGCACGCAGTTTTGCCCAACTTGCATCGAGGCGTTCGAGCGGCTGCCCAAGGAAAAGCTCGAGAAAGTGCGGCATTTATCCCAACAGGACATGCGGAACGTCTCGATCGAGCAATTTTTGCCCCAAGTGGGGTAGCCGGGAAAGCCCATTTCATATCTCGCCATGCCGCAGTGCGACAAAGCCGCCGGGACGTCCCGGCGGCTTTGTCGTATGCTGGCGCGCTCCGCCCAAAGTCCCTGTTCGGCGCCAGGCGGGCTCGACAAAAAAACTATCGGAAGGCCGGCAAGTTTAGACAGACTCCGAAAATCAAACGGATTATACTGGGTTCAATCCATTCCGGGAGCGTCAGAACAGCCGGCGGAGCCGCCCTCGGCGGCGCTGTCGGCTCGATCGGAGACGATCGGAGAGGAAGCGCGAACGAGGGAACCCGGCCCGCCGCGTTTCGAGGCGGAAGGAAGCGATCGGCATGACGGTGTACGTGGATTTGGTGTTCCTGTCCAACTTGGCGATGGACGCCGCGGTGCTGCTGGCGACCGCCAAGGTGCGCAGGCTTCGGCCGGCGAAGCGGCGTATCGCCGCGTCGGCGACGCTCGGAGCGGTCTACGCGGCGGCCATGTTCGTGGCCGAAGTGCCGTACCTCTATTCGCTCGGCGCCAAGATGGCCGTCTCCGTTGCGATGGTGCTTCTGGCCTTCGGCTACGGCGGCCCGCTTCGTTTCGCCCGCCATCTGGGCTCCTTTTATTTGGCGAGCTTCGCGGCGCTGGGCGGGGTGATCGGCCTTTCCTCGCTGCTGAAGTACGCGGGCTCCCCTTGGACGCTCATGGAGGCGACGAGCGGAGGCGGCATCGCGGTTTCCTTTCAGATGTCCGCGGCGCTGTTCGCCGTCACCGCGGCGATGGCGATCTGGCTCTATCGGGGCGAGCAGACAAGCGTCCAAAGCCAGGAACGGCTGGAGGCGCTGCTCGCGGAAGTCGCCGTGCGCATTGACGGACAAGTTTGGCACTGCAAGGGGCTTGTGGATACCGGCAACCGTCTCTACGATCCGCTGACGCGCATACCCGTCATGATTGTGGAGGCGGCCGTCTGGCGGGAGCAGCTGCCGCCCGGATGGGCCGACCGGCTGCGGGAGGAGCCGGCGGACCGGCTCGTCTCCGAGCTGGACCCGTCGGCGCCGGGCGGCTTCGCCTGGAGCGATCGGCTTCGCCTTGTGCCTTATCGCGGGGTAAACGGCACGACAAAGCTGATGCTGGCCGTCAAGCCGGACGCGGTGGAGATCGCCGTTTCGGGCGGCGATCCCTTGACCCACCGACGGGTGCTGATCGGCCTGGACGGCGGGACGCTTTCCGCCGAAGGCGCTTACCGCGCCATCGTGCACGCCGATTTGACCTTTGCCGGCGAACAGGCGTCGGCGCCATCCCAGACCGCATGACAGGAGGTTGTCGAATTGCTCGTAAAATGGAAGCTGATGTACCAGCTGACGCTCTATCGCCTGCTGTTCTGGTTTGGATGGAAGAGCGAGGAAGTGTACTACATCGGGGGCAGCGAGGCGCTGCCGCCCCCGCTCACGCGCGAGGAAGAGGAGTATCTGCTCGAACGGCTGCCCTCCGGGGACTCGGCGATCCGGGCGATGCTCATCGAGCGCAATCTGCGGCTGGTCGTCTACATTGCCCGAAAGTTCGAGAATACCGGCATCCATATCGAAGATTTGGTCTCGATCGGCGCGATCGGCTTGATCAAAGCCGTCAATACGTTCGATCCGGAGAAAAAAATCAAGCTGGCGACGTATGCTTCCAGGTGCATCGAGAACGAGATTCTCATGTATTTGCGCCGCAACAGCAAAACCCGCACCGAAGTGAGCTTCGACGAGCCGCTCAACATCGATTGGGACGGTAACGAGCTGCTGCTCTCCGATGTGCTCGGCACGGAAAACGATACGATCTACCGCAACATCGAGGAGCAAGTGGATCGCAAGCTGCTGCACAAGGCGCTCGACAAGCTGACCGACCGCGAGCGGACGATCATGGAGCTGCGGTTCGGCCTGGCCGACGGCGAAGAGAAAACCCAAAAGGACGTTGCAGACCTGCTGGGCATTTCCCAATCGTACATTTCTCGTCTGGAGAAGCGGATCATCAAGCGACTTCGGAAAGAGTTCAATAAAATGGTTTGATCGGCAACGGGAGTTCAGACCGGAATAAAAACCCCTCCCCCGGAGATACTTTACATTAACGCTGCTCCCCGGGAGGGAAAATACACCTTGACCCGCAACAAAGTGGAGATTTGTGGAGTGGACACCTCAAAGCTGCCCGTCCTCACCAACGCCGAAATGAGGGAATTGTTCCTCGCTCTGCAAACCCGCGGTGAACTCGAAGCCCGGGAAAAACTCGTGAATGGCAACCTGCGCCTCGTGCTCAGCGTGATCCAGCGGTTCAACAACCGCGGAGAGTATGTTGACGACCTGTTCCAGGTCGGATGCATCGGCCTTATGAAAGCCATCGACAATTTCGATCTGGGTCAGAACGTTCGTTTCTCCACGTACGCGGTGCCGATGATCATCGGGGAGATTCGCCGCTATTTGCGGGACAACAATCCGATCCGCGTCTCGCGCAGCCTGCGGGACATCGCGTACAAGGCGCTGCAGGTGCGCGACCAGCTGACGAACCAGCATTCCCGCGAGCCGACGATCCTCGAGATCTCCCAGGTGCTGAACGTGCCCAAGGAGGACATCGTGTTCGCGCTCGACGCGATCCAGGATCCCGTGTCGCTGTTCGAGCCGATCTATCACGACGGAGGCGACCCGATCTACGTGATGGATCAGATCAGCGACGAGCGGAACAAAGACATCCAATGGATCGAGGAAATCGCGCTTCGCGAGGCGATGCGCAAGCTGAACGACCGCGAGAAGATGATTCTGTCCATGCGCTTCTTCGAAGGCAAGACGCAGATGGAGGTCGCCGACGAGATCGGCATCTCCCAAGCCCAGGTGTCCCGGCTCGAGAAGTCGGCCATCCAGCAGATGCAAAAGCACGTGAAGACATAGCCGCCCGCGGGCGGCGGGTGACAGGCCGGGAGCGATCCCGGCCTGTTTTGGCGCGTCCGGCGAAGGAAACCCGGGTCGGGATCGATGCCGGGCCTTCGGCACCGGGAAAGGCGGGGGAGCGATAGGCTTGGCGGACGCGGAAGACAAGGGCGCGGGCAACTTTTGAAGGCATGGCTCATATAGTGAAGTAACGGCATGTTGGGCGATCGTACCGACCGCCGACTGCGGAAAGGCGGGGGCGCCGATCATGAAAATATCCGATTTTCAAACGAAGGACGTCATCAATATCGTCGATGGCAAAAAGCTTGGGCAGGTGAGCGATCTGGAGCTCGATTTGCGGCAAGGGAGAATCGACTCGATCGTCGTGCCGACGGTCGGGCGGCTGTTCGGCATGTTCGGCGGGGGAACGGACGTCGTCATCCCGTGGCGCAATATCGTCAAGATCGGCGCGGACGTAGTGCTCGTCCGGCTGGACGACGCCAGGGTTTACCGGACGGAAGACGCGGAAGGGGCGTCCCGCTAGGGAAGGGCCGCCGATTCCGGCGCAGGGTCCGCGAGCGAGAAAACGGGCGAGAGGCCGCTTTCCCGCCGGCAGCGGGCGTGATACACTGGGGGGCGGAGGTGGAACGATGGAACCATTCGCACCGCAAACCCCGATGCCCCCGGCATCCGGCCAAGCCGGACTGCTGCATCTTGCCCCCTGGGCTTCGTTCGCCGGCCTGACCGCCGGCTTTACATCCCGCCATGGCGGCTTTAGCGAAGCGCCCTGGCGGAGCCTGAACACGGCGCTGCACGTCGGCGACGCCGACGACGCCGTCGTTCGCAACCGCCGCCTGGTGGCGGAAACGCTCGGCTGGACATTCGAGGCTTGGACTTGCGCCGAGCAGGTGCACGGGGCGCGCGTTCACGTCGTCCGTGAGACCGACCGCGGCGCGGGCAAGATGAGCCGCGACGCGGCGATCCGGGACGCCGACGCGCTCGTGACCGACGAGCCGGACGTCCTGCTCGCGATGTTTTTCGCCGATTGCGTGCCGCTCTATTTTTACGATCCGCGCCGCGGCGCGCTGGGTCTTGCCCACGCGGGCTGGAAAGGCACCGTGAAGGACGTCGCCGGCGAGACCGTCCGGACGATGGCCGCCGTGTACGGCACCGATCCGGCCGATCTGCACGCGGCAATCGGACCCTCGATCGGCGCATGCTGCTACGAAGTGGACGAAGCGGTCCTGACGCACGTTCGGCAGATCGCGGCGGATGGCGACGGACGCTTCTATACCGGGCGCGACGAAGGCAAGGCGAACCTCGACTTGAAAGAAATCAACCGACATCTTATGATAAAAGCAGGAATTTTGCCGAGTCGCATCGAAATGTCAACTTGGTGCACGAGCTGTCGAACCGACTTGTTTTTCTCCCACCGCAAGGAACGGGGACAAGCCGGTCGAATGATGAGCTGGCTGGGTAAGAGAAATTGAGGTGAGCGTTGCCGTGACATTGGCGGAACGGATGCAAGACGTGGAACGAAGGCTGGACGCCGCCTGCGCGCGAGCGGGCCGCCGCCGAGAGGACGTGAAGATTGTCGCCGTCACGAAGTACGTGTCGGCGGCGATCGCGCGCCGGGTCGTCGAGGCGGGCTGCCGGCATATCGGAGAGAACCGATGGCCCGCCGCCGAGGCCAAGTGGCGTCTCCTGGAGGGACAAGCCGTCTTTCACTATATCGGATCGCTGCAGACGAACAAGGTCAAGGAAGTGGTCGGGCGGTTCGATTACATCCATTCGGTCGACCGATGGTCGCTGGCGACGGAGATACATAAACGCGCGGCGGCGCTCGGGATCGTCGTTCCCGTCTTCTTCCAGGTGAACGTGTCCGGGGAGGACTCGAAGCACGGGCTGCCTCCCGCGGAGCTGGCCGCCTTCGCGGAGGAGGCGCGCGGCCTGACCGGCATCCGTCCGGTGGGGCTGATGACAATGGCGCCCTTCGAAGCGCAGGCGGAGGACACGCGGCCGGTTTTCCGCGAGCTTCGACGCCTCCGGGACGAGCTGAACGGCCGGGCGATCTTGCCGCAGCCGCTGACGGAGCTGTCGATGGGCATGTCGAACGATTTCGAGGTCGCCGTCGAAGAAGGCGCGACTTGGATACGTCTAGGAACGGTGTTAGTCGGGAAAGAAGATAACGGGTCATCGGAGGGATTGAGATGAGCGTCATGAACCGATTTCTGAACTACCTGGGGCTCCAGGAAGAGGAAGAAGCGAATCGCCGCGAGCCGATGGGCATCGAGGACGAACCGGAAGTTGAAACCACTCCGTTCGAAGCGCGTAAACCTATGGGAAAGAATAATATCGTGAGCATTCATTCGCAGAAAAACGCCCGCGTTGTACTGACCGAGCCGAAAACGTACGACAACGAGGCGCAGGAGATCGCGGACCACCTGAAGTCGCGCCGCTCGGTCGTCGTCAATTTGCAGCGCGTCCGCCGCGACCAGGCGATCCGCATGGTCGATTTTCTGAGCGGGACGGTTTACGCCCTTGGCGGCCATATCTCCAAGCTGGGCCCGAACATTTTTCTTTGTACCCCGGACTCCGTTGAAATTTCGGGCTCGATATCGGAACTGTTAGCGGAGGAAGCCGAATATCCGAAGATGAGGTGACTTTCGCATTGGCACAAGTAATTCAATATCTCTGGTACGTAGAGACCGTGTACAACTGGCTTATCATTATCTACATTCTCATGTCTTGGCTGCCGAACGTCCGAGAGAGCTTCGTCGGCGAGCTGCTGGGCAAGCTGGTCGAACCGTATCTGAGGCCGTTCCGCCGCCTGATCCCGCCGATCGGAGGCATTCTGGACATCTCCCCGATCATCGCGCTGTTCGCGCTGTTTTACGTGTTCAAGGGGATCGAGACCGTGCTGCTCTTTTTCGCGGACATGTGACCACCGAAAGGAACGACTATGGCACGCAACGATATTTACGCGCATTTCCATCCCGACGAAAAATCTTTCGTGGACCGCGCCTGGGAATGGGTCGAGCGGGCCGCCGAGCTGCACGAGCTTCGGCGGACCGACTTTCTCGATCCGCGCCAGGCGCATATTTTGTTTAGCCTCGCGAATCGTCATCCCGACGCCGCCATCCGGCTGGACGGCGGATACGCGGTCGCGGAGCGGAAGCGGGCGCTCGTGGCGCCGGACTACCGGCCGCTGGAGGAGGAAGACCTCGGCATCGCCGTCCTCGAGATCGCCTCGGACGACCGCCGGATCTCCGAACTGGATCACGGCGACTACCTGGGCGCGCTGCTGGGGCTCGGCATCAAGCGCGACAAGATCGGCGACCTGCACGTGAGCGAGAGCGGCTGCCACGTGCTGATCGCCGAGGACATCGGAAGCTTCCTGAACGCCCATCTGCGCCAGGCCCACCGGATTGAGGTGACGGCCGCGGTACGGCCGCTGTCCGAGCTGCGGGAGGTGCCTGTCCGGCTCGAGGAGTCGACGATCTCGGTCGCCTCCATGCGGCTGGACGGCATCGCGAGCGACGTGCTCCGGGTCAGCCGGGCGAAGATCATGGATCCGATCCGCGCCGGCCGCTGCCGGGTCAATTGGAAGACGGTGGAGGATCCGTCCGTCTCGCTCCGCGCGGGCGACGTCGTTTCGTTCAAGGGCTTCGGCCGCTTTCGGGTGATCGAGGCCGAAGGGGTGTCGAAAAGCGGCAGAATCCGTCTGAAGATTGGCAAATATGTGTAGACGCCGAGAAGGAATTCCGCATCTTTCGTCGAAATGAGTGAGGGAGCAGCCTTACATACGGACTCTATGCCACAGGAGGTAACCCAATGCCACTCACGCCATTGGACATCCATAACAAGGAATTCGGAAGACGTCTGCGCGGATACGACGAAGACGAAGTGAACGAATTTCTCGACCAAATCATCAAAGACTACGAAGCGATGATCCGCGAGAACAAGGATCTGCAAAACCAGCTCCAGGCGATGCAGGAGAAGCTGGGGCACTTCGCCAATATCGAAGAGACGCTGAGCAAGACGATCATCGTCGCCCAGGAAGCGGCCGACGAGCTGAAAGGCAACGCGAAAAAGGAAGCCCAGCTCATCGTCAAGGAAGCGGAGAAAAACGCCGACCGCATCATCAACGAGTCGCTCTCCAAGTCCCGCAAAATCGCGCTCGAGGTCGAAGAGCTGAAGAAGCAGGCGTCGATCTACCGCGCCCGCTTCCGCACGCTGGTGGAGACGCAGCTCGATCTGCTGAACCAGGACGGCTGGGAAAAGCTCGAGACGGCCGCCGTCGGCGCCCGCGAGCTCGAATAGCGTCGCATGATCGGCCGCAACCCGGCGGGGGAGCCGGCGGCGGCCGCGGCGTCCATTTGACAAAAAGGCCGCCAACCCGTATAACTGGAATATATGCGCATCAAGTCGAAGACGGGAACCCGGAGCGGGTGGTTCCATCCCAGAGAGTTGGCGGCCGCTGCGAGCCAACGTTGGACCCCGCCGAGCATCGTCCCCGAGACGCTCTCCGAACGCCCCGTGCCCCAGCGGCCCAAGGGTGAGTAGGCCGAGCCGGTCCGTTCCCCCGTTACGGGAACCTCGAAGGATGTCCAGCTGCTTCGCAGCCCGGCATCGTTCGTCTTGAGCGCCAACGTCCTCCGTCGAGGAGCCGTGGGCGGAACAAGGGTGGTACCGCGAGCGAGTCTCGCCCCTTTTGGGGGCGGGCTTTTTTTATTTTCACGAGAGAGACCGAAAGGATGAGGATCATATGCGTCGCGTCGACGTCAAAGAGAAGGCGCGCAGCCGCGAGCTGCGGGTGCTGGAGCAATGGAAGAAGGAGGATACGTTCAAGCGGTCGATCGACAACCGCGCCGGACGGCCAAGCTTCGTCTTTTACGAAGGGCCGCCTACGGCGAATGGCAAGCCGCACATCGGGCACGTTCTCGGCCGGGTCATCAAGGATTTCGTCAGCCGCTACAAGACGATGTCGGGCTACCAAGTCATCCGCAAGGCCGGCTGGGACACGCACGGCTTGCCGGTCGAGCTCGGGGTCGAAAAGCAGCTTGGCATCTCGGGCAAGCAGGAGATCGAAAAGTACGGCGTCGAGCCGTTCGTCCGCAAGTGCAAGGAGAGCGTCTTCGAATACGAGCGGCAGTGGCGTGAGCTGACCGAAGCGATCGCTTACTGGACCGATCTGGACGATCCGTACATCACGCTCGACAACCGCTATATCGAGAGCGTCTGGAACATCCTCGCGACGATCCACGACAAAGGGCTGCTCTACCGCGGCCACCGGGTCAGCCCATACTGCCCGGACTGCCAGACGACGCTCAGCTCGCACGAGGTGGCTCAAGGCTACGAAGACGTGAAGGATCTGACCGCTACGGCGAAGTTCAAGCTGACGGACAGCGGCGAGTACGTGCTCGCCTGGACGACGACGCCTTGGACGCTGCCGGCGAACGTGGCGCTTGCGGTCCATCCGGACATCGACTACATCCGGGCGCGCCAGAACGGCGAGACGTACATCGTCGCCGGCACGCTGGCGGATCAGGTGCTGAAGGGCGAGTACGAGAAGCTGGGCACGGTTAAGGGCCGCGACCTCGTCGGCCTCACGTACGAACCGGTGCTCCCGTATGTCCGCGTCGAAGGCGCCTACCGCGTCATCGACGCCGATTACGTCAGCGACGCGAGCGGGACGGGCATCGTCCACATCGCGCCGGCGCACGGCGAAGACGACTACCGCGTCTCGCGCCAGCACGGCATCCCGATGCTGATGGTCGTGAACAACGCCGGCCGCTACGTCGACGAGGTCACGGATCTCGCCGGACGCTTCGTCAAGGACTGCGACGTCGACATCGTCAAGATGCTGTCCGAGCGCGGCCTGCTGTACCACAAGGAACGGCACGAGCACAGCTATCCGTTCTGCTGGCGCTGCAAAACGCCGCTGCTCTACTATGCGACGGAGAGCTGGTTCATCGAGACGACGGCGGTCAAGGATCAGCTGATCGCGAACAACAAGACGGTGGCATGGTATCCGGAGCATCTGCGCGACGGCCGCTTCGGCAAATTCCTCGAAGACCTGGTGGACTGGAACATCAGCCGCAACCGCTACTGGGGCACGCCGCTGAACGTGTGGGTGTGCGAAGACTGCGGCACGCAGAAGGCGCCGCACAGCCACGCGGAGATGCGGGCGCTCGCGGTGGGCGACGTGCCGGAGGATCTCGAGCTGCACAAGCCGTACGTGGACGACGTGAAGCTGCGCTGCGGCTGCGGCGGCATCATGAACCGCACGTCCGAGGTGATCGACGTCTGGTTCGACAGCGGATCGATGCCGTTCGCCCAGTATCATTATCCGTTCGGCGACAAGGCGAAGTTCGAAGCGCAATATCCGGCCGACTTCATCTGCGAAGGCGTCGACCAGACGCGCGGCTGGTTCTACAGCCTGCTGGCCGTCTCGACGCTGTTCAACGGCAAAGCGCCCTACAAGTCGGTCATCTCGACGGGCCACGTGCTTGACGAGAACGGGCAGAAGATGAGCAAATCCAAGGGCAACGTCATCGATCCGTGGGACATCATCGAGGAGTTCGGCACGGACGCGTTCCGCTGGGCGCTGCTTTCGGACAGCGCGCCGTGGAACAGCAAACGCTTCTCGAAGGGCATCGTCGGCGAAGCGAAGTCCAAAGTCGTCGATACGCTCGTCAACTCTCACGCGTTCTACGCGCTGTACGCTTCGATCGACGGGTTCGACCCGGCGGCGCATCCGGCGGCAGACGCGGCCGGCAAGCTGGACCGGTGGATCCTGTCGCGGCTGAATTCGCTCGTCGCGGACGTCGTTCGCGGCCTCGACGCGAACGACTTCCTCAATCCGGCCAAGGCGATCGAGACGTTCGTCGACGAGCTGTCGAACTGGTACGTCCGCCGTTCGCGCGACCGCTTCTGGGGAAGCGGGCTGACGGACGACAAGATCGCGGCCTATCACACGCTGCGCGAAGTGCTGCTCACGCTGTCCCGCCTGATCGCGCCGTATTTGCCGCTGCTCGCCGAGGACATTTACGGCAATTTGGGCGGCGAAGGCAGCGTACATCTGACGGATTATCCGAAGGCCGACGCGGGCGCGATCGACGCCGCCCTCGAGCGTGACATGGAGACGGCGCGCAATATCGTCGAGCTCGCCCGCAACGTGCGCAACGAAACCGGCATCAAGACGCGCCAACCGCTTTCCGAGCTGCTCGTCTCGCTCGGCGGCGAATTCGCGGCGGCCGATTACGAGGACATCATTAAGGAGGAGCTGAACGTGAAGCGGATCACGCTCGTCACCGAGGACAGCGACTTCGTCGACTATACGCTGAAGCTAAACCTGAAGCTCGCGGGGAAAAAGTACGGCAAGCACGTCGGTCCGATCCAGGGCGCGCTGAAGGGTCTGACGGCCGAGCAAGCGAACCGCGTCGTCGGCGAAGGCGTCTTCGCCGTCGCGGCGGCGGACGGCGAGTCGCTGCAAATCCCGCTGGACGAACTGCTGGTCGAGAAGCAGGCCAAGCCGGGCTTCGCGTCGGCTTCCGGCAGCGGCGTGACGGTGGCGCTCAACACGGAAATCACGCCCGAGCTCGAGCAGGAGGGGCTCGTCAGAGAAGTGATCCGGGCCGTTCAGGACACGCGCAAAAAGCTCGATCTGCCGATCGAGCGACGGGTGGATCTCGTGCTGGACGTCGACGCCGAGACGGAAGCCGCGCTGCGCGCGTTCGACGACGTGCTGCGCGAGAACGTGCTCGTCAAGGACGTCTCGTTCGGCCGGACCGAACGCACCGAGTCGGTCCAGGCCGGCGACAAGACGATCGGCCTCGCCATCGTCGCGGACTGAGCGCGGCAAGACTGCGGCCCGGCCGGAAGGCATAATGTGGCCGCGTTCGGAGCAAACCAATAAGAGCAAGCAGGAGCAAACGAGTCTGGTCCTGGAGGAACGCCGCGATGCGGCGCCCGCCTGCGGCAGGCTCGTTTTGCATCTGAACGGAGGGCGAGCGGATGAGCGAACGAGACGATGCGGGCGAACGGGCGCCCAAGCCGGCGACGCGCGCCAGCCTCGCGGCGGAAGCGAGCGCCATGCGGCGCACGCTGGACGTCCTGACCGCGAGGCTGGAGCGGCTGGCGAAGGAGATGGAGAAGGCGCAATTGAGAGACTATGTCAACCTGATGAACCGGCCTTTGCAGCTCATCTGGCGCAACGTGCTGGCCGGGCTGTCGCGAGGCATCGGCATCGCGCTCGGCTTTACTTTTTTCGCGGCGACGATCGTGTGGCTGCTGCAGCTGCTCGGCGCCTTGAACTTGCCCGTCGTCGGCGACTATATCGCCGATATCGTTCGGATTGTCCAGCGGCAGCTGGAAATCAACCCATACTGAATCTGCTCAGTCATCGGTCCACTCGTCGGGCTCGAGAAGCGGATCCCCTTCGCGGTGGGACAGGTAGCGATGGTAAGCGCGGTTGCGGACGACGCTGACGTCGTGGCCCGTAATGTCGGTGGCCAGGAAACTCTCGATGGGCTCGACGAACCCTTCGTTCTCGTCGGCCTCGACCGACAGATTGCCGTAATCGTCGATGTCGTTGCCTTCCGCCATCGCCGGCGTGACGGAGTTGCCCCAAGACTCGACGATCTGCCAGGCATCCTCGCCGTCGAAGCCGTTTTGATCGTCCCGTTCGTCCAGGCTCGTGCGCCCGAACGGCGGATTCAGAAATTCCTCCTCGATCGGCCGGCTGCGCGTTTCCTCCTGCATCGGCTCGTGTTCCCGGCAGTAGATGGCCGTAGGCATCGCCTCGAGCCGCTCGGCCGGGATGAAGCTGCCGCAAGCCGCGCAGCGACCGTATTCGCCGGACGCCATGCGTGCCAGCGCCGCTTCGATCCGCTCCAAGCGGAACGCTTCGCGCTCCAACAGGGCAAGGTCTTTGCTCCGCTCGTACATCTCGGTGCCGGCGTCGCCCGGATGATTGTCGATCGCGGACAGGTCGCCCGTCTCGTCGCGGTAGCTGTTCGCCAGCCCGTAGTGATCGTTGTCCTGCGTACGCCGCTCGAGCTCGTGCTTTTCCGCCAGCAGGCGGTTGCGCAACGCTTCGATTCGTTGATCGGTCAAGGGGAGGGTCATCGCGTCCGCTCCTTTGCAAAGGTGGTGGCATCCCGCGCGCCTTGGGAGCGCGCGTCCGCGCCAATGTACATAGTGTACGCCGGGAGGGGGCGTTTTACGTAGGCAGGAAGTCGGGCAAGTCTGGCCGGTTTGTCGATTTCTGGTGCGTTTAGGTTGGACGCCCCGCGAACCGTTATGTTAAAATCATCAAGCAGGATTATTCGGGGAAAGGGCGGCATGCCTTCCATGCAACGACGTCGAATCGGAATTTGGGTCTACTATGCGATCGCGGCCATCGTCTTTGCGATCGATTATGTCACGAAGAAGATCATCGAGCACAATCTGGAGCTCTACGAGCAGATCAAGGTGATCGGCAATTTCTTCCTCATTACGTATATCCACAATCGGGGCGCGGCCTTCGGCATTTTGCAAGAGCAGCGTTTATTTTTCCTGCTGATCACGGTTATCGTCGTCTCGGGCATCATCTGGTACATGCAGCGATCCTACCGCAAAGGGAAAGGCTTGGTGCTGATCGCGCTCGGGCTCGTGCTGGGCGGGGCGCTGGGCAACTTCCTGGACCGGGCGATTTACGGCCAAGTGGTCGACTTCATGCAATTTAACTTCGGCAGCTACATGTTCCCGATTTTCAACGCCGCGGATTCCGCCATCGTGGTGGGCGTCGCGTTGATTATTCTGGATTCGCTGTTCGATTCGAAACGGGAGAATAAGCATCATGACCAAGAACAAGATCGACGAGATGAACAGCTTGCCTGAAGCGGACAAGCTGACCGCCATCGCGGCCGAGGAGGCGGACGATCCGGCAGAGGAGGAGACGCTGTCGTGGACGGTGGCCGAAGAGCAGACCGGACAGCGCGTCGACAAGTTCGTGACGGAGCGGGCGGCGGACGCGGCTTCGTCTCGATCGCAGATCCAAGATTGGATTCGCGACGGCTACGTCACCGTGAACGGCCAGTCGGTGAAGCCGAACGCCAAGCTGCAGGCCGGGATGACCGTCGAAGTGCGCGTCCCGGAGCCCGAGCCGGTCGAGGCGCAGCCGGAGAACATCCCGCTCGACATCGTCTACGAGGACAGCGACGTCATCGTCATCAACAAGCCGCGAGGGCTCGTCGTCCATCCGGCGGCGGGGCATGCGCGCGGCACGGTGGTGAACGCGCTGTTGTATCATTGCCGGGATCTGTCCGGCATCAACGGCGTCCTCCGTCCTGGCATCGTGCACCGGATCGACAAGGACACGTCCGGCCTGTTGATGGCCGCCAAGAACGACCTGGCGCACGCCTCGCTGGCCGAGCAGCTCAAGGCGCACACCGTCACCCGGCGCTATTTGGCCCTCGTCTACGGCAACGTACCCCACGACCGGGGGACGATCGACGCGCCGATCGGGCGGGATTCGAACGACCGCAAGCTGTTTACCGTCACCGACAAAGGGAGCAAACGGGCCGTCACCCACTTCTCGGTCGTCGAGCGGTTCGGCGATTACACGCTCGTCGAGCTGAAGCTCGAGACCGGCCGGACGCACCAGATCCGCGTCCACATGAAGTACATCGGGCATACGCTCGTGGGCGATCCGTTCTACGGCGGACGCAGCGGCAGAACGCTCGGCATGGCGGGGCAGGCGCTCCATGCGGGCGTGCTCGGCTTCGATCATCCGCGCTCGGGAGAGCGGCTGGAATTCGGCGCCCCGCTGCCGGCGGACATGAAGCATGCGCTTTATATGCTCCGTTCGCGATAAGGGATTTGGCTTCGGAAGGCTCTTCGGATCATGCGATCCGAGGAGCCTTTTTGCCGTTCGGACGGGTGCTGCTTGTTTCTGCAAATGTTCGGCGGAATAGTCCATGGCGGCGATTTCGCGCTTGAGGCATAGTAAGAGCGTGAACCCGTGTCGGTTTGTCCGGCGTCAACCGGAACCGCACGGCATGGCTTTTCGCGACCGGCTTTCCCCAAGCCCAATCCCCTACCCAAGGAGTGTCAAACCGTGAGCGTCGAACAATATCAAAACACCTTCATTCAACAGCAATTCGCGAACCGCATCGGCGGCGCGAACTATGGCAAGGATACGAATATTTACAAATTCGAAAAAATCAAGCGCGCCAAAGCGGCGGCCCGTGCCGCCTTCCCGGACATCGAACTGATCGATCTCGGCGTAGGCGAGCCCGACGAGATGGCCGACGCCGGCATCGTCGCCAAGCTGGCCGAAGAAGCGGCCAAGCCGGAAAACCGGGGCTATGCGGACAACGGCATCGCCGAGTTCAAAACAGCCGCCGCGCAGTACCTGAAGGATGTCTTCTCCGTCGACGGCATCGACCCGACGATCGAGATCGTGCATTCCATCGGCTCCAAGCCGGCGCTCGCCATGATGCCGACGGCGTTCATCAACCCGGGCGACGTGACGATCATGACCGTGCCGGGCTACCCGATCATGGGGACGCACACGAAATACCTCGGCGGCGAAGTGTACAACGTCAAGCTGACGAAGGAAAACGACTTCCTGCCGGATATTGCCTCGATCCCGGAGGACATCGCGAAGCGCGCTAAGCTGCTCTACCTGAACTACCCGAACAACCCGACCGGTGCCGCCGCGACCGTCGCCTTCTTCGCGGAAGTCGTCGAATGGGCGAAAAAATACGAAGTCGTCGTCGTTCATGACGCGCCATATGCCGCGCTGACCTACGACGGCGTAAAGCCGCTGAGCTTTTTGTCCGTGCCGGGCGCGAAGGACGTGGGGGTCGAACTCCACTCGCTGTCCAAGTCGTACAACATGACCGGCTGGCGGATCGGCTTCGTCGCCGGCAATCCGCTGATCGTCAAAGCGTTCAGCGACGTGAAGGACAACAACGACTCCGGCCAGTTCATCGCCATCCAGAAGGCGGCTGCCTACGGCTTGGCGAATCCGGCCATCACGGAAGCGATCGCGGCCAAATACTCCCGCCGCCACGACATGCTCGTCGCCGCGCTGAACGAGATCGGCTTCAAGGCCGAGAAGCCGAAAGGCTCGTTCTTCCTGTACGTCGAAGCGCCGAAGGGCATCAAGGGTGGACTGCGGTTCAACTCCGGCGAGGATTTCTCGCAGTTCCTGATCCGCGAAAAGCTGATCTCCTCCGTGCCGTGGGACGACGCCGGCTCGTTCGTCCGCTTCTCCGTGACGTTTATCGCCGCGGGCGAAGCCGAAGAGCGCCGCGTCATCGACGAGATCAAGCGCCGCCTGACCGACGTCGAATTCGAATTTTAAACTCGCGCGCCCTTATTGACAGGGCATGTCGAAAGTGCGATAATTTCAATTAATGAACTGGTTACCTTTAATTCAGTCCCGTGAGACTGTCAAGGTGGCGCGTATCGTACGACCCGGTTCAGCCCTGCCCGGCGGCACGTCTGTTTGACGACGCCAGGTTGTCCGGCTGTGCGGGTATCGGAGCGACTATGACCTCCTTGCGTCTGACGCAAGGAGGTTTTTTGATGCCGTCTTTCGGAACAGGAGGGGTCGGTATGCAGGAATCCGGCAACATCATTATGGACGAATCGGCGATCCGACGGGCGCTGACGCGCATCGCGCACGAGATCGTCGAGAAGAACAAAGGAATCGAAGGCTGCGCGATCGTCGGCATCCGCACGCGAGGCATTTACCTCGCCCGCCGGATCGCGGACCGTATCCGCGACATCGAGGGCAAGCCCATCCGGGCCTGCGAGCTCGATATCACCCGCTACCGCGACGATCGTCCCATCGACGAACGGTCGCTCGAAGGCATCGTGTGCAGCGACGGAGAGGGCTCGTTCGACGTTCGGGACAAGCGCATCATCCTGTTCGACGACGTGCTCTATACGGGTCGGACGATCCGCGCCGCCATGGACGCGCTGATGGACTGCGGCAGGCCGCAGTCGATCCAGCTCGCCGTGCTGGTCGACCGGGGGCATCGGGAGCTGCCGATCCGCCCGGACTACGTCGGCAAAAACGTGCCCACCTCGAGGCACGAGCAGATCGAAGTTTCGCTCCGCGAGATCGACGAGGCGGACTGCGTGACGATTCTCCACCCGCGCGAAGCGGAAGTGGAAGTGGAAGTATAACCTTCAGGCCAAGACAACCAGGAGCTGCGGCATTTGACGGAACAAGAGGAGGAACAATCGCCCGTGACAACATGGATACTGAACGGCCTGACGGTCAACCCCGAATCCGGGGAGACGGAGAAAAAACATCTGCGTATCGAAAACGGCGCGGTGGCGGAATGGACGGACGGTGCGGTCCTGCCCGATACGGCAGGCGCGCAGGTGATCGACGCCGCCGGCAAGCTCGTATCGGCCGGCCTCATCGACATGCACGTCCATTTGCGCGAACCGGGCTTCGAACATAAGGAAACGATCGCGACCGGTACGCAATCGGCGGCCAAAGGCGGCTTCACCACGATCGCCTGCATGCCGAACACCCGGCCGGTCATCGATACGCCGGACACGGTGAAGCTGGTGCTGGACAAGGCCGCCGCCGAAGGCGCGGTGCGCGTCCTCCCGTATGCGGCGATTACGAAAAACGAGCTCGGCCGCGAGCTGACCGACTTCGCCGCGCTGAAGGAAGCGGGGGCGATCGGCTTCACGGACGACGGCGTCGGCGTGCAGAACGCGCAGATGATGAAAAACGCGATGGCGCTGGCCCACTCGCTCGGCATGCCGGTCATCGCGCACTGCGAGGACGACTCGCTGGTCGAAGGCGCCGCCGTGACCGACGGAGCGTTCGCCCGCAAACACGGGCTGAAGGGCATCCCGAACGAGTCGGAGGCGATCCACGTCGGCCGCGACATCCTGCTGTCCGAGGCGACGGGCGTGCACTACCACGTCTGCCACGTCAGCACGGAGCAGTCGATCCGCCTGATCCGGCTCGGCAAGTCGATCGGCGTCAACGTCACCTCCGAAGTGTGTCCGCACCACCTGCTGCTGTCGGACGAGGACATCCCCGATTCGATGGACGCCAACTGGAAAATGAACCCGCCCCTGCGCGCGCCCCGCGACGTAGAGGCTTGCATCCGGGCGCTGGAGGAAGGGACGATCGACATCATCGTCACCGACCACGCGCCGCACAGCGAAGAAGAGAAGGCCCGCGGCATGGAGCGTGCGCCCTTCGGTATCGTCGGCTTCGAGACGGCGTTTCCGCTGCTCTACACGAAGTTCGTCAAGACCGGCCGCTGGACGCTCGATTTCCTCCTTCGCCGCATGACGAGCGACCCCGCCCGCGTATTCGGCCTGCCGACCGGCAAGCTGACGCCCGGCGCGCCCGCAGACATCGTCCTGATCGATCTGGAGCGCGAGCGGGAAGTAACGCCCGAGACATTCCTGACCAAAGGCCGCAACACCCCGTTCGCCGGCTGGAAGCTGTTCGGGTGGCCCGCGCTGACGATGGTCGGCGGCAAGGTCGTCTGGACCGAAGAGAACGGCATCAACTAACGACTGAGGAGTGATTCGGATGCAAGCGAGACTTTTACTGGAAGACGGCACGCTGTTCACGGGCCGGTCCTTCGGCGCGGACGGCGCGTCGATCGGCGAGGTCGTGTTCAATACCGGGATCACCGGATACCAAGAGGTGCTTTCCGATCCGTCCTACTGCGGACAGATCGTTACGATGACATTCCCGCTCATCGGCAATTACGGCATTAACCGCGACGACTTCGAAGCCGTTCGCCCCTATATCCACGGATTTGTGGTACGCCGCCACGAGGAAGTGCCGAGCAACTGGAGAGCGCAATATACGCTGGACCATCTGTTGAAGGAGTTCGGCATCCTCGGCATCAGCGAGATCGATACGCGCATGCTGACCCGGATTTTGCGCCAGCACGGCACGATGAAAGGCGTCCTGACGACGGGCAACGAGCTCGTCGAAGAGCTGCAGGAGCGCCTCGGCGCGACCCCGCTGCTGCGCGACCAAGTGGCTCGCACGTCGACGAAGAGCGTCTTCTCGAGCCCGGGCGCCAAAGAGCGCATCGTGCTGATCGACTACGGCGCGAAAAGCGGCATCCTGCGCGAGCTGACGCAGCGCGGCTGCGACGTCGTCGTCGTCCCGCAGGACACGACGGCCGACGAGATTCGCCGGCTGCATCCGGACGGCATCCAGCTTTCCAACGGCCCTGGCGACCCCAAGGACGTGCCTCACGCCGTCGAGACGATCCGCCAGCTGCTCGGCGAGTATCCGATTTTCGGCATCTGCCTCGGACACCAGTTGTTCGCCCTCGCCTGCGGCGCAGACACGGATAAGCTGAAGTTCGGCCACCGCGGCGGCAACCATCCGGTCAAGGAGCTCGAAACCGGCCGTTGCTACATCACATCGCAGAACCACGGCTACACGGTGAAGGAAGACTCGATCAAGGGGACCGACCTGACCGTCACCCACATCAACAACAACGACAAAACGATCGAAGGCCTGAAACATAACAAATACCCGGCTTTCACGGTCCAATACCATCCGGAAGCGGCGCCGGGCCCGTTCGACAACAGCTATCTGTTCGACCGGTTCCTGGAGATGATCCGCGAGCACAAGCTGGCGAATCCCGGACGTCCGCGCCAAGCCCAACTGTCGGAGACGCTGAGAGGAGAGCTGCAGTATGCCCAGAAATAAAGACCTCAAAAAAATTCTCGTCATCGGCTCCGGCCCGATCGTCATCGGCCAAGCGGCGGAATTCGACTACGCCGGCACGCAAGCTTGCCAAGCCCTGAAGGAAGAGGGCCTTGAAGTCGTCCTGATCAACAGCAACCCGGCCACCATCATGACGGATACGAACATGGCCGACAAAGTGTATATCGAGCCGATCAACCTTGAGTTCGTCTCCCAGATCATCCGCCAGGAGCGTCCGGACGGACTGCTGCCGACGCTGGGCGGCCAGACCGGCCTGAACATGGCCGTCGAGCTGGCGCGCGCCGGCGTGCTGGAGGCCGAAGGCGTCAAGCTGCTCGGCACCCAGCTGACGGCGATCGAGAAGGCGGAAGACCGTGACCTGTTCCGCGATTTGATGCGGGAGCTGGAGCAGCCGGTGCCGGAGAGCGTCATCGTCACGACGGTGCAGGAATCCGTCGACTTCGCGAGCGAGATCGGATACCCGGTCATCGTACGCCCGGCGTACACGCTGGGCGGCACGGGCGGCGGCATCGCGGGCAGCGAAGAGGAGCTGCGCGAGATCGTGGCCAACGGCCTGCGCTACAGTCCGATCGGCCAGTGCCTGATCGAAAAGTCGATCGCCGGCATGAAGGAAGTCGAATATGAAGTGATGCGCGACGCGAACGACAACTGCATCGTCGTCTGCAACATGGAGAACTTCGACCCGGTCGGCGTCCATACCGGCGACAGCATCGTCGTGGCGCCCAGCCAGACGCTGTCCGACCGCGAGTACCAGATGCTGCGCTCGGCGTCGCTGAAGATCATCCGCGCGCTGAACATCGAAGGCGGCTGCAACGTGCAGTTCGCGCTCGATCCGCAAAGCTATCAATATTACGTCATCGAAGTTAACCCGCGGGTAAGCCGCTCTTCGGCGCTCGCTTCCAAGGCGACGGGTTATCCGATCGCGAAGATGGCGGCCAAAATCGCCATCGGCTATACGCTTGACGAGATCGTTAACCCGGTAACGGGACAAACCTACGCTTGCTTCGAGCCGACGCTGGACTACATCGTCTCGAAGAGCCCGCGCTGGCCGTTCGACAAGTTCACCGACGCGAACCGGAAGCTCGGCACGCAGATGAAGGCGACCGGCGAAGTGATGGCGATCGGACGGACGTTCGAGGAGTCGATCCACAAAGCGGTTCGTTCGCTCGAGATCGGCTTGCATCGCCTGCTTCTGAAGGGCGCGGAAGAACTGGACGACGAGACGCTGACCAGCCGCCTGGCAAAAGCCGACGACGAGCGGCTGTTCCTGATCGCCGAAGCGTTCCGCCGCGGTTGGACGCTGCAGCACATCCAGGATACGACGAGCATCGACTGGTGGTTCCTGGACAAGATCGAGCGGATCGTCCGCTTCGAGGACGTCATCCGGCGCGAACCCGGCCTGACGCAAGAGACGCTGTACCAGGCCAAGCGCATGGGCTTCACCGACCGCGCGATCGCCGAGCTTCGCCGCGAAGGCCAGGGCGCGAGCGCCGCGCTGACGATCGAGGGCGACGTGCGCAAATACCGTCTGGACCAAGGCTTGAAGCCGGTCTACAAGATGGTCGACACGTGCGCGGCCGAGTTCGAGGCGACGACCCCTTATTACTACTCGACGTACGAGACGGAAAACGAAGTGCTCCCGAGCAAGAAGGAGAAAATCATCGTGCTCGGCTCCGGTCCGATCCGCATCGGCCAGGGCATCGAGTTCGATTACTCCACGGTGCACGCCGTCTGGGCGCTTCGCAACGCCGGCTACGAAGCCGTCATCATCAACAACAATCCGGAGACGGTATCGACCGACTTCAACACGTCGGACCGCCTCTACTTCGAACCGCTCTTCTTCGAAGACGTCATGAACGTCATCGAGCAGGAGCAGCCGCTCGGCGTCATCGTGCAATTCGGCGGGCAGACGGCGATCAACCTGGCGGGACCGCTGGCGCGTGCCGGCGTCCGCATCCTGGGCACTTCGCTCGAGAGCATCGACGAAGCCGAGGACCGCAAAAAGTTCGAAGCGCTGCTGCGCAAGCTGAACATTCCGCAGCCGAAAGGCAGCACGGTAACGTCCGTCGAGGAAGCGGTCGGCACGGCCCAATCGCTCGGCTATCCGGTGCTCGTCCGTCCTTCGTACGTCCTCGGCGGCCGCGCGATGGAGATCGTGTACTCCGACGAAGAGCTGCTCGCCTACATGCAGGTGGCCGTGAAGATCAACCCGGAGCATCCGGTGCTGATCGACCGCTACATGCTCGGCAAGGAGATCGAAGTCGATGCGATCTGCGACGGGGAAACGGTGCTCATCCCGGGCATCATGGAGCACGTCGAGCGCGCCGGGGTCCACTCGGGCGACTCGATCGCGGTTTATCCGCCGCAATCGCTGTCGGGCGACGTGAAGCAGCAGGCGATCGACATCACCGTCCGCATCGCCAAGGAGCTGAAGACGATCGGCCTCGTGAACATCCAGTTCGTCGTCTGGCAGGATCAAGTGTACGTCATCGAAGTCAACCCGCGCTCTTCGCGTACGGTGCCGTTCCTGTCCAAGGTTACGAACATTCCGATGGCGAATCTGGCGACCCAGGCGATCCTCGGCGTCAAGCTGGCGGATCTGGGCTATCAGGACGGCCTGTGGCCGGAGGACGAGTACGTCTCCGTCAAGGTGCCGGTCTTCTCCTTCGCCAAGCTGCGCCGCGTCGATCCGACGCTGACCCCGGAGATGAAGTCGACGGGCGAGGTCATGGGCCGCGACCGCCACTTCGCCAAGGCGCTGTTCAAGGGCCTCATCGGCTCCGGCATGAAGATTCCGCAGTCCGGCGCGATCATCGCGACGGTCGCCGACAAGGACAAGGCCGAAGCGATCGAAATTCTCAAAGGCTTCTACAATTTGGGCTACAAGCTCATCGCCACCGGCGGCACCGCGGACGCCATCGAGCAAGCGGGCATGCGCGTCAAGCGGGTGAACAAGCTGAGCGAGGGCTCGCCCAACATCGTCGACCTGATCCGGACCGGCAAAGCCCAATTCGTCGTCAACACGCTGACGAAGGGCAAGACGCCGGAGCGGGACGGCTTCCGCATCCGCCGCGAAGCGGTCGAGAACGGCGTCGTCTGCCTGACGTCGCTCGACACGGTCAGCGCGCTGCTGCACATGCTGCAGGCGCTCCGGTTCTCCAGCGAGCCGATGCCGGCATTCCAAGCGTAAGGCGTATATGGCCCGGTCCTTCCGTCGAACGGCTGACGGAGGATCGGGCTTCTATATGAACAGGCAAGATGCCATAAAAGCCAGGAGGACAGGACCATGACGTTGACACGAAAGGATGCCGCTTCGAAGGTAATGGTGGCGCTGGACAAGCCGGATGCCGAAGAAGCGCTGCGGCTCGCGTCCGAATTGCAGGGGGCCGGATGCTGGATGAAAGTGGGGATGGAGCTGTTCTACGCAGCTGGCCCGTCCGTCGTTCGCGAGCTGAAGTCCCGCGGCTTTCGGGTGTTCCTGGACGTGAAGATGCACGACATCCCGAATACGGTGCGCGGCGGGGCGCGAAGCATTGCGCGCCTCGGCGTCGACATGTTCAACGTCCACGCGGCCGGCGGACTCGCGATGATGCGCGGAGCGCTGGAAGGCGTGCAAGAAGCCATCCAGGCGGGCGACGCGTCCCAAACGCCGCTCGTCATCGCCGTTACGCAGCTTACGAGCACAAGCCAGGCAACGATGAACGACGAGATCGGCATTCCCGGCTCCGTCGAGGAGGCGGTCGTTCGCTATGCCCGCCTGGCGAAGGCGGCCGGCCTGCACGGCGTCGTGGCTTCGCCGCTCGAGGTCGCCGCGATCAAGTCCGTCTGCGGCGACGGCTTTTACACCGTGACGCCGGGCATTCGGCCGGCCGGTTCCGACGTAGGCGACCAATCGCGCGTCACGACGCCGCGCGACGCCGTCTCCGGCGGCACCGACTTCCTGGTAATCGGCCGTCCGATCTCCGCCGTACCGAATCCGGCCGAAGCGCTCGACCTTATTTTAAAGGAGATGACCGAAGCATGAGCGATTTGAATCTGTCCGAACTGCCCGCCAAGATCGCGGGACACCTGCTCGAGATCGGCGCCGTCAGCCTGCGCCCCCAAAACCCGTTCACCTGGACGTCCGGCATCGTCTCGCCGATCTATTGCGACAACCGCCTGACGATGTCGTATCCGAACATCCGCGACACGATCGCCGAAGGCTTCGCGTCCGTCATCCGCGACAAGTATCCCGACTGCGAGGCGGTCGCGGGCATCGCCACCGGCGGCATTCCGCACGCGGCCTGGGTCGCGGACAAGCTCGGCCTGCCGATGCTCTACGTGCGCGACAAGGCCAAGGGACACGGCAAGACGAACCAGATCGAAGGCCACTTCCGTCCGGGCCAGAAGGTCGTCCTGATCGAGGATCTCATCTCCACGGGCGGCAGCTCGCTCAAAGCGGCAGTCGCGGTTCGCGACGCCGGCTGCGACGTGCAAGGCGTGGTCGCGATCTTCACCTACCAGTTCCAGAACGCGCTGGACGCTTTCGCGGCGGAGGGCGTGCCGCTCGACACGCTGTCCAACTACTCCGCACTGATCGAGACGGCGCTTGCCGCCGGCCTGATCCGCGAGGAGGACGTAGCGCTGCTGCAATCGTGGCGGGAAAACCCGCAAGCGTTTGGCAAGTAAGCTTCGATCTCTCGAAGCGCATCCAAAGGCCTGTTCTAGGCCTGCGGATGCGCTTTTTTTGATTCAATCGGCAGGGTTCCGGGTTATAAAAAGAATAACGAAGCATATACTGGATGAAATGCCGATAGAATTCGAGAATGAGAGGTAGATTCAGATGAACACGAACACCTTCCAACAATTGCTGGCCGAAACGGGCGACCTGTTGTACCGCGTGCGCATGTATGACCGGGAGTTGATCCATGGCGACGAAATTTTGGAGATGGACCGTACCTACGAGATGCTGAACAACATGCGCTGGATGGACAACAGCGAGCTGCTCCGCAGCATCGCGGCGGATAAACTTCTGCGCATGCGCAGGCGTCTGCTGACGTTGATGGAGGATTTGCTATTCAGCGCTTGACGCGCGGGCGCATCGGAATTTGGCGGTTAGGTATTGCCAACCGTCCAATGGGCTGGTAATATGTAACATCAAACGGAAGGGTTTCTAGGGATCCGACGCGGCGATCGCCGCGGGCGAACCGAGCGAGACCGTTCGGAGCGATCGCTCCGCCACACCGTAGGGATAAAAGACCTTCGGCAAGTTCCGCCACGCTGGCGGCACGTGCCGAAGGTCTTTTTTGCTTTACCGAGGCAGAGCGCTGATAAGGGGAGGAGATGCCGCATGCGCGCGTTGACGACGCACGGCCTGAGCAAGACGTTTAAGGTCAAGCGGAAGCCGGAGGGATTAAGCGGGAGCGTACGCGCTTTGTTTAAGCCCGAATGGAAAGACAAGATCGCGGTCCATTCGATCGACCTGGCCATCGAGCAAGGAGAGACCGTCGCCTTTTTGGGGCCGAACGGGGCGGGTAAGTCGACGACGATCAAGATGCTGACCGGCATCCTGCATCCCACGTCCGGGGAGGCGGAGGTCGCCGGGTTTGTGCCCTGGCGGGATCGGACGAAGCTGGCGTTTCGAATCGGCACGGTTTTCGGCCAGAAATCGCAGCTTTGGTACCATCTTCCGCCGATCGATACGTTCGAGCTGATCAGCCGGGTGTACGAATTGACGCGAGCGGACTATGCCGCCCGCCAGCGCGACTTGATCGAACGCTTCGAGCTGGGCCCTTATCTGCATACGCCCGTCCGCAAGCTGTCGCTAGGCGAGCGCATGCGCTGCGAAATCGCGGCGTCCTTTTTGCATCGCCCCCAGCTGCTCTTCCTCGACGAGCCGACGATCGGACTCGACGTCGTCGTCAAGCAGCGCATCCGCGAGCTGATCCGCGAGCGCAACCGGCGGGAAGAGACCACCGTCTTCCTGACGTCGCACGACGCCGGAGACGTCGAAGAGCTGTGCTCGCGGGTCATCGTCATCCATCATGGCGGCGTGCTGCTCGACGAGCCGGTCGAGCGGGTCAAGCGCGACGTGCTGAGTCGCAAGACCGTACGGCTGACGTTGGCGGAAGAGGCCGACCTGTCCGGCATGCCGGAGACGGCGGGGGTGGACATTCGCGAGAGCGAGCCCGGACGCCTTGTCTTCTCGGTAGACTTGAAGCGGATCGGCATCGAGGAGGCGCTGAACGCCTTTCTGGGCAAGGTGCGCATCGCCGATCTTACGGTCGAGGATCCGCCGCTCGAAGAAATCATCAAGCACATTTATGGCTCGCAAGCCCGGGAGGAGGTGCGGTCATGATGAGCTTCAGAGGCCGGATGGCGCGCTATGCCGCTTCCGGGTCCAAAGGCATAGCGGTTGGCCGCATCGCCTGGCGCCAGCAGCTGGCGTACAAGACGGATCTCTTGCTTCGCGCCTCGTTTCTGCTCCTCATTCTGTTCGTCTTCGAGCAGCTCTGGTCGGCCGCTTACGGCGGCGACACGAGCAAGGTCATCGGCGGCTTCACGCTGAAGCAGATCGTCTGGTATCTCGTTTTCACAGAGGCGCTGACGTTGGCGGTTCCGCCGCTCGCCGCTCGCATCGAAGAGGAGGTCAAGAACGGGGAGATCGCCGTTCGGCTCACACGTCCGATGTCCTATGTAGGCTATCACTATGCCTCCTATATGGCGGAAGCGGCGTTTCGCTTTTTCGTGCATTTGGCGGTCGGCGGTTTGATCGCTTGGGCGCTGGTGGGGGCGCCAGCGTTCGGCGCAGGCTGGGCCGACTTGCTGTTGTTAAGCGCGGGGGCGCTGTCGATTCTCTTTTTGCTTCATGCGATCGTAGCTTTGTCCGCGTTTTGGGTGGAGGAGACGTCGGGGATGAGCTTTGTGCTGAACAAGCTGCAGTTTACGGTAGGCGGCATGCTTCTGCCGCTCGATTTGATGCCGGAATGGCTGCAGCGCATTTGCGCCTGGCTGCCCTTTCAAGCGGCGCTGTACTTTCCGGCACGGGCCGGGGTGCAGGCGCACAGCGCCGATGTGCTGCGCGACCTGGCGATTCAGATCGGCTGGCTGATCGCTTTGGCGGCCATCGTAACGTGGATTTACCGGAGAGGGGTGGGCAAGCTGCATGTCAACGGAGGCTAACCGCGTAGGCGGTATCTGGCGTTTTTTGCTCGCATGCTGGAAGGCGAACTTCGCTTCGGCACTGGAGTACCGGCTGAGCTTCTTTTTGCTGGCGGGCATGATGCTGCTGAACAATTTGATTTGGGTCTTTTTCTGGCAGCTGTTCTTCTCCCGTTTCCCTGTCGTGCAGGGTTGGGAGCTCCGCGACGTCATGATCCTCTGGGCGCTGAGCGCCGGCGGCTTCGGGTGGGCGAGCGTCCTGTTCGGCAATTACGGCCGGATCGCGAACATCGTCTCCTCCGGTCAGCTCGACGTCTATCTCTCCCAACCGAAACCGGTGCTGCTGCACGTCCTGGCCAGCCGGATGTCGGTCACGGCGGCGGGGGATTTCCTGTTCGGCTGGCTGATCTTCGCCTGGGTCGGCGACCATACGATCCGCGGCTTCCTGCTCTTCGTCGCCGGCCTGCTGCTGACGGGGCTGCTGTTCATGGGGCTCATGATCGTCGTCGGGTGCATCGCCTTCTGGTATGGCAACTCGGAAGGCATCGCCGGACAGGTTTTCAACAGCTTTATTACGCTGACCACCTATCCTTCGGACATCTTCCGCGGGGTGGCGCGTACGCTGCTGTTCACCGTCGTCCCCGCGGGCTTTATCAGCTATTTGCCGATCGGGCTGATACGGTCGATCGATCCCGCATTCTTGATCGCAGCCGTATCGGTCACCTTCGGCCTCATGGCGGCGGGGTGCACGCTTTTCGCTCTCGGTCTGCGCCGCTATGCGTCGGGCAACGCCATTACCGTGCGGCAATAGGCGCGACGCCCGCTATTGCTCGATATCCCTTTCGCTCAGGGTGATTGGCAGTCTCCTAGCGGCATTTGCACGATATCCCTTTCGCTCAGGGTGATTGGCAGTCTCCTAGCGGCATTTGCACGATATCCCCTTCGCTCAGGGGGATTGGCAGTCTCCTAGCGGCATTTGCACGATATCCCTTTCGCTCAGGGTGATTGGCAGTCTCCTAGCGGCATTTGCACGATATCCCCTTCGCTCAGGGTGATTGGCTCAGAAGCAGCTCTTCTAATCCCGCTATGCTCTAGCACCTGAAGGAAAGGGATAATGCCGCAAAGGATTAAAAAGCACTGGTACTTCAGCACCTGAAGGAAAGGGATAATGCCGCAAAGGATAAAAAAACACTGATGCTTCAGCACCTGAAGGAAAGGGATAATGCCCAAACGGAAAAAAGGTAGGCCTGCATGATGCCTTGTCCTCATCTTCTCGCCAGCGATCGGCCCGACCGTTTTAGGCTTGATTGTTGACGGGGTTCCGTGGCGCTGGACGTCACCAAGCCGCGGGTGAGCCTGTTACCTATGGAGTGTCGACGCGTCTTCAGCGGGATTGTCTTCTGGTTGAGCAAGCTAGTGAATACGTATACCAAGTCCTTGATTTAAATCTACCCGAAGTGAGATACTTATGGCATTATGCAAATTCGAGGGTGTACGACATGCCGAAATCGATCTTGATCGTGGAAGACCAACAAGTATTGCGGGAAATCATGAAGGAGTATTTGTTGGATGAAGGCTACCGGGTGCTGGAAGCGAGCGGTGGAAGCCGGGCTTTGGCGTTATTTCAGGAGCATGAAATCGACCTGATCATTCTGGACATCATGCTGCCGGAATTGGACGGGTGGTCCGTCTGCCGGCGGATTCGCAAGAAGTCGAACGTCCCGATTTTGATGTTGACATCCCGGTCGGACGAGGACGACACGCTGCTAGGATTTGAGTTGGGTGCGGACGATTACGTTGTCAAACCCTGCAGCCCTCCCATTCTATTGGCGCGGACGAGGCGGCTGCTGGAAAGCAGGCATAGCCGTGATTCGGGGGACACGCTGTCCGGCGGCGCGATCAAACTCCATCTTCCTTCCCGAACCATCACGCTGGACGGAAAGCCTTGCAGCGTGACGCATACGGAATTCGAAATTTTGGCCTATCTACTGAATAACAAAGGGATCATCATCTCAAGAGAGCAACTCATCACGAAAATCTGGGGCTACGATTTCGACGGTGACGATCGTACGCTCAGTAGTCATATTCGCAATCTTCGTTCCAAGCTGGGCGAGTATGCGAACCGGATCGTCACCGTCGTTCGCTCGGGTTACAAATTCGAGGATCAGCCATGAGAAAGAGCATCGTTTTCAAGCTGTTTTTGCTCACTACAGGCTTATGTGCGTTCGTGATTGCAAGTCTCTTTGTCGGACAGACCGTGTTTTTCAAACAATTTTACGTGCATCAGAAGGTAGAGAACGTCGAATCCGCCCTTCATACCGCTTCTCAAGACGATTGGAGGAATACGGGGGATGCCCGAACCGCGTTTCGGAACGAACAACAATTCTATCAGAAATATAACACCTGGATCGCCCAACTGGATGCCGCGGGCAATCTGAAATATACGAACGACTTCGAAGCGGAGGTGCGATTGGAGAACTCGGCGGACGCTCCTGCCCTATCCGGCCAAACCATCACCATCCCGCTCTACACCGTTATGAATGTGGAAGAATTGAGCGCGGACAATCCGCTTCGGGATTTTATCTTCGTCAATCCGGGGGAACGAATCGCCATCGAAGGCATCCTATTTGACGATCGGCTGTTCCCACAGCGGATCGGCAGAGACTCCTCCAATATGCATGAGGAAAACCGTCTGGAAAACGGCCAGCTCGTCCGCAAGGAATACGAAGTCGTCCAGAGGTTCAAGAGCCCGACCGAATATCGCGAACGTTACCCGAGCGGTCTGGTATACGGTACCGTCGTGCAAGTCCGGACGCCGGAGGGGGCTGATCAACCGCGGTATACGAACCATTTGTTTCTGGAAAGGGTAAAGGCTTTTCAAGCCGATCTGCTCTACGGAGATTTCAGCGGAAAAACCGACACCGTCAGCGATTACGAGGAAAACAGCGTCCCCTACAAAATATTCGTGAAGCGTTTGACCGATCGGTCTGGAAACACCGAATACCTGTTTGCCATGACATCGCTTCAGCCCGTGAATGAAGCCGCAGGAGTGATGCGCCATTATTACGGCTATATCGGATTAGGCGCTTTTCTGCTCGTCCTGCTGGCCTCCTTTTATTATGCCCGCCGCATTGCCCGTCCGATGCTACGCATGAACGAAGCGACGCAGAGAATGGCAAATCTGGACTTCTCAGTCCGAATTCCGATTGCGACCGAGGACGAGATCGGCAACTTGTCCCGCAGCATCAACGAGCTTTCAGGCTTGCTGCATGATCATATCGTCCGTCTGGAGCAGGATATCGAGCAAGAAAAGCGACTGGAGCAGACGCGAAAAGAGTTCATTGCAGGCGTATCTCACGAATTGAAAACCCCGCTCAGCGTCATCGAAAGCTGTCTGTATATTCTAAAAGACAAGCCCGAAAGTGAGAAGCGAGCGTATTACTTCACTGCCATGGAAGACGAAGTGAAGAAGATGAACCTGCTGATTACGGACATGCTGGAGCTTGCGAAATACGAATCTGGCACGTACAAAATGGAGATGGCTCCGTTCCGAATCGACGCTGTCCTGGAGCGAGTTTGCGCGAAGCTGGCTCCGGATATCGCCGACAAACGGCTGCAGCTGCACATCCACGTCGTCCCTGTCGAAGTCGAAGCGAACGAGCTGCGCATCGAACAGGTCGTCGTGAACTTCATGACGAACGCGATCCGCTACACGCCGGAAGGCGAGAACATCATCGTTACGATAGGCGAAGAACGGGAAACGGTAAAGGTAATCTTCGAAAACAAAGGCGCCCGCATTCCCGAAGATCAGATGGAGAAAATATGGGACCGTTTCTACCGCGTCGAACGCTCCCGTCATCGTTCGACCGGCGGCACCGGGCTCGGTCTTGCGATCTCCAAGCAAATTTTGGAGCTGCACGAGGCACGTTACGGAGCAACCAATACCGTAGACGGTGTGCTGTTCTATTTTGAAATGAACAAGAAGAGGAAAACGTAGAACTTCCGTTCTGCGTTTTTCTTTTTGAATTGACGTTTATTTCATAGCCACAGCGAGGCACTGAATCAGATGGAAGAAGGAGCTGTCCCGAGGGTCCATGAGGATCTCGGTTGGACGGCTCCTTTTTATCTATCCTTACAGCCCGAATCTATAAATCAATTTGATATCATCTGCACTTGATCTTGATCTCGCGCAATTATTCTATTTTCGGAAGGAGGAGAGAGAGTATGAGAAGAGCCGTACTGTCCGTTGCAATGTTGTTGTCCCTGGTGTTGTTTGTATTGTTGTACGGCACCCTTTCGGGAGAGGGGGCAGCAAGCAGCAAGACCGATCGAAACGATCCGGTGATGAATCCGCTGAACGAAAACAAAACAGCATCTCATCCATCGGGGACGCCGTTTAAAGTCGTGATCGACCCCGGGCACGGCGGCAAAGATCGCGGCGCGACAGGGGCCAGCGGAAATTTTGAAAAGGAATTTACGCTGCAGCTTGCGCGCAAGGTGGAGGAATTGGCGAAGCAAGAACCGCGAATCCAGGTGTATATGACCCGGACGGACGACCGGTTTATATCCTCGGTGGACCGGGAAAGGCCGAAATTCGCCAACGATCTGGATGCGGATTTGTTTATATCCATTCACGGCAATACGTACGAGGACCCTGGCGTGTCGGGCACGGAAACGTACTATTACCATAAGAATTCGTTATCCTTGGCCGATATCATGCAACGACAAGTCGTTCAGGCAAGTGGGTTTCGGGACCGGGGAGCGAAGAAACAAGATTATTTTGTCCTAAAGGATACGGACATGCCGGCCGTCTTGATCGAGACGGGATATGCAACGAATCCGCAGGAAGAGAAAGCCATGCTGACAGAAGAGGTTCAAAGCCGTATAGCGGCCTCCATTCTGGAGGGCATAAAGGAGTACCTCAAATTAAAATAAGTGAGGATCATGTTCATGTTTAAAAAAATCATTTCAACGCTATTTATAGGCAGCATCGCACTCACCTTTGCGGCATGCGGGAATGGGCAAAATCCGCAAAGCGTGACGTCTCAGGCACAAGTCAATGAAACAGCCTATAAAACGATTTTTCAATACAGCGTATTTCTGGGGGATTCGATTACTGAGGCGCTATCCTACCATGACATTTTGGAGGAGTTCAATGTAGTGGCAGGTGCCGGAACGACTACCGAGCTATCTCTGGAGGGTGGAGATGTCGATAAGCTGGCAGAGCGGAATCCGCAGCATGTATTCATCATGTTGGGATCCGATGATATCCTATTGCCGCCCCAAATTACCGATAACCCCAAGCAGTATTCGCTGAAGTTCTACGCCAAATTGATCGACAGCATCAAGGAGAAGCTTCCGAAGGCATCCATCACGGTTTTACCGGTTACTCCGGTTACGCCGGAAGCTGAAAAGCTGGAACCGCGCTACAAAAATATCAACGATTACAACCAAGGATTAAAAGAACTGGCGAACAAGGAGCAGGTCGGATTTGTCGATTTATCTTCTATATTTACGGACAGCCAGGATCTGTACAGCGCGGACGGCGTTCATTTTAAACCAAAGTTTTATACACGTATGCTGGATTTGCTGAAAGATCGGGTGAAATAACATGCAAATAGGTCAACAATGGAGGTGACGGGGTTTGGTCTTTAGTAGTCTCCTATTTCTATTCCTCTTCCTGCCGGTCACAATTCTGATCTACTATATTTCGCCCAATAGGCTTAGAAATGCCATTCTGCTCGTCGCAAGCCTGGTCTTCTATGCATGGGGCGAGCCTGTCTATATTTTCATCATGATCTTCTCGACGGTATTCGACTATGTGAACGGGATCCTGATCGAGAAATACAGGCATCGTAAGGCGATTGCACGGGGAGTTTTGATCGTATCCTTAATGGGAAGCCTGGGCATTCTGGGCTTCTTTAAATACGCAGGTTTCGTCTTCGACAATATCAATTCGTTGTTTAACCTGCACTTACAGGCAGTTGATCTTCCGCTTCCGGTGGGAATCTCCTTCTATACGTTCCAAACGATGTCTTACGTAATTGACGTTTATCGGGGAAAGGTGACGGCTCAGAAGAACCTGATCTCTTTCGGTGCCTACGTTTCGATGTTCCCGCAGCTTGTAGCGGGACCGATCGTTAAATACGGAGATATTGCGGCGCAGCTTGTTAACCGCAAAGTGACGTTGGATCGTTTTGGTGAAGGAGCAGAGCTGTTTATCAGAGGACTTGCTAAAAAAGTGCTGCTTGCCAACAATATCGGTTTGCTGTGGGCAAGCGTCAAAGCAGTGCCCGCGGAGGAGCTATCGGTTCTTTCCGCGTGGCTCGGCATTGTCGCTTTCACGTTTCAAATCTATTTCGATTTCAGCGGGTACTCGGATATGGCACGGGGTTTAGGTAAAATGATCGGGTTCGATTTTATGGAGAACTTTAACTATCCTTATATTTCCAGGAGTATTACGGAATTTTGGCGGAGGTGGCATATTTCGCTCGGCGCCTGGTTCCGCGAGTATATCTACATCCCGCTCGGCGGCAACCGGGAGGGTCATCTGAAACAGCTGAGAAACTTGGCGGTTGTATGGTTTATTACCGGATTGTGGCATGGAGCGAGCTGGAATTTTATCATTTGGGGCTTGTATTTCGGTTTTTTTGTCACGTTCGAAAAGTGGTTTCTCTTGAAATGGCTTCAACGCTTGCCAGCCTTTGTAAGCCATGTTTACACCTTGATGATCGTGATCATCGGCTGGGTATTTTTCGAATTTGAACATCTGCCGGCAGCCCTGACATTTATCGGAACGATGTTTGGCGCTGGAGCACATGGATTCGTGGACAACCGGTCCCTATACGATCTATCGACGAATGCCCTGCTGCTGTTGGTCATGGCGCTTTGTGCCACGCCATTTCCCCGCAGAGCACTGAGAAACGTCAGATCCAAGTTCGCCCGATTCGGATCGATTGCCGCTTCCGCCGTCTATTTCATCTTTATGGTGGCGTCAACAGCTTATCTGGTCAATGCAACGTACAATCCATTCTTATACTTTCGTTTTTAATGGAGGTGATTTTATTTGAAGAAGTACGACCAAGTATATGATCGCGCACTCGCCATTTTACTGCTGATGTTTACCGGAGCGGTATTGATTGTCAATGTTCTGACTCCGAGTAAAGTATTTTCCGAATCAGAGAACCGAATGCTGCAGCAACTCCCGACATTCTCGCTGCAAGCATTGGAATCAGGGAAGTTTACTTCAGCATTTGAATCGTATTTATCGGATCAGTTTATGGCGAGGGACTTTTGGATTGGACTAAAATCCGATGCGGACCGGGGAATGGGGAAAAAAGAGAGCAATGGGGTTTACATCGGCAAGGACGGGTACCTGATTCAAACATTTTCTCCTCCCGAAAAAGGAGATTTGGAAGACAAGGTGAAAGCCATTCAAGCATTTGATCAGGCTACGCCTGGTCTACGCAAATATATGATGTTGGTGCCGACGGCCGCTGCCGTGCTTGAGGATAAATTGCCGCCTTATGCTTCCGGTGGTGATGAGATGGTCTATTGGGAAAAGATAAAGGATTCTCATCTCGGGGACATTCGATGGATCGATGTTTCCCCCGCGCTAGAGGCGAACAGGGAGCAACCGATCTATTACAAAACAGACCATCACTGGACGACCAAGGGCGCTTATCTTGCCTATCGGGAACTGGGCGCGCCAATGGGTTTTACACCCAAGAACGAAGATGATTTCAACATTCGTCAAGTCACCAGTCAGTTCTATGGATCATTGTATTCGAAAAGCGGGTTTAGGCACATACAGCCGGATTCTATTGAGCTTTATGATCCAAAAACACCGGGGACCATTTCCGTGGATTATGTAGACGAACAGCAAAGTGCGGATTCGATGTACGTCATGGGGAATCTCGCCAAGAAAGATAAATACACTGTATTTTTTAATGGGAATCATGGCTTGATCCGAATAACAACCGACAATACGGAAGGGAGAAGGCTGCTTGTTGTCAAAGATTCGTATGCAAACAGCTTGGTCCCATTTTTAACGTCGCATTTTAGCGAAATCGATGTGATAGACCTCAGATATTATGATGGGGATGTACGGAAGCTTACGGAAGATCGGCAAATCCGCGACATGTTGATCTTGTATAATATCGCGACTTTTTTTGAAGATCCATCCATTCAAAACTTAGCGGATTCCGTCGAATCAATCGGAAAGGGAGATCATAAACGATGCTTGCCGGAAAGAAGATGAAATCCTTATTTGTCCTGTCTACCGTCCTGATCTTATGCGGCATTTTGATTGGTTGTTCCCAGAAGAACGAAGGCGCCAAGGACATTCCCGTCCCTGCCATTGAGGAACGCATCAAGCAAGTGGCTTCTTTGGAAGAGATGGAAAAAGGAGATATGAACAAGCTGAAGAAGCTATATCGCATGGATGCGGACGAAGTTCAGGATTTTGTGCTGTATACGGCAGAATCGAACGTGGAAGCGAATGAACTGGCCGTCATCAAAGTGAAACAAGAGAATCAAGCGGAAGTCGTGAAGGAAAAAATCATGAAAAGAATTGAGGCGCAAGAGGTCAAGTTGAAAGACTACCGTCCCGAGCAATTTGATCTCGTCGAAAAGCATGTATTAAAGGTCAAAGGTCTATATATTTTATTTACGGTCTCCAAGGATGCCGAGCAAATCGAAAGGGCGTTTGACGAAGCTCTTACATAAGAGGAGCGTAAAAAAGGAACGGCGCCAACCGTCTTGCGACGGGCGGGCCGTTCCTTTTTTTGAGGCGGGACGATGGCTCTTTACTTCGCAGCAGCGGTAACGGCGGATTTCCAGGCGCGGATGCGATCGTTCAAGTCAGCGACCTTGGGGACCGGGACGGACCGATCGGTCATCTTGTACTTGTCTTTGAGCGACAGGATGCGGTAGACGCTCTCGTCGATGCGCTGCTCGGTCAGATCGCCGTTCTGGACGGCGTGGAGGAGCGCCTGGCGGACGGTCTTCTCCGTGTCGTAGCCGTGCCCGGCCAGCAGGATATCGCTGCCCGCTTGGACGGTGTCGACGACGACCTTCGCGAGATCGTAATGCTTGGCGATGGCGCCCATCGTCAGGTCGTCCGTGATGACGACGCCGTCGTAGCCGAGCGTGCCGCGCAGCTGCTCCCCGATGATCGTCTTGGAGAAGGAGGCGGGGGCGTCCGGATCGATCAGCGGGAACAGGATATGCGCCACCATGACGGCGTCCGCGTGCTGCTTCACGGCTTCCTCGAACGGAATCCATTCCAGGCGGCGCAACTGGTCGGTCGTCTTCTTCAGCACCGGCAGATCCAGGTGGGAATCCACGCCGGTATCGCCGTGTCCGGGGAAATGCTTCACGACCGAAACGATGCCCGCATCGCGCATGCCTTTCATCTCGGCCATCCCCAGCTTGGTGACGAGATCGGCGGTCGCCCCGAAGGAGCGGTTGCCGATGACGGGGTTGTTCGGATTGCTGTTGATGTCGAGCACGGGCGCGAAGTCCACGTTAAAGCCGAGCGCCTTAATCTCCTCCGCCAGCAGACTGCCCATTTCTTCGGCCAGTTTGGCGCTTTTCGTCCGGCCGACGGTTGCGTTCGGCGGGAACGAGACGAGCTCGTCCTTGGGCATGCGGCTGACCTTCCCGCCCTCTTGGTCGACGCTCACGAAAAGCGGGGCCGGGTTGGCGGCATTCGCCTTCTTCAGCTTGTTGATGAGCGAGACGGTGCCCTTGATATCCGACACGTTCGGCGCATAGAGGATCACCCCGCCGACGTGGTCCTGCTGGATCATGCGCAGCGTCTCGGCATCCAACGTTTGTTTGCCTTCAAAGCCGACGAGAATCATCTGGCCGACTTTCTCCTCGAGCGTCATGCCTGCGATCTTGTCGCGAAGGGGGTCGCCGCTAGTCTCGCTAGGCGTGGGGGAGGAGGCGGGCGGCGAAGATTCGGCGGAGCCGGGAGACGGGGTAGCCGGTATCGTCCCGGACGGCGCGGAAGGCGCCGCGGAAGATGGCCCTTGCGCGCTCGGATTCGCCGACGGGGAAGCGCCGCCGCCGGATCCGCAGCCGGACAAGACGGCGATCGCGGCTGCGGCGATCAACAGATGATGGAGCCGTTTTCGATATGGATACATGGATCGCACCTCTTTCGATTTGAAAAGGAAAGCCCCATCCCCCGAACGATTCCGAGGGAAGGAGCCGAATTCAGCTATCGTATTGGACGATGCGGCGGACAAAAAGGTTACTTGGCGCTGGACGGGTCGAACGAGCTTTTGAGCGAGACGATCCGGTTAAACACCGGCCGGCCCGGCTCGCTGACTTTCGGATCGACGTTAAAGTAGCCGTGGCGGAAAAACTGGAACTTTTCTTGTCCCGTCACGTCCTTCAAGCCGGGCTCGACGAAGCCTTGCAGCGTCTCGAGCGAGTTCGGGTTCACATGGTCGAGGAACGTCCCCTCGTCGTCTTCTTCGGCTTCGTCCGTAATGAGCGGTTCGTACAGCCGGAATTCGGCGGACACGGCGGAGGATGCTTCGACCCAATGGATCGTGCCTTTGACCTTGCGGCCCGTGAACCCGGAACCGCTCTTCGTCTCGGGGTCGTACGTGCAGCGGAGCTCGACGACTTCGCCGGCGTCGTTCTTCACGACATCCTCGCACTTGATGAAGTAGGCGTGCTTGAGACGCACTTCATTGCCGGGGAAGAGGCGGAAATATTTGCTCGGCGGATTTTCCATGAAGTCGTCCTGCTCGATGTAGATCTCGCGAGAGAACGGAATTTGCCGATTGCCCATCTCCGGGTTTTCCGCGTTGTTCTCCGCTTCGAGCCATTCGGTTTCGCCTTCCGGGTAGTTGGTGATGACGACCTTCAGCGGCCGGAGTACGGCCATCGTCCGCAGCGCCTTCAGCTTAAGATCCTCGCGGATGAAGTGCTCCAGCTGGCGCTCGTCGACGACGCCGTAGCTTTTGCCGACACCGACGTCGCGGCAGAACGCGCGAATCGCCTCCGGCGTGTACCCTTTGCGGCGCATGCCCGAAATCGTCGGCATCCGCGGGTCGTCCCAGCCGTCCACGATCTGCTCCACGACGAGCTGCTTCAGCTTGCGCTTGCTCATCACGGTGTTGGTCACGTTCAGGCGGTTGAACTCGTACTGGCGCGGCTTGGCCGGCGTCTCGCATTCCTCGATCACCCAGTCGTAAAACGGACGCTGATCTTCGAATTCGAGCGTGCAGATGGAGTGGGTCACGCCTTCGATCGCATCCTCGATCGGGTGGGCGTACGCGTACATCGGGTAGATGCACCAGGCGTCTCCCGTTTGGTGGTGGACGGCATGGGAGATCCGGTAGATGACGGGATCCCGCAGATTGATATTCGGCGATGCCATATTGATTTTGGCGCGCAGCGTCTTGGAGCCGTCGGGGAATTCGCCTTTGCGCATCCGCTCGAACAGGTCTAAGTTCTCTTCGACGGAGCGGTCGCGGTACGGGCTGTTCCGTCCCGGCTCGGTCAGCGTGCCGCGCTGCTCGCGGATCTCGTCGGCCGTCAGGTCGCAGACGAACGCCCTGCCTTTGCGGATCAGGCGGACGGCGTAGTCGTACATTTGCCCGAAGTACTCGGAGGCGTAGTGGAGCTCGTCCCACTCGAAGCCCAGCCAGCGCACGTCTTCCTTGATCGCTTTGACGAACTCGAGGTCTTCCTTGAGCGGATTCGTATCGTCGAATCGCAGGTTCGTCCGTCCGTTGAATTCGTCCGCCAGCTCGAAGTTCAGGCAGATGGACTTGGCGTGGCCGATGTGCAGGTAGCCGTTCGGCTCCGGGGGAAACCGCGTGACGACCTCGGTCACGCGTCCGGCCTCGAGGTCTTCGATGACGATATTTTTAATGAAGTTCGTTGACGAGGGCGATTTGTTTTCCAAAGCGATCAACCTTTCCTGCGGAAACATGTTATTCCTTCATCATACACAATTTTACCTGCGCTTATAAAGAGGTTGGCGAAAAATCCGGCCCGGGAAACGAGCTTCGGAGAACTTGTCGAAAAAAAGGGACAAAAGTCTTCTCATCTTTCTCATAAAAAAATGCTAAAGGCGTAACTTTTTGCTGGAGCGCATCGTTATAATGGATGAAAATAGATATTGGTAGAGAGAGGGAGGAAAGGCAATGGAAGCGGCCGACCGGCAACCGCTGCTCAGCGTCCGCGGCGTAGAGCGCTCGTTCGACGTGGGCAGTCAAAAGCTGCGGGTGCTCAAGGGGATCAACCTCGAGCTGCAAACCCATCAACTCATCATGCTGAAGGGGCGTTCCGGCTCCGGCAAGACGACGCTGATGAACTTGATGGGGGGTCTCGATACGCCGACCAAAGGGGAGATTCACTTTCGCGGACAGCCGTTTCACCAATGGAACGACGACCGGCGCACGGAGGTGCGCCGCAAGGATATCGGCTTTATTTTCCAAGCGTACGCGTTGCTGCCCTTGTTGTCCGCCTATGAAAATGTCGAACTCTCGCTCCGCATGGCGAAAACCCCTCGCGGCGAATGGAAGAAGCGCATCACGACCTGCTTGGACATGGTAGGGCTCGCGAAGCGCATGCATCACCGGCCGTTCGAGCTGTCGGGGGGCGAACAGCAGCGCGTCGCCATCGCCAAGGCGATCGCCCATCGGCCAAGCCTGCTGCTCGCCGACGAGCCGACGGCGGAGCTCGACTCGCAGATGGCCGCGCAGATCATGACGGTATTCCGCGAAATCGTCCGGTCGGAGAACGTCACGATCTGCATGACCACGCACGATACCACGATTATGGAGGTTGCAGACCATGTTTACGAAATGGTGGACGGCGTATTCGTCGCAGGATAATCAAAAGGGCCGTTCGCGCAAGGCGACAGGACTGCTCGCGGCCATGGCGCTGTCCGTCGCGCTGACGGGCTGTTCGCTGCTTCCGAACGAACCGGCCGAAGAGGATCTGTCGAACATCCAGCTTCCGGAAGTGTCGAAGAAGCCGGAATACGAGGTGACGACGAAAACGCTGGAGACGACGGTGTCGGGCTCGGGCAAAATCCTGTCGACGCAGGAGAAGACGCTCTATTTCACGTCGACGACGCTGAACGGCAAAATGCTGAAGAAAATATACATACAACCCGGCGACAAGGTGCAGGCCGGACAGACGATCGCCGAGCTCGACGTAGAGGACATCAAAAAGACGCTCCGCAGTCAAAAGCTTCAATTCCGCCAGCAAGAGCTGGATATGAAAAACACGCTCCGCCAAAAAGACGAGATGGACCCGCTCGATTTCGAGCAGAAGCAGATCGCCTTCGAGGAGGCGCGTCAGCAGCTGGCCGACATGGAGGCTGACATCGGCAACGCCGTGCTGACGGCCCCGTTCTCGGGGACGGTCGTCTCGTTGAACGTGCAGGAGGGCGCTTCCGTCAAAGCCTACGACCCGATCTGCGTCGTCGCCGATCCGAGCAAGCTGATCGTCGCCGCCGAGATGTCGAAGGACGACCTGGCCAAGGTCGCGATCGGCATGGAGGCGAAGGTCGACATCAACAGCGCCGGCTCAATCAAGGGCACGATCAAGGCGCTGCCGCAGCCGAAGGACGACAGCAACAACGGCGGCAACCCGCCGAACCAAGGCCCGAAGGTGACGAACCTCGGCGACTACCTCTTGATCGAAGTCAAGGATCTGCCGAAGTCGGCCACGCGGGGCACGCCGCTCACGGCGTCCGTCGTCGTCAACCGCAAGGAAAACGCCGTCGTCATCCCGCTGTCGGCGTTGCGCACGGTCGGCGCGCGGACGTACGTGCAGGTCGCCGAAGCCAACGGCAGCAAGCGCGAGGTGGACATCGAGATCGGACAGCAGACGGCGACCGACGCGGAAGTGCTGCAAGGGCTGACGCCGGGACAGAAAGTCGTAGGCAGGTAAACCGATGGCGCTGATCCGGTTTC
Source organism: Cohnella baijiui (assembly GCF_020731285.1). GTDB lineage: Bacteria > Bacillota > Bacilli > Paenibacillales > Paenibacillaceae > Cohnella. Next base: position 151,831 of record NZ_JAJFOW010000005.1, read on the forward strand.
TATTTCGCAAAATGTGGAATACCCGCTGGCTCACCCTAAGCACGCTCGCAGGGCTGCTGGTGGCCGTGGCGTTCACGACCAGCATCCCGATGTACGCGGACGGGGCGCTGAAGCGGGTCGTCGCCAATTCGCTCAAGGAGAACAGCCAGGGGATGCCGGCCGGATCGCTCCTGATCCGCTATCAGCCGAGCACCGGGAAGACCGATCCCGAAGCGTTCGCCAAAGTCAACGACTACATCACCAAGGACGTGGCCGACAACATCGGCTTTCCGACGGAAGCGACCCAGCGCAGCTTGACGCTCCGCAGCGCCGAGGTGCAGCCGGAGGACCCGACCAAAGTCGACGCCAGCCGGACGCGCAAAATGACGCTCGCCGCCTTCGGCGGTCTCAAGGAGCAATCCGAGCAAGTCGGCGGCAGCTGGTATGACGACCGGGCGGCCTCCGACGGCACGCTGAAGGCGGTCATGATGGAGGAGGCGCTGTTCCGCAACGACCTCCACGTCGGGGACGTTCTGTACTATCCGATTTACGGCGGCCTGAACCTTTCGCTCCGGGTCGAGATCGTCGGCTCCTTCAAGCCGAAGGCCGACTCGACCAAGTACTGGTACCAAGGCATCGACAACCAGATGAGCACGCTGTTCATCGCGGAGCCGGCGATGCTGGAGGACCTGGTCAAAGCGCAAAAGATTCCGCTGCAGACGGCCAGCTGGTATAGCGCGTTCGATCTTCGGGAGATCAAGACGAGCCAGCTTACGCCGTTGTCCCATACGCTGAGCCGCACGGACATCGAAGTGAACAAGCGCCTCCCGGACACGCACGTCGAGATCTCGTTCGCGGAGATGCTGAGCCAATTCCGCCGCGACAGCATCCAGCTCCAGACGATGCTGTTCACGCTGGCCGCGCCGATGATCGCGATGGTCTTCTACTTCATCACGATGAACGCGCAGCAGTCGCTCGAGAAGCAGCGGTCCGACATCGCCGTGCTGCGAAGCCGGGGAGCCGCGACGTGGCAGATTTTCCTGCTATTCCTGCTCGAGGGCGCCTTGCTCGGCGTCGTGTCGCTGCTCACCGGGCCGTTTATCGGCTGGTTCATGGCAAAGAGCATCGGTTCGGCGAACGGGTTCCTCGAATTCGTCAACCGCAAGTCGATCCCGGTCGGCTTCTCGACGGACAGCGTGCTGGCCGGTTCGGTCGCCGTGTTCGTCGCGATCGCGGCGGCCGTCATCCCGGCGATGGTATTCACCCGTACGTCGATCGTCGACTACAAGCGCAAGGTCGCGCGCGGCAACCGTCCGCCGGTCTGGCAGCGCTGGTTCCTCGACGTCGTGCTCGTCGGCGTCGCCGGCTACGGCTGGTACCTGTTTAACGAGCGTCAGATGATTTCGTTCAAAACGGGCATGACGACGGACCAGCTGAACGTGCAGCCGTTCCTGTTCTTCGTGCCGGCGATCAGCATCTTCGCGGCGGGACTCGTCTTCCTGCGGCTGTTCCCGCTGCTGCTCAAGCTGCTGGGGTGGCTCGGGCGGTCCATCCTGCCGGTGCCGCTGTACTTGACGCTGACGCAGCTTTCCCGCTCGTCCAAGTCTTATTACCCGCTTATGATCCTGCTGATTCTGACGCTCGGTCTCGGAGTGTACAACGCTTCGGCCGCGCGCACGATCGGGCTCAACTCGGAAGAACGCATCCTTTACAAGCACGGAGCGGACGTCGTCATCTCCGCCGCCTGGGAGGGCTCCACCGAGACGAGGCCATCCGGCGGCGGCTCCGGCGGAGGAGGCGGTTCGGGAGGAGGCGGCTCCGGCGGAGGTTCGGGCGGCGGCGGCCAAGGCCAGCGCCCGACACCGGGCAAGACGATCTTCAACGAGCCGCCGTTCGAAGTGTTCCGCACGCTGCCCGGCGTCGAACATGCGGCCCGCGTGCTCCAGACGAAGGCCAGCTTGACGGTGGCGGAGCGCACGGCCGGCCAAGGGATGGTCGTCGGCATCGACAACGTCGATTTCGCCCGGGTCGCCTGGTTCCGCGACGATCTGTACCCGGCCGGCTTCTACAAGTACTTGTCCGTACTCGGAAAGTCGCCGGGCTACGCGCTCGTGTCGTCCAACCTGGCGAAGAAGTACAACCTGAAGGCCGGCGACTCGATCAGGGCCGTCATCCAGGACCAATCCGTCGAATTCATCGTCGCGACGACGCTGCCTTATTGGCCTTCGCAGTATCCGGACACGATGCCGTTTATCGTCGCCAATCTGGACTATATCTACGACAACGCGCCGCTGATACCCTACGACGTCTGGCTGAAGATGGAGCCGGAGGCGCTGACGGCGCCGCTCATCCCGGCGCTGCAGGCCAAGGGCATCGAGATCGCCAGCATCCAGGATACGCGCAGCGAGCTGGTCGTACAGAGCAAGCACCCGGCCCGCGGCGGCGTGTTCGGCATTCTGAGCCTCGGCTTCCTCGTCTCGATTATCGTCTCCTTGTCGGGCTACGTGCTGTATTGGTTCTTCAACCTGTCGGGACGGATCGTGCAGATCGGCATCCTGCGGGCGATGGGCCTCTCCCGCAAGCAGCTGACGGGCATGCTGCTCCTCGAGCAGGTGTTCACGGCAGGACTGTCCATCGGCCTCGGCATCGGGATCGGCAAGCTCGCGAGCGTGCTGTTCCTCCCGTTCCTGCAAACGTCGGAAAACACGGCCGGGCAGGTGCCGCCGTTCCGCGTCGTCTTCCAGGCGACGGACACGTATCGCCTGTATATCGTCGTAGGCGTCATGATGGCGATCGGCGTCGCCATCCTGGTCACCCACATCCGCCGCTTGCGGGTGCATCAAGCCGTCAAGCTGGGAGAGGAGCGTTAACCCGATGATTCAATGCGAAGGCCTGGTCAAAATCTACAAGGCCGACGATCTCGAGGTCGTTGCCCTGCAGGGACTGAACCTGTCGGTGAAGCCCGGCGAGATGATGGCGATCATCGGCAACAGCGGCAGCGGCAAGTCGACGCTGCTGAACATTCTCGGCGGACTGGATCGCCCGTCCGCCGGCCAAGTCCGCGTCGGTCCCTGGGACCTGCTCAAGGTGAGCGACGACGACCTGGTGAAATACAAGCGCGAAACGGTCGGCTTCATCTGGCAGAACAACGCACGCAACCTGGTCCCGTATTTGTCGGCGATCGAGAATGTGGAGATGCCGATGATGTTTTCCGGCAAAGTCGACCGCGCCTACGCAAAGCAGCTGCTCGAGTGGGTCGGCCTCAAGGACCGGATGCACAACAAGCTCACCCAGCTGTCGGGCGGCGAACAGCAGCGGGTCGCCATCGCGATCTCGCTCTCCAACCGGCCGCAGCTGCTGCTCGCCGACGAACCGACCGGCTCGGTCGACACGCGGACGTCCGACATGATCATGGACATCTTCCGCAAGTTCAACAAAGAGCTCGGCGTCACGATCGTCATCGTCACCCACGACCTGTCGCTCGCCGGCAAGGTGGACCGGGTCGTCGCCATCCGCGACGGCCTGACGAGCACCGAATTCATCAAGCGCAATCCGAATCTCGACGGCGCGCCGCCGCTCAGCGGCGTAAACGCGATCGACGAGGTGCATGAAGCCTACGTGGTCGTCGACCGGGTCGGCCGCCTGCAGGTGCCCAAGGAGTATTTGCAGCAGCTCGAAATCGGCGACAAGGCTACGATGGAGTTCGACGGAGAGAAAATCGTCATACGCGCACCGAAACCATTGGAGGGGGAAACTGCATGACACCGAACAACAAGAAAATCCGCCGGATCGCAGCCGGCGGCATGGCGCTGACGATGCTTGTGCCGCTGCTCGCGGCCTGCAACAGCGGCGACGACAAGAACGATCCGAAAAACCGCCACACGCTGCGCATCGGCACGATGTACGGCAGCTCGCAGGACGAATACTGGTTCCGCCAGCAGTACACCGATCTGTTCGAATTCTCGCACAGCAACATCGACATCGAGATCGTCCCGGCCATCGACTATACCGAAACGCAGTTCGAAGAGCCGGAGAAGCAGCAGCAGCCGGTCGATCAGCTCGCCAAGGTCAAAGCGATCATGACGGGCGCCAATCCGGTCGACGTCATGATCATCGATCAGCCCAGCCTGCTGACCCAGCTCGTGCAGGAAAACCTCGTGAAGCCGCTTGATCCGATGATTAAGGAAGACAAGATCGATACGACGGCGTTCGTGCCGACGGTCATCGACGGCATCAAGGAGCTGGGCGGAGACGAGCAGCTTTATGCGTTGACCCCGACCTTCATGCCTTCCGCGCTGTTCTACAACAAGACGCTGTTCCAAAAAGCGGGCGTGGAGCTGCCGACGGACGGCATGAGCTGGGACGACGTATTCAACATGGCCAAACGCCTCGCCTCGGGCAAAGGCGGCAAAGACGGCACCTACGGCTTCACGTTTAACCAATGGGGCGGCAGCGACCCGTATTCCGACGTACAGTCCTACGTCGCTCCTCTGAAAATGCGTCTGTACGACGAAAAAGCCGAGAAGATGACCGTCAACACCCCGCAATGGGCGAACGCGTGGACGAAGATTGCCGACCTGTACAAAAACCACGTCGTGCCGAACCAGGAAGACATGCAGGCGATCTACAGCAGCCAGCAGCCATACGACGGCAAGCAAATCTACAATCCTTATCAGAACCAATTGTTCTACATGGGCAAGTCCGCCATGATGATCGGCCAGTACAGCCTGCTGAACGAGCTCGAAACGTTCGGCAAAAATTACGAGAAGCTGAAAATGCAAAAGCTCGATTGGGACGTCGTCACGGTACCGCAATTCACGAACGAAGCGCCGGGCATCGGGATCAACATCAACCTCAGCACCCTGTCGGCGATCAACGCCAAAGCGGCCAACCCGGACGACGCTTGGGAATTCATCAAGTTCATGAGCGGCGAAGAGTGGGCGAAATTCAAATCCCGCAGCAGCTACGAGATGCCGTCCCGCAAAGACTTTATCAAAGTACGCGACGGCATGAGCTACAACCTCGACGCCTTCACGAAGCTGAAGCCGGTACCGCAATTGTCGATGTCGGATTTGAAGCTGCAGCAGGAGCGCACGAACCTGAGCTATATCGACCAACTCGGCCGTACCGAGTTCAACAAAGTCATGCAGGGTCAGATGACGGTGCAGGAGGCGTTGAAGGAATTCGAAGAAAAGGGCAACGATCTGCTGCAAAAGATCAAGTTGAATCCGAAGGGCCCCATGGAAGGCGTAGGCGGAGACGTCTACGGAGGCGGTGTCGGCGGAGGAGCAGTCATTTATAAATAACTTAATCATCCTCTCTTTCTTAGCAGCCAGTCACCGCGCGATCAGTCATCCAGGATGCTGATTCGCGCGGTTTTTCATGGCCCTACGAACCGGAAAAAGGTGGAAACCGCAAGACCGAAAGGAGCTTTCTTTTGATCAAACGAACCGGCAAACGCTATCGGACCTGGATGGCGGGCTGCGCTGCGGTGCTTGCGATCGTCCCGATCGCAAGCGCGTGCAGCTTCGGCGCGAAGGACGACGCGAACGAGCGGCGGACGCTGCGAATCGGCATGTCCTACGGCAGCAAAAACAGCGAAATGTACGTTCGCCAAGAGTTGACCGACATGTTCGAGCTCTCGCATAAAAACATCGATATCGAATACGTCAACGCGATCGATTACTCGGATCGGCAGTTCACGTCGGAAGAGGAATACAAAAAGCTTCAGCAAATCGACCCGTACGAAAAGCTGAAGGAAATCATGACGGGCGACAATCCGGTGGATGTCGTCTTTACGGACTTGAATCAGCTGCACAAGCTGGTGCAGGACAACCTGATCAAGCCCCTCGACCCGATGATCAAGGAAGACAAGATGGACCTATCCGACTTTCTTCCGGCTGTCCTGGACACGATCCGCGAACAGGGCAACGGTCAGCTGTACGGCTTGTCCTCGACCTTTTCGAACTCGGCGCTGTTCTACAACAAAAAGCTGTTCGCCAAAGCGGGGATCAACCCGCCGACGGACGGCATGACGTGGGACGAGGTGTTCGCCCTGGCCCGGTCCATGAAGTCCGGGACGGGCAAGGACGCCGTTTACGGGTTCAACACGGGCAGCTACGGCGGCGGTCTGAACTTTTACGATCTTTATTACTCCTACGTCGAGCCCTTGAATTTGCGCATGTTCGATGCGGCGGGCGAGAAGATGACGGTTGACACGGATCTCTGGAAAAAAGCGTTCGGCAAGCCGTTCGATCTGTACAAGGACCATGTCATCCCGCATCCGGAGGATCTGCAGGCCAATCAGCCGCAAAACGGCAGGTACAATCCGTATCAAGGCCGACCGTTCATCCAAGGCCAAGTCGCCATGGAGATCGGCGGGTACTACCAGGTGAACGACCTCATCAGCTACAACAAAAATGTAGACAAAATGAAAGGCGCCGAAAAGCTGGATTGGGACGTCGTCACGCTGCCGACGCACCCCGAAGCGCAGAACGGCGGCGTTGGCATCGGGCTTGGCAACCTTGCGGTGATCAATGCAAAGGCGGCCAATCCGAAGGACGCCTGGGCGCTGATCAAGCATCTGAACAGCGACGAAGTGGCCAAATTCAAGGCGCGCAGCATGTCGGATCTCAGCGTTCGCCAAACGTACCTCAAGCCGAAGGAAGGCGAGACGTACCGGATCGAGGCGTTTACCAACTTCAAGCCCGGCGTGTACATGCAGAGCGACGCGGACGAGAAGCTGTACCGCGAACGGCCGAATTTGAATTTGATCATGCAGGTCGGCCAGCTCTACGTGACGCAAGCGATCAACGGCAAGCTGACGCTGGACGAGGCGCTCAAGAGTTGGCAAACGAAGGGCAACGACCTGCTGCAAAAGATCAAGCTGAATCCGACCGGCGATCTGAACGGGGAAATTCAAGCGATTCAGGAAGCGACCTGGGGTGGCTCGGCCGAAGAGAAGCTCTGGATGGCCGCAGGCGGTTAAGAAATCTCGCAAACATGCAATCGAACGACCGAAAGGGGAGCGTCACTACAAATGAAGATGATATCGAAGTTCGCCAAAAGCTGGATCGCGGGAGGTGTCGTCCTGATGGCGGCGCTGCCGCTCATGAGCGCTTGCAGCCTCGGCTCCAAGGATGATCCGAACGAGCGCCGCACGCTGCGGATCGGCCTCGCCTACGGCAGCAAAGACAATGAAGAATGGATTCGCCGGGATTTGACCGACATGTTCGAATTGACCCACCGGAACATCGACATCGAGTTCGTAAACGGCATCGACTACTCCGATATGCAATTCGCCACGGAGGAGGACCGGAGGAAGTACCAGCAGCAAGATCCGATCGAGAAGATGAAAGAAATCATGGGCGGAGACAATCCGGTGGACGTCGTCGTTACCGACCTCTATTCGTTGGGCAAGCTCGCGGAAGAAAATCTGCTGAAGCCGCTGGACCCGCTGATCAAGGGAGACAAGCTCGATATGTCCGATTACCTCCCTAACGTGATGGACGCGATCCGCGAGCAAGGCAACGGACAGCTCTACGGCCTGTCCCCGACCTTTTATAGCAGCGCGCTTTTCTACAATAAAAAGCTGTTCGAAAAGGCGGGCGTCAATCCGCCGACGGACGGGATGACGTGGGACGAAGTATTCAACCTTGCCCGTCAGTTGAAGTCGGGATCTGGCAAGGACGCCGTGTTCGGGTTCAACATGAGCTCCTACGGCGGGGGATTTAATTATTATGAAATGCAGTATCAGTACGCCCAGCCGATGAAGCTGCGCATGTTCGACGCCGCCGGGGAAAAGATGACGGTCAATACGGAGCAGTGGCGGCAGCTGTGGAACAAGCCGTTTGGTCTGTACAAAGATCACGTCATGCCGCATCCGGAGGATATGCAAAACGAAGACCAACAAAACGGCCGCTACAATCCTTATCAAAACCGTCCGTTCTTCAAGGGCCGCGTCGCGATGGAAATCAGCAGTTATTATACCGTAAACGATCTGATTACCTACAATAAAAACGTCGACAAGATGAAAGGGGCCGAGCGGCTGGACTGGGACGTGGTTACGATGCCTTCGCATCCCGGCGGGGACGGTACCGGCAGCATCAGCCTCGGGAACGTGCTGGCGATCAACGCGAAGGGGCACAACCCGGACGACGCGTGGACCTTCATCAAGCATTACAACAGCGAAGAAGTGGCGAAGTTCAAGGCCCGCAGCAACTCGGAGCTGAGCGTGCGCAAAAAGTACGTCCAGCCGAAGGAAGGGGAAACGTATCACGTGGAGGCGTTCACGAGTACGAAGCCGACGACGAACGCGCAGAGCGACGCCGACATGAAACTGCTCCGCGAGCGGCCGAATCTGAATCTTGTCTCGGAACTGGGACAGATCTACATCCAGCAGGCCGCGGACGGCAAGATCACGTTGGACGAGGCGCTGAAACAGTGGGAGGCCAAGGGCAACGAACTGCTGCAGAAGATCAAGCTGAACCCGACCGGCGACCTGTATTCCGAGATCGAGAAGCTTCGGCAAGAAACGATGGGCGGCCCGTCCTCATTCGGATCCGGCACTGCAATCGCCGTCCCGCGTTGATCGCCGGCGAGTAAGCGGGCGCCCTCGCGTATATCCTAATGGAAGTACCACCATGTTCCGGAGGGATATGCGATGAAATGGGTTTACTGGTCCCGCCTGTACGACAGCAAGTTCCAAGCGGGATGCCTCGTACGCCGGATGGAGCACGACGGCTGGCTGTTCGGCGTCGACATGCCGCGTGAGATCGAGGTTTACCGGTCGCGCAAAGGCAAATATGGCGTGCGCTACGTCCCTTGAGTCGCGGGGGCCTTCCGCGTATGGCAGGTTTGGGGCCGGCTGCGGCATCTTGCAGCCGGCCCTGCCCTATGGTAAGGTCGAGGAGACGAGGAGGGGGAGGCGCGCATGCGAAGAATGCCCTTATCGGCGGAGACGGCTCAGAAGCTGGCCGCTCACCTGAAGGTGCCGCTCGAGCATCTCATGCATATGCCGCAGCACATCCTGCTGCAAAAGCTGGCGGAAATGGCCCAGGCCGACGCCGCCGGGGCTGCCGGAGCGTCCGATTCGGAAGGGAAGAAGGACGGAGCGCGATAAAAATACGCTCCGTCTCATTTTTTTCTTGACGAATGCATAGAAGATGATGTATATTAATTCTTGTCGCCGTTATTGGCCGCTTGGTACTCACGACGCGGGGTGGAGCAGCCCGGTAGCTCGTCGGGCTCATAACCCGAAGGCCGCAGGTTCAAATCCTGCCCCCGCAACCAAATTATCCTCGTAGGATCATGACGACGAGGGCCCTTAGCTCAGTTGGTTAGAGCTGTCGGCTCATAACCGATTGGTCGGGGGTTCGAGTCCCTCAGGGCCCACCACAGAGGATTCGGATTCACCCATTCCCATTCGACACAGGCGCCTCCGCTTTGGCCGTCGTCCCTCCGGACGCATGCGCGAGCGGAGGTTTTTTCATGGGCGACAAGGGTTTCGGATCGCGCGACAGACCGCGAATCGTTTGGAATTCACCCTGCCGCTTCTTGTGTTGACGCGGCTGGCAGGCCATGGTATTATGTTCCTCGTTGGTCGTTCAAGCGGCTGTAGATTCGCGCCCGATGAACTTTTTTTCGTTTTGCCGGAGTGGTGGAATGGCAGACACAGCAGACTTAAAATCTGCCGGGAGCAATCCCGTACCGGTTCGAGTCCGGTCTTCGGCATTCATAAAGAACGTTCGTCGCCCGGCATCCATGAGGATGGATGCCGGGCGATTTTTTTTGCGCCGTCACAGGGGGAAATACGAACGATAATATTCGGATAATAATACAAGCTTATAATAGGTCTCCATCCTGAAAGACGGGAGACAACGCGATGAAATGGCGATTCGGATGGGCTTCCACGTTTGCGAGCTGGAAGCTCCTTATGTTTGTTCTTATCTCTTTGACGGTGCTGATGCTGATCTCTTCGCAGGGCTTTCTCGTCGGCCGGCAATCGACCCGGACGATCGAGGGGCAATACGCCCGGATGATCGCCGAAAACATGGATTCGCTGTCCGTCAACCTCTCGAATTATTTGACCGCCATCGACGATTTCGCCCGCACGCTCTCGAACGATCCGGATCTGATCGCCATCCTGGCCGGCCAAGACGGCGGCAACGGCCGGAAGCAGGCGGTCGAGCGGGAGCTGCGTCTGTTCTCGGAATACTATCATCTGCGGCTCCCTGTTCATCTTCAAGTGTTCGGCCCTCGCGGGGAAATGTACGCCTACCCGTCCATCCACGCGGAGGAGGAGCGGAGCTTGGCGAGCGTCGTGTCGACCTTTCCCTGGTTCGCCCAACGGGTCGCCCTGGACAACGATTTTCTCCACTGGAACGTCAACCCCGATTTTCACGTCCGCGTTTCCTCCAACGCGCTTTACGTCAGCAAAAACATCACTCGCCAAAACCGCTCGTTCGGCTTGCTGGTCATTCAACTAAATGGCTCGCAAATCGAGCGCATGCTGAACCGCGCCCAAATCGACGAGCGCAATCCCGTCTTGCTGTTCTCCGGGGATTTGAAGACCCTCTTCCACAACGAATGGCTGCCCGCCGATTTCAGCCCGGACGCCGAAGCAGGCTTGAACGACGTCTACCGCGCGATCAAATCGAGAAACGCCGACGAAGGCGCGCTGGATATCCGGCTCGCCGGGCGCGATTACCGCCTGATGTTCAAGCAGATCGCCGCGACGCCCTGGACGATGGCATCGCTGATTCCGCCCGATCTGCTGCACGCGGACAGCGTAAGCGTCTGGCGGATGACGGCGATCACGATGGGCGTCTCCGTCGCCGTCGTCGCGTTGTTTTTCGGCGTTTTGCACGCCAAGGTGACGAGACCGGTCCGACGCCTGTCCCGCATGGTCCGGACGTATGGAGAGGGGCGCATGCCGGCGCCTTACGCTTACCGGGGGTTTCGCGAAATCGAGACGCTTAGCGAGGGGATGTACCGGTTTCTCGTCGAAATCCGAGATCAGTTCCGGACGATCAAACGGGGCGAGGAAGAGAAGAGAAGCCTGGAATTGCAGCGGCTGCAGGAGCAGATGCGCCCGCATTTCTGGCATAATTCCCTGAATGCCCTGCGGTTCATGGCCTTGCTGCACGGCGACCCCACGATGGCGGAAGCGATTCTTTCCCTCACGAAAATGCTGGACTATACGCTCCGCAACACGGACGTCCGGTTCAGCACGGTGGAAGAGGAGACCGCCTATGCCATGAACTATGTCCGGTTCCAGGAGGTCCGCACGATGAAGCGGATCCGGATCGAGCTGGAGCTGGACCCGCTCGCCCGGCAAGCGCTCGTGCCGAAGTTCACGATCCAGCCGCTCGTCGAAAACGCGATCGTTCACGGATTCGCTCCGCCTTATTCGGGAGAACCGGAGGTGCGGATCCGCGCGAAGCTGGCGGAAGGGGCTCTCGTCGTCGAAGTGGAAGACAACGGGGCGGGGCTCGATCCCGAGCGGGTCGGCCAAATGCTGCAGCCCCGACGACAACCGCCCGGCGCGGCCGGCGGCCTGAGCTTGCGGAATTTGCAGCAGCGCTTCAAGCTCGAATACGGCGAACCCTACGGCCTCGCGGCGGAAAGCCGTCCGAACGCCTTTACGCGCATCCGGCTCCGTCTCCCTTACGAACCCGGAATTCAAACGAAAGAAGGAACAAATCCATGAAAGCGATGATCGTCGAAGACGAAATATTGGTCCGGCTCGGGCTGCGCAAAGCAATCCCCTGGTCCTCCCTCGGTTTGGAGCTCGTCTGCGAAGCCCAGGACGGAGACGAGGCATGGGACTTGTTCCGGCGGTTTCAGCCCGATATCATGCTGGTGGATATCGAGATGCCGAAGTCGAACGGGCTTCAGTTCATCCGCCGGGCGAAGACGGAGCGCGCCGACACGCGGTTTATCGTGCTGACGTGCCATCAGGACATGAAATATATGCGGGAAGCGATCCAGCTGCAGGTGAACGACTTTATGCTTAAGTCCACGCTGGACATGGACGAGCTGTGCGAGATGCTCCGCAGCCTCTCCTCCGATCTGGCGCGGGAGCGCGGCGGGGCCGGAACGGCCGGTCGTCCGGACGAGGCGCCGTCCGTCGGGGCGGCGGTGGAGCGGATCTATTACGCGCTAGAGGAAGGAACGACGACGCAGCTGCGGGACGTGCTGTCCGATCCCGAGCAGCGGCTCCGGAAGGAGCTGTTCGAGCGGCTGGAGTCTCTCCGTTTCGCCGCCGCCAAGATGAAGCTGCGCGAGCTTCGCGAGGCGCTGAACCGTCCCCCGCTGCTGCAGCCGCAAGTCGTCAAAAACACGATGACGGAGTTTTTGTTCCGCGCCTGGTCCGCTTGCGAAGCGCTTGCGGAAGGCAAGCCGGCGGCTCATCACCGGCTTGTTGACCGAATCTACGCGGCGACGAGTCTGGACGAGACCGTCGCTTTGCTGGAGGAGGAGATGGACCGTCTCGAAGGATGGCTCGCGCTGACGAACACGGGCGAAGACAAGACGAAGGTCGTCTTGATGATCAAACAGTATATCAAAACGCACCTGGATCAGGAAATCTCGCTGCAGGATATTGCGAGCGCCTTCTACTTGAACAGCAGCTACCTGAGCAGGCTCTTTAAGGAAGTCAGCCGGATGAGCTTCACCGAATACGTGCTGCACGAAAAGACGGAGCTCGCCATCGTTATGATGAAGAGCGGCAAGACGCTGACGGAAATATCCGAGAAGCTAGGCTATTTAAATTTAAGCTCCTTTACCCGCATGTTCAAAAAAGTCCGCGGAAGCTCCCCTTCGAAGTTTGCGGGCGGATAAACGAAAAGTCATATCCGGCTAAAGACTTCTTCCCCGTTTACACCCCCTTTACAGCGGCCGTACATCGCGATGACAACCTCGCGGATCGGCCGCGCGATGATAAACGATCGGTCATGCGCTGTAGTCCCCCGCGCGTCCAATTCTTCCTATCATGAAGGTAGTCAGGCCTATCAACGATCGCTAGCGGGAGGAATGGAACATGAAAGTCGGCAAAGGATGCGCGCCGTCGGTCAAGCGGGCCGCCGCGGCCGCGCTCGCAACCGTCCTGATCGGAACGGGTTCGGCGGGCGCTTCGTTCGCGGCCGCAGGGCAGCCGTCGTCGGACATTCAAGGCCATTGGGCCGAAAGCACGCTGCAGCGCTGGTCGCAGTCCGGGCTGCTGAAAGGCGGCGCGAACGGCCGAATCGAGCCGAATCGGCCGCTGACCCGCTCGGAATGGGCGGCGCTCGCCAACCGGGCGTTCGGCTACGCCGAAGCGGGAGAGGTGAAGTTTAAAGATCTGCCGGCAACGAGCTGGGCATATGACGACATTCGCAAGGCCGTCAAAGCGGGCTACCTCGTCGGCTTCGAGGACGGCACGATCCGCCTTGCGAGCCCCGTCAGCCGGCAGGAAGCGGCGGTCATGCTGGCGCGCATGCTCCATCTCGATGCGCAGCCGGAAGCGGCCGGCGCGGCGACGTTCGCGGACGAGACGGCGATCCCCGCCTGGAGCCGCCCGGCCGTGCACGCCCTCGCCGGAGAGCATCTGCTTATCGGCTACCGCGACGGCTCCTTCAAGCCGCGGGCGAACATCACCCGGGCCGAGGCGATCGTCCTGCTGGACAAGGCCGTGAACAGGCAGCCCCCTTCGGAGGGCGGCACGACGCCCGGCGGAGGCGGCACGACACCGGGCGATGGAGGCACGACGCCGGGGGAAGGGACGAGCCCGGTCGCGTTTTTTGCGACGGACGACCCGGCGGTGCCGCAGGCGCTCCGCGATTATGCGCTCGTGTTGGCCGGCCGAAAGACGGTCGACTACACCTATCCGTTCCAAACGTCCGCGCTGGCCATCGTCGGAAAGAAGGGCGACGCGAACGTCGTCGACGGCGCCGGCTGGATGTGGGCGGCCTCCGGGACGACGCTGAAGCGGTTCGATCCGTACGCCGCCGATCCGGACGCGGTCAAAACCTTCGGGGACGGCACCGATTTTCAAGGGACGATCCGGGCGCTGCTGACGGACAACCGCCACGTCTGGGTGCTGACCGATCGGAACGTTTCCCGCATTCGCTATTCCTAATGCCCGAGGCCCAAGGAGGACGGACCACATGAACCTGAACAAGCACGCGAAACGTCTGCGGCTCGCGCCGCTCGCCCTGCTCCTGGCCGCGAGCGCGCCGCTACCCGCGCTGGCGGGCGGCAACCCTCTGCCGAACGCCGCCTATACGGCGGCCGCGATTGGAAAGACGTACCAGAAAGCGATGGACTACTACAGCAACGAGGAGTTTGCCCGGACGCCCGACCTGACGGACGAACGTCGATCGAAGATCCTGGCCGGACTGGAGGCTTCGCGGGACGTTCCGACGCAGCTTGAGATCGTGAAGACGATCGGCACGGAGCAGGTAACGGCTTTCGCGCGAGAGGGCGACACGTTGTGGATCGGCACGGTCAAGGGGCTGCAGCGCCTCAACGTCAAGGAAGACGATCCGCGGAACGTCTCTCAGTTCTTCGCCGGGCCCCGCTATTTGTACAACGGGGACGACCGCGTGACCGGCTTGTTCGCCGACGGCGAACACGGCGTCTGGGTCCGCAACGGCGGCGGCATCGTCCATATCCGGATGACGCTGCGTTCGCTGAAGGAGAAGGCCGATACGTTCGAGCGGCTGACCAAGGCGGTCAACGACCGCAACGGCATGATCGGCGAGGACGTTCCGTATACCCGCAGCGGAGAGACGTATGCCGGCAGGCTGTCGACGAACGACAACGACGGCCTGTGGACGAGCGAATACGCGATCGGCGAAATCTTCCGCTACTTGACGGCCAAGCGGGAGGGCGACGCCGCAGAGACGTCCGCAGCCAAGGCAGATGCGACCCGCGCCGCGAAAGCCGTCATGCTGCTCGCCCAAATATCGGGACGCGGCGACGGCTTCGTAGCCCGCTCCTACATCATGGAAGGAGACCCGCAGCCGAACGGCCTTTGGTTCCGCAAGCAGATAGCGGAAACGGTCGACGGCAACGGTTCCGTGACGTCCTCCGCGTATGGCGTGGCGGTGGACACGTCCGACGCGCGGAAGAAGGAAGAACTGCAGATCACCGACCCCGAGCTGGTGGCCGAAGCCGAGCGCGCGTACGAAGCGGCGACGGGGCATCCTTACGCCGAAGATTACGGAGACAAGGGAATCTTCCCCGTACTCAAGGACATGAACGGGCAGGTCGTCTGGCAGCTGAAGTCGCCGATCGTCGAAGATGTCGACCCTATGCTGGCCGAGCTGTACGGGGGCAACGGCAACGACTACAAAATCATTTATAAGGCGGATACCTCCTCCGACGAAGTGAACGGCCAGATGGCGCTCCTGTACTTTGCAGCCAACGATTTGTTCGACGGGACAGGGCCGGAAGACGCCCATTTGCGGTCGCTCGCCATTCGCTTCGCCGACCGGATCGTCAAGGGCATCGTCACGAACGGCTTTACGATGATGGACGCGACCCGCCGTCCGACGACGTGGGCGAGATGGAACGCCGGCTATTTCGCGCCGCAAATCGACGACACCCTTAATACGGAGGGCATCCCTCCCGGCGAATACGAGGGCGGTTACGAGAGCGACGTCAACGCGGACGAAATCGTTAGCTTTGTCAAGACGGCCATCTATTTGACCTCGCTGGAGCCGGAGCTGTACGCCGAGGACAACGCCTTGTTCCGGGACGCGTACGACAAGCTATGGACGCCGCGAGCGGATGGCGGCCGCTACGACAACAACGACGACAGCTATACCGCCGCGACCGACGGCATCGGTTACATCGAGATCATGGAGCAGTACATTCAGCGCAAGAAGGATGTCCTGTCGAGCGACTTCGACGATTACCCGGACATCAACAGCGCCATTCACGCGACGGGCAATTGGCGGCTTGCCATCAACTTTTCCGACGAAAACCTATTCGCGGTGGCGTTCCTCCCGCTGATCGACATCGAGATGAACGAAAACCCGAACTCCGAGCGGGTCGCCAAGCTGCGCGGCGTGTTCGACCAGTGGTGGGCCAACATGAAGGACGAGAACAACCCGTTCTACATCTATCTGTACCAAAAGACATATCCCGAGCGGACGGACGCCGACCTGAACGCGGCCGCGTGGGCCTTGTCCCGATCTCCGCAGTACCGGGTCCTTTTCCCTGTCAATAACAGCATGCGGGACGACGCGCTGCTCGTGCGGTACTTCAATTACCGCGACTACGCCAAAATCAACGGAGATCGCAAAGGCGTCGTGTCGACCAGCCGCCCGCTGCCGCCGGACGAGGTGGACATTCACAAGTTCAATTCCAGCCCGTTCACGGCTTTGTCGGGCTTCGCCAACGCGACGGTAAAGGACGGCGATTACGTCGACTATACCCAAACGAAGTACAACGCCGTCAGCTATGCCGCGGGCTCGATGGAGAGCGGCACATGGTACCTGCTGCCTTACTGGATGGGACGCTACTACGGCATGTTGAAAGAACGATAATCAGACTCGAAACCGGATAGGAGAGACAAGAGAGATGAATGCCATGCAAAAGGGAACCAAGCTCCTGCTGATCGGGAGCCTCGCCTTGCTGGCGGCTTGCGGCAGCGGAGGCGGCTCGCCGTCCGCTTCTTCCGCGGCCGGCGGAGACGCGGCGGGAACAAAGGTCAAGCTCGTGTTTTGGAACACATCTTACCCGACGATTGACGAGAACGACAAGACGAAGAAAAAAGAAGATTTCTACATTTACAAAGCGATCTCCCGATACGAAGCAGCCCATCCAGGCGTCACGATCGAGATCCAGGACGTGCCCGACGGCGCGAACGCGATGACGAAATTCCAGACGGCGGGCATCGCGGGCAACGGCCCGGACGTCACGAACCTGTGGTCGGGCAACTATACGATGGATTTGAAATCGTTCATCCAACCGCTCAACGCGTATTTGAAGCCGTCGGACATCGAGGCGATGACGGGGTGGAACGCGGTGACCGAGAACTTCGCGGACGAAGGCACGATCTACGGCATCCCCGACGGCAGCGACGGCACGATCGGCATCCTGTACAACAAGAAGCTGTTCGCCGCGGCCGGCATCGATCCCGTCCAGCAACCGCCCCGCACCTACGGCGACTTCACCGCCATGCTGAAGAAGCTGAAGGAAAGCGGCGTAACGCCCGTCGGCACCGGCGAGGACGGCGACTTCGTCTACTTCCTGGACTACTGGTTCGCGCAGATGGTCGGCACGTCCGGCATCAACGATATCGTGAACGGCAAGATGAACTTCCGCAACGACAAGCTGGCCGACGTCATGCAGCGGTATCTGAAAATTTACAAGGACGGCTATGTGAAAACGGACCAGCACGAGACGCAGTTCTACAACGGCAAAGTGGCCCTTATCTTCGGCGGCTACAACCTGCTGGCCGACGCTAGCGCTGCGCTCGGAGACGACCTCGGCATGATGAAAATTCCGAATTTCAGCGAGGCCGCCCTGGTCAAGGACGGCGGCATCGGCGGCACCGGCGCGGACTTTGTCGTCTCCAAATCGTCCGCGCACCCGGAGGAGGCGGTCAAGTTCATCCTCTTTCTGATGAGCAAGGAGGAGCAGATCGCGCGGTTCAAGGACGGCTACGGCAAGCTGCTGAACTTGAAGGACGTCGACGCCGCCCAGTTCACCGACAATCCGCTCGTCATCGAGCAGCAGAAGTGGGCGAGCGAGCCTTCCACGATCTTTTGGCCGGACAACATCTATCCGTCCGAGCTGTCCGACTACATCGGCTCGCTCAATTCGCTCGTCATCAAGAGCCAGCTCGACGCCGGAGACTTCTTCGCCAAGCTGGACCAGAAGCGGGACGAAATTCTCGCCCAGAAGTAAGCGAAAACGGATCTTCCCCGCGAGGCGATCGCGGGGAAGATCCGAACCTTTCCGCAAAGAGAGGCTTGTCCCATGCATTACCGAACGAAAGAAGCCATGACCGGCTATCTCTCGCTGCTGCCGGCGTTTCTCGCCTTGGGCGCGATCGTGTTTTATCCGATGGCGAACACGATCTATCACAGCTTCACGAAATGGAACGGCGCCGAAGCCGAATGGATCGGCCTCCGCAATTACGCGTTCATTTTCTCCAACGGAGAGCTGTGGACGATGCTGCGCAACAACGTCATTTTCCTGCTGTCGATTCCCGGCATCCTCCTGCTGTCCCTCGTCGTCTCGGTGCTGTTGTTCGAGGAAGTCCGCGGCTGGCGGGTGTTCCGTTCGCTCTATTATATTCCGACCATTCTCTCCCCGGTCGTCGTCGGCCTGCTGATGAAGATGATGTTCGCCCAGTCGGGCGTCGTCAACCGGTTCCTGCACGCGATCGGCCTGACCGACGGCCAGACGGAGTGGCTCTCCCGGGCGCCGACGGCGTTTCTGGTGCTCCTCTTCTGCTTCTACTGGCAGACGCTCGGGCAGGGCGCGCTCATCTTCCTGTCCGGCCTGTCGTCGGTCCCGCCCGACATGTACGAGGCGGCCAGCATCGACGGAGCGGGCTGGTGGCAGCGGCTGCTGCGCATCACCATGCCTTCGCTCGTCCCCACAATCGTCTACTTTACCGTCACCAACGCCATCTACTGCTTCATCGGCCTTTTCTCGCTCGTCTACGCGGTGACCCAAGGCGGGCCGGGGAGAGAGACGACGCCGATCGATTACATGATCTATATCAAAGCGTTCCAGTCGCCCGGCCAGCTCGGCTACGCCAGCGCGCTGTCGGTGCTGCTGTTTGCCATCGTACTGCTCGTTTCCTGGGCGCAAATCCGGCTGTCCAATCGCTTCGAACCCTAGGGAGTCGAATTCGCCATGACCAACCGAAAAACATTATCCGTTCGCTTGATCATCACCTTCGCCCTCGTCGCCATCGCGGTCGTCGATGTTTATCCGATCGTCTACATGGCGGTCAACAGCTCGCGAACCGCGGTCGACTTTTTCCAACGGCCGGGCGGTCTGCCGTCGCCCTGGAACTTCGACAATTTCAAGGCGCTGTATTACCGCTTCGACGTCCTGCGCCTTTTCGGCAACACGCTGATCGGATCCGCCGCGGCCTTTGCGCTCGCGATGGCGCTGTCCGTGCCGGCGGCCTTCGCTTTCGCGAAGATCCGGTTTCCGCTGCGCCAAAGTTTGTATATGACGGTTATCGCAACGATGACCATCCCCGGCATCACATTCGTCGTGCCGAACTTCCTGCTTTTTTCGCGGCTCGGACTCGTCGATCGTCTGGTCTCCGTGATTGTTCTGTGGGCGATCACCAGCGTTCCTTCGAACATCTTTTTGCTCGCCGCGATCATGCGGGGCATCCCGAACGAATTGCTGGAAGCGGGCAAGGTCGACGGCATCGGCTACGTCCGGACGCTTCTCCGGCTCGTCGTCCCTCTGTCCGCGCCCGGCATGCTCACGCTCGCCATCTTCAACGCGACGGGCTGGTGGAACGACCTGTTCACGCCGTTGATCTTCCTGCAATCGGACGAGCTGAAGACGATGACCGTCGCCGTGGCGACCATTCTCAAACGGTTCGATACCGACTATCCGCTCCTGCTGGCGGGGCTGTTCATGACGTCGATTCCGCCGATCGCGATTTACGTCGCGCTGCAAAAATATATGAAAAAAGGACTTGTCATCGGGTCCGTCAAATAAGTGGAGGTGCCGAAAATGACGCAATCGCCCCTTCGGCTGGGCATCGTGGGCGGCAATCGGGGCGGCCGGTTCAGACGGCTTCTGTCCGGAGCCGACGAGCGGATTCGCCTCGCGGCGATCTGCGACCTGCGGGAAGCGGTCGTCGCCGAATGGCAGGCGGCATACCCCGGCCTGGCCGGCTATACCGATTACGACCGTCTGCTCGAGGACCCGTCGATCGACGCCGTCCTGCTGGCGAGTCCGATGCTGCTGCACGCCAGCCAAGCGATCCGCGCGCTCCGCGCCGGCAAGCACGTGCTGAGCGAGGTCATCGCCGCCCATACGCTGGAAGAAACGTGGGAGCTGGTCGAGACCGTGGAGCAGACCGGGCTGGTCTACATGCTCGCGGAAAATTACTGTTACGAACGCGAGAGCCTCGTCGTTCGGCGAATGGCGGAGCAAGGACTGTTCGGGGAATTGACCTACCTCGAAGGAGGCTACATTCACGATCTGCGCCATGCCGTCCACGCGCCCGACGGCTCGCTTACGTGGCGGGGCGAGCTGCATCGCGATTACGACGGGCTGAATTATCCGACCCATTCGATCGGCCCGATCGCCAAGTGGCTGGGGCTGGGGAAGCCCGGCGGGGACCGGCTGGCGACGATTTCCGCCTTTACCTCGCCGTCGCGTTCGCTTCAGCGCTACTACCGGGACAAGTTCGGCGCGGGGCACCCGGCCGCGCGGGACGGGTATTGGCGCCAGGGCGATTCGGCCGTGGCCCAGCTCGTCACGGAGCGCGGCGTGCTCGTCACGCTGCGGGTCGACTGGACGTCCGCGAGGCCGCACAATATGCATCAGTACGCGCTGCAAGGAACGGAGGGCGCTTACGTCTCGCGCAGGCACGACGGCGAATCGGATCTCGTCTGGATTCACGGACGATCGCCGATGGAGCCGCCTCCCTGGGGCGGCGAACCGGAAGGGCGGTGGGAGCCGCTCGAAAAGTACCGGGAGCGGTATGACTCGCCCTTGTGGCGACGGTTGGAGGAAGAAGCGGGGGAGGGCGGGCACGGCGGGTCCAACCGGCTCGTGGTCGAAGAATTCGCTGCCGCGATCCGGGATCGGCGCGCGCCTGCCATCGACGTGTACGACGCGGCCGAGTGGAGCTGTATTTTTCCGCTGTCGGTCGTCTCGCGCGAACAGGGCGGCGCACCGGTCGCCGTGCCCGATTTTCGCAGGAAGGACAGGAGGGACGAAGAATGACCGAAGAAAGACTGCTGCCCCAATTGGTCATGCGAAGAACGCTGGCGCAGCTGCCGGAATACGAATGGCCGGCCGGCTACTCGTTGCGCAGCTTCCGGCCGGGGGACGAAGTTCACTGGGAGCGGCTCGTGGAGCGGGCGTTCGGCTGGAGCCGCGGCTTTCGCCAGGAGATCCAGTCCCACTATGCCTATCACCCGAAAAACGTGCTATTCGTCTGCGCGGGCGAACAGCCGGTGGCTACCGCTTGCGCGTGGCAGGAGCCGCAATGGGAGGACGACTGCGGCTATCTGCACATGGTAGCCGTCGATCCCGATCATACAGGCCGGGGGCTCGGCTTCGGCGTCAGCTTGGCCGCCCTGCGCGCGATGGCCGATGACGGCAAACGGCAGGTCGCGCTCGAGACCGACGACTTCCGGTTGCCGGCCATTCGCACGTATGTGAAGCTGGGCTTTCGTCCGGACGCCTCCGAGGCGGCGATCCGGGACCGGTGGGAACGCGTCTATCGCCGGCTTCGGCTGCCCTACGGCGTGCGAGTCTCTGGCGAGTCGCAGGCGGGAAGTCCGGCGGTGCCGAACGAGGATGCCGTGGTCGTCAATCCGGACGCGAACGTATTTGCGGTCATCGACGGGGTGTCGGCCGTCGTGCCCTATACGGACGATGAGGGCCGCTCGGGCGGCTGCATCGCCGCTCGTCTGCTAGCGGACGAGCTGAGCGCCGCCGATCCCGAGCTCGATCTTCGGGCGGCGGTGCTGCGGGCCAACGCGTCGCTGCTGGCCCGCATGGAGGAGGCGGGCGTCGACGTCGCGGCGAAATGGAAGCGATGGGGCGCGGTGTTCGCCGCGGTCAAATGGGGCCTGACCCGCGTCGAATACGTACAGGCCGGCGACTGCATGCTGCTGGCCCGGTACGCGGACGGCGACGTGCGGGTGCTTACCCGCAACCAAGTCGCGGACTTCGACCGCCAGTCGCTGGGAGCCAAGCGGCAGCTCTCCCAGTCGGGCAAGCTGTCCGCGGAAGAGATCGCGGGCCGGATGAAGCCGGTATTCAAACACAACCGCGACAAGGCAAACGCGCCGGACGGCTACGGCGTCATGAACGGCGATCCCGCCCTGGCGGACGCGATGGAATACGGCAGCCTTTCCAAAGAGCGAATAACTCGCATTTACGCGGTGACGGACGGCATGTTCCATTTGATCGAGTACGACGACGACCCGCGCAAGTGGGAGAAGCTTGCGGACCGGCTGGACGCGATCGGCATCGCCGCGTACATGGAGGAGCTGCGCGAAAGGGAACAACGCGACGCGTCTTGTGAGCAATACCCGCGCCACAAAACGTCCGACGACAAATCGGCCGTCATCGTGGAACGGCTGTGGGAATAAGCGGCAAGCCTCGCGATCGGGAGTGCCGCTTTGGACGCCTTCGGGCGTCTTTTTTATGGGGCGGCGGAGGACGAGGTGGAGACACTTGGAGAGAAAGAACGCGCGAAAAAAAGACGGAACCCGGCATTCGCAGCGCGAATGGCCGGGTTCCGTCTGTCCGCCTACTTTCGCCGCGAACGCAGCGACGCCAGCGTGCTTTCATTCGGGACGAGGACGGCGCCGCTCTTGGAGATGCCGATCCGCTGCGCGGCGTAGATGCCGGTATGGCCGGAGAAGAGGTAGCTGACGACGCACCCGAGGAACAGGTACACCGCGCCTTCGGCGCCGAAAAGCTCGATGCCGAGGAGGAAGCAGGCAATCGGCGTGTTGGTCGCGCCGCAAAAGACGGAGACGAAGCCGATCGCCGCCAGGAACGGCGCCGCCAAGTGAAGGTAGGGCGCCAAGGCGCTGCCGAGCGTGGCGCCGATCGCGAAGAGCGGCGTCACTTCGCCCCCCTGAAAGCCTGCCCCGAGCGTCACCGAGGTGAACAGGGTTTTCAGCAAAAAGGCGAAAGGAGAGACGCTCTCCTCGAACGCATGCTGGATCAAGGGGATGCCGAGTCCGAGATAGTCGCGCGTGCCGAACAGGTAGACCATTCCGATGACGAGTAAGCCGCCGCCAAAGCTCCGGAGCACCAGGTGGGGAATCCGCTTCGCGAACAGCGCCTTCAAATAACGGGTCAGCTCGCTGAACAGCAATCCCGCCAAGCCGAACAGGATCGCGGCGAGCAGCACCTTGCCGAGGAGCGGGGCGCTCATGGCGGGCACGGGTCCCATGTCGTACGACAAGTGCCGGATTCCCCAAGCGGCCGTGACCCGGTCGCCGACGAAGCTCGCGACGAAGCAGGGGAGCAGCGCTTCGTACCGCATGAGGCCGATGGCGAGCACCTCCAGGCCGAAGACGGTGCCGGCGAGCGGCGTGCCGAATACGGAACCGAAGCCGCTGCTGATGCCGCACATGAGCAGGAGTTTCCGGTCGAACGCGTTCAGGCGCAGCGTCCGTCCGATCCCGTCGGCCAGGCTGCCCGCCATCTGGATCGCCGTCCCTTCCCGTCCGGCGGAGCCGCCGAACAGATGGGTCAACCAGGTGCCGATCAGGGCAAGCGGCGCCATCCGGAGAGGGACCGAACCCGGCTCGCCGTGAATTTGCGCGAGGATGAGGTTGTTGCCTTTGGCGGCGTCTTTGCCGACCTTCAGATATAGATAACTTACCGCGGCGCCGCCGACCGGCAGCAGCCACAGGAGCCAGCCGTGCGCCAACCGGGCGTCCGTAACCCGGTCCAGCCCGTAAAGGAACAAGGCGGACGCCGAGCCCGCCGCGACCCCGACGAGCCCGCCGATGATCCCCCAATAGAGGAGCGAGCCGACGAGGCCGATATGCGTCCACCGGGACGCGTATCCTCCCCAAGTCTCTTTCAAACGTGCATACCGCGTCTTCAAACACCCGTCTCTCCTTCCCGGAACGATAAACAAAAAACTCCTACCAGCTCAAATAAACTGGTAGGAGTCATTAGCGCTAAGGCGGTTTAAGGCGAACTCCATCGCCGATTCGGTTTGGTTAGCTACGATGAAGTATATACGCTGACCGGGGGCTTGTCAAATAGGTGGCTGATGTTCCTGCAAGGAAGGAATTGGGAGGAGTCGCTTATGAGCGAGGTCCGTATACAGGATGTCATGCAGGTCAAGCAAATTCAACTGGCCGCCATCCAAACGATCGGCTTTCGGGGGGAAGGCATCCAGGATGAGCACAAGCTGTTCCGACAATTGAAATCCCGAAAAAACGAAATCGAACATCGCATTGATGAGCACGCGTACCTGGTCATTAGTCCGGACGGGCTGTACGTCGCCGCTGCCGTAGCCCGCTTCGGAGCCATTCCCGAAGGGATGGAATCGGTCACCATCCCGGCCGGACGTATCAAGTGTTTCGGTTTGAAGAGAAGTATATCGGCGACTTCTGGAATGATTTCTGCAACCCTTCGGCGCAAGCCGAATATAACCTGAATGTGGACAAGATCCGATTCGAGATCTTTAAGGAAGATTTGCAGCCAACGGGCGTTACCGAAATTTACTTTCCGGTGAACGATTGAGCTTTGCGTACGCGTCCAATTCCCGCCCGGCCGGACGAGCGCCTTCTCCATTCGGAGCCATGCCGGCGTACACTGGAGGAACGACTCTTTTGCCCGGAGAGGAGGGTGCGCCATGTGGAAAAGGAGCCCGTCGTTCCCGCCGTTTCCAATCCCGCCGATACCGCCGATCCCCCCCATCCCGCCCGTGCCGCCGGTTTCGCCGGTGCCGCCGGTTCCTCCAGTCAGTCGTTGAGGGGAATCGAACAACTTCTCCCGACCAAGGCGCGTCTATATAACCAAGACACCGAAAAGGGAGGAATCTGGCTTGCGAAAGCAACTTGCGCTGCTGCTGGCGCTCTTTTGGATTGGGACAAGCAGTTTGGGGTGGATCGCGTCCGCCGCGGCTGAGGGGACGGCCGGAGAATCGGCGCCCCCCGTGGAGACGCCATCCGCGCCGGCTAACGATCAGGAGCCGAACGTCTACGTGAACGGCCAGCGGGTCGATTCGCCGTATGCCGCCAAACTCCGGCCGGATGGCACTGTATACGTATCCGTACGGCTCGTTTCGGAAGCGCTCGGCATGAAAGTTTCCTGGAATGGAGCAAAGCGGCTCGCCGTCGTGACGACGACGAACGATCAGGTGTTTTCCTTTCCGCTGTATCGGTCGTACTTTTGGTTGAACGGGCAGCGGTACGATCTGAAAGAAAGCACGGAAACGGTGCAGGACGGAACGGGTCCCGGTTTCTACGTCATGGTGCCGGCAGCGGCGATCGGCGAGCTGTTCGGCGCGGACGTGAAATGGGACGCAGAGACGCGGCAATTGAACGTGGCGAAGCAGGGCGGCAGCGTGCCCGCGGACCGCAAGGCCGCATTTCGACGGGAGTGGGATGCGTGGCAGCCGGAGCCGACCGATACGCTGCAGCTGGCGAAAGCGCTGTTCGCGAACGTAAAGCTGGTTGGCGGCAAGCTGACCGTCTCTATCCCTTCGGGCTGGGGGAACAAAGCCGGGTTCCTTCTTTACCAGGGCGACAAGGAAACGAACCTGAAGTCGGGCAGAACCTATACGTATGCGACCGGAGCGAAAAATGCCGGCGTCTATGCATATCGTGTTGGCGCCGGCGGAGCGATCGATGAGGAATATTGGATCTGGCTGGATCCGGGCAGTCCAAACTTCGCGGCCGGCATTTACGCGAACCAAGGGCTAAGCGTCCTCATCCAGGACATTCGCGGGCAAGTCGTCTCGCTGGAACGAATGAAACAGGCGCTCGCCGAGCGCGCCGCGGCTGCAGGAAAATAACCGGTCCGCGTAGAAAAAGTGGAGTCGGGCAAGACGATCCGGAGCCATGGGGAGCGAAACAGCATGACCAAGCAATATGCCATCGACAAAGCGAAAATTTTGTACCGGGAAAACAATCGCTCCTATTTCGTTATTCTGGAACCTGAGACGGACGAGTATCGGATTGTGGAACGGAAGGAAAGAGACGAAAAGCAGCTGAACCGTTACGTCATCTTCAGCATCGAAGCGGACGAATAGCGAAAACGCAAGAAAGCGTCTTCCCGTGCGGATCGGCGCTTCTGCTGCCGGGGGCGGCGAAGCTCAGCGATCGAGGCCGATCGCCCGGGCGAACGCCATCTGCAGCCGGCGGGTGATCGGACCCGGCACGCCGGATCCGATGGGGCGATCGTCGACGGAGATGATCGGCGTCACCTCGACGGTCGTGCCGGTGACGAACGCTTCGTCGGCCGCCAGCAGCTCGTCCACCGTGAAGGCGCGCTCCTCGGCCGGAATGCCTTCCGCCCGAGCGAGCCGCAGCGCGACGGCGCGCGTGACGCCGTGCAGGATGAGGTTGTCGGCCGGATGGGTGAGAATCCGCCCATCCTTGACGATCATGACGTTCGAGGCGCTGCTCTCCGTCACGGTGCCGCCGCGGTGCAAAATGGCGTCGCCCGCCCCGCGCTCCGCCGCCGTCTGCTTTGCGAGCACGTTCGCGAGCAGGTTCAGCGTTTTGTAGTCGCAGTGCAGCCAGCGCGTGTCTTCGAGCGTGATCGTCCGGATGCCGGCTTCCATCGCGGCCGCCGGGCGCGGCATCTCGTTGCAGTAGGCCATGACGACGGGGCGGGCGTCGGCCGGGAAGAGGTGGTTGCGAGGCGCGGCGCCGCGGGTAATTTGCAGGTAGACGGTGCCTTCGCTTACCTCGTTGCGCAGGACCAGCTCCTCCAGCGCCCGCTGCAGCTCCGCTTCGCCGAACGGGAGCGCGAGCTTGATGCCGGCAGCGCTGCGCGCGAGCCGCGCGAAGTGCAGGCCAGGCTCGAACAGGCGGCCGTTATAGACGCGATAGACTTCGTAGACGCCGTCCCCGAAGTAGTAGCCTCTGTCCTGGGGAGAGATGCGTACCGCCTCGGCGGGAATGAATTGTTGGTCGTACCAGTAGATCGACGACAAGGAAGACCCTCCTTTGGCATGGTTCGCCGCGTAAGTCCGCGTCGGAATTTGTTATAATGGAAGCTCGTACATCTTTCATCATAAATCAGGAGGGCCGCATATGCCAGCCGTGTTCGCCAACGATTGGAACGAGCTGCTCCAGCCGGAGATGGAGCAGCCCTATTACCGGGAGCTGCGCCAGCGGCTCAAGGAGGAGTACCGGGAGCAAGTCGTCTACCCGGACATGAATCATATTTTTCAGGCGCTGCATTGGACGTCGCACGCTGAAGCGAAGGTCGTCATCCTCGGCCAGGATCCGTATCATGGCCCCGGACAGGCGCACGGCCTCAGCTTCTCCGTGCAGCCGGGCGTGCCGCAGCCGCCGTCGCTTCGCAACATTTTCAAAGAGTTGCGGAACGACCTGGGCTGCGCCGTTCCTTCGCACGGGAACCTCGCCTATTGGGCGAAGCAGGGCGTCTTGCTGCTGAACGCGGTGCTCACGGTGCGCGCCGGGCAAGCCAACTCCCACAAGGGACTTGGCTGGGAGCGATTCACGGACGCGATCATTGCCGCGCTGAACGAGCGGGAGCGGCCGCTCGTCTTTATCCTGTGGGGAAGCCACGCGCAGAAGAAGGCCGCGTTCATCGACAAGAGCCGCCATCGCGTGATCGCGTCTGCGCACCCGAGCCCGCTGTCGGCGCACAACGGCTTCCTCGGCAGCAAGCCGTTTTCGCGGGCGAACGCGCACCTGCGCGAGCTGGGCCAGGCCGAGATCGACTGGTGCGTGCCGGAGCTGGGCGCCGAGTCGATCGCGGACGCGCGGCGGGAGGCTTCCGCGGCGGCGGAGCCGGACGGCCGGGCGTGAGCCAGGCGCGATGGCTGACGCCGGCGACGGGCTTCCTCGCCGGTTATACGCATACACTGAACCCGTACGTCGGCTGCGCGTACGGGTGTTCGTACTGCTACGTGCGGCGGCTGCCGGTCGCGCTGTTTCGCGGGGAGCCCTGGGGCGAGTGGGCGCAGCCCAAAGCGGGCGATCCCGCGACGCTGGCGCGCGAGCTGGCCCGCGCCAAGCGAAAAGGGCCCGTCACCGTGTTTTTCTCGTCGGTGACGGACCCTTATCAGCCGCTCGAAGCCAAGGAGCGGCTTACGCGGGCTTTGCTGGCGGCGATGGCGGACGAGCCGCCGGACTTCGTGCTTTTGCAGACGCGCGGTCCGCTCGTGACGCGCGACGTCGATGTGCTGCGGCGGCTGGGCGACCGCGTGCGCGTAAGCGTCACGGTCGAGAGCGACCGCGACGACATGCGCCGCGCGCTCACGCCTTCGGCGCCGCCGTACGCCGCGCGGCTCGCGGCGCTCCGCGCGCTGCGCGAGGCCGGCGTCCCGACGCAGGCGGCCGTTTCGCCGCTGCTGCCGTATACGCCGGCGTTCGCCGCGCAGATCGCGGCCGTCGCGCCGCGCGTCGTCGTCGACGACTATTTCCGCGGCGACGGCAGCGGCGGCCGACGCAGCGAGCGGCTTGGCATGCGCGAAGCGTACGCCCAACTGGGCCTCGCCGACTGGTACGCGCCGGAGCGGCTCGAGGCGTTCGTCGCCGAGCTCCGCGAGCGGATGCCGCCGGATGCCGTGACGGTGAGCGCCGAGGGCTTTAATCCGCCATCCGACCCACAATCCCGCTCTTAGCGTCGCTTATTCGGCGATCGGGAAGCCGGTGGAGCTTGAGGCGCCTCCGCCGTCCGCAGGTTTGGCCGGCTTGGCGGGGGAGGTCGAAATGCCTTCCTGGCCGCCGAGCACGGGCGTATAGGCGGCATCGATGTACGCGGACACCTTGACGGTCGTAACGACCTGCGGGTACATCATGTCCGGATCCGGTTCGATCACCCGGTAGCGGATGGTCGCCTGCTTATCCTTGAAGTCGATGCCGGCGATCTCGATGCCGTAGCCCGGATGGCCGACCTCGGCGGAGAGCGTCACCTTCTTGACGTCGGCGGAATAAGACTCGGTCGTCAGCTGCACGTCGCCCAGCCAGGTCGCCTGCGGAAGCGGCTCGATCGGCTTCGTTTTCTCAACGAACGAGAGCGCCTTATCCAGCATGACGGCCGCCTCGCTTCGCGTGATGACGTCCTGAGGACGGAAATTTTGCTTCGCGTCCAACGCGGCGATGTCGGCGATAACGAGTCTTTGGATGCTTCCCATATAAGCTTGGTTGACGCTCTTTTCGTCGTTCAAGATGACGTACTGGTCCGTCCAGGCATATTCGCCCTTCGTACTGAGCGCCTGAAACAGCCAATGCGCGAACTGTTCGCGGGTGACGCTGGCGCCCGGCTGAATGTCCTTCGGAAGATCCAAGCCGTTCAACTGCGCGATCATGAACGCTTCCGCATAAGGCGCGTCGTCCTTAATCGCAGTAAAGTAATCGCTGGCTTTGGGCTCCTTGATGAACCGAAGGTTATCGATGTTTAGCTTAAAGCCGTTGACGAGGAGCGTCACGGCGGTCGAAGCCGTCACCGGACCCTTCGGTTTAAAGAGTCCGCTTCCGTCGCCGCGAACGATTCCGAGCTCCTTCAAGTGCAGAATTTGGCTGCGGCCGGCGTCCTTGTCGATATCGCCGAAGGCGAAGACGGAGCCGCTCAAGAGGGTGCTGGCGAGTACGACGCCGAGACCCGTGACGGCCCATTTCGATTTTTTTTGCATCCTTGCTCCCTCCATGGGGTGGTGGATTTGCCGCCGTGCGGCATGCAACTACCTTGACGCATCGGCGTTGACAAATGTTGCATCTTCCGTTTGGAACGCCATATTCGAAAAGAAACGCAAAAAAACCTCGCGCGGTGGCGAGGTTGTCGTTGATGAGGATGGTGATCTGAACAGGGATCGAACCTGTGACCCCTACCCTGTCAAGGTAGTGCTCTCCCAGCTGAGCTATCAGATCATGATTGAGAAGGGTTTGTCTTTTGACTTAACCCATTATATAAGGTTGGGCGGCAAATGTAAAGTGTATTTTTCCGCCGCGTCTTGTACGGCGCGCCGGATTAAAGCGTTAGGCTTGGGGGGAACGGATTTTCATATTATCAGGCCAACCAGAACCTCTGGTTGGCCAATTTATTTGGCCGCAAGGATGGAGGATGCTAGAAGCGCTCAAGGCGGGTACTTGATCCGGCAATCGACTGCGCATTAAATATGAGGATCGATCAACGATCAGTTTGGATACGTCATTGTTTATGATTCTTTAATGGCATATCATAACCATTGTGGAAGCGTTGTCAAAACGATTGAATCATCCATTGCTAAAGTTTTAAAGATCAATTTTAGGGAAATTATCGCTGAGGGTTAATGCCAATAAGAGGGAAAGATGGCGCGGGCCTAGTTTCGCGACAGATTGACCTGATCTCCAGGCGCCGCTGTTCGATTAGCGGCATGGCTATGAAACTTTTTGGGTGTATACCCGGTTATTTGTTTGAATTGCCGGCAGAAGTGCTCCACGTTGTGATAGCCGCATTGAAAAGCGATTTCCGAGATGCTTTGGGAGCCATGGATCAAATATTCTTTCGCCAGCCGGATTCGTCCGTCAATGACGTCCTCCATGCAAGAAATTCCGAACGTTTTTTTGTAGATGATCTGCATATATCCCGGACTGATGCGGAGAATATCCGCCATTTTCGAAACCGTCCAGGGGTCGCTCGGGTTATTCTGAATGGCGGAGCGCAGCCTTAAGAGACTGTAATATTGAGGCGTAAATCCATTCTGGCAATAGGATTCCAGAAGCTTGTTGAACAGCGTTCGCAGCAAGCCGTCGATGGACGAGTTTTTGTAATCTCTATTAAAGTTATGCTCAATGACCAGAAGCTCGAATAATTTGTGGCAATAGTCGGGATCGTTCAGGGAAAAGGGAATGCCGAAAGGCAAAGAAGTTTTTGTAACGTAAGGTTCGTCGGACTCGAATCGGATCCAGTTATTGATGTATTTATCGGAGCAAGCCTGATAATAGATCTTTTGATGCGCTTCATAGAGAATGGCGCTATGGGCCGGATACTCCTTCAATTCCCCGTCGACCCGGAATTGGGCGGGCGTCTTGGTACAGACGAGGAGCCAGCATGGATGGCCTCGAGGAATGTCGAAAACAAAATTGCTTGCATGCGTAGCATCGCATTCCACGTAGTGAATATGGTTCATCCGATTTTCCTTCTTTCCTGCATTTACCGTCCTACTACCCATTATATAGAACCATTCAAGGAAGAGGATAGAAAGGGAATTCGAAGAGTCAAAATCAAGGTGCGAGGGTATTGCCGCGGTACCTTTGACGTCAAAACATCGTGGGACGGACCTGTCCTCGGCAAAATACCGGTTGACTTCACGAACGTATGTACGGAATATGCTGCCGATCTCGTCATTCCGGACGGGATACAGGCTTTGTATTTTACTTTTACGGGCATGGGCAATGCCAGTCTGGCTTCGTTTACATTGGAATAATCAACATTTATTAACGTACTCCTTTCCCGACCAAAACTCATCTTTGAGAGACGGAAAGGAGTATTTTTTTTGAGGAGAATGAATATGTCGGAATCTTTTGATCCTGGAAGAGATCTTTGCGCGGAGCTACATGCGATGTCCAATGTCCATTTTTCTTTCCAGATCTATGGTATCCATTGGCGAAATGTCCGACAAGGCTGGTCTTATCAGGAACACTCGCATCCGCTATTGGAACTTAATTTGGTACTGGAAGGCACACAAGCGACGCGGGTCGGAGACAAGGAGTATGTGCAGGGTCCGGGGGATTTGTTGCTTATACCGCCAGGCTGGACGCATGCCAGCAGGACTGAAGGGGTTGGGGGCATGACTTTTTTCTGCCTTCACTTAAACATTGACGATCACTTCATCATGGAGCCCTTGTATCATTTAACGGACATTCTGATGCCGAAAAATGCCGACTTGACCATGCGGCTTAGACCGCTGCTTGCCCCTTTTATAGAAGGAGCATCCCGCCCGTCGGAGCTCTCTTCGTCGTATCATCGAGTCAAGATCCAAGCCAATTCCCTTAACCTGATTACTGCTTTAATAGAGATGCTAATTAGTGACGAGAGCGGTTTCGCGAACAAGGAGTTTAATGATGCGGAAAGGAGAACGATGCTGGGAGCGGTCAAGATGAGAGAACAGACGTTGATGGAAAAGCGCGTACAGGATCTGTTTTATGGAACGCTTGGCGCGGACGTGTCCAAAACCTATGAAGCGCTGCTCCCATCCTATCGCTGGATCAGCGTCTGTTCGCTCTCCAGGAAAGAAACCCTTTATTGGGATAACAAAGATCGGGCGTACGCAAGGTCGTTGTTGGAGGAAGTGTTGTCTCCCCTGGGCTCGGTCGTCATCATCGACGATTTATTGATGACTGCCGTTGTATTCTCCAATCAAATATCGGTCCCGCCCGTCGAGCAGAAAATGCTGGAAGCGGAGAAGTGTCTGCAGAAAAATGTTGACCCGGAGCTCCATTTGGGCTTCGGAGGCATTGCCACGGACTTGCGAGAAGTCGGTTCCATGTACGAGCAGAGCCTAAGGGCATTCTCGGTTGATTCACTGGATACTTCGGGAAGTAGAACGATTGAGTTCGTAAATCGCATTATCCGGCTCGCGATGAATCGGCTCGAAACGGAGTACGCGAACAAGGACTTCTCGCTGGGCTTGCTGGCCGAGTCGCTCAACATCACCCCCAACTATTTAAGCGCGTTGTTCACGTCGGAGACAAGTATGACCTTCACGCAGCACTTGACTCGTATTCGGATGGAGCAAGCGAAGCGGCTCTTAAACGAAACACAGTTTAAAATTTACCAAATATGCAAAGAAGTCGGGTATTCGGATCAAGCCTATTTTAGTCGTCTCTTCAAATCGCTGGAAGGAATAAGTCCTTTCGATTATCGAGAGCATTCGAGAATTCGAGAGATACAACTAACCGTAGATAAGTTCAAGAAATGATAAATCCCCCGCATTCTCTCCCCGGGAATTGCGGTGGTATAACTGAATTGTAAGTGCTTTCAGAAAAAGATCATATTCAAGAGGAGGAGCAAGACATGGGGGTTGCAACGAGAAAGAAACTGTGGGGGACACTATATCTCGGGGTCGCGCTTAGCCTAGCGATTGCCGGCTGCAGCAGCAATAACAACAATTCTTCCGCGAGCCAGTCGTCGAGTCAGGCGCCTAGTTCGGCGAACGACAGCGCTTCGCCATCTGCATCGGCATCCGAGGATTTGAAACCGATTACGATTTCGGCTTTCATCGGCTCGCCGAATCAGCAGCCGACGGCAGATAATCGGATTTACAAGAAGATTCAGGACGAGCTCGGCGTGAAGCTGAACATGGAATTCCTGGTCGGCGAACTGCAGCAGAAGCTTGGCGTTATGATCGCAGGCGGGCAATATCCGGATCTCATTACTGCCGATCCGAAGTTGGTAACGGCAAAAGCGGTCATTCCCCTGGAAGATCTGATCGAACAGTACGGCCCGCACCTGAAGGAGCACTACGCGGCGTATTGGAACCGGATGAAGGATTCCAGCGACGGCCATATCTATTGGCTGCCTAACTATGGCGCCTACACTGGAGAGACTCATAGCAATTATTATTCAGGCCCGGCTTTCTGGATTCAGAAGGACATTCTTAAGGAGGCGGGCTACCCGACCCCTAAGACGTTGGATGATTACTTTAAGCTGATCAGCGACTATGCGGCGAAGCACCCGACGACGGCCGACGGCCAGCCGACGATTGGCTACACGACTCTCGCTTACGGCTGGCAGACGTTCGGGTTTCTCAACGTACCGGAGCATCTAAGCGGCCATCCGAATGACGGCGGCGTCGTGGTCGACAACGGAGTCGCTTCCGTATTCGCTACCAAGGATATCTCAAAGACGTATTACCGAAAGCTCAACGAACTCTATAACCAAGGCTTGATGGACAAAGAAGCCTTCGTCCAAAACCCCGACCAATATAATGCGAAGATCTCGTCTGGCCGCGTGCTCGGCATGTTCGACCAGCACTGGAACTTCCAGGGAGCCGAAGGTGAACTGATCTCTCAAAACAAGATCGGTCAAACGTACGTCGGCTTCCCGCTAGTGTACGACGGCATCAAGGATCACTACCTCGATCGCGGCGTCATCAACTTGAACAACGGGTTCGGCATCAGCAAGGACGCCAAAGACCCGGTTCGTATCATTCAGTTCCTCGACGCGCAGCTGGACGAGAAGTGGCAGAAGCTGTTGCAGTGGGGCGAACAAGACGTCGACTACAAGGTTGACGAGAACGGCAAGTTCTACCGCACGCCTGAGCAGCGCAAGCAGCAAGAGGATCCGACCTGGAGGCTGGCTAACAAAGCCGAGGTATTCCTTGGTTACGCGCCGAAGTTAGAAGGCACATACAGCGACGGCAACGCTACGGATGCGGGTGGCCAGCCGGACGAGTTTTACGCTTCGCTGAAGCCGGAAGATAAAGAGCTGCTCGATGCATACCACTTCAAGACTTGGACGGATTTCTTCTCCCCGGCTCCGGAGAACGAAGTCTATTATCCGGCATGGCAGATCGACCTGATTGACGGCTCCGACGCGTCGATCGCCAACAAGCAAATGACGGACGCTTCGCTAAAGTATTTGCCGAAGGCGATCATGTCCAAGCCTGACAAATTCGACGCCGTCTGGGATGATTACGTCAATGCTTATAAGAAGATCGACGTGAAGGCGTACGAGGATCGGATTAACTCGCAAATTCAGTGGCGGATCGAGAACTGGACCAGCAAATAACGGAAGAAACGATAGGTTGCGGAAAGCATCAGCCAATCGCCGATGCTTTCTGCAACTTGCGTTTTCCGTACTTGCAGTAAGAAGTTAGGAGGAGAGAACGATGGCGAGCGCCCCGAAAGCCATTTCATCGAAGACGGCTGCGATGACTGCCGTACCCCAATCGTCCCTATTCAAACGGATGCGCAGCCAAAAGCAGCTGATGCTAATGTCGCTGCCCATACTGCTGTACGTCCTGTTATTTTCCTACTACCCCATTTGGGGCTGGACGCAGGCCTTTCAGAATTACAAGCCAGCGTTACCTCTTTCCCAACAGGAATGGGTTGGCTTCAAGCAGTTCAAATTTCTTTTCAAAGACGATACGTTTCTGCTGGTACTTCGCAACACGATCGGAATGAGCTTCATCAACATGGTGCTCGGATTCGTCACGGCGATTGCGTTTGCCATTTTGCTTAATGAAATCAAGAACAAGCTGTACAAGCGCACAATACAGACCATCTCGTATCTTCCGCACTTTCTGTCGTGGATTATCGTAACGGGCCTCGTTGCGAATGCGCTGTCCGTGGACGGCGGCATCATCAACGTGTTGCTCATGAAGCTCGGATTCATTCACGAGCCGATCATGTGGCTTAGCAAGCCGCACTTCTTCTGGGGAATCGTAGGCGCTTCGCACGTGTGGAAAGAAATAGGTTGGAACGCGATTATTTACTTAGCGGCTATCACGTCCATTGACCCTTCGCTTTACGAAGCTGCGGAGATCGACGGGGCGAACCGATATAAGAAGATGTTTTACATCACCTTACCGGGAATCAGGTCGATCGTCGTTATTTTGCTGATCATGAACCTCGGTTGGATTCTGGATGCGGGCTTCGAAGTACAATACCTGCTCGGCAACGGCGTAGTCGTCAACTGGTCGCAGACGATTGATATTTTCGTGCTGAAATACGGCATACAGATCGGCAACTACTCATTGGCAACCGCAGCCGGCATCTTTAAAACGGTCGTCAGCATGACGCTGATCTTTGCGGCTAATGCGATCGCCAAACGCTTTGGCGAAGACCGACTGATATGAGGGGGGCAAACCGATGAGAACGAGAACGCTTCGGCTGGAGCCGGTTGTCTTCCACACGTTCAACACCATCGTCATGATCGCGCTGGCGGTCATCACGCTGTATCCTTTTCTGAATACGCTTGCCGTTTCGTTTAACCCGGGCAACGATTCGATCCGCGGCGGCATCTATCTATGGCCTCGAGTTTGGACCGATCAGAACTACAGGGCGGTGTTCGCAGGCGGAACGATCTATCACGCCTTCTGGGTATCGGTGGCAAGAACGCTCATCGCCACGGTGCTCAGCCTGTTCCTGACCTCTATGCTGGCCTATACGGTCAGCCGCAAGGAATACGTGTTCCGCAAGCCGGTTACGATCATCATTGTAATGACGATGTATTTTAATGCCGGACTAATTCCGTCCTATTTCCTGATCAAAGATCTGCATCTTCTGAACAGCTTCCTGGTTTATATCGTTCCAGGCCTCATCAGCGCGTTCAATATGATCGTCATTCGAACCTATATACAGACGCTGCCGGATGGGCTGATCGAATCGGCCAAGGTAGACGGCGCGGGAGATTTCAGGACGTTCTTCGCGATCATCCTGCCGCTATGTCAGCCGGTTCTCGCTACCGTTGCGCTGTTCGTCGCGGTCGGGCAGTGGAACTCTTGGTTCGATACGTTCCTGTATGCGTCCTCTAAGCAAAATTTGAGCACACTGCAGTACGAGCTCATGAAGCTGCTGTCCTCCGCGTCGTTCTCGAACAGCAACCCGGCCGTAGTCAATGCGAACAATGGGGCTGCCAAGCTTAACATGGTCACGCCGATCTCGATCCGGGCGGCCATCACGATCGTCGCATCCGTACCGATTCTCGTCGTATATCCGTTCCTGCAAAAGTATTTCGTGCATGGCATGCAGCTCGGCAGCGTGAAGGAGTAGGGATATAGAGGCTTAGCTCAATTATTGTCCTATAGCTTCCAACGAAGAGATCCTCGGGTATGGGGGATCTCTTCTTTGCTGTTCCACCATCATAAGCAAGGCTGAATTCAGCGTCTTTGTTGCTTCAAAGCAAGCTTTCAAGCCTTTTCGGAAAAGGGAACGCGCAAGCTTCCGCGTAAAGCTCGCAAACGCGAAGGTGTCGCCAAGAAACGTGGGATATCGAGTGAGCGAGTTTGTGTTCTCGTCGCCCGGGATCGGACATAAAAAACGCCAAGCCGGCAGGAGCCGGTTTGGCGCTTCCGTATTTCTGCTTCCTGCACGATTCGTAGCACGGATCGCAGCGCGATTCGCGGCGAAATCCGTTGGGCATTTGCTAAGCGTTCCGCTTTGCGTTCGGCGTCCAGCTCCGATGGATGCGCTCCTGAATCCGGACCTTTTCCTTTTCCAGCAGTCGATTCACGAGCACCTCTTCGCTAAGCCCTTTTTCCTTGCCCAGCTGCGCGATCGTTTTGCCGCTCTTCAGCTCTTCGATCAGCTTTTCGGGGGTGATGCCGAGCACGGCCGCGGTATCGGCCAGCCGGCGGCTTTCCTTGTAATGGCCTTTGCCGCCCCACAAGCCTTTATGCTCGACGATGCGCTCCGCGCGTTCCTTCATGTCGGACCGCCATCGTTGCGCTTCGTCGGCGGTAAGCCGGCCCGACTGGACGGCTGCGTCCAGCTTGGCCGCCTGCTGCGCGACGATCAGGTCGACGACTTTCGCCTTGTCCACGCCTTTTTGCTTGGCGACATCGGCGAGCGATTGGCCCGCGCGCAATGCCCGCTCCAGAGAAGCGGCGTCCGTCTTCAGCAGCGAGAGAAGCTGTTCGCTCCGCAGAAGGCCCATCTTGTGCCCGCCGTGGCCGCCTCCGGGATGGCGGTGGCCGCCGGGGTGGGATTCCGGTTCTGCGCCCGTTACGGCATCCGGTTCCGAAGCGGCGGACGCCCATACTTGCATGCCGCCGAGCGGGAGGAGGAGCGTCAGGGATAGCGCCAGCATGAGCAGGGTGCGGGTAATTCGGTTTTTGGTTGAATTCATGGTGTCATCACTCCTTCATTCCTATTGTAGGTCGGGGAGTGACGCTCTAAACGGGGATGGACGCAAAAAAACCACCGGCGAAAGGCCGATGGTCGGATGGATGAGGGGATGGTGATCTGAACAGGGATCGAACCTGTGACCCCTACCCTGTCAAGGTAGTGCTCTCCCAGCTGAGCTATCAGATCGCGTCTCTCAGAGACATTTAGTATCATACCAAGCCGAATGGACCCCGTCAATGCCCTTCCCGGGTTTTCGTTTGCACAAAAGACGCCAAATTCGAAAATATTTCGCCCGAACAGGGATGAACGCGCCGGCTACGACGTACATATGTACCATTTCATCCGTGTCGGGAGGCGCATGGCGCATGGAGAGTATGGCGGTGTTTTTCGTTTGGCTGATCGGCCTGTTCGGATTGATCGGGGTGGTGATGGCGGCGGTCGCGCAGATCATCCTGAAGGATACGATGGAGTACGACAAAGCGTTTACCTGGCAGACGCACAAGTATCGAGGGGAGGATTAGGCAGTTCGGTTAAGACGGCCCAAGTTGGCGCACACTGGAAAGGAGGTCCAGAAGGTCTAAAGGAGAACGCAACATGCAGATGTGGCCGAGCGTACGAAATTCGGGCCGGCGCGGCGCCGCCTGGGGGACGATGTTGATCCTGCTCGGCGCCTTGCTGACGGGCTGTCAGGCGGGAGGAGGCTCCGGCACGACGGATACGGTCGTCGCCGACGTTTACGCCCCTACGGTCGGACAAGACGTCTACGGGGCGCGGACGCCGCCTGAGGAAGGCGTGCGAGGGTTGTTAAGATAAGGCGAAGGCAAATCAAAAGGCTCCGGAAACGCGTACCGCACGCGTCTCGGAGCCTTTTTGGCGCGGAAGGGGATTCCGCTATTCCTCCCATTTGCGGGAGTACGCTTTTTTCGTGACCCACAGCGTGAGCCAGATCAAGGCGATGACGATGATGCCAGCGACGATCCAAGTGCCAACCATGCGATGTCGACATCCTTTCTTCTGCGAATAATCCGGTGGCGATCAGAACGAATAGACGCGGTGCTGCTCGACGAACGTCATCCGGCCGGTCTTGCCGACGAAGTCCGGCTGTGCGTCGCCGTAGTGCATCAAATAGATGCGGCCTTGAAGCTCCTCGGGCAGCGTCAACAGCTGCGGGAGGCAGGCGTGAACGACGCCGGGCGGTTCGAGCTGGCAATCGTGGAAGATCGTCTCGACGCCCCGGTCGTGGACGAGCGATGCGAGCAGCTCCGGATCGAATACCATATCCGCCGAATAAAAAAACGTATCGTTGAGCAGGACCGAATAGCTGAGCTTGTCCGGGATGTGCTTCGTCCGGATCAGCTCTGCGGTCAGTCCTGGCAGCACCTCGGTCTTGGCGCTCTCGCGAAGCGGGCGAAGGTCGAAGTAATCGTCCAGCCCGCGCAGCTTCTCCTGCTCGAGACCGCCGCGCAGCGAGCGCTCCCAGAGCGGTCCGGCGAGCGTGTCGGCGATGTAGAGCGTCGGTTTGCGATGGAAAAGGAACTTGTGCTGAAACGCGACTTCCTCCAGGCCGCCGATATGATCCGCATGCATATGCGTAATCAGGATCGCGTCGATCTCTTCCAGCGGATGGCCGAGCCGATGAAGCGCGAGCGGCGCCGTAATGCCGCAGTCGATCAGCAGCTTCTTTCCTCCAGCATATACGATGGCATTGTTGTTGTAAAAGGTTTTGGCGAACGCGCTGCCGCAACCGAGCATTTGAATGTCCATCCCGGGCCCCCTGTCGCCTGCGTTTCCGGCGTGGATAAGCTGCAAAGTTCCCATCCACCATACCATAATTTGTCTGCCCGCAAAAGGGAAATCAAAGCTAGTCCGCCTTTCGCACATTCGACCGGCTGCGCATATCGTAACGAGAAGCTTGCGCAGCAAGCGGAAGGAGGAGCGGCAGCATGAACAAGACGGCTACCAAATCAGGCAAAGCCTCGAAAGGCGGCACCAAGAAAAAAGCCCATTCCGATCATCACCAGCCGCAGATGAAGATCGTAACCTCGGACGTCTGCGCCGTATGCAAGACGCCCTGTACGCGAGGGCTCGCGTATTTGGACCGGATGAGCCAACCCGGCGCGATGGGCAATGGCGTTCCGTGCGTCCTGACGTTGCCCAAAGCCAAGTAAGGGCGATGGCGTCCCAACCTGCTTAACAAGCCGACAATGGCGGTCGCAAAGCGGGTAGGCGTAAGGGGAGCCCATTTCCCGGGCAACCGCATGATCTGGGGCGAGACGACAAATCGTGCGGAATTCGGTCGAATATCGGCCGCCCGGCTCTATTTTCTCCCCTTATCGCAACTTTCGAACGGAAAGGAGGTATAACCAATTGAAAACCGGATTATCGAGACGGAACGACGGAGGGAAAAAGGATGAAGATCCGCAAGCTGTTGATCTTGACCGTTGCGTTATCGCTCCTCGGAGGTACGGCCATCTTCGCGGATACGGTGACCCAGAAGGTGAAGGTCATCTTTAATAAGCAAGAGATTGACGATGCCGGCGCGCTCGTGGACGGCAAGGCGTTTCTGGGCGTTCGCTCGCTGGGCGACACGATCCAGGCGATCACCGTCTGGGACGATAGCGCCAAGAAAGTAACGATTTTCAAGCCGAACGTACATATTTTCCTGATGACGGGCAGCAAGCCTTTTGGAGAAGTGCAGAACGGCAAATCCACCAGCTTCAAAGTCTTTGCGCAGATCGACAATCTGCTGACCGACATTTCCGCCTTTAAAGTGACCATCTCCGATCCGTACGGAGAAGAGACGTGGATCGACGGCCGCACGTCCAAGGACGACGACTTCCCGAAGAGCAAGGACAACTTCTGGTTCACCTCGGACAACTTTACGTACAAGTTCAATTCCGCCGGACGGTACACGCTGCGATTCTGGATGAAGCCGTCGGACACTCAGCCGATGCAGATCGTGTCGGAGAAGACCATTATTTCCAAATAACCGACTCTCGCCGCCTCTTTCCTTTGCTGGAGAGGGGCGGTTTCGTTTGACCCCGGCATGGGCAAAGTGTTAGGATACGGGGGAAAGGCAAAATTAACCGACTGAACGGAGGTTCTCCATGAGCGATCATGTTCATGACGAAAACTGCGATCACGAGCACGACGAAGAAATCTTCGTCGCCACCGACGAAGACGGCAACGAACATGAGATGGTGCTGGTGTACGCGTTCGAAAGTGGAGACCAGGCTTATGCCGTGCTGATTGACCGGAACGACCCGGAAGACGACGGCGTTATTTTCCGCCTCGAGCAAGACGGGGAAGACGAAGTGCTGGTAAACATCGAAGACGACGAAGAATGGGAACGTGTCATGAAAGTGTACGAGGAACTGGCTGCGCAAGAGGAAGACTAAGCCGGACCTTGATGACGACAAACAAAAGGGGCCGCACCGGCGTCAATGGAGACGCTGGGGCAGGCCCCTTTATGCGTGAGATAGATCGATTCTCCGGGTGCCGGTTATTTGCGCGGATTGTAGTAAATGGTGCGGCCGTTGAACAGCCGGACTTCCGCCAGGAGCTGCTTGCCTAGCCATTTGCACAGCTCGTTGGCTTTCGCTTTGTCGCCGTGGGTGGCGCCTTCCGGCAGGACGACCTGAATGGCGGGCGCGGGATCTTCCGCGGGTTCTCCGCCGCGCGCGTAGCCGATGACAATGTACTTGTACGACGGTTGGTTGCCCTTCAAGTAGAACCAGCGCTGCTCTTCGCCCGGTTTGCTTTCCATCGTGTAGGGGAAAGCCGCGTTCGCATAATCCCAGCCCAACTGCTCGCCGGTCAGGGCGGTCTGCTCCCGGTAGTGCGCGAGCCGCGCCTTGATGTCTTCCAGCGTGATCTGATCGACCGCAGAGCCTTGCACAAGCGTGATGTAAGCGCTTTGACTCAAGGAAGCCACCTCCACAGCCACATGATAGCATTTCCTTCCTGCATTGGCAACGAAGATCAAAAACCCCGGCTCCGCATGCGCGGAGTCGGGGCCAAGAACGTAACCGATTAAGAGATGGCTGTCTCTTCAACAATAACCTTGACGTTCTCTACGGTGCGGTCTTCAGGCCCTTTGACGGGCAGGCCGACTTCGAGGTGGTCGACGATATAGTCGATGTTCTCCTGCGAGATGACTTCGCCCGGGAGCAAGATCGGGATGCCTGGCGGATAAACGTAGATGAACTCCGCGATAATCCGACCGGCGGACTCGCGGAACGGCACGACCTCCGTCTCGCCGTAGAACGCGTCCCGCGGCGTCAGCGACAGGTGCGGGATTTCCGGGATCGTCACGACGAGCTCCCGGACTTCGCCCGTATGGCGGTGCGTTTCCGACAGTTGCCTGAGCGCAGAGAGCAGCAGGTCGATCGACGAGGCGTCATCGCCTGGCGTGACAAGGCACAAAATATTGTACATATCGCTCAGCTCGACCTCGATATTATGATGCTCGCGCAGCCAATTTTCCGCGTCGTAGCCGGTAATGCCGAGATGCCGGACGTGAATCGTCAGCTTCGTCGGATCGTAATCGAATGTCGCCTCGTCACCGAGCAGATCCTCGCCGAAGCTGTAGAGGCCCGGGATCTCGTTGACGGCTTGGCGCGCTTGTTGGGCCAGTGCGACCGTGCGCGCGGCGAGCTCCCGCCCGTGCAGCGCGAGCTGGCGGCGGGCCGTGTCGAGCGAGGCCAGCAGCGGGTACGAGGTCGATGTCGTCGTGAGCAGGCTCAAGATCGTCTGCACGCGCTGGATGTTGACGCGGCCGGCGCGAACGTTCAGCACCGAGCTTTGGGTCATCGAGCCGCCGAGCTTGTGCACGCTCGTCGCGGCCATGTCCGCGCCCGCCTGCATGGCGGAGAGCGGCAGCTCGTCGGAGAAGTGGATCAGCGCGCCGTGCGCTTCGTCGACGAGGACCGGAACATCGTATTCGTGTACGAGATCCACGATCTCTTTCAGGTTGGCGCAGACGCCGAAGTAGGTCGGATTAATGACAAGCACGGCCGCCGCGTCCGGATGGCGTTCCAGCGCACGTCGGACCGAGCGGGTCGTTACGCCGTGATCGATGCCGAGATTGCGGTCGCGGACCGGCGAGAGAAAGACCGGGCGCGCGCCCGCAAAGATGATGGCCGACAGGATGGACTTGTGCACGTTTCGCGGCACGATTATTTTGTCGCCGTTTCCGCAGACGGACAAAATCATCGCCATGATCGCGCTGCTCGTCCCCTGAACGGAGAAGAAGGTGGCGTCCGCCCCGAAGGCGTCCGCCGCCAGCTTCTGCGCTTCCAGAATGACGCCGACCGGCTGATGCAGGTCGTCGAGCGGCGCTATATTGATCAGGTCGATATCGAGCACGTTTTGCCCGATGAAGCTTCGGAATTCGGGATCCATGCCCGCGCCTTTTTTGTGGCCGGGGATGTGGAACTGTACCGGGTTTTGTTCCGCGTGACGCCGCAGCGCGTCAAACAGCGGGGTGCGTGAATGATCCAATGAATGCTCACTGCCTTTCGATGCCCAGGCATAAGGATAATCTAAACAAGCATGAGTATAGCAAAACTAGGGGGGATTGCAACCGCTCCGTCCCAAGGCGGCCGTGGAAAGCGGGCTTGTCACCAAAACGTCAAGAAGGAGTTTTTGGAACCGTTCCCTTCGGTATGCTACGATGAAGAAAAGGAATTCGTCCCCCACGGGGCTTTCAGAGGAGAGAACGTCGTGAAAAGCAAGCTAGCCATCGTCGCGTTAATGCTTATGACCACCTTTGTCGGCTTCGGCATCATCATCCCC
Organism: Cohnella baijiui; assembly: GCF_020731285.1. GTDB lineage: Bacteria > Bacillota > Bacilli > Paenibacillales > Paenibacillaceae > Cohnella. The sequence continues at coordinate 195,273 of NZ_JAJFOW010000005.1, forward strand.
GTTTTGCCGCAAATGGTTTCGGAAGTCAGCCCTCAATCGGCCAACTGGCATACGGGCGCCATGCTCACCTTGTACTCGCTCGCTTCCTTTTTGCTCTCTCCGGTATGGGGGAGCCTGTCGGAGAAGATCGGCCGCCGGCCGGTCATCATGACGGGCGTGCTCGGCTTTTGCGTCAGCTTCCTGCTGTTCGGATTGGCGGACGGGAACTTGACGATCATGTATGCCTCCCGCTTGCTCGGGGGCCTGTTCTCGGGAGCCGTGACCGCCAGCATCGTGGCTTACGTGGCGGACATCACGACCGAGGAGGAGCGGACCAAGGGAATGGCCGTCGTCGGCATGAGCATCGGACTCGGCTTCACGTTCGGTCCGTTCGTCGGCGGCGTGCTGAGCGAAGTTTCCCTGAATACGCCATTTTATGTGGCCGCCGGTTTGTCGCTACTGACCTTCATCGCGGCTTGGACCCGGCTTCAGGAGTCGATGACGCCCGAACGGCGAGCAGAAGCGGCTTCGCGCAAGCGCGTGTCCCGCTGGACCGCTTTTCAAGGGTCGCTTAAGTATTTGTACGTCCTTGCCTTCTTCGTCACTTTTTCCCTGGCGATCCTGGAGGCGACGCTGCAGCTGTTCGGCATGGACAAGTTCAACGTGACGCCGCTGAACATCGGGATGATGTTCTTCTTCTGCGGCCTCGTAGGTGCGCTTATCCAAGGCGGCGTCGTGCGCAGGCGAGTCAAAAAAGGCCAGGAAGGCATCTACATCGCCGTTGGACTCGTGATCTCCGCGGTCGGCTTCTTCCTGCTGCTGACCGCCAAAAGCTGGCTGCTCGCGACCGTTTACCTTTGCATATTCGGTATCGGCAACGCGCTCATCCGTCCGTGCGTCACGTCCCTCATCACGCAGAAGACGACTGTCGGCCAAGGCATCGCGTCCGGGCTCAGTTCCTCTATGGACAGCCTCGGCCGCATCGTCGGCCCAGTGCTCGGCGCCGCATTGCTGGGGCTGCAATCGTGGCTCCCGTTCCTCGTGTCCGGCCTGCTCTCGCTGGCGGCGCTTGGCCTCCTCGCCCGCTTCCGCAGCGCCGACCGCGCCGCCCAACAAGCGCAAACCCAGGCCTAGTCCCGTACCCGGGTGTCTTGCATGTTCGTGTATAGTTTGCGAACGGCGCACAACCAAGTACGGCAGCAAAGTCACGCATCTAGATTCGGCATCAAAGCCCCGTTCTCGCCTCTAACGCGAAATGGGGCTTTTTGTTGAAAGCATCACCGTTGTGGGAGCAGTTGAGGTGCCTCAATTTCCTCTCTAATCTCCTTTTGTCCATCGTCCCGTTCGCTCAGGCAACATGGGATTTACCTTTTAACGGTACGCCCACCTCTATTTTTTCCCTTCGCTCATTATCCCGTTCGCTCAGGCAACGTGGGATTTACCTTTTTAACGGTCTGCCTACCTCTATTTTTTCCCTTCGCTCATTATCCCGTTCGCTCAGGCAACATGGGATTTACCTTTTAACGGTCTGCCCACCTCTATTTTTTCCCTTCGCTTATTATCCCGTTCGCTCAGGCAACGTGGGATTTACCTTTTTAACGGTCTGCCCACCTCTATTTTTCTCCCTTTGGTCATTATCCCGTTCGCTCAGGTAACGTGGCATTTACCCTTTTAGCAGTCTGACCATCTCTACTTTCCCCCTTTGTTCATTGTCCCGTTCGCTCAGGTAACGTGGCATTTACCCTTTTAGCAGTCTGACCAACTCTACTTTCCCCCTTTGTTCATTGTCCCGTTCGCTCAGGTAACGTGGCATTTATGACACACAAGAGGTGCACTTTTTTTTGGAGTTGTATATAGAAAATGGGAAATTAGAAAGCGACTCACGCTTCCATTCGCAATAGGCGGAGGACAGAGACAGCTATGCGGCATTGGATATGAGATCTTCTTCTTCGAAAAGATGGCAGCGAATGATCCAGGAGTAGGGACGTTTGCGGGTATTGGCGGCCAATATCGTTACATGTTCGACAAACGAATCCACATCGGCAGAGAGATTATAGCGATAACTGAATTCGTCAAGATAGGCCTGGAGATGTTTGCTGCCGATTCCGCAGAAAGTATCGCTCATCCAACGGAACGCATGTTTGCAAAGTGCTACAAGCGGCACGTATTCGGCATTGCCGAAGCGATGAAGCGTGCAGTGGGCCTGACTACGAACCGCAGACTCGACGTGGTTCTTCAAAAACTGTTCGCCGTCCCTGCGGTGAATCGAGCGATAATGGGTTTCGGTTTTCAAAACTTTCTTGATCTTGACCTGAACGGGAAGCCCTTGACGGTTAACGGTGGCGCCTGCTAGAAGAGGCTGCTCGCGAGGGTGGAAGTAGATGCTGGGGTGGAAACGCCGTTCCGCATAAAAAATGCCTTTGATATGAACTTGGCCGGACAATTGCCACTTCCGGTCGGCCTCTTGGATGGCGCGGCGGAGCTTGTGGTTGATCAACCAGGCCGTTTTGTAGGTAACGCCAATCAGACGGTGCAACTGGGTCGCGCTGATTCCTGCAGAAAGATAGCGAATCGCTTGAAACCACTTGCTGAGCGGGGTGCGGCTTCCCTCCATGACCGTGCCGGCCGTGAGAGAGGTCTGATGGCCGCAAGTACGGCATTGATAAAGAGGATAGCGGCGTGAACAAATGCTATAAAAATAGCGCTGGCCGCAACGAGGGCAAACGATCCCGTTCGGCCACTTCGCGTCAAATAAACGCTGCGCGCATTCAGCTTCGTCATCCGGAAAATGAAGTTGCATCATACGTTTCATCACCTCTTTATCGGAACATATGTTCTTATCCAATGATATCAAATAACTAGTCAACGTTCAACAAAAATCTTCCAAATCCAACTCGGAATTGGATGCTGGCAAAGAAGATGCAAACAAGGATCCCCGTATCTTCGATGAATGGCTTTTTCCGTGTAGAAATGGGTGAAATCGCAGAGTAGACTTCCCTGAGCGAAGGGGATAAGGCCGAAAGGAAATAGTCCAGAGATAAAACCAGTCTAACCTGATCGAACGGGATAATGCCCAAAGGGAATAAGCGGAAGGTAGAATAGTCCGGAGCTGACCTAAGGGGATAATGCCCAAAGGGGGAGAAAACTACACCTACCAGCTGCCGAAGCAACCGCACGACGGTGACGGCGAGAGGACGATCTGGCTTGCAGCCGTGGATAACGTGAGGCCGAGGGTGGCCTGGCGCTATCTCCAATGGACATCCAACAAGTGGAAAGGCTTCGAAAGCGCCTTGCGTCGGATTCTTCCTCAGACTTGAGTCCAGGCGCAAATCCGGTCTGCAGCCGTTTCTCGACTCGACCGCTCGCGTTTTATGCTGAATGAGGAGAAGACAGGAGAAAACGTGGAGTGGAAGGGGAAACCGGCGTGAGATCATTCATTCAAGGCGCTTTTCGCAACAAAGCGGCCATCGTCATCCTTGTGGTGATGGTGCTCGGATTAGGCATTTTCAGTTATTTTAAACTTCCGATGGAGTTTCTGCCCGAGGCGGACAATCCGCAGGTGACGGTAAGCGTCATCGGCCCGGGCTACGACGCGGCGACGATGGAGAGAACGGTGACGGGCCCGCTGGAGCAAGCCGTCGCGGGCGTCAAGGGCAAGACGAACACGTTCTCTTCGTCGGGGGACGGATTCTCTCAACTGAACTTGGACTTCGATTCGAAGACGAACATGAAGGATGCGAAAGCGGAGGTCGAGCGCGCGGTGAACGCCGTTCAACTGCCAGAACGAGTCTCGCCGCCGTATGTCGTGCAGTTTAACACGTCGATGATTCCGATCTCGTTCGTTTCGCTGACGTTCAAGGAAGGAACGACCGATGCGGAAAAGGAACTCGTCGAACGTCGTGCGATGGATGCGTTCCAGGCGATCGACGGCGTCGGACCGGTGCAGCTGTCCGGTAAATCCAATCCGATCGTAAGCGTCACGCCGGATCCGGAGAAGCTGGCCGCGAAGGTCGTGCCGCTGCAGGCGCTTTACGGCGTCCTGCAAGGCCGCGACGCTTCGGCCTCCGTCGGGGAGACGACGCTGGACGGCGCGATCGTCAACCTGAACGTGGCCGCCAGCGGTTTGGATAGCGTGGACGCACTCAAGAAACTGCCCGTGGCAAACGGCGTAAGTCTCGGCGACGTCGCCGAGGTCAAGCTGCAGGACGATCAGGAGAGCGTCAGCCGGATCGACGGAAAAGATGCGTTGATGCTGGTCGTCTCCAAAGGCGCCAACGCGAATGCCGTTCAGGTCGGCAAAGAGGTGGAGAAGTCCGTCGAGCGGTTGAACGAAGACAACCCTTCGGCGAAGCTCGAAGTCGTCATGAGCACGTCGGAGCAAATCGTCGGCTCCGTCAACAGCATGCTTCGCGAGGTGCTCATGGGCGCTCTGTTCGCTACGATCGTCATCCTGCTGTTCATGCGCAACGTGCGGGCGACGCTCGTCACGATCGTCTCGATTCCGCTGTCGCTTGGACTGACGCTGTACCTGCTCGATGCGTCCGGCATCACGCTGAACATCCTGACACTGGGCGGGGTCGCGGTCGCGGTCGGACGACTCGTCGACGACAGCATCGTCGTCATCGAGAACATATTCCGCCGCTTGCAGAAAGAGCCGTTCTCCGCCTCGGTCGTCATCGACGCGACGAAGGAAGTCGCGACGGCCATTACGGCATCGACGCTCACGACGGTCGCGGTCTTCCTGCCGATGGGCTTGCTGAGGGGCTCGCTGCAATCGTTTCTGCTGCCGTTCGCGCTGACCGTCACGTATTCGCTGCTGTCGTCGCTGCTCGTGGCGCTGACGGTCATCCCGCTCATGAGCGCGGGGGTACTGAAGAATTCCATGATCAAGGAGCATCAGCCTTCCAAGCGGTTTACTGCGTTTCTCGCGTGGAATTTGAAGCACAAGTGGCTTCCGATCCTCCTCGCATTCGTGCTGCTGGTCGGTTCGCTGGCGACGTACGCCTCGATGCCGAAAGGCTCGATCGATTCGTCCGACGCGACCAGCTTAAACGTCACGCTGGAATACAAACCGGATACGCCGGTCGATCAAGTGTTCGAGAGCGGCAAGAAGCTGGAATCGTTCCTGATGAAACAGGACGGCCAGCAGTGGGTGAGCATGGACATGGGCAACAGCGCGGACGCGGCGAAGTATGGCAGCGTGAAGTCGCCGACACTCGTTACCTTCATGGTCCAAATGAAAAAAGGCGCCGACGCGGACCGCATAATCGAAGCCGTAAAGGGTGAGCGGCTGAACTACCCGGGCGCGGAGCTGAATGCGGGAGCCGGCTCGTTCTTCGGCAGCGGCAGCGCTACGCAGGTGTACGTCGACATTACCGGCGACGACTTGGCGCAACTGACCCAAACGGCGGACGCCGTCATGGCCAAGATCAAGCCAATCAAAGACGTGCTCAAGGTGCAAAGCAACCAGGAAGAGAAAAAGACGGTTTACACGCTTAAGGTGGACGCCGCCCAAGCGAAAGCCGGCGAGATCGCAACGCAGCTGCAGGGCATGTTGAATCCGGTGCCGATCGGCTCCCTGACGACGGGCGGGCAGTCGCTCCCCGTCATGATGCAGCCGGTGCTGAAGCCGCGGTCGTCCGAAGACTTGAACAACGTTACGGTCATCACCGACCAAGGTCCGAAGCCGGCGTCAGCCGTTGCCGAGTGGGTCAAAGCCGAGCTGCCGACGAAGTTTTACCACAAGGACGGCAAGAGCTACGTGCGCGTGTCCGCCACGGTCGAGCCGAGTCAGCTGTCGATCGTCGGGAGCGAAATTCAAAAGGCGATGAAGGACTTCGCCCCGCCGGAAGGCGTCAAGCTGTACGTTGGCGGCGCGTCGGCCGACCAATCGGCGGACTTCTCCAGCCTGTTCATGATGATGCTCATATCCATCGGGATCGTCTACCTGATCATGGTCATCACGTTCAAGACGCTGCGCGCGCCGCTCGCGATCATGGCGTCCATCCTGTTCGTGCCGATCGGAGCGGTACTCGGACTGATCGTGTCCGGCGTCACTCCCGACTTTACCGCGATCTTCGGCGTCGTCATGCTCATCGGCATCGTCGTAACCAACGCGATCGTGCTGATCGACCGCGTCAAGCAAAACGAGCAGCGGATGACGATCCGCGAAGCGCTGCTCGAAGCGGCGGGCACGCGGATGCGGCCGATCCTCATGACGGCCATCGCGACCGTCTGCGCGATGCTTCCGCTCGTGTTCGGCACGTCGGAAAGCGGCAGCATCGTCTCCCAGAGCCTCGCGATCGTCGTTATCGGAGGCCTCGTCGTCTCGACGCTGCTCACGCTTGTCATCGTGCCTTGCCTCTACGAGCTGCTGTTCTTTCGCAAGTCCCGCCGTCAACGCCGGACCCAGCAGCAGAGCGCCGCGGCATGATCGATGCATGACAAACAGGGCAATCCCGTTTGCCGGATTCCGGCGGGGGATTGCCCTGTTTGGCCTTTCTATGAAATGGTGTATGAATTAGGTAAGCGGCAGGCGATTCCGCTAGAACGAGAGCTTGTACAGAGGCTTCAAGGTGCGAAACACCTCTTGCGCTTTCCCGAGCAACGCGCTTCCGTCCGCCAGGAGCGGGTCCGTGCGAGGGATATGGAGACCGCACGTCACCTCGGCGGCTTTGACCGTCTTCAGCCTGGCCAGCCAGGCGGTCAGTTCCTCGTCCGAAAGCGAGCGGTGCGGCGTGCCTTCCGGCTGCATATGATCCTTGGACCAGACGTACTCGGCCGGGACGGCCGAGCGAACGGACGCCAGCTCCGCGGCGGCGCGCTCCGCAAAGACGGTTTTGTTCGGGCTCTCGTAAATGATCGCGAACTGGATGAACAGGTGCGTCGACCATAGTCCGATCTGGAAATGGGGGTGCGCCTTGTAGCCGCGAGGATGGCGCGACCAGGCGACCCAGGTGTCGTCTGGCGGATTGACCGAGCGGCGGGCGTGCTTGGCCACGTGCGCGTACATAGGCTCCCCGCTTAGTTCCGAAACGGCCGGGGCCAGGGCTTCGCCCAGCATATGTAATTTCGGCCGGACGCGGCCGATGATGGCTTCCATCCGCCCCTCCAGGCCGGGCGTAGTCAGGGCGTCGAAGTCCGCGTCGGCGAACCCTGTAAAGTCGGTTTGGATCGTAGTAGGCAAGCTGCTTCACCTCAGGCTAAATTTTGGTGTGCGATTTGCCCTCACTATACGCGAAAATAGTCAAGAAACCAAGTTGCCAGAACATATGATGAAGTATAAGATAAAGGTAAGCAACAATAGTCAGACAATTCGGTCAACAACTCAGTCTGTGTAGACGCCGCAGGAGGGGGGGATGGCCGTGAATCGAAGCCACGAAGTCGAGTACTGCAACTTGGAGCTTCGTTTCGATCGCAGGCAGATTCAAAATTTGATCCGGGAGCTCATTCAGGAAGGCTACTCCCTCTACTGGAACGAGAGCGAGCACCAGTTCCTCATCTCCGTCCGCACCGGGCGCAAGCTGCTCAAGATGCGCTTCCAGCGCACCCAGAGCCGTTACAAGATGGTGGGCGACTATCTCGTCAAGGACGAGAAGCTGGCTTTCCTGATCGAGAAGCTGATCAACGATTCCCGGGGGCATGCCGTCGTCAAGCGTTTTCGAGATCGTCAGGTACTCATCGAGAACATCATGTTTGGTGAAATCATACGTCTCGTGGAGGTGTCAGGCATGGAACATCGGATTATTTTCCAGAAGCGCCCTCAGATTACGGTAGAAGACATGATTCAGGCCTATAAATCCAAGAGAGCCGAGCACCGGGCGGGCGTCTTGCGACTTGAAATCGATTACGAGCTTGCCCTGCTGCACGAAGCCCTGCAGGAAGGACGCTCCGAGGATGCGGAAGCCTGCAAGCAAAAGCTCGCTGCCATGCGCACCGAGAGCCTGCTGCTGGAGCTGTGATCCGGTCCTTTGGCCGCATAGAACGATATACAGGTACGGACGTTCTTCGGGACGTCCGTTTTATTTTTTGGTTCTGTCCTTTTCTGCGTTGAACGGTTAAAATGTGGGAGGTGAATAACGCGGATGAGGAGGAAACAGAATGAAGTTAGCGCATGGCGATAAACTGGTGATGATCGGCGATTCCATCACGGATTGCGGCCGGGGACGGCCGATCGGGGAAGGGCTCGGCGACGGTCTCGGCCGGGGATACGTATCGATGGTGGAAGGCTTGCTGCAGACGGTCTACCCGCAGCTCGCGATCCGGATCGCCAACGTCGGGACAAGCGGGAATACGGTCCGCGATCTGAAAGCGCGTTGGCAGACGGACGTGCTCGATCTGAAGCCCGACTGGCTGTCGGTCATGATCGGGACGAACGACGTGTGGCGCCAGTACGATCAGCCTTACATAAAGGAATCGCACGTCTATCCGGACGAATACGAAGCGACGCTGGACGAGCTCGTCGAGAAGACGAAGAACGGCGTCAAGGGCATCGTGCTCATGACCCCGTTCTATCTCGAGCCGAACCCATCCGACGCCATGCGGGCGACGATGGACGCCTACGGGGCGATCGTGAAGCGGACCGCGGAGAAGCACGGCACGCTGTTCGTCGACACGCAAGCCGCATTCGACAAGGTGCTGGCCCACATTTACCCGGCGACGATCGCTTGGGACCGCGTGCATCCGAGCACGGGTGGGCATCTGACGCTGGCCAAGGCGTTCCTCGACGCGATCGAATTCTCCTGGAACGGTTGAAAACAGAAGATAGTTTTCATAACGGGGTAAAAAGAGTACAATAAGCAGTGTTGAATCGCGGCGAAGCCGTGAGGAACGGCAGGGGAAAAATTCGATTCAAAGGAAGGAAACGAAACATGTCCAAAGCAAACATCGGCGTCGTCGGCATGGCCGTCATGGGACGCAACCTGGCATTGAATATCGAGAGCCGCGGCTATACGGTAGCCGTCTATAACCGCTCCCGGGAAAAGACCGACGATTTGATGAACACGGAAGGACAAGGCAAAAACCTCGTGCCGACCTACTCCGTCGAAGAATTCGTCGCTTCGCTCGAGAAGCCCCGCAAAATTCTGATCATGGTCCAAGCGGGAACCGGCACCGACGCGACCATCGAATCGCTCGTTCCGCACCTGGACAAGGGCGACATCATCATCGACGGCGGCAACGCCTACTTCCCGGACACCCAACGCCGCAGCAATGACCTGACCGCGCGCGGCTTCCACTTCATCGGCACCGGCGTATCCGGCGGCGAAGAGGGCGCGCTGAAAGGCCCGTCCATCATGCCGGGCGGACCTGAAGAAGCCTACCGTCTCGTCGAGCCGATCCTGACCAGCATCTCCGCGAAGGTGAACGGCGACCCGTGCTGCACGTACATCGGACCGGACGGCGCAGGCCACTATGTCAAAATGGTGCACAACGGCATCGAGTACGGCGACATGCAGCTGATCTGCGAAGCCTACCAGCTGCTGAAGGACGTGCTGGGCGTGTCCACGGACGAGCTGCACGAGATCTTCAAGGAATGGAACAAAGGCGAGCTCGACAGCTACTTGATCGAGATCACGACCGACATTTTCGCCGAGAAGGATCCGGAAACGGGCAAGCCGATGGTTGACGTCATCCTCGATTCCGCCGGCCAGAAGGGCACCGGCAAATGGACGAGCCAAAGCTCGCTCGATCTGGGCGTGCCGCTGTCAATCATCACCGAATCCGTCTTCTCCCGCTTCCTGTCGGCGATGAAGGAAGAGCGCGTCGCGGCGAGCAAGGTGCTCCAAGGGCCGAAGACGACGCCGTTCACGGGCGATAAAGCTGCGTTCATCGAGAGCGTGCGCAAGGCGCTGTTCGCGAGCAAGATCTGCTCCTACGCGCAAGGCTTCGCGCAAATGCGCGCGGCTTCGGAGGAGTACGACTGGAATCTGCAGTACGGCAACATCGCGATGATTTTCCGCGGCGGCTGCATCATCCGCGCCCGCTTCCTGCAAAACATCAAGGACGCCTACGACCGCGACCCGGGGCTGCGCAACTTACTGCTGGACGAGTACTTCAAAGGCGTCGTCGAGTCGTATCAGGATGCATGGCGCGAAGTCGTCGGCACGGCCGTCCGTTACGGTATTCCGGTGCCGTCGTTCGCAAGCGCGCTGGCGTACTACGACAGCTACCGCTCCGAGCGCCTGCCGGCCAACCTGCTCCAAGCGCAGCGCGACTACTTCGGCGCGCATACGTTCAAGCGGCTGGACAAGGAAGGCACGTTCCACCACAACTGGCTGCACAACTAAGCGCCCGGCCGACCGGCTAGCGCATGTCCGCCAGCATGGCGCGCAGGCACGCGGCGTCTTCGCCGCATAAGCTTTGCCGCTGCACCAGGCGCATCGCGAGGCTCGCATAGCACGCGAAGTGCGCCAGCAACTGTGGCCGATCGAGCTCCGACCATTCGGGGGCTCCATCGGCCACTTTGTGTTTGATGTAATCGAGCGCCCAGAGCACGTCTTCCCGGCAGAGCGGGTAGTCGGGGGTCTGGAGACGGCGCAGCATGTCCGAAGCGGGCAGCGGCCTGCCGGGGTTCCGTGCGGGTTCCATGTGGCATCACACCTTCGGGAAGGACTTGGTTACACTATCATCCTTACGGAAAAAGTCGTTATTTTATACCTGCAGTCGATATGCTATGATAGGAAAAGCGTACAGGCCATGTCACGTGGAAGTGGGGAATAACGTGTCCAGCGAGGAATATCAATGCCGCAACGTCGTGTTGGTCGGCTTTATGGGGACGGGCAAATCGACCGTGAGCCGGCTGCTCGCGGAGCGGCTGGGCTGGTCCCGGATCGATACGGATGACGAGATCGTGCGGCGCGCGGAGCGCACCATTCCGGAGATCTTTGCAGGCGAAGGGGAGGCCGCGTTCCGCGAGCTGGAAAGCGCGGTCATCCGCGACGTGCTCGCCGGCGAGCGGCGCATCGTCGCCACGGGCGGCGGCGCCGTCCTCCGCGACGACAACCGCGCCGCCATGCTGGCGGGCGGGCTCGTCGTCGCGCTGACGGCGGATCGCGAGACGCTTATCGCCCGCGTCGTCGCTGGCGGCGAAGCGGCGGGACGCCCGCTGCTCGCGGGCGACGCCGAGGCGCGCATCGACGCGCTGCTCGCCACGCGGCGGCACGCATACGACTTCGCGCACGTCGCCATCGACACCTGCGGGCGGACGCCCGAGGAGATCGCGGAGCTGGTGCTCCGCCAGGTATTATAGCTCGTTCCAGGCGAGCATGCCGCCCAGCATATTGACCGGACGCTCGAAGCCGAGCTCGGCCAAATATTCGCAGGCGCGGCCGCTGCGGGCGCCGCTGCGGCAGATGAAGACGACCTCGCCTTCGCGCGGAATTTCGTCGAGCCGCTGCGGGATCGTACCGAGCCGGATGTGCACGGCGCCGGGGATCATGCCTTCGGCGACTTCTTCGTCCTCGCGAACGTCGATCAGATGGATATTTTCGCCGGCGTCCAGCCGGGCTTTCAGTTGCTCGGCCGTCGTCGTCTCGTACGTACTCATGGAGATCGTTCCTTTCCTTATTGGCGGATGGTACTGACTCCTCCTAAGGATACGGCGGCCGGAACGACAAATCAACTGTGCAAGGGCGATAGCTAGACAGAAGGAGCGGATGTACATATGGATATGATCGTGACGCCTACCGGGCGGCTGCAAGGTGAAATACAAGCGTTGTCCTCCAAAAACTATACGACCCGCTATCTGCTCGTCGCCGCGCTGGCGGACGGCACGAGCACGATCCGCTATCCCGCGCACAGCGAAGACAGCGACGCGCTGCGTCGTTGCGTCCGCGATCTGGGCGCCGTCATCGAAGAAGACGACGAGAAGATCGTCATCACCGGTTTCGGCAAGCATCCCCGCCTGGCGAAGGAACTGGACGTCGGCAACGCCGGCGCCGTCCTGCGCTTCCTAATGGCGGTCGCGGCGCTGCTTCCGGAGGTCACGTTCGTGAACAATTACCCGGAATCGCTGGGCAAGCGGCCGCACGACGATCTCATCGAGGCGCTGCAGGACATGGGCGTGACGATCGAGCACCGCGAGGGCAAGCTGCCGATCACGATCCGCGGCGGCGCGCCGCGCGGCGGCAAGATCCGGGTTTCCGGCAGCGTCAGCTCCCAGTTCCTGAGCGCGCTGCTCTTCCTGACGCCGCTGCTGGACGAGGACAGCGAGATCGAAGTGCTGCACGACCTGAAGTCCAAGGTCGTCGTCGGGCAGACGCTCGAGGTGCTGGCGCAAGCCGGCATCGTCATCGAAGCGTCGGAGGATCTGATGCACTATTGCATCCCCGGCCACCAGCAGTACAAGGCGCAGGAATACACGGTGCAAGGCGACTACCCGGGCTCGGCCGCCATTCTGGCCGCCGCCGCCGTGACGGAGTCGGACGTGACCGTCCGCCGACTGCTGGAAGACAGCAAGCAGGGCGAGCGCGCCGTGGTGGACGTGCTGAAGGCGATGAACGTGCCGCTCGAGCACGAGAACGGCGTCGTCCGGGTACGGGGCAACGGCAAGCTGATCGCGGGGGAATTCGACGGAGACGCGTTCACCGACGGCGTGCTGGCGATGGTCGCCGCAGCCGTATTCGCCGAAGGCACCTCCCGGTTCTATAATGTAGAGAACCTGCGCTACAAGGAATGCGACCGCATCACCGACTACTTGAACGAGCTGCGCAAAGCGGGCGCGAACGTCGAGGAAAAGCGCGACGAGATCATCGTTCATGGCCGCCCGGAAGGCGTGGAAGGCGATGTCGAGATCGACGCGCACTTCGACCACCGCGTCATCATGGCGCTAACCGTCGTCGGCTTGCGTGCGGCGCAACCGATCCGCATCAAGGACGCGCACCATGTCGCCAAGTCGTACCCGAACTATTTCGACCATCTGCGGGCGCTTGGCGCGCAGGTCCAGTGGGTAGAATAAGGAAGCCGCAAGCCAATCTCATTCCTGGAGGGTGATCCCGATGGTATTCGAGAATCCGTCTCGCGAAGAGATCAAGCAGATTCTGCAACAGGCGAACGCGATCGCGGTCGTCGGCCTGTCGGACGATCCGTCGAAGACGAGCCACATGGTATCCGCCGCGATGCAAGCCAAGGGTTACCGCATCATCCCGGTTAATCCGAAGGCTCAGACGATCCTCGGCGAGAAGTGTTACGCCAGGCTGGCCGACGTGCCGGAGCCGATCGACATCGTCAACGTGTTCCGCCGGCCGGAGCATACGCCGCAAATCGCCGAGGAGGCGGTCGCGGCCGGCGCCAAGGTGCTATGGCTGCAGCTCGGCATCGCGAGCGACGAAGCGGCGCGGATCGCGCAGGCGGGCGGTCTGACCGTCATCATGGATCGCTGCATCAAGGTCGAAGACTCCATTCTGCTGCCCCACGGCAAGCAGTAAGGCCGCCGCTTCATCGCCGGGACGGCCTCCGCCGAAGTCGCGCTGCGCTTCGCGGAGCCCGTCCCGTTTGTTTCGGAGACGGCTCTTCGGTCGTTTTTCGACTTATCGTCATCAACAGCGCTTTCAATCGATACAAACATAGAAAGGAGAGATTCCGAAGATCATGTTCGGCGTGGGCTTTCTCCAACGGCTGGGCCGGGCGATGATGCTGCCGATGACGGTGCTGCCCGCGGCGTCCGTCTTTTTGCTCCTCTCCCGGCTCCCGTGGGAGTCGTTCGGCTGGCCTCAAGCGCCCCAGCTGCTGTACGCGGCCGGGATGGCGATGTTCCAGTACATTCCGTACGTTTTCGCCGTCGGCATCGCGCTCGGGCTCTCCAACCAATCGGTGCACGCAGGGATGGCCGCGCTGGCCGGGATGATCATCTTCAGCGCGGTCACGTCGAGCTTCGACCCCGGTGGCGTGCAGCCGTCCATGTTCGCCGCCGTCGTCATCGGCATTCTTTCCGGGTGGGCGAGCGAGCGGTTCAAGTCGTTTCAGCTGCCGGAGTCTTTGCAGTTTTTCGGCGGGCCGCGGTTCGTGCCGATTTTCATGAGCGGCTTCTCGTTCCTGTTCGCCTGGCTCATGATCGGCGTCGGGCAGGGCCTGCTCGCCTGGATTAGCGCTTCCGGCGGCATCGTCGAGTCCGCGGGCGGCTTCGGCGTTTTCCTGTACGGCTTTTTGCACCGGATTCTCGTCGCTTTCGGATTGCACCACCTGCTGAACCATCTGTTCTGGTTTCAGGTGGGCGAGTATCGGACGCCGGACGGCGGCGTCTTCTTCGGCGACCTGCCGCGCTTTTTCGCCGGCGATCCGTCGGCGGGCATATACATGGCCGGCCTCTATCCCATTATCATGTTCGCGCTGCCCGCCATCGCGTACGCCATCATCCACGAAGCGCGCGAGGACTTGAAGCCCAAGACGGCCAAGCAATTCCGCGTCGCCGCACTGACGGCGTTCCTCACCGGGGTGACGGAGCCCGTGGAATTCGCCTTTCTGTTCGTCGCGCCTTACTTGTACTTGGTGCATTCCCTCATCTCCGGCGCCGTCATGTGGGTGACGTACGAGTTGGGCATCCGGTCGGGCTTTACGTTTTCCGCCGGTGCGCTCGAGTACATCATCAACCTGCGGATTTCGGAGCGCGGCTGGTTGATCGTCCCGTTGGGGCTGACCGTCGGCCTGCTTTACTACGTGCTGTTCCGTTGGAGCATCCGCAAGTTTCAGCTGTCGACCCCCGGCCGCGAAGATTCGACCCGCCTGGACGACTGGGCGGGCGACATTCCATACCGCGCGCCGCTTGTGCTCCAAGCGCTCGGCGGCAAGGAGAACATGGTCCATCTTGAAGCCTGCATCACGCGGCTCAGGCTGACGCTCGTCGACGACCGGCGGGTCGACGTCAAGGCGTTGCGCCATCTCGGCGCCGCCGGTGTCATCCGGCTCGGCGGAGGCCACGTACAGGTGGTGTTCGGCACCTACTCCGATCTGATTCGGGGCGAGATCGCCAAGCTGATGCAGCTGGACGTCCATCAGGTACAGTTTCACGCGCCCGTGCAGGGCAGGATGATCCCCCTCGAGGACGTCGACGATCCGATCTTCGCGCAAAAGCTCGTGGGACGGGGCGTCGCGTTCATTCCCGACCGGGGCGAGCTCGTCGCGCCGGTGCGGGGCAAGATCATCCACCTGTACCCGTCGCTTCACGCGATCGGGATCGAGACGCCGGAAGGACTGGAAGTACTGCTGCACATTGGGATTGACACGTCGCATTTGAAAGGAAAAGGATTCACGGCGCTCGTGCAGGAAGGGGACGAAGTGACGCCCGGCCAGCCGCTGATCCGATTCCATCTGCCGACGCTCAAGGCCGAGGCCAAGTCACTGGCCACGCCAATGATCATCACCAATCCAGATATCGTCCGCTCCTGGCGGTTCGCGCCGTTTAAGACGGTGAAAAAGGGTCAGGCCGCCGTCATGTCGGTCGTCGTGCGAGAGAGAGAGAACAAGGGGGGAGAGTCATGATCCAAGGGCTAGCGGCATCGGAAGGCATCGCGATCGGCAAGGCGTTCGTCCTGCCGAACTGGGAGTGGGAGATGCCGGAGCAGAAGATCGACGTGGGCGATCTGGCGCTCGAGTTCGATCGTCTTTACGAAGGCGTCAACCGCTCCAAGTCGGAGATCCACCAGATGAAAAGCGAGCTCGACGAAGCGGTCGGCATCCAGGAAGCGAGCATCTTCGACGCGCATCTGGCCATCCTGGACGACCCTGTGTTCATGAACGAAATTCAGGGGATCATCCAGCGGCAATACAAAGCGGCCGAAGTGGCCGTCAAGGAAGCGATCGACCATTTCGTCACGATGTTCGATCTGCTCGACGACGACTATATGAAGGAGCGGGCGCTCGACATCAAGGACGTCGGCAACCGGCTGCTCAAGCATCTGCTCGGCGTGCCCGAGATCGCGCTTCCGACCGATACCCAGCCGTTTATTCTCGTCGTGCGCGAGCTGACGCCGTCTCAGCTGATCCATCTAAAGCCCGACGTCGTGCTCGGCATCGTCACGATGGTCGGCAGCCCGTCGTCGCATTCGGCGATCATGGCCCGGGCGTTCGGCATCCCGCTCGTCATGGGCGTGGAGGCAAAGCTGGAGGAGCCGATCGCAACGGGCGACCTGCTCATCATGGACGGCGGCACCGGCGCGCTTCACGTCATGCCGGACGCCGAGACGGTGGCGAGCTATACGGAGCTGCGCCGCCGCCAGCTCGCCCAGCGCGAGCAACTGCAGTCGCTGGCGCAGGTGCCGGCGGTGACGCCTGACGGGGAGAGCGTGATCCTGAAAGCCAACATCAGTTCCATCAAGGAGCTGGAGGCGGCGCTCGGCAGCGGCGCACAGGGCGTCGGTCTGTTCCGCACGGAATTTCTCTACATGGACCGAACGTCGTTCCCTTCCGAAGAGGAGCAGTACGAGGTGTACCGGGCGGCCGCCGAACGACTGAAGGGACAGACGCTCGTCATTCGGACGCTCGATATCGGCGGCGACAAGCAGCTCGATTACTACGAGATGCCGGAGGAGGACAACCCTTTCCTCGGCTACCGCGCGATCAGGTTCAGCCTGGACCGCAAGGACCTGTTCAAAATCCAGCTGCGGGCCATCCTACGAGCCGCCGCGCACGGCGACGTGCGGATCATGTACCCGCTCATCGCTTCGATCTCGGAGGTGCGGGAGGCGAACGCGCTGCTCGCCGAGGCGGAGCGGGAGCTCGAGGCGGAAGGCGTGCCGTTCCGCGGCGGGTTGCCGACCGGCGTCATGATCGAAGTGCCGGCAGCCGTGCTGATCGCGGATCTGCTCGCCGCCGAAGTGTCGTTTTTCAGCATCGGCACAAACGATCTCGTACAGTTCACGCTGGCGGTCGATCGCATGAACGAGCAGATCAGCCACCTGTACGAGCCGTTCCACCCGGCGATCATCCGCATGCTGCAGGCGGTGACGGAAGCGGCCAATCGGCGCGGCATCCCCGTCAGCGTCTGCGGCGAGCTCGCGGGCGACGTCCGCGCGATGCCGATCTGGCTCGGGCTCGGCGTCGACGAGCTTAGCCTGTCCGCGCAGGCGATCCTGCCGGTCAAGGACGCGATGCTCCGCACGTCCGCGCAGGAGAGCCGCCTCGTCTTCGAGGAGCTGTTCGCCCTGCCGACGGCGCAGGCGATCACCGAGCGGCTCGAGCGGTTCCACGCGGAGACTGCGCTCGCCGCGGGCAAGGTTAAGCCGGGCGTCTGACCGAAGGCGCGCCCGACGGGATCGGCGGCGCCAGAGCGCCTTGCGGCAGGCGCCGCCCTGAAAAGCGGCAAGGGACCTTGGGGCGTTATGCCCGCAAGGTCCCTTGCGTCTTCGGCTCAGCGCCCGAAGAGCGCATCGCAGAACGCCTTCGCGTACGCCGGCAGATCCGGCGGCCGGCGGGCGGAGACGAGGTTGCCGTCGACGACGACGGCTTCGTCGAACCAGATCGCGCCGGCATTCTCCATGTCGTCGCGGATGCCTGGCGTCGAGGTGACTTTCCGCCCTTGCAAAATCTTGGCGGAAACGAGCACCCAGCCCGCGTGGCAGATCTGGCCGATCGGCTTGCCGGCGGCGTCGATCGCTCGGACGAACGCTTGGACGCGCTCGTCCCGCCGGATTTTGTCCGGCGCCCAGCCGCCCGGGACGAGCAGGCCGTCGCAAGCGTCGGCGTTCAGCTCCGCGTAGGAGAGATCGGCGACGGCGGGGACGCCGTACTTGCCGATATGCTTGCGGCCCTTCTCCGGGCCGGCGAACCGGACGACCGCGCCTTCTTCACGCGCGCGGTAGACGGGGTACCAGAGCTCGAGATCCTCGAACTCGTCGTCGATGAGACAGATGACCTGTTTGATCGCGGTCATGATCATTCCTCCGATTCCTGCAAATGAGGCCGTAATTCGGCGGTTTTGCCGTATTCATCGTACCATAATCCAACGCCGCGCACATCCGCGCGCCGAGAGGAGCTACCCCATGCGTTCCACCCGCAAATCCTCCTGGTCGACTCCCTTGTGGCGATGGCTGCCTGCCGTCGCCTGCATGCTGATCATCTTTTTGCTGTCCGCGCGCACGGGCAACGATCTCGATGGCTGGCTGCCGTGGGCGCAAAAGCTGTTTCCGGGTCTCCGGAGTTTCGACCCGGTCCACTACTTCGCTTATTTCGCGCTCGCCGTCACCTTCGCATACGGGTTCGGATTTCACCGAATCGACGCCTCCCGCGCTCTCTTCGTCGTCCTGTTCTGCGTCGTGTACGGAGCGACCGATGAATGGCACCAAGCCTACGTGCCGGGCCGCTCGCCCGACTGGGCGGATCTGCTGCACGACGGGATCGGAGCGCTCGTCGCGGCCGTACTTCTCTATGGCTGGCGTACCTGGCGCCAATGGCGCCAAAAGCGCGGCAATACCAGAAATTACAGCGGTTAACAAGGCAGGAGAACAGCGCGCCCGGCGCGAATACATGGGGAGCGGGAAAGGCGGCGCGACGCCGGCGGCCCGCGAAGACCGTGTAAGGAGAGGGCGAAGTTGTTCAAACGTTGTCCATGCGGAGATACCATGCGCTTGACCTTGAGATCTGTGATCTACGCCAAGTTGGTGAACATCACGAGCGTTCCCGTGTACGCCTGCGAGGGATGCTCCCGCAACGAGGTGTTTCCCGGCGTCAAGTCCGACCTGGGGATGCTGGTCAATCGGCTCGGCGCCAAGCCGCCGGCCCAGACGATCCCGTTCGACGAAATCCACGAGTTGGCCGGCGTTTTGAGTCACGCGCAGCACCGCTCGAAGCCGCTGCGCCAGGCGACCGTCGCCCGCGTCGCCGAGGAACGGACGAACGAGCTGTTGGACCTGTGGATCGTCGCTTCTTCCGTCGGAGACGAGGCATGGATGGCCGAGCTGCGCGGGCGGCTGTCCCAATTAAGCGCGCAATACATATCGTAAGACGAAAGAACGGGGCGGATCGCTCCGTTTTTTTGCGTCTGACGGGCATTTCTGATACCATGAAAATCAACGGATTGATTTTCAAGGAGGTATGGCAAATGGCAGAGGCGAAGCGTCTGACGACGATCGAGCAATGGGAAGAAGCCCTCCGGGGCTCCGCCGAGCGGCCCTTGCTTCTCTTCAAGCACAGCACGCAGTGTCCGATCAGCGCAGGCGCGCATGAGGAGCTGCATCATTATATGGCGGATGCGGACGCGCAGCCGGTGGATTTCGCGATCGTCCACGTCATCGAGGAACGGCCGGTGAGCAATGCGATCGCCGAGACGCTCGGCGTGCAGCACAAGTCCCCGCAAGCGATTCTGGTACGGGACGGACAGCCGCTGTGGGACGAATCGCATTGGCGGATTACCTACAGCTTTTTGAGCGACAAGTTCGGCGGGCCGGAAACGGCCGGGGAAGCGTCCAGAACCTAAGGGGATCGCAGCTGTAAGCCTTTGCGATCATTGCGGAAACACTCGTTTTGTCGTATCATTACCTTATTATCCCATGGACAGGCAGTCTTCCTGACAGCCTTCCGTGAACATTGGAGCGGTGAATGTGACGGTAACCATTTATGACGTGGCGCGTGAGGCCGGCGTATCCATGGCCACGGTATCCCGCGTTGTCAACAACAATCCGAACGTGAAGCCGCAAACGCGGAAAAAAGTGTACGAGGCCATTGAGCGCCTCGGCTATCGGCCCAACGCCGTCGCGCGCGGCCTGGCCAGCAAGAAGACGACGACGGTCGGCGTCGTCATCCCCGACATCGCCAACGCGATTTTCGCCGAAGTGGCGCGGGGCATCGAAGACATCGCGAACATGTACCACTACAACATCATTCTCTGCAACGCCGACAAGCGCAAAGAGAAGGAAATCCGCGTCATCAATACGCTGCTCGAGAAGCAGGTGGACGGCCTGCTGTTTATGGGAGGCGCGGTGACGGAAGAGCATTTGCTCGCGTTCAATACGTCGAACGTGCCGATCGTGCTTTGCGCCACGACGGACGAGAAGGGCACGATGCCGTCCGTAGATATCGATCACGAGGCGGCTGCTTTCGACGCGGTGCAGCGGCTGATTGCCGACGGCCATCGCAAGATCGCGATGATCAGCGGCACGCTGCAGGACCCGGCGAACGGATACGCCCGTTACCAAGGCTACAAGAAAGCGCTGGAGCAAGCCGGTATTCCGCTAAACGAAGAGTACGTGCGTATCGGCAACTATCGCTACGAGTCCGGCATCGAGGCGATGCAGTATTTCCTGGGGCTCTCCGACCGGCCGAGCGCGGTGTTCGCGGCGACGGACGAGATGGCGATCGGCGCCATTCACAGCATCCAGGACGCCGGGCTCAAAGTTCCGGAAGACGTGTCCGTCATCAGCGTCGACAACATTCGCATGGCTTCGATGGTGCGTCCGCAGCTGACGACCGTCGCCCAACCGATGTACGACATTGGGGCCGTTTCCATGCGGCTTCTGACCAAACTGATGAAAAAGGAAAACGTCGAACAGGCGCGCGTCGTGCTCCCGCACGAGCTCATCGTTCGCAGCTCGGTTTCCGCGCTGAGCTGAGCGGACGCTCCCGATGCCAGGTTGAACGGGTTCACCCGAAGCCAAGCAACGGGTTCGTCGTATTGGAAGACCACATCGCACTCGACAGTCGCCCTGCGCGGGAAGTGAGAATCCCGCAGCAGGGCCTCTTCGATAGGAGGCGGAATAGAGGGATGGAATTGATCGGCATTATCGGAGCGATGCAGGAAGAAATCGATCTGCTGCTCGAACATTTGGAAGACACCGTGGAAATGAAGCGCTCCGGCATCCCGTATTATACGGGCTCGCTGAACGGGAAAAAAGTCGTCATCTGCAAGTCCGGCGTCGGCAAGGTAAACGCGGCCGTCTGCACGCAGGTACTGATCGACCGCTTCAACGCGGTGCAGGTGATCTTCACCGGCGTCGCCGGCGCGCTCGATCCGGTGCTGGACATCGGCGATATTGTCATCTCCACGAGCAGCATGCAGCACGACGTCGACGTGACGCCGCTCGGCTTTGCCCGCGGGGTCATCCCTTATCAGAACGTGTCCGAATGGCCGGCCGACGCCGTGCTCGTAAAGGCTGCCGTCGAAGCGGGAGAGAAGGTGTTCCCCGGACACTGCAAGACGGGAAAGGTGCTGTCAGGCGATCAATTCATCGCCGACCGCGACGTCGTCCGGCAGCTCCACGAGGAGCTGGGAGGCACGTGCACGGAGATGGAGGGAGCCGCCGTTGCGCAGGTTTGCGCCTTGAACGAGGTGCCGTATGTCGTCATCCGCTCGATGTCGGACAAGGCCGACGGTTCGGCTGACGTCAACT
Organism: Cohnella baijiui; assembly: GCF_020731285.1. Taxonomy (GTDB): domain Bacteria; phylum Bacillota; class Bacilli; order Paenibacillales; family Paenibacillaceae; genus Cohnella. The sequence goes on from NZ_JAJFOW010000005.1 coordinate 216,566, forward strand.
TCGCCGAATTCACCGTGACAGCGGCAAACCGTTCCTACGCAATCGTAGACGAAATGCTTCAGCGCCTTTAAGCGGCCTTTGAGCTTCCAGCCCCTATCCTTTTTGCTCCGATGGACGAAAGGGTAGGGGCTTTTCACGCCTTTTGCGACCCTTCGGGCATCATCCCTTTCGCTCAGGTGCTCGGAAGGGGCAGGGCGGCTTTCTATGTCTTTTGAGTTCCTTGATGCATGATCCCCTTCGGTCAGTTGGACGTAATCGGTGAGGGCTTTCCATATCTCTTGAATCCCTTGTGACATTATCCCCTTTGCTCAGGCGAGTGAGGGGGCATTGTCTTTCTTAGGCCATTATCCCATTCAATCAATTTTGTCGGCTGTGCTATCGGCGTTTTTAAAACTCGTTACTCGATGTTCACCTGACCGAACGGGATCATGCAAAAAGGGCTGGAGAATAGCAGACCAACCTGAGCGAAGGGGATCATACACAAAGGGCTGGAGAATAGCAGACCAACCTGAGCGAAGGGGATCATACACAAAGGGCTGGAGAATAGCAGACTGATCGAAGGGGATCATGCACAAAGAGTTGGAGATTAGCAGGCCAGCCTGAGCGAAGGGGATAACGTACGAAAGGCTGGCGAAATGGTAGACAACCTGACCGAACGGGATCATGCACAAAGGGCTGGAGAATAGCAGACCAACCTGAGCGTAGGGGATCATACACAAAGGGCTGGAGAATAGCAGATCAGCCTGACCGAATGGGATCATGCACAAAGGGCTGGAGAATAGCAGACCAACCTGATCGAACGGGATCATACACAAAGGGCTGGAGAATAGCAGGCCAGCCTGAGCGAAGGGGATCATGCACGAAGGGCTGGAGAATGGCAGAACAACCTGTCACCCACCCAACATCAGCGAAAACGAAAAGACCGTACTTCTAGCACATAGCTGAACGTACGGTCATTTGGATTGAAAAGCATTCGTTATTCGTTCCAAGATCGGCGGGAAATGGCCGCTGCACGCTTATCCCAGATGCTGAAGCGCGAGCGCCAGCACTTCCCGGTTTTTGGCGGCGATCTCCGCGCGCCTCGGCATCGGCGCCCAAGCGGCCGTATCGTCGAGCCACGTACGGGGAAGATCGGCCGGACGGTGCGGCGAGACGATGCGTGGCCAATCGGTGGGCAGCGGAGTACCTTCCGGAGCCGCGTCGATGACTTCGAGCAGCGGATGGTCGGTCATCTCGAGCCACAACAAGCCCCAAGCACGCGGCACGACGTGCCAGTGCTCGTAGCCGCCGCCACCGAGCGCGATCCAACGTCCGTCGGTCCATTCGTGCGCCAGCCGGTGAATGAGGCGGGGCATCTCCCGGTAGATTCGCATGCTGCAGTGCACGTGCGCCAGCGGATCCAGCGCATGCGCGTCGCAGCCGTGCTGGCTGACGATGACGTCGGGCTTGAAAACGCGGATGACGCGCTCGAGCGCCGTCGAAAAGCTCTCGAGCCAGGAGTCGTCCTCCGTGTAGGGCTCGACCGGCACGTTCAGGCAGGCGCCGTAGCCGGAGCTCTCTCCGCGTTCATGGGCGAATCCGCTGCCGGGAAACAGGAACTTGCCAGTCTCGTGAATGGAAAAGGTGAACACGTCCGGATCGGTGTAGAAGCTCCACTGGACGCCGTCCCCGTGGTGTACGTCCGTGTCGACGTAGAGCACCTTGGCGCCGTGCTTGCGCGTCATCCAGCGGATGGCTGCGGCTGCGTCGTTGTAGACGCAGAAGCCGGCGCCGCGATCCTGGAACGCATGATGCAGCCCGCCGCCCAGATGGAGGGCATGGCGGGTCAGACCCGACATAACCGCTTCGGCGGCGGCCACCGATCCGGTGACGATCGCGGCCGCGGCTTCGTGCATGCCGGGAAAGTACGGCGTATCGCCGTCCAGCTCGAAGCCGTATTGGCCGGCAAGGGCGATCGCTTCGGAGCCGGGCGCGCTTTCGCTGAGCGCCCGAACGGCGGCAATGTAGTCCGCCCGGTGGATCCAATCGAGCACTTCGTCGGCGTGCGGTGTCAGTGGTTTCATTTTCTGGTCGGAGCGAAGCGCCCCGCACGCATCGAGCAAGTCTTCCGTCAGGGCCAGCCGGATCGGATGAAACGGATGGTCCTCGTGAAACCGATAATGCGAAGCCGCCGCGCTGTCGATCCACAGCGCTTCCATGCGGGAATGAGTCAACTGAGGTCGCCTTCCTTTCGTCAGTACATGAACCGTTGCCGGAACCGGACGCGGTCGAACTGCTCCGCGGAGGAGAGAGGGACATCCTTGCCGATCCGTACCATAAGACAGTTCGCCGGATGGGCGCAGATCTCGGGATCGTCCGTCGCGAACCAGACCATGCCGACGGACTTCATCAGCTTCTCCATCATGTCCCGGTACTCCCAGACGCTGAGGCCGCTGTTGTCCAGATCCCAATGCCAATAATATTCGGTCGTATAGACGATCGCGTTGTCCAGCTGGCCTTCAGCGAAAGCTGTGGAGATGAGCGCCTTGCCGAGGCCAAGCGAGCGGTAGTCGTCGGCCACTTCGATGGCGCCGAGCTCGATGAGATCGTCCATGCCGCCCTCGGACCAGCGCTCCATCTCGTCGGGGTAGTGGAAGGTCACGTAGCCGACGACGATGTCTTCGTCTCGCGCGACGATGATGCGTCCTTCGGGCAGTTCGGCGATCTCGACGAGCGCCTCGTGCTGCTCCTTGGGACGGCGGAACGCATCCAGCTTCTCATGGAGCCGATACTGCCGGAGCCGATCCGGTTCGACGGGGCCTTCCACGACGATCGGGCCGTCTTTGCCCGGCCGCGTGGAATACTGGTAGCGCTTCACATGTTCCATGCGGGATCTCTCCTTTGAATGCTGTCATTATACACGATAATACGGACGAACCGCCGCTTTTTCCTCGAAAATGTCCCTTCTTCGCGGAAATTCTCCTGCCGAGTCCGTGCCGAGCCTGGCGGAGCTGTGATATAATGGCTAAGGCGGGCCGCGCGAGCCCCGGTTGTAAGCGCATTCGCGCTTCGCAAGGATGTATTCAAACGGGAAGGTGATGGAAATGACCTCAGCGCACGAAGAAAAATTGGCCGTCACGGCCGAAAAGGCAAACCTCGAATCGTACGAGGAAGCAGTGCAGCATTTCCGATGGGAAGATATCGAAGCGCATTTCTCCTGGTCGCAGACCGGGAAGGTTAACATGGCGTACGAAGCCATCGACCGACATGTGGAGAACGGCAAGGGAGACCGGATCGCACTGCATTACAGCGACGCCGCCCGCGACGAGAGCTACACCTACGCGGACCTCGCCAGACAATCCAACAAATTCGCCAACGTGCTCCGGGATCTCGGCATCGCGAAGGGCGACCGTGTGTTCATCTTCATGCCGCGTACGCCAGAGCTGTACTTCAGCCTGCTCGGCGCACTGAAAGTCGGCGCCGTCGTCGGCCCGCTGTTCGAGGCGTTCATGGAGACGGCGGTGCGGGACCGGCTGCAGGATAGCGGCGCGGTCGCGATCGTCACGACGCCGGCCCTGCTGCCGCGCATCGCACGGTCGGAGCTGCCGGACCTGAAGCACGTGATCGTCTTCGGCGAAGGCGTCGAGGCCGGAGAAGGCATCGTCGACTTCAGTCAAGCGATGTCCTCCGCTTCCGAGCAAGCCGAGATCGAATGGCTCGGCCGGGAAGACGGTCTCATCCTTCATTACACTTCCGGCTCCACAGGCAAGCCCAAAGGCGTCTACCACGTGCAAAATGCCATGATCCAGCATTATTATACCGGACGGATCGTCCTCGACCTGCGTGAAGGCGACGTGTACTGGTGTACCGCCGACCCGGGCTGGGTGACGGGAACATCCTACGGCATCTTCGCCCCCTGGCTGAACGGCGTAACCAACGTCATCCGCGGCGGCCGCTTTAGCCCGCAAGACTGGTACGAGACGCTCCAACGCTACAAGGTCACGGTCTGGTACAGCGCGCCGACGGCGTTCCGGATGCTCATGGGCGCCGGCGACGAGGCCGTCAAGCCGTACGACTTGTCGAACCTCCGCCATGTGCTGAGCGTGGGCGAGCCGCTGAACCCCGAAGTCGTCCGCTGGGGCTACAAAGTGTACGGCCAGCGGATCCACGACACGTGGTGGATGACCGAAACCGGCGGACAGCTGATCTGCAACTATCCGCGCATGGAGATCAAGCCCGGCTCCATGGGTCGCCCGATCCCGGGTGTGCAGGCCGCGATCATCGACGATCAGGGCAACGAGCTGCCGCCGCTGCGGATGGGTAACTTGGCGATTCGCACGCCGTGGCCGTCCATGATGCGCAAAATCTGGAACAACCCGGCCAAGTACGAGGAGTACTTCCGCATTCCGGGCTGGTACGTTTCCGGCGACTCGGCTTACCGCGACGAGGACGGCTATTTCTGGTTCCAGGGGCGGATCGACGACGTCATTAATACGTCGGGAGAGCGCGTTGGCCCGTTCGAGGTCGAAAGCAAGCTCGTTGAGCATCCGGCTGTCGCCGAAGCCGGCGTCATCGGCAAGCCCGACCCGCTGCGCGGGGAGATCATCAAAGCGTTCATCTCGCTGCGCGAAGGCTACGAGCCGTCCGAGGAGCTCAAGGCGGATATCGCCAAGTTCGTAAAGATCGGCTTGTCCGCGCATGCCGCGCCGCGCGAGATCGAGTTCAAGGACAAACTGCCGAAGACGCGCAGCGGCAAGATCATGCGCCGCGTGCTCAAGGCATGGGAGCTGAATCTGCCGACCGGCGACTTGTCGACGATCGAGGACTAAGCGTCTAAAATACAAGAGGCCTGCACTCCCGAAGGGGAATGCAGGCCTCTTTTGGTGTTTGCCGACTTGCTGGAGAATGCGGATGCGGCGCTTGCCGACGATCAGTTGCCCGACTTGACTTCGACCGAGGCCGAAGCGTCGGATCTTCCGCTGTCGTTGACGGCCCGGATGCGGTACCACCCGGACGGATCGGGCTCGAACGACTCGTAGCGGGCGTCGACGACGGAGTCGAGGCGCTTGTAGCTGCCTTTCTCCGTCGCGCTGTACCACACCTCGTAACGGGTGACGTTCTCGCTCGCCGGGTTGGCCGTCCAGGTGAGCACGGCGCCGAAGGCGCTCCGCTGCGCCGTCAGTCCGCTCGGGACGGATGGCGCGGCGCCCTGACCCTGCTCCGACCCAGGCGGATTTGCGGTGCTGCCGTCCGAAGGCAAGTTCGGGTCGACGGGATTATAGCTGCCGTCGCCGCCAACGCCCGCCGTGGCGCTGCGTCCGGATTCATGGCCGCCGATGTCCACCGCGGTCACGTAATAGCTGACGACGCTGCCGGGCGTGATGTAGTTGATGAACCGCGATTCTTCGCCGGTCAGGACGGTGCCGTCGACCTTTTGGTAAGGAGCGCCGTTCAGCGACCGATAGAGGCGGTAGCCCGCGACGTCCGATTGTCCGCTCGCAGAGAAGCTGATCTTGACCTTGCCGCCATCGAGCGCTTCGGCGAGCACGTTGCCCGGCGGGGAAGGCGCGGCGCCGTCGTCAACGCGCGGATCGACCTTGGAGGGGGCGCTATCCTGGGCGTCCTTCGGCAAATAGTAGCTGAGCGACTTGCGGCTGTTGGCCGCGACTTTGCCGAGCGCCGCTTGGAGCTGCTCGACGAGCGTATCGATCGGCTGTTCCCGCTTGATCATGACCGCTTCGCGCAGCATATCCTCCGGGGTTTCCGGATGCGGCACGTAGTTGACGCCGTTGTAAGAGATGTACTTCATCTTGACGAGCGCGTCGTCTTCTTCGGTCGGCAAAAATTTCTTGTTGAAAATGTCGGTGACGAGCTTGCCCGCCTGTCTTGTCAGATCCGTCGGCAGCTTGCCGCTGACGCTGGAAACGGTCATGCTGACGATGCCGTCGGGCTTGTCGAACGACTTGGTCGGGAACAGGTCCGGCCGCGCGTCGGTGACCGCGTTCATGACCTTCGACCAAATTTCGCGGGCGCGGGCGTGGCCGTCGGTCGACAGCGTGTGCGCTTGCTTCTCGTAGCCCGCCCAGACGCCGAGCGTGATGTCCGGCGTGTATCCTTGGAACCAAACGTCGCCGTAGTTTTGGGTTGTCCCCGTTTTGCCGACGACCGGGATTTTGCCGTAATTTTTGAACCACGACTTGATCGTTTTGCCGGTGCCGTCGGTGACGACCGTGCGGAGCATATCCGTCATGAGGTAGGCGGACTGCTCGGTGACGACCCGCTGCGGGTTCGGCTTGTGCTGGTAAACGACGTTCCCGTTCACGTCGGTGATCGACTCGATCAGATACGCGTCGTTGAACACGCCTTTGTTGGCGATGGCGCCGTACGCGTTCGTCAGCTCCTCGACGGTAACGCCGTACCTCAAACCGCCGATGACGCCCGTTTGGGCTCCGTCATCTTCGGGTACGAGCGTGGTGATGCCCAGCTTGCGGGCGAACGACCACGCTTCCTTGATCGTGACTTTGTCCAGGAACACTCGGATGGCCGGGATGTTGAGCGATTGATTCAGCGCGTACCGCGCGGTGACCAACCCCGTATACCGGTTGTTGGAGTTTTTCGGGATGTGCATCGACGAACCGCTGCTCTTCAAGATAACGGGCGAATCGTCGAGCACGCTCGCCGGGCTGATCAAGCCTTTGTCGATGGCGGGCAGATAGGCCGCGATCGGCTTCATCGCGGAGCCGGGCTGGCGCTGCATCTGCGTCGCGAAGTTCATCTGCTCGATGTGGAAGTCGCGGCCCTCGATCATGCCGAGGATTGCGCCCGTCTTGTGGTCGAGCATGACCGCGGCGGTTTGCTCCACGCCTTTGACGGCGTTGTCCGGCGCGAAGTTTTTCGGATCCTCCGCAACCTTGTGCATCAAGTCGTAGACTTGCTTGTCAATCGTCGTATTCACCCGGTAGCCGCCGCGAAGCAGCTGTTCGCGGGCGTCCTCGACGAGCGAAGCGTTCTCTTTCTTGTTGAGATCCTCGAGCTTAAGGTTCGGATTTTGCTTCAGGACGAGCAGTTGCGCCGCTTGGCGTTCGGCTTCGAGCATCAGATAGGGATAAGTGTTGTACGCTTTCTCGGTCGGTTTCGCCAGCGACTTGTAAATGTCGAACTTCAGCGCGTCCTCGTATTGCGTTTGGGTGATCTTGCCCGTCTCCAGCATCTTTTGCAGCACGAGCTTTTGGCGGGTCAGCGCGCGCTTGAAGTTTTTCTCGTTGAAGTCGCCTTTGCCGTTAAACGCCGAGTAGGCGGAAGGCAGCTGCGGCAGCCCGGCCAGATAGGCCGACTGGGCGAGATTCACCTTCTTCAGATCGTCGATGCCGAAGATGCCCTTGGCGGCCGCCTTGATTCCGTACAGCTGATAGCCGGACGAGCCGTTGCCGTAGGGAATCTTGTTGAGATAGGCCGTGATGATCTCTTCTTTGCCCAGGAAGCGTTCCAGCCGGAGCGCGAGGAAGATTTCCTTCGCTTTGCGGCTTTGCGTCTGGTCGAGGTTCAGAAAGACGCGGCGGGCGAGCTGCTGAGTGATCGTGCTGCCGCCCGTCTGGACGTCCTCGTTCAGCAGCTGCTGCTTCACCGCCCGGAACAGGCCGTTCGTGTCGACGCCCACGTGGGTCTCGAAATTCCGGTCCTCGATCGCGATGACCGCGTCCAGAATGATCTGCGGAATTTCGTTGTAGGAAACCGGCTGGCGGTCTTCTTCGGTGCGCAGCTGGCCGATAAGCGTGTCGTCCCGGAAGAAGACGAAGCCCGTCGCGTTGTTTTCGTTGATTTTTTCTTCGATGAGTGCGCGCGAGCGCACGGGGTCTTCTTTGACCAGCGCCGCAATATAGCCTCCGACCGCGCCGCCCGCAGCCAATCCGGCCAGCACGCCGAACAGGATCAGCCACAGGATCGTATAGAGGGTCAAACGACCCGCCATGCCCCAGGCGGAGCCTTTTTTGTACGGCGGGGAAGGGGGCTGCTTCGTTTCGTTCATCGGTATCCTCCTTCAAAAAACAAACAGACCTATTATACCACATTCCCCCACGGTTTGACTTCCTCCCGGGAACCGGGACCGAGGGAGGGGAGCGCCCACCCCAAGTATCGCACATGGCTTCCATGATTCTCCTGAAATGTGGACAAACTTTTACAAATAACAGAAACATTCTGCCGTTTACGTCGTATTTATTCACAAGACCTCATTTCCAAGCTGAATCGAAAGGAGGAGGCCGATGGAAGCGATATTCTGGTGCTGTCTGGCCTTCGGGACGCTGATGGCGATCGTGACGCTCGTGTTCGGGGACTTGCTGGACGGCGTCAGCAGCTGGTTCGACTGGCTGACGATCGACGGCCATCATCTGATCCAGCCGGTCGTCTTGGCGGGAGGAATTACCGTCTTCGGCGGCGCGGGACTGCTCCTGCACCGATACTCCCCGATGGCGGCGGCCGGCGTCTACATCGCGTCCGCGGCGTTGGCGGCGGCGATCGGAGCGGCGATGTATTTCGTCTACGTGCGACCGATGAAGGCCAGCGAGAATTCCGTAGGATTCTCGATGCACGATCTGGAAGGCAAGCGGGCCGAGGTGCTGACGTCGATTCCGGCAACCGGCTTCGGCGAAGTGTTGGTCAAGATCGGAGCGGGCCATACGAACCAGATCGCAGAGAGTTTCGACAAAGAGGACGTGCCGTCGGGCACGGAGGTCGTGATCGTCCGGGTGCGGGGCGAGGTCGTATACGTGTCGCGCCTGGACTGAGCTTTATCAAGATTGAAACCCCATACTAGAGAGAAAAGGAGATATGCCGATGTCCGATTTTCCCGATTACCTGTACATACCCGTCATTGTCGTCGCCGTCCTGCTCGTCCTGGGCCTGGCTTTCTGGGCCCGCTACAAGACCGTAGCCCCGGACGAAGCGATGATCGTCACCGGTTCCTTTTTAGGCAGCAAAAACGTCTCCGTCGACGAATCCGGACGCCGCATCAAGATCGTGCGCGGCGGCGGCGCCTTTATTCTTCCGATCTTCCAGCAGTCCCAGTTCCTATCGCTGCTCTCGCACAAGCTGGACGTAAGCACGCCGGAGGTGTATACCGAGCAGGGCGTGCCGGTGCTGACCGACGCGGTCGCGATTATCAAGATCGGCGGCTCCGTCGAAGACGTGGCGACGGCAGCGGAGCAGTTCATGGGCAAGCCGACCGACGCGCTGCGGGCTGAAGCCCAGGAAGTGCTCGAAGGTCACCTGCGGGCGATCCTCGGGACGATGACTGTCGAGGAAGTGTACCGCAACCGCGAGAAGTTCGCGCAGGAAGTGCAGGGACAGGCGGCCCGCGACTTGAAGAAGATGGGTCTGCAGATCGTCTCCTTTACGATCAAGGACGTGCGCGACAAGCACGGATACTTGGAGGCGCTGGGTAAGCCGAGGATCGCGGCGGTCAAACGCGACGCCGACATCGCGGAAGCGGAGGCGGTCCGGGACGCCCGGATCCAGAAGGCTGCCGCGGAGGAGCAAGGCCAGCGGGCCGAGCTTCTGCGGGATACGAACGTAGCCGAAGCGACAAAGGACAAAGAACTAAAGGTCGCCTCCTTCAAAAAGGAATCGGATCTCGCCAAGGCAGAAGCCGATCAGGCGTATGCGGTTCAGGAAGCCCGCTCCAAGCAGAGCGTCGTCGAGGAGCAGATGAAGGTCGAGCTCGTCCGCAAGGAGCGGGAGATCGACCTCGAGGCGAAAGAGATCCTGCGGCGCGAAAAGCAGTATGACGCCGAAGTGAAGAAAAAGGCGGACGCCGACCGCTATGCCGTCGTGCAGGCGGCTGAAGCCGACAAGTCGCGGCGCATGAACGAAGCGGACGCCCTCAAGTACCGCATCGAAGCCGAAGCGCAGGCGAACGCCGAGCAAAAGCGGCTCGACGGCTTGGCGGCCGCCGACGCGGAACGCGCCAAAGGGACGGCCGAAGCGGAGGTCATCCGTTTGCGGGGCCTTGCCGAGGCCGAGGCGAAGGAGAAGCTCGCGCAAGCGTTCGAGAAGTTCGGCGAAGCCGCGGTGCTCGATATTATCGTCAAGATGCTGCCGGAGCTCGCCGGCAAGGTCGCGCAGCCGATCTCGTCGATCGACAAGCTGACCGTCGTCGACACGGGCAACGGCGAAGGGGCGGCCCGCGTGAGCAACTACGTCACGTCGCTCATGGCGACGGCGCCGGAGATGCTGAAGAGCGTGTCCGGCATCGACTTCGGACAGCTCGTGCAGAACCTGACCAAGAAGGGCGGAGCGAGAAAGCCGGAGTGATCTGCGGCACTCGCGAACGAGGAGGACGACAACGCCCCTTCTCGGGAACACGAAAAAACCCCCGCGATCCGAACGATCGCGGGGGTTTTGCCATAAAGGCGCCGATTAACGGCTGTAGAATTCGACGATTTGTTGTTCTTCGATGTCTTGGGACAGCTCTTCGCGGCTAGGCAGGCGAACGTACTTGCCTTCCATGGCTGCTGCGTTGTAGTCCAGGTAACCGGCCAGGTGATGACGGCCTTCGGAAGCTTCCTTGATGGACTTCATGCTGCGGCTGCGCTCGCGCAGGCCGATCACGTCGCCGACTTGAACGGTGTACGAAGCGATGTCGACCTTCTTGCCGTTGACCGTCACGTGGCCGTGGGAGACCAGCTGACGGGAGCCCGCGCGGGAGTTGGCCCAGCCCAGACGGAAGACGAGGTTGTCCAGACGGCTCTCGAGCAGGAACATGAAGTTTTCGCCGGCTTTACCTTTCAGCTTGGAAGCGCGGTCGAACAGGTTGCGGAATTGCTTTTCGTTCAGGCCGTACATGTGGCGAAGCTTTTGCTTCTCCATCAGCTGCAGGCCGTAGCCGCTGATCTTGCGGCGTTGGTTCGCGCCGTGTTGTCCCGGAGGGAACGCGCGCTTCAGTTCTTTGCCGGTGCCGCTCAGGGAGATGCCCAGGCGGCGGCTCAATTTAAACTTGGGTCCGGTATATCTCGACATGAATGTGTGACTCCTTTTTCAAAAGGGAATGTTTTGAAAATGGGTTGTCGTTGCGCCGAGCGCATTCCGAAAGGGCGCGCGGCAATGCCGCTCGTCCCCTCTTGGCAAGAAGTTCAGCCGCTGCCCGCCAAGGGAACCGATCGTGAGGGTGACACAAACAATGAGCCCAATGTTCAACTATAAACATTATAAGGAATTGTGCTGGATTGTCAAGCGTCATCCGGCCGCGACACCGTACGCGGGGAAGACGTTGCATGCTGGAGAAGAAATGAGGCGTAAGTCCCTGTATTTACCTTTCAGACTAGTGCAAAAATCACGTATTCATTGTATAGTTAAAGCAGAAGGAAGGCTAGGAGGGATCAGAGATGGTTCAACCAAGCGTTAAACGAGACTCGGTTCGACATCATCCCGCCTCCGGCGCCTTGGACGAATGGCCGGAATGGGTGCGCCAACAGGACCTGACCGAGGCCGATCTGCCTTATCTGCACAAGCTGCTGGCGGACGGATTCGCGGACTGGCTGGAGGAGGCCGAGGGATTTCCATGGCTCTCCGAGCGCCGCATCGTCCTGCTCCACCCTGATCATACCCGCGTTGCCGCTTCGGCGGGCGACGCCGATGCTCCCGCACCGGCGGACTGGAGCACGGAGCTCCTGGGGGGAACGGCCGCCAGCCTCGCATTTTCCTCTTGCCGCCCCGCGCATCTCCGGGGAGTCGAGCACGATTCGCCATCCATGCGCGCGTACGATTCGTACGCCGTTCCTATTTTTTCCCGCACGACCGGATTCGTCATCGCCGCGCTGGCCTGCCTGCTCCCTGCGGACACGCCGCTGGGCGGCGAGCTGAAGCTGCTGCAGGCGGCCGCGCTGCATTATCGCAGCAGCCTTTACCGCCGTTTCGAGCGCCTGTTCGTCGGAGACCTGATTCGCTCCAACCGGTTGACGGGCCGCGAAGAGCGCCGCCGCAACCTGCTCTTCGACGTGATGAGCCGGCTTCACGACCATATCGACGTCGAGCACGTCCTCGCCGAAGCGTTCGACAGCCTGGAGCGGCTCTTTCCGCTCTGCCGGCCGGACCTGTACCTGTCCCAGGACTACAGCAGCACGAATGAGAATGTCAAACCGCTCGCCTTTCACCAGCAGGGCATGGACCTTTGCTGGCGCGCGTTCATGGACGGCGAGCGCCGCGAGGAGACGGACGGGGGACGCCGGATCATGGCGTTTCCGCTGGCCGGCAAGCAGGGCGTCTACGGCGTGCTGCGGCTTGACGTGGAGGAGGAAGCTTTCGACGACGTGGACGTCCGGTTCGTCGAGATGCTGACGGGCGCCGCCGGCACCGCCTTCGAGAAGGCAAGGCTCCACGAGCAGGCGAACGTGCTGATCGGCGAGCTGCGGCTGATCAACGAGCTGACTCAACGCCTGAACAGCAGCCTGCGCCTCTCCGATACGATGCAGTTCGCCAACGCGGAGCTGCTGCACCTGTTCAAGGCGGATCACTGCTTTATCCTTCAGCTCGATCCGATGAAAGGACATTTCACCGTCATGTCGTCGAATTTGCCCGCGCTGAACAAGGAAGTGTTCGCGACCGATTACGGGTTTTGCGGCGTCATGCTGAGCACCAAGGAACCGATCATCCTGTCGGACTATCGTTCCGCGACGCCGATTAGCTCGCACCTCATGGAGGTCACCCAGTCCCGCTCGCTGCTCGCGTCTCCGCTGCTGCTGAACGGCGAAGTGATCGGCGCGGTGATGGTCACGCATCAACAGGCCAGCCACTTCTCGTACGACAACTATAAGCTGCTGCAAGTGCTTTCGGCGCATCTGGGGCTGGCGGTTTCGAACGCGTCGCTTCACGCCGAAGTGAGGCGCATGGTCATCACCGACAATCTGACCGGACTGTTCGCCCGCCATTACCTGAACGAGCGCATTCAGCGCAAGCAGGAGCGCGACGTGTCGGGCTCGCTCATCGTCGTCGATATCGACCACTTCAAGAAAATCAACGACACTTACGGGCATCAGGTCGGAGATGCGATTCTGATGCAGGTCAGCACGATCATCCGGGCCGCGATCCGCGAGTCCGATATCGCCGCCCGCTGGGGCGGGGAGGAGCTGGCGATCTATTTGCCGCAGCTCAGCCTGGATCAGACGCTGCGGGTCGCCGAGCGGATCCGCAATCGGGTGGAGGCGGAGACCGCGCCGAAGGTCACCGTGTCCTGCGGCGTGTCGGAGTGGACGTCCAGCGACGACCGGGTCAGCGTCGAATCGCTGTTTTACCGGGCGGATATGGCGCTCTACGAAGCGAAGCACCGTGGCCGCAACTGCGTGGCGATTGGCTGACTGTCGGCCGCCGCGCACGTGGCCTCCAAACGCTAGACGAACCGATCAAAGAGAAGGGCGCCCCGACGGGGCGCCCTTCTTGTCGCCGCGGCAGTCTCTCGCGCATAAGCCGGAGGCGGCGGGAGACGATAGGAGAAAAAAGGGGGGGAGCTGCATGGATAGACCGGGCCGTCGACCGTGGAAAGGGGCGCTGCGCTTGCTGGCGATCGCGCTGTTCGCCACAGCAATGCTGGCGGCAGGGTCGGGCTGCGCCCGCCGGGCGCCGGACAAGCCGCCGGCCGAAGCGTTCGCCCTGTCGGCTTCCGCCTTGTCCGGCGACAACCGGTTCGCCTATACCGGGGAGGCCGCCGCTTACGACGGGCAGGGCGTTCTCGTAAGCCGCGTCCCGTACGGGGGCGAAGTGACCCATCATCGGCTCGCGGCGCTGAGCGGCGCAGGGGCGGAGGCGAGCACGCAGCGCGGGCTCGAGCGGCCGCTCGAGCTTGTGTCGGCGGCGGAGCGGGAGGCGGTCTCGGTCGCCTACGCGCCTGAACGGCGGGCCGGCGAAGTCTCGCTGAGGCTGGTGCTCTCGCCCGGCGCGGCGCAGCGCAGAATGAGAGAGGCGCTGCGCGATACCCTGCCCGCCGAAGCGCTGCGGACGCTGCACGCCGACACCGTCGTCTGGTGGACGGCCGACCGGCGCACGTGGTTTCCGATCCGGATGCGGGAAGAGTCGGTCGTCCGGTACCGATCCGACGGCCGCGACCGCGAGGAGCGGCGGACGTCCGTCACCGATTTCCACAGGACCCCCGACAGTGATACAATAAGACGGTGACCAGGTAAGTCAAGTCCGCAACGGGCCGGCCGCGATGCCGACCGCAAGAGGTCTAAGCCTTCCGGAGCGGGCCGGCGGACCGATTTTCGAAGGAGGAACCACCATTTATGCGAGATCCCAGAATTCAAAAGCTTGCGGCCAATCTGGCCGGATATTCCGTGAACGTTCAGCCGGGCGACAACGTCCTGATCGAGATGATCGGCTCCGAGCGCGATCTGTTGAACGCCTTGATCGAGGAAGTGGCGCAGCGCGGCGGACGCCCGTTCGTCGAGATCGAAGACCGCTCGGTCACCCGGGCCCTGTTACATAACGCGACGCCCGAGATGATCGAAACGTGGGCGGCGTACGACCTCGAGCGCATGAAGCGGATGGACGGCTATATCGGCATCCGTGCCGGCGCCAACGTGAACGAGCTGGCCGACGTGCCCGCCGAAAAGATGAAGCTCTATGACCGCGGCCACCGTCATCCGGTACATCTCGAGCAGCGCGTCAAGCATACCAAATGGGTCGTGCTCCGTTACCCGAACGACGCCATGGCGCAGCTCGCCAACATGAGCACGGAAGCGTTCGAAGACTTCTACTTCGACGTCTGCAACCTGGACTACGCCAAGATGGACAATGCGATGGACCCGCTGAAGGCGCTCATGGAGCGGACCGACAAGGTGCGGATCGTCGGCCCGGGGACGGATCTTCGCTTCTCCATCAAAGGCATCGGCGCGAAGAAATGCTCCGGCGAGCGCAACATCCCGGACGGAGAAGTGTACTCCTGCCCGGTGCGCGACTCCGTCAACGGCACGCTGTCCTACAATACGCCCAGCGTCTACAACGGGTTCGCGTTCGAAAACATCCGATTTACCTTTGAGAACGGCAAAATCGTCGAAGCGACGGCCAACGATACGGATCGCCTCAACGCGGTGCTGGACAGCGACGAGGGAGCCCGCTACATCGGCGAGTTCAGCCTCGGCTTCAACCCGTTTATCCTGCACCCGATGAAGGACACCCTGTTCGACGAAAAAATCGCCGGCAGCTTGCACTTCACGCCGGGGCAAGCCTACGAGGATTGCGACAACGGCAACCGCTCTTCGGTCCATTGGGATCTGGTGCTCATTCAACGGCCGGATTACGGCGGCGGCGAAATATATTTCGACGACGTCCTCATTCGCAAAAACGGCTTGTTCGTGCTGCCCGAACTGGAAGGCTTGAATCCCGATGGGCTGAAATAAAGCGTTTTCCTACTTGCAAGTGGCTTTGTGTACAGGTATGATGGGTAAAGAAATCGTAAACCCTATAATTTGGAGGGATTTCCATGTCGAACAATGCAGCTATCGTGGAATTATCTCAAGCCGCGAACAAATTCCGCTCTTCCATCGTACTCCAAGCCGAGAACAAGTACATCGATGTGAAAAGCATCCTGGGGCTGTTTACGACCTTGGTAGGCGGCCACTCCTATGAGCTGCACGTGCATGGTCCCGATGCCGACGAAGCGAAAAAGGAGCTTGGCGAAATTTTCGCCAAACACAACCTGAACGTCACCGTCGTGGAGTAATTCCGCGAAGCCGGCTCCGACGCTTCACGGTCCTTACCCCATACGGCGTCCGCATCCACATCCCCCGTCCTTTCGGACGGGGTGTTTTGCCTTTGACCCGCCGCTCGCGCTATACAACCAGATGCTAGGAGTTGCCTTGACATGACGGATACGATGCTCGGACTTGTGTTTCACTATGGCTACTGGGGCTTGTTCTCCGCGATCGCGCTCGGCATTGTCGGTCTGCCGATGCCGGACGAGGTGCTGCTGACGGCGGCCGGCTTTCTGATGTCCCACGGGCATCTGAAGCTCGGGTGGACGATGCTGGCGGCCGTCTCCGGCAGCCTTGTCGGCATGAGCGTCAGCTACGCGATCGGCCGGACGGTCGGCCGGCCGCTTTTGGCCAAGTTCGGCGCCCGTCTTCGGCTTACCCCGGGCAAGCTCGCGAAGCACGAGCAGCGGTTCGCCAAGTGGGGGCACATGCTCGTGCTCGTCGGTTATTTCGTGCCGGGTCTCCGGCATGCGACCGCGCTGCTCATCGGCATGGGCAAGCATCCTTTCCGCACGTTCGTCCTCTACGCCGGTATCGGCGCGTTGGCCTGGACCAGCTGCTTTTTGCTGCTCGGCCAGACGCTCGGCGAGCATTGGCGCGAGGTGACGACGCTGATCGCGCCGGGCCGGGGACTGCTCATCGCAGCCGCCTTCGCGCTCGCCGCAGGTGTCGTCTGGGGCTGGCGCCGCTACGCTTGGAAAAGAGGCGCGTCCGAATAGCCGATCCGGCCGGCTTTCTAGCAATTTGTCCGCGTTCCCGGCCCACCTGTCCTTGTGCTGGCGCTCGTTTTCGTCTAATATGGAAGGGATAGATGGTGCAACATCCCTTCGATACGAGGGGAGAAGTAGACGGACTGCTCAGCTAGGGTTGGCATGATAGGGTACAGGGGGAGTGGGAATGGCTTCATCGGATGTCACGGTGCACCTGAATCAGAAGGCGCTTCGCCTGCTGCAGGACGACGCCGGCAAAATCGAGAAACTGATCGCCATCCAAATGGAAAATTTGGCGACCCGCAAATGCCCGCTGTATGAAGAAGTGCTGGACACGCAGATGTACGGCTTCTCTCGGGCGGTCGATTTTGCGGTGCGGGCCGGTCTGGTGGATGAGCAAGCGGGCAAGCAGCTGGTTAGCGAATTGGAACGCAATCTCGCGTTGCTATACGAAGCCTTGGCACGCAAGGAAGAGTAGTGCCGCACGGCCACAATTGGAAAAAGCCTTCGCCGCGTCTCGCGTGCGAAGGCTTTTTTTCGCGCGGAAACGCGCGGCGGTTCAAACGAAGTAGAAGGCGACGCCCAAGACGATATAGACGAGCAGCAGCAGCTTGCCTTCGTACCATGTCGTGGCGCCGTCCCGGGAGATCGAGGTGGCGATAAGGACGGCAACGCCGATCGCGGCAATTTCCACCGTTGTGAACAAGATGTCCATGTGGTTGCCGAACAGCAGGCTTACGAAGACGAGCACCGGCGCGACAAACAGGGCGATCTGCAGACTGCTGCCGACGGCGATCTCGACGGCCGCTCCGATTTTGTTTTTGAGCGCGAGCATGACGGCCGCGCTGTGCTCCGCCGCGTTGCCGACGATGGCGACGATAAAGGCGCCGACGAATAACTCCGACATGCCGTACTGGGTCGTAAACGTATGCAGCGTGCCGACGAGCCATTCGCTCACGAAGGCGACCATGACGGTGGCGACTACGAGAAACAGGATCGATTGACCTTTGGACCAGACGGCGGTCTCGCCGTGGTCCGCCTGCGTATCCTCATGGTCCTCCAGCAGGCTTTTGTGGGTGACCATCGAGTAGATCAGCCATCCCGCATAGGCGATGATCAGCACGGCTGCGATCGTGACGCTGAGCGTCATCGTGTCATGGCGGGAGAGATGCTCGGACTTCACGAAGACGGCGGGGATGAACAGCGCGATCACGCCGAGCAGCATAAGCGAAGCATTTTGTCCGGCCAGGTGAATGTTGAATTTCTGCTCCTTGAATTTCAGTCCTCCCGCCAAGGCGCTGGCGCCCAGGACGAGCAGCAGATTGCCGATGATGGAGCCGGTCAAGCTGGCCTTGACCATGTCGAACAATCCTTCTTTGACGAGAAAAATGGCGATGATGAGCTCGGCAGCATTGCCGAACGTGGCGTTCAGGAAGCCGCCGAGCCGCTGTCCCGCATAGTGGGCGACCGCCTCCGTCGCTTTGCCGAGAAAGCCGGCCACGAAGACGACGGCAACGGCGGAGAGGACGAACTGCGCCACCGCGTGCCAATGCAGGTAGTGCGCGATGGCGCTTAAAGCGAAAAACACGATCAACAGCGGGAAAAACAGCCTTTTCAACCTCGATACACCTCTTTTACGTCATCCGATGGGAATCGATGGAACGAGCCTAGCATCCTTTACTATATCCAAAAGGATCCTATTCCTACAATACCCAAATGCGGAGGCGGCGATCGGTTGCAAAAGGCTTCCGTCTTCCATTACAATGGAAGCAGTATCGTAACGGGAGTGTGAGCCGCCAATGTCGGAAATCATCGATCAAGGCCTGATTCGAATCTCTGATGATGTCGTCGCTACCATCGCCGGATTGGCGGCGTTGGAGACGCCGGGCGTGTCCGCCATGTCGGGCGGCATCTCCGAAGGGCTTGCCAAGCGCCTGAGCGGCAAGAACGCCCAGCGGGGCGTCTCCGTCGAAGTCGGCCAAGTGGAAGCGGCCATCGATCTGCGGATCGTCGTCCAGTACGGCAGTCCGATCCAAGAGGTGGGCCGGCGTCTGCAGGAGAACGTACGCGAAGCCGTTGAGAACATGACCGGCCTGCGCGTCGTCGAGGTCAACGTGAAGGTGGAAGGCGTCGCGTTTAAGGATGAGGCCGAGCCCGAGGACGCGGCCAATCGCGTCAAATAAGATCCGCTGCATGAAATAACGCCAAAAACGGCGCTCCCTCCGCGGTCGAAACCGCGGGAGGAGCGCCGTTGCTGCTGATGGGAGGCAACGGATCAGCCGTGGGAGGCCGACGTACGCGAGGGAGCCCTGGCCGGGCGTCCGACGCGATTGTACTCCCGGGAAATGCTGAGCAGGATGCCCATGCCGATCATGAGCGTAAAGAGGGACGAGCCTCCGTAGCTGATGAACGGCAGCGTCACGCCGGTCATCGGGATGGCGTTGCTGACGCCGCCCATATTGATCAGTGCCTGGATGGCGATCAGGGAGACGAGGCCGACGCCCACGAGCGTCCCGAAGGTATCGGGGCACCGCAGCGCGACGATGAGCGCCCGCCACAGGAACAGAATGTAGAAAATGAGAAACACCGTCACCCCGATGAATCCGAGCTCCTCGGCCATGACCGAGAAGATAAAGTCGTTGTAGGCTTCGGGCAAGTAAAAGAGCTTCTGGACGCTGTTCCCGAGCCCGGCGCCGGTCAGACCGCCGTGTCCGAACGCCTCGAGCGACCGCAGCAGCTGGAGGCCCGAGCCCATCTTGTCCGCGAAAGGGTCCATGAACGCCGTGAATCGCGCCATCCGGTAGCCTCCGTCGGAGCCGGGATGGGTCAGGAAGTACAAGCTCATCGCCAGCGCCGCGATGCCGCCGATGACGGCTCCGGAGAGAAAGACGTGCTTCAGGTTCGAGCCGCCCGCCACCACGATCGCGGTCGCCGTCAGCAGCAGGATGATGCTCGAGCCGAAGTCCGGCTGCATGATGATCAGCCCTGCCACGACGCCGACGACGACCATGACGGGAAAGAGCCCCCGCTTGAATTCGCGGAATTTCTCCTGCTTTTTCGAGATCAGCGCGGCGAGATACAAAATGACGGCAAGCTTGGCCAGCTCGGTCGGCTGGATGCCGAGTCCGAAAAGCTGCAGCCAGCTTCGCGCGCCATTGATCGAAGCGGTAAAAGGCACGAGGACGAGCAGGGCGACCGTGACCATCATGAGCGGCAGGAACCACTTCTTGAACTTCGCGTAAGGGATGTTCATGGTGATCAGCATGACAAACGTGCCGAGTCCCGCCCACATGAATTGCCGTTTCGTGAAATAAAGCGCATCGTTCCGGAACTTATCGGTGGCAACCGTCATGCTGGAGCTGGCGCTGAACACCATGACGAGACCGAAGCCGACCAGGAGCAGCGTCAAGATAAGCAGCAGAAAATCCGGCGCGCCGCGCGGGTGGTTCTCGGGGGATTTCATCGCTCTATTCCCCTGAAGCTCAGCTGAGCAGCTGCTTCAGTTCTTGGACACGTTGGGTAGCCGTATTCAAGATCGGTTGCGGAACGGGCGATTCGTATTCGAGCCCGTGCGGAAACGTCGCACGACCGATATAGACGGATTCGATCGCGAGGATCGCGTCCGGATTCTCGAGCTTGCCCTCGACGGCGCGGGTGCTGATCCGCAGGAAGTACTCGTTGTTGCTGGCGTTGTCGACCAGCTTCAAATCGTATGTAGCGCGGGTATACTCCCATTGCCAGCGCACGAAGCCAAGCTTCTCGCCGGATTCGTCGAGGTGCGCAAGATCGCTTTTGATGCCGTTCAGACCCGTATTTTCGAGAATCATCAAATGTTCCTCCTTTGGAAAATGCAAACAAGCCTCTGTTCAAACTCCATCATAGACGGTTTAAAGACCTTCTGCAACCCCGCCCGCCGGGCGCCGGGCGAACATTCTTTGACTTTTGACGCGCATTACGGAAGGCGTCGGTTTCTGGTACAATAAGGGGCAATAGAGAGCGGCATGGAGAGGAGTGGCCCCCGATGACGATAGGCGAACACGAATGGAAAGAGCTCTACGAACGGATGGTGGAGTGGCGCCGCCACCTGCACCGTCACCCGGAGCTTTCCTTTAAAGAGACGGCGACGGCGGAGATGATTGCGGGCTTGCTCGAAACGTGGGGGCTGGAGGTGCAGCGGGGCGTGGCCGGGACCGGCGTCGTCGCCCGCCTGCGGGGCGAGCTGCCGGGAAGGACGATCGCGCTGCGCGCGGATATCGACGCCTTGCCGATCCAGGACGAGAAGGACGTATCCTACGCCTCGACGGTGCCCGGCGTGATGCATGCCTGCGGACATGATGGCCATACGGCCCAGCTGCTCGCAGTCGCGTATGGGTACAGCCGGAATCGGGAACGGACGGCGGGCACGCGCGTCTTTCTGTTCCAGCCCGGCGAGGAGGTGCTTCCCGGCGGCGCGCTCGGCATGATCCGCGACGGCGCGCTGGACGGCGTGGACGCGATCTACGGCATCCATTTGTGGTCGCCATTCCCGTATGGGCGGATCGCGACCCGGCCGGGGCCGTTCATGGCGTCGCCGGACGAATTCGAGATCGAGATCGTCGGCAAGGGCGGCCACGCGGGCTTGCCCCATCAGGCGACGGACGCCCTCGTGACCGGCGCCCACCTCGTCGTGGCGCTTCAGACGATCGTCTCGCGCAACGTCGATCCGCTGACGTCGGCCGTCGTCTCGGTCGGACAGCTGCAGGCGGGAACGGCGCGCAACGTGATCGCCGAGCGGTGCTATTTGAGCGGCACGGTGCGTACGTTCACCCCCGAATCCCGAACGGAGGTCCGAGAGCGGCTCGAGGAGGTTGCTCGCCACGTCTGCGGGATGCACGGCGCGACGTACAAGCTGACTTATCACGAAGGTTATCCGCCGGTCGTGAACGATCCGCGCGAAGCCGACCGGGTGCTGCGGGTCGCAGGCGCGCTGCATCGGGGCGGCCCGGTGGAGGTGTGCGCGCCGATCATGGCCGGCGAGGACTTTTCCTATTATTTGCGCGAGCGCCCGGGTTGCTTCTTCTTCGTCGGGGCGGGCGCGGCGGATGGCTCCTCGGCGCCGCACCACCATCCGCGATTCGACCTGGACGAGCGCGCGATGCTCGACTCCGCAAGACTTCTCGTCGGCATCGCCGACGACGCGGCCGCGGACGACTGACGCATGATCGGGCTTCCTTTCGGTTAGGCTAGGGACGATAACGAAAGGAAGGGGACATTTTTAACCCATGCGCAAAGTTTCCGACATCATGACGAAGGATTGCCAGACGGTCACCCCGGCGGACAACGTGTACGAGGTCGCCGTCCTGATGAAAAAGCACGACATCGGCTTCGTGCCGGTCGTCGAGCCAAACGGCCGCAAGCTGCTCGGCGTCATTACCGACCGCGATCTCGTGCTTCGGGGATACGCGGAGAAGCATCCGGGCTCCGCGTCCGTGACGGAGGTCATGACGGACGAGGTCGAGACGATCTCGCCGAATTTGTCCGTCGACGAAGCCGCGTCCAAGATGGCGGAGCACCAAATCCGCCGGCTTCCGGTCGTGGAAGGCGGGGAACTGCTCGGCGTCGTCTCCATCGGCGACCTGGCCGTTCGCGAGATTTTCGTCAACGAAGCGGGCGACGCCTTGAGCCGTATCTCCGAGCAAGATTCGCCGCAAGCGTATCACTGAACCCCCGGCCGAACTTGTCGTCGGCACCTCCTAACCAAAGGCTCTTTCGGGCATGGCCCGAAAGGGCCTTTTGCGCGTGGTGCCACCGACCGCCGCTGGCGCCGCGCCGGCACCTCCCGGCAGACGATCCCGCGCTTAAGGCTTCCCGGATTTGGACATCATGGAAAAAAGAACGGCCATCTGCAAAGGAGGAACGCGTTATGACGATGCCCACCCCGGCCATCGCCCCGCTCATCGTTCAATCCGACGGCACGCTCCTGCTCGACGAACGGCTGCCGCGGGCCGAGGAGGCGCTTGCGCTGCTCCGGGAAGTCGCGGAGCTGCGCAAACGTCCCGGGTCGCTCCACACGTATGCGATGACCCCGGTGACGATGTGGAACGCCGCCGCCTCGGGCTGGACCCCCGAGCGGGTGCTGGCCGGACTGCGCGCCGCGGCGCGCTACGGGGTTCCGGCCGCGCTCGAGCGCGAAGTGCAGCGCGTGATGGGCCGCTACGGGCAGCTGCGGCTCGTTCGCCTGGGGGACGAGCTGCGCTTGACGGCCCAAGATCCCGCTCATTTGCGGGAAATCGCGGCGATGAAGGAGATCCGGGGCTGGCTGCGGGACGAAGCGGGCGACGGTTGGATCGGCGTTTGTCCGGAAGCGCGCGGATGGCTCAAGCGGGAACTCGCCGCTCGGGGCTGGCCGGTCGTCGATGAAGCCGGCTACCGGAGCGGGGAGGCGCTGCGCATGGACCTGTGCGAGACGTCCGGATCGGGGCGGCCGATCCGGCTGCGCGACTACCAGGCCGAAGCCGTCGAGGCATTCGCGGGCAGCACGGCAGGGGACGGAGGAAGCGGGGTCGTCGTCCTGCCCTGCGGTGCCGGCAAGACGTGGGTCGGCATGGCGGCGATGGCGCGGCTGCGCTGCGAGACGCTTATTCTGACCCCGAACGGCATCTCGGTGACGCAGTGGATCCGCGAGCTGCTGCGCAACACGACGCTGACCGAGGCGGATATCGGGGCGTATACGGGAGATACGAAGCAGGTGCGGCCCGTGACGGTCGCGACCTATCAAGTGCTTACGCACCGTCAGGCGGGAAAGGCGGACAATCCGCACTGGCAGCTGTTCGTGGACCGCAACTGGGGGTTGATCGTCTACGACGAGGTTCATCTGCTGCCGGCTCCCGTCTTCCGGTTGACAGCCGACCTGCAGGCGACGCGCCGGCTCGGGCTGACGGCCACCCTCGTGCGGGAGGACGGGCTGGCGAGCGACGTGTTCGCCCTCGTCGGGCCCAAGCGCTACGACGCGCCGTGGAAAAGCCTCGAGCAGCAAGGCTGGATCGCCGAAGCGGCCTGCCGAGAGGTGCGGGTGCCGCTTGGAGGCGAGTCGGCGGAGCGCTATGCGGCCGCTCCCGCCCGTGCCCGGCACCGGATTGCGGGCGAAAATCCGGCCAAGACGGAGGTCGTCCGGCGGCTGCTCGCGCGCCATGACGGGGAGCCGACACTGGTCATCGGCCAATACTTGAGCCAGCTCCGGGACGTTTCCGAAGGACTCGGCATCCCGCTCGTGACGGGGGAGATGCCGCAGCAGGACCGGCAGCGGCTGTTCGACCGGTTCAATTCGGGCGAGGTCGGCGTGCTGGCTCTGTCCAAAGTGGCGAACTTCGCGGTCGATCTGCCGGACGCCGCGGTGGCGATCCAGATCTCCGGCAGCTTCGGCTCGCGGCAGGAGGAGGCCCAGCGGCTCGGCCGCATCCTGCGGCCGAAACGCGATGGAGCCGGGGCGACGTTTTACTCGCTTGTCAGCGAGGAGACGGACGAGGTCGAGTTTGCCCGCAAACGCCAGCGGTTTCTGCTGGAGCAAGGCTACGAATACGAAGTAAGCCGGTGGCCGGCAGGCGCGGCGGAAGGAGGCGCGAAGGGATGAACACGAGGGAAATCGCGGGGAAGATGCCGGAGCGGCTCGGCGCCTGGCTGGGCGAAAGCCCGCTGCTGGCCGCCAGGCTCGGCAGCGGACGGCCGTGGTCGGACGTGCTGGGCGACCCGGCTTGGGCCGCCGAATGGGCGGCATCGGCAGCGCCGCTCCCGCAAGCGCTGCTCCGACTGATCGTCCGGCGGTTTGCCGGCCTGCCGTTCGAGGAGGAGAAGCTGCTGCAGGCCGCCTCCGAGGAGGGAGGGCGCACCGGCGCCGAGGCGCGCGTGGCGCTCCAGCGGCTGCGCGGAGACGGCGTCCTGTTCGCCGTCCGCAAGGCGTGGGGAGACCGCCTTTACTACTTGCCTTCGGACATGGTGAAGGTCTGGCAGCGGCTGCTCCTGCCGCTCGCGGCTGCACCGGTCGATGCGGAGACCGCCATCGGCATCGCGCCCGCTGCGGACGGCTTTCGGCTGCCGCTGTCCCAGGAGTTGCTGCGCGCTTGGTCGGCCATCCGCCGCTACGGCTTGCCTCTCACGGCCAAAGGGACGCCGCACAAGGCGGCGGTCGCCAAGGTGGCGGCCGCGATGGGGCTTGAGGCGTCCGCGCTCGACGCGCTCGGCCTCTTGCCGGGCGCCGGCGATCCGACGCCCCTGCAGGCGGCGCTGGCGCTCGAT
The DNA here is from genome assembly GCF_020731285.1 of Cohnella baijiui. GTDB lineage: Bacteria > Bacillota > Bacilli > Paenibacillales > Paenibacillaceae > Cohnella. Next base: position 241,263 of record NZ_JAJFOW010000005.1, read on the forward strand.
CTTGGCTTGTACGCGGGTGTGTTGCGCCGCGGGAACTCGGAGATCCTCGTCGACGAGGAAGGGGCCGTGCGCTGGCTGGTTGGGACTGCCGCCGCCCACGAGGCGAAGCTGGCCGAGATGGTAGCTTCGCGGTACGCCGGGCAGGACCCGGCCCTGCACTTTGCCGCGACGGCGCTCGCGATGGCGGCGCCCGGCGCGTGGTACCGCGAGGACGCGCTGGCCGCCGGCTCCGCGCCGGGAGCAGACGCCGCGGTCGCGGCGGCGCTCGCGCGCTGGCTGGACGCGCTAGCCGCCTTCGGCTGGGTCGAACGCGGCGTGCTGAACGGCATGCCGGCGTGCCGGTGGACGGTCGATCCCGACCCCGACCGCGCCGCCCGGCGGGAGCCGCCCCCGGCGGGGCTGGATCGGTACGAGGTGCTGCCCGACCTGGAGATCGTCGTTCCGCCCGAGACACCGCCGCTCGCGCGCTGGCGGATCGCGGAAGTTGCAGACCTTTCGTCCGCCGACGTCGTCTCCTTTTACCGGCTGACGCGGAACGCCTGCGAGCGTGCGAGCCATCGAGGGCATACCGCGGATACGGTCGCCGCCCTGCTCGAAGCGGGCTCGGGGGCGCCGCTGCCGCCCCCCGTACGCGATGCGATGGACGACTGGTTCCGCAGGCTGGGCCGCGTCGAGGTGCTGGACGCCGTCGTGCTGCGGACGGACGAGCCCGGCCTCGCCGACTTGATCGCAGCCGATCCCGAAGCGACCGGCATGCTCGGCGAGCGGATCGGCGAGCGGCACTATCTCGTACGCGGAGAGGCACGCGGGAGGTTGGAGGAGCGTCTCGCTTCGCTCGGCTATCCGCCGTACCGGCCGCAAGCGCAGGCAGCGGCCGACCTGGCCGAATCCGGAGCGAACCCGGGCGAACCCGGTGCGATTCCGGCCGCTCGGCTCGCTCAGCCGCCTCAAGCGGTCCTCGACCCCGGCTGGACGTCCCGCCGGCCGGTGCTGTCGTTCTACGAGCTCGATCCGGCGCCCCCCGCCGGCTTCAGCGAGCTGTTCCCGGGACTTGGCGAGGTGCCGGCGGCGTGGTTGCGGCAGCCGCGGGCCTACCACGCCTCCACCCGCCGGGAGCTGGTGGAACGGGCGGTGCGCTGGCGAACGGCGATCCGCGTCCGTCCGTCGACGGAGGACGGGGGGGTGGACGGCTGGATGACCTTCGTCCCGCAGGCGGTGACGGGTACGGGGGAACGGTGGCAGGTCAGCGGGCTCGTGCGGGAATCCGGCTTCGCAGAAAGCGGTCCGCCGCCGGCCGAAGTCCGCGTGACGCTGCCGGCCGACGGCATCGGCGAGCTGATGATCGTCCTGCCGGACGAAGCGCGGTAGCCGGCTGCCGATTCCATTGACCGGCGGATGCGATTCTGTGGTATGATAGGAGCATGATCGCATGCCGAGAGATGAGGTGGCCCACTTGCCGGGAATGACGGAAACCCTCCCTGCAGCGTCGGCGCCGGGCGAAGCGGCCTTCGGGGCCACTGCCGATTTGGCGGCGCTCGCGTCCCGCGCCTTCGAGCTGGGAGATTTGATCAAGCACTCCGCCCTCGCGGCGGAATACGCATACTGGAAGGAACGCGTCCAACGCCACGACGGCGCCCAGCAGCTCATCCACGAGTTCGCCCGGGCGAAGGAGCAGTTTGCCGAGTGCGAACGGTTCGGACGCTTTCATCCGAATTACAACGAAGCGCTCGACCGCATCTATGCGGTTGAGACGAGGCTGGACGAGATCGAGCCGGTCCGCCGGTTCAAGGCGGCCGAAGCCGCGGTCGATCAGCTGCTGCACGAGGTGGCCATGACGATCGCGCGGTCGGTATCCGATACGATCAAGGTACCGGACAACGATCCGAATCCCAAGGCCAAGGGATGCGGAGGCGGCGGCAGCTGCTCCTGCGGCAGCGGCGGCTGCGGATAAGAGGGGAGGTTCGCGCATGTTCGCGGAACGCACGGGATACATCGTCTGGTTCAACGATTGGAAGGCGGCGCGCGCCTTGGACAAGTACGGGACGCTGCATTACCTGTCCCGCAGGATGAATTATGCGGTGCTGTACGTCGATGCAGATGCAGCCGAGGATACGGTTCGCAACGTGCAGCGGCTGCCCTACGTCCGCAAGGTCGAACGTTCCTACCGGAGCGAGATCAAGACGGAATACGAGCGCAATGTGCCGGACAAGACCCGATTCTACGGCCTGTAGAGCCGGGCGCGACCGGACCGGATCGACGCACGCCAGACGCCGGCAGCCCGCCGGCGTCTTTCTTTTATACGAAAACCCCCAGTTTGACTGGGAGTTCAGGGAAGCTATTGCTGTGAATAGTCATCCTTTGAACGCCATGATGATCGCCTGAAGTTCAAAGGTGTTCGATGATTAGAATACAATAGGCCACCTAGGGCGATAGATGATCGAATGTATTCGATTTTTAGCACACGATGCGCACCTCAGGGGGCTAGATGACGAAATGTATTCGATGATTAGAATTTAATAGGCCCCCAGGGCGATAGATGACGAATGTATTCGATTTTTAGCACACCATGCGCACCTCAGGGACTATATGACTAAATGTATTCGATTAATCGTGAAATCGCAATCAGCTTAAAGAAGATAAGAAGTCTGATCCACTCACGTTGAAAGAACGGTTCGACCCGTTTACGGGCGAGTCGGCGAAAAAGGGCGTGTAAAGAGGCCACTTTTCAGGGGCTAGCCCGAGGCAACACGCGATTGACAGATCTACAGTTCGCCTTAGAGGCGCTTGCTAGCAGCATTGCCCTTATAGGGCTAATGGAAGCCGCCGGCTAAGCCGGTGGTCATGACTTTTCACCGCTCGGATCTGGATCGTTCGGCCAGGAACTGTGCGGAATTTTCCAGGAATTCGACATTATTCTAGGTATTTCGGGCTATATAGACAGTATCTGGGGCAGTCGATATAATTACAGATGGAAAATTGTTAGTAAAACATATGAATTTCATACCATTTCTTCTCGACTAGAGGTGCGCGTATTGACCAAAGTTCTCGTCATCGAAGATGAGATCGTCGTCGGAGAGATGATCTCGATGTACTTGACGGACGAGGGCTTCGACGTGAGACGGGTCGAGACCGGGTACGCCGGACGCGAGGCGCTGGTGTCCTTTCGGCCCGACGCGGTGCTGCTCGATCTCGTTCTGCCGGACATTCGCGGCACCGATTGGTGCTCCGACGTCCGTCGGCAATCGGATGTGCCGATACTCGTCATTTCGACCGAGACCAAGGTGATCGAACGGATTGAGGCGCTGGAAGCCGGAGCGGACGATTACCTGTGCAAGCCGTTCAGCATGCAGGAGCTGAAAGCGAGGATCGGCGCAGCCGTCCGCCGCGCGAAGCCGGCCGCTCCCCGGACCAGTTCGGCGCAGCCGCAGGGCCTAGGTCCCGCGCCCGATTGCGCCCTTCGTCTGGACCTGTACAAGCGGCAGATTTTTGTCGGAGATGCGCCGGTGGAGACGACGTTCACCGAGTTCGAGCTGCTCAAGCGGTTTTTCGGCTCACCGGGCCGCGTATTCAGCCGGGACGAGCTCATCAACACGGTACGGGGGATCGACTCTTACGTCAACGATCGAGCGATCGATGTCCATATTACCAATCTGCGGCGCAAGCTCGAAGCGAATCCCAAGCAACCGCGGTATCTCAAGACGGTCTGGGGCGCGGGCTACAAGCTGATGCTCGAGTGAACGCCGCATCGCGCGCACGCCGCGCGGCGTCGCCCGGACATTCGCGGGCCAGCTTCTGCCGTCCGTCCTAGCCTCCTTCCTCGCGTCCTCAGCGCGGGAAGGAGTTTTTTTTCGGCTTGACCGTCGTAACCCGCGTTCGAAGGCGTCGAAGCCGGCGGTCCGGCGGGCGGAGGACGGAGCTTAGCGCCTGACGACAGAAACAGCCAAGGGGGATGCCCGATGTTTCGTTCACTTCGCTTCCGTTTGTGGCTGCTGCTTCTGCTTACGACTGGCGTCACGCTGTTTTTGACGGGATGGTTTTATTATCATTCCGCCAGGACGACCATCCACAATGCTTTGCTCGAGAACGCGACGGCCAAAGTCGCCGCGAACGCCGAGTCGCTTTCCGTCTGGGTTCAAACCCGCATACAGCAGCTGGAATCGCTCGCTTCCGATGAGACCGTCCGCTTCGGCGAACAAGCGCTGCGGCAAGCGCGCCTGGAACGGGTCCTCCAGCGGGACGGAGCCTACGAGTCGTTGGTGCTTCGTGACCGGGAGGGCGGACTCCTCGCGTCGGCCGGCGGCTTGGCCGGCGCGATTCCGGCCGGCGCCTGCCCCCGATCCGGGTCGGACAGGCCCGCGGTCTCGGGGCCTTTTCCCGTTCGGAGCTTCACTCTCCCGCACAGGGCGATCGCGGTTCAAATTCCCGTACTGGACGTATTCGGCACCGCGGAATCCTATCTTTGCGCGACGGTGCGGGCCGACGCCATTCTCGCCGACACGGTTGAATTCGAGATGAACATGCGGACCAATGCGGCTCTCGTGAACGATCGCGGAGGCATCGTCTACGCGCCGGATGGAGGGGACGCCTGGAAGAACGAGGCGCTCTTACGCCTTGCGGCGGCGACGCAAGGAAAGGAAATGTTTCAGCTCCAGCAAGGGGGAAACCTCTTTATCGGCTCGGCGGTCGAAGGGACCGGCTGGCACCTGGTCGTGCAAATTTCGACGGACCGGCTCTACGCGCCGCTGCATCGTCTGCTCCTGCTGACGATCGCGGCGGGCGTCGCAGCGGAAGCCGCGTTGGCCGTACTCCTCTATTTGCTGATCCGCCCGCTGCTGAATCGAATCAAAGCCATTTTGAAAAAAACCGAGGCGGTGGCCGCCGGTCAATTCCGCGTCTCGCCGCTCGCCATCGACAAGGAGGACGAGATCGGCGCCCTGGCCGCGTCCGTCAACGGCATGGTCGAGCAGCTGCGCCGGCTGTTCGAGCCGCTGCAAGCGGTCACCCACCAGAGCGACTACGGAATCGTGGTCACAGACGAAGCGTACGTCATTACTCAGTTCAACGAGTCGGCGGAGCGCATACTCGGGTATGCGGCGGATGAGCTCGTCGGCCGGCATACGCCGCTCGTCTACGCCGACCCGGCGGACTCGCGTGCGCTTGCCGAGCGGCTGTCGGACAAGCGCGGGAGGAAGATCGAGCCCGGCTTGCCCTATCTCCGCGAGCAGCTATTAAACCGGCCGACGATCACCGAGGACCGGATCTTCGTCCACAAAGACGGCGCCAAGCTGCCCGTCCACTTGAACGTCAGCAAAATCTTGGACGACCAGGGCCGGGTGACGGGTTACGTTGGCTTGTTCAGGGACATCACGAGACAAATCGGGATTCAGGCCGAGCTGATCGAGGCGAAGCTGGAGGCGGAGCGGGCGAACGAAGCGAAAAGCTCGTTTCTCGCCCGGATGAGCCACGAGATCCGCACGCCGATCAATGGCATCGTCGGATTCACGCAGCTGCTGGAGCGGACGCCGCTCAGCGACGCCCAGCGCGGCTACGTGCAGAAGATCGCCTCCTCTTCGGAGGCGCTGCTCGGCACGGTAAACCACATTCTAGACTTTTCCAAGATCGAGGCCGGCAAGTTCGAGCTGGAGCAGGTTCCCTTCGATGTCGACGACTTGATCCGCAAGCTGGCCGATACGCTGAGCATCTTCCTCGGCCCCAAGCCCGTGGAGATGATCTTCGACATCCCCGACGACGTCCCGGCCCGTTTGCTGGGGGATCCGCTGCGGCTGGAGCAGGTGCTGCTGAATTTGACGAACAACGCGATCAAATTTACCGAGCAGGGGTATGTACTCTTGAAGGTGCGCGCGAGAGATCGGCAGCCGGGCTCGGTTGCCCTGCACTTTTCCGTCACCGACACCGGCATCGGCATCCGCGATGATCAGCTGGCGCAGCTGTTTCAGCCGTTCGTACAGGCGGACGGCTCGACCAGCCGCAAATATGGCGGCTCCGGGCTGGGGCTCGTTATTGCCGACGAAATGGTCGCGCTGATGGGCGGGCAACTGGAAGTGGAGAGTAAGCCGGGCGTCGGGAGCCGCTTTTTCTTTGAATTGACGTTTCCGGTTGAATCGGCGGCCCGCAAGATTGAACCTTCCGCGTCGCTGCATCGTTCCATCTTGTGTATCGAACGTCCGGGCCTTATGCAGCAAACGCTTCTCAACATGCTGATGCCGATTCGCGACGCCCTGGTCTTCGCCGACTCGTGGACCGACGCCATCGCGCTGCTCGACTCGCTGCCAAAAGGACGAGCGTTCGATTACGTCATGTTTAACATGGAGATGGCCGACATGGACGGAGAATCGACCTGGCTTCGGCTGCGGACCGCGGCGCGAGGCGCGCGCACGGTCGCCATGACGACCACGCTCGGTCAAGCTGAATTGCTGCGGATGGCGGAAGAGGACCGGCCGGACCGTTCGCTGATCAAGCCGATCAACCGGCGCTCGCTGCGGCTCGTGCTGGCGGGGTTGGAGGAGGAGAGGCGCCACGACCGGGAGCACCCTCCGCACGAGCCGGCGGCGACAGAGGGGCCGGTCCCGGTTCGGGTGCTCGTCGTGGAAGATCACGAGATCAACCAGGAGATCGCCCGCGAACTGCTGGCGGATCGCGGATTCGAGGTCGGCGTCGCTGCGGACGGCTACGAAGCGCTGCGGATGGCGGCCGAGCAGCATTGGGATCTGGTGCTGATGGACGTGCATATGCCGGCGCTGGATGGCTACGAAGCGACCCGGCGGCTGCGCGAAATCCATCCCGCCTGGTCGCTGCCGATCGTCGCCATGACGGCGAACGTGATGGCGAAGGATCGTCGCAAATGCTACGAGGTCGGGATGAACGACGTGATCACGAAGCCGATCCAAGCCGCGGCGCTGTACGAGGTCGTGCGGCGATGGGTGGCGACGGCCAGAGCGGTGGATTGGGGGGAGGCCGGCGAGCGGGTGAACGGAAAGACGCATATTTTGCGCCGGATGGTTCAGCGATTTCGCAGGGATTACGCTGATTTCGCCGATCGGCTGACCACGCTGCTCGAGCGGGGAGAGCGCGACCGCGCGCTGCGGCTTCTTCATACGTTCCGGGGCGTGACGAGCAATTTGTCCGCCAAGGCTTTGTACGCCGCGGCGACAAGGCTGGAACGCGAGCTGGCGGAGGCGCGGGAAGGCGATGCCGGGCTCGACGGGCCGCTGAGCCCGGCCCGGCCGGATGCGCGGTTCGAGGCGCGATGGCGCGCGCAGCTGGATGTGCTGACCGAGGCGCTGGAGCCGGCACTCTGCGCGATGGCGCTGCTGGAACAGGGAGGTCGGCGCTCCCCGGAAGAGTCGAATTTTGAGAAATAATGTAATGATTGACAGCGATTTATTTTAATGTTGAATCCTCGGGAATCGGTGAGGTAGAATATACTTAAATTCCTATTTTCGTTTTCTTTCGAGATAGTACTTAAGGCCCACAAGGCGAAAGGAGGAACACCCGGTGAAGGATAAGCATACGGAGCGCTGGAGTACATACGAGCCTTTCTACGTCGCCCTCGGGGACAAGAAAGTCGCGGATATCATCATCACCAATCATGCTAGGGTCCGGTGGACCGACCGGGTGGAGACCGAGAAGACGGGTTTCTCCGATATCGCCCAATACTTGTGGGAATGCCTGAAGGAAGGACGCGTCGTGTCCTACTATCGAAATGAAGAAGACGTTTACACCATCGACGACGACCTCGTGTTCGTGGCGGAGTTCACGCCGTCGGAGCAGGTCGATTTGGTGGGCAATCCGCTGCACAAGATGATCGTCGTCACGTTTCTTGGCCGCATGTCGGAGACGATGGAGTTGCGGGATTTGAAGACGTATTACTCCTGGCTTCGCCATTCCCGCCGGATGACGCTGATCAAGAACAACCGCAAACGCCGCTGAACCGCGGCCTCTTTCCCTTTCGCATGCCGATCCGGCATGCTTTTTTTGTCGTTTTGAAGGCCGCGGACACCAAGATTCGGAGAACCATGTGATATAATGCTTTCAAACGCATGGAAGAATGGGGAAGGCAGGAGACGTAATTGGCGCTTAACGTGCATCAGCTCCATATCTTTTATACGGTTGCGGAGCGAGGCAGCTTCTCCGCGGCGGCGCAGACGCTGCATATGACCCAGCCGGCGGTGACGATGCAGATCCAGGCGCTGGAAGAACGTTACGGGGTCAAGCTGCTGCAGCGGTCGGCCAAAAAGCTGGAGCTTACCGACGCCGGGCGCTGCCTGCTCCCGCAAGCGCGCAAGGCGATCGAGCTGATGCGGGAAACCGACGATTTGATGGCGAGATACGCCCTTCTTCTCAAGGGGCAGTTGAAGTTCGCGGCAAGCCTGACGATCGGGGAGTACGTGCTGCCCCGAATGCTGGGGCCGTTCCTCAAGCGGTACCCCGATTTGTCCGTCAGCATGCGCATCATCAATACGACGGAAATTCTCGACGAAATCGAACATCACGGGCTGGCCTTCGGCCTGGTGGAAGGACGGGTGGACGGACCGGGGCTTTACGTGGAGCCGGTCATGAACGACGAGCTCGTGCTGGTCGCCCCCGCGGACCATCCGTTCGCCTCGCGCGCCGAGGTGACGCTGGACGAGGTGCTGGAGGAGCCGATGGTGCTCCGGGAAACCGGCTCCGGCACGCGGCAGGTCATGGAGGAAGAACTGATCCGCCACGGGGCGTCGCCCGAGCGGCTGCGCGTCGTCAGCGACTTCGGCAGCACCGGCGCGGTGAAGTCGGCGGTCGAGGCGGGACTCGGGCTGTCCTTCTTGTCCGTCTGGACGTTAAAGCACGAGGCGGCGCTCGGGCTCTTGAAGCCCGTCCGCATCCGGGGCGTGTCGTTCCGCAGGCAGTTCTACGCGGTCCGTCAGCAGTCGGCCGATCTGCCGCTGGCGGCGTCCGCTCTACTAAACTATCTAAGGGGATTGCCGGATGAACTTAGCTGATTTGCACACGCACACGACCGCCTCCGACGGTCTCCACCGGCCGGCGGACAACGTCCGGATGGCCCGCGAGGCGGGACTCGCCGCGATCGCGATCACCGACCACGACACGGTGGCGGGCATCGGCGAAGCCCGGGATGCGGGAACGCGTTACGGTGTCGCCGTCGTGCCCGGCGTCGAGATCAGCACGGCGAGCGACGGGCAGGATATTCACGTGCTCGGGTATTATGTCGACGAGCGCGACGAGACGTTTTTGGCACGGCTTGCGAAGCTGCGCGGCGTACGTGAGCGGCGCAACGAGGCAATCGTCGCCCGGCTGAACGAGCTCGGCATCCCGCTCACGATGGCGCAGGTAATGGACGCCGCGGGGGACGGCAGAGGCGCCGACGAGACGATCGGGCGGCCGCATATCGCAGAGGCGCTTGTGCGCGCGGGCGCCGCGGCGAACGTACAGGAGGCGTTCGATCGGCTTCTCGCGGAAGGCCGACCGGCCTACGTGCTTCCGCCTCGCATCTCCCCCGAGCAGGCGATCGCCTGGATTCACGAAGCGGGCGGGACGGCCATCATCGCGCACCCGGGCCTCTACGACCGGGACGACCTGGTCGCGTCGCTGCTCGCGCAGGCGGGCGCCGACGGACTCGAGGCGTACCATTCGGACCACTCGGAGGCGGACGCCGCCCGTTATCGGGCGATGGCCGAGGCGCATGGCAAGCTTGTCACGGGCGGATCGGACTTTCACGGCGCCCGCAAGGGTAAAATTTATCACGGCTCGATCGGCAGCCGGACCGTCGACGCCGCCGTGCTGGTTGCGCTGCAGGGCAAGTAGCCGCCCCGGCGGCAGGCGGGCGCAGTCGGGCGCCGGGAGGATCGGCGCATAAAAAAAGAGGGTGTTCCCGAGGTCGGCAGCGACCGGAAGGGAACACCCTCTTTTGGCGATAAGGCGTCATGCGGCGCGGAACGGCTCGCCCGACACGCGCGGTCCCTAGCCGGGGACGACGCGCGGATGAGCGCGCTACACTTGCTTCACGGTGCTGGGCAGGCTGCGAACGACGGCTTCGTCGGGCGTGATGAACAGCGTCTTTTGGCCGTCGTAGATGACGAATCCGGGCTTTGCGCCGTTCGGCTTGCGCACCAGCCGGATCTTCGTGTAGTCGACGGGGACGAGGCTCGATTCGCGGCCCTTGCTGTAGTAGGCAGCCAGCATCGCCGCTTCGCGGAGCGTTTCTTCGCCGTAAGCGGAGCTTCGGATCAGCACGTGCGAGCCGGGGATATCCTTCGTATGCAGCCAAGTGTCGGACGGCTGTCCCAGCCGATTGGTGACGTAATCGTTTTGCGTGTTGTTTTTGCCGACGTAGATCGGGATGCCTTCGCTGGACGTGTAGCAGAGCAGCGCGGGGCGGTCGTTCTTTTTTTTGCGGGGACCTTTGCGCCCGCCACGCTCCCGGATGTAGCCCTGCTCGACGAGCTCGCCGCGGATCTCTTCGATGTCGGCGGGTGTGGCCGTGTCGAGGCCTTGCGCGACGGAGTCGAGGTAGCGCAGCTCCTCCTTGGCGCCCTCGATCTGATCGACGACGATCGCCCGGCTGTTTTTGAGCTTCGTATATTTGCGGAAGTAGCGTTGCGCGTTCTCGTTCGGCGTGAGAAGAGGATCCAGCGGGATCGACAGCGCGGGCTGCTCCTCCTCGTAATAATCGACGACCTCGACCGCGGCGTCTCCCTTGCTTACCTGGTGCAGATGGGCCGTCAACAGCTCGCCGTACTTCCGGAGCCGGTCGGCGCCCGAAGCCTCCTCCAGCGTTTCAGCCAGCTTTTCCAGCTTTTTTTCGTTTTTCGCGGTTTCGTTTTGCAGCCAGCGGGCCAGATCGGCCGTCCGCTGCCGTACGAGGTCGCGTTCGGCTTTGTCCGCGTAGTAGGTTTCCAGGCATTCGTGGATCGTCGCGAATGGCCGATGCGTTCCCGGTACATGGGTCAGGGGAAGCGCATGAAAGACGCTGCGTCCGTCGCCGGTCTCCACGATCGAGGGCGCGTATCGATGCGCGGCCGCGTCGGCCATCGCGTCGAGAAAGGCAGCCGGAATTGTTCCGGCTTCGTCTTCGGCACGATGGACGATCTCCTTGGCGAGCAGCGGGCTAATCCCCGTAAAGGCGCCGACGAGCGCCGAGGACAGGCTGCCCGGCAGGCGACCCGGATCGGCCGCCCCCAAGGCGGCTTCGACGTCCGCCGCGGAGGCGTCGAGCGGCGACCGCTTGTGCTGGGACGGCGGGGCGACATAGGCGGTTCCCGGCATGACGATCCGGTGGCTGCTCATCGAAGGCGTAACGTGCCGGATGCTGTCGTGCACGACGCCGGTCGCCGGATCGAGCAGGATGAGATTGCTATGGCGTCCCATGATCTCGAGGACGAGGCGCTTCAGCGACAGATCGCCGAGCTCGTCCCGGTGGCGGACGTCGATCTCGACGACGCGCTCGAGCCCGACCTGGCGGACCGCTTCGATGACGCCGCCTTCGCAATGCTTGCGGAGCAGCATGCAGAACATCGGAGGCTCCTGGGGATTGGCCCACGGCTGCTCGGTATAATGCAGGCGGGGCAGTGACGGGTGGGCGGACAACAGCAGCTTGCGGCCGAAGCCCTGGCCCCGGATATGGAGCACGAGCTCGTGATCGGTCGGCTGATAGATTTTATGAATGCGCGCGCCGGCCACGGCTTGCAGCTCGTGGACGAGGGCGCGGGTGACGATGCCGTCGAGTGACATTGGCGTAGACTCCCGGTAATCGAATGATTTCGGATGCGAATCCGTTCTTCCTATGATGCCACAGTTGCCCGCAAAGGGAAAGGGCGCCCTTACCGCCGTCTCCCGGACAAGTCGGGATATTTCGCGGCTTGTCTGAATACACATAGGGCAGAAAGGGCTGTCCGGCGGAAGCGGGGCGGCGCACTTGCGGGAGGAGGAGACTTCAGTGGAGGGGAAGGCTTGGCACCAGTTGGACGAAGCCGAACTGGCGACGGCGCTCGGCACCAACGTCAAGGAGGGCTTGGCGGCAGATGAAGCGGCTTCGCGGATCGCGCTTCACGGGCTCAACGAATTGGCCGAACGGCGAAGGGAGTCCCCGTTCAAGCTGCTGATCAATCAATTCAAGGACTTCATGGTGCTGGTCCTGGCGGGCGCGACCGTCGTTTCGGGCTTGCTCGGAGAAATGCTTGACGCGCTCACGATCATCGCGATTATCGTGCTCAACGGGCTGCTCGGGTTCTACCAGGAGTTTCGGGCGGAGCGCTCGCTGCAGGCGCTGAAGGAACTGTCCGCGCCATCCGCCCGCGTCCTGCGCGGCGGCATGATGGAGACCGTGCCGGCGCGAAATCTCGTGCCGGGCGACGTCGTCCTGCTCGAGAGCGGGGACCGTGTGCCGGCGGACCTCCGGTTGATCGAGAGCAACCAGTGCACGATCGAAGAAGCGGCGCTGACCGGGGAGTCGGTGCCGGTGGTCAAGGACGCGGTCCGGCTCGAATCGGGCGAAATGTCGCTCGGCGACCGAAAAAACTGCGCCTATCTCGGCACGATGGTGACGCGCGGCACGGCGAAGGGCGTCGTCGTCATGACGGGCATGAACACGGAGATGGGCAAAATCGCCGATCTGATCCAGCAGACGGAGGAAGCGGACACCCCGCTGCAGCACCGGCTGGAGCAGCTGGGCAAAATTTTGATCGTCGTCGCCCTCGCGTTGACGGTGCTCGTCGTGGTTGCCGGGGTGCTGCACGGCCAGCCGCTCTACGGCATGTTCCTGGCCGGCGTCAGCCTGGCCGTCGCCGCCATCCCCGAAGGCTTGCCGGCGATCGTGACGATTGCGCTCGCGCTCGGCGTGCAGCGGATGATCCGGCGCAAGGCGATCGTCCGCAAGCTGCCGTCCGTAGAGACGCTGGGCTGCGCTTCGGTCATTTGTTCGGACAAGACCGGCACGCTGACGCAGAACAAAATGACGGTTACGAAGGTCTGGGTCGGCGGCCGCGTCGTCGAGGTGACGGGCGAAGGCTACGAGCCGCACGGCCAGCTGATCGAGAAGGGCAAAACGATCGACGTCAAAGGCGACGCGGCGCTGCGGCGGCTGACGCAGATCGCGGCGCTGTGCAACAACGCGCAGCTCGCCCGCGCGGATCGTTCGGAGGAGCTGCGCAAGCGCAAGGCGACGCGGGAAGCCGGAGAGCTGGCGGAAGGCGGCGAATGGCAGGTCAAGGGCGATCCGACCGAAGGCGCGCTGCTCGTTCTGGCCGCCAAGACCGGGCTCGGGCGCGCATCGATCGAGGAGCTGTATCCGCGCGTCAAGGAGTTTCCGTTCGATGCGGACCGCAAGCGCATGTCGGTGCTCGTCTTGCATCAGGGCGGGCGGCTCATCTGCACGAAGGGAGCCCCCGACCTGCTCGTCGAGCGCTGCGCGTACGTGCTCTGGGACGGAAAGGTCGTGCCGTTCACCGGCACCCTCCGTCAAAAGGTGCTGCAGGCCAATGGGGAGCTGGCGCAGGAAGCGCTGCGCGTGCTGGGATTCGCCTACCGCGACGTGCGTCCGCAGGATGCCTGCGAGGACGAGACCGATGCGGAGGAAGGGCTCGTCTTCGTCGGCTTGAGCGGGATGATCGATCCGCCGCGCCGCGAAGTCGCGGATGCGATCGGCAAATGCCGCGCCGCCGGCATCAAGACGGTCATGATCACGGGCGACCACCAACTGACGGCCGAAGCGATCGCGCGAACGCTCGGCATCTTGCCCCGCGATGGCAAGTCTCTCAGCGGAGCCGAGCTTTCCGGGTTGAGCGACGAGCAGCTCGACAAGATCTCGGACACCGTTTACGTTTATGCCCGCGTCTCGCCGGAGCACAAGCTGCGCATCGTTCAGTCGCTGCAGCGGCACGGGCACGTCGTGGCGATGACGGGCGACGGGGTTAACGACGCGCCGGCGGTGAAGGCGGCCGACATCGGCATCTCGATGGGCATCACCGGCACCGACGTGACGAAGGAAGCGTCCGCCCTCGTGCTGGCCGACGACAACTTTGCCTCGATCGTGGCGGCCGTCGAGGAGGGCCGCGGCATCTACGAGAACATTCGCAAGTTCATCCGGTACCTGCTCGCCTCGAACGTCGGCGAAATTCTCGTCATGTTTTTCGCGATGATGGCCGCGCTGCCGCTGCCGCTCATCCCGATCCAGATTTTGTGGGTCAACCTGGTCACGGACGGCCTGCCGGCGATGGCGCTCGGCGTCGACCAGTCGGAGAGCGACCTGATGCGCCAGAGGCCGCGCTCTTCCAAGGAAAACATCTTCGCGCGGCGGCTCGGCTGGAAGATCATCAGCCGGGGCGTGCTGATCGGCGTCTGCACGCTCGCCGCGTTCGTGCTGACGCTCGGGGGCCGGACGGGCGACGCACAGCATCTGGTGCACGCGCAGAGCGTCGCTTTCGCCACGCTCGTGTTGGCGCAGCTCATCCACGTGTTCGACTGCCGGAGCTCGCGTTCGATTTTCCACCGGCGGTTTTTCGAAAACAAGTTCCTCGTGCTCGCCGTCCTGTCGTCGCTCGTGCTGCTGCTCGCCGTCCTGTACTTCGAGCCGATGCAGCCGATCTTCAAAACGGTGCCGCTCACGCTGCGCGATTGGGCGCTCGTCTTCGTCGCGGCCGGCATCCCGACCTTCGCGATGGGCATCGGCAGCGTTTGGGGTTCGTCGCGCCGCCGCCGCCGTCCGGGCAACCGCATCACGTACGGCGGCTCCGGCGCCAATACCCGCGCCGCCGCTCCGTACGCGCGCTGAGCCGGGCGAAGTCCTCGTCCCCAAAAAGCAACCCGCTCGTCGGATCGCCTCGAGAGAGAGGCGAGCCGGAGCGGGTTGCTTGCGTTGGAGGGACCTCGTGCTTTCGGCGGGGCTACTCGATCTTGATGGGCTTCGGCTCCTCTTCCGCGCCGTCGTCCGCAATGCCTTTGGTCGAGTTGCGGAATTCGCGCAGCGTGTCTCCGAACGCGCGTCCAAGCTGCGGCAGCTTGGCGGGGCCGAAGACGATCAGCGCGATGGCCAGGATGATGACGAGGCCGGAAACACCGATGTTGTTGAACAGAGGGAACACCTCCCTTCCAATACATTCGAATCATGGCTTGTAGGCCGAAAATATCGGGTGCAGCCCGGTGGAATCGATTCTTTCGCGACCTAACAAGCCGAAAATCTAGGCTCCCGCGACTTCGCGCCCGGGAAACCTCCCGCGCTTACGCCGGTCGGACCGACAGCCGCTCCCGGCGGCGGTGATAGCGCGTCGAGACGAAGGCGCTGATCTCGAACAGCAAAATGAGCGGCACCGTCACCGAAAGATGCGAGACGAAATCGGGCGGCGAGATGCAGGAGCCGAGCACGGCGAGCCCGACGTATGCGAACTTGCGCACCCGTTTGAGCGAGCCGGGGGTGAGCAGACCGATCCGCGTCAGAAACAGCAGCACAAGCGGCATCTCGAAAGCGATGCCCATCGGGAAAAGGAAGCTCAGCAGGAACGACATGTAATGGTGGATGCCGTACACCTCGTGCGCGCCGATGCTCTGGTTCAGCCGGATCATGAAGCGGATCATCATCGGCAGCGCCACCGTATAGCCGAAGCCCATGCCGGCGACGAACAGGACGAACGACACCGGCACGTACAGCAGCGTCGCCCGCGCCTCCGTCTCCGTCAAACCGGGACGGGAAAAGCGCCACACGTGGTACATCGCGAACGGAAGCGTGAGCACGAAGCCGAGCAGCATCGCGCATTTCATATAGACGAGCAGCCCGTCCGACAGGGAGAAGACGCTCCACTCCACCTGGATGCCGCCCAGGTGCGTCCGCACGTAGGCGAGCAGGTGGGGCGACGCGTACAAGCCGACCGCCAGCGCTGCGAAAAACCAAAGCCCGACGTAGATCAGCCGCCTGCGCAGCTCGCCGAGAAGGCGGACGAGATCCGCGTCGAGCGCCAGCCCTTTGGCCGCTTTCACACGAGGGATCCGGGCTTCTGCAAGTACTTGGAGACTCCCTCGGCCGCCCGGTAGGCCAGCGCCCCAACCGTCGCGGTCGGGTTGAAGCCGCTGTTGTGCTGAAAGTTGGACGCGCCGCAGATGAACACGTTCTCGGCGTCCCACATCTGCAGGTAGTTGTTGACAACCGACATCGACGGATCCCCGCCCATCGTCGTGCCGCCCGTGTTGTGCGTCGATTGGTACGGCACGATGCTGTAGGTGGACAGGCTGTCCTTCATCTCCGTCTTGGTCGCGCCCATCTGGTCGGCGATTTCTTTCGTTTTGGAGGCGATGAACTTCACGAGCTCCTTGTCCTGGTCCTCGAAGTCGAACGTCATCCGCATGAGCGGCAGGCCGAGCGAGTCCTTGTACACCGGATCGAGGTCGAGATAGTGATGGCGGAACGGAAGGGACGCACCCTGTCCGGAGATGTTCAACACGCGGTTGGCGTATTGGATCGAAGCCTGCTTGAACTGCTGGCCCCAGCCGGGCGTGCCCGACGGCGTCGGATTGTGCTGGATCGGGCGCAAGCCCGCCTGCGTGTACCGGATGTTGGCGCCGTGGAGAAACTTCAGGTCGGTATGGTCGAAGTTGTCGCCGTTGAAGTCGTCGAGGCTGCTGCCGAGCGCCCCCGCGCCCATGAAGATGTTGAATTCCTTGTCGTCGTAAAAAGCCGTCGTCGACGCCCCGTTCACCTGGTAGCAATAGTTGCGGCCGACGGCGCCCGTGCCCGTCGCCGGATCGTAGGGCTTGCCCAACTTGGACAGGAGCAGCAGACGAACGTTGGAAAAGACGTAGCTCGCGAGTACCACGACGTCCGCCGGCTGAAAATATTCCTCTCCGGTCGGCGTATGCACGTAGGTGACGCCTGTCGCTTTGCCGCCGCTGTGGGAGACGCCCGTGACGTTGGCGAACGTGCGCAGCTCCAGCTTGCCCGTCTGCTGCGCGACCGGCAGAACGGTGACGACCGGGTCGGCCTTGGCGCCGTATTCGCAGCCGAACCGCTCGCAGTAGCCGCAGTATTGGCAGGCGGCGCGCGAGACGCCGTCCGGGTTGGTGTAATCCTGAGACAGGTTCGCGGACGGGATCATGTACGGCTTGTAGCCGAGCTTTTTGGCTGCGTCGTGGAACAGCTTCATGCCCGGCGTCACTTTCATCGGAGGCGTCGGGAACGGCTTGGACATCTTGCCTACGTTGTCCTGCGTCGTCGGTTCGCCCGAAATGCCCGCCATCTGCTCGTACTGGACGAAATAAGGCTCCAACTCGTCGTATTTGATGCCCCAGTCTTGGAGCGTCATCCCTTCCGGCATTTTGCCTTTGCCGTACCGGTCGATCGTCTTGGAGCGGATCTCGAAGTCGTAGGGCAGGAAACGATAGTATTGTCCGTTCCAGTGAACGCCCGCTCCGCCCAGGCCGTCGCCGAGGAGGAACGAACCGTAGCTGCGCATCGGCAGCGCCCGGACTTTCTCGTTGTTCCGGTAGGTGACGGTCTCTTTGGACAAATCCTGCATCAGCTCGTAACGGTTCGCGTAGCGCAGCTCGTCGTGCACGTGGTAATAATCTTCCGTGCTGCGGCTTTTGCCTCGCTCGAGACCCACCACTTGAATGCCGGCCTTGGTCAGCTCGGCGGCGATGATGCCCCCGACCCAACCCATGCCGACGATGACGACCGGTACTTTCGGCAGTTTGGTAGCCATAGGTTCGATTCTCCTCTCAGGAAGTCAGGTGATCGTGCAGGCTGAGCGGCTCGATTTTGACGAGCCCGTCCTTTTCGATCACGTCGGTGTAGCTCATTTGGTTGCCCGGGAAGCTGCGCATTTTCCAGCCGCCCATGTTTTTGTTGCCGCCGTACAACGGGTCCGAATAGACGCCTTCGAGCGTCAGCGCACGCAGCATGTTGAAGAAGGTCGGGGCCGGCACGGCTTGAACGTCCGCCTTGTCCGATTCGAAGGCGGCGAGGACGGCGTCCTGCTCCTCGGGCGTCAGCTTGACGAATTTCTTTTGGTAGTTTTTGGTGCTGAATCCGTCCAGCGCCTCGAGCCCCAGCACGAACAGCTCGCGCCGGCGGAACGCCATCTGATAGCCTTGATAGGCTTCGGCCTTGTAGAACGGGGCCATCATGTAATCCTTCGCGTTCGACCCGTAGGCGCTGGCCAACTGGTGGTCGATGAAGAAGGCGACGCCGAGCTCCTTGGCTCCGGGGCCGAGGTCGTCGGCCGGGAAAATGCGCTCGGTCGCGGCTTCGGTGATCTGGAACTGGTTTTGATTGAAGAACATGAGCGCCTGGTTGTAGTCGCGGTCCGATTCGGCCGCGGGCGGCGCGGGTGAGGCGCCCGGCGCGGGAGCGCCGCTTTTCGTCTTGTTCGCGTTGGCGCCGATCAGGCCGCCGACAATGCCCCCGACGACGACGCCGCCGATCGCGGTGCCCGTATATTTTAGGAATCTTCTGCGCGAGTCGTCCTGCGGCTGCTGCGGCGGACGCTTATCTTCGTTGGCCATGATGGGGTCCTCCTTCGTTTGGGCGAACAACGTTTGCAGTCAGTCGTATGATTACCTGCGCTTGCAATGTTATCCATAAAGGCGGGCCGATCGTCAGAAAAATGCAAACAATCCGGCGATTGCTGTATGCGCGGCGGGAAAAATATACGGTATGATAGGAAATCGAAAAGGACATTCCAAGCCTATCGATCTGGAGGGTAAGCCTCATGGAATTTACAAAAATGCACGGCCTCGGCAATGACTTTATCGTGGTGTACGGCGAGCAGGCGCTGCCCGCGGACGCGTCCTCGCTCGCGGTGCGCCTGTGCAACCGGTTCTTCGGCATCGGCGCCGATGGACTCGTCTACATCCTGCCTTCGGACAAGGCCGACTTCATGATGCGGATCATGAACTCGGACGGTTCCGAGGCGGAGCAGTGCGGCAACGCGATCCGGTGCGTAGCCAAATACGTCAACGACAACGGCTTGGCCAACCGGACGGAAATCACGATCGAGACGTTGGGCGCGGGCGTGCAGCCGGTTCAGCTCGAAGTCGTGGACGGCAAAGCGCGGCGCGTGCGCGTCGATATGGGAAAACCGATCCTGAACGGCCTTGACGTCCCTACGACGATCGACGCCGATCCGGTTGTCGGCGCGACGGCGACGGTGGACGGACGGGACTTTACGTTTACAGCGGTGTCGATGGGCAATCCGCATGCCGTCATTTACGTGGACGACGCCGTTCATTTCGATCTGGCGAAATGGGGACCAAAGCTCGAGACGCATCCCCTGTTCCCGCGCAAGATCAACGTGGAGTTCGCCACGGTTAACTCCCGCGAACAGGTGGATATGCGCGTCTGGGAACGCGGCGCCGGCCCGACGCTCGCCTGCGGCACCGGCGCTTGCGCGACGCTCGTGTCCTCGGTGCTGAACGGCCTCACCGACCGCCGGGCGACGATCTCGCTGACGGGCGGCGACCTGTACATCGAGTGGGACGAAGAGACCGGCCGCGTCTATATGACGGGGCCGGCCGAGACGGTCTATACCGGTACGCTCTAAAGCGGGCAACCGCCGCCTTTCGCCCGACAATGCCCGGCTCCGGCCGGGTTTTTGGCATTTCCGGCATCGGGGAAATGTGCTACATTAATAACACCTGATACGCTTGGCAATCGTATTCTGCCACGACTTTGCACAGATTGGATGGGAAGCCTTTTGAAACCGGATTTGCGCGCAGCCCTCGCCGGGCGAGCGCTCGTCGGCGACGGCGCGATGGGCACTTATTTGTACCAGCTCGGATTCCCCATCGGGGTTTCGTTCGAAGAATACAACTTGCTGCAGCCGGACGTGATCGCGGACGTGCACCGCCGCTATATCGCGGCCGGGGCGGAAGTGATCGAGACGAACACCTTCTCCGCGCAGTACGCCAAGCTGGCCAAGTACGGCCTGCAGAAGCAGGCGGAGCGGATCAACGCCGCCGGCGTCGAGCTCGCCCGCAAAGCGGCGGGCGACCGCGCTTACGTCGTGGGAGCGGTCGGCGCGATCCGGGCGGGACGCCGCAAAAACGTACGGACCGCGAGCATTCGCCGGGACTTCGAAGAGCAGATCGGCGCGCTGGTCGGGGCGAAGCCGGACGGGCTGCTGCTCGAGACGTTTTTCGACCTGGAGGAGCTGTCGCTCGCGCTCGGCATCGTCCGCAAGCTCAGCGATCTCCCCGTCATCTGCCAGTTCGCCGTAGAAGACCCGACGCGGACGCACGACGGCGTGCCGCTGCCGGAGGCGTTCGCGCGCCTCGCGGCCGAAGGTGCTGACGTCATCGGCTTTAACTGCCGCAGCGGACCGAACGGCATTCTACGCGCGCTCGAGGCGATCCCGCGCGACTTCGAACGGCCGCTCAGCGCGTTTCCGAATGCCGGCCTCCCCGACTACGTGGACGGCCAGGTCGTCTATTCGGCGACGCCGGAGTACATGGGGACGAACGCACGCCGCTTCGCCGACTTAGGCGCACGGTTGATCGGCGGCTGCTGCGGGACGACGCCGGACCATATCGCGGCGATCGCGGGCGCTCTCCGCGGCTACGCGCCCAGCGCGACCGCCGCGGAAGCGGCCGAGGCGCAGGCGGCGCAGATCCGGCTCGCGGAGCCGGTCGTGCCGGAGCCGGCCAGGCAGGCGGCCGCGCCGTCGATCGTTGAGCTGGCCAAGCGGCGCCATACCGTCATCGTCGAGCTGGATCCCCCGCGCGAGCTCGACATCTCGAAGTTCATGGCCGGCGCTGCCGCGCTTCGGGAAGCGGGGGCGGATGCGCTGACGATGGCCGACAACTCGCTCGCCGTGACCCGGATGAGCAACATGGCGCTCGCCGCACTTGTGCAGGAGCGGGTCGGCATCCGGCCGCTCGTGCACCTGGCTTGCCGGGACCGCAATCTGATCGGCACGCAGTCGCATCTGATGGGCTTCGACGCGCTCGGCATCGACCACGTGCTGGCCGTGACGGGCGACCCGGCGAAGTTCGGCGACCTGCCGGGAGCGAGCTCGGTTTACGATCTGACGTCGTTCGAGATCATCCGCATGATCAAGCAGTTGAACGAAGGCATCGCCTTCTCGGGCAAGCCGCTTAAGCAGAAGGCAGGCTTCGTCGTCGGCGCGGCGTTTAACCCGAACGTCAAGCATCTGGACAAAGCGGTGCAGCGGCTAGAGCGCAAAATCGCGTCCGGGGCGGACTACGTCATGACCCAGCCGGTCTACGACGCCGGACTGATCGAACGGATCGCGGAGGCGACCCGTCACCTGAACGTCCCGGTCTTCCTCGGCATCTTTCCGCTCGCGAGCGGGCGCAACGCCGAGTATCTGCACAACGAGGTGCCCGGCATCCAGCTGTCCGACGAGGTCCGGGGCCGCATGCAGCGTCTCGAAGGCGCGGCCGGCCGGGCGGAGGGCGTGGCGATCGCGAAGGAATTGCTAGATTCGGCGATGAAGCATTTCAACGGCATCTACCTCATGACGCCGTTCCTCTTTTACGAGATGACGGCCGAGCTCGCCGCATACGTCAAGGCGCGGAGCGCGGCGTCGTTCGAAGATGAGCAAACCTCTTGTCCGTCCGAGAGATTTCAAGTAGAATAAACAAATATGGCCAGCGAACGGAACGCCCAGCCGCATCGGCGCGCGACCGGGAGGCCAAGTGTATCCACAGTCCCGCAGTATGCGTAGGGCCGCTTTCGGCAACAATGAGAGCGTAGTAGGGTTGCCCCGGGGTGCTGCTTGCGAGGAATGGACCGGAGGGAAAAGTGGCATGGCGATCAAGCTGATCAATATCGGATTTGGCAATATCGTGTCCGCGAATCGGATTATTTCGATTGTCAGTCCGGAATCGGCACCGATCAAACGGATCATTCAGGAAGCGCGCGACCGGCACATGTTGATCGATGCGACGTACGGGCGCCGCACGCGCGCCGTCATCATCACCGACAGCGACCACGTCATCCTGTCGGCCGTCCAACCGGAGACGGTGGCTCACCGGTTGTCGACCAAAGACGACGAACATGACGAATGAATCGGGGAAGTCCATGAACAGAGGTTTGCTTATCGTATTGTCCGGCCCTTCGGGCGTCGGCAAAGGCACGGTTTGCGCCGCGCTTCGGCACAAGCTGCCGGGGCTGACGTATTCCGTGTCGGCCACGACCCGCGCCCCGCGCGCGGGAGAGAAGGACGGTGTGAACTATTTCTTCCGGACGCGCGAGCAGTTTCAGGAGATGATCGCCAAGGATCAGCTTCTGGAATATGCGGAATACGTCGGAAACTATTACGGCACGCCCCGCGATTTCGTCGAGAAGACGCTGAGCGAGGGCAAGGACATCATTCTTGAGCTCGAAGTGCAAGGCGCCGTCAAAGTGAGAGAGAAGTTCCCGGAGGGGATCTTCGTCTTTTTGTTGCCGCCTTCCCTTCGCGAGCTGAAGGAGCGGATCACGGGCCGCGGGACCGAGTCCCAGGCCACGATCGACCATCGGCTGTCGGTAGCCGTCCAGGAGATGAACTTGCTGGAGCACTACGACTACGCCGTCGTCAACGACGAGATCGATACCGCATGCCATCGCATCGAGGCGATTCTGATCGCCGAACATTGCAAGCGCGAGCGTTTCCTTCACGAGCTGTTCGAGGAGCTCGACCGCTTGCCGCTCACTGAAAACGTAACGGAGAGGTGATCCCATGCTGTACCCATCGATCGACGAATTGGTCCGCAAGGTAGACAGCAAGTATACGCTGGTCGTCGCCGCCTCGAAGCGGGCGCGCTCGCTGCGCGAAGGCAAGATCAGCAGCCTGGACGCGCCGAAGTCCCACAAGGTCGTCGGCGTCGCGCTCGAGGAGATTTACAGAGACCTCATTACGGTCGAAGCCATTCGAAACGAAGAAGAACCGGAAGAAGAATGATGCACCGAAAGAAACAACCCTCGCGGTTGTTTTTTTTCTCCGCGTTTCTCCGTTAGGGGCATCTTCGGCCGTTCGGCCGCGGAATGCGGTCGAACGGGCCTCGGCCCTCGCTTCCAGCGCGGCAGGCGCGGTTCGCAGCGGACGGCGGGGACGCCGCCTTCGCCGGCGCCGTCGTTCGCGCGTAAACGGACCAGCCCTCTACTCGGAGCAGGCGGGTCCGTTTTTTATGAAGAGAGAGCCGTCGCTTTCCCTTTCGGGAAGGCGGCGAAAAGAGAGGGGAATGCAGGATGAGTCCAACGCTTACGGGCAAAACGATCGTGCTGGGCATTACCGGAGGGATCGCGGCATACAAGGCGGCTACCCTATGCAGCCGGCTGGTCGGTCTCGGCGCAGAGGTCCGGGTCATCATGACCGAAGGCGCGACCAAGTTCATCGCTCCGCTGACGCTGCAGACGCTTTCCCGCCACCCGGTGGCCACCGACGTCTTCGACGAGCGAGACGCTTCCGTCGTCCAGCATATCGACTGGGCGGATGCGGCGGACCTCGTCATCGTGGCGCCGGCAACCGCCAATCTCATCGGCAAGCTGGCCCACGGGATCGCCGACGATATGCTGAGCACGACGCTGCTCGCGACGACTGCCCCCGTGCTGGTCGCGCCGGCGATGAACGTTCACATGCTCGCGCACCCGGCCGTGCAGATCAACCTGGATACGCTGGCGCGCCGCGGCGTCCGGTTCGTGGAGTCGGGCACCGGACAGCTCGCCTGCGGCTACGTCGGCAAAGGCAGGCTCGCCGAGCCGGACGAAATCGTTTCGGTTATCGTGGAGCTGCTCGCCGGGCCGCGTCCGTTGGCCGGCCGGCGGGTGCTGATCACGGCGGGCGGCACGATCGAGCGGCTCGATCCGGTCCGCTACATCACGAACGACTCGTCCGGCAAGATGGGCTTCGCCCTGGCGGAGTCCGCGAGGGGTCTCGGCGCCGACGTGACGCTTGTCTGCGCGCGGACCGACGGCCCGCCGCCGCCCGGCGTGACCGTCGTATACACGGAGTCCGCGGCCGACATGCACGAGGCTGTCCTCGCGCGGATGCCGACGACCGACTTTGTCGTGAAGGCGGCGGCCGTCGCCGATTACCGTCCGGCGCAGCGGCAGCCTTCGAAGATGAAGAAGGGCGCCGAGCGGATGACGCTCGAGCTCGTGCGCAACCCCGATATTCTGCAGGCGATCGGGGATTGGAAAGCCAGGGTGGCCGGGAACGGCCCCGCGCCGTTCGTCATCGGCTTCGCGGCGGAGACGGACGATACCGAGCGCCACGCGATGGACAAGCTGAAGCGCAAGCGCTGCGACCTGATCGTCGCCAACGACGTTTCCCAGGCGGGCGCGGGCTTCGGAACGGATACGAATATCGTCAGCGTGTACGGGGAAGAAGGGCTCGTCGCCGCGCTGCCGCTGCAATCCAAGCGCGCCGTCGCCGACCGGATCTGGGAGCTGGCCATCGCGCGCGCGGAACGGCGGGACGGACCGACCGACGGCGGGAAGGGGCCGGGAGCATGAAGATCGCCCGCGTCATCGTCGACGTGCCTAGCCGGGAGACGGACCGGCCGTTCGACTATCTCGTGCCCGAACGGCTGGCGGACTGGGTCGAGACGGGCAGCCGCGTCGCGGTCCCGTTCGGCGGTCGGACGCTCCAGGGCATCGTGCTCGGCTCGGCCGGCGAAGCGGAGGTCGACCCGTCCCGGCTGAAGCCGATCGCCGATGTGCTGGACGCCGTGCCGCCGTTGTCGGAGGAGCTGGTGGAGATCGGCCTCTGGATGAGCCGACGTTGGTTATGCCCGTTGACGGTCGCGCTGCAGGCGATGCTGCCCGCGGCGCTTAAGGGCCGGACCGAGAAATACATTTCGCCCGCGCCGGACGCGGCGTGGACGGTATTGGAGATGTCCGTTTACGCCGATTTTTTGCGCGCCTTGGAAAGCGGCGGGCCGGTGAAGCTGTCGCAGCTGCTTCAGCAGCATCCCGAGCGGGCCGACATCGTGAAGATGTGGGTGAAAGAAGGCAAGCTCGAGGAGCGGCAGAAGGTCGAGGACCGGTTGTCGGTCAAAACGGTGCTGACCGTGTTCACCCCCGCCGAGTCCGAGCTTAGGCAAGCTTTGGACGCGCTGCCGGCTCGGGCGGCCAAGCAGAAGGAGCTGCTTTCGTATTTGCTGGCGCATCCGGAGCCGGTCGCCCAGTCCGTCCTGGCCGAAGCGGTCGGCACGACGACCGCCGCGATCCGCGCTCTCGCGGATAAAGGCGTCCTCGAGGTGCGGGCCGTGACAGCCGAGCGCGATCCGTATGCGGACCGCAGCTTCGCGCCGTCCGCGCCGCTGCCGCTCACGCCCGCCCAACGGGAGGCGTACGCGCCGATCGCCGAAGCGGTCGAGTCCAGGAGGCACGAGACATTTCTGCTGCACGGGGTGACCGGCAGCGGCAAGACCGAGATCTATCTGCAGGCGATCGACCGGGCGCTCGCGCAAGGCCGCGAGGCGATCGTGCTCGTGCCGGAAATCGCGCTCACTCCGCAGATGGTGGAACGGTTCAAGGGGCGGTTCGGCGCGCGCGTCGCCGTCCTGCACAGCCGTCTCTCGAACGGCGAGCGCTACGACGAATGGCGCAAAATCCGGGAAGGCCGGGCGCAGGTAGCGGTCGGCGCGCGGTCGGCGGTATTCGCCCCGTTTACCCGGCTAGGACTACTTATTATCGACGAGGAGCACGAGACGACGTACAAGCAGGAGGAGAGCCCCAAGTATCATGCCCGCGACGTCGCAATCGAACGGGGCCGGCTGAACGGAGCCGCCGTCGTGCTCGGGTCGGCCACGCCGTCGCTGGAAACGTATGGGGCGGCGACCGGCGCCGCGCCCGCGTTGGGGGAAGGGGACGAGGCTGTCCGCCCGGTCTACGTCCCGCTGCCGCAGCGGGTGGCCGACCGGCCGCTGCCGCGCGTGAGCATCGTCGACATGCGGGAGGAACTGCGGCTCGGCAACCGGGCGATGTTCAGCCGCGCGCTCGCCGACGCGCTGCGGACGCGGCTCGAGCGCGGCGAGCAGTCGGTGCTGCTGCTGAACAGGCGCGGCTACGCGACGTTCGTCATGTGCCGATCCTGCGGCTACACGGCAATGTGCCCGCACTGCGACATCGCGCTGACCTACCACCGCGGCTCGCAGAATCTCCGGTGCCACTACTGCGGCTACGCGGAGCGGGAGCCGGACAAATGCCCGTCCTGCGAAAGCCCGCACATCCGCTTTTTCGGCACCGGAACGCAGAAGGTTGAGGAAGCGCTGGCCGAGACGTTCCCGGGCATCCGGGTCATCCGCATGGACGTCGACACGACGACGGAAAAAGGCTCGCACGAGCGCTGGCTGACGGCGTTCCGCGAGCGCCGGGCGGACGTGCTGCTCGGCACGCAGATGGTGGCGAAGGGGTTGGACTTCCCCCACGTGACGCTGGTTGGCGTGCTCGCGGCGGACGCCGCGCTCCGGCTGCCGGACTTCCGGGCGGCGGAGCGCACGTTTCAACTGCTCACCCAGGTCGCCGGACGGGCGGGCCGCCACGAGCTGCCGGGCGAAGTGATCGTGCAGACGTACGAACCGGAGCACGAGTCGATCTCGTCCGTGGAGCATCACGACTACCGCGGCTTCACGGCCAAGGAACTCGGCCATCGCCGGGCGCTCGGCTATCCGCCCTACGGACGGCTGCTCACGCTGACGTTGTCGCACGAGCAGGTGCCGCTGCTGTTGTCGATGGGCCAGTCGTTCGCGGCCAAGATGCGGGAGCGGGCGGCGAAGGAGGGGTTGGGCGGAGACGATCCGAACGCGCCGCGGGCCGCCGAGGTGCTCGGACCGGTTCCGTCGCCGATTCCGAGATTGAAAGATCGCTACCGTTTTCAATGTATGGTAAAATATCGGGGAGACGTAGACGCGCGCGCCTGGGCGGCGGAGACGCTGAAGGAGCTGGCTGAGACGGCTAAGCGCCACGGCGTGCAGCTCGGCGTGGACGTCGACCCGCAAATGATGTTGTAAAAAAGGAAGGTTGAGCGCGATGTCCATTCGTTTGATCGTGAAGCATCCCGATGACGTTCTGCGCGAACGCGCGCAGGAAGTGACGAAGTTTAACGCCAATTTGCACAAGCTGCTGGACGACATGGCCGATACGATGTACGATGCGGACGGCGTCGGCCTGGCAGCGCCGCAGGTGGGCATCTCGAAGCGGGTCATCGTCGTCGACGCAGACGAGGAACACGGTCTGATCGAGCTGGTCAATCCGGAGGTCGTCTCCCAGGAAGGGGAGCAATTCGGACCGGAAGGGTGTCTCAGCATTCCCGGACTGCAGGGCGACGTACGGCGCGCGCTGAAGGTGAAGGTCAAAGGCCAGGACCGGCACGGCAATCCTGTCGAGTACGAAGGCTCGGAGCTGCTCGCCCGCGCGTTCCTGCACGAGATCGATCACCTGAACGGCGTGCTGTTCATCGATATCGCCGAGTCGATCTACGAGCGCAAGGCGCCGGAACCGGACGAAGCGCAGGATTGACGCCGCCCCCGGGGCGGACCAAGGCTCTCCGAAGAAGGCGGTCCCCGTTTCCGGCGGCGTTGGACGGATCGATGCGAGGAATCGCGAACTACGCGAGATAGGATGACATCTATGTTGAAGATCGTATTTATGGGGACGCCGGAGTTCGCCGTCCCTTCGCTGCGCGCGCTGCTGGACGTGTCCGACGTGGAAGTGGCGGGCGTCGTTACGCAGCCCGACCGGCCGAAGGGGCGCAAGCGCGAGCTGACCCCGCCGCCGGTCAAAGCGTTCGCCCTGGAGCGGGGTCTCCGGGTGCTGCAGCCGGAGCGCATGCGCGCGCCCGAAGCGGTTGCGGCGGTGGCGGAGCTGGCGCCGGATCTCATCGTGACCGCCGCGTACGGGCAGATTTTGCCGCGCGGCGTGCTGGAGCTGCCGCGTCTCGGCTGCGTCAACGTTCACGGCTCGCTGCTGCCCCGGTACCGGGGAGGCGCGCCGATTCAGCGCTCGGTCATCGACGGCGAGTCCAAGACCGGCGTCACGCTGATGTACATGGCCGAAGGGCTCGACACGGGCGACATGATCGCCAAGGTCGAAGTGCCGATCACCGACGAAGACTCGTCGGGCACGATGTTCGCGAAGCTGAGCGAGGCCGGCGCCGAGCTGCTTATGCAGTGGCTGCCGCGGCTTGCAGACGGCACCGCGCCGCGCGAGCCGCAGGACGACGCCTTGGCGACCTACGCGCCCAATCTGACGCGGGACGACGAGCGGCTGGACTGGAGCGCCCCGTCGCGCGCCGTTTTCAACCGCGTGCGGGGGCTGTCGCCGATGGCGGGCGCGTTCACGACGCTGGGCGGCGAGGTGTTCAAAGTGTGGGGCGTGCGCGCGCCCGTAGCGGCGGACGCCGACCTGCGCGCCGCGTGGAGCGACCAGCCGCCCGGGACGGTGTTGGACAGCGGCGCCGACGGCATTCGCGTGCGGACGGGCGACGGCAGCGTCGTGCTGACCGAGGTGCAGCCGGCCGGCAAGAAGGCGCTGCCCGCGGCCGATTATGCGAGAGGCGCCAGGCTGGCGTTCGGAACGGTGCTCGGATAGAGCGCCGTTTTTCGTTTGGTGAGGCGGAACGAGGAAGCGCGGAGCGCGGAGTGCCTCGAGCAGGCAATGGCGGCCGAAGAAGGAGTCGTGGACGCCTACATGGGGGCTGTGGCGGCAAGATCGGCCGAAGAAGGAGTCATAGACTCCTACATGGAGGCTGCGGTGGCAAAATCGGCCGAAGAAGGAGTCGTGGACGCCTACATGGAGGCTGCGGCGGCAAGATCGGCCGAATCGAGCAAGCGCCAAAGTGTGTATGTAAACTACTTACATTCAACGAAATGGTCGAGCAAGCGCCAAAGTGCGTATGCAAACTACCTACATTCAACGAAATGGTCGAGCAAGCGCCAAAGTGCGTACGCAAACTACCTACATTCATCGAATTGGTCGAGTAAGCGCCAAAGTGCGTATGCAAACTACCTACATTCAACGAAATGGTCGAGCAAGCGCCAAAGTGCGTACGCAAACTACCTACATTCATCGAATTGGTCGAGTAAGCGCCAATGTACGTATGTAAACTACCTACATTCGTCGAAGAAGCCAGTCCGGCACCAAAGTGCGTATGCAAACTACCTACAACGATCGAAATGACCGGCGAAGCCGCACGCTGCTCGGCTTGAAAACGGGAGCATCGGCGCATTTCGCAATTTTCATAGACGAACGGGATATACTCGAGAGGAACGGACGATGGCGGCGCCATTGCCCGCGGCCCGTCTCGAAAGGAACGAGGTGCGGATTTGGAAGGACAAAACAATTCGAAGCGCTCCTTCGCCCAACTGGCGAAGGCGGCTAGCCCGCGGACGGAAAGCCGACCCGGCGGTCCGCCGTCCAGAAGCGGACAAAGCACCGGCAAACTGCCGGCCAAAAGCGGACAAGGTGCCAGCGATCAGTCATCAAGAGTCGCGCATGACGCCGGCAAACAGCCGCACAAAGGCGCCCGAAGCACCCGCAATCAGCCAGCTCAAAGCGGACAAGATGCCAGCGAATGGCCGTTCAAAACGGCACCGGCCACTGGCGATCGGCCGCACAAAGGCGCCCAAAGCGCCGCCAAACAACCGTACAAAGGCGCCCAAAGCGCCGCCAAACAACCGCACAAAGGCGCCCAAAGCGCCGCCAAACAACCGCACAAAAGCGCCCAAAGCACAGCCAAACAGCCGCGCATTGATGCCCAAAGCGCCGCCAAACAACCGCACAATAACGCCAAAAGCGTCGGCAAACAGCCGAACATAGGCGCCCAAAGCGCCCACAATCGGCCGCCCAAAAGCGCCTCGGGCGCCCGCAAGCAGCCGGCCACCGCGCGGGAGGTGGCACTCCAAGTGGTGCTTCGCGTCGAGGAGAAGGGTGCCTACAGCGGCCTGGAACTGAATCGTACGCTGACGGAGGCCGGGCTGTCCCGCGCGGACGCGGGACTTGCCACCGAGCTTGTCTACGGGACGATCCAGCGACTGCGCACGATCGACTACGTGCTCGCGGCGCGCGTAAAAGGCTGGCCCGCGAAGCTCGAGCCGTGGGTGCGCTGCCTGCTGCGCCTGAGCTACTACCAGCTCCGCTGGCTCGACCGCGTGCCCGCGCACGCCGTCACGGACGAGGCGGTCCGCATCGCCAAGCGGCGCGGACACGCGGGCATCGCCGGCCTCGTCAACGGCGTGCTGCGCGGCCTGCTGCGCGAAGGCGTGGCGCCCCCGCTGCCCGCCGATCTGCCGGCGGTAGAGCGCATCGCGCTCGAGCATAGCTACCCGAGCTGGCTCGTCGCACGCTGGATAGCCGCCTACGGCGAAGCCGCGGCTGAAGCGATGTGCGCGGCGGGCAACACGCCGCCCCACGTTTCGGGCCGCGTGAACCGCACCCGCGCGTCGCGGAAGGACCTGCTCGCGCGGATGGCGGAAGCAGGCGTGGAGGCGCGGCCGTCGGCGCTGACGGCGGAAGGGATCGTCGCTTCGCGGGTGGGAAGCCTCGCGTCGACGCCCTGGTTCGCCGAAGGGTTACTGTCGGTGCAGGACGAGAGCTCGATGCTCGTCGCCGCCGTATGCGACCCCCGGCCGGGCATGCGCGTGCTCGACTGCTGCGCAGCGCCGGGCGGCAAGGCGGCGCACCTGGCGGAGCGGATGGACGGACGAGGCGAAGTCGTCGCCAACGACGTGCACGCGCACAAGGAGGCGCTCATCCGCGAGCAGGTGGAGCGACTTGGGCTGTCCAACGTGACGACCCGCGTCGGGGACGCGGAGACGCTGGCGGAACGCCTGCCGGCGGGCGCGATGGACGTCGTGCTGCTGGACGCGCCCTGCTCCGGGCTCGGCGTCATTCGGCGCAAGCCCGAGATCAAGTGGAACAAGCGGTCCGAGGACATCGCGAGCCTGGCATCGCTGCAGCGCCGGCTGCTCGCGTCGGCGGGCGACATGGTGAAGCCGGGCGGCACGCTCGTCTACAGCACGTGCACGATCGCGCCCGAGGAGAACGAGGAGACGGTGCGCGCGTTTCTCCGGGACCGTCCCGATTTCGCGCTCGATCCGGCATGGCCGGAGGAGACGCTCGCGCCGCTGCGAACGGCCGGCGCGCTGCCCGCCCCGTTCAAGGGAATGGTTCAGCTGCTGCCCCAGCACTTCGGCAGCGACGGGTTTTTTATCGCCCGATTGCGACGCAAATAAGGCCGCACCTGCGAATCTTCTGCGGGAGGGGCGTTTATGGTAAAATAGAGCGAATGGTGGTGACTTCCCTTGTTAAAAAACAAAGATTACGTTCCCGCTGACGGGAAACCTTTCATTTACGATTATACGCTCGAGCAGCTGCAGGACTGGGTCAAGGCGCAGGGCGAGCCCGCTTTCCGCGCCGGTCAAATCTACGATTGGCTGTACGTGAAGCGCGCGACCGACTTCGACGGGATGTCGAACCTCTCCAAGGCGCTGCGCGAGAAGCTCGCGGACAGCTTTAATTTCGTTACGCTGACCGAGATCACGAAGCTGGAGTCCAAGGACGGCACGGTGAAGTTCCTGTTCGGCCTCGCGGACAATCACGCGATCGAGACGGTCATCATGCGGCACAACTACGGCAACAGCGTCTGCGTCACGACGCAGGTCGGCTGCCGGATCGGATGCACGTTTTGCGCCTCGACGCTCGGCGGCTTGAAGCGCAACCTGACGGCCGGCGAGATCGTCGCCCAGGTCGTCAAGGCGCAGCAGCTGCTCGACCCCGAAGGCGAACGGGTATCGAGCATCGTAATCATGGGCTCGGGCGAACCGTTCGAGAACTACGACGCGACGATGACGTTCCTGCGCCAGATGACGCACCCGAAGGGGCTGAACATCGGACAGCGGCACATCACGGT
Source organism: Cohnella baijiui (assembly GCF_020731285.1). Classification (GTDB taxonomy): domain Bacteria; phylum Bacillota; class Bacilli; order Paenibacillales; family Paenibacillaceae; genus Cohnella. The sequence continues at coordinate 273,119 of NZ_JAJFOW010000005.1, forward strand.
GTCGACGAGCGGCATCGTGCCCAACATGCTCAAGTTCGCCGACGAGAACACGCAGATCAATCTGGCGATCTCGATCCACGCGCCGAACGACACGCTGCGCTCCAAGCTGATGCCGGTTAACCGCCGCTACCCGTTCGAGGAAGTGATGGACGCCTGTCGCTACTACATCGAGAAGACGGGCCGCCGGATCACGTTCGAGTACGCGCTGATCGGCAGCGTGAACGACCGGCCCGAGCACGCGGAGGAGTTGGCCAAGGTGCTGCAGGGCATGCTCTGCCACGTCAACCTGATCCCCGTCAATTACGTGCCCGAGCGCGACTACGTCCGGACGCCGCGGGACGACATCTTCGAATTCCATCGCATCCTGGAGCGCCGGAACATCAACGCCACGATCCGGCGGGAGCAGGGACACGACATCGCGGCCGCTTGCGGCCAGCTGCGGGCGAAGCATATGGAGACACAGGCGAGGTGACGCGGTTGAGAACAGCGCTTAGAAGCCACATCGGACGAGTCCGGCAAGTAAACGAAGACCGTGCGTGGATCGGCACCGTCTCGAGCGGCTTGACCGCGGCAGCGGTGGCCGACGGCATGGGCGGGCACAACGCCGGCGACGTGGCGAGCACGATCGCCATCGACACGTTGTCCCGGTCGCTTTCGCTCTGGGCTTCGGACCTGTCCGAAGAAGCGAGCGAGAGCAAGCTCCGGGATTTGATCCTGAAGGCGAACGCCGCCGTTTTCGAAGCGGCGGAGAGCCATGCCCAGTACCACAACATGGGCACGACGGTCATCCTCGCCCTCGTGGACGAGAAGGAGGGGCTCATCGGCCATATCGGCGACAGCCGGGTATACCGCATCCGCGGCGGCGCCATCGAGCAGCTCACCGAGGACCATACGCTCGTGAACGAGCTCGCCAAGTCCGGGCAGCTGAGCCCCGAGGAAGCAGCCAACCATCCCCGCCGCAACGTGCTGATGCGGGCGCTCGGCACCGACCGCGACGTCGCCGTCGATGTCATGCGGATCGACATGCTGCCCGGCGACCGGCTGCTGCTTTGCAGCGACGGCCTTAGCAATCTCGTCGAGCGGGAGACGATCCTTGGGACGCTGACGGCGCCGGATCTCGATCTGGAGCAGGCGGCAGACCGGCTCATTGCCCTGGCGCTCGAAGGGGGCGGCTACGACAACGTCACCGTCGCCCTGATCGACTACGTGCCGGCCGACGCCGCAGAAGGAGGTGCCCCATGATCGGACATCTGCTCAGCGGACGCTACGAGATCATGAACCGCGTCGGCGGCGGGGGCATGGCGCTCGTTTACAAGGCGCGGGACATCCTCCTGAACCGCTTCGTCGCCGTAAAGGTGCTCCGGCAGCAGTTCGTGCACGACGACGAGTTCGTCCGCCGGTTCCGCCGGGAGGCGCAGGCCGCGGCGTCGCTGTCCCACCCGAACATCGTCAGCATTTACGACGTCGGCCAAGAGGACGACACGCACTATATCATTATGGAATACGTGGACGGCGCCAACCTGAACGAAATCATCCGCGACCGGGCCCCGCTCCAAGCCGCGGAAGCCGTGCGCATCGCCAGCCAGATCTGCGACGCGCTCGATCACGCCCATCATAGCCAGATCATTCATCGCGATATCAAGCCTCATAACATCCTGATCGGCAAAAACGGGCGGGTTAAGGTGACGGACTTCGGCATCGCGCGGGCCGTAACGGCTTCGACGATCACGCAGACGGGCTCGGTCGTAGGCTCGGTCCATTACTTTTCTCCCGAGCACGCGAAAGGCGTGGCGACCGGCGAAAAGTCGGACATCTATTCGCTGGGCATCGTGCTCTACCAGATGCTGACGGGCCGGCTGCCTTTCCTCGGCGAGAGTCCGATCAGCGTCGCGCTCAAGCATCTGCAGGAGCCGTTCGAGGAGCCGCGGCTCGTCAACCCGCACATCCCGCAAAGCGTGGAGAACATTATCCTCCGGGCGATGCGCAAAAATCCGCAGGAGCGTTACCGCTCCGCGCAGGAGATGCTCGCGGATCTGGAGACGTGCCTGCAGCCGCAGCGGCTGAACGAGCCGCGCGCGCAGTTCGGCGAGGACGCGGACGAGGGAGAGCAAACGCGCGTCATTCCGGCGATCCGGCCCAACATGGGCACGTCGGCGGGCGACACGATCATCAAGAAAGGCTCGGAAAGCGAGCGGCGGGACGAGCCGGAGCCCGAGCGGCGCAGGCGCCGCTGGGTGATGCCGACCGTCTTCGGGCTGCTGGCCGCCTTGTTGATCGGCATTTTGCTGTGGGCCGTGTTTTACCTGAAGGGGCAGCTCAGCCCTTCGGACGTTCAGGTGCCGACCGTCGTCGGCGACACGCTGGAGGATGCTCGCACCAAGCTGGAGGGGGTCGGGCTGAAGGTCGCCGACCCCGTCCTGAAGGAAGCCAGCAGCGAGGTGGAGGAGAACCACGTCATCCGGCAGTCCAAGCAGGATATGGCCGTCAAGGAAGGCTCCTCCGTTACGCTGACGGTGAGCACCGGCCCCGAGCTGCCGACGATGGAGGCGCTGAAGGGCAAAATGTACAACGACGCCGTCGACATCTTGAAGGGCCTCGGCCTGACGACGGACGTCGTCAAAAACGAAGTGTTCGACGAGAGCGATCCGGGCACGGTGCTGGACCAGAAGCCGGCGGCGGGCGAGACGTTCGACCCGGCCAAGGACACGGTCACGCTGACCGTCAGCAAAGGGCTGGAGTCGTTCCCGATGCCGAACCTGATCAGTATGACGCTCGCCGAAGTGAAAGCCGAGTTGGCGAAGTACAACCTCAAGCTGCCGGACCGCAACATCTTCCAGGAGCCGAGCTACACGACCAAAGGCAAGGTGTTCAAGCAATTCCCGGCCGAGCAGAACGAAACGGTTCAGGCCGGCACCGAGGTGCAGATCTGGATCAGCAGCGGATTCCCGGCGGACGCCAAGCAGAAGTCGGTGCCCGTAACGGTGTCGCCGGTCGAAGGGAAGTCGAGCACGATCAAGATCGTCGTCACCGACGCGCTCGGCGACAGCCATGTCGTCTGGGGACCGAAAAAGATTTCCGCCACGACGACGATTCCGGTGAAGGTCGTGCTGTCGCCGGGGCAGCAGGGGCTTATCATGGTGTTCCGGGACGACCAGTATTTCGACAGCATCCCGGTCCCGTACGAGGACGCGCCGGTCATCGTCGATCCGCCGTCGTCGCCGGATCCTACCACGACGGACGATCCGAACGCCGGCACCGATAATGGCACGAACCAGGACGGCGGACAATGAGCAAAGGGGATTTCGACGCATGCCCGTAGGCACGATCGTGAAGGCGCTAAGCGGATATTATTACGTGCAGGGCGATGAGGCAGAAGCCACGGTGCAGTGCCGCGCTCGCGGCATCTTCAAGAAGCGCGGGGAGTCTCCGCTCGTCGGGGACCGCGTCGTCTTCGGCGAGACGGAGAACGGCGAAGGCACGGTGGACGAGATTATGCCGCGCCGGACGTCGCTCGTCCGGCCGCCCGTGGCCAATGCGGACCTGGCGGTGCTCGTCTTCTCGGTTATCCGGCCGGAGCTTAACTTGCAGCTGCTCGACAAGTTCCTCGTGCATATAGAGCACGCGGGCCTGGACGCGCTGCTCGTGCTGACGAAGGCCGACGCGCTGGAGGCAGCGGAGGCCGCCGCCCGTATCCGCGGGGATGTGGAGGCCGCCAGACGGCTCTACGAGTCGATCGGCTACCGGGTGGTCGTGACCAGCTCCCGGCGAGGGGAGGGTCTCGAACCGCTGCGGCAGGAGCTGCACGGCCACGTGAGCGTGTTCGCCGGCCAGTCCGGGGTCGGCAAGTCCTCGCTTCTTAACGCTCTCGTGCCCGGACTCGCCCTCGAGACGAACGAGATCAGCGAGAAGCTCGGACGGGGCAAGCATACGACCCGGCACGTCGAGCTCGTGCAGGTGCCGGGCGGCGGCTTCGTGGCGGATACGCCAGGCTTCAGCCAACTGGACTTTCAGGAGCTGGGCGTGGAAGAGATCGGCGCCTGCTTCCGTGAATTCCGCGCGCTCGCGCCGGGCTGCAAGTTCCGGGGCTGCACGCACGTCCACGAGCCGTCGTGCGCGGTCCGGGAGGCGCTGGAGCGCGGCGAGGTCGCCGAAAGCCGCTACCGCCACTACGCGGAATTCATGACCGAATGGAAAGAAAAAGCGCGGAGGTACTAGACGATGGCCATTATCGCACCATCCATCCTGTCGGCGGACTTCGCGAGACTGGGAGAGGAAATCCGCGACGCCGAACGGGCCGGCGCGGACTGGATTCATATCGACATCATGGACGGACAGTACGTCCCGAATCTGACATTCGGGCCGCCGATCGTGGCGGCTGTCCGCTCCTACACGAAGCTGCCTTTCGACGTGCACCTGATGGTGCATACGCCGGAGCGGCTGTTCGCGGATTTGAAGGCCGCCGGAGCGGACCGGATCACGGTTCATGCCGAAGCCTGCGTTCACCTGCACCGGACGATCCACGCGATCCGGGAACTGGGTCTCGCCGCCGGCGTCGCCCTGAACCCGCATACGCCGCTGTCCGTGCTCGATTACGTGCTGGGGGATATCGATCTGGCGCTGATCATGACGGTAAACCCGGGCTTCGGCGGACAGTCGTTCATTCCCGCGATGCTGGACAAGATCCGCGCGCTGCGCGAATCGCTCGATGCGCGCGGTCTCGCCGCCACCCACATCGAGGTGGACGGCGGGATCAACGCCGAGACCGCGAAGCGCGTGACGGAGGCGGGCGCGAACGCGCTCGTCGCCGGCAACTTCATCTTCGCGCAGGCCGACCGCGCCCAGGCGATCGCGGCGCTCAAGGATGCGGCCGCCGGCTGAAATTTCGTCTCCCCTTCGGTATAGGGTCAAGCCTCTTTTGCATACATTGAATCAACGGCGCATGCGGATGAAGATGCGCGGCCGTATGTAGGCATGAGCGGCAAAGGCATTTGACCGGAGGAGGGTGGGAACGATGAAGTTTTACACCATCAAGCTGCCGAAGTTTTTGGGCGGATTCGTAAAAGCGCTCTTGAACACATTCCAAAAAAACTGACGCCTCCCGAGGAACCCGCGGTTCCCGGAGGCGCCGGCTCTGCCGGGAAGCCGCTTGCGACGGTCTGTGCAAGCTTGGCGAGGGCGAACCCGAACTTGCCGTAAACATAACAAAAAGCACCTGGCCTCCAGGTGCTTTTGTCATGCGCCGCGATCGCAGCGGAATTAGACGCGGGTTACTTTGCCGGATTTCAGGGCGCGTGTACTGACGTAGACGCGCTTCGGCTTTCCGTTCACCAAAATGCGAACCTTTTGTACGTTGACGCCCCACGAACGCTTGTTGTGGTTGTTGGCGTGCGAGACGTTGTTGCCGGAGCTCGGTTTCTTACCCGTGATATAACATTTGCGAGCCATTAAAATCCACCTCCCTACCAAGACCTTGCAGACACTTCTAATATCATAGCATACGGCCTAGGGGGTTGCAATCGGTTAAATCGGCTTCGAGCCGATGTTTTCGCATTATCGATGATCATAATAACCCGTGCACAATCCCTTTTTCTTCGACTTGGTCGAGCAGTGGTGCCCGCCGTGCTTACCCGGCTTCCCGCTGTGGGCCGGCGCCGCGCCGGCCGTGCCCAGGATGAGCGAAGCTGCGGGCAGAAACGCGATCGTTTTCTTCAGGTCCATCACCTGCCTGCCGGGCTCCATCGGATGGAGGACTTCTGCAACGTGCGGCGATTCCTACTGTAACCTGAGTTCGGATCTTGTTCAACCCTTCCGTTTTCCCGGGCCGTGACGGATGTGAACGAAACCTGGCAGGCGGTTTGACCGTATCCTTCCTCATACGGTATCATTCTTAAAACCGGGCAAGACGGGAAAATCGGCGCCCCGCTGCGCGAATGGGATGAACTTGAGGGTGCTTTATAGTACAATGAAGTATGGTCCATAATAGACCCATAAAGGAGTGAATTTCCATGCCTATGCAATTGGCGACGGAAAACGGGAAAATCGACGTAGCCGACCAAGTGATTTCCGTCATCGCGGGATCGGCGGCGATGGATTGTTATGGACTGGTGGGCATGGCCTCCCGCAAGCAACTGAAGGATGGCATCGCCGAGATGCTCGGCAGGGAGAACCTGTCGAAAGGGGTCGAGGTTCGCCGGGAAGGCGAGGCGCTCCACCTCGATTTGTACGTCATCGTGAGCTACGGGACCAAAATCTCGGAAGTGGCCCACAACATTCAATCCAAAGTCAAATACGTATTGGAAGAGGTCGTCGGGCTCGCAGTCGATCATGTGAACATTTTCGTTCAGGGCGTACGCGTTAATCGCTAGGCACGACCGGACGCAAGCAACGCAGATTCGACATCATCCGATCGCACCTCGGCTAATCGAACGTCGGCCTCGGCCGACCTTCGAATATGCCTTCGAAAAGGGGAATATTCATTGACGACGCGCAATTTGCACGGAACGGACTGGTCGGCGATGGTGCTGGCCGGCGCGGAGCGGCTCTCGCGCAACGCGGAGCTGATCAACGCGCTGAACGTGTTCCCGGTACCGGATGGGGATACGGGCACGAACATGAATCTGACCATGTCGGCCGGCGTGGCCGAATTGAAAAATAAACCCGCGGAGGAAGTCGGCCGCGCGGCCGAAGTGCTCTCCAAAGGACTGCTCATGGGGGCGCGTGGCAATTCGGGTGTGATCCTCTCGCAGTTGTTCCGAGGCTTCGCCCAGTCCGTCGCGGGGCAGCGTGAGCTCGGGGTGCCTGGGTTCGCAGCAGCTCTCCAACAGGGAGTTGATACCGCTTACAAGGCGGTCGTGAAGCCGGTGGAAGGCACCATCCTGACGGTGGCCCGCGAAGCCGCCCGCCACGGGCTCGCCCATTCCCGCAAGACGGAAGACCTGATCGAATGGATGAGCGAGGTTCATGCCAAAGCCGCCGAGACGCTCGCGCGGACGCCCGATATGCTGCCGGTGCTCAAGCAAGTGGGCGTCGTCGATTCCGGCGGACAGGGGCTCGTCTTTATATATGAAGGGTTTGTGCATTACCTGACGACCGCATGGGCGGGAGGCGCGGGCGCCGCGGGCTACCCGGCGTCGGCCCCCGTATTCGCCGCGCCGGCTCCGGTGCCGCCGTCGGCAAGTGCCGCAGCGGCGGCCGCTGCCGCTGCCTCGGTCCCTGCAAGAGCCGCCGCCCAGTCGAAGCTCGCGACGGAGTCGATCTGGTTCCCGTACGACATGGAGTTTTTCATCCGCCGGCCTTCCGCGCACGCCCCGTTTCCGGAGGCGGCCTTCCGCAAGGCGCTCGAACGCGACGGCGACTCCATCATCCTGATCGCGGACGGCGACATCGTGAAGGTGCACGTCCATTCCCGCCGTCCGGGCGACGTGCTGAACGCCGCGCTGGCTTACGGGGAGCTGACCAACTTCCATATCCTCAACATGCAGGACCAGCATCGCGACCTGCTGCGTCCGGAGCAGGCGCCCCGCGTGAACGCGCCCTACACGGAGGAGGCGGAGGCGCTTGGCTTCGAAGCGGCATCCGGCATTCCGCCGGTGACCGAAGGCTACGCGGGCGAATCCGCCGCGCCGGCCGAAGAGGCGCATCCGCTCGCCCATGAGATGGCGCCGTTCGGGGTCGTCGCGGTCAGCGTCGGCGAAGGCAACGCGGAGCTGTTCCGCAGCCTCGGCGTGGACATCGTTATCTCCGGCGGCCAAAGCATGAATCCGAGCACCGAGGATCTGATGCAAGCGATTCAGTCGCTCGCCGCCGAGCATATTTTCGTGCTTCCGAACAATCCGAACATCCTGCTCGCCGCCAAGCAGGCGCAGGAGCTGGCGGACCGGCCTGTCACGGTCGTCCCGACGCGCAGCATCCCCCAAGGGATGGCCGCGATGCTGGCGTTTCAGGAGGAGCAGACGCCGGCGTACAACGCCGATCGGATGGAGAAGGCGATCCAGCGCGTGCTGTCCGGCTCGGTCACCCAGGCGGTCCGGGACACGGTCATGGACGGGGTCGAGATCCGGGGCGGGCAGCATATCGGCATCCTCGACAAGAAGATCGTCGCGGCGGCGGACACCGTCATTGGCGCGGCGCGGGCGCTGCTGGAGGAGATGATGTCCGCCGGCGACGAGACGGTCATGGTGCTGGGCGGCGCCGACGCGGACGAGGCCGACACGCGGGACCTGCTCGGCTGGCTGGCCGAGCGGTATCCGGACGCCGAAGTCGAGAGCCACGCGGGCGGACAGCCCCTGTACCCGTATCTGATCCTGGTCGAGCAATGAGGAGAGAGGAAGGAGAATGCCGGTGAGCGAAGTGGTACTGGTAACGGACAGCACGGCGGACATTCCGCAGGAAACCCGGGAACGTCTGGGCATCGAGATGGTGCCGCTGCAAGTGCTTTTCGGCGAGGAGAGCTATCTGGATCACGTCACGCTCTCTCCCGCCCAATTTTATGAGCGGCTGAAGGCGTTTGGCGGCATGCCGAAGACGTCCCAGCCTTCGCCGGCCGAGTTTCTGAGCGTTTACGAGCGGATCGTCGCGGAAGGGAAGTCGGTCGTCTCCGTGCACCTGTCCTCGGCCTTCAGCGGAACGTACCAGTCGGCCGTGCTTGCCGAGTCGATGCTGGAAGGCAAAGGCCGCGTCACGGTCATCGACTCGCGCTCGGCCTCCTACGGCTACGGCATGATGGTGGTGAAGGCCGCCGAGATGGCCCGCCAGGGCGCGAAGCACGACGAGATCGTCGCGGAAATCGGGCGGCTGCGCAAGGAGATGCGGCTGTATTTCCTGGTCGATACGCTCGAGTATTTGCAGCGCGGCGGCCGGATCGGCAAGGCGGCGGCGCTGTTCGGCACGCTGCTGAACATCAAGCCGATCCTGACGATCGGGGACGACGGCGTCATTTACCCGGTTGACAAGGTACGGGGGCAAAAAAGGGCGTTCGCGCGCATCGCGGAGCTGATCGAAACGGACTTCGGGACGGGGCCGATCGAGCTGTTGATCGTCGATACGCCGGGCGATACGGAGGTTGCCGACGAGTTGACCGAGATGCTGAAGTCGCGGTTCGACGTGCGGCGGTTCCACCGGTCGGAGGTCGGCTCGGTCATCGGCGCGCATGCCGGACCGGGTACCGTCGGCTTGTTTGTACTACCCGCCGGGACGGCCTAAGGCCGGCTTCGGGGCGGGGCGATAACGGAGTGGATGGACATGGAGACGGATTTGTTTGCCATCCCGATCGAGGCCATGAAGGGCGTGAGCGCTCCCAAAGCGGGAGAGCTTCACGCCTTAGGCGTTTCCACGGTCGGCGATCTGATCGAATACTATCCGTTCCGGTACGAGGATTACCGGGTGCGGGCGCTGCACGAGGTGAAGGACGGGGAAAAGATCACCGTCCAGGGCACGATCGCGGCGCACGCGTCGCTGCAGCGGTTCGGCGGCAAAAGCCGCCTGATCTGCCGCGTCACCGTGGAGGGGCTGCTGCTCACGGCCGTCTGGTTCAACCGCGCCTTTCTGAAGGACCAGATGGAGGTCGGCCGCGACATCATCCTGACGGGCAAATGGGATCAGCGCCGCCGGCAGCTGACCGTCGCCGAATCGGAGTTCCCGGACCGCGGCGGCGGCCGCTCGGGGACGCTGCAGCCGGTCTACTCGGTCGCCGGCAGCTTGACGCAGTCCTGGATGCGGCAGAAGATCGACCGCGCGCTCGACCAATACGGCGCGATGATTCCCGAGCTGCTGCCGGCGGAGCTGCTCGACCGGCACCGGCTCATGCCGCGGCGCGAGGCGATTCACCGGATCCATCGTCCGGAAAACACGAACGAAGGACAGGAGGCCCGGCGCCGCATGGTGTACGAGGAGCTGTTCCTGTTCGAGCTGAAACTGCAGGCGTACCGGGCGCTGAACCGCAAGACGCCGGACGGGATCGCGCACAAGATCAGCGGCGAGGACATCCGCGCGTTCGCGGCCGCGCTGCCCTTCGAGCTGACCGAAGGCCAGAAGCAGGTCATTAACGAAATTACGCACGACATGAAGCAGCCGTTCGCGATGAACCGGCTGCTGCAGGGCGACGTCGGCGCCGGCAAAACCGTCGTCGCCGCGGTCGCGCTGTACGCGACCGTCCGCCACGGCTGCCAGGGCGCGCTCATGGTGCCGACGGAAATTTTGGCGGAGCAGCACGCGCGGTCGCTCGGCCGGCTGTTCGAGCCCCACGGCATCCAGGTGGCGCTGCTCACCGGGAGCATGACCGAACGCAAGCGGAAGGACGCGCTCGCCGCCTTGCAGATGGGCCTGATCGACATCGTCATCGGCACGCACGCGCTGATCCAGGAGGACGTCTTTTTCCGGCGGCTCGGGCTCGTCGTGACGGACGAGCAGCACCGGTTCGGCGTCAACCAGCGCAGCATTTTGCGGCGCAAGGGGCTGAACCCGGACGTGCTCATGATGACCGCGACGCCGATCCCGCGAACGCTCGCCATCACCGTCTTCGGCGACATGGACGTATCCACGATTCGGGAGCGGCCGAAGGGGCGCAAGCCGATCAAGACGTATTGGGTCAAGCACGACAAGATGGACCGCGTCCTCAGCTTCATCCGGCGCGAAGCGGAGCTTGGGCACCAGACGTTTTTTATTTGCCCGCTCATCGAGGAGTCGGAAAAGCTGGACGTGCAAAACGCCATCGACCTGCACGCGCAGCTGCGGCTCGCGCTGCCGGACCTGCAGATCGGACTGCTGCACGGCCGCATGTCGGCGGCGGAGAAGGACGCGGCGATGTCGACGTTTGCCGAGGGCGGGACGTCGGTGCTCGTCTCGACGACGGTCATCGAGGTCGGCGTCGACGTGCCGAATGCGACGCTGATGATCGTCATGGACGCGGACCGGTTCGGCCTATCGCAGCTGCACCAGCTGAGGGGGCGGGTCGGTCGGAGCGATCGGCAGTCCTACTGCGTGCTGATCGCCGACCCGAAGTCGGAGAACGGGCTCGAGCGCATGCAGGCGATGACGGATACCGACGACGGCTTCGAGATCGCCCGGCGCGATTTGGAGCTGCGGGGACCCGGGGAATTTTTCGGAACCAGGCAAAGCGGTGTGCCGGAGTTTAGGCTGGCCAATCTGATCAACGACTTCGCCGTGCTGGAGCAGGCGCGCGACGACGCGGCCGCGCTCGCGGCGGACCCGGCGTTTTGGTCGTCGCCGGCTTATGCCGGCCTGCGGGACGACCTCGCGCGCGAGGCACGGGCCGGCAGAGAGGCGCTGGACTGAGATATGAATCGTTAACTTAGCCGCATCTATCAATGAAACCGGCCTGTGAACCTGCGCGTCCCCGCAGTTCGCAGGCCCTATTTTTAGCTCTTCGCGATTCCTTCCAAAAAACTTACCCAGTGCTTATTTTATAAAATTCTTTATTGTGCTTTTTGAAATAACTGCATGATAGATGAAAACGAATAAGTATCCCATTCCTAACATGCAAATGGGGATCGCGGAAAAGAAATATCTTGGCGTGGGAGCAAAAGGCAAATAAGCAACGAAACTTATAAAACCGAGCAACGCGGGGGTACATATTTCTTTGGTTTTGTACTGAATAGACATGACGATCATCCCTAAGAATCCCATAAAAACAACAATATAATGCAAAAGCCGAATCGTCGGTTCATTCGCAACCTGGTTATTGCCGGGCCAGATCGCTTTGATTAAATACCAAGATTTTCCCCATGTGTACCAACTGGCGTAAAGTAAAGGCTGCTTTGTAAACCCGCTCTTTATTCTCTCCATTGCCATTGTTTTCATCATAGCGGGATCTTGACTCACATCTATTTTGGGTGCCGCATTAAAGGGATAGGTTCCCCATAATAATGGATTTCCGCCTTGCTCAGCCAGCATTACGAATTTTCCTAAAGAAACGTAATTTCTAACGATCCAGGGCGACATTACAATTCCAAAGCCTAAGAGCAATAATAATAACGTCCGTAACGTTTTCCTAAGCTCGTTTTTGTTTAGAATCAAAAGATAAAGGCAGTAAACGAGGATAAAAGGAAATATGGCTGGTCGAATGAGTACGCAAATCGCAAATGCGAACCCGGAAATGAAATGAAATAAATGGTTAAAACGTGATCCGTTATAGGAAAGGGTTAGAAAAAGAATAAATAATAGGAATACGAATGTATAGAGCGTTTCCGTCAAGAGAAAGGATGAAGAATAAATAAAAGATGGATGAAATAACATTAAAATCATGACGAAAAGGGATATATGTTTGTTTTTGATGATAGGTAGCGAGATGTTGTACAAAATTAGAGCACTTCCAACAGAAAGGATCGCTTGAAATATTCTTATCGGCTCTATAGGGATGTAAGCTTCGTTAAATCCAAAAATCCAATAAAATACAGCAATGAATAAGGGATATCCCGGTGTCGTAAACGCATTTGAAACATGCGAATAAGAATAAGGAGTATAACCGTAAATACCCTCATAAAGTAGTTGTTTTACCATCTTGTCGTAACCGATTTCATCCCCTGCAAGCGTTCCTCCCCAGTTCATCACGCTTAATCTGATAATGAAACCTATGACTAATAGAGAAGTTATCATTATTTTTCGGTTGACTTTCATTTTTAACGGCTTCTCTCCCTTTATTTCAATCGCGAGTATCGATTTAGACTATACGGAATCATTTCGCGGAGAGTTGCACTCGGAATTCTTAATATTTGCTTAATTGCCATTTTGAACAAATCAAAATGGTCTTCGAATGGGCTTGTCGTCAGCGGCGGACGGCGCTTTTCGGAGGGACATTTCGCCTCCTTCCCGGCATAGGATAGAACGAAGAGTGCCCGAAGGGAAGTGACCGAGATGAGCTGGCAAAAATTCGGCATCCGACCGGATTTGGTCGAGCGCGTGAAATTCAAAATGAAAAATCCGGCGACCAAGGACCGCATGAAGGCGCTGCTGGACGGCGTCAACAAGTTCGATCTGCAGGACCGGGCGAAGGTCAAACGCCTCGTCAAGTCGGCAGGCCGCATCCTGAACGAACCGCTCACGGACGTGCAGGAGGAGCAGCTCGTCAGCTTCGTGCTGGCGCAAAGGATCGACCCAAAAAACACGCTGCACCTGATCCGGCTGTGGGCGATGTTCCGCTAAGTCCGGGCGCTGCGACCGGGCGAAATCGCGCGCAAGGCGCGCAGACGCCGCGTAATCCGGCTAACGCCGGAAATCGCCTCGCCAACCAACGAAGCCGCATCCCGATCGACGGGATGCGGCTTCGTTCGTTTCCGCCGGGCGAAAAGCGCATAAGAGCCCCTGCGCAGGTACAACCTACATCCGATTACGACCTTGACGACCGGTTCCTTCGGCTGCGAACGAGAGAAGCCTTCTCGGATAAAGGAACATTTACAGCTTAGGAGGGAATACACGATGAAAAAATGGGTCGCGCTGCTGACCGTCCTCGTCTGGTGCTGGGGGATTGCCGTTCCGGCCGCCGCGGCGCAGGGCGTTTCGGAGCCGTACCACTTCGGGTTCAAAAAGAGCAAAAACGGGCAGCTTCCCTCGATCGCCGAAGAAGGCTTCATGAGCGTCGTGCGGAAGCACCAAGCCGTTTTTCTCGGGGATACGACCCAAAAAGAGCTCTATCTGACGTTCGACAACGGGTACGAGAACGGCTTTACGGCCGAGATTCTCGATCTGCTGAAGGCCAAAAGGGTTCCGGCGGCTTTTTTCGTCACCGGGCATTATGTGAAGGATCAGCCGGAGCTGGTCAAGCGCATGGCCGCCGAGGGGCATGTCGTGGGCAATCATTCTTGGAGCCATCCGGATATGACGCGGTTGTCGTCCGCCCAAATCAAGGACGAGTTGGAGAAGGTCCGACTGGCGGTCGCGGAGCTGACGGGCCGGCAGGAAATGCCGTTCCTGCGTCCGCCGCGAGGCATATTCGGCGATCGTATGCTGGCCGCATGCCGGGAGTATGGCTATACGAACGTCTTTTGGTCGGTCGCGTACAAGGATTGGGACGTGAAGCAGCAGAAGGGGGCGGACTTCGCCTACAACAGCGTCATGGGGCAACTGCATCCTGGCGCCGTCATGCTTCTCCATTCGGTATCGAGCGACAATGCCCGCGCGCTCGGCAGAATCATCGACGACGCCCGCAAGCAAGGCTACGAGTTCAAAAGTCTTCATCAGATGCTGGTCAAAAGCTACCGCTGACGCGCGTGCCGAGGCTTTTCGCTCCTTCGGGGAGGGAATGGCTTCGGCTTTCGTTTCGGGGTTAGAAAAGCGTGCCTTGCTCGCCTCCGCCTACGGGCGCGAGCAAGGCCGGATCGTCGTTGGCGACGTTGCCGACGCGGCGGTCGACCTCGTAAGCCGTCATTTCGCCGGCCGGATAAGGTGCAAGCAGCGGAAGGAGCGGGCCGGGATCCTGGATGCGGCGATCCAGCCAGCGCGCTTCGTCCTCCGGGCGCAGGATGACCGGCATCCGGTCGTGGATGTCCGCCATCAGCGCGTTCGGCGACGTCGTCAGCACCGCGCACGTATGCAGCTTGGCGCCGTCCGGCCCGACCCACGTTTCGTAAAGCGCCGCGAGGCTGAACAAGCCGCCGCCGCGCAAGGTGATGCGCATCGGACGCTTGCCTCCGTCCGCCGTTCTCTGCCATTCGTAAAAGCCGTCCGCCGGAATGAGGCAGCGCTTGGTCCGGAGCGCGCTGCGGAAAGCCGGACGCTCCAGCGCCGTCTCGGACCGGGCGTTGATCATCTTGTAGCCGATCTTCGGATCGTCGGCCCATGGAGGGACGAGGCCCCACTTGAGCTCGCCCAGCCGGTTCCGCCGCCCGTCGCTTACGATGGCGGGGACGAGCTGTCCCGGCGCCACGTTGTAGCGGGGGCCGTAGTAGGACGAAGACGCCTCGTCTAGAAAGTAGTGCGCGATCAGCTCCTCCAGCAGCACCGTGATCGTATAACGTCCGCACATGGCGATTCCTCCTTTTCCGCGGCCCGCCGCCGAGCCCGTCCTTTTCTCCATTATACCGCAAACCGGACCGCTGGCGGACCGCTGGCGGAGGTGATGGAAAAAGGGGACGAACCGGAATATTTTGACCCTTGCACGGGAACAATTGTTCGTATTAAAATAAGAACAAACGTTCGATACCAAGGGAGGCGACCTTCATGCCGTTGAGCACCGATATGCGCGGCTGGAGCAGCGCGATGAACAGCATGAGACCGGGCGAAGTCCCGGAGCGGGAGAGGCCGTCCGCCCTGGCGGCAGCCGGCCGGATCCGCGCGCGGCGGGTGATGCGCCATGGCGTCTGAGCGAAGCATTTTCCTCATCGACGGCCAGTCGTTCTACGCGTCGGTCGAGAAGGCGGCACGCCCCGATCTGCGCGACAAGCCGGTGGCCGTCGGCGATCCCGCCCGCAAGTCGGGCATCATCCTGGCGGCTTGCCCGATCGCGAAGGCCCGCGGCGTCACGACGGCGGAGCGGGTTGGGGAGGCGCTCGCCAAGTGCCCCGATCTCGTTGTCATTCGTCCGCGGATGCAGACATACATTTCCATTTCCTTGCTGATCACCGAGATTTACGAGTCCGTGACGGACCAAGTCGAGCCCTACAGCATCGACGAGCAGTTCCTCGACATTACCGGCTCCATCTCCTCCTACGGCTCTCCTGAAGAGATTGCCCGCCAGCTGCAGACCCATGTCCATGTGGCGACGGGGGTGTGGTCCCGCGTCGGGATCGGCCCGACGAAGATTTTGGCGAAGATGGCGACGGACAACTTCGCGAAGAAGCGGCCCGAAGGCATTTTCGCCCTCACTTTCGACCGGCTGGAGGAGGATCTGTGGCCGCTTCCGGTGCACCAGATGTTCATGGTCGGCTCCCGGATGACGCGCCACTTTACGCGGATGGGGCTCACCCGGATCGGGGACATCGCCCGCCTGGAGCTCGGCGAGTTCAAGCGGCGCATGCGCCATGAGATGCGCAAGCAGAGCGACATCCAGGCCGAATATTACTGGCAGACGGCACGGGGTATCGATCCGAGCCCGGTCGTGCCCGGCATTCGCAACAAGCTGAAGTCCATCGGCCACGGCAAGGCGTTGCGCAGCCAGCTGTACCGCAAGCTCGAGGACATCGAGGTGGTGCTGCTGGAGCTGGTGGTGGAGGTGTGCCGCCGCAGCCGGCGCCACGGGTATATGGGACGCGTCGTCTCCGTGGCCGCGGCCGGGACGGACGGAGAACGCTCGTCCTGGTTCAGCCGCCAGACGACGCTGCCCCACCCCAGCTCGCTGACGCACGAGGTCGCCGCCGCCGTGCACAAGCTGTTCGTCGAGCATTGGACGGGGCTGCCCGTCGGCAGGTTGAGCGTCACGCTGACGGAGCTGTCGGACGACGACGTGTTCCAGCTGACCTTGTTCGAGGACCGCGCCGCCGCGTACCGCATCGAGCGGGCGGCCGACAAGATCAAGGACCGTTACGGGAGCGACGCCCTCATGCGCGCGTCCTCGCTGCTCGAGTCCGGCGTCGCCCGCGAGCGGGCGGCGCAGATCGGGGGTCACTACAAGTGAACAAACTCCAGGGAAACGGACGCTGGCAGTCGAAGATGCTGCTTACGGAGCACCAGGAGCAGTACGAAGGGCGGGGCGATCCGGTCAAGAAGAGCGGCCATCCGACGCCCGAGGAGCTGACGCTGATCCGCGATTACGTGCTGCTGCCGCATATGATGACGATGGTGCAGAAGGGGATCGACGACATGCGGAATTCCACAGGGGTTCTGAAGCGGCTGTATCTGCTGTCCGCCCAGGTGCTCATGAACCGCATCAGCCGCGACCTGTACGAACTGCGCCGAGAGCTGAGCCGGCGGAGCATCCGCATCGTCGGCGACGAGCAGGTGGACCTGATCGTATATCACCGCTTCGTCTGCCGGGGCTACGAGGAGCGTCTCGGCATCGTCCGCGAGGTAATGCGGGCGGAGATCAGCGTCCGGATGGCCAAATACATGGGCGAGATTTCGAAGCTGCTCCAGGAGCAGCAGCCCTCCACCTGACCGGGAGACACGGGTGAAGAGAGGCGCCGAGAAGGCGTTAAGGGATGTGAGAGATAGAGGGCAGCCGGGCAAGTTGCGGCCTGCGCGGTATGTGCGCGGCGTTTGGACGGAGCGCATGGCTGGGCGTCGGGCTTCTGCGTCGATATGCAGGGCCTCGGCTACGAGAGGGCGTTCGTGGTGCTCGCCGGTATCGCGGAAGCGAAGGGGCTGTCCCCAGGTCGTGAAGACCTGGGGACAGCCCCTTCTTGATGCTGAGGATCCAATTGTGTGCAGGACTCCTACATGGGCGGAAACGGCGGGTTAAGCGTCAAAGAAGGGGTCCAGGACTCCTACATGCGCGGAAACGACGGGTCGAGCGTGAAAAGAGGGAGTCCTGGACTCCTACGTGCGGCGGAAATGGCGGGGGGCGAACCCCGAAACCCGAGCGCGGGCTGTCCGAGGGGAGTCCGCGCTCCTGCGGTCATGAGACACGGCGCGGCACCGCGCGTACCGCGAGGATGCGGTCGACGTCGAACGAGCGGGGGGCTCGTTTGTCCAGATCCCACCCCAGCACCCGGCCATCCCGGATTTGGCGCACTTGAATGACACGCTGCGTAATTTGTCCTTGGCGATCCAGATAGATCATCTCGACGGTCCTGCCGATATAGCGCTCCGGCATGGCTTCGCCTCCTCCCGACACGGGAACGTTTGTTCTTCTATTTTACTACGAACAATTGTTCCCCTACAAGCGAGAAAACATACCTGCTCCGCCCTATTCTGGAGCGAAAACGGCGCTCTGTCGCGCGCGTAGGGGAGGAGCTCCCACGTTTGGCCGCAACTTGAACTCACGCCCCGCCGCTTGGCCCTTCGTCCATCCGGCCCGTCCCATCCAACTCCGCCGTTTGGCCCTTCCGCGTGGGCGCCGGGGGTAGACAGCGCGGAAACTTCTGCTATAATGAGAATCGATATCAAAGACCACTGCAAACGACAACCGAACAAACCCCGGGGGAGCTGGATAAGGCCGGCTGAGAGTGCATCCCGTTCGACGATGCAGACCCTTGTACCTGATCTGGTTAATGCCAGCGTAGGAAGGCGGGAACGCGAATTGATTTCGCGTTATTTTGTCCATGCTTGTATTTGGACGCCCTCCGTTCCGGGGGGCGTTTTTCATTGTTGGACTCGGCAGGGCGAACAGAAAGGGAGAGGCACATGGCAGGACAAGCAAAAGCGTGGCGTAACAAAGGGGTGGCGGCGCTGGCCGCGGTGCTCCTCTTGGCGGGCTGCGGCGGGAACGGCGGCGGCAACGGCGCGGACGGCTCCCCGGCCGCTTCGCCGAGCGCTCCGGCTTCCGGCGAGGGTTCGCCGGCGGGCGTCCCGGACTTGGGCAAGGTCAAGGTCGTCCTGGATTGGACGCCGAACACGAACCACACGGGGCTGTACGTGGCGGAGGTCCAGGGCTTGTGGAAAAAGCGCGGGCTCGACGTCGAGATCGTCCAGCCGCCGGAGAGCGGCGCCGATCAGATGGTGGCGAGCGGCGCGGCGGAGTTCGGCGTAGGCGCGCAGGAGGGACTGACGCTGGCTCGCGAGCAGGACATTCCGATCGTCTCGTTGGCGGCGATCATTCAGCACAATACGTCGGGCTTCGCTTCCCCGGCGGACAAGAACATCAAGGAGCCGAAGGACTTCGAAGGCCGCGCATACGGCGGCTGGGGCTCTCCCGCGGAAGAGGCCGTCATCGGTTCGATGATGAAGGGGCAGGGCGGGGACGCGAAAAAAGTGAAGTTCGTCAATGCGGGAACCGCCGACTTTTTCACCGCGATCCAAAAGGACATCGACTTCGAGTGGATCTTCTACGCATGGACCGGCATCGAGGCCGAGCAGCGCGGCATCCAGCTGAACATGGTCTACCTGTCCGACTACGACAAGCGGCTCGACTACTATACGCCGGTGCTGACGACGAGCGAGAAGATGATCCAAAGCAAGCCCGACGTCGTGCGGGCGTTCGTCGAAGGCGCATCCGAAGGCTACGAGTACGCGATCGACCACCCGGACGAATCCGCCGATATTCTCCTGAAGGCGAACCCCGATCTGAACGCGGACCTCGTCAAGGCGAGCCAGAAGTGGCTGAGCCCGAAGTACAAAGACGACGCGCCGCGCTGGGGCGAGCAGAAACGGGACGTCTGGTCCGGGTACGCCGAGTTTCTGAAGGAGAACGGCCTGTTGAAAAAAGAGCTCGACTACGACGCGATGTTCACCAACGAATTTCTGCCGCGGTAAGGCGGCGAGGTCCGGGCCGGGCATCCGCGCCCGGTCCGGCGTTCCGATTCCGAGAGAGGATGTGTTTTTCATGGCGCAAGCCCTGTTAAGCGTGCAAATATTACCCAAAGCGGCGAAACCCGGCGACGATACGCATTTGTATGTCGACCGCGCGATCGAGATCATCAAGGCGTCCGGCGTCCCGTACCGCGTCGGACCGTTGGAGACGACGATGGAAGGCGATCTGGACCGTCTCCTGGACGTTCTGAAAGAAATGAATCTCGCCATGTTCGAACTGGGCAGCCCGTCCGTCCTGTCCCAGGTCAAGCTCCTCGTCGACGGGGGAGACGGGGCGTCGATGGCGCACCTCCTGCGCAAGTATCCCGATGGCCGGTAGTTTCTGGCGCAGGGCGCTGCTGCCGCTTGGCACGCTGGTCGGGCTCATCTTGCTCTGGCAGGCATGCTGCATGATTTTTCGCATCGCGCCCTACACGCTGCCCCAGCCCTGGGATATCGCCCGGCGCATGGCCGAGGACGGACCGCGCCTGCTCGATCAGACCTGGTCGACGCTGCGGCTCGCGCTGAAGGGCATCGGGCTCGGGATCGCCTTCGGGGTCGTTTCGGCCGTCCTCTTTCATCTCATTCCCGGCGTCCGCGCGGCCTTGTCCCCGATCATCATCATCACGCAGAACATCCCGCTCATCGCGCTCGGGCCGCTGCTCATCATCTGGTTCGGCTTCGGCATTCTGCCGAAGCTGATCCTGCTTGCGCTCGTCTGCTATTTCCCGATCGCCTGGTCGATGCTGGCCGGGCTGGGGCAGGCGGCCCCGCATCTGCGGGAGTACCTCGCCATGATCGGCGCGAGCCGCTTCGAGGTGCTTCGGCGGCTGGAGCTGCCCGCCTCGCTGCCGTATTTGTTTTCCGGCCTGAAGATCACGGCCACGTACAGCATCACGGCGGCGATCGTCGCGGAATGGCTGGGCGCGAGCGAAGGGATCGGGCACTATCTCGTTCTGAAATCCAAGGGCTACGACACGACGGGCGTCTTTGCGGCGATCGTCTGCATCGTGACGCTGAGCCTGGCGTTTTACGGGCTCGCGGTGCTGCTGGAGCGGTTCGCGATCCGCTGGCGCCCGGAGCGGGCGACGGCGGCGGAAGGAGGAAAAGCGTCATGAGCGACGGCGCAAGCCGGGCGAAGCTGCGCCTGGAGAACATTTCGAAGAGCTACGTCCGCAAAGGACGGCGCTTCCTCGTGCTGGACGATCTCTCGCTGACCGTCGGCGAAGGCGAATTCGTGACACTGCTCGGTCCTTCGGGCAGCGGCAAGTCGACGCTGTTCCGCCTGATCGGAGGCGTCGAGCGGCCCGATGCGGGGCGCGTCTACCTGGACGGCGCCGACACGACCGGCCGCCGCGGCCAGATCAGCTACATGCCGCAGCAGGCGTCGCTATTCCCCTGGATGTCGGTCGCGGCCAACATTTCTTCCGCGCTCGCGACAGCCGGCATCGAGCGCCGCCGGGCGGCCGCGCTGGCCGAGGAGTGGCTCGGGCGGGTTGGCCTCGGGGACGTCGCCGGCGCCTATCCGCACGTGCTGTCCGGCGGCATGCAGCAGCGGGTGTCGTTTTTGCGGGCGCTGCTCATGCCGCGAGGCGTCATGTGCCTCGACGAGCCGTTCGCGGCGCTGGACGCGCTGACCCGAGCGGACATGCAGGCCTGGCTGTTGCAGTTGTGGGAGGAGGAGCGCCGCTCCGTGCTGTTCGTTACGCACAGCATCGAGGAGGCGCTGACGCTTTCGGATCGCATCTACGTGCTGTCCCCGGCGCCCGCGCGCGTGCTGCGGGAAATCCGGGTGCCGTTCCCCCGCCCGAGACGGCAGGAGGTATGGACGGAACCGGCCTTCGTCTCGCTGAAGCAGGAAGTGCTCGAATTACTGTCGCAAAGGGGAGCGGCGCATGGCGTATGACGCGCATTTGCATCTGGACGGCTATCCCGAGGCGCGGCGGGACGCGCTGCTCGGCGAAGCGTTCGCCGGCGGCGTCGCGGGCGTGGTCGCCGTCTCCATGGACGTCGCCTCATGCGAGGTCAACCGCGCGTGGGCGCGCCGCTATCCGGGCCGAGTGATGCCCGCCTACGGCCATCATCCGGAGCAGCCTCCGCTTGGCGAGGCGGCGCTGGCGGCGCTGTGCGACTGGATTCGGGCGCGCGCCGCGGACGGGGAGCCGTTCGCCGTCGGCGAGGTAGGGTTACCCTATTATACGCGGACCGAAGCCGAGGCGAAGGGCGAGCCGTTTGACGAGACGCCGTATGCGCGGCAATTGGACCGCTTCGTTGCGCTGGCGGCGGAGCTGGACCGGCCGATCGCGCTGCACGCCGTGTACGAGGACGCGGGCAAAGCGCTCGACCTGCTCGAGCGCCGCGGCATCCGGCGGGCGCACTTTCACTGGTTCAAAGGCGACTCGCGGACGGTCGACCGGATCGTCGCGAACGGCTACTGCCTCTCGCTGACGCCGGACGTCCGGTACGAACCGGAAATCCGGGCGCTCGCCGCCGCCGTGCCGCTCGAACGGCTCATGGCGGAAACCGACGGGCCGTGGCCGTTCGAGGGGCCGTACGCCGGCCGGGAGACCCATCCGCTCATGGCGGCGGACGTCGCCGCGGAAATCGCACGGCTGCGCGGCCTGGCGCCGGAGGCGGTTGCCCGGATCCTCGACGCGAACACGCGAAGCTTTTACGGATTTTAAAGCCAAGTAAAAACGGCTCCGCCGCCTTCGAGGAAGATGGCGGCACGTTTTTATCGGAGGTCATAGACAGAATTGGATAGGGGCAAAACTTATACATGCTGTATGACAAATAAAAGGCTGTCCGCCGGAAGGAGCATTCCTTCGCGGCCGGACAGCCTTTTGCTTTTCTCGCGCCGGCGAGCCGGCCAAACCCGTTTCCGCTCTCTCAGCCGTGATAGCTGCCGAGCGGCTCGTTCAGTACCCATTCGAGCAGGAGCAGTTGCTCGTCCAGCCGGTCGGCCTGCGCCTGCAGCCGCGCCTGCTCCGCCGGGTCGCTCGATTCGGAACGCTTCGCGTTCAGCGTTTCCCTCCGGGCGGCCAATTCGTTGATCTTGCGCTTAACCTGGTCGGCGGTTCTCACCAAGATGCATCTCCTTTCCTTCCTGGTGCCGCAGCGAACGTCAACGGCGTGCGCCGGCGCGCAGGACGTAGACGTAGTAACCGACGTAATAGGCGACCATCACGAAGAAGATGCCGGCCGTCCACGGGTCCCGCGCAAACTGCTGGGCCTGGGCCGGATCGTTCGAGGCTGCGGCGTCGAAGCCGCTCGCCAGAAACAAAAAGCGGTAGGCGAGCCGTCCGATGAGCAGGGCGATGACGATGGACTCGATGACGATGTGCGTCCGGTAATGCAGCTCCCCGTTCCGCGTCTCGAAGCGGCTGTGCCGAACGGCGAACCACGCGAGGATGCCGCCGCAGGCGATGCCGAGCGCGTCCGCGGCGAGCACGACGGGATGGACGAAGCCGAGCGACAGCAGCAGCAGGCCGATCGCCGAGAAGATGCCGATCCGCACCCGCAGGCGCCGTGGCCGATACGGCTGAAATCCGACCGTGCGGCGTATGCGCCGGTACATCAATAGCAAAATCAGTGCCGAAGGAATAAGCGCTTGCCCGAGGTGATGCATGAATCCCGTTCCTTTCTCCAACGATGAGATTGGCTCTAGTGTACCATAAACGGGAACGGAAGGAACGGCCCCGCGGACAAGTCGGACGGGTTCCGATTGGCTCCCGCTTCGCGAAAGGCGTATAGTAGGGGGGCAGGGCCGCTCGCGAGAGCGGCTGTTCAGCGATGAAAAACGGGAGCGAAGGAGGACTGAGGACTTATCGTCGAGTTGGAATGGCTGCTGCGGGTCGTCGTCGCGGGCTTGTGCGGCGCGTGGATCGGGTACGAGCGCAAAAATCGGATGAAGGAAGCGGGCATCAAAACGCACTTCATCGTCGGCACGGGAGCCGCCCTCATGATGGTCATCTCGAAGTACGGCTTTCGGGATCAGATCGGCTGGGAGAACCTCACGCTCGATCCTTCGCGGGTCGCGGCCCAGGTCGTCAGCGGCGTCGGTTTTTTGGGCGCGGGGATGATCTTCCTGCAAAAGCAAACCGTCAAAGGGCTGACCACGGCGGCGGGCGTCTGGGCGACGGCCGGCATGGGGATGGCGGTCGGCTCCGGACTGTACGTGATCGGGATCGGTGCGACGCTGCTCATCCTTTCCGCGCAGACGCTGCTGCACCGGGGCTGGCGCGGGCTGCGGACGCCAAAGGCGGAGCAGTTCTCCATTCGTTTGAGCGAAGAACCGGGAGCGATGGGCGACCTGATGGCGCTGCTCAAGGGACAGGGAATCTCGATCCTCGCCTTCCACGCGGAACAGGGGGAAGCGGGCGAGATGGCGCTCGATCTCAACGTCAAGCTGCCGTCGGGCTATGGGCTCGACGACTGGCTGACGGCCGTCCGGCAGGCGCCGTATATCCGTTCGGTCGAGACGAGCTAGCGGCTGCCCGGGAACGCGGAAGAAAGTCGCATATCATGAAGGCGGTTGCATAAAATGGTACGACAAAGGGCCCGGTCCGGGCGAACGCTTGTCCGATCCGGGCGCTCTCGCCATATCGTCCCGAAAACGCAAGTAAAAATGACGCGCAAAACCGCCGGTTTTCCGGCGGCTGCGGGGAATGGCGCGATGGCGGGCGGCGGCGAGTCAACGCTTGGCATGCGGCTTGTCCCGGGACTCTTGCTTCAGCATCTCCGCCACTTCGACGACCAGGTAGGCCAAATAGTTCCGGAGCGAAAGGCGTTGCTGTTTCATCCGTCATCACACCTCCTTATTTGATGTGACTATCCGTACCCTTTTTTACCCAAAAAGCTGGAAAAATGAAACGGTTCTCATCGAAACGCGCGCTTATTTCCTTCCAAAGCCCCTTGCGCGGACCGCGCGACCCAGAGGAAGCAGTCGTTTCCCTATGGCCATTTGGCAAAAAAAGCGGGCGGCGGGGCAGGGCGGGCGTCCCGTGTTTCACGGAAACGCATCGGTTGGTAAACCTTAGGAAAGGCTAGCGAGCCGGCGCCCGCTGCCGCAAAGGGAGGGAACGAGAATGGCGCAACGAGAAGGCAGTGCGTTCGGAGGCATGATTTACGGTCTGTTGTTCGCGGTTCCGGTATGGTCCCTGGTGGCTCTGGCGATCTACTACTGGCATTGACTCCGCGCGATCCCGATTTTGCCGCCGATCTTCGCGAAACGCGCATAAAAGAAGATCGCCCCCCGCATACTAGGGTGGCAAATCGTGGAGGTGATAATCATGGCAAACGATCGCAACTCAAACCAACTCGTCGTTCAACAAGCAAAAGCGGCGCTGGAGCAGCTGAAGTACGAAGCCGCCCAAGAGCTGGGCATCACCATCCCGCAAGACGGCTACTACGGCAACATGATCACGCGCGATACCGGCCGCATCGGGGGTAACATCACCCGCCGCCTGGTACAGATCGCCGAGCAACAGCTCGCAGGACGTCCATAACCGCAAGAAAGCCCGTTCGGATTCGTAAGATGCACCCCTTAGAATCGACATTGGAGGAGCCCCTGGTGATTCCGATGAATTCTGCGGGGTGCATTTTTATGGCGAGAAGGGAAGAACGAGCACCGGTTATCCACAGGTTGGCTGTGCAGAAATCGGCTTCGATGTGCATATTGACACCGGCTTGACGCCGGTTTTACTGCGGCTTTACAAGTCCGTTGCGAAACGGCTTTCGTCCGCCCAAAAAAAATCGAGCCCCGTCTCGCGACGAGGCCCTTCATGGGAGAGGAGAAACCGGACGAAGAGCTTATGGGGAAACGTAAGTCTTCTCCGCGGTTGTCCCCGACGCCTCTCGGCGCCGGTACTATCAGTGTGGCCGGGCGGAGCGGAAATATACGTGGCCGGAGAAAAAAATTGGAACACGCCGGCGGATTTGTCGAAGGGGCGCTTTTGCGGGCACCGGGAATGTGGTAACATAGCACCATCGAAAAAAGCGGCGGGCGGCGGCCTGCCGCCGTCTATGCGACAGAAGGATGACGGCAGATGAGAGTCATATCCGGAGACGCCCGGGGGCGACCGCTGAAGGCGGTTCCCGGACAGTCGACGCGTCCGACGACGGACAAAGTAAAAGAAGCGCTGTTCAGCATGATCGGGCCGTACTTCGGCGGAGAGCGGGTGCTCGACCTGTTCGCGGGCACGGGCGGGCTCGGTATCGAAGCGCTGAGCCGAGGCGCGGGCGAAGCGGTCTTCATCGACGCCCATCCGCGCAGCATCGAGGTCGTGCGAGCCAATCTGGCGGCGACGCGCCTTGCGGACAAGGCGCGGGTGTACCGCAACGACGCCAAGAAGGCGATTCGGCTGCTCGAGCAAAAGGGCGAAGCGGCGTTCGACTTGATCTTCCTCGATCCGCCGTACGCGCAGAAGGATTGCGACGCGCTGCTGCTCGAGCTCCTGGAACGCGGCCTCGCGGCGCCGGACGCGGTGGCCGTCATCGAGCACGAAACCGGCTTCGACTACGGGGACCGCATCGGCCCGTTCGAACGCCGCCGTCACGCCCAATACGGCGAGACGGCAATATCCATCTACCGGCAGGAGGTAACCGAATGACCCCCCCATCCGCCCGCGCCGACGGCGAACGCCGGATCGCGGTATATCCCGGCAGCTTCGATCCGGTGACCTTCGGCCATCTGGACATTATCCGCCGCGCGGCCAAGCAGTTCGACACGCTGATCGTCGCCGTGCTGAACAATTTGACGAAAAGCCCGCTCTTCTCGGTGGAGGAACGGACCGGGCTGCTCCGGGAAGTGACCAAGGATCTGCCGAACGTGGAGATCGACAGCTTCCGCGATCTGCTCGTCCGCTACATGCGTTCGCGCAACGCCCAAGTCAGCGTGCGGGGCATCCGATCCGTCACGGACTTCGAGTACGAGCTGCAGATGGCCTCGACGAACCGGCAGCTCGACGAGGGCATCGAGACGATCTTCATGATGACGAATCCGAAATATTCGTATCTCAGCTCCAGCATCGTCAAGGAAATCGCCAAGTTCGACGGCGCCGTGTCGGATCTCGTGCCGCCCGCAGTCGAGGCGGCGCTGCGGCGCAAGTTCGCCGCGAAGCGCTGAGCGGTTCGCCGGACAACCGATGCGAACGGCAAAGAGGGCTGCCCGAAGCGCGAAAGACGCGTGCTTCGGGCAGCCCTCTTCGTCATGCGTCGCGCGGCTAGTCGGTCGGGGGCGGAGGCTTGCGTCCGGCGCCCCCGTCCCGCTTGCCGGCGGGGCGGATCGTCGCGGCGAGCAGCGCCAGCAGGACGAAGCCGGCCAGACAGGCGAGCGAGGCGAGCGTCGTCTCGGAGAGCAGGGCAAGGCCGCCGGGCAGTGGACTGTCCGCGCCGCGGGCCGCCCCCGCGAACGCGGGCAGCGGCAGGAGGTGGCCGTAGCGCGCGGCGGCGAGCGCGAGCGGATAGGTGAAGGCGACGGCGAACGCCGCGTGCAGCAGTCGTCCGGCGACAAAGCGGCCCCACGGGAAGGGGGCGCCGGCGCCGAACGCGGCCCGCGCCTGAAGCAGGCCGCTCCAGCCGCTCCAGGCGAGGACGGCCGCGAGCAGCACCGCCGCATGGGCGGGGGCCGCCTCGAACAAGGCGGATCGGCTCGCGGCGTAGGCGCCGAGATGGATTTCGTAGAGGCCCGGTATGGTGAGCCACGCGTCGGTGCCGGGGAAAAACAGCTGCAGCATGCGCAGCAGCACCGCGCTCATCATGATGAGTCCGCCGATCGCGAACAGCGTCGTCACGGCGTGGGTGACCGCGTCCGCGATCTGCTTGCCGAACGGCCGCCCGTCCTGCGCCCGAGCTTCGCGGAAGACGCGGAACGCGCGGCGCAGCAGGGCGCGCGGCTCGCCGGCGGCCGGCATAGACGGCGCAGGGGGCGAGCTTCCGCCGACGATCCGGGCCCACAGAGCCCCGGCCGCGAGCGCGGACAGCCAGAGGCCCCCCGCGATGGCCCAGCCGTAGACGGGCGCCAGGAGGAGGGCCCCGCCGATCACGACGACGAGGAGGAACGGGTTCGGCAGGTGCGAGACGAGCAGCAGCGTGTCCACGTCGCGCTCCCGCACGAGCCCCTGCTCGCGCAGGCGGGCCGTCTCCTTCGCGCCGGCCGGCATGCCCGCCGACCAGCCGAAGGCGATGACCCAGCCTGCGGCGCCGGGTAGGCGAAGCAGCCGGCGGGTGAGCGGTTCGCCGAGCGTGGCGAGACCGTGAAGCATGCCCGAGGCGGCGAGCAGCTCGGCCAGCATGAGGGGGGCCAGCAAGCCGGGGAAAACGGTTTTCCACCAGAGCTGCAGCCCCGCGAGCGAGGCGCGGAACGCTTCGCCGGGCGATTTCACGATGCCGACCACGAGCGCCAGCGCACAGGCGCCGAGCGCGACGGACAGCAAGGCGGAGCTTCTGCGGCTCCGGAGTTCGGTCATTTCGTCATCTCCTTCGGTCCTGCCGATCGCGCGGTTTTGGCCGAGCGCGGTCGTCCTTCCCGCGCGGGGTGGGCGAAGTCCGTTTATCAAACTGTACGCGGACGAGCGCGGCGATAGACCAACCTTGTCCGAGGCGCGCGAGCGGGAGAACGGCGGCGATCTTGAAGGACGGGCGGCTGTCGGCGGGACCGACAAGCGCAGGGGTGGCGCGACTACGGGAGATGGATTACGATAAGAATCGAGAAACGGAGGAGGGAACGGAGTGGACATGTTCGTATGCGAGATTTGCGGGGTGCAGTATCCGCCGTCCGAGGAACCGCCCGTCCGCTGTCTCATCTGCGACGAAGAGAGACAGTATGTGCCGGAGACGGGTCCCGCCTGGACGACGCTCGAGGCGATGCGGGCGAGCGGGGTGTACCGGAACGCGTTCGAGCAGGACGAGGAAGGGTTGGTCAGCATCGTTACCGAGCCGGGCTTCGGCATCGGCCAGACCGCTTATTTGATCGAAGACCGCGGCTACCGCTTGCTTTGGGACTGCATTACTTATTTGGACGACGACACGGTGGCGGAAGTCCGGCGGCTAGGCGGGATCGACGCCATCGCTATGTCCCACCCGCACTATTATTCCGCGCAGGCGGAGTGGGCGGAGACGTTCGGCGTCCCGCTTTACATTCACGAAGACGACCGGGAATGGGTCGTGCGCCCGGGTCCGCACGTCCGGTTCTGGTCCGGAGACAGCTGCAAGCTGTCCGACGGCTTGACGCTGCATCGGCTGGGCGGCCATTTCCGGGGCGGCGCGGTGCTGCATTGGAGCGGCGGCGCGGAGGGGGCGGGCGTCCTGCTGAGCGGAGATATCCTCCAAGTCGCAGCCGACCGGCGCTGGGTGAGCTTCATGTACAGCTACCCCAACCTGATTCCGCTGCCGGCCGCTACCGTCGCGCGGATGGCCGAGCAGGTTCGGCCGCTCCCGTTCGAACGGCTCTACAACGCGTTCCACCGCGTCGTGCGGCGGGATGCCGACGCGGCGGTGCAGCGGTCCGCGGAGCGGTATATTCGGGCGCTGCAAGGGGAGTTGTTCCGGACGTGATGCTTCATTGAAAAAAGCGCAAGGCCGGGAGGGTGCTCCCGGCCTTGCGCCATTGACAAGGTGTCGCCGTCGATGCGCGCCTGATTCCCCGCAGTTCAGAGCGCGACTAGAGACGCAACGGTGGGTGTGTGTAGTCGCGCCAGGCGGCATCCGGATCGGGGACGGGAAAGGCGGCGGCATAAACGGCGCCCGCCCGCGCGTCCAGGTCCAGGTAGGGCCAGCTGCCGGCCGCCGCCGAGTGGACGACGGGGACCGCGGCGTCTCGCTTCATGCGGCGGAGCAGCGCCTGGCCGGCGTCGGTGAAGCCGAGCACCCGGATATAGGTCACGCCCGCCGCGAGCCGCTCGGGCGAGAGCTCCGCCTTGCCGTGTCCGAGCAGGATGCGCAGCAGCGTGCGCTGCAGCTTGGTGCGGGTGTACCGCTTCGTCTTCAACGCATCGAGCAGCGCCTCGATCCGCCAGTCGGGCAGACCGCGCAGGGAGGCGCGGATGCGATGCTCGAGGCCTTCGGTCACCTCGGCGAACGCGGACAGCGCCGCGGGCGACAGCGCGTGAAGCTGGTGAAAGAGCGGGCGCGCGAAATGCTCCCACGTAAGCGGGGCGCGCCCGGCCGCCGCTTCCCGGCGGAGGATGTCCAGCGTCGAGGGCGGCACGTAAGGCGCGAGCCCGTCCAGCGCGCCGCCGGCATCGGCGACCAGCTTCCGCAGGGCGGTGGCGCTGGCAATCGCGCCGTCCGTGATCGACGTTTGGCCGTATTCGGACTTCTCGCGGCGGATGGAGGCGGGGACGATGCGGCTGCCCAGCCGTCGCAGCGCCAGCAAATAGTGCAGGCCGAGCGTATGGTTCGGCTGGTCCAGCCCGAAGCCGGCGCCCGCCTCGTCGCCTTCGGCGGCGAGCAGCTCCCGGACCGCTTCCGCGTAGGCGGTAGGGTAGGGGCGGCCTTCCTTCAGTAGCTCGGCCAGCCGCCGCCTCAGCGCGTCCGGCTCGGTCGCGAGGCGGGCCGCGATGCGGTCCAGCGTCGCAAGGTCCCCGCTTTCGCTGCCGAAGCAGAGCGCGTCCACGACGCCGGTCGCCTCGAGGATGGCGACGGCGCCGTGCGCGAACCATTGGGCCGGCTGGGCGCTATAGGCGACCGGCAGCTCGAGCACGAGATCGCAGCCGGCGCGCAGCGCCATCTCCGCGCGGGCCCACTTGTCCGCGAGGGCGGGCTCGCCCCGCTGCAGGAAGTGGCCGCTCATAACCGCCACGACGGCGTCCGCTTCCGTTATTTTTCGCGATTGCTGTATATGATAGAGATGACCGTTGTGCAAAGGATTGTACTCGACGACGATGCCGACCGTGCGCATGGCAGAATCCCCCAAAAACGAGATGTCTTCACTATATCACGGCGGGACGGGCGGACGAAATGGCGTCGTGCGTACCGGGGGGCCGCAGGAGCGGCGAGCGTTTCGCCGGGAGGGAAAGGGGAGGGGGTGAACCTTTCTCGCAAAAGGAGTACAATGAAGCTTCAAAGGCTCGGGAGAACTTCGCAAGCGGGTTGCCCGGGACGTTCGCATCGCGATAACCGCCGAATCGGGTTAACGGGGCCTTAGTCGGGGACAAGTGAAGCGAGATCGCCGCCGAATCGGGTTAACGCCACGCCGATAATACCGAAACGGGCCGAGATAACCTTCCAATCGGGTTAACGGCGCCCTCAACCGAGGCGAAACAAGTCCAGATATCCGCCAAAACGGGTTAACGGCGTTCGCCCGTCCGAGCGCCGACAAGCGCCCGCTGCCTAGCGCCGTAAATTGTTGACAAAAGCCGCTCCGCATGGATATAATAAATTTTGTTTGTTTGGAGTGATAAATATGCTGCTAAACGTACAAGAGCTGGCCAATCGCAAGGAACCGGCCGTCCTGGAAGAGTCTATCGACGTGAACCCGTTGTTCGCGGAGACCCGCGACGTGACACCGCTTAGCCCCCTTCAAGCGAAGGTAACGGCGGTCGCGGCCGACGGCGTGGTGAACGTGACCGGGACGCTGACGGGCAAGCTGCAGCTGCTCTGCTCCCGCTGCCTGACGCCGCTTGAAGTCGAGTACGAGTTTCCTTACGGGGAAACGTTCAAGCACGTGTCGCAGGAGGTCGCGGACCGCGGCGAGCAGGACGACGAAGATTTCGTTCCGTTCCACGGCGAACGGCTCGAGCTCCGTCCGTATGTAGAGGAAGAGATGGTGCTCTCTCTGCCGCTTGCGCCGCTCTGCAAGGAAGATTGCAAGGGGCTTTGTCCGGACTGCGGCCAAAACCGCAACGAAACGGACTGCAAGTGCCAGCAGCAGAAGATCGACCCTCGGCTCGAAGCGCTCAAGGGCTGGAAGCCGGAGGCGTAACCGACTATCGAAAATGATCGCCGTTCAAGGCCGATTTCGTTTCGACTCTGATAAGGAGGTGGGAACATGGCAGTACCTTTTGGAAAAACATCGAAAGCCCGCAAGCACAAGCGCCGGACGCACTTCAAATTGGTGGTCCCGGGCATGGTGAAATGCGATCAATGCGGCGAGCTGAAGCTTGCGCACCGTGTTTGCAAAGTTTGCGGTACGTATAAATCCCGCGAAGTCATCAAGCAATAATCGAACAACGCGTCTAGGCGTGACCAGCGTCCCCGGCGCGTTTTTCTTTACGCTTTTTTGGCACCAGGTATCAGTATGAACGCATAGAAGGCGGTGGCGGCGTGGAACGTCTTCCGAAGCGACAGCGCCATCAGCAGCTCAGCCGGCTCATCGAGGAGAATCCGTTCCTGACCGACCGCGAACTGACCCGCTTGCTGAAGGTGAGCATCCAGACGATACGGCTGGATCGGCTCGAACTGTCGATCCCCGAACTGCGAGAGCGGCTCAAGCTGATGGCGGAGCGATCCTACGACCCCGTCCGTTCGCTGCCGCTGCACGAAGTGATCGGGGACATTCTCGACCTGCAGCTCGACAAGAGCGGCATCTCGTTGTTCGAAATCCGGGAGGAGCACGTGTTCTCCCGAAGCGGCATCGCCCGCGGCCATCACGTGTTCGCGCAGGCGAACTCGCTAGCCGTGGCGGTCATCAACGACGAGATCGCCCTCACGGCGTCCGCGGACATCCGCTTCATCCGGCCCGCGCGGCTCGGAGAGAAGTGCATCGCCAAGGCGTACGTCCGGTCGAGCGGCGCGCAGAAAGGCAAAGCAAAAGTAGAAGTGTTCACCTACGTGGGGGATGAAATGGTGTTCCAAGGGAACTTCGTCATATACCGCTCCGCGGGCGAACCGGATCGCGAAGGGGGAGACGGGCATGAGGATCGCCATTGACGCGATGGGCGGCGACAACGCACCGAAGGCGCAAGTCGAAGGGGCGTTGGCTGCGGCCAAGGAATGGCCGGATACCGAGATTTTTCTCGTCGGACGGCCTGACGCGATCGAGCCGCTGCTGGCGGCGGACAGGCCTTCGAACGTGAAGGTCGTGCCGGCGCTGGAGCTGATCGAAAGCGACGATGAGCCGGTGCGCGCCGTTCGGCGCAAAACCGATTCGTCGATGGTCGTGGCGGGCCGCATGGTCAAGGAGGGCGAGGCCGACGCGATGATCTCCTCCGGCAATACCGGCGCGCTCATGACGACGGGGCTTCTCGTCGTCGGCCGGCTCAAAGGCATCGAGCGGCCGGGCCTGGCGCCCGTGCTGCCGACGCTGGACGATGTCGGCGTGCTCGCGCTCGACCTTGGGGCGAATATGGACGCCAAGCCGGAGCACCTGCTCCAGTATGCGCTCATGGGCACCCTGTACCGGGAAAAGGTGCACGGAATGAAGAAGCCACGCGTGGGGCTGCTGAACGTCGGCACCGAAGCGGCCAAGGGCAACGAGCTGACCAAAGCGGCGTTCGAGCTGCTGGAGCCGGCGCCGATCCACTTCGCCGGCAACGTCGAAGCCAGGGACGTGCTGGAGCGCAACTGCGACGTTCTCGTCTGCGACGGCTTCGCGGGCAACATCCTGCTGAAGGCGATGGAAGGCGCGGCGGGCACGATCTTCAAGGTGCTCAAGGAAGAGTTCACCGCGAGCTGGAAGACGAAGATCGCGGCGGCGATCATGATGCCGGGCCTTCGGCGCGTACGCAAGAAGATGGACTATACCGAGCACGGCGGCGCGCCGCTGCTCGGCGTGAACGGCCTCGTCATCAAAGGCCACGGCTCCTCGGACGCGTTCGCGGTCAAGAACGCCATCCGGCAAGCGCGAATTGCCATCGGCAACGGATTGATCCCGGCTTTGGCCGACGAATTCGGCGGAAAGTGAGAGATAACGGATGAATGGAATTCCCGTCGGCATATTGGGGACCGGCAAGTACGCCCCCGAACGCCGCTTAACGAACCAAGATCTCGAGCGCATGGTCGACACGAACGACGAATGGATCGTCAGCCGTACGGGCATCCGCGAACGCCGGATCGCGGCGGAGCACGAAGCGACATCGGACCTCGCCTACGAGGCGTCGGTGCGCGCGCTGGCGGCGGCCGGCATCACGGCCGACCAGCTGGATCTGATCATCGTCGCGACGATTACGCCGGACATGTTTTTCCCGTCGACGGCCTGCATCCTGCAGGACCGGCTCGGGGCGAAGAAGGCGGCGGCCTTCGATCTGTCCGCGGCCTGCTCGGGCTTTATCTACGGCCTCGCCAACGCATCCGGCTTCATCGCGCTCGGGACGTACAAGTACGCGCTCGTCATCGGGGCGGACACGCTCTCGCGGATTACGGACTACACCGACCGCAATACGTGCGTCCTGTTCGGAGACGGCGCGGGCGCCGTCGTCATCGGGGCGGTTCCGGAAGGCCGCGGCTTCCAATCGTTCGAGCTCGGCGCGGACGGTTCCGGCGGCGAGCACCTGCGGCTGCCGGGCGGGGGATCGCGCGTTCCGTCTTCCGAGCGGTCCGTCGCGGAGCGCCAGCATTTCATGCAGATGAACGGTCGCGAGGTGTTCAAGTTCGCCGCCCGGATCATGGGCAACGCGGCGGACGAAGCGCTGCGCAAGGCGGGCGTTTCCAAGGAAGAGATCGACCTGCTCATCCCGCACCAGGCGAACATTCGCATCATCCAGTCTTCGCTCGAGCGCCTCAACCTGCCGCCGGAGAAGTGCGTCATCAACGTGGACAAGTACGGCAACATGTCGGCGGCGTCCATCCCCCTCGCCTTGGCCGAAGCGGTCGAGGAGGGGCGCGTCAAAGACGGCGACCGGATCGTGCTCGTCGGCTTCGGCGGCGGGCTGACCTGGGGCGCGTCGGTGCTGGTTTGGTAAACCAAGAGCAAGCAAGGAGGCTCGTCTGATGGGTAAAATCGCATTCGTATTCCCGGGTCAAGGCGCCCAAACGGTCGGCATGGGCCGGGACGCATACGCGCAGTTCGAAGCGTCGCGCGCCGTCTTCGACGCGGCGGATCGGGCGCTCGGCATTCCGATTTCCAAGCTCGCGTTCGAAGGGCCGGACGAGGAACTGAAGATGACGGCGAACACGCAGCCGGCGCTGCTCGCGACGAGCGTCGCGCTGCTCGAAGCGTTCAAGGCGCGCGGCGTGAAGCCGGACTTCGTGGCCGGCCACAGCCTGGGCGAGTACAGCGCCCTCGTCGCCGCGGGCGTGCTCGGCTTCGAGGACGCGGTGCGGCTCGTCCGCGCCCGCGGCCAATTCATGGAGCAGGCCGTGCCTAGCGGCCAAGGCGCCATGGCGGCGACGCTGGGCGCCGAACGCGACGCGCTGGAAGCGCTGTGCCGGGACGTCTCGCGATCGGTCGGACAGGTCGAGCTGGCCAACGTAAACTGCCCCGGCCAGATCGTCGTCTCCGGCACGGCGGCCGGCGTTGCGGCCGTCGCAGAGCGGGGCAAGGAGGCGGGCGCCAAGCGGGTCGTCCCGCTCGAAGTGAGCGGACCGTTCCACTCGTCGCTCATGAAGCCCGCGGCGGATCGGCTGGCCGGCGAGCTGGCGGACGTCGCCTTCCGCGACGCGTCCGTGCCGGTCGTCGCCAATGTGACGGCCCAAGCCGTCTCGTCGGGCGAGACGCTGCGCGGCCTGCTGATTGAACAAGTCGTGTCTCCCGTCCTGTGGGAGGACAGCGTCCGCTATCTGATCGACCAAGGCGTCGACACGTACGTCGAGATCGGCTCGGGCACGGTCCTGGCCGGACTCATCAAGAAAATCGACAAGTCCGTGCAGGTCGTCTCGGTGAACAGCGCGGCGGCCGTTGCCGAAGCGGCGCTGGCCTGACCGCGGCGCACCGCACGCGAAAGGAGAGCTAACGATGGCACAGTGGGATTTGACGGGCAAGACCGCGCTCGTGACGGGGGCTTCGCGCGGCATCGGCCGGGCGATCGCGATCGCGCTTGCGGAAGCGGGCGCGGACGTCGCCGTGAACTACGCCGGCAGCGAAGCCGCCGCCGCCGAGACGGTGAAGGCGATCGAAGCGCTGGGCCGCAAGGCGGTTCTCGTTCAAGCAAACGTAGGCAAGGCGGCCGAGTTCGACGCGATGGTCCAGTCGGTGCTGGACGCATTCGGCAAGCTGGACATTCTCGTGAATAACGCCGGCATCACGCGTGACAATCTAATCATGCGGATGAAGGAAGAGGAATTCGACGCCGTCATCGAGACGAATCTCAAAGGCGTGTTCAACGGCATCAAAGCCGTGACCCGCCCGATGATGAAGCAGCGCTCGGGACGCATCGTCAACATCTCTTCGGTCGTCGGCGTGCTCGGCAATGCCGGACAGGCCAACTACGTCGCCGCCAAGGCCGGCGTCATCGGCCTCACCAAGTCGGCGGCCCGCGAGCTGTCGTCGCGCGGCATCACGGTCAACGCGGTCGCACCGGGCTTCATCGAGACCGATATGACCGACAAGCTGTCTCCCGAGCTGCGGGAGGGCATGCTAAAGGACATTCCGCTCGGCCGCATGGGCAAGCCCGAGGAGATCGCTTCCGCGGTGCTCTACCTCGCATCTGACGCGGCGTCCTACATGACCGGCCAGACGATTCACATCGACGGCGGCATGTACATGTAGCCGCGCGGTCGCGGCCTCCGCGGCTGTCCGGCGGAC
Organism: Cohnella baijiui; assembly: GCF_020731285.1. Lineage (GTDB taxonomy): Bacteria > Bacillota > Bacilli > Paenibacillales > Paenibacillaceae > Cohnella. The sequence continues at coordinate 309,075 of NZ_JAJFOW010000005.1, forward strand.
CTTGTCCGCAGGCGTGCGGCGACGGGGACGGCCGGGGGCGGTAACCGTTTACGCTATGGCTTTTTGTCCATCAATCTCGTATAATACGAAAAGGGAGGTGAACCGGATGTCCGATGTATATGATCGCGTGAAACGCATCGTGGTCGAACGCCTGGGTGTCGAAGAGGCGGAAGTAACCAATGAAGCGAACTTCAAGGATGACTTGGGCGCTGACTCTCTCGACGTGGTTGAACTCGTGATGGAACTCGAAGACGAGTTTGACTTGGAGATCTCCGATGAGGATGCAGAGAAGATCACAACGGTGGGAGAAGTCGTAAATTACATACAATCTCATGCCTAATGATCTGCCGGGTCCCGTTCGAGCAACGGGACTTCTCCACATTCAAGCCACATTTTTGAGAAACGGAAGGAGAGGGGCTTTGCCCGTCTTCTTTCTCCGTCATACAGCATGTATAAGCTTCGCGCCTATCCATTCTGCGTGACATCCGGTAAAAACGCGCCGCCATCTTCCAAGAAGACCATGCAGCCGTTTTTACGCGGTTTCCGATAAAAACGCCCGCCCCCCTCCTCCGGAAGAGGGCGAAGCTGTTTTTACTTGCTGCCGAAGAGGTGAACTGTGCTTTGAGTCAACGCGTCGTGGTTACCGGCATGGGGGTTGTGACCTCCCTCGGAACCGATTTAGATACGTTTTGGAACAACCTGCTCGAAGGCCGGTCCGGCGTCAGCCTGATCGAAGCCTTCGACACGAGCGATTATCCGACGAAGATCGCGGCCGAAGTGAAGAACTGGGATCCGGAGGCGCACGGCGTCGACAAGAAGGAAGCGCGCCGCATGGACCGCTTCGTCCAGTTCGGCATGGCCGCCAGCCTGAGCGCGGTGCGCGACGCCGGTCTCGTTCTCGGCGAGAACGCGGATCCAGAGCGCGTCGGCGTCATCGTCGGCTCGGGCATCGGCGGGCTCGGCACCTGGGAAGAGCAGCATACGATCCTGATGGAGAAGGGTCCGCGCCGCGTCAGCCCGTTCTTCATACCGATGATGATCGCCAACATGGCGAGCGGCCAAGTGTCGATCGCGACGGGCGCCAAAGGTCCGAATACGGCCGCGGTGACTGCTTGCGCGACCGGGACGCACTCGATCGGCGATTCTTATAAGATGATTCAGCGCGGCGACGCGGACGTCATGATCTGCGGCGGCGCCGAAGCGACTATCCGGCCGATCGCGGTCGCCGGCTTCTCGAACATGCGGGCGATGAGCACGCGCAATGATGAGCCGGAAAAGGCGAGCCGTCCGTTCGACGTCGACCGCGACGGATTCGTCATGGGCGAGGGCGCGGGCGTCCTCATCCTCGAATCGCTGGAGCACGCGCAAAAGCGCGGAGCCCGCATCTACGCCGAAGTGATCGGCTACGGGATGAGCGGCGACGCGCATCACATGACCGAGCCCGATCCGGACGGCGCGGCCCGTTGCATGAAGCGCGCCATCAAAGACGCCGGCATCGCGCCGGAGGAGATCGGCTACATCAACGCGCACGGCACGTCGACGCCGGTCGGCGACAAGTCCGAGACGACCGCGATCAAGATGACGTTCGGCGACCACGCGCACAAGCTGGCCGTCAGCTCGACCAAGTCGATGACGGGCCACATGCTGGGCGCCGCCGGCGGCGTCGAGGCGGTCATCCTGGGCCTCGCGCTGAAGAACGGCATCCTGCCGCCGACGATCAACCTGGATCAGCAGGATCCGGAGTGCGATCTCGACTATATCCCGAACGTGCCGCGGAAGGCCGACATCCAAGTCGCCCTCTCCAATTCGTTCGGATTCGGTGGCCACAACGCCACCATCATTTTGCGTAAATACGAAGCCTAATCGGCGCGAACGTGTGACGCAGGCGGCGCAGCCGCCTGCGTCTTGTTCGTCTCGGGCGCCGTGGGAAGAGGACTTGTCTACGATAAGGGAGGTTGCGTCAGATGAGCGAAGCTTTTCGCCGCCTGCAGGAGCGGACGAACGTCCGTTTTCGCAGCAGCGCGCTGCTCAGACAAGCTTTTACGCATACGTCGTACGTGAACGAACAGCGGGGATCGCGGGTCGAGCACAACGAGCGGCTCGAATTTCTGGGGGACGCCGTCCTGCAGCTTACCGTCTCCGAAGCGCTGTACCGGATGTATCCCGACCGGCCCGAAGGGGAGCTCACGCGGCTGCGCGCGGGCATCGTTTGCGAGCCATCGCTTGTCCGTTTTGCCGAGGCGCTCGATTTTGGGCAGGTCGTGCTGCTGGGCAAAGGGGAGGAGCAGACGGGCGGGCGGACCCGGCCGTCGCTGCTGGCGGACGCTTTCGAGGCGTTCGTAGGCGCGCTGTATCTGGACCAAGGACTGGAAGAGGTCCGCACCTTCCTCGACCGCCATCTGTTCGCGCATCTGCCCCGGGAAGGACAGGCTCCGCTGAAGGACCATAAGACGGAGCTGCAGGAGCGGGTACAGCACCTGAGTCTGGGTCACCTGGATTACCGGATCATCGAGGAGCGAGGCCCCGCGCATGATCGCGAGTTCGTCGCCGTCGTCTACGTCGGGGACAAGAGCCTCGGACAGGGCGTCGGCCGCTCCAAGAAGGAAGCGGAGCAGCAGGCCGCCTCCAAGGCGCTGCGCCAACTGCGCGAGGAAGCCGCACCGGGCGAAGGGAATGCCAAGGGAACTTGAGAGGTGAGGGACCGCCATGTATTTGAAAGGAATCGAGCTCGCCGGATTCAAGTCGTTCGCGGATCGGACGCAGCTGGAATTCGGCAGAGGCATTACCGCCGTCGTCGGACCGAACGGCAGCGGCAAGAGCAACATCTCGGACGGCATTCGCTGGGTGCTCGGCGAGCAGAGCGCGAAGAGCCTGCGGGGCGGCAACATGCAGGACGTTATCTTCGCGGGCAGCGACGCGCGGCGCGCCGTCAACTTCGGCGAAGTGTCCATCACGTTCGACAACAGCGACAAGACGCTGCCGCTCGACTTTGCCGAAGTGACCGTCACCCGGCGGGTGCACCGGAGCGGCGACAGCGAATACCTCATTAACAAGCAGCCGTGCCGGCTGAAGGATATTACCGAGCTGTTCATGGATACGGGCATCGGCAAGGAAGCCTACTCGATCATCGGGCAGGGCCGCATCGAGGAGATCCTCAGTACCCGGTCCGAGGACCGGCGCGGCATTTTCGAGGAAGCATCCGGCATCGTCAAGTACAAGGCCCGCAAAAAGGAAGCGCAGAAAAAGCTCGAGGACACCGAAGCGAATTTGCTGCGTATCAACGACCTCGTCGTCGAGCTCGGCGACCAGGTCGAGCCGCTGCGGATCCAGTCCGAAAAGGCCGAGATGTACAAGCAGCTGAAGGAAGAGCTCAAATCCAAGGAAATCGCCCTGTACGTGCACCAGATCGAAGGCGTGCACCGCTCCTGGGCGGAGACCAACGACAAGCTCGCCAAGCTCAAGGACGATGAGCTTCGCCTCGCGGCCGAGGTCAGCGCCCACGACGCGAAGCTGGAGGAAGACCGGCAGGCGCTGCAGCGGCTCGAGGAGACGCTCGAGAAGCTGCAAGACGAGCTTCTGCATACGAGCGAGGAAACCGAGAAGAGCGAGGGCTACGGCGAGCTGCTGAACGAGCGGCAGAGCAATCTCGAGCGCACGCGCGCGGGATTGACCGAAAGCTTGGCCGCCGCCGAGGAGCGGCTTGTGGCCGCGTCGGCCGAAGGCGAGGACCTCTCGCAGCGGCAAGCGCAGGTCGAAGCCGAGCTCGCCGAGCTGAACGCCGTCCTAACCGCGGAAGAGACGAAGCTAAGCTACGTGGACGGCAGCGGGGACGCCGAAGAGCGGCTGAAAGCCGAGCTGTTCGACGCCATGAACGCGATGGCGCAGGCGCGCAACGACATTCGCTACTGCGAGCAGCAGCGCGAAGCGTTGGATCGCCGCCTGGCCCGCGCCGAAGGCGAGCGCGCGAAATGGCAGGAGCAGCACGACGCGCTGCTCGTCCGCCGCGCGGAGCTGGAGGAGCGGATCGCCGCCTGCGCGGCGTCCGTGGCCGACGTCCGGAGCCGTTACATTGCCGAGGGCACGCGCTCGACGGAGCTGACCCGGCGCCTCGAGGAAGCGCAGGGCGACGCCCGCCGCTGGGAGCAAAAGCGCGAAGCGCTCGTCTCCCGGCGCGACACGATCAAGGAGCTGCAGAACGATTATGACGGCTTCCAGCACGGCGTGCGCGAGGTGCTCAAGGCCGCCAAGCGCAGCCAGCTCCAAGGCGTGCACGGGGCGGTGGCGGAGCTGCTCTCCGTGCCGGCGAATCTCGAGACCGCCGTCGAGACGGCGCTCGGCGGGGCGATGCAAAACATCGTCATGGAGAACGAAGCGACGTCCCGGACGGCGATCGGGTATTTGAAGCAGCGGCAATCGGGCCGCGCGACATTCCTGCCGCTCGATGTCATCAAGCCTCGAAACGTTGGCGAAGGAGATCGTCGGGCCATCGCGGACATGGACGGCTTCGTCGGGATCGCCGTCGATCTCGTCTCCTTTGAACCACGCTATGCGGGCATCTTCGGCAGCATGCTCGGCAACGTGCTCATCGCGCAAAAGCTGGAGCATGCGAACCGGATCGCATCGAAGCTGCAATACCGCTACCGCGTCGTAACGCTCGAGGGCGACGTCGTCAATGCGGGCGGTTCGATGACCGGGGGCAGCCTGGCGCGCAAGGCGTCGAATCTGCTCGGCCGCCAGCGCCAGCTCGAAGAGCTCGACAAGGAAATCGCCGAGACGGAGACGGCACGGACGACCGCGCGGACGGCGGCCGACGACTTGAAGAAGGAGCTCGCCATCGTCGGGCAAAACATCGACCAGCTGCGCGAAGCCGGCGAGCGGGAACGGCTGGCCGAGCAGCAGGCGGTCGCGGAGCGGCAGCAGCTGGCCGCCGAGGAGAAGCAGCTCGGCGAACAGCTCGCGGCGCTGAGCGGCGAGCGCGAGGGACTCGGCACGGAGACGACGGATCTGGACGCCATGCGGGCGGAGGCTGAGGGCCGGCTCGCCTCGCTGGCGCTCGAAGAGACGCGGCTGACGGAGAGCATCCGCGAAGCCGAGGAGCTGCGCAAGCGCAGCCAGTCGGCCAAGGAAGAGCTGCAGGCGTCGCTCACCGAGCTGAAGATCAAGATCGCCCGGATGGAGCAGGACCGCCAGTCGATCGACGAGCAGACGGCGCGCTATCGCGCCGAGCTGGCCCGGCTGCAGGCCGAGCAGCGCCAATTGCGGGAAACGCTGGCCCAAAACGCGGCCGACGCCGAACGTACGGCGGCGGAGATCGTCGCCCAGCGCGAACGGCTGAACGAGCTGCGGCTCGCCAAGCGGGAATTCACCGAAGGCATCGAGTTCAAGCGGTCGGACCGCGCCGAGCGTCACCGCCAGCTGGAGCTGAAGGAAAGCGAGACGAAGGAGCAGAGAGCGGCGCTGCGCCAGGTGGAGGAGCAGCTCCGCCAGGCGGAAATCTCGTCCAACCGGATGGACGTCGAGCTCGACAACTTGCTGCGCAAGTTGAGCGAGGAGTACGAGATCGGCTTCGAGTGGGCAAAGGAAAAATACGCCGTTCCAGACGACGTGCCCGCCGCGCAAAACGAGGTCCGCGAACTGAAGCGCCGCATCACGATGCTCGGCGACGTCAACATGGGCGCGATCGAGGAGTACAAGCGCGTCAGCGAGCGGTACGAATTCCTCGACGCCCAAAAGAACGACCTGATGGACGCCAAGTCCAAGCTGCACGCGATCATCCGCGAGATGGACGACGAGATGTCCAAGCGGTTCCGCACGACGTTCGACGAAATCCGCGGACACTTCGTCGTCGTCTTCTCGAAGCTGTTCGGCGGAGGCCGGGCGGATCTCATCCTGAGCGAGCCGGACAAGCCGCTCGAGACGGGCATCGAGATCGTCGCCCAGCCGCCGGGCAAAAAGCTGCAGAACCTTCAGCTGCTGTCCGGGGGAGAGCGGGCGCTGACGGCGATCGCGCTGCTGTTCGCGATCCTGAACGTCAAGCCCGTCCCGTTCTGCGTGCTTGACGAAGTCGAAGCCGCGCTGGACGAGGCGAACGTCGCCCGCTACGCGCACTACATGCGAGAATTTTCCGAGCAGACGCAGTTCATCGTCGTCACCCACCGCAAAGGGACGATGGAGGAGGCGGACATGCTTTACGGCGTTACGATGGAGGAAGGCGGCGTGTCCAAGCTCGTCTCCGTCAAGCTGGAGGAAGGCGAAGCGATGACGGCGACGGCGTAACGCGCCGCTTGGGAACGATGTCATGCGAGATGAAGCGACAGCCCCCAATGGGAAGGGGCAGGACCGTCGGCACGCGCCGGACGGCCGCCCGCAGGAGGTAGGGACACGATGAGTTTTTTTAAGAAGCTGAAAGAAAGCATCGCGGCCAAGACGGAAGCGGTCACGAGCAAATTCCGCGAAGGTCTCGCGAAAACCCGGGACGCGTTCGTCGGCCAAGTGTCGGATCTGTTCTCCCGCCGCAAAAAGATCGACGAAGCGTTCTTCGAGGAGCTGGAGGAAATCCTCATCGGCGCGGACGTCGGCGTGAATACGGTCATGGAGCTGATCGACGAGCTGCGGGCCGAGGTGAAAAAGCGGCGCATCGAGGAGCCCGCGCTCCTGCAGCCGATCTTGTCGGAAAAGCTCGTCGGCCTGCTGAAGGGCGACGGCGAGGAAGCCGCTCTCAAAATGAACCCCGACGGCATCACGGTCATCCTGTTCGTCGGCGTCAACGGCGTCGGCAAGACGACGACGATCGGCAAGCTGGCCCACCGCTTCAAGCAGGAGGGCAAGTCGGTACTGCTCGCGGCGGGCGACACGTTCCGCGCGGGCGCGATCGAGCAGCTCGAAGTGTGGGGCCAGCGCGTCGGCGTGGACGTCATCCGGCAAGGGGCGGGATCCGACCCGGCCGCGGTCATGTATGACGCCGTCCAAGCCGCCAAGCAGCGGAAAGTGGACGTCCTGCTATGCGATACGGCGGGCCGGCTGCAGAACAAGGCCAACCTGATGGAGGAGCTCTCTAAAATTTACCGCGTCATTCAGCGGGAAATCCCGAGCGCGCCGCACGAAACGCTGCTCGTTTTGGACGCCGCCACGGGCCAAAACGCGCTCCAGCAGGCCAAACTGTTCGGAGAGAAGAGCGGCGTGTCCGGCCTCGTGCTGACCAAGCTGGACGGCACGGCCAAAGGCGGCATCGTCATCGCCATTCAGAGCGAGCTGTCCCTGCCCGTGAAATTCGTGGGCCTCGGCGAAAAAATGGACGATCTCCAGGCGTTCGATCCCGAGCAGTTCGTCCACGCATTGTTTGCCGGTCTGGTAACGGAGGAAGAAACGGAAGCAGGCGAATAAATCAGCAAGCGAGAGCTTGCGGCACCTTATGGGCCGTGATGTTCCCTTTCATGAGGGAATGTCGCGGTTTTTTGGTATGAATTGCGCAAACTACGGGTTGACGGTTCAGGGTATTCGCGATTAAGATAGTTCGTATGCGAAATATTCGTAGCATAACTAATGAGAGGTAAGGGATGGAGCCAATGGAGGAGCAGCAGCGAATCCTTGCGATCTTCACGTCTTTTCGGGAGGTGAACCAGGCGTTTTACCATTCGTTGTCGAAGTCCGCGTACAATCAGGGCATTACGCCGATTCAGTTCCTTGTGATGAAGACGCTGGCGGAGCAGCCGCAGATCGGGTTGTCCGAGCTGTCGGAGTGCCTGTACGTGGGGAAGAGTACCATGAGCGGTATCGTAGATCGAATGGTAAAAGCGGGATTTGTCCTTCGCGAACGGCCGGAGAACGATCGGCGCGCCGTCGCCATGAGATTGACTCCGAAGGGGGAGGAGCTCTGGACGCAGACGAACGCCATGCGCGTCAATCGTTTGTCGCCCATACTGGAATTATCCGAGGAAGACCAGGCGCATCTGCTCCGCATCCACGGGCAGATCGTCGATATTCTACAGAGAGTGAGAGAGGAATCCAACGATGAGTAACGCAATTGGCAACACCATACGCAGAGGGCCGATCGTCGCGGCGCTGTTGATCGGCGCTTTTGTGGCGATCCTCAGCCAGACGCTGTTGAACGTCGCTTTGCCGAAGATGATGGAAGACCTCAACATCGGACCGAACACGATTCAGTGGCTCTCCACCGGCTACATGCTGGTGAACGGCGTCGTCATCCCGGTCACCGCCTTCCTGATCGCCCGGTTCACCACGAGGCAGCTGTATATGGTCGCGATGGGGCTGTTCACGATCGGAACGATCGTCGCCGCCGTCGCGCCGGGCTTCGAGCTCGTCCTGACCGGCCGCCTCATCCAAGCCGTCGGCGCGGGCATCATGATGCCCCTCATGTCCGTCGTCTTTCTGACGATCTTCCCGATCGAGCAGCGGGGCAAGGCGATGGGGATGATGGGTCTCGCGATGATCTTCGCGCCCGCCGTCGGCCCGACGCTGTCCGGCTGGATCGTCGAGCACCAATCGTGGCGCGTCCTGTTCTATATTATCCTGCCGATCGCGGTATTCTCCCTGATTTACGGGGCGTTCGCGATGAAGAACGTGAACCGCATTTCGACGCCCAAGCTCGACGCGCTCGGCGTCATCCTGTCGACGCTCGGCTTCGGCGGTCTGCTTTACGGCTTCAGCGACGCCGGCAATGACGGCTGGGGCAGCACACGCGTCATCGTCAGCCTCATCGTCGGCGCCGTCGCGCTGATCTTGTTCGTTTGGCGCGAGCTGGCCACCAAGACACCGATTTTGGAGTTGCGCGTTTTCAAGTACGGCATGTACTCGCTGACAACCGTCATTAACGTCGTCGTCACGATGGCGATGTTCTCCGCGATGATCTTGATGCCGATCTACCTGCAAAACATCCGCGGTTTTACGCCGCTCGACGCAGGCCTCCTGCTCCTGCCCGGCGCGATCCTGATGGGGATCATGTCGCCGATCACAGGCATGATCTTCGACAAGGTCGGCGCGCGCTGGCTCGCCGTTGTCGGCCTCGTCATCACTGCTTACACTACGTTCGAGCTGAGCAAGCTCGCGATCGACTCCAGCTACGGCCACATCATTTTCCTGTACACCCTGCGGATGTTCGGGATGTCGATGCTGATGATGCCGATCCAGACGGCAGGGATGAACCAATTGCCGCAGACGCTGAACTCCCACGGCTCCGCGATGTCGCAGACGCTTCGGAACGTCGCCGGCGCGCTTGGTACTGCCCTGCTCGTGACGATCATGTCGAACAAAGCTTCCTCGCACGGCAAAGAGCTCGTGATGGCCGCGAAGATCGATCCGAACGACGCGGCCAACGCGGCGCAGATGGCCGAAATCGGCAAGGAAGCGACGCTTTACGGCATCCAGCACGCGTTCGTCGTCGCCACCTGGATCACGGTAGTGGCGCTCGTGCTCGCCTTCTTCATCAAGAAGGTCAAGCCGCACCACGAGACGGTCAAAACGCTCGACAAGGAAAACCAAAAAGAACCGGTCGCTTCCGGCGCTCGCTGAGCGCGGAAGGACCGGTCCGCGCCGGGAAGTTCCCGGCAATGATTGCAAAAAGGACGGAACGAGGAGAACTCGTTCCGTTCTTTTCTATTAGGGGCAAGGTTGGCGCGCGTAAGCCGAAAAATTCGGGTTGCAGCAACGCGGCTCCGTTTGCGCCGAGCCTCGTCTCCGCCGAGCTTACTTCAGGTCCTCGATCGAACCGATATCCATATATTTCGGTACGACGAGCCCCAGCTTCGTGCCGGTCAGGTTCGCGCCGAGGTCGTCGAATTGGCCTTTGTACTTGTCGTAGTAGTCTTTGGAGGTCGTAGGCAGCCAGGCCGCGACCATCGCGTCGGCGTCGCCGCCCGCGATGCCGGCCCACATCGGACCGATCTCCACCTGCAGCAGCTCGGCGGTATAGCCCAGCTTCTCCAGGACGGCTCTCACGACGTTGGTGCTGGCGATCTCGGAGTCCCAAGCGACGAGCGCCAGCTTGATGCGCTTTCCGGCGGGTGCCGGGGCAATCCCTTTCGTCCATTCGGCGACTTTGTCCGGGTGATCCCGCACCCAGGCGTCCGCCGCCTCTTTGGGTTGCGCGCCATCGGCAATCTTGTTCATGACCTCCTCCATGTCGGAAGCCTGCCAGGAGAAGCGGTCAAGGAAGGCGTACGCCGAAGGCTGGTCTTGTTTCAGCCCTTTGCGGACGATCGTATGGATCTCTTCGCTGCCGCCGAACGAGCCTTTCGGGTCGTCCAAATATTTCAGATCGTACTTGATGAACATCCAGTGCGGCGTCCAGCCGGTGACGATGATCGGCTGTCCGGCGCGGTAGGCCTTATCGAGGGCGGCGGTCATCGCCGTACCGGACCCTTCGACGAGTTTCCACCTGTCCAACTGGTAGTCCTTCATCGCGTTGCCGGCTGCTTTCATCAGGCCCGAGCCCGGATCGATGCCGATGATCTGCGAACCGACCGATTTGGCGACGTCGGTTTCCCCGCCGGCGTTGCTACGCAGCGATTCGTACAAGCCGGAGGCGACGAGGACGACGACGAGCGCGCCGGCGATCCACGGCACCTTGCGCATCCAAGACTTGCCCTTCTGATTGCGGCCGGCCAGCCGCTGCGACAGGCGGTCGAGCAGGATCGCCAGGATGACGACGGCGAGCCCGGCTTCGAAGCCCTGCCCGGTATTGAGCTGGGTAACGGCCCGGTAGACGTCCGCTCCGATGCCCTGGGCGCCGATCATCGAAGCGATGACGACCATGGACAGGGAGAGCATGATCGTCTGGTTGATGCCCGCCATCATGTTCGGCAGCGCCAACGGGAGCTGGACCTGCAGCAGCTTCTGGCTTGGCGTCGTGCCGAACGAGTCGGCCGCTTCGATCAGATCCTCGGGCACCTGGCGGATGCCGAGGTTCGTAAGGCGGATCGTCGGCGGAATGGCGAAGATGACCGACGCGATGACGCCCGGCACGACCCCGAGTCCGAAAAAGGTGACGGCCGGGATCAGGTACACGAACGCGGGCATCGTCTGCATGAAGTCGAGGAGCGGCGTCAGGACGTTGCGCACCGAGACGTTGGCCGCGCACCAGATGCCGAGCGGGACCCCAAGGACGATGGAAATGAGCGCCGATGTCAGCACGAGGGCGGACGTGTCCATCGTCGGGCTCCAGTAGCCCAGATTCCAGATTAGGAGCAGCCCGATCAGCGCGAACAGGGCGAGCGGCCACCGGCCGAGACGGTAGGCGAGCGCGACCAGCAGCGCGATCAGAAGCCAGGGCGGAAGCAGGTGAAAAAACGCCGAGAAGGCGTACACCGTCCCGCCGATTGCGGCGGACAGCACGTCGAACAGAAAGCGAATGTTCGTGCCCAGCCAGTCGACGATCGCTTCGACCCATGTATCCAAGGGGAGCTTAGGCATCGAGATCCCCCTCTACGTTAATGTGGTCGACGCTGCCCGTAAGGGCGGCCAGCACGGCGCCGCGCACGACGATGCCGAGCAGGCGTCCGCCCTCGTCGGTGACGGCGACGGGGATGCGGGTGCTGCTGACGGCGTCGAACATTTCGTTCAGCCGTTGGTCAGGCCGCACGGTAGGGACGTCCCGGATGATGATGTCCGACAGCGTCTGGCCGCTCCGGATCGCGTCGGAGGCGCCTTCGGCCGTGATCGCTCCGATCATCCGCTTGGACTTGTCTACGACATACAGATTCGAGATGCCGCTGCCCTGCATGAGCTGCAGCGCGACCCGAGGCCCGCGGTCCATCCCGATCGTCTCCGGACGCCGCATCACATGGGAGGCGGTCAGCACGCGGGACAGGTCGACGTCCTCGACGAACCGCTCCACGTATTTGTTGGCCGGGTTGATGAGGATCTCCTCGGGCGTTCCGATCTGCACGAGGGAGCCGTCGCGCAGCAGCGCGATCCGGTCTCCGATCCGGAGCGCTTCGTTCAGATCGTGCGTAATGAAGATGATCGTCTTTTTCATCTTCTCTTGCAGATCGAGCAGTTCGTCCTGCATATCCTTGCGGATAAGCGGGTCCAGCGCGCTGAACGCTTCGTCCATGAGCAGAATGGCGGGTTCGTTGGCGAGGGCGCGGGCAAGGCCGACCCGCTGCTGCATCCCGCCGCTAAGCTGGTCCGGGTAGCTTGCTTCGAGTCCTTTCAAACCGACCAGCTCCAGCGCCTCAAGCGCTTTGGCCCGCCGTTCCTCGCGGGGCATGCCGCGGATCTCCAGACCGAACTCCACGTTGTCGACCAGATTTTTGTGCGGGAACAACGCGAATTTTTGGAAAACCATGGCCATATTGCGGCGCCTGAATTCCCGCAGCTGCGCGGCGTTCATGTTCGTGACGTTTTGGCCGCCGCACCAGATTTCGCCGCCGGTCGGCTCGATGAGCCGGTTCAGCAGGCGGATCAAGGTGGACTTGCCGCTGCCCGACAGTCCCATAATGACGAAAATTTCGCCTTCCTCAATGTCGAAGCTGACCCGGTTCACCCCGACCGTCATCTTCGTTTTTTCGTGAATTTGCTTTTTGGACATGCCCTGGCTCAGCATGGCCAGCGCTTTCTCGGGCTCGTGCCCGAATATTTTCGTCAGTGCCTTCACCGATACGATCGACATACGCGCCTCCGATTGGACTGGCTTGGAGATTTGTCCCTTAGCGTCTGCCTTCGGGGACCAAATTACTCGCCGGTTACCATCTGCGCTTACCTGTCTCCCCGAATCCCCCATCCGCGCCTAGTCGGACCCTAACGGCCGATCATGAGATCGGCCGTTTTTCCATATGATGTTTTCGATAAAGCCTTTTGATGGTGCCATTCAAACTAACCTGGCAGGATTCAGCGCGGACGGTGTGCCGTGCAGGAACTTCGACATGTGCAAGGAAACGCGCCAGACGGCCTATCTGAGGGCGTGGCCGAACACGGAGCTCTCGACCTCGGTCGTAAAAGCGTTGCACTT
>NZ_JAJFOW010000050.1 GCF_020731285.1 Cohnella baijiui
GGCGTCGCCCCGTGCGCGCGCCGCCGTCAGCGCGGGCACGAGCGCGGCGGCCGCGCCGCCGGCCGCCATGGCGACGAGCTGGAGCAGGGCGATGCCGCGGTTGTATTCGCCGAAGGCGGTCATCGCGGCGGCTGCCGAATCGCCCGCGTGCTGCAAGAGCCGCGGCAGCGTAAAGGCGTCGATCAAGCCGAACAGCGGCGCCACGACCGAGCCCGCGGCGACGGGCAGCGCGACCGCGGCGATGCGTCGCACGAGCGGCCAGCCCGTCTCGTTCGGCGCCGGGGCGGGCGACGGTTCGGATCGCCGTTCCTGCGCGTCGGCGTACGTTGGCACTCCACCCGCCGAGACGTCCGCTTTCGGCGAGGCGCTTGTCCCCGCGCGCCGTCTGCGGATTGGCAGCAGCATCGCGACCAGCCCCGCCGCGGCGCCGGCCGCGAGGCCGCCGTGAACGGCGGCGGCGGTCGAAGCCGGCCCGTACGCCTGCCGCAGCGCCCACAGGAGCGCGACGATCATAAAGGCGACGCGCGCGACCTGCTCCAGCAGCTGCGAGACGGCGGGGCGGAGCATCTCCATCCGCCCCTGCGCGTAGCCGCGCATCGCGGCCGTCATCGGCGCGACGAGCAGCGCGATCGACGACGTGCGGATCGCGGCCGCCGCCTCCGGGGAGCCCATCCACCCCGCGAGCGTATCGGCGCAGGCCTGCAGCGCGGCGAAGGCGGCCAGCCCCGTGAGCGACAGCAGCGCCGTCGCGTAACGCCGCACCCGTCGGGCGCCGGCTTCGTCGCCGGCCGCATGGCGTTCGGCGACGAGCAGCGACACGGCGACCGGCACGCCGGCCGCCGCGAGCGTCATCCACATGACCGCAAGGGCGTAGACGGCGCTATAAAGGCCGAAGACGCGATCGCCGGCCAAATTCTGCAGCGGGATTTTCTGCAGCGTCCCGATCAGCTTGGACGCCAGAGCGGCGCCCCCGAGCAGCGCCGCCCCCTGCCATACGGCTTTGGGAGCGTTCGATTTCAATATGCGTATGAACCGCCCCGGTGATGCGCGCCGCGGCCGTTCCCCTCCTCTGCATCAAGTCGCTTGTCGAGACCATTATAGCACAAGGAGACGGACCGGCAGCGTCTTTGGAGCTGATAGCCGGGCAGCGGCAGCAGGCTTGCAGCGACAACACCTCTCAGACTAGTTCTGGTTATCGTACCCCTTGCCTCTCGCCCCCGTAGGGCGATGCCAATCCCGGGCCTCGCTCCGAACTTCTCACTTGCTTGAACGTGGGAGCCCGTGTAACCGATACACTCAAAAAAGCTTCTCGGACCGTGGATCTCCACAGCTCCGGGAAGCTTTTTCGCCGATTCGCGTGCGCTGCCTGCCATCCGGCAATCGCATGCGCGCCGTGCATCGCAGCGTCTTCTATTGCTCCATCTGCTTGGCCAGGAAACCCGCCGCCGTCTCGACCATCTTGCTCTCCATCTCGGCCATCGAGACGCCGTCTTCTTTACTCAGAAGGACGACCGTCCCGATCGGATCGCCGCCCGCCACGATCGGCGCCGCCACGAACGAGCTAAGCGATTCGTTGCCGTCGCGAATCAGGTCGACCTGGCCGGCGCTGCTCTCGAGCGTGATTTTGCGGTTTTCCATGCAGTTTTCCAGCACGTTGCCAATCGGCTTGTCCAAGTACTCCTTTTTGGACGCGCCCGCCACCGCGATGATCGTATCCCGGTCGGAAATCAGGCAGATATGGCCCGTGCTCTCGGACAGCGATTCGGCGTATTCCTTGGCGAAGTCGCCGAGCTCGCCGATGGGGGAGTACTTCTTAAGGATGACTTCTCCGTCCCGGTCCACGAAGATCTCCAGCGGATCCCCTTCGCGGATGCGGAGCGTTCTGCGGATCTCTTTTGGTATAACTACCCTGCCGAGGTCATCAATGCGGCGTACAATACCGGTTGCTTTCATGGTTTCGTGTTGCCCCGCTTTCTTGGATGTTTTGGACCATGGCCTACGCCGCTGAAGAGCAGCGAACGACTGTATGACGAACGCTACGAGCACTCGGGAAATGGGTGAACTTGAACTTGGGAGTAGTATTCAACCCCTCCCAATTTCTTATGCGCTTGCCCTCCGCTGGAGGGAAGCCCCATCCACGCGCCGCGGGCGCTCTTTGGACGCGTCTGCCGGTCGTTTTGGCAACATGTTCCTCCGTCTACTCATTCCTTACCCAAGAATGCGAATATGACCAGAGTCCTATTCGGGAATCGGCAAAAAGCCATGCCCGCCGGATGCAACCATCCGCAAGCACGGCTATTCTACAGCAAGGGACAGCTCTTCTCCGATACGCCGCCGCTCCCCACTTCTCTCCCTTGTGCCTATGCCGCGAAGCACCGGATGCTCCCGCACTCCTGCATCTCCAGCTTCGTCCGCGCGTCGAGTGCATCGAACGCTCGCCCATGAGCAACCTTACGCTGCCAGCGCGCGAGAAAATGTCATTATATCTAACACATGACACAAACTACGCGAGCAATGCCAAAAAGCCGTCCCGGACGGACGGCTTCATCGCAGGAAGGCTTTGCGGAGCGTGTTGGCGAAAGCCCCTTCGGCGCGCTGCGCCAAGGAGGAAAATTAGGTCTTTCGGCTTAGTTTTAGGACGGAATTAGAAGGCAGGAACGACGGCCACACCGTATTTGTCCTCGATGAATTTCTTCACTTCCGGCGTCGTCAGCGCCGCGTCGAGCTTCTTGATCTCTTCGCGGTTCTCGTCCCCCTTGCGGACGACGATGACGTTGGCGTATGGCGAGTTGGCGTCTTCACGGAAGAGCGCGCTCTTCGGGTCGATTTTGGCTTCGAGCACGAGGTTGGTGTTGATGATCGCGCCGTCGAGATCGGGCAGCGAACGGGGCAGCGTAGCCGAATCGGCTTCGACGAACTTCAGCTTCTTCGGATTGTCCACGATGTCCTTCGGCGTCGCTTCATAGGTTGTCAAACCTTCCTTCAGCTTGATCAGCCCTTGCTGCTGCAGCAGCACGAGCGCGCGGTATTCGTTCGACGGGTTGTTCGGAATGCCGATCTTGGCGCCTTCCTTGATCTCGTCCTTCGACTTCAGCTTGTCGGAGTAGAATCCGATTGGCTCTACGTGGACTTTGGTCGTCACGGCGAAGTCGTAGCCCTTCTCCTTCGCGACGGAGTCGAGGTACGGCACGTGCTGGAAGTAATTCGCGTCGATCTGGCCGTCCTTGAGCGCGGGGTTGAGCTGTCCCTCGTCGTCGAAGACGACGATGTCGAGGTTGACGCCCTGCTCCTTCAGCGCGGGCTTGACGAAGTTCAGGATTTCCGCGTGCGGCACAGCCGCCGCGCCGATCTTCAAGGTCGTCTCCTTGGCCGGCTCCGGCGAAGGTTCGGCGGAAGCCGACGGACTGGCCGACGCGCTGGCCGAAGGCGACGGCGAGGCGGACGACCCGTTATTGTTGTTTTTGGACCCGCAGCCGGACAGCAGCGTCCCCGCCACCAGCAAAATGGCCGTTACCGCGAACAAACTTTTCTTTCTAGACATGTTTCTCCACTCCCTACTTTTCATTAAGAATCTATGGGTTGAAGCCGTAAAACCGTCGGAATGCGCTGATACGCCGCCTACTCGGCTTTCGTCCGCCGCCGCAGGATCGCCCTCGCGACGCCGTCGCCGGACCATTGGATCGCCTGCACGAGCGCGATGATGACGAGCACCGTCGCGAGCATGATGTCTTCGCGAAACCGCTGGTAGCCGAACCGGATCGCCAGGCTCCCCAGCCCGCCGGCCCCAATGGCGCCGGCGACGGCCGTGAATTCCGTGATGGCGATGATCGCGATCGTGATGCTCCGCACGAGAGCCGGAAGCGCTTCGGGGATGAGCACCCGGAAGATGATCGTCATCGGCGTCGCTCCGACCGCTTTGGCCGCCTCGATTTTTCCTTCGGCAACTTCCTTGAGCGTATTTTCGATGATGCGCCCGAGGAAGGGCGCGGCTCCGATGGACAGCGATACGATCGCGGCCGTCGGACCGAGCGTCGTGCCGACGACGAACCGCGCCAGAGGCAGCAGCAGTACGATCAGGATGATGAACGGCAGCGAGCGGACGCTGTTGATGAGCAGGCTGATCAGCTTGTTCAGCTTCGGTGCCGGGAGCACTCCGCCCTTTTCCGTGACGACGAGCGCCACGCCGAGTGCAAGTCCGAGAGCGAGCGCAAAGATCGAGGACCAGAAGACCATGTACAACGTCTGCTGCAGCCCTTCCCACAGCAAATCGATCAGATCGTCTCTCATATGCCCGCCCCCGCCCCTTCCAGCCGGTAGCTCCGATTGCGGTAGCGGTCCACGATGCCGACGAACCGCCGGGCCGTGTCGCTTTGCGGATTCAGGAAAAATTGGTCCACCGAACCCGTCTCGACGATCGTGCCGCCTTCGATCACCGCCATGTTGCGGCAGATGTGCGAGAGGACGTCGAGCTCGTGCGTGATCAGCACGATCGTGAGCTTGAGCTTGCGGTTGATGTCCTGCAGCAATTCCAGGATCGAATAGGTCGTTTGGGGATCGAGCGCCGAGGTCGCTTCATCGCTCAGCAGCACGTCCGGCTCGTTGGCGAGCGCCCGGGCGATGCCTACGCGCTGCTTTTGCCCGCCGCTCAGCTGCGACGGGTAGGCGCCCGCCTTGTCGCCGAGCTGCACAAGCTCCAGAATCTCGGCCACCCGATCGCGGATATACGGCTTCGGATGCCCCGCCACCTGCAGGGGAAAGGCGACGTTGTGCCAGACGGTCTTGGCGTCCAGCAGATTGAACTGTTGAAAGATCATGCCGATCTTGCGCCGGGCGAGCCGCAGCTCCTTCTCGTTCAGGTCCGTGATGACGTGGTCGCCGATCCGGATGCTGCCCGAGTCCGGCTCTTCCAGGCGGTTCAGACAGCGGATGAGCGTTGACTTGCCCGCGCCGCTGAACCCGATAATCCCGAATATATCCCCTTTCTCGATCGTGAGGTTCACGTCGGAAAGGGCCGTTACGGTAGAAGATGTCGTAGCATAGCTCTTGCACAAATCCCGAATGACGATCATGGACGCCGCACGCTCGCTTTCCCCCCGTGGGGTAAAATGAAAAAAAAGACCAAGCTTCGCGCAGCCGTCGCTGTGCGGAACTTAGTCTCCAGTGATCTGGTCAACTAGTCTTATTCTAATAACCAACTAAATCAATCGGTTTTTATTTAATTTAGACGAAGAATGGGCGCCTGTCAAGATGAATTTTTGTTGGAGAGGGCGACGTGCGGAGGGGATGGAGAAGGAGAAGACGGTTGCGCGTGAGTGAGGGCTTTTTAACTGGTGGGACCAGGAAGGAGTCCTGCTGAAGCTTAGGCGCGTGTTTCTCGGCCAAGAGGGAGCCCTATACTCCTTCTTGGGGTTACAGTGTTCGTTTCGCAGCCAAGTGGGAGTCCTGGACTCCTTCTTTGTCTAGCCGGTTCTCTCCTAGGAATGTGCGTACTTTAACTACCTACATTGGTGCCGAACCGCCACTTCCCTCAAATGTGCGTACTTTAACTTCCTACATCCGACGCTGGACCACCACTTCCCACGAATGTATGTACTCTAACTACCTACATCGGCGCTGGACCACCACTTCCCTCAAATGTGCTTACTTTAACTTCCTACATCCGACGCTGGACCACCATTTTCCACGAATGTGCGCAGTTTAACTACCCACATCGACGCTGGATCGCCACTTCCCACGAATGTGCGTAGTTTAACTACCCACATCGGCGCAGAATCGCCACTTCCCCCAAATGTGCGTACTTTAACAACCCACATCGGCGCAGAATCGCCACTTCCCCCAAATGTGCGTACTTTAGCTACCTATATCGACGCCGAACCGCCACTTCCCTCAAATGTGCGTACTTTAACTTCCTAGATCCGACGCTGGACCACCACTTCCCACGAATGTACGTACTCTAACTACCTACATCGGCGCTGGGCCACCACTTTCCACGAATGTGCGCAGTTTAACTACCCACATCGACGCTGGATCGTCACTTCCCACGAATGTGCGTAGTTTAACTACCCACATCGGCGCAGAATCGCCACTTCCCCCAAATGTGCGTACTTTAACTACCCACATCGACGCTGGATCGCCACTTCCCACGAATGTGCGTAGTTTAACTACCCACATCGGCGCAGAATCGCTACTTCCCCCAAACGTGCTACTTTAACTACCTACATCAACTCAGAACCAACGCTTCCCACAAATGTGCGCTCTTTCTCTACCCCTGACGTCAAACCACCGCTTCCCCCAAATGTGCGCACTTTCACTACCTACATCGACGCAAAACCGCACTTTTCCCCTAACCACCTACACCTCCCCACAACCGACACTTCCCACCGGCCCCCTCCGAGGAACCGGTCGCCAAACGCACGAAAGCCCTCCCGAAGGAGGGCTTTCTGCCAAATGCCGCGGCGAGCGGCGGCGTCCGCTTACTTGCTTGCCGATTCGCTCGGCGATGCCGAGGGGCTCGACGAGGCCGACGCGCTCGCGGAAGGCGATTCCGAACCGGAAGCCGAAGGCGACGGGGATGGGATCGGCGGGAGATTTTTGATCTCCTTGATCAACTTCGGCAGCTCGTCCGACATGAACTTATCGATGCTCTCGGAGCTGAGCGTCTGCCGAATCTCTTCCTTGGCCTTGTCGTCAAACGCTTGGCCGCGGGATTCGACCTTCATCACGTGATAGCCGTACTCCGTCTCGACAGGATCGCTGATCTTGCCGATCGGCAGCGTCTTGGCGGCGTTTTTGAACGCTTCGACAAACTGGTCCGGATCGGAGTTCGCATAGAGACCGCCGTCCGCCACGGAGGCGGTATCGTCGGAATATTCCTTGGCGAGCTCGGTCCAGTCTCCGCCGGCTTCGAGCTTGGCTTTGACTTCGTTGGCCAGCTTCAGCGCTTCTTCCTTGGTGCGCGTCTTCTGGTTTTTGTCGGTCAGGCCGATCAGGATATGGCGAAGCGACACGCGCTTTTCGAACTTGTCTTTGTTCTTGTCGTAATACGCCTTGACGTCGTCGTCCGTTACCTTGAGCTCCGAGTCCTTCAACATGATGAGCTGCTCGTTGATGAACAGCTTCATCTGGTCTTGGGTAAGGCCGCCGTCCTTCATGGCCTTCTTGGTGTCGGCGTCGGCGTCCAGCGATTTCTTGATCTCCGCGAACTGCTTGTCCGCGTCCTGCTGGCCTTCCTTCTTGGCCTCGTCGCTCGCGCGCTGGCTCAGGATGCGGATCGCGATGAATTGCTTCAGGATGCTCTCCTGAACGGTAGGCTCGTCTACGATGCTCGCGTACATCGGGTTGACGATTTTCATAAACGTTTTGTAAGACGTGAATTCCTTGTTCGTAATTTGACCGCCTTCGTATTCCGCTACGACCTTATCCTTCTTGCCGCAGCCGGCGACGAGCGCGGCCAGCAGAACGACGGCCAGCAGGCTCAGGCCGAGCCGGCGGTACGATCTGCGTTTAGGGTGCGACATCCTGTAATTCCCCCTTGATCTTTGTCACTTCCTGATATTGTACCAGAAACTCCTCGACAAGCGCCAACATCGCATCGTCGTCCAGACGCTTGACGACGAGACGCACGACGGGCTGCGGCGAGAAGGAGACGATCTGCATACGCCCCTGGTATTTGGCCTCCAGCGCCTTCAGCTTCGGTTCTTCGATCTCTCCCCGGCGGCGCTCCTCGAACTTGAGCGTCACGTCGTCGCCCCGCTTCACGATCGACTCGATGCCGTAACGGCGGCCGAACACCTTGAGCCGCGCAACGGCGAGCAGATTCAGCACCGACTTCGGCGGATCGCCGAACCGGTCGGTCAGCTCGTCGAACAGATCGTTCACGTCATCCATCGACGCTGCGGCGGCGACCTTCTTGTAGATCTCGATCTTCTGAATGCTGTCGTAGATATAGTCCGGCGGCAAATACGCATCGACGCCGATGTCGAGCTGCGTATTGACCGGAGGCGGCGGCAGCGCTTTGCCCCCATGCCACTCCAGCTTGCGCGCTTGGATCTCCTCCGCCAGCATCTGCGAGTACAAGTCGAAGCCGACGGACGCGATGAAGCCGTGCTGCTCCGCGCCGAGCAGGTTGCCCGCCCCGCGGATCGACAAGTCGCGCATCGCGATCTTGAAGCCCGATCCGAGCTCGGTGAATTCCTTGATCGACTGGAGACGCTTCTCGGCCACTTCGTTCAGCACCTTGTCCCGCTGGTAGGTGAAGTAGGCGTACGCGATCCGGTTGGATCGCCCAACCCGGCCGCGCAGCTGGTACAGCTGGGACAGGCCCATTTTGTCCGCATCGTGCACGATGAGCGTGTTGACGTTCGGGATATCCACGCCCGTCTCGATGATGCTGGTGCTGACCAGCACGTCGTATTCGCCGTCGAGGAAGTCGAGGATCGTGCGCTCGAGCTCCTGCTCGGACATTTGGCCGTGCGCGACGGCGATGCGGGCATCCGGCACCAGCGCCGTAATTTGCTCCGCCATCTGATAGATGCCCTGGACGCGGTTGAACAGGAAGTACACCTGGCCGTCCCGGGCCATCTCCCGCTCGATCGCCTCGCGCACGAGCGTCGGGCTGTACTCCACGACGTACGTCTGCACGGGGAACCGGTTCTCCGGCGGCGTCTCGATGACCGACAGATCCCGCACGCCGAGCATCGACATGTGCAGCGTCCGCGGGATCGGCGTCGCGGTCAGCGTGAGGACGTCCACGTTCGTCTTGAGCCGCTTCAGCTTCTCCTTGTGGGACACGCCGAACCGCTGCTCCTCGTCGACGATGAGCAGGCCAAGGTCTTTGAAGACGACGTCCTGCGAGAGCAGGCGGTGCGTTCCGATCAGCACGTCCACGGTGCCGGCCTTCACGCCTTTGATCGTCTCGTTCTGCTCCTTGCGGGAGCGGAACCGGCTCAGCACCTTGATATTGAACGGATAGCCCGAAAACCGCTCGCGGAACGTCTCGTAATGCTGCTGCGCGAGAATCGTCGTCGGGACGAGGACGGCCACCTGCTTGCCCTCGATCGCCGCCTTGAACGCCGCGCGGATCGCCACTTCGGTCTTGCCGTAGCCGACGTCTCCGCATAACAGACGGTCCATCGGCCGCGGTTGTTGCATATCCACCTTGATCTCTTCGATCGCCCGCAGTTGGTCCGTGGTCTCGTCGTACGGAAACATCGCCTCGAACTCCTGCTGGTAGGGCGTGTCGTCGCCGAAGCCGTGGCCAGAGGTCGCCTGCCGCTCGGCGTACAGCTTGATCAGGTCGTCCGCGATGTCCTTGACCGACGAGCGCACCTTCGACTTGACCCGCGTCCAGTCGGCGCCGCCAAGCTTGTTGACCTTCGGGTCCTTCTCCTCGGAGCCGACGTATTTCTGGATCAGGTCGAACTGCTCGACCGGCACCGACAAACGGTCCCCACCGGCATAGATGATATGCAAATAGTCCTTATGAATGCCGCCCACTTCGAGCGTCCCGATACCGAGATATTTGCCGATCCCGTGGTTCTGGTGAACGACGTAATCGCCGACCTTCAGCTCGGTATAGCTCTTGATGCGTTCGGCGTTGTCCATCCGGCGGTCGACGCGGCGCGCCTTGCGCTGCTTCTGGGTGAACATCTCGCCTTCGGTGATGACGACGAGCTTGATCGAAGGCAGCTCGAAGCCGCTCTGCAGATTGCCGAGCTCGATTTCCGGCGTCTCGATATGGTAGTCGTCGAGCACCCGGCGCATCCGTTCCGCGCGCTCGGCATTGCCCGCGAGCATGACGATGTGCGCGCCGCCCTTGCGCCAGCGCTCCATCTCGGCCTTCAGCACGTTCATCTGGCCGTGGAAATTCTGCATCGCGCGGCAGACGAAGTTCACGATATTTTGCGGCTGCGTATGCGGAATCTGGCGGACGAAGAGCGACATGTATACCGTCTGAAACGCTTTCGGATACAGCGCCTGCTCCGCCGGCACGGCCAGCACGAAGCCTGGAAGCGACTTGCCCTGCTGCAGCAGGTGCGTCGTCCATTCGGTCTCGTCCCGCTCCAGCTGCCGGGCCGTCTCTCCGAGCCGGTTCGGCTCGTCCATGAGCAGCACCGTGTCGCGCGGAATATAGTCGAGCAGCGTCTGTCTCTCGGGATAGAGCAAAGAGATATATTTGTAGATTTCGGAGAAATAAACATTTTGCCGCAAAAAGTCGATTTCCCGGGTAATTTCGGTGCGCAGCCGCTCCTTGGCCTGCCGGTCCGTCATCTTGGCCAACTGCGCTTCGAGCAGGTCGAAGGCATGCTGCGCGGCATTGCCGAATCTGCGCTCGTCTGCGATGATCTCCCGGCACGGCCGCACGAGGTACGACTCCAGCTTGTCGACGGAGCGTTGGTCCGTCGGATCGAACGTGCGGATCGAGTCGATCTCGTCGTCGAACCACTCGACCCGCACCGCCGTAGGCGACGTCAACGGGAAAAAGTCGGCGATGCCCCCGCGCACGCTGAGGTGGCCCTTCTGCTCGACGCGGTCGACCCGTTCATAGCCGAGTCCGATCATGCGGCGGAGAAAATCGTCCATCGAAAGCGTGTCGCCTACGCGAAGCGTCACAAGGGCGCTCGCCATCGTCTCGTGGTCCGGCTGGAATCGGCGAATGCCGGAGAACGGCACGACAACGACCCCGCGGAAGCCTTCCGCGAGTTGGAGCAGGACGTCCATCCGGCGCGCCGACGTCTCGGGACTCGAGATCGCCGTCTCGGCCGCGATCAGCTCGTTGGCCGGGTACAGCAGCACCTCTTCGGCAGAGAGGCACTCCTGCAGGTCCTCCGCCATTTTTTGCGCCGCGAACATATTATGGGTGACGACGAGTATCGGACGATGGAGCTCCCGATACATCGACGCGATCATCACTTGTCGGGCCGAACCGGACAGCCCCGCGACCAGCTGCTCCCGCATGTTGCCTTTCACGCCGGCCAAGACGGACAGGAAGTCGGGATCGGTGGCAAACGTATTCATCAACGGCTTCATCGCGTTTCCCCTTATCGGTCGATTCTAATCTAGGCGTTCGCTTCCCCGGAGATTCGGCGCGACCAGCGGCGGGCGCCGCCTTGCGAGGGCATGCCTCTTCGACGGACCCGGGCGAGGCATCCGGTCCGAATCATTCAAAAAGAAGCCTCGGCAGCAAGCCAAGGCCTCTCCATTGTCCCGGGTCGCGGAACGCTATTGAAGCGGATTGGTCAAGAGTGCCAGTTCCGGATGTTGCTCCAGCGTCTGGCTGCAGTAATCGCAAATGACTTGGACCGTTACGTCCCCGTTGGAATTATACGCTATTATACGCTTTCGCTCCTCGGGGGTCAAGAAATGCAGGCCCAAACGATACTCCGAAACCTGGCCGCTCTCGAAGCTGCCAAGCGGCATCTGACAATGTCGGCAAACGTAGTTTACAGCCATTTGTATGCCTCCTAATGGCGGGTTATGCGGCGCTGCCGCGATTCCTCTAGTATGCCCGCCAAAAGGTGGTTTTAAGCGCAGGAGCTGCCTGTTACTTGCCGTTAAACTTCGCCATCGTCATGTCGAACGGATGTGCGAGCGCGTGCTCGATCGCGTCGCAGGCGTCCTCGATCATCTGGCGCAGCGCCGCCTGCTCGCTCTTGGCGAACGGCGCCAGCACGTAGTCGACGACCTGCATCCCGTTCGTCGGCCTGGAGATGCCCATGCGCACCCGGTTGAACGATTGCGTGCCCGTGTGCTGGATGATCGACTTGATGCCGTTGTGCCCGCCGGCGCTCCCTTGGTACCGCAGCCGGATCTTGCCCGTTTCCGTGTCCAGATCGTCATATACGACAATGCCGTCCGTGAGATCGGCTTTGTAAAAATCCATGAACGACCGGACCGACTCGCCCGACAGGTTCATATACGTCATCGGCTTCAGCAGCGCCACCTTTGTCCCCTGGACGCGCGCTTCGCCGTATAGCGCCTTGCATTTGCTCTGGTTCACCTGCGTATTCCACCGCCGGGCCAGCTCGTCCACGACCATGAAGCCCGCATTGTGCCGGGTCGCCTCATAAGCGGGTCCGGGGTTGCCTAATCCTACGATCCATCGCATCGCTCGTTTTACCTCCAAGTCCTCGCTGCCTGGACGGAGAGCGGCCGCAGCGTCCTCCGCGCAAAAAATTATTGCTTGCTCCCTGCAACGATTTGAAATGCTGATGTGTCTTCTCTTATGCCAGCGCTTAAAGGGAAGAGGGGTGAATGGGAATGTACATGAACGGCCAAACCATCTACGACGACCGCCACTTCGAAGATCACATCACCGCCGACGTGCCGGTGCAGATCTACCAAGGGCAGTCGCACAGCGACATCGGGTTCATCGAATATTATGGCAAAGAATTCGTCCAGGTCAACAACATTTTGTACAATCGCAAGCAGTTCACATTCGTCTCCAGACCCGGTTACTAAATCAAAGCGAGCCAAGTAAAAACGGTTTGTCGTCTTTCCGAAAGAAGGCGGCACGTTTTATCGAAGGTCATGCGGCAAGGGCTAGGCATCCGGACCTTGCATGCTGCAAGTCGGGTAAAGACGCTCCCGCGCCCCTGGAGAGGGCCGAAGCGCAAGAAGAACCGTCAGGGCCGGGAACCCAGGCGGTTCTTCTGTTTATAAGGCGATCTTTTACGCTCCTTGCGCCTTGTTCGCATCGGCGTCGGTCAGACGGGGCACGAGCCAGCCTTTGGATCGATTCGCCGTATGCATCGACGCCCAGAACAGCAGGAGCGCCACGACCGTATGAAACGCCGCCAGCGGGCCGATGTCCGCGAACACCCGCACGGACATATGCTGGAACGAGATGAGCAGGAACATCGCGAGCGGCAGCCAGCGCAAAAGCCCGCGGATGCGGCCTCCGAACGAGAGCAAAAACATGATCGCCGGTGCAAACTCGAAATAATTGACGAAGGTGCTGTGCAACTCCCAGTTCGCGGAGCCCGCGAACGTCCCGAGCCCCGCCAGAAACACTTGAATGACGATGCAGACAAAGGTGACGACGGCCAGAAAGGCATACAACACCCGTACGTAACGGTTTCCCCCTGTGCTAGCTTTCACGTTCCCCATCCTTTTACACGCTCCCTTAGCTTCGATTAGATGGCACTATAGATTAAAACGGTAACCGACGCCCCAGATCGTCTCGATCTGCTGCGGCTTGGACGGATCGCGCTCGATTTTCTCCCGCAGGCGGCTGACGTGGACGGTTAGCGTCGCGAGATCGCCGTAAGAATCGAGTCCCCAAACCCGCTCGAACAGCTCTTCCTTGCGAAAGACGCGGTTCGGATGCGAGGCCATATACAGCAGCAGATCGAACTCTTTGGTCGTGAGCGGCGTCTCCTTGCCGGCCACGAACACCTGGCGCGAACGCTTGTCGATGATGAGATTCGGCATTTGGATCCGGGCGGACGCGTTGCCGGCTTCGGCGTCCGCAGCGGCGCCGCTCTGGGTCAGCCGCTCGTACCGGGCGAGGTGTGCCTTCACGCGGGCGACGAGCTCTCCGACGCCAAAGGGCTTGATCAGATAGTCGTCGGCGCCGAGCCCGAAGCCGCGGATCTTGTCGATCTCTTCTTTTTTGGCGGAAACCATCAAGATCGGGATCTCCTTGACCTCGCGGACTTGCCGGCAAATCTCGTAGCCGTCGAGACCCGGCAGCATCAGATCGAGCAGCAAGAGGTCGAACGGTTCCCCGATTGCCCGGCGCAGCCCCTCGTCGCCGTTGGCAGCCACCTCCACCTGAAAGCCGCCCGCTTCGAGAAAGTCCTTCTGCACCTCCGAGATGACGGGGTCGTCCTCAATAATCAAGATGCGTTTAGCCGTTTCGCCCGTCCCGCTCATGCCCCTCTCCTCCTTCGTCCGCTTGGTCCGTCCCGTCGCCGGGCTCCTCCGCTTCCTCCTTCGGCACGGCTCGCGTCAGCGTGAACCCGATCGTCGTCCCGACGCCCGGCTCGCTCTCCGCCCAGACGGTCCCGCCGTGCGCCTCGACCAGCTGCCGCACGATCGACAGGCCTAGTCCGCTGCCTCCCGCCGCCGCGTTTCGCGACGGATCGGCCCGATAGAACCGCTCGAAGACGAGGGGCAGCGCCTCCGGCGCGATGCCGCGGCCGTTGTCCCTGATTCGGACGGAGACCTCCGATTCGGCGGGGCCGGGCCGCAGCGAGATCGACAGCTCGCGCTCGTCCTTGTCCATGAACTTCAAGCTGTTGTTCGCGATGTTCGCGATGACCCGTCCGAGCTTCTCTCGATCGGCCGTGACGGGCTCGGGTCGGCCTTCGTCAGGCACGTCCAGCGAAATCCGGACGCCCTGGAACAGCGGGTCGTGCTTCATCTCGTCGGCGATCTGCCGCAGGTAGCCGGCAAGATCGATCGTCTCGAAGCGGAACGGCTCCCGCTTCAAATCGAGCTTGGAAAAGAGGAACAGCTCGTCGATCATTCGGTCCATGTCGTTCGTCTTGCTGGCGATCATGTCGATGTACTTCATCCGTTTGTCCGGCGTGTCCGCGATGCCGCTCCGCAGCCCTTCCGCGCAGCCCGCGATCGCCGCGATCGGCGTCTTCAGGTCGTGCGAGATGTTCGAGAGCAGTTCCTTGCGATTGTCCTCGTACTGGAGCTGCAGCGCGATGGACTCCTTCAGGCGCAGCCGCATCTCCTCGAACGCGGCCCCCACCTCGCCGATTTCGTCCTTGCGGCGGACGAGCGCGGCTTCGCCCAAATCGCCGTCCTTGATCCGCTCGGCGGCGCGCTTGAGCGCCTGAAGCGGACGGATGATGCTGCGGGAGACGAAATAAGTGAGCAGTCCGTTGGTCAGCACGATGCCGAGGATCAGCGCGATCGGGATCAGCGGGAAGCCGGTCTGAAACCAATTGTGGCGCTCGCTCGTGTTTTTCAGCATATATACGGTGTCCTCCGCGACGGTCTTTCGGTCCACCTCGTAGCTGGCGTCGCCAAGCTTCAAGTAGCCGGAGTGCCACGGATTGCCGCCCCCTCCCCAGTCGCTCCGGTGCGCCGTCTCATACGCGTCCAGCCGTCCGAGCAGCGCCTCGTCGCCGCCAGCCGCCCGGGCGGAAGGGACGAGCCCTTCGGACAGGTGCAGCAGGCGCCCGTTCCGCGCCACCGCCATCCCCATGCCCATCTCCGCCAGCCGTTCGTCCGTCGCATGCAGGAACGTCTCGTCCGACAGCAGCCCCGGCTCCCGGCCGACGGCGAAGAGAAAGCCTTCGGACCATTCGCCCGTGACCAGCTCCTTCTGATTAGGCGCCGCCGGCTTCGCCTGGTCCGATCCCCGGCCGGCCGCCGAAAACACAGCGATCGCGGTTATCGCCACCAGGACGACCGGCACGACGATCATCGCGATATAGGAGAGGATCAATTTTTTGCGGATCGACACGATGCGTTCATCTCCTTTATACGGTTGCTTATGGCATTATCATACCAAGCAAGCCTAAATCCCGGCTAAATCCAAATCTAAATAAAGTATAAACAAAAAAGACGGACCGCCGGGTTACCGCCGGGTCCGTCTTAGCAGGATGTTGCAATCGATTCGGTTGGAGGAAAGGAAGCTTAATCGCGAATCTCCGCGATGAGCTCGATCTCGACCGGCGTATGGAAGGGCAGCTCGCTCGTCCCAATCGCCGAACGGGCATGGCGTCCCGCGTCGCCGAAGATTTCGACGAGCAGATCCGAAGCGCCGTTGATGACGAACGGCTGGTCGCCGAAGCCGGGCGCGCTGTTCACGAAGCCGAGCACCTTCACGATCTTCACGACCCGGTCGAGATCGCCCAGATAACCCTTCATGACCGCCAGGCAGTTGATGATCGTCTGGCGCGCCGCTTCCTGGCCTTGCTCGATCGTCAGATCGATGCCGAGCTTGCCTTCGTACAGCAGGTTCCCGTCGACTCGGCAATCTTGGCCGGATAGATAGAGAAGATTGCCCGTCCGGCTGCACGGAATATAGGTGAACTTGGGCTCCGGCGGCGGGGGCAGGACGATGCCGAGCGTTTGCAGACGTTGTTCGATCTTGGACATGAGATAACCTCCGATACGAGTGGAATGTAGGAAAATCGATGCGAGATCAGAAACGGAGCCGGAGCGGCCGTTACTCGAGCAGACCGCGGCCGAGGACCGGGACGGCCTCGAAGCGGTCGCCGCGTTGCATCCATACCTGGTTGTGTAAGTTGACCGTGCTGCAAATGTGGTTCGGGACGATACGCAGCCGATCGCCGACCCGGATGTCGGCCGCCTGCGCGTCCGGTCCCAGCTCCACCATGCCGTGCTCTTCGCTCATACGGACGAGCCGGGCGTCGTCGTAGCCGACGATCCGGCCGAAGCCCCGCAGATGGAGCGGGGGGACGTCCGGCTGCACGTCCGTGGCGAACGTCTTGCTTCCGCCATCGACGATGGCGAGGTCGGCGGCTGGCCGGCTGACGACGGTGACGAGCACGCTGCCCGCGCAGTCGTCCGGACCGCATACTCCGAAGGCCGCCTGCATCCGGTCCTGGAAGACGTACGTGCCGGGACGGATCTCCGTCACGCCGGGCACGGCGGCGGCGTAGGCGGCGGTCGGCGTTGAGCCGACGCTGACGTCCGCGATTGGGATGCCCCTCGCCCGCAGACGCTCGGCCAGCCCGACCATGAGCGCGCCTTCTTCGGCGCCGGCCGCAGCGAGATCGAGCGTCGGCCGCCCGTTCAGCTGCGCGCCGCGGAAGGTGTAGATACCGGTCAGCCGCAAATGGGGCAGCCCGGCGATCGCCACCGCGAGCGCTTCGGCCTCCGCATAGGGTACCCCGGTCCGGCGGAAGCCGATGTCGATTTCGAGCCGCACCTCAAGCGTCCTGCCCGCCTCGGACGCGGCCCGGTCGGCCCGCTCCGCGCCCGGCAGGCTGTCCACGCCCGCGATCAGCCGGATCCGCCTGGCAAGCTCAAGCGCTCGCGCGAGCTTGCCCTCCGTCACGAGCGGATAGGCGATAAAGATGTCGCTCACGCCGTGCGCGGCCATCAACTCGGCCTCCGACACCTTGGCGACGGTGATGCCCTTCGCTCCTGCCTCGATCTGCCTCAGCGCCACCGAGGGCAGCTTGTGCGTCTTGGCGTGCGGACGCAGCCGGACCCCCCGCGCCCGGGCCAGCTCCGCCATGGCAGCGATATTGCGGTCCATCCTGGCTTCGTCGATGAGGAGCCGGGGCGTCTCCATCTCTTTCCAGCGAATGCCCGCCGCCGCTTTGGCCGCGTGGCTATCGTTTCGATTCATCCGGGACCGCTCCTTTCGCCGGCTTCCTTTTTGCCTTCTTCCAGGTAACTGTACAGGGTGTATTTGGAGATGTTGAGATAGGCGCCGATTTTCTCTCCGCCCTTTTTGACGAGGAAGGCTCCCTTCTCGTCGAGCAGACGGATCATGCGGATTTTGTCTTCCTTCGTCATGACGGCGACCGGCTTGCCCACCTGCTCCTGCGCCTCCTGAATCAGCGCGTCCAGCAGCTCCCCGACGCTCGTGACGAACGTCTCCTTCACCCGTTCCTGCCCCTGCGCTCCGACGAGCGATTGCAGCGTGCCGCTCGCGACCATTAGATCGGTCACGTCGAAGTTGATGCACAGGGCGCCGACGACTTCTCCCGCGCCGTTGTGCACGTACATCGAGCTGGACCGCAGGATGCGGCCGTCCTTGGTCTGGGTGACGTAGTTCAGCTTGGTCCCGCTCTCCGTTCGGCCACGCAGCAGCTCGAGTCCAAGGTTCGTCCCGGGGTCGCCGATCCGCCGGCCGGTGACGTGGCCGTTGGCGATCGCCACGATCGTGCTGTCGTACGGGCGCTTCAGATCGTGCAGCACGACCTCGCATCGATCGCCGAACTGCGCGGCGATACCCGTCACCAGATCGGACAGAAACGCCCGTTCGTCGTTTACCGATTCCATATGCACATGTACGTCCTCTCCAGTCGCGTTCAGCAAGATCGTAATTCATTCCTCCCCCGACTGTCAAACGAATTGTTAGATCAAATAACAAAAAGTTAGGACAAACGGGAGCCGCGACGGTTGGCGGGCTAGCCGAACGAAAAAGAAGCGCATCGGCCCAGGTCAGCCGTGCGCTTCCGATCTCTAAGATGAGAAGAGAGATTTGGGTTAGTCTTTCTCGACGGCATGGGCCGCGTCTTCTTGCGCCGTGTTCTCCTCGGCCGCATCGTCCATCGCATCGAGTTCGTCTTCGGTGCGTTCCTTCTGCGGGGCCAGGACGGCCACGACGACCGCATCCGCTTCGGGCACCGCTTCGACACCCGCAGGGAGCTGCAGATCGCCGACGGTCAGGTGCTCGCCGAAGGCGAGCGAGCCGATGTCGACCGTGATCGATTCCGGCAGATCCTTGGCGATGCATTCGACCTCCAGCTCGTGGAGCACGACTTGAAGCATGCCGCCTTCCTTCTCGCCGGGGCTTGTCCCCGTGATTTCCAGGCGTACCGGCGCCTTGATCTTCTGGTTCAGGTCGATCTTGCGGAAATCCACGTGCAGGACCCGTCCGTTCAGCGAATCGCGCTGAATGTCGGTGAGGAGCACGGATTGGCTGCCGCTGCCCGGCACTTCGAGATCGAGCACCGCGTGCGGGTTGCTCTTCAGGAGCGTTGCGAGCTCCTTGGCATCGATCGCGATCACGCTTGCCGTGCTGAGGCCTTGGCCATAAACGACGCCCGGGATTTTGCCCCGGGAACGCAATTCGCGCAGCGTCCCCTTCGACGCCCGCTGGCGGGATTCCGCATGTAACGTACTGTTCATAAGGGTTCCTCCTGACATGGTCAAGGCTTACCCTAGATTACCCATTCGAACCGTTACCTAAACATGCGGCTCGAACAGCTTGCTGATCGACTGCTGTTCGTGGATGCGCACAATGGCTTCGCCGATCAGCGGCGCGACCGACAATACGCGCACCTTGGTCGAGGCGCCCGGGTCGCGCAGCGGGATCGTATCGGTGACGACGATCTCCGTCAGCGGCGAGGATTCGAGGCGCTCCATCGCCTTGCCGGACAGGACGGGATGAGTGCAGCAGGCGTAGATCTCCCGCGCGCCCGCTTCCTTCAGCGCCTGCGCGGCGAGAGAGATCGTCCCCGCCGTGTCGATGATGTCGTCGATCAAGATCGCCGTGCGGCCCGATACGTCGCCGATAATGTTCATCACCTCGACGACATTGGGCTCCGGACGGCGCTTGTCGATGATCGCAAGCGGCGCCTGCAGCTCGTCCGCAAGCCGCCTGGCCCGCACGACGCCGCCGTGGTCGGGCGAAACGACGACCGGGGCGAGCAGGCTCTTGGCCTGGAAGTAGTCGCCCAGGATCGGGACGCCGAGCAGATGGTCGACCGGGATGTCGAAGAAGCCCTGGATCTGCATGGCGTGCAGGTCCATGGCGATCACCCGGTGCGCGCCGGCCGTCTCGATCAGGTTCGCCACAAGCTTGGCGGTGATCGGGTCGCGGGAACGGGCTTTGCGGTCCTGACGGCCATATCCGTAGTAAGGAATTACGACGTTGATCGTCTTGGCCGAGGCACGCTTCAGCGCGTCGACCATGACGAGCAGCTCCATCAGATGCTCGTTCACCGGCCAGGAGGTGGACTGTACGACGAACACGTCGGCGCCCCGCACGCTTTCATTCAGCCGGATATGGATCTCGCCGTCGCTGAACCGGTTCACGGCGACGTCGCCCAGCGGCACGCTCACATTGCGCGCGATCGATTCCGCGAGGCGGGGATTGGAGCTGCAGGAGAAGATCTTCAGCTTGTCATCAGGGTAGTTCATTGGCGCCACCCGCTTTCCCACAGGTTATTCCCGTTCTTTCATGGAACGGGCACGGGCGCGAATCTTGTCCGCATACCCCGGTTTGTTCACTTGGCGTTCGCGGGCGATCGCCACGTCGTTCTCGCCCACGTCGTGGGTAATCGTGGAGCCCGCCACGACGTACGCGCCGCTGCCGACCTTGACCGGCGCGATCAGGTTGGCGTTGGAACCGATAAAGGCGTTGTCGCCGATCTCGGTCTTCGATTTATTATATCCATCGTAATTGGCCGTAATCGCGCCGCAGCCGATGTTGACGTTGGTGCCGACGACGGCATCGCCGACATAGCTGAGATGCGGTACTTTGCTGCCCGGGCCGATGACGCTGTTCTTGATTTCGACGAAGTCGCCGACCTTGACCCCGCGCGCCAGCTTCGTGCCGGGACGCAGAAAGGCGAACGGACCGACAGTGCAGTCGTCCGCCACCTCGACCTGCTCCGCCACCGACTGTCGAATCGTGACGCCGTCTCCGATCGCGGCGTCGAGGAGATCGGCCTGCGGTCCGATGACGCAATCCGCGCCGACGGACGTCTTCCCGCGCAGCTGGGTGCCGGGATAGATGACCGTATCCGCGCCGATGGTCACCTCCGCATCGATATACGTGCCCGCCGGATCGATTAGCGTCACACCGTTACGCTGGTGCTTCAGCGCGATCCGGGCCCGCATGAGACGCTCGGCTTCGGCCAGGAGGACGCGGTCGTTGACGCCGATCGACTCCGCCGGATCGTCCATGATCGAGGCGGACACCCGGTCGCCCTGCTCGCGGAGAATCCCGATCACGTCGGTGAGGTAGTACTCGCCCTGGGCGTTGTCATTCGTCACTTGCCCGAGCGCCGCGAACAGCTTGCGGTTGTCGAAGCAGTAGGTGCCGGTATTCATTTCCCGGATGGCGGCTTCCTCGGGCGAGCAGTCCTTCTGCTCCACGATTCGGACGACGCTTCCGTCTTCCGACCGCACGATCCGTCCGTACCCCGTCGCATCCTCCAGTACCGCAGTCAGGATTGTCGCTGCCGCGCCTTCCTGCTCGTGCACGGCGATCAGCGCTTCGATCGTTTCGGACGAGACGAGCGGCGTGTCGCCGCAGATGATGACGGTCACGCCGTCCGCGTCACCCAGCAGCGGCTTCGCTTGAAGCACCGCATGCCCCGTTCCTAGCTGCTCGTTCTGGAGGGCGTACTCGACGCTGTCTCCCAGATGCGCCTGTACCGCCTCGGCCCCGTGGCCGACGATCACGACCGTGCGGTCGCAAGACGCGCCCCGCACCGCCGCGAGCGCGTGGCTGACCATCGGCTTGCCGCACACCGGATGCAGCACTTTATATAATTTGGATTTCATCCGTTTGCCCTGACCGGCGGCCAACATGATTGCCATTCTCGACATGACGAAAGATCCTCCTTCTCGCACGTTCAACAATTCTCTAGTGAATCATAGCTTATTCGGCGAAAAATGAAAAGAGAGCCCAAAGAGGCCCTCTTCCCGGAAAACGTCATGACTTGAATGCGCCTTGCGAAGCATTTCGGCCGGCGGGCCGGGCATAAAAACGGCCCCGCCGTCCACGAAAGACGACGAAGCCGTTCCTACCTAAAACCAATATCTGTAATCATGCCGGATGCATTCGCGCGAAGCGAACACGCATTATGCACCTTCTACCAGTACTTCTTCTTCTTCCTGAGCTGCGCGCTCGTATTCGGCCAGCACGGCGGTTTGGATCTTCTCCCGCGTACCGGACGAGATCGGATGAGCGATATCGCGGAACTCCCCGTCGGGCGTCCGTTTGCTAGGCATTGCTACGAACATGCCATTGTTGCCGTCAATGACACGAATGTCGTGAACGACAAATTCGTTGTCAATGGTAATGGAAGCAATAGCCTTCATGCGCCCCTCGGAATTGACGCGGCGGAGTCTCACATCTGTAATTTGCACTTGTGTTCACCACCTTTGCCCCATCAGAAGACTTGGTGTAATATTCCACAAATCCGTGCAAATTCCTTCTTATTACTGGAAAAACGGTTGTAAAAATTAAAAATATTTTTTAATTCCTTACAGTATCGACAGATATCTCCGCAATCAGCTCAATTTCGACAAAAACATCCCTCGGCAGGCGTGCCACTTCGACCGTCGAGCGGGCTGGTTTGTGGTCGCCGAAGTAGCTGGCGTACACCGCGTTGAACGCGGCGAACTGGTTCATGTCCTTGAGGAAGACGGTCGCCTTGACGACATTTGAAAGGGTGGCGCCTTCGGCCGCGAGCACCGCCTTCAAATTGCGGAATACCTGATGGGTTTGTTCTTCGATTCCTCCTTCGGCAAGCTCGCCGGTAGGCAGCAGCGGAATCTGTCCCGAGGTGAAGAGCAGATTGCCCATTCGCACCGCTTGGGCGTAGGGGCCGATGGCGGCGGGGGCTTCGGTGGTGGAAACGATTTTGAGCGACATAATCTTATTCCTCCTAGGACGAGTGGATGTCGTTAAAATAGTTGCCCGGCTGAACCGTAATTTGCTTGGTCTTCAGATCGACCTCGGTCAAGCGCGCGAGCGAAATGTAATCGTGCAACAGGCGCTCTTCGCTGTCGATCTCGCCGGATTCGACGAACACGCCGACGCCGGCGACATACGCCCGGAACTCGTGCAGCAGGTCGACCATCCCCTGGATGGTGCCCCCCGCCTTCATAAAGTCGTCGACGATCAGGACGCGCGACTGCTCCTTCAGCGCCCGGCGGGCAAGCGACATCGTCTGGATGCGTTTGGTCGAGCCGGAGACGTAGTTGATGCTGACGACGGAGCCTTCCGTCACCTTGTGGTCGCGGCGGACGATGACGACGGGAACGTTCAAATATTGAGAGGCGGCGTGCGCCAAAGGGATCCCCTTGGTCTCTACCGTCATGATGCAGTCGATCTCGCGGTCCGCGAAAGCAGTCGCGAACATGCGGCCCACCTCCTGAAGCAGGCCGGGCTGGCCGAGCAGGTCGGTCATGTACAAATAGCCGCCTGGGAGCAGTCGATCCGGCTGCTCGAGCATGCGGCAGATGTCGGCGATTTTGCCCAAGGCTTCTTCCTTGCGGCACTTCGGGATGAAGCGCACGCCGCCGGCCGCGCCAGCGAGCGTATGGAGCTCGCCGATGCCGTCGTCCTCGAATACTTCCTTGATGATCGCCAGGTCTTCGCTGATCGACGATTTGGCCGACTGGTAACGATCGGCAAATGCTGTCAGCGAAATTAACGTATGAGGACGGGCTAATAGGTATTGCGTCATTTCTACGAGACGCGCGCTACGTTTCAATTTTTTCACAATTCCTCTCTCCCGTCCAAAACCCGAATATTTTAACGTCATCATAACATTTTTATCCGGTTTTGGGCAAGGAGTCTCCTTATTAATGGAAATGTACCTTACATTAGATGTGATCTCGTTGTCGTGCGGCTCTTTTAAGTGAGCATCCGAACCACATACACTTCTTTGCAGAAGCCGCGCAGTCCGTTGTAGAGGCGAGCGACTTTGGATTCCTTGGACACGAGGCCGAACACGGTCGGACCGCTGCCGGACATGAGGACGCCGTCCGCGCCCAGGCGCTTCATGACTTCCTTGATCTGGCGTACCTCGGGGTATCGGCCCAGGGTCACCGATTCCAGCACGTTGCCGAGACCGGCGCAAACATCCGCGAAGGACCCGCGCGCGATCGCATCCAGCATGCCGGGGATCGAGGGATGGTCCTGGATCTCGTTCGCGCGAAGCTTGCCGTACACGTCCGCGGTCGAGACGTTGATCGGCGGCTTGGCGAGCACGACCCAGCAGGGCGGAGGCGGAGCGATGCTCTCGAGCCGTTCCCCTCTTCCGCGCGCGACGGCGGTTCCGCCGCGAACGCAGAAGGGGATGTCGGAGCCGAGCTCCGCGCCGAGGTCCTCCAGCTCTTGAACCGTCAGTCCGAGTCCCCACAGCCGGTTCAGCCCTCGCAGCGCCGCAGCCGCGTCGCTGCTGCCGCCGGCCAGTCCTGCCGCGACCGGGATTTGCTTGTCCAGATGGATGTAGACGCCTTTGCAGACGCCATAGCGCTCCTTGATCAGGCGGGCGGCCTGAAAGGCGAGATTCTTCTCGTCGAGCGGGATGAATCCCGCTTGGCTGGAAAGCACGATCTGATCGCGCGGCAGCTCCTCCATCTCCAAGCGGTCGGCCAGGTCGACCATCGTCATGATCATTTCGACTTCGTGATATCCGTCGTCCCGCTTGCGCAGCACGTCCAACAGCAGATTAATCTTGGCGGGGGCCTTTTCGTATACCTTTGTCATGGTCATCACCTGCTAAGCGAGCTTGTCCGCTAAGATTGCATAACGGCGATTTCGCCCCGTTCGTTGGAGCGAAGGCGGCGCAGATCGCCCGGGTTGAAAAGCTTTACATATTATAACAAACCCCGGCCCGAAATGCGATTTGGAACCGCAGCCCAAAAACGCCCGCATGTATGTAAAGACGGCGGTCCGTCTGCCGGATGCCGCCGCCGTCGTATCCATTCGCTTGCGCTATTGCTGCTGCTGACGGGCCGCCGCCTGTTCGGCGATCTGGATGGCCCGCTTGACCATATTGCCTGCGTCTTTGGCCCGGATACCGCCCCAGCCTTCCTGCTGGACCGTATCGTAAAAGCCGAGATCCTTGGCGAGCTCCGTCTTGAACTGCTCGGACATCGTACTGCGTCTGCGGCTCATTCGTCAACGCCCCCTTCGCGCAAGTGACGCCTTCGTTGGCGTTCCGGGCTAGGGTGCCCGAAAACGGCCTTTCCCATGCAAAACGGGCAGCGCCCGCGCCAACGCGCGAGGACTGCCCGTACAAGTGAAATCGAGTCAATGCGACAAGTAGCTGATGCGGACTTGGCCTTCTTCGTTGCAAAGCATCACTTCGACGGACTCGGTCAGAATGTCGGCGTAGCTGTACGAGACGCGCTTGAACGCATTCTGTTCCTGGTCCAACTTGACGATGAACACCGACGGGTAAATTTCCTCCAGCACGCCCGTGCGTTCGATGGTTTTACGACGGCCACCGTTGGCGCGGAGCATGATCTTGGCGCCGATATGCGGCTCCAAGCTTCGTTTGATTTCCAGAAGCGCGTTTTTGGACATGTCCACTACCACCTCTTTCTCTGTCAATTATAACTAAAAAGAGGTGGTTTGTCAAACAGGAGAAATATTATAGCAGTACCCAAGTTTTATTGTCAATAATGTTTTGGGGGTGTAATCGGCTTTTTTGTGAAAATAGGCCTTTGGACGGACGATTACGCAAAATCCGGGGCGGGCGTCACCGATTCCGGCAGCTTCATATTCGGTACGCCCACGCGGTACTTGCCGACCGTCTCCACGCCGCCGACGCCTTGCATGCCGCTGATCGTATGCGAGATCACGTCCGAGATGTCGATCGTCTCCCGGAACGGCGTGAATGCGGCCCGCACCGCCACGTAGACCGGGTCCAGGGCGTGGATCATGATGCGCCCCGGCGAGCTCGCAAAGTTCGAGCCCGCGTAGAGCAGCGCCTCGAAATGCGACTGGCACGCCCCGGCGACGACGACGAGCGAATCGCGGCTGCGCTCGTAGCTGCGCGCGACATGAACGGCGTTCACGAAGTTCGCCGAGTTTTTGTAGCTGGACAGGGCGAGCAGGTTGCTGCGGGACTTCAGCACGCCGTCGTGGCCGGTGATGACCACGATGTCAGGACGCACCTGCGGGAGCAGCCGCCCGAGAATAAGCGGCATCTGCGACTCGTGGCAGTGGACGCCGTCCGCGGGGATGCGGAGCTGGTTGTACACGGCCATGCTTTTCTTCAGATAGCTCGCGTCTCCGTCGAGATGGAGCACCTTGCCGGGCATTTCGAAAAAGGGCCTGCGCGGAACGGAATCCTGGCCGAAGGCCGACTGCGCCTGCTCCCGCTCCACCCGCATCCGGTGCAGCGACTCGCTGGCCTGTATCCGCGCCCGGCGGGATCCGCCGAGCTCGTCCGGGTTCCGTACCGGCGCGAGGTCCGTCACCGGCGCATCCGCGAGCAGGCGATAGTCGGTCCCCCGCAGCACCGCCATTTGTTCGTTCATTACCGCAATTCGAAACAGAACGTCACCGCCATACGATTTGCGGACGACCAAATCTCCTTGCTTCATGGGCGAATCACCTCTTCCGTCTATCGTATGGAGGCATCCCGCACATGGTGCACGGAGTTATGGATTCTAGGAAAGAAGCTTGGCCTCGGCGAGGGCGTCGGCCAGCGCGGCAAATTCCTTCAGCGACAGCGTCTCGCCTCGGCGCGTCGGGTCGATGCCGCAGCGCTCGAAGACGCCGCCGAGTTCGGCTTTGCGCTCCTTGCCGACGAGCGCGGCCAGATTGTTGCCGAGCGTCTTGCGACGCTGGGCGAAGGCTGCGTGAACGACGCGGAAGTAGCGCTCCTCGTCGCTCACGTCGACGGCGGGCTTCGGCCGCCGCTTCAGCTTGATGACGGCGGAATCGACGTTCGGCGCCGGGATGAAGGCGCCCGACGGCACGATGCAGACGAGCTCCGGCTCGCAATAATACTGCACGGCGATGCTGAGCGTGCCATAGTCTTTGCCGCCCGGCTTCGCGGCCATCCGCTCGGCTACCTCCTTCTGCACCATGACGACGATGTTCTCGATTGGCAGATGCTCCTCGAGAAGCCGCATAATG
Source organism: Cohnella baijiui (assembly GCF_020731285.1). GTDB lineage: Bacteria > Bacillota > Bacilli > Paenibacillales > Paenibacillaceae > Cohnella. The sequence continues at coordinate 26,507 of NZ_JAJFOW010000050.1, forward strand.
ATCGGCGTCGTCACGTAGTAAGGCAAGTTGGCCACGACGCTGACGCTTTCCGTCCCGGCGAACCGCTCCTGCCACAGCTGCCGCAGATCCGCCTTCAGCACGTCCGCATGAACGACCGACACGTTGTCATAGGGGGCGAGCACGTCCTGCAGGATCGGGATGAGCCTGCCGTCGATCTCGAGCGCGGCGACCCGTCCGGCCTCCTGCGCCAGCCGCTCCGTGAGCGCGCCTACGCCAGGACCGATCTCGAGCGCGCCTTTGGCGGGGCCGAGGTCGGCGGCGTCCACAATCTTGTCGAGAATGTTTTTGTCGATCAGGAAGTTCTGCCCGAGGCTCTTCTTGAACGTAAAGCCGTGCTTGCGGATGATATCCTTCGTCCGCGTCGGCGTCGCGATCGCGGCCGCTCTCGTATGGGTCTGATTCGTCGTCATGTCGTCTCTCCTTCGCTCTCCAGTCGCTCCAGCGCCTCGGCGAATTCCGCCCGCGTAATGCGGAACATGACGCAGCGCTTGTGGAACTGCTTGCCGTTGGCGTAGCCGATGCCGAGCAACTCGCCCATCCGCTCGCGCCGGCCGGCCGCCTCCGCATGGACGATGAGGCCGGCATCGATCAGATCGCTCCAGGCGATCTCCGCCTCCGCGGCCGCCGTCTCGGGCGCCTCCGCGGTCCGCACGCGGGCGAGCGCGCCGCGGATCGCCTCCGGACTCGCGTGCTCCACGCCGAGACCGTCCCGCCCCCGTGCTTCGTCCCGCGTCAGGAAGGCGTGCTTGCACCCCGGCACCCGCTCCGCGATGATCTTGCGGATCTTCTCCCCCGGCACATCGGGGTCCGTGAACACGATGACGCCCCGCCGCTCGTAGGCGAGCTCGATGCGGCGCAGCACGCCCTCGTCGATCGCGGAGCCGCCCGTTTCGATCGTATCCGCCCCGACCGCCCGGCGTACGGCAACCGTGTCTTCCTTGCCTTCCACTACGATTATTTCGGAGATCATGAATACCGGTTCCTTTCCGCATAACCCATCCTCAATAACGTCTATTATAGCCGACTTGACCCTCGCGCACGAAAAAAACGCCGTTTTCCGAAAAAGAAAGGGTCATTCGGCGGCGGGCGGGTTAAAAAAAAGATCAGGGGCATGTAACCTTTCCCCTTGCTCAGGCGTCCTATTGGTAACAGACTTTTTCGACCTCTGCCTCCGAGCGGTTCGGCTTGTTTTCGCCTGGCGGGCAGCCAAGTAAAAACGGCTTTGCCGTCTTCCCGGACGGCGACACGTTTTTATCGGAGGTCATACAGAAATGGATACGGTAAAACTTATACATGCTGTAAGACCAAAAAAGAAGAGGCCTCTTCGGCCCCTTCCCCTCGCCACGGCCTTCCGGCCATGCTAATGAAGCATAACGATCATGGCTAGACATCGATCCTGCCAAACCGCTCAAGTCTCAATCCGCAGTCGGCTTCACCGGTCCGATGACGTGGACGGTATAGCCCCGCTTCAAGCCGAACTTGTTCGCATATTTTTCGCTGTCGTAATAGACGTCGATTTTTTTGCCTTTGATCGCGCCGCCGGTATCTTCCGCGCGGCGGAATCCGATACCTTCGATGTACACCCACCAACCGATAGGAATCACCTTGGGATCGACGGCGATCGTGCGGCCTTCGGCCACCTTCGTGCCCGATGCCGTAATCCCGTAGCCGGCATCGCCTTCGCTCTTGCCGGTCGACGCGGGCCCCGCCGAATAAGCGGTCAACGTCATGTTGTTGATCGTCTGCTTGACGCGGACCGTCTGGCCGCCCAGCTTGATCGTGCGCGGCTGGTTCGCTCCCGCGTTGTAGGACAGCGTGGTGACCGCTGGTTTTTTCTTCGCGCCGACGGCGACGACCTGCTGTACCGCAGGCTGCTCCATCGACTTGGCGATCATCTGTTCGCTGACGAGCTTGCCGTCTTCGTAGACGCGCTGATACGTCTTGACGAGGCGGCCTTCCTTGCCGGTGCGGACGACCTTCTGCTGTCCTTCGAGCAGGCTCGGGTCCTTCTGCTTCACGACCGTATAAGCGACGGGATGCTGAGTCGCGACGATGTCCTTTTTGACGCGTACGACCTTGATGGTCGTGCCTGGTTCGATCGGAGCGCTCAGCGCCGGGAATACCCGGTCGTCCCCGGTGAGGGGGACTTTCAGGTCGGCGAGCGCCTCCTGAACGGTGTCGGCAGTCGTATATTTGAGTTCGTTCTTCCCGTCCGCGGCCAGCGTGACGCCGACGGCGCGGTCGATAACGATACGGCTTCCATCTTGCAGGGATGCGGTTAACGCTTGAGAAAGTTCATCGTTAGGTCCGACCGTGATGTTCTGTTCCTCGAAGAGGGATTTGACATCCGTCGTTCGGGTTTGGATGACGGTAGATTTTCCGCCGTCCACGACTGTCACGCTCATGGCGGACGCGCCGTGCAGCAGCATGATCAAACAGATGGTAAGAGCAAAGGACAGAATTGCGCTCAAGAGAATCAAACGCAAATGCTCATGCAACCATCGCGCTGCGTGAAGCTTGCCGGTCGGTCGTGGATCATGGGTTCCCTGGATAGGAACTGCACCCATTTTCTCGTTCCTCCTTCATAGCCTCGCCGTCGACTGTTAAGCATGACTTCGTCTGACGCGACTATCCATTTGTGGTAACGGCGCGGAAGCTCGTGTGGAGCGGCAGTCACACGAACGATTCGCCGCCTTGCCCAGCTCGAGGGGTCGCGAGCGCCCAATGATCAGATTCCCCTTGTTACACATCGTGCGTAGGCCTCGGACAAGCATGCCTTGTAAGGACGACCTCGCCATCCTCGGAAGAGGGCGGGCGCATTTTACGGGAGGCGACGGGCCATCAAGATGACGTGGGCTTCATGCTTGGCTGGCGCGCGCCGAAAGGCAGCATGCTTTTCGGGCACAAAAAAAGCCGGCGACAGAGGACCTGTTCGTGGCTTCCGCTCAAGGTGTAAAAGGGGAATTGGGCAGCACGAGGTTGACCTCTCTCTACTACGCTTACGAGGTTAGCTGTCGGGTTCGGGCGTGGAGAGTCGCCCTATCCGCGGGCATCGGACACCGATCGCTGGACCGGTTTCCTTGTTTGCGGAATTCACCCCAAGATTGCTCACCCGCATCCGCCGAGCGATCGCGGCTCGGCATCTGCGTCGGGTCCCCCGATCTCCGTTAAGGGAGATTCAGCGTACTGGAAAAGGGATGACATATTCAAACTCTTGAAACTGATGATAACCTCTCGCCCCCGAAGGTGTAAAGAACGGTCAAAGCGTGAATTTAGCCTTTTTCCCCGGAAATATCGCCGTTTTTTCGTAATTCGAAGATAAAAAACCAGTTTTATCTGAGAAAAGAGTTATTTTTCTTGCATTGTAACCGTTTTTTCTTCGAGTCGAAAACAGGCCCGCGCATTTAAGCTCGTTAAATCTTCTATATTTTCCCTGGTCAGGCCCTTGATTTCCGCAGCCGCATCTGCGACTAAAGACACATAAGCGGACTCGTTTCGCTTGCCTCGATGAGGATGTGGGGCCAGGTAAGGGGCATCGGTCTCGATCAGCAATCGGTCTAGCGGAACCTTGGCCAACACCTCCTTCGGGACACGCGCGTTTTTGAAGGTAACCGGTCCGCCGAAGGAGATATAGAAGTTCATATCGAGGCATTGTCGAGCTGTCTCCCAGCTCCCGGAAAAGCAGTGCATGATACCGCCGACTTCCGAGGCGCCTTCTTCCCGCAACAGGCGGACGACGTCTTCGTGCGCGTCGCGGTTGTGGATGACGATCGGCTTGTTCAGCCGTTTGGCCAGGCGAATCTGCTCCCGGAAGACGACGTGCTGGACGTCCTTGGGGGAAGTATCCCAATAATAGTCGAGGCCGATCTCGCCGATGGCGACCACTTTGGGGTGGGCGCACAGCCGTTCGATCCAGGCGAGGTCCTCTTCGAGCCGCATATCGATCGCATCGGTCGGATGCCAGCCAACGGCCGCATAGATAAAGGGATATCGTTCCGCGAGCGCCATCGTCGTCGGGATCGTCTCGCGGTTGAAGCCGATGTTCACGATCGTGGAAACGCCGGCTTCTCGCGCTCTCGCGATCACTTCTTCGCGGTCGTTGTCGAATTTGGGTGAATCCAGATGGGCGTGCGTGTCGAATAACATGTCGCTTGTTGTCTCCCTTCTATAGAGGACGCGCCCGAGCGCGTCCTTGCCTGTTTCCTTAGAGTCCCAGCAGGTCGCGGGTTTCCCGATTCAGCCGCGGGGCATGCGGGCGCACCAGGTCGTCCGGATAGTAGATGTAGTATTTCCCCGTATGCAAGCCCGCGATCGAGCGGATGATGTCGGACTTGAGCGAGATTTCCGTCAGCCGCTCCTTCGCGTCGAGCACGAGGACCGGCGCCTTGTCCGACGTGTCCGGCTGCGCTCCGGGCTTGTACACGTCATAAGGCAGATCGGTCGGCGTATCCATCTCCAAGTGGTAGTCCGGATCGAGGCCGATCTTCCGCCACTCGGTTCGGAGCCGCTCGGCAAGTGTTTCATCCGGCTGCTCCAGCGGTACATACTTGTAGAGTCGGCGATTTAAAAAACGTCTACATAGTTCCGCCAACAGCGGATCCCGTTCGTGCATCCACTGGCCGAAAGCCGTCTGCACCATGGCTTCGTCCAGTGCCAGATAGCTGTTCACCGTCATCGTTCCGCGCAGCAGCTGCTCCAGGGGAGGCAGCAGAAAACCGAACCGATAGCCGGCGCGGTGCAGTTCCTCGGCCCTGCGGAAAATCTGCCGCAGCAAGATCTCGGAGCTGCGCGTCACGGGGTGGAAGTAAATCTGCCAATACATCTGATAGCGGGACATCAAATAATCCTCGACGGCGTGCATTCCGCTTTCTTTGACCACGATCTGTCCTTGATGCGGGCGCAGGACGCGCAGGATCCGGTCGAGGTCGAACGTGCCGTAGTTCACGCCGGTGAAGTAGGCGTCGCGCAGCAGATAATCCATCCGATCGGCGTCCATTTGGCTCGAGACGAGGCTGACCACGATCGGTTTGTCGTATGTCTTGCGGATGACCGCGGCGACCTGCTCCGGAAATGCGGGGTCGACTTCCTTCAATATCCGGTTGATCCCGGTCTCCCCCAGGATGATCTCGCACGTCCACTCTTCGTGGTCCGTCCGGAACACCTGTTCGATGGAGTGGGAAAAAGGTCCGTGTCCGACATCATGCAACAAAGAAGCGCATAAACTTACCAATTTCTCCCCTTGCGGCCAATCCTTGTATCGATTACGCTCAAATTGGCTGATGATTTTCCTCGTAATCTCATACACGCCGAGCGAGTGGGAGAAGCGGCTGTGCTCCGCCCCGTGAAAGGTGAGATAGGATGTGCCCAGCTGCCGGATGCGGCGCAACCGCTGGAATTCGGGCGTGTTGATGAGCCCCCAGATCGTGGCGTCTTGCACGTAGATCGAATTATGAACCGGGTCTTTGAATACCTTCTCCTCTTCCAATTGGCGCAGCATGATGCACCTCCGTCAAATTTGGCAACTTGATTCGACAAATAGAGTGGATTTTGTCGAATTATGTCGTATTAGGTATGGGAAAATATATGCTCCCTGACCCTCTCTCCAGACTGCCTAAACCCCTACAACCACCGTAACGATAACCTTTTCCATCAATATTGTCATAATTAGATCGCGATACCCGGTTGACTTATTTGGGAATGGTTGGTACGATAGTAAGCGGAAAAGCCAGAAATTTGTCGAATGATGGCGACTTGCGGACAAGCTCTCGTGGCCCCTATCCGTATAGAACTTATTTTAACCTGTATGAAGGAGGATTTCCAAATGTTGAAATCAACGGGCATTGTACGGAAAGTGGATGAGCTGGGGCGTGTCGTCATCCCGATCGAGCTGCGCCGGACGCTGGGGATCGGAGAAAAGGATGCGTTGGAGATCTACGTGGATGGCGAGCGGATCATGCTGAAGAAGTACGAGCCGGCCTGCATCTTCTGCGGCAACGCGGAGAGCGTCACTTACTTCAAAGGAAAAATTGTTTGCAGGGATTGCTTGAAGGATTTGCCTACACCTGTGACAAATTAAAGAATATACGCTATAATAGAATCGTACTACGCCAAATTGTTAATTCTAACCTTTTTATATCTCCTTGCACCCCTCCCGGACTGGATGATCGGGAGGGGCTTTTTTCTTCGCCGCCGTCTGGGGCGGCTGCAGTTCCGGAGTCAGGACGGCGCATGGCGGTCCGGACGAGACGAACGGCTTCTCCTCTCGACCGAGGGCGAAGCCGTTCGTCTTGTTGCAGCTTACTTGCCGCCATGCAGCGCCTGGTACACGTCCCGGCGGGAGAGGCCGCGATCCCGCGCGGCGAGGCGCATCGCTTCCTTGCGGTTGCCGCCGCTCTCGCCGTCCGCGGCTGCGTAATGCGCCACATGCTCCTCGAGCGACAGCCCGCTCCACCAGTTTTCCGCCTGGGCCCCGCTTTCCGCCCTGCCCGTTTCGCCGGCCGCGCCGAAGGGGCTCGCCCCTTCGATGACGAGGCAGCATTCGCCGAGCGGCGGATGCTCCTCGAGATGTCGGAGGCAGCTGCGGATCGTGCCGCGGACAACTTCCTCGTGACGCTTCGTCAGCTCGCGGACGATCGCCATTCGCCGGCCGCCCCAGCGCTCGGCCAATCCGGCCAGCGTCTTCTTGAGCCGATGCGGCGCTTCGTAGAGGATTAGAGTCGCCGTCTCGCGCTCGAGCCCATCGAGGAAAGCGGCGAGGCCCTTGCGCTCCCGCGGCGGAAAGCCGGCGAACAGGAAGCGCTCCGTCGGCAGACTCGAGATGATCAGGGCGGACAGCGCCGCGTTGGCACCGGGGATCGGCACGATCGGGATGCCGCGGGCCGCCGCTTGGGCGGCCAGATCGGCGCCGGGATCGGAGATCGCCGGGATGCCGGCGTCGCTGACAAGCGCGATGCTGCTGCCCTCCTCCAGCAGACGCAGCAGCTCCGGACCGCTCGCTTCCTTATTATGTTCGTGATAGCTCACGAGACGGCCCGCAATCTCGAAGTGGGTGAGCAGCTTGCGCGTCTGGCGCGTATCCTCGGCCGCGATGAGATCGGCTTCCTTCAGCGTCCGGATGGCGCGGAAGGTCATGTCCTCCAGGTTGCCGATCGGCGTAGCGACCAGATAGAGCGTCCCCGGCATGCCGGAAGGCCGCGGCGCGAAGCTTTTTTGCACCTGGGCCTCGGCCTCGTCTCCCTTATCGTCTCCGTCATGGATCGCCGCTGCCGGATTCGCCGGGTTCAACCCCTTCGGAGGCAGCAGTGCTTCGCCGCCCGTCTCCGGGACCGCGGTCCTAGCTTTCTTGCCCGGTTTGCCCTTCATTCGCCGCCCTCCTCTCTCTGCCCTTCGTCGCCCAATTCCGCCTTGCGGCCATAGAAAATATCCAGCAGCTCTTGGGTATACTGCCGATCTTCGCCTTCGTATACGATAAGCGGCGGCAGCAGCCGAACCTCGGGCTTGCCCCCGAGGCTCGCTTCGATGAGCACCATGTTCGCCTCGGCGTTGACGCGCGAGTGGACGAAGCGGATCCGCTTCGGCTCCAGCCGGTAGCGGCTCATCGCACCCAGGATCTCCGCCAGCCGGGACGGCCGATGAACCATCGACACCCGTCCCCCCGGCTTGACGAGCCGCGCGCAAGCGGCCGTCACCTCCTCCAGCGTGCAGCCCAGCTCGTGCCGGGCCATCGCTTGGTGGAGATTGCCCTTGTGCTCGCCCGTTCCGACGGGCTTGTACGGCGGGTTGACCGTGATCGCGTCATAGGCGTCCGAACCGTGCAATGCGGGAAGTTCTTTGAGATTTCCTTCTATTATATAGATGCGATCTTCAAGCCCGTTGCAGGCGACGCTGCGGCGGGCCATGTCGGCCAGCCGGGGCTGAATCTCGATCCCCTCGATCCGGGCGCCGGTTCGCGTCGAGAGCAGCAGCGGAACGACTCCGTTGCCAGTGCACAGATCGAGCACGCGGCCGCGCGGAGGGACACCCGCGAATCGGGCAAGCAGCACGGCGTCCAGCGAAAAGCTGAACACCTCCGAGCTCTGAATGATCTTCAGCTCCTGGGTCAGCAGGTCGTCCATCCGTTCGCCCGGGAGCAGCCCGACCGTCTTCGTCGATCCTTCCCTATTCAAGGTCAAGCGAAGCCACCTTCCGTTCCATTTCTCCATGCCCATTAGCTTACTCGATTTGAGGCGGGAATGCCAGTCCGCGTCCCTGCAGGCGACCGGCATCCAAACGCAAAAAAACCGGCATCCCCTACAGGGGTGCCGGAGGATTGCGATGAAAGACCAGCGTTACTTACTGAGAAAGGACAAGCAGAACAGGCAATCGCCCTCCATCCGCAGATGTCCGTAATACACGTTGCAAATATGGAAGCCTTCATGGTACAGACGAGCCAAGTTGTCGTATCCTTCTCCGACTCCAACGGTCAAAGCCGATTTTTCTTCCCCGGAGACGTCGGCCGGTTCTTCCGCCGCCTCCGGATCCGCGTCGGAGATGGTCTCGCGCTTTAATATTTTCCGTAATTGTTGATTTTCGATCCGAAGCCGCTGGTTCTCTTCCACCAATTCCTTAATCTTCAGTTTGAGCGAACCGAAGTCCGAATGCAGGGTTCCCAAGTTAGCCTCGAGTTCGTTTACGCCTAGGAAAATATCTTTCATGGGCAACGCTCCACCTCAAGCAACAGGTTATGTCGTGACGTGAAATCTGACTTTACTTAACGACGACTTCTTCGAAGGGCAGCTCCTTGACCTTGCCGACCTCGAACAGCTGCACATGGACGGTGCGGCTTCCGGCGTTCAGACCGACGACTTTGCCGTCTCCGTAAGAGGTGACGACCATCTTGCCAACCGCAGGCATCTCTTCCTTGGCGCTCTCATAGTTGTCGTGCTCGAACTTCAAGCAGCACATGAGGCGTCCGCACAGGCCCGAGATCTTCGTCGGATTGAGCGACAGGTTCTGGTCCTTGGCCATCTTGATCGACACCGGCTCGAAGTCGCCGAGCCAGGACGAGCAGCAGAGCACCCGACCGCAAGGTCCGATGCCTCCCAGCATCTTGGCTTCGTCTCGCACCCCGATCTGCCGCAGCTCGATGCGGGTCCGGAAGACGCCTGCCAGATCCTTGACCAGTTCGCGAAAGTCGACGCGCCCTTCGGCCGTAAAGTAGAAAATGATCTTGTTGCGGTCAAATGTGTATTCCACGTCCACCAGCTTCATGCGCAGCTGATGATCCTTTATTTTCTGTAGTCCGATCGCGAACGCGTTCTTCGCTGCGCTGCGATTCTCCTCCACCGCATGGGCGTCGGTCTCGCCCGCGATCCGGATGACCCGCTTCAGCGGCAGGACGACATCCGATTCGCCCACCGTCTTCGGTCCGATGACGACCGTACCGTACTCGACTCCCCGGGCAGTCTCGACGATGACATGCTGATCCTTGATTACCGGATGCTCAGCGGGGTCGAAATAATAAACCTTGCCCGCTTTTTTGAAGCGGACCCCGACAACATCGTACAATATCTACCCCTCCCGCACGCCAGCAGCCCTCCGCACGGCTCTATGTGGCTGTCGCCGCTGACGTCACCAAAAATTGCTCAAAGGCTAACTGCGGCTGCACGTGCGCTTTGATTCGGCGGGATGCGGTCAGCGCCGCCTCCATCGCCTTCACCCAGTCATCGATGCTGCGGCTCCAGGCCTGCTTGGCCATCCACTCCCCTTGGTCGGGGAACACAAGCCGCTGTTCGCGCCCGGTCATGACGTAAATCATATCTCTATACCATAAGGCAAACATTTGCAGCAAAAGGTCGCAATGCTCGGCAAGATCCGTCTTAAACACCTGCTGCTGTGCGGTTAACAGAACAGCGGGGAACCGGGACGGGATCTCCTTGCCTAATTGTATCACTACGTTTCGGATTTCTGCAAACCAATTCTCTTGGGCGAGGGCGCGGCTGCCGTCGAGTCCGGAGGAGAGATGGACGGCCGCTTTGGCGAGCAGCGGCGGGATCCCTTCGGCGAAGAGCGTCTGCTCAAGCGCGACCGGATCGCCCGGCACAAAGGGAACGAGCTGCGTCCGGGACGCGATCGTCGGGAGCACAGCTTGCGTGCTTGGCGCGATCAGCATCGCTACGACCGGCGACGGCGGCTCCTCCAAAAACTTGAGCAAGCTGTTCGCCGCCTGAACCGTCATCGTCTCGGCGCCCTCGATGACATAAATTTTGCGGTCCGCGCTTGCGCTGCGGTAGGACAGCTCGCGCTGAAGCTCGCGGATCTGATCGATCTTTACGGTTGCGCCGTCCGGCGCGATCCGGTGCAGATCGGGGTGGTTGCCGTGCAGCACCTTGCGGCAGGAGAGGCACTCGCCGCAGGCGTCCTCGCCGCCTCTTTCGCACAGCAGCGTCTGGGCGAACGCCTGCGCCATCGCCCGGCGCCCGGTGCCGGCAGGCCCCGCAAACAAATAAGCGTGGGCGATCTTCCCCGAACGGAGAGCGCCCCGCAGCAGCGTCTTCGCCCGCTCCTGGCCGGGTATGCCGCCAATTGCCATGTTGCTACGCTTCCTTTCCATTCGACGGCCGCCGCATTCGCCGCGTGGCCGTCGAAGTGATGCCGTTTCCCGTTTGCCCGAGCCGCGCTCGGGCTCAAGCGGGAAAACCTAAAACACGAGATTGATCAGCAGTCCCCGGATTTCGCCGACCTTCTCGAGCAGCTCGAGACGGCCTTCCTCGTTGTGGAGCAGCTCTTCGCCCATCGAGACGAGCATCGTGTCGACTTCTTCGAGGATCTTGTAGCGCTTGCCTCGACCGCGACGATCCCAGCCCTTCGTCTCCTTGAGCCCGATTCCGCGCTTCACCGTGTCTTCGAGGAAGCTTTTGACCATGATGCGGTACAGCTTCAGTTCCCGCACGGTCATGGAGCGCATGAGTCGGTCGCCCTGCAGCCGGATATCCTCCAGCTTGCGCTGCAGCTCCTCTTGGGAGCGGCCTTCGTCCGACTGCTTCATGAAGTCGCCGAAGGTCTGCGTCTGCGGCGGCCTCGCGTTCGTCTCGTTGCGCTGTACCGTATTGTTAAGAGGGAAATACCCCGGTCCGATCTTCATTCCGCGCTCACCGCCCGATGCTCATTAGAAATGTTCGAAGCGCTCGACCGGCATGACGAAGACGGCCGCGCCGCCTACTTGGACTTCTACCGGGAAAGGAATATAGGAGTCGGCTGCGCCGCTGACGGGGGACACCGGAGTGACCAGCTGATCGCGCACTTTGCAGTTCGCGCGGATGACATCGAGCACCTGTTGAACGCGCTCGTCCTCGATGCCGATCAGAAACGTCGTGTTGCCGGCCCGCAGAAACCCGCCCGTACTGGCAAGCTTGGTCGCGCGGTACCCTTCCTTGATCAGCGCGTTGGAAAGTCTGTTACTGTCTTTGTCTTGAACGACGGCAATAAGCAGCTTCATCGGCTTCATCCTCTCTTTGGTTATCGCATCGTATTCCTACTATTATAAATTAGACGCGATGCGGGCGAATTCCTCTTTTCTTCGCCTCAATGCGATAACCGCGTCTCGAGCCGTGCCCATGCCGCATCCGCGATCCGCTCCGGAGACTCGGACGCATCCAGCGTCACGATCCGATCGGGGAACCGCTCCGCCGCCAGGCGGAAGCCTTCCCGGACGCGCCGGTGAAAGGATAATCCCTCGAGATCGAGCCGATTGACCTCGCGGCCGGCGTCCGCATGGATGCGGGAGAGCCCCGCTTCGGGCTCGATATCCAGATACAACGTCAAATCCGGCATGCAATCTTCGATGGCGAACCGGTTGATGTCCCATACTTCGTCGAATCCGAGCCCTCTGGCATGGCCTTGGTACGCCAGACTGCTGTCGACGAACCGATCGCACAGGACGATCGCCCCTCTGGCGATCGCGGGCAACACTTTTTCCGCCAGATGCTGTCTCCGGGCTGCCGCGTAGAGCAGCGCCTCGGTGCGCGCATCCATCGCGGTATGATCCCGGTTCAGGATAACGGCGCGGATCGCTTCGGCGATCGGGATACCCCCTGGCTCCCGCGTCGCAACGACCTCTTGACCCAACTGCTCGCATCGCCGGACCAGCTGTTCGATGAGTGTCGTCTTGCCGGCGCCTTCCCCGCCTTCAATCGTGATGAACTTGCCTTGCTTCACCCGTCATGCCCCTCTCTCCCTTACCCCGACGGGCCGTCCGACGACTCGCGATCCCATAGGCGGCCGCATGGACGACGCCGATGAGGGCGCTTAGGATCATCATATCAAAGCAGACGTTAAACATAAACAAATGCTTGCCGATGTCGGCTTCGCCGTCGCCCACGAGCGGCACCATCCAGGAGAACAGACCGGCCAGCGCGACGACGGCGAACGTCTCCGCGACGAGCCGAGCCGCCCGGCTGCGCATTCGCTTCCACCACAGCGCCAGAATGGCGAGATACCCGGCGAAGAAACCCGTGAACCATCCCAGTGTATGCGGCATATGTGTCCGCTTCCACTCGCTCCAGCCGCTGAAGGCAAAGATGAGGTCACCGCGCTCGCGTCCTTCGCGCTTGTCGTAATTGCCCAGGTAATAAGGGCGTAACGCAACGCCGTGGTCCGCCCCTTTGGCCAGCTTGTCTGCGAACCGTCCCGGGTGCCGAAGGTAAAACAAGGCGATGTCCCGGTGACCGAGCTTCTCCAGCACATCTTCGCGAAGCGCCGGATCGTTTTGCGGGATGACCGTGTCTTTTTGGAAAAAATTCGTCCCCGCGAGACCCGCGTACCGCTCCGGGATGCCCAGTTCCCGCATGTCCCCGGACACGTCCGGGGAATCCTTGAGAATGCCGAAAAAAATCGTCTGATAGAGATTGATGTGCCTCAGCTTGTCGGGGGCGATCGCGATCATCAAGACGGAGGCGAGCAGCAGGACGCCCGTCCCTGCCAGCACCCGGCGATGCCAGAAACGGTCGGCGCGCAGCGCCAGCATTCGCCAGGCGAGTACGGCGAAGGCGAAGCCGAGCGGCGCGTTCTGGATCTTGGAGGTCGCGACCGCGATGGCGGCGGCGATGAAGCCGGCGAACAGCCAGGCGGACGGCTGCCGGCTCCGCGCGAGCGCGACGGCGCAGGCGACGGCGAGCAGCATGCCGACAAGGGCGAAGGGCTCGCCGAAGAAAGATTGAAAATAAGCGGCATATCCGATATCGCCGAATACAATCAGCAGGGCGGCGCCAAGAAGCCCCGCGACAAGCCCTGTCAGCACCCGGCTCCGGGTCGCGGGCGCATGCCGGACCAGCAGACCGACGGCCGCCAGCATCAGGATCGAATAGCAAGCGCCCAGGACGCGAATGTCGAATACGCGCGAATTGAAGAGCCTCCCGATCCATCCCGCGATCGCGACGAGCACGACATGCGTCGACACGTAACCACCCGACGTGTAGCCCCCATAGCCGAATTCGCGATGGGCATAACCAAAGTAGCGGTCCGCGTAGCTCTCCTGCGGATCGGGATAAGCGATCCCCGCCGCCCCCATGACGCGAATGAAATCGCCGTTGTCGGCGACGCCGACGACCGGCGGAATCATGAGCAGATAGACGAGCAATACGGCGCCCGCGGCGACGGCGAGCCAAGACAGGCCATAGCGAATGTCGCGCTCCGGCTCCAAAGGCAAGGAACGAATCAGGATCTCCTCCTCATGTCCGTCAGGACTTGGATGGTACGGAAGGCGGCGTCCGCCGCCCCTTGAAAACGCGCGCCCCGGTCCCGCCATCGCGCGATGGCCGCTATTGCGTCCGATGTAACGGGCTCGCCCGGGAACAGCATCGGGATGCCCGGCGGATAAGGGATGACCCATTCGCCCGCAACGCGGCCGACCGCCTGATCGAGCGGGATCGCTTGGGTCTCGCCCGTATGGCGGCGGATGCGCACCGGTTCCGGGATTTCGCCGAAACCGCGGCTCGCGAGCTCGACCGTTGCGCCTGATGCTCCGCCGTTCAACCCGGCGGCTTCGCCATCGGCGCTCCCAGCTTCCGCAATCCGCCGCAGCGCCGCGACGAGCGCCTCGCCGTCTGCCGGCCGCGAGCCCGGGCCGAACGCGAGCACCGCGTGGCGCGGATCGGCCATCTCCGCGAGGCAGCCCTCCCGTTCGAGCGCCTCCTGCAGCTCGAAGCCGGAGAGTCGACCTGTCCGGTCGTACAGCGACAGCTTGAGCGGATCGGCAACCTCGAGCGCGTCGAACGGCAGCTCTACGAGCGCTTGGCGCACGACCCGAGTGGCCTTTAGAGCCGGTTCGAACATATGTTTCCCTTTGACCTGCAGCTGTCGCCGGGCCAAATCCAGCGAAGCCATGATCGGGTAGGACGGACTGGAGCTCTGCACCATCCGCAGCGCCTGCCGGATCGCGCCCCGCGACGCCAGTTCGCCCTGCAGATGCAGCATGGCGCCCATCGTGAGCGCGGTCAGCATCTTGTGCGTCGATTGAACGACGGCATCGGCTCCTCCTTGCAGCGCGGATGGAGGCACATCCGGGTGTTGACCGAAATGCGCCCCATGCGCCTCGTCCACCAGCAACGGGACGCCGCGTTCGTGGGCGACTTCGGATACGCCTTTCACGTCTGCCGGCATGCCATAGTAGTTCGGGCTCGTGAGGAAGACGGCGCGGGCTTCCGGATATCGGTCCAGGGCTTGTCTCACCGTATCGGGAGAAGGCGCGATCGCCAATCCCGAGGCCGGGTCGATCTTCGGTGGAAGGAACACTGCCCTCGCCCCGGCGAGCGCCAACGCGTGAATGACCGATTTGTGTACGTTGCGCTGCACGAGGAGGAGATCGTCCGCGTCGCACGTCCCCAAGATCATCGCCAGGTTCCCCGCGGTGCTCCCGCCTACGAGGAAGCATGTCTCGTCGGCGCCGAAGGCGGACGCCGCGAGCCGTTCGGCCTCGGCGATCGGACCGATCGGATGATGGAGATCGTCCGTGTCCGAGAGCTCCGTGACGTCGATCCGCAATAGCTCCTGATAGGTCCGATCGGCGCCGGGCTCGTCCCACGGGGCGCGCTGCTTGTGGCCGGGAACGTGGTAGGCATGGGGTTGCCTGTCGGCATGTCGGATTAAAGCTTCATATAAAGGCGCGGTCGCGCGGTTGTTCATGGGTACCCTCTCTTTTGAACGGCTGGTTATCTTGAGGGATATTATACCAAAGTATCGTCCTGCCACCGTCTTTCTAAACGAAAAATCGCCAGTCTTTGCAGACTGGCGACCGGAAGCGGTGCGGAGAACGGGCTGCGTCCCGCTCATCGGTTAAGCGTGGAATCGAACCCACAATTGTTTGAGCTGCTGGACGAAGAACGGATACCGCTCATCCTCTACTTTTGTTTGGACCATTTCCGACTCGCACGAGTGACAGATAAATGCGGTTACGACGGTGATGCCTTCCGTTTTTTGCTGTTCGCAGACGATACAGGTTTTGGTCTCGACCTGCTCCATCGACATTCCCGCCTTTTTGGCCATGTTTTCTTTAGTATGCACCGAATTCTATGAAAATATACGTCTTTCATAGTCCGTTTGCCCAAAAATCATAACATTGAACCTCGCGGCCGCCGATAGTAAGGATGGACGGAACGCCGTATGGCCGAGTCCCGAAGGAGAGGGCCTGCATGTCAACCCGGGAACCGACGATCTATCATTACAAGCTGGTACGCAAACTCGCATTGCGTCCCGAGACCAAATACAGCTACATGACCACCGCTCTGCTAGGCAGCGCCTTTATTACAGCCTTCTATGGTTGGCGCGGCCTCCTCTGGACTGCCGTCGGACTGCTCGTCATGTCCGCCGTTCATGCCGTTGTGCTCCGCATTACGATCCGGCGCGTCGATGCGCCATCGGGCCGGCGCTGGACGTTTCGGCTCGACTGGCCGTGGATCGGCCCGCTGCCCATCATGGACACAAGCCTGGCGCTATTCCGCCGCCTTCATTTTCACCTGACGCTCGTCGGCTTCTGCGTCGCCGGCCTCTTCTATCCTTGGGCCACGCCGCCGCTGCTCGTCGCGCTCGTCTATTGGCACATTTGGCTGATCTCGCCGCGCGTGACGCTGCTCATGCAAGTACGCAAAGAGCAGGGAGACGGCATTCTCCGGCTATCCGCAGAGGAAGTTTCGTATTATCATATTTGATAGTAGACTCGCATCCCGATCAGGGATGTTTTTTTCTGGGGAAAAGGGAACTTTCGCGTGCGTGCGTTGTCTATTTCCGGTGAGGTGAATCGATTGGAGGACCAATACTTGCAGGCGGTCGCGTCTCTGGAGGACGTCCAGCTCGAACAGCTGATCGCTTCGTATTGGAGCGATGTCTGGAACTTCATCTATATCCTGGTGCGGCGACGAGACGCGGCCGACGATTTGACGCAGGAGACGTTCGTGCGCGCTTTTCGCTCGCTCTCCACTTTCCGGGGGCAGTCCTCTTATCGCACCTGGCTGCTGCGGATCGCAGATGGATCTGGGTTTGCATTTCGAGTACCTGCCCAACGCCGATCCATACCTTCATACCTATACGCCCTTCCCTGCCGTATATGGCACGGTCGTCGACGATCGAAGGTCCTTCTTTAAGTAAAAAGCTGCGGATAAACGAACAAAAGAGCCCTTAGGGCTCTTTTGTCTTGTCGGCCTGGCGGCGTCCTACTCTCCCAGGACCCTGCGGTCCAAGTACCATCGGCGCTGGAGGGCTTAACGGTCGTGTTCGAGATGGGTACGCGTGGGACCCCTCCGCCATTACCACCAGACCAGATTGATGTACAGAGCTTGCGCCCTGAAAACCGGATGCGAAACGAAGCTGGAAACATCTTCACCTGTGA
>NZ_JAJFOW010000498.1 GCF_020731285.1 Cohnella baijiui
TTGTACGAAATGGTCAGCGCCCTTTTCCAAAATAAGCGCGGCTCTGTATTTGGTTGGGAGGATATTTTCCTGCAAGTTCGCCGCATTAATATCCCGCCAGATGTTTCGTGCAAACTGCAGCGCCTCCTCCTTCGATAGAGAGGCGTAGCGGTGAAAGTAGGAGGCAGGGTTCTGAAAGGCTGTCTCCCGTAAAATCTCGAACCGCTGAAGAT
>NZ_JAJFOW010000499.1 GCF_020731285.1 Cohnella baijiui
GCCTGAACGCGCGCACCTTTTGGTCCTACACAGGAACCAACAGGGTCAACTTCGGGATTATCTGAATGAACGGATATTTTCGACCGATCTCCGGCTTCGCGGGCCACTGATTTAATTTCAACCGTCCCATCATAAATTTCAGGTACTTCAATTTCAAATAAACGTTTTAGTAATCCAGGATGAGTGCGTGACACGAAAATTTGCGGACCTTT
>NZ_JAJFOW010000500.1 GCF_020731285.1 Cohnella baijiui
CCGCAGTTTTCGGCCAGGATCTTGTTCAAGCGCTCACGCAGGCTCAGGATTTCCTTGGCCTGAATCTGGATATCGGAAGCCTGGCCTCGCGCACCGCCCGAAGGCCGTTGGATCATGATGCGCGAGTTAGGCAAGGCAAGACGCTTGCCCTTGACGCCCGAAGACAGCAAGAAAGCGCCCATGCTGGCAGCCATGCCGGTAGACAATGTCGA
>NZ_JAJFOW010000501.1 GCF_020731285.1 Cohnella baijiui
CTTTGCGGGCGGCACGGAGGCTTCGATAACCGACTTGTCTTTGGCCAGCTTTGGGAATGCTACAGCTTTATCTACAAGGAATGATTGTCCGGCTAAAGCAAGTCGTCCGTTTGATGAGAATCGGGATGGATTTGTCATGTCGGAAGGCGCAGGCATTCTCCTTCTCGAATCGTTGTCTCACGCATTACGAAGAAACGCACGAATTTATGCTG
>NZ_JAJFOW010000502.1 GCF_020731285.1 Cohnella baijiui
GCTTTACAACCGGAGGAAAAGGGTGCAAGTACCTCACTCCTGAGATTGTTAGCGTATCTGCTAGAAGATGCGATAAGTAGCCTGCTACAGCACCTAGAAATAAACCTTCCATACGTAGCGACGCTTCAGCATACAACCAGATATATGCCCATGCTGCCAGCGCCCAAACCGTATGCGTGTATGTACGGTGTGAGAAATGAGGAACAATAGCG
>NZ_JAJFOW010000503.1 GCF_020731285.1 Cohnella baijiui
GAGACGCAAAAGGGATTATGCATGATTATGTCAGGCATTGAGACGGCGAATTATGATCAGGCGCTGCACATAATTAAAGAGCAGCTTGACATGATGAAGCGCGGTGAGATCTCGGATATTGAGCTGAACCAGACGAAAGCGATGCTCATTAATCAACTGCGTGAGACGAGGGATAGCGCGGCAGCAATTGCCAATATGGATTACAGCGGCC
>NZ_JAJFOW010000504.1 GCF_020731285.1 Cohnella baijiui
CTTGAGCAGCACGATAAAGTCAGAACCATTCAAGCGCGCCAGATTGCCCGCGTCCATGCCATTTTTCTGCAATAGCTCCGTACAACGCTGAGTCACCAGTTTCAGCCAGGCATCCACCGCGTCACGAGACAAGGAGGTATTCAATGGCAGCAAGTCCCGCTGACGGAACAACAGCACATGGCCGCCCTCTTCCTGTTGCAGCACCTGACGG
>NZ_JAJFOW010000505.1 GCF_020731285.1 Cohnella baijiui
CGTTTGATGCTTCCTCTTCACCGAATCCATTCAAGTTAACACCGCAACATCCCGCTTCTGCGATGCATGCCGTAGACAGTCCGTTTAGCGTAATGGTCGTACCATCCATTACTACATCATACCCTCGCATTTGCTCTACGGTCGCCTCATGATTTCGCACATCAACCTTTTGAAAATTAACGCGCGGATCATTCAACCATTCCACCACTTT
>NZ_JAJFOW010000506.1 GCF_020731285.1 Cohnella baijiui
CCTAAGTATCCAATATTAAAACCTCTGTTTTTTTCTTTAAAAGGGTATTTTGAAACTTCGACCCCACAATATACTAAATTTATTTTTGTACTTTTAAGTTTATCTGTATTAATCTTAGCCTTAAAAAGCTTTAAAATATGAGGAGCTACCACAATTAGTTGATCAACTAAGTTCCAATTTACTTTTGTAATATTAGGAGTATATACTTCAT
>NZ_JAJFOW010000507.1 GCF_020731285.1 Cohnella baijiui
CGATGGCCTCTATCGGTTTCGGCTCGGAACTTTTTGCCGGGAAAGTAATGGGCTTAATTGGTCAAGGGTTAGAGCATCCCAATTATAATCAGTCCCAAAAGTTAAATACGACGTTTTGGACTGTACATGCAGACCATCATGAGCCACGGCACTATGAACTATGCAAAAATGTGCTGACTCGTTTCACTTCATCACAGGATTTAGAGCATAT
>NZ_JAJFOW010000051.1 GCF_020731285.1 Cohnella baijiui
AGAAAATTTCCAATTCGATTGAATCAGGGACTTGACATCATACCGCTGGACTTATAGATGGGGTTTTTGCGTCACTAGAACGATGTTGCCGTTAATGGCCTTTCTTGCGGATCTGCTTGTGGTGGTCTTCGCCCCACTCCTTGGCCTTCGCCGTGGCGATGGCGATGGCTCTGCCTTCCCCGTAGCCTTCCTCCAGCAGCGCGTTGGCGATCTCGATCGCTTTGTTGCGCACCGGTGCCATGAAGTTTTGCAGCGAGTCTGGATAGTCGTCTTTGGTCCAAGGCATGGCGGTTCTCCTCCCTTCCAACCGTCGGCTACTACTTTCTTGTCCAACTTCGCCAGGCGTGAAACCAAAACGGACGGCGCGCTGGACGCGGCAGGGCGCAGCTTGACGCCGCGGACGCGTTCGCGTTATCGTCAGATCAAGCCGTATCCGGGACGGCAACGACATCCGGGATGCGAGGATCACGCTATGCATGGGGGGATCGGACATGGACCGCGGTAACGAACAATGGCTGCAGGCGCACGGCCTGCTTTTGACGGACAGCTACCGGCGGGCAACCGGGTGCGCGCTGCTGCCGGAAGCGCCGGTAGACGGAAGCGAGGAGCGCGCCCCGGCGTCGCTCGAGGCTCGACTGAATGAGGCGCCGTTCGTCTTGCTGTCGCACGGGACGGAGGAGGACCCTGTGCTGAACTACGGCAATCGGGCCGCGCTCGCGCTCTGGGAGACGGACTGGGAAACGTTCACGTCCATGCCGTCGCGGCTCACGGCGGAACCGATGGATCGCGAGGAGCGGGAGCGCCTGCTGGACGAGGTAAGGCGCCAGGGGTACTCGGATGCATATCAAGGGGTGCGGATATCCCGCAGCGGCCGGAGGTTCCGCATCGAGCGGGCCGTCATCTGGAACCTGACGGATGCGGACGGGACATACATGGGACAGGCGGCCATGTTCCCGGGGTGGACACCGCTCTGACCTTCTCGCGCTTCGACATATTGCGCTCTGAAACGCGTCTGCGCGAAATCGATCCGGCGACCGCCCGAGGCGGCGCCGGATTGGCGTTTTCGGAGGAAGAAACCGCGCCGGAACGGCCCGTCCCGGCACGGCTCGGACGCGCGTCCGGGCGGTCCGGCACCTTAGACGGTGGGCTGCCCCGACTCCAGTCTAGGATCAAAAACGTGCGTTGGTCCGTTATGTCGAAAGGGCGGAACGTTTACAATGAGTTTGTGAGGTAAACAAAGACGGATTCCGTGAAGGGGTGAGAGACGATTGAAAAAGAACAATGGATGGGCTGTCGTATTGATAGTGATTGGCGTATTGCTGCTCTTCGGTAAGCTGGGCAACGTCGTAGGCTGGTTCATCGGCCTGCTGGTTCCGATTCTGGTCATCGGAGTTGGGGTGTTGGCTTGGCGGAACGGCTACCGCTTGATCGGCGGCATCGTCGGGATCATCGGAGCGTTCATGCTGCTGGGCAAGCTGTCCGTCGTCATCTTTTGGATCGCGGTTATCGGCTTGATCCTGCTGGGCATCTCGATGCTCGGCGGCGATTCCAGACGCAGCCGACGTTGGTAAGCAAAGGAGGATCGAAGCATGAGTGTAATGAAAAGAGTACGCGACATGACGGTGGCCACGTTGAACGAGAGGCTGGAAAAATCGGATGACCCGGTCCGCCTCATCGATCAGTTCCTGTGGTCGACGCACCAGGAGATCGGCCAGTGCGAGCAGCTGTATCGGCAATATGCTTCGCATACCGACCAGCTCAAGAGGCAGTGGCAGGACGCCGAGCAATGGACGGAACGTCGCGAGCAGCAGGCGCTGACGGCCCTGAAGGCGGGCGAAGAAAACGCCGCGAAGCTCGCGCTGCAAGACAAGGTGGCGCATGCGGAACGCGCCGAGCGCTATCGCAGTCTCTATGAGCAAAGCCGCGGCGAATTGCTCGAACTGGAGCAGCTGCTGCAGGAGCTGCGGGACGAGTACCGCAACGTCTATGACCGCCGCCAGTTCTACATCGCCCGGATGGAGTCGCTTCGCCTCCAGCAGCGCCTGAACGCACGCTTCAGTCCCGGCGCGACGGATCCCTCCCAGATGCTGCGCAAAGTCGATGAGCAGCTGACGGATCTGGAGCTGGAGACGAAGAGCCTGCGCGACCTGCGCCGCATGGGACAAGAGATGCTGTACCAGGCGGGCACGGTCGTCCAGGACGTCGTGGAGAGAGAGATGGAGAATCTGAAACGCAAACTGCAGCAAGGAGGGTAATCGATGCGCAAACTATACCGCTCGACGCGGGACCGCAAGCTGTTCGGCGTATGCGGAGGTCTCTCCGAATACCTGGGCGTCGACGCGACGCTGCTACGCATCCTGCTCATCATCATCGCCGTATTCTCGGCCGGTTCCGTCGTCTTCGTCTACATCATCGCCGGATTCGTCATTCCGCGAGAGCCTTACGGCGGTCCGTTCTCGGCTGATCCGTTCGGAACGGCCGGCGGCTGGCGGCCCGCGCAGGGCGGTTGGACGCCTCCGCCGCAGCAGAACACGCCTCCCGCAGGCTCGGCATGGAATCCGAATCCGCCGTCCTGGTCCGGCCCTCGCGGCCACGATCCGGCCAGCGCGGCACGTCCGGCCGCTCGGCCCGCGGCGGCCAACGCCCCTGCCCCCGAGCTGGATGCGATGATGGAAGACATCGAAAAAAAAGCGCTGAAGAAAGAAATCGAAGATCTGAAAGCCCGCATCACCAAATTTGAACAGCAATCGAAAGGAGAATGACAAATGGGAGTATTTCAACGCGTTAAGGATATGACGAAGGCCTCGATTCACGAACTGCTGGATAAGCTGGAGGATCCGGTCGTCATGCTGAACCAATATCTCCGCGACATGGAGACGGAGATCCGCGACGCCGAAGTGACGGTCGCACGCCAAATGGCGGCCGAAAGACGTCTGAAGCAGCGCCTGGACGAAGCGGTGCGCATCAGCACCGAACGCGTAGGCCAAGCCGAGCAAGCGCTGGTGAACGGCAACGAGATCGTTGCCCGCAAGCTCCTCGAAGAAAAGGTCTACTACGAAGGCCAAGCGAACACGCTCCTCGGCCTGCACGAGCAATCGAGCGCCCAAGTCGCCGAGTTGACCTCGCAGCTCCATGAAATGAAGGAAGAGTACTACAAGCTGCGCAACAAGCGCAACGAGCTCGCGGCCCGTGCGCAAATGGCCAAGGCCCGCAAGCAAATGGCGCAAGTCAGCTCCCTGCACACGATCGAGAGCGGCACGGCGTCCCGCGGGTTCCACCGGATGGAAGAGAAGATCATGCAGATGGAAGCCGAAGCCGACGTCGCCCGTCTGCCGGGCACGCCGTTCGGAGCCGTATCCGCTTCGTCCGTCGATCCCGAGAAGGCATTCCGCGTCGACCAGGAGCTCGCGGCGCTCAAGAGCCGGATCGCGCCGAAAGCCGACGAAGAGTAAGGAAGCGGGCATTCCCGGAATCGGGGGATGTATGGTATGCTAGCAAAGATGTGTTCGAGCCATAACGGACTCTTCGGATCCGTTATGGCTTTGCTTGATCGTACGGATGTCCGCTTCGTCGGTTCGTCCGGAAACGATGGTGGAAATTGCGCAGCGGGAGGTGCGGCTGACATGAAGAATCTATCCAAAACGTCGATGGTGCTCATCGCAGCCGGCCTTTATCTTGCGCTCGGGGGCCTGGCGGGATACGCGACGATGAATGCCGTGCTTTTGCTCTGGCTCGGCATCGACCGGTATCGCTTCGATCGCAGCCGGCTCGCGGTCGCGCTGATCGCGATTTGCGCCATCATTCTCGTCGCGAACAACATCGGTCTCGTTCTCGTCTTGGTGCTGGTCTCGCTTGCCATCTATTTCCTCAAAGCCAAACCGCCCGCCAGAGGCAACTATGTCAGCAGGCACCGGCCGATCCTGAATCTGCGGCTCGACCAGCCCAGCTGGGTCATGCATTCGATGGGGTATTGGCACCTGTTCGGCGAAATACGCATGGACCTTTCCCGGGCGGTGCCGGAGGAAAAGGAGACGACGATCGTCCTCCAGGGCGTCGTCGGGGACATCGATCTCATCGTTCCGGAAGACTACGGCCTGCAGATCGAGTCCAACGTCCTCGTCGGGCAAGTCGCGTGGAACGGGAAGCAGGAGAACGGCATGATGCACCGCATCGACTGGCGCTCTCCGGATTACGACAAGCAGGCTTACCAAGTGAAACTGCAATTGTTTTATCTCGCAGGCAATATTAGAATCAGGCCGATCTAAGGGGGAATAGGCATGGTTTGGCGTCATATGGGCGAAGCCGTCTTGTTCTCCCTCGGCGTCGGCGTCATCGTCGTGTATTTGCTGGAGAGCCAAGGACTGGCGGCGCCCTTCGAGTCGTGGTCGTCCATCGTCACGTTCGGCTTGACGGCGGTCGGGGTGCTGATCGTCGCGGGGGCGGCCTTCGGCCTGATCCGCAGCTTTCCGATCCGCAATCGCATCGAGCAGATGCGCGATACGATGCTGATGCTGGAGCGCGGCAGCTCGATCCAGCCGCTGCCGCAGATGGGCAAGGACGAGATCGGCCGTTTGGCCGAGCAGCTCAACCGGATCAGCCGCAAGTGGGAGGAGCAGGTTACGTCGCTGCAGCGGTTGTCCACCAACAACACGGAGCTCGCGGCCAAAGCGCGAATGAGCGCGGTCGTAGAGGAGCGCCAGCGGCTCGCTCGCGAACTGCACGACGCCGTCAGCCAGCAGCTGTTCGCCATTTCGATGACGGCGACGGCCGTCGGACGGACGCTGGACCAAGACTTCGAACGCGCGCGCAGGCAGATCGAGCTGATCGAGGAGATGTCCTCGGTCGCCCAGTCTGAAATGCGGGCGTTGTTGCTGCATCTAAGGCCGGTTCACCTGGAAGGCAAGCGGCTGTCGCAGGCGATTCCGGAGCTCGTCAAAGAAATGCAGGCCAAAGTCGACGTCGATATCGCGCTCGATATGGACGACGATCTCCCGCTCAACAAAGGCGTGGAGAACCATCTGTTCCGGATGGTGCAAGAAGCGCTGTCCAACACGCTGCGTCATGCCCGCGCGACGAAGATGGACATCGCCCTACATAGGCGTGGAGAGACCGTCAGGCTGGCGATCCGGGACAACGGCGTCGGCTTCGACGTGCAAGCGAAGAAACAGGCTTCGTACGGGCTTGTCAGCATGGAAGAACGCGTAACCGAGCTCGGGGGCTCCTTGAACGTGGCCAGCGCACCGGGCAAAGGAACGCGCATCGAAATTCGGGTACCGATCTTGACGGAAGAGAGAGGGTGGGAAGATGACGGATCAACAACCGATCCGAGTGCTGCTGGTCGATGATCACGAGATGGTGAGGATCGGCCTCGCGGCCGTGCTTGGAACCGAAGAAGGCATCGAGGTCGTCGGTGAAGCGGGCAACGGCATGGAGGGACTCCGGCTGGCCAAAGCCTACGAGCCCGAAGTGGTGCTCATGGATCTCGTCATGGAAGGGATGGACGGCATCGAGACGACGCGGCGGCTGCTCGAAGCGCAGCCGGAATGCCGCGTCATCGTGCTGACCAGCTTTCTGGACGACGAGAAGATGTATCCCGTCATCGAAGCGGGCGCATTCAGCTATTTGCTCAAGACCTCGCGCGCCTCGGAGATTGCGGACGCGATCCGCGCGGCCGCCCGGGGCCAATCGGTGCTCGAGTCGCAGGTCGCTTCGAAAATGATGAACCGATTCCGCAAGCCGGCGCAGGCCGAAGCGCAGCCCCACGAGGAGCTGACCGAGCGGGAGATGGAAGTGCTAAAGCTTATCGCGCAAGGCAAATCGAACCAAGAGATCGCCGACGAGCTGTTCATCGGCATCAAGACGGTCAAGTATCATTTGACGAACATGTTCGGCAAGCTCGGCGTCGAGGACCGCACCCAGGCGGCCATCTACGCCCATCGCAACGGGTTGGCCGAATAAGGGAGAGCCTACGTAGGCTCTCCCTTTTTGCTGCCCTGCCGCCGCCGGGAAGCGGTGGTTAGGACCCGGCCGGAGCGGCACGACTCTATACCCGTTCGGCCACGATCATGCCGGAGGCGTCCTGCAGCGGCCGATACCCCCGGTCGGCCGTGTAGATCCCGGCAAGCATCGGAAGCAGATGCTCCGGGGCTTCCGCCGCGAACGGCGCGGCGATCGCCCGCCAATCCGCCGGCGTCAGCGCCTTGTCCAGCCGGGCCGGCAGCTCGGCGTCCAGCCGAAGCTCGCGCCCCTTCGCGAGCCGCTGCCGGAAGCGCTCCGCCTTCGCCTGCAGATCGAGCATCGCCTCGTTCGTCGCCGCCAAAGCGACGCGCTCGGCGGCCTCCCGGACTTCGATCGCTTGGCGGACGACTGTAAACGCGGCCTTCGCAGCGCTGCGCAGCGGTCCCTCCCAGGCGGCGGGGCGACCGTCCCGCATCGGTGCCGAGGGCACATGAAGAGGCTGCTCCGGCGGGGCGGGCTCCTCCCGGAACGGATACAGCGGATAGACGGGATCGATCCGCGAGACGGGACGATAGCGTTCGATTCGGTTGATGCGCGGGATCATCCGGCAAACCTCCTTCGATTTTTCCCCCAAAGATGTTCTTTACCCTTCCTTACCCGACAAACGGTCCGTTGAACACGTCGCCGGACAGGTCGTTTCGCGTACCTAACTTAGCTTATGAAGCGCGCCTTCTTCATCGAACGGATCAAACGCCGAAATCGGGCATGATACGGAAGAAAAGCGGCTCGCGACAGGCTCCTGGCCCCTGCCGGCGGCGGCCTGGAAAAAGCCGCTAAAAGCGTAGCGTCGCCCGATCAATTGTGATAAACTACAGTACATGAGATCGGCCTGTCTCTCCGCTTTAAAGCGGTACAGCCGATGACGGCGCGCCTGGCGCCGACCCATTCTCTCCCACAGAAAGTTGAGGATCATGGCCGATAAAACGATCGAACAACTCACCGCCGAAGGCGCGGTCTATTTCATTTTCGGGGCGACGGGAGACCTTGCCCGCCGCAAGCTGTTCCCTGCGCTGTACAGCCTCTATCGCGAAGGCAAGCTCGGCGAGCGCTTCGCGATCGTAGGCCTGGCGCGGCGGCCGCGCACGGCCGAGCAATTCCGCGACGACGTCTACGAGTCGATCCAGGAGTTCTGCCGCTACAAGCCGAACGAAGTGCAGGCTTGGCGCGAGTTCGCCGAGCGGTTTACCTACCACTCGCTCGACATCGGCAACGTGGACGGCTTCCGCGAGCTTCAGTCGCTGACCGAGGAGCTCGAAGCCCGCTACGAGATTCCGGGCAACCGGCTGTTCTATTTGGCGCTGGCGCCCGAGCTGTTCGGCACGGTGTCGCGCAACCTGCGCGACGGCGGCATGCTGGAGAGCGCCGGCTGGCACCGCCTCGTCATCGAGAAGCCGTTCGGCTACGACTATCCGTCCGCCGAGCGCCTGAACGAGGAAATCCGGCACGTGTTCCGCGAGGACGAAGTGTTCCGCATCGACCACTACCTGGGCAAGGAAATGGTGCAGAACATCGAGGTCATCCGCTTCGCGAACGCCTTTTTCGAGCCGCTGTGGAACAACAACCATATCGCCAACGTGCAGATCACGCTCGCCGAGACGGTCGGCGTCGAGGAGCGGGGCGCTTATTACAATAAATCCGGCGCGCTCCGGGACATGGTCCAGAACCATATGCTCCAGATGCTGACGATGATCGCGATGGAGCCGCCGAGCCGGCTGGATCCGGAGGACATCCGGGACGAGAAGGTCAAGGTGCTGCGCTCCCTGCGGGGCTTCGCCGCGCCGGACGACGTCCGGGAGCGCGTCGTTCGCGGCCAGTACGCGGACGGCGAGCGGAAGGGCAAAGCCATCAAGGGCTACCGCGGCGAAGACTCCGTCCCGGCCGATTCGACGACGGAGACGTTCTTCGCGGCGCGTCTGTTCGTGGACAACTTCCGTTGGGCCGGCGTGCCGTTCTACGTTCGGACGGGCAAGCGCCTGCCGGTCAAGTCGACAGAAATCGTCATCGAGTTCAAGAACGTGCCGAACAATGTGCTCTTCGCGCGCAAGCAGCAGCTGCAGCCGAACCTGCTCGTCATTCGCGTCAACCCGATGGAAGGCATTTACATCAAGATCAACGCCAAAAAGCCGGGCAACGAAATGACCGTACAGCCGGTGGCGATGGAGTTTTGCCAGAGCTGCCAGGTCGGCATCAACACCCCGGAAGCCTACGAGCGCCTGATCTTCGATGCCGCCCGCGGCGACTCGACCTACTTCACGCGCTGGGACGAACTCGCGGCCGCTTGGCAGCTGGTCGACCCGATCGCAGCCGCCTGGCGGACGAGTGCGGAAGATCTGAGGTTCTACCCCGCCGGCGCATGGGGCCCCGAGCAGGCGCACCGGCTGCTGGAGGAGGACGGCTACTTCTGGTGGCCGGTCAACGGACAGGACGAGGACAACGTCATCTGGGTGTCGAATACGGGCAAGTGATGTTGGCCTGAACGAGGAGGGACTAGAATGCTCCGCATCTACGATATCAGCATGACAATCGAAGAAAGTATGCAGGTATGGAACGACATGGCGCCGAAAAAGCCCAAGATCTCGAATGTGACCAATCACGATCAAGGCAAGCCGCACGAAAGCCGTCTCGATATGGACGTGCATTGCGGCACGCATGTCGACGCGCCTCTGCATATGCTCGCGGGCGGCGAGACGATCGAGACGATCGGGCTCGACCGGTTGGTCGGTCCCGCGCGGGTGCTCGATCTGACGCAGCTGCGGGACGCCATCACCCGGGAAGACCTCGAGCCGTTTCGTATCCAGCGCGGCGAGCGCATTCTGTTCAAGACGAGCAGCTCGTACAGCGAGACATTTTTGAACGACTTCGTTTATCTCCGCGAAGACGGGGCCCGCTATTTGGCGGAGCTCGGCGTCGCGGTCGTCGGGACCGACGCGCTCGGCATCGAGCGCGCCCAGGACGAGTTTCCGACGCACCGCGCGCTGATGCGCGCCGGCGCCGTTATCGTCGAAGGCTTGCGGCTCCGCGAAGTGGAGCCTGGCAATTATTATCTGGTTGTCGCGCCGCTGAAGCTGACCGGCATCGACGCCGCGCCTGCGCGCGCGCTGCTGATCGGAGACTGAGCAAGGGCTTCCCGCCCGTTTCGAGAGTCGCCCGTTTCCGCCCTTCTTGGCGGAGCCGGCGGCTTTTTTGCGCTTTGTCTCGCAACAACCCTACGATTCCGCGTAACAACCCCCGATAAATCGCGTAATAACCCCTAAATTTAACGTAACAACCCTCTTTATATCGTAACAATGTTATGTTACATTATCTTCAGAGGTGAGCCCTATGGATCGAGAATTGATCTCCAAGAAGGACCTGCTGGAGCTGACGGGCATCTCGTACGGACAGCTGTACCGCTGGAAACGCAAGCAGCTCATTCCGGAAGAGTGGTTCGTCCGCAAGTCTACGTTTACCGGGCAGGAGACGTTTTTCCCTAAAGAGTTGATCCTCGCGCGGATCGACAAGATCGTCAACTTGAAGGAAGACCTCTCGCTCGACGAGCTGGCGGGGAAGCTGTCCCCCCTTCAGTACGAGACGGCCGTTGCGCATCATGAGCTAGTGGAACGTAACATTGTTTCGAGATTGGTCGTCGAACGGTTCAGCACGCGGGGGCAGCTGGAAGGCAGCGAATCGTACACATTCGAGCAGCTGCTGACGCTGTTCGCCGTAGATCGTCTGCTGCAGGACGGGGAGCTGGGATTGGAAGAAGCGGGCGTGCTGGCCGAAACGCTGCGCGAGCATCTGCCCAAGTTCGAGGGCAAGCCGTGCGAGCTGCTGTTCGCGCGCAAGATGGGCGTATCGACGTTCGCGCTCGCCTCGGCGCCGTCCGACGTGTATTACGACGCGGGCGTGAAGCTGGTCGTGCGATTGTCCATGACGGAGATAGCCGAGCAGCTGCGCGGCAAATTGGGATAGGAGGGGCCATCCATGATGACGGAAACGCAAAAATGGCCGGACCTGAAAATCAACGGCGTCGGCAAGGCGACCGGGGGAAGATACGGCGACGTGCTGATCGACGGAGTGTGCAGGGTTGCCGGCGATCTGCAAGCCGATCGATTCAAGGCCAACGGCAAGCTGAAGGTCTACGGGCATCTGCAGGCCCATGAGATGCGCGTCGACGGCATCGTTCATATCGAAGGCGGCATCGGCGGGGAACACTTCGTCATGAACGGCATGTTCAAGGCGACCGGCGATTGCGAGTTGGAGCGGCTGGAGGCGGTCGGGGGCTTTTCGACTGACGGGATGCTGAATGCGGGGAGGGTCAACATTTGGCTTCAAACCCAGTCCAAAGTGAAGGAAATCGGCGGGGAGTCGATCCGGGTGCGCCGGCAGACGACGTTCCGCAACAGCAAGCTGTGGCGCTGGATGATGCCCAAGCTCGTGCCCGAGCTGCAGACGGAGCTGATCGAAGGCGACGATATCGATCTCGAGAACACGGTCGCCGACGTCGTGCGGGGCAATCGGGTCACGATCGGGCCAGGCTGCACGATCGGCCGGGTGGAATACCGGACGGAGCTGAAGACGCACAAGACGGCCAAGATCGAAAAGGAGGAGAAGCTCGGATGACAGGAAAGAGAAACGATCTACGCATGGTGGGCACGACCTCCTCGATCGGCGGCCTTCTTGGCAAGGTCCGGCTCATCGGGGAATGCGAGATGGCGAACGACGCGGATTGCACGCAAATCAACTGCGTGGGAGAGCTCGACGTGTCCGGCAGCCTTCGCGTGGAGAAAACGCTGAAGCTGACCGGCGAATGCAAGGTGTCCGGTGCGCTGCGCAGCGGAGAGATTCGGGGGACGGGCAACATAGACGTTCAAAAAGGGGTGCGCGGAGACGCACTCAAGTTCAACGGCAACCTGGAGACGAACGGCGATTGCGAGCTGGAGAAGGCGGAGCTGTCCGGCGCCTTCCGGATCGGCGGACTGCTGAACGCCGGCAGTCTCGTGCTCAGCATGTACGGCCCTTGCCGCGCGCAGGAGATTGGCGGAGGCGCCATCCGCATTCGCAGGAGCCGCTTCGCGGCGCTCAAAGGAATCATCGGCACGAGGGGGCCGCTGCTGGAAGCGGACGTCATCGAAGGCGACGTCGTCGAGGTGAATTATACCGAGGCCGGCGTCGTCCGGGGCAACCGTGTTATCGTCGGACCGGGGTGCAGCATCGGCCGGATCGAATACCGGCAGGAGCTGCGCGTCGACCGGCATTCCAACGTCCAAGAGCGAATCCAGCTTTAACCGGACAAACGTACAGCAAGGAGTCCTTCCTCGGTCTGTTCATCCGCCGGGCCTATCAAAAGCAAGATCAAAAAGGAGTGCAATCGCATGGCGCGTAACGCCAAAAGTCATATGGGCATCGTGCTGGCCGCCCTCATGCTCGGTATCTTCGTGGCGGCGATCGACAATACGATCGTCGGCACGGCGATGGCGACCATCGTCTCCGATCTCGGAGGCTACGACAAGATCGTCTGGGTCACCTCGGCTTATCTTGTCACCGAGATGGCGGGCATGCCGATTTTCGGCAAACTGTCGGATATGTACGGCCGCAAACGGTTCTTCGTCTTCGGCATCATCGTCTTCCTGCTCGGATCGGTGCTGTGCGGCACGGCGACCAGCATCGTCGAGCTGAGCATCTACCGCGCGATCCAGGGCATCGGCGGCGGGGCACTCGTCCCGGTCGCGTTCACGATCCTGTTCGACGTCGTCCCGACGGAGAAGCGGGGCGCGATGTCCGGCATTTTCGGCGCCGTCTTCGGCACGTCGAGTCTGGCGGGTCCGCTGCTCGGCGCCTATATCACGGATCATATCGCCTGGCAATGGATCTTCTACATCAACCTGCCGCTCGGTCTTGTCGCGCTGGGACTGATCCTGCTGTTCTACAGGGAGTCGGTCGAGCATGCAAAGCAGCGGATCGACTGGTGGGGGGCGGCGACGCTCGTCGGCGCCATCGTCTGCCTGATGTTCGCTTTGGAGCTCGGCGGCCATGAGTATGCCTGGAATTCCACGCCAATCATCGGCTTGTTCTCGGTCTCGGCCATCCTGCTTGCGGTCTTCCTATTCGTCGAGACCAAAGCGGCCGAACCCATCATCTCGTACGGCATGTTCCGCAAGCGGCTGTTCGCGTTCGGGACGCTGGCCGGACTCTTTTACGGCGCCGCCTTCATCACGTTCGCGATGTACATCCCGATCTTCGTGCAAGGAGTGGGAGGCGGGTCGGCGACGAATTCCGGGCTCATCCTGCTGCCGCTGACGCTGGGTTCGGTCTTCTCATCGCAGATCGGCGCGTTCGCCGCGATGAAGACGTCCTACCGCAACGTCATGATTGCGTCCGCCTTGATCCTCATCCTCGGGGCTGCGCTGCTCTCCACGATTACACCGGACACGTCCAAGACGACGCTGGTCATCTACATGATCATTACGGGCGTCGGCGTCGGCTTCTCGTTCTCCGTGCTGGGGATGTCCAGCATGCACGAGTTCGACGCACGGCAGCGGGGCTCGGCGAGCTCGACCATGTCGTTCGTGCGGTCGCTGGGCATGACGGTCGGCCTGACCATATTCGGCATCATGCAGCGGAATACGCTGACCGGCAAGCTGACGGATGCGTTCAGCGGCGGGGATGCGAGCGCGGCGCCGATCGGCGATATTCGGGAGACGCTGTCTCCGGAGAAACGCAAGGCGATCCCTCCGGATATTCTGAACAAGATCATCGACGCGATGTCGTCTTCGATCGCGCACATGTTCATGTGGTCGCTGGTGCCGGCCGTGCTGGCGCTCATCGCGGTCGCCTTCATGGGCAAAGCCCGCATGATCTTGCCGGCCAAGGGAGAACAAGGCGCGAAGGCGGATTGGGGCGCAGGGCACTAAGCCGAGCGGCAGACGCTGGTCGTCGCCGGCACGCGCGCGCTGGAAGAATGAGGAGATTCGGTTCATATTGAGTTCATAAATCCGTCGTACGCTAGCACCAGTCCTTGTAAGGAGAGAAAAGGAGTGGAGCTGGCGTATGTCGCAATCAAAGACCAATTTGCCTCTGGTCATCGTCGGGCTGATGCTGGGCATGCTGTTGTCCGCGCTCGACCAAACGATCATGGCGACGGCGATGCCGACCGTCGTGGAAGACCTGGGCGGTTTTACGTATTACAGTTGGGTGTTCTCCATCTACATGCTGACGTCGACGACGAGCATGCCGATCTTCGGCAAGCTGGCGGACCTGTACGGACGCAAACGGATGTATATGATCGGGATGGGACTGTTCATCCTCGGTTCCGCGCTCAGCGGGCTGTCGCAAAACATGACGGAACTGATCGCGTTTCGGGGCATCCAGGGCCTGGGGGCGGGCGCGCTCATGCCGCTGGCCATCACGATCATCGGCGATGTCGTCTCGCTCGAGCAGCGGGGCAAGATGCAGGGGATGTTCGGCGGCGTCATGACGATCGCGAGCATCATCGGACCTGCGATCGGCGGCTTGTTCGTCGATCATCTGAGTTGGCATTGGGTGTTCTATATTAACTTGCCGTTCGGGATCGCGGCCATGGTCATTTTGGGCATCGCGCTGCACGAAAACGTAAGCAAGAAGAAGCGTTCGATCGATTGGCTGGGGGCGATCACGCTCAGCGGCTCGATCATCTCGATCCTGCTGGCGCTCGTGCTCGGCGGCAATACGGAATCTCCCGGCACGCACTATGCCTGGGGCTCCGGACAGATCATCGGGCTGTTCGTGATCGGCGCCGTCTTGCTCGCAGCGTTCCTATGGATTCAGACCAAAGTCAAAGAGCCGCTCATCCCGCTGCACCTGTTCCGCAAACGCACGATCGCGGTCGCGTCGCTCGTCGGCTTCTTCAGCACCGTCGGCCTGTTCGGCGCCATCACCTATATCCCGCTGTTCGTCCAGGGCGTCATCGGCGTGAAGGCGTCCATCGCCGGCTATATCCTGACGCCGATGATGCTGGCGGTCGTGTTCACCGCGGTCGTGGGCGGACGGTTCTTGGACCGGTTCTCCTACCGGACGTTTATCCTTACGGGCATGGTCCTGATGGCCGCCGGCTTTGCCTTGTTTGCAACGATGGACGTGGAGACGACCAACCTGCAAGTCAGCCTGTACATGGTTCTGGCGGGACTCGGCATGGGGCTCATCATGCCGACGCTGAATACGGCGGTCATCGGCGCGGTCGGACCGGAGCAGAGGGGCATCGTCTCTTCGCTGCCGCAGTTCTTCCGGTCCATCGGGGGCACGATCGGCGTCAGCATCATGGGCGTCGTCATGACGAACAGGCTGACCGCCGAGATGCCGTCGGTGGCGAAGAAGTTCGCTTCCGTGCCGGCCGACCAACTGAAGGCGTTCCTGAATCCCCAGGCGCTGCTGGACAAAGCCGCCCGCGCGAAGATTCCAGCCGACTTGCTGCTGGAGCTGCAGAAGGCGTTCTCGCACGGGGTGACCGGCGTATTCCTCACGGGCATCATCGCGATCGCGATCGGATTCGCCTGCAGCCTATTCATGGGCGGGGATCGCATGCTGAAGAAGTCGACGGACCAACCGGAAGAGAAGGGGACAGCAGCCGCGAGCAGCGTGTCCGCTATGCATTAAGAGAGATAGGGGAGGCAATATGACCACAGCGGTTCCGAATAAAAACAACAAGGTGCTCGTCCTGATCGGGCTCATGCTCGGATTGATCTTCGCCGAGCTCGACGAGACGATCGTATCGACGGCGATGCCGACCATCATCAAGCAATTGCACGGCCTGTCCCTGTACGGCTGGGTAGCGGGCGTCTACATGCTCTCCGTTACGCTGTTCATGCCGATCCTGGGCAAGCTAGCCGACCTGTACGGCCGCAAGCGCGTCTATCTGGCCTGTCTGGCACTGTTCATGGCCGGCTCGATCGTGAGCGGGCTGGCGCATTCCATGCCGATCCTGCTGCTCGGACGGGGAATCCAGGGGATCGGAGCGGGCGGACTCATGCCGCTCGCCATGGTCATCCTGGGGGACACCTACGAGCTGGAGCAGCGGGCCAAAATCCAAAGCCTCGTCGGTCCGCTCATGATCCTGCCGCAGCTGTTGGGCCCTACGGTGGGCGGCTATCTGGTCGGCCATGTCAACTGGCATTGGGTATTTCTCATCAACATTCCGGTCGGCCTGCTCGCGGCCGCCGTCATCGCGGCCGGCATGCGGGAGACGCGCGGCGAGGAGAAGAAACGGATCGACTGGGCCGGCTCGGCGACGCTCGTGCTCGCGCTCCTCACGTTCCTGCTGGCGCCGGTGCTGATCGACAATCAAGGCCTGTCGTGGTCGTCGCCGCTCATTATCGGCCTGCTGGCGCTTTCCGCGCTTCTCGTCGGCCTGCTCGTCCGGATCGAGAAGCGCGCAGCGGAGCCGATCATTCCGCTCCATCTGTTCAAAAACCGGACGGTCGTCGTGCTGTCCCTGCTCGTTTTCGTCCTGATGCTCGGCATTATGGGCGGGATCGCTTCGTTCCCGTTCTTTGCTCAAAACGTCATGGGGCTGACACCGACCGCGGCCGGCTATCTCATGCTCGCCTTCATGGCGGGCGCGATCCCGGCGAGCATCGTGAACGGCTTTATCATCACGAAGGTACCCTATCGCACGCTGTTCATCGTCTCGTTTATCCTGCCGATCATCGGATTTTATCTGCTATCCCAGCTCGGCGTCGGCACTACCGTTCTCTATGTAATCGTCAGCTTCTTTATCCTCGGCATCGGCATGGGCGCGCTGTTCGGGGGCGACAACTTGATCGTACAGGAGTCCGTCGACAAAGCGGACAGCGGCATCGCGCTATCGACGGTTCAGCTGTTCCAGTCGCTCGGCGCCACGATCGGCCTCAGCATCTTCGGCAGCCTGCTGGCGAACAACATCAAGACCGGCGTTCAGGGGATGAAGGATCAATTCCCGGCCGGCACGTCGGATGATATCATGACCGGAGGCATCCCGGAAGGCTTGTCGCCGTCGCTGCTGGAGGACGTGCGCGCGGTGTTCGCGCACGCCTTCCAGCATATCTACGGCATCGCGCTGGTCTTCGTCATCGCCGCGTTCCTCATCTGCTGGTTCATGAAGAACGAGGTGCTGAAAAAGCGGGAGGCGGAGGCGGGTGCTCCGGAAGCGCAGGCGGCAGTTTCGTAGAAGGCTAGAGCGGCATCCGGCCGACGCGGTGCGGCGAGCGGGCCGGATTTCACAGCAAGCATAGTAAAACTCGCCGCGTTTGACGCCGCCCTCCCGTCGGGAAAGGGCGGCGTTTTTCGCGCCGCCGCTTTCGCCTAATGCGATGAAAACGTTCGGTTCCGCTCCGGGACGATGACGAAGCCTTTTTTGCTTGCGTATTGTGCTATAATGAAAGCTGTCATTTTGTTCGTCATACAGCATGCATAGGTTTTTTGCCTATCCATTCCTGTATCACCTCCGATAAAAACGTATTGCCGTCCGGGAAGACGGCAAAGCCATTTTTACTTGAAGAAGGGAAACCGTGATCCATGAGCCAAACCGTCCGCGAAGAACTTCAGCAGGAAGTGGCCAAGCGCCGCACCTTCGCGATTATTTCCCACCCCGACGCGGGGAAAACGACGCTGACCGAAAAGCTGCTGCTGTTCGGCGGCGCGATCCATACCGCCGGCTCCGTCAAGGCGCGCAAAGCGGCGCGCCACGCAACGAGCGACTGGATGGAGATCGAGAAGCAGCGGGGGATCTCCGTCACCTCGTCCGTCATGCAGTTCCAGTACGCCGGCAAGCACGTGAACATCCTCGACACGCCTGGCCACCAAGACTTCAGCGAAGACACCTACCGCACGCTGACGGCCGCGGACAGCGCGGTCATGCTGATCGACGTCGCCAAAGGCGTCGAGGCGCAGACCATCAAGCTGTTCCAGGTGTGCCGCAAACGCGGCATTCCGATCTTCACGTTCATCAACAAGCTCGACCGCGAAGGGCAAAATCCGTTCGACCTGCTTGAAGAGATCGAGCGCGTCCTCGGCATCCGCTCGGTGCCGATGAACTGGCCGATCGGCATGGGCCGCGAGCTGTGCGGCGTGTACGATCGGATGAAAAAGCAAGTGGAGCTGTTCCAGGGCAACGACCATTCCACGATCGAGGTTCGTCCGGCCGCGGACTACAACGATCCGGCCATCCGGGAGATGGCGGGCGACTATCTCGCCGACCAGCTTGCGCAGGACCTGGAGCTGCTGGACGTCGCGGGCGACCCGTTCGATTACGAAAAGGTGCGGGCGGGCGAGCTGACGCCGGTCTTTTTCGGCAGCGCGGTGAACAACTTCGGCGTGCAGACGTTCCTCGAGAACTTCCTCCAGCTCGCGCCCGCGCCGACGTCCCGCAAGACGACGGAAGGAGAAGTCTCTCCCGAGAGTGAGAAATTCTCCGGCTACATTTTTAAAATTCAAGCCAACATGAATCCCGCGCACCGCGACCGGATCGCCTTTCTCCGCATCTGCTCCGGCAAGTTCCAGCGCGGCATGGCCGTCCGCCACGTCCGGGTCGGCAAGGAGATCAAGCTGTCCCAGCCGCAGCAGTTCCTCGCGCAGGACCGGGATATCGTCGAGACCGCTTATCCGGGCGATATCATCGGCTTGTTCGATCCGGGCATTTTCCGCATCGGGGACAGCCTCGCCGAAAGCGCGAGCATGACGTTCGACGAGCTGCCGACGTTCTCGCCGGAGATCTTCGCCAAAGTATCGGTGAAAAACGCGCTGAAGCAAAAGCAATATTTAAAAGGTCTGGACCAGCTGACGGAAGAGGGCATGGTGCAGGTGTTCCGCTCGGTCGGCCCGTTCGAGGATACGTATCTCGGCGTCGTCGGCCAGCTGCAGTTCGACGTCTTCGAGTATCGGATGAAAAACGAGTACGGCGTCGACATCCAGCTCGCGCGCACGTCGTTCCAGTTCGCCCGTTGGGTCGTCGCGTCCAAGCTCGATCCGACGAAGTTCCGGATCAACTCCACGCTCGTCAAGGACAAAAACGACAACGACGTGGCGCTGTTCGAAAACGAATACGCGATGCGCACCGCAATCGAGCGCATGCCGGACGTGACGTTCCTGGAAACGGCCCCTTAAGCCGTACGCCCGGCGCAAGCCAAGCCGCCCGCCGGAGAAATCCGGGGGCGGTTTTTTTGGCGCGTTTCGGACCGAGAATGACCAAATCGAAGAAGGAAAGGACAAACGCGGCAATCGCGGCTCGGGTTATAATGAAAACGTTACCCGTTCCATCATCATTCCGATACGAAAGAGGATGTTGCAAAGATGGCGAAGAACAGAATCGGCTTGATCGGCTGCGGCAATATCAGCGCGATCTACTTGAAAAATCTGACGGCGTCGGCGGACGTGGAAGTGATCGCCTGCGCGGACATCGACCTCGAGCGCGCCCGCGCCCGGGCTCGGGAGTTCGGCGTGCCGAAGGCGTATTCCGTGGAGGAGCTGCTGGCCGATCCCGACGTCGACATCGTCGTGAACTTGACGATCCCGGCTTCCCACGCCAGCGTTTGCCGCCAGGCACTCGAAGCGGGCAAGCATGTGTACGTGGAAAAGCCGCTGGCGGTGAATCTGGAGGAAGGCCGCGGCGTCGTCGCGTTGGCGGAGGAGAAAGGATTGCGCGTCGCCTGCGCGCCGGAGACGTTCCTCGGCGGCAGCATCCAGACGTGCCGCAAGCTGATCGACGAAGGCGCCATCGGGCGTCCGATCGCGGCGACCGGCTTCATGATGGGCAGCGGACCGGAGTCGTGGCATCCCGATCCCGCGTTTTTCTACCAAGTCGGCGGCGGACCGCTGTTTGACATGGGCCCTTACTATCTGACCGCCTTCATCTTCCTGCTCGGCGGCATCCGCCGCGTCACCTCGTCGGCGGCGATCCCGACGCCGGAGCGGACGATCACGAGCCAGCCGAAGTACGGCACCAAGGTCAAGGTGGAGACGCCGACCCATATCGCCGGCGTGCTGGACTTCAAGTCCGGCGCCGTTGCGACGCTCGTGACCAGCTTCGACATCGCCGGGGGCAGCGGGCTGCCGAACATCGAAATCTACGGGACGGAAGGAACGCTTCGCGTGCCGGATCCGAATACGTTCGGCGGGCCGGTGCTGCTCCGCAAGCCCGGCGGCGATTGGGAGGAAGTGCCGCTCGCGTTCGGATACGACGACAACATGCGGGGCATCGGCGTCATCGACATGGCGCGGGCCATCCGGGAAGGGCGTCCGCACCGCGCGTCCGGACAGCTTGCCTTCCACGTGCTCGAAGCCATGCACGGCCTGCTCGATGCGTCCGAGGGCGACAAGCACGTCTTCCTGTCGGACTTTCCGCAGCGTCCGGAAATCATGCCTACGGGAGGCTTCGGCGCCTAAGCGATTTGCCGATTGGCGCCCGATGTGGAATACTAGGGTGACAATGCAGGTAACATCGCAAGGTAAAGGAGAATGGGGATGTCCAGCCGGCTCATCATACGGGGAGGAACCGTCGTCCTGCCGGACGAAGCGCGGACGGCCGATCTGCTCTTGGCGGACGGCCGGATCGCCGCCATCGCGACGGACGGGGCGCGCGAGTGGGCGCGGCCCGAGGATCGCGTCCTGGAGGCGGAAGGGGCATACGTGCTTCCGGGTCTCGTCGATATCCATTGCGATACGATCGAGAAGGAAGCGGAGCCGCGGCCCAATACGCTGTTCCCGCTTGCGATGGCGTTTCTGCAGTTTGAACGCAAGCTGGCGGGCCACGGCATCACCTCCATGTTCCACTCGCTGTCGCTAGGCGTCGGGCTCAGCCTGCGGGGAGAGCATCTGGTCGCGGACATGGTGGAGACGATTCATCGCTGCTCGCAAGAGCGGGCTATGATTCGCCACGGCGTTCATTTGCGTTATGAAGTGTCGCATTTAACCGGCTTCGGGCTGGCCGAACGACTCATCGAGCAGGGGATGATCGACTATCTCTCGCTCATGGATCACGCGCCGGGACAGGGCCAGTACAAACGCCCGGGCGCTTTCGAGCGTTATGTGATGAAGAACCAGGGCGTCGATGCGGAGGAGTGCGCGCGCATTATCGAGGAGCTGCAGGAGCGGCGCAGGCGGATCGACTGGTCCAAGCTCCACGCGCTGACCGGCAAGGCCCGGCGCAGCGGCATCGCCGTCGCCTCGCACGACGACGATACGGTCGAACAGGTGAATCATTCGATGGCACTCGGCGCGGGCGTATCCGAGTTTCCGTTGAACCTCGAGACGGCGTCGTACGCTACGAATCAGGGGCTGCAAGTATGCGTAGGCGCCCCGAACATCGTCCGGGGCGGGTCGCATGATCATAACTTATCCGCGCTCGAAGCGATTCGCCAAGGGTCGGCGGCGATCGTCTGCTCCGATTATCATCCGGCCTCGCTGCTGCAGGCGATCTTCGTGCTGGAGCGGGAAGGCGTCGCCCTAGCCGATGCCGTTCGGATGGCGACGCTGGCGCCCGCCCGCGCGCTTGGCCGGGACGGCGAGCTCGGCTCACTGGAGCCGGGCAAGCTGGCGGACGTGCTCCTCGTTCGCAAAATCGGAGATTGCCCGGTCGCGACCCACACAATCGTGAACGGCACGATCGTGTTGGCTACCGGGGATTACACGGCTTAAGCTTCCGCGGACGGTGCCTCCTGCGGGAGCTGTCCGTGCAGGGTGGCGATCATCTGCCCCTGCAGCCCGGGATCGCTGTGCGTCCAGATGATCTCGAACAGGACGCCCAGACCGGGCAGCGTTACTTCCGCATTGCCGACCGAATCCTCGATCACTTCCCGAATGTCTTGCTCGCTTTTGCCCTGCACGCGCATGATGATCGCTTCGCGCAGCGTGACCGTCTTCATACAGGTGTCCCCCTTCGCATGATCAACGTATTGCAGTCTTGCAGTCCGATCTAGATTCCCCCGCCGCGCTTCCGGTTATCCCGGAAGCGTCTTGTGTTATAATGGGAATCATAGCGGATACGGGAAGAGGAAGGAGCAACCGTCGCACATGCCCAAAAAACAATTTGCGATTATCGGCCTCGGCCGGTTCGGCTCGAGCGTCGCCACTTTTTTGTCCCAAATGGGCTACGAGGTGCTCGCCATCGACGAGGATGAAGAACGCGTCCAGGATGTCGCCAATACCGTCACCCACGCGGTATCGGCGGATTCCACCGACGAAGAGGCGATGCGGGCGCTGGGCGTCCGCAACTTCGACGTCGTCGTCGTCGCGATCGGTCAGGATATTCAAGCCAGCATTCTGACCACTTTGATTCTGAAAGACTTGGGCGTTCCCAAGCTGATCGTCAAAGCGCAAAACGAGCTGCACGGCAAGGTGCTGAACAAGATCGGCGCGGACAAGGTCGTGTTCCCGGAGCGGGATATGGGACTGCGCGTCGCGCACCACTTGATTTCACCGAACATACTGGAGCATATCGAGCTATCGACCGACTATAGCATCGTCGAGCTCCGGGTGCCGGCCTCGATGATCGGCAAAAACCTGAAGCAGCTGGACGTTCGCGCCAAATACGGCTGCAACGTCCTCGCCATCAAACGCGGCAACGACATGAACGTCGCGCCGAGCGCGGACCAAGCGATCACCGAGGAGGATATCCTCGTGATCGTCGGGCGCAACGAGCAGCTCACGAAGCTGGAGCAGGCGTATGCGTAACTGGGAACCCGCCTTGACCTCCGTGCAGAATCCGCGGGTCAAAGCTTGGGCCAAGCTGTCCGAACGCAAGTACCGCAACCAGGAAGGCCGATTCAAGCTCGAGGGCGTCCACTTGGTCAAGGAAGCGCTCGAAGCCGGTTGGCCTCTCGAGGCGGTCGCTTTCGACGAAGGCCTGGGCTTGCCGGACGAGCTGCTCCCTTACGCGGAGCTGGAGCGGGCCTCCGGAGGTCCCGAGTGGGTTCCGGTGTCGCCGGATATTATCCTGAAATGCAGCGAGACCGAGACGCCGCAGCCGGTCTTCGCGATCGCGGTAAAACGCCCCGCCGACGAGTCCGCCCTTTTGGACGGGGAACGCGAGGGACCGGTCGTCGTCCTGGACGGGGTCCAGGATCCCGGCAACGTCGGCACGATCATTCGCAGCGCGGCCGCCAGCGGTGCGGCTGCGGTCGTCCTCGGCAAGGGGACGGCCGATCTGTACAACGCCAAAACGCTGCGCGCGACGATGGGGACGCTGTTCCGCGTGCCGATCGTCGAAGCCGAGCTGACCGCGCTGCTTCCCGAGGCCCGGAACCGCGGCGCGAAGTTGTTCGGCACGAGCTTGCAGGCGCAGCAGTCCGTTTATGCGTGCGACCTCGCGGCCCCGGGCGTCTGGCTGCTTTTCGGCAACGAAGGCAGCGGCCTTTCTCCCGCGATCGAAGCTTTGGTCGATTGTCCCGTCATCATTCCGATGAGCGGCCGCGCCGAATCGCTTAACGTCGCGATGGCCGCGACCGTGCTGCTGTTCGAGTGCCAGCGCCAGCGTCTTTCGCAGGCATCTCCATCGTTGTCCGCGTCCCCGTCCCGCGGGACCTGACTTGCCGAAACCGATGTCGTCCGGCCCTCTGCCGGACGATATCGTTTTTTCTTTCATCCGCATTGCAATCTGCTTGCCGGTATGTGCGGAAAAATCGATTATCTCCCCTCAAAGAGGCGTGTCCGGTGCTAAGATGCGCGGAAAAATCGACTATCTCCCCTCGAAGTAGCGTGTCCGGCACGGAGATGTGCGGAAAAATCGACTAACTCCCCTCGAAGTAGCGTGTCCGGCGCGGAAATGTGCGGAAAAATCGACTAACTCCTCTCGAAGTGGCGTGTCCGGTGCGGAGATGTGCGGAAAAATCGACGATCTCCCCTCAAAGTGGCGTATCCGGCAAAGGAAAAAACGGGAATTGGGAAAAAACGAGTTTATTTAAAAATGCCGGTAGACAAATCGCCTTCGTTTGCCCTAATATAAAATTCTGCCCTTTCGAAGCGGTGAATCGCGTCCGCGTTCACCCATCATTTCTCTCCGCCGACTACGCAAATTCCGCAATCCAGAAGAAATGACCGAATGACTTGCATGCTATTCTAGGAAAGCCGCCAATCGAACGTCGGTTCGCCTTTTTCGCGAAGCGACCACACCATTTTCAAAGGAGTGTTAGAACTGGGTACGACAACGACTGCCGCCAAGGGCCCGAGCCTGTTCGGCAACCGCTTCCTCCAGACCATTCTTCTTTCCAACGTGCTGCTGCAAATCGGCATTTGGGTGCGCAACTTCGCCATCCTGCTCTTTGTCGCGGACAAGACCAACAACGATCCGTACGCCATCTCGCTGATCAGCGTGGCGGAGTTCGCGCCCATCTTCGTCTTTTCGTTCATCGGCGGAACGTTCGCCGACCGCTGGCGGCCCCGGCGGACGATGATCTGGTGCGATCTGCTATCCGCCGTATCGGTCTTTGCCGTGCTGCTGACGATTCACTTCGGCTCCTGGAAATCCGTCTTTCTCGTGACGTTTATCTCGGCCATCCTTTCTCAATTTTCGCAGCCTTCCGGCATGCGGCTGTTTAAGCAGCACGTCCCCGAGGAGCAGATGCAGCAAGGGATGGCGCTGTTCCAATCGCTGATGGCGATCTTCATGGTGCTCGGTCCGATGCTCGGTACTTTCGCGTACAGCAAGTTCGGGCTCGAGGACTCGATCTCCGTCATGGGCGTGGCGTTTCTGCTGTCCGCGCTCGTCCTTGTCCGTCTGCCGAAGGACAAGGTGGAATCGCGCGGGGCGCAGGGCAAAGGACAATTCCGCAAAGAGTTCGCCGAAGGCTTCCGCTACGTGTGGAACAGCAAGGTGCTGCGGATGCTGGGCCTCGCCTTTATCCTGGCCGGTCTCGCCGTAGGCGTGACGCAGGCGCTCACGCTGTTTATCGTGACGGAGCGTCTTCAGCAATCGAAGGACTTTCTGCAATATTTGCTCATGGTGAGCGGGGCCGCCATGCTCATCGGCGGGGGCATCGTCGCCATGTTCGCCAAGCGCGTCCCTCCACAGTTACTGTTGGCGATCGGGATGCTGTCCGGAGCGATCTGCACGATCATCGTCGGCTATTCGACGAGCGTGCCGCTGACGATGGTCATTCAATTCATCAACGGGCTCGTCTTCCCTTGCATCCATATCGGGATCAGCACGATGATCCTGAAATGGTCGGACGCCTCGATCGTCGGCCGGGTCAACGGGGTGTTGAACCCGCTCTTCGTCGGCATGATGGTCATCTCCATGTCGGTGGCCGGCTCGCTCAAGGATTCGTTCTCCCTCGTCTCCATCTATATGGGCGCGGGCATTCTGTTCCTGATCGGCGGTGTGGCGATGATTGCCATCATGGGCCAACGGGCGCCGGAGCAACGCCAAGAGGCCGAAACGGTCGCTTAATCGGCCGAATCGCCTCGAGAATGTCACTAGCTCGCTTGTGCTGTACGGCATCGGATAAAAGCACCGCTCTCTCGCGATTCGCGGGAGGGCGGTGTATATTTTTATCCCGATAGTCCATATAGCCGGTCGTGTGATAGGATGGAACAAGAATAGTTGCTTACGATCCGCACGAGGGTGATCATCATGTTTTTCAAGCGTTGGATGCGTTCCCGGAATACTTTGGTCCAGATTATTTTCGGGTTCGCCGCGGCCCTTGTCCTGACGGCCGGAATCGGGACCACCCTCGTCTGCGGCTACGTCCGGGATCGGATCGCGGACGGGGAAGCCGCCGGAAGCCGCAAGATGGCCGCCCAGTGGCAAGCGCAGCTCGGTTCCCTCGACCAGGCGATGAAACGGCTGTGCGTGATGCTCTACGCCGACAACGACGTGCGCGCGCTGATGTACTTAACCGGAGAAGAAGACTATGAACGGCTCGGCGTGCTGAATGCGTTGAACGCGACCTATCTGAAGAGCCATCCCGAGATTCAATCGATTTGGATCTACAATCCTTTGAAAGCGCAATATTATTCGACGTCGGGCAGGCTGAACGACCGCGATCGCGAATGGGACAAGCTGATGTCCTCGGATGATGAGCTGCCCGTTCTCCAGCCGATCATCCGGGTTTGGAACCCGGTGGACGGCGGAGGATCGGATGCGACGGCAGCGCGTGTCCTCACCTATTTGATGAAGGATAGCACGGGCGGGCGCAACGCAGGAGGCGCGGTCATCCTAAACGTACGGCTGGACGCGCTGCCCGGCTTCCGGGACGACGCGGACGAGGAAGCGGGTGGTCGCCAAGATCGCGTATTCGTCTACGATGCTCGCAGTCGCTTCGTGCCGTTGTCCGCCTCCGCGGACGAAGCGGGGGAACAGGTGGGCCGGGCCGTGCAGGCTCGCTATGAGGCCGCCGCGTCCTCCAGCTCGGCGGAGACGTCGGCGCACGTCGGCACCTTCACCGTCCGCGCGAACGGGGAAACCTATCGCGTCGCCGCCGCCGACCCGGGTA
Source organism: Cohnella baijiui (assembly GCF_020731285.1). Taxonomy (GTDB): domain Bacteria; phylum Bacillota; class Bacilli; order Paenibacillales; family Paenibacillaceae; genus Cohnella. The sequence continues at coordinate 25,434 of NZ_JAJFOW010000051.1, forward strand.
CCGGGTGGGTGCTGCTGTATGCCGCATATGCAGAGCCGGAGCCTCCGGCTCTGCACGCGGTGCGAACCGGCGCGATCGTCGGAACGGCAGCGCTGCTCGCCGCGCTCTCGTTTGCTTATCGGCTTCTCGCCCGCAAGGTGCTGCAGCCGCCGGGTCCGCTGATGGACCGGCTTCCACCCGAGGGGCAGCAGAAAGCGAAGGGCGCCGGACCGGAACCGGCGGACGCCGCCGGGTTTCTCCGCGTCCTGGAGGAAGCCGGCGAAGACATCCGGGCGCTTATGAGGGAACGGCTGTCGAGCCGGAGCGTCATGAAGCGATATTTCCTGCGCCGGCTGCTGGAAAGCGGCAGCGCCGTCACGGAGGACGAGCTGGCGCGCGCGAGACGGCAATACGATTTGCGGTTGACGCCGCAGGCGCCGATTCTCGTCTGTCTGCTGCGGATCGACGACTATGCCAGCCAGGCTCGCCGCATGCAGCCGGACGAGCTGAACGCGATGCGTTTCGTAGTCGGACAAGCCGCGACCGAGATCGTCTCCCGCGAATTCGCGGTCGAGGCGGTCGATCTGGGCGACGACCGGACGGCGTTGATCGTCGCTTTTTCCCGGAACAAGGAGGAGGCCGATGCGGACGCAGAGCGGCTGGGCGCGCGCATTCGGGAAGCCCAACAGCACCTGATGCGGCGGTTCAAGGTATCGGTCACCGTCGCCTGCAGCAGCCTCGTCCAGGATGTCGGTCAAGCGCCGACGGCTTGCCATGAAGCCGAGCAGATCTCGCATTACCGGTTTGTCCAAGGCAAGCGTGCCTTCCTCGTGCCCGCCGACGTTTCGCGCCGCGTCGTGCCGCTTTCGGTCGACGCGGTCTTCCAGATCGAGCGGAAGTTCATCGGCCTGCTGATCCGGGGAGACCTGCGTCCGGCGGGCGAACAGCTCGATGTGCTTCTGCGGCTCGTCTCCGAGATGGCGTATCACGACATGCGTTATCTGCTCCTGCATCTGGTCAACAGTCTGAAGCACGCGCTCTATGAGGCGGACACGATCCCGCTGCGCGCTCCGCAGATTGACGAGCTGTTCGACAGCCGCCGCCTGTTCGAGCAGGAGACGATGGAAGAATTCCGGCAGCGGCTGATCGAAGCCGTCAATGAGACGTTCGAAGCGGCGGTTCTTCCCAGCGACGAGGAGACGGCGCTCGCAGAGTCGATCCGGCGATACATCCTCGACCGACATGCCGATCCGAATCTCGGCGTAGCCCAGATCGCGGCCGCATTCGATCGGACGGTGCCCTTCGCGAATCTTCTGTTCGAGTCGAGCTACGGCATGGCCATTCCGGCATACATCCATCACGTACGGATCGACAAAGCCGTGGAGCTGATGGAAAATACGAAGCTTGAACTGGAGGAGATCGTACGGCTGACCGGCTGGACGAACGTCGGACATTTCCACCGGCAGTTCGAAGCCCGGTACGGCTTCGGTCCGCGGGACTATGTCTCGCAGCTCGCGGGCAAGCGTCTCACGCCCTGACGGCACGGAAAGCAAGAACGGAAGCGGGGGAGGGATCGAGGATGAAGCGGCGGATGCGGGCGGGAGCACATGTTCTAGGGACTGCGGCGATCGCCGGCCTGCTGCTGATCGCGGGATGCGGCGCGGACGAGGAGCCGAGGCAAGGCGCGCCGTCCGGCTCGTCCGCGGCGGTCCGGCTCCCTCCGTACGTGATCAAATGGTATTTGCCCGGACATCCGCAAGCGGACGGGCGCCGCGTGCTGGACGAGATGAACCGGATCCTGCGTACGAAAATCAACGCGACCGTCGATCTGACATGGATCGACGAGGCGCATTACGCGGACGAGCTCGAAGCCGTTTTGGCTTCCGGAGCGAAGGCCGATCTCGTTTTCCTCTCGTACCGGAAGGACGATTTTGCCGCGCACGCGCGCGCGGGCGAGCTTCGGGATCTGACGAATCTGCTCTCCCGATACGGATCGGGCATTCGGGAGCAGGTCCCGGATTACGCTTGGGATGCCGCCCGCGTGGATGGCCGGTTGTACGGGATCGTCAACGTGCAGCTTTGGACGAAGAAGCCGGCGATTCGGGTATCCAGGGAGATGGCCGATATGTTCGATCTCCAGGCGCTGAACATCCGCGACTTGGGCGATCTGACCCCTTTTCTGGACAAGGCGATGTCTTACGAAGGCGCTCAAAAGTTCGGATTTCGAGCCGACGCGTCAGCCGATTACCCGTCCGCATACGAAGCGGCGCTGGGCATCGAATCGCTGGGCGAGGGCAATCCGGCCGTCGCGACGGAAGAGGACGGACGCCTTCGGGCCGTCAATCTGTACGGACAGCCGTCGTATGTCCGCTATTTGCAGCTGATGCACGAGTGGTACGACAAAGGGTGGATCCGCAAGGACGCGCCGACGATCGTCGACGATGCGGCGGATGTCGCCGCAGATCGGTATATCGCGACGCCGGCTTCCGATTGGTCGGACGACGCCGACAGTCGATACGTAATTCAGCCGATCGCCGGCCCGGCAAAAATCGGTAACGAATCGATCGGCAGCTCGCTGACGGCCATTCCCCAAAGCTCGGCGGATCCGGCGCGGGCGCTCATGCTGTGCAATTTGCTCTATTCCGATCCGCAGTTGTACAGCCTGATGAGCTACGGTATCGAGGGCGTGCACTACAATCTGGTTGACGGCGACTACGCCGAGCCGATCGCGGATAGCGGCTACCATGCGGATGCGGGCTGGCGGTTCGGCAACCCCTTTCGCGCGCTCCCCCGTGCCCATCGGGAGAAGGCCTGGCTGCAGGCCGGACCGGCGCGCAACGCCGAGGCGCCGCGCTCCCCGCTGCTCGGCTTTCATTTCGATCCGTCCGACGTCCGGGAAGAGCTGGCGCGGTGCGCCTCGGTGATGGGCAAGCACCGGGCCGGGCTGGTTACGGGGGCGGTCGATCCCGACGAAGCGCTCCCCGCGCTGAATCGCGAATTGCGGCAGGCGGGCATCGACCGACTGATCGCCGAGGCGCAGCGGCAGCTCGATCAATGGGCGGCTTCCCGCGCCTAATTCGGCAAGAACCGTAGGGCCTGCCCTCCAGATATGCTATAATGGCAAAAGAACGGACTCCTCGACGAGGGGTCATCTTTTGTTGAGAGGCTGCGCGATGCCGCCTCTCGCTTTCATTCTCCCCGGCAAGCGCGGGTTCGCCCTCTTTCATGAGGACGGCGAAGCCGTTTTTTGCTTGCTCGCGGGAAGGGCACGACAGCCAGAGGAGGTAGACGGGTGTCATTTTCCTGGAAAAAGAACTTGTACGTCTTGTGGCTGGGCGTCTTTTTTTGCAGCACGGCTTACTCCATCTCCATTCCGTTCATCCCGCTGTTTCTCCGTCACGATCTCGGTGTCTCCACCCATCTCGAGCTGTGGTCCGGCTTCGCGTTCGGCATCACGTTTCTCGCCAGCGCGCTGATCGCGCCCTACTGGGGCTCGCTCGCCGACAAGTATGGACGCAAGCCGATGCTTATCCGCTCCGGATACAGCCTGGCCGCGCTGTACGTCCTTACCTATTTCGTGCACGATCCGTACCTGTTTCTCGTCCTCCGCGTGTTTCAGGGTCTGTTGGCCGGCTACGTTCCCGCCTCGATCGCGCTCGTGGCGACCAACACGCCGGAGGAAAAGTCGGGCTACGCGCTCGGCGTCATGGCGACGTCCGGCGCCACGGGCAGCATTCTCGGCCCGCTCGTCGGCGGTTTCGTGAGCCACCTGATAGGCAACCGGGAGGCGTTTCTCTTTTCGGGCGGGGTGGTGCTCGTGGCGGCGCTGATCGCCACCTTTCTGGTCCGCGAGGACAAGTTCAATCGTTCGGGCAAACGGTCCAGCATCCGCGACGATCTGAAGCACGCGCTTCATAACCGCACGTTCGTCAACCTGCTTCTCCTGGTCGGGATCAGCAGCTTTTCGGTGATGATCCTGGAGCCGCTGCTGACCGTCTACGTCCTGGAGATCGGCGGCAGCCAGCACGACGCGTCCTTGCAGTCCGGCATTATTTTCTCGGCCGTCGGGATCGCCACGCTCATCGCGGCGCCGCAGTGGGGACGCTTCGGGCAGCGCTTCGGTTTTATGAAAGTGCTGATCATCGGGCTGCTAGGCGGCGGCCTCGGCAACTTGCTGCAATTTTTCGTGGGCCACTATGCCGAGTTCGGCGCGCTCCGCTTCGTCTACGGCTTGTTCTTCGCGGGCGTCTACCCGGCGCTGAACGCGATGATCGTGCGCGTTACCGAGCCGGCGTTCCGCGGACGGGCGTTCAGCCTCAGCCAGTCCTCCACGCAGCTCGCGACGATGCTCGGACCGATGGTCGGCGGCGCGCTCGCCGGGTGGATCCCGATCCGCTGGATTTTCGTCGTTAACGGCGCCATCCTGCTCCTGTCCGCCGTCCTTCTCTTTCGCCAGCGCGGGCTGGACCGCCGGGTGGAGGCATCGTCCGGGACCGCCGTCTGACGCTTCCGCGCATTAGCGGCGCAACGAATCGCATCTCTCGCGGATGCGATTCGATGCTATAATAGGGCATTGACGCTAGCGATTTCACACTGTCCGGGATGGGAGTCCTCATGACCATTTTTCTGACCATTTTGCGCGACAACGTCCTGCCCATCTCCCTCTTGATCGGCATTGGCATCGTGCTCCAGCGCAGCTTCAATCTGGATATCCGGACGCTGTCCAAGCTGAACTTCTACTTGTTTTCGCCGGCTATCATGTTCAAGCTCCTGTACGGAACCGCGATCTCGCTGCAGCTGTTCGGTCAAGTGATCCTCTTTTTCGTCCTCTTCATGGCATTGCAGTACGGCATGGTCGAAGCGGCCGTGCGCCTTAGGCGGTACGGTCCCGGGATGCGCAGCGCGATGCGCAACAGCGTGCTGTTCTACAACAGCGCCAATTACGGCATTCCGCTGAACCAGTTGGCCTTCGCCAACAATCCGTACACGCTTTCGGTCCAAGTGCTCATCATGATGATGCAGTCGCTCATCCCCAATACGTACGGCGTCTACAACGTCAACGCGCACAAGGCCGACTGGCGGGAAATCCGCCGCGTCATCCTGTCGATGCCGGTCATCTACGTTATTCCGATCGCGCTGGTGATGCGGTATTTCGGCGTGCCGCTGCCGGATTCGGCCGGGACGGCCGTGGAGTACTTGTCGAACGCCTTTATCGGCACGGCGCTCATCACCTTGGGCGTCCAGCTCGGCAGCATGTCGTGGACGATCCGGCGCGCGATGCTTGCAGACGTCGGTACCGCCGTCCTGCTGCGTCTCGTCGGCGGCCCGCTGCTGGCCTGGGCGACCGTCACGCTGATGGGGATGGACGGCCTCATGGCGGCCGCCCTGATCGTCTCGTCCGCCGTGCCGACCTCGCTCAGCAGCGTGCTGCTCGCCGTCGAGTTCGACAACGAGCCCGAATTCGCATCCCAGGCGGTATTCGTCTCGACCGTGCTCAGCACCGTGACGGTCGCGGTCGTCATCGCGCTGCTCGGGATCTGACGCGCCGGCTGCAACCTTTCGTCCTCCTCTCGCGTCCAGAATGTAAAGCTGGGAAAATGAGGGGGATCCGCATGCGTTTGCGAAGAAAAGGCGCCGCCGCTTTGGCGGCTCTGCTCCTGCTGCTGGCGATCGTCGGACTGGCCGGCTGCGGGGAACAGGGGACGAAGACGGGGGCGCAGCCACCTGCCTCCTCTTCGTCCGGCGAGCCGCTGCCGGAGGCGAAGGCGGAAGAGGACTTTCCGCAGCCGCCGCCGCTGCGGGTGACGGCGGGCGCCGCTACGTTCGAAGCGCCGCTTGGCAGCTATTGCTGGAGTTCGGAGGGGCGCGGGGTATGCGCGGATATGCCCTATCCGCCGAAGCTGGCGGAGGCGGGCGCGTCCGTTGCCGTGCAGGCGGGCGAGATCGTAAAGCTGGCGTTCGATCGGGCGCCGACTTCGCTGCAGCTCTCGATAGATCGCGGGGGAGAGCTGGCCGAGTCGGTGGAAATCCGGGACGGCGGCTTTGCGGCGGCGGCGGGCAAACGGCTGTACGTCGTGAACGCGGAATGGCCGGAAGGCAGGGTCCCGTACTTCCTGGAGGTCGAAGGCAAGCCGGCGGTGGATACCGACAAAGCGGCCGCCTACCGGAAGATGGCATGGGACGTCTTGAGCGACACCGAGCGACGGCAAGTGACGGAGGACTGGCGGGAGGCAGCGGTCGAGCCGTATACGGATTCGACCGAGTGGCTCATCGCGCCGGATCCGAAGGGGCAAGCGAAGGCGGAAAAGACCGCGTCGCTCGAAGGAAAGCCGCTCGTCTCCGTCACCTTCCATACGGAAATGGATGCGCTCCTCGGCCCGCACGTGACGATTATCGATGCCGAGACAGACGAAATCGTCGGCTTTTTGCCGCGGATGTAGGGACGGCGCTCCGCCTGGCAGGCGGGGCGTCTTCTTTTTTGTCCCATTTTCGCATAGGTATGAGCATGGTTTACTTGCGAACAAGGCGACAGCGCGGGAGGTTAGCCATGCGGAGAAGATGGGGACGGCCATCGTTGTTTAACTGGAAATGGACGGCCCCGCCGAAGAGTTGGGGCCCGCGGCCGAGAGCGTGGGGGCCGCGGCTGCGGATGGGCGGCCCGCATGCGCCGAAGAGCAGGGGCTTTGTGGCGGGCGGCCGGAATCGGAAGACGGTAAGAGTCGGCGGCCCGCCGCCCTCCCAAGGGTGGGTGACCCGGCCGCGACGGCGGATGCGCCGCCGGCACTTTTGGCTGATCATGACGCTCATCTGCCTGTTTGTCACGATCCAGTCGTTTCTGTTCCTCGACCGCTACTTGCGACAGCCGCTCATGTTTTTGGCCAAGGTCAGAATCACGCAAATGGCGACCGAAGCGATCAACACGGCTATCACCGACAATATCGCCGCAGGCGCCGACAGCAGCAAGATGGTGCATTGGCAGACGGACGAGACGGGCAAGACGGCCGGGTTTTTAATCGACTACAAGGAACAAATGAAAATCACCGCGGAGACGGTGCGGGTCGTCGATGCGGCCCTGAAGGCGCAGGAGGCGATCCACGAGCGCATCCCGCTCGGCCACGCGATCGACAGTCCTTTTCTTTCCTCGCTCGGGCCAGCGGTGTCTGTCCGCTTCCATCCGATGAGCGCGGTGCTGGCCGAAGTGAGGACCCGGCAATCCAGCGCGGGCATCAATATGCTGCTCGTAGAGGTTTATATCCACATCAAGACCGACATCGCCATCGTCATTCCGTTCGACCGGGAGCCGAACACGATCGAGACCGACATCCCGCTTTCCTATCTGCTCGTCGTCGGGGATACGCCGATGTATTACTACGACGGAAAAGGCAATCCCGTCGGCAGCGGCGCTTCCCAGGCGCCCGCGCTCGCGCTGCCGAACGCGGCGCAAAGCGCCGGCGCTGCCCCGGGAGGCACGGCCGGCGGCGGGTCCCACGGGGAGAAAACGGACGGCGAGGCGGTCGACGGCCGCTCGTCCGGGGAGGCCGATTCGGCGAACGCCGGCACCGGCCGTTAAAGGGGCTTGCGGACGGCGTACGACTCCGCTATCGTGAGGAGAAGGATAGCGCGCGAATCAAGGCGCGCAAAGGAGCGTACCGGAGCCGAAATGGACAGACGCGAACGCGTGGATCCCGCCCGCCCGTCCGGGGACGGCAGCGGCCGGGTCATCGCCGATCACTTCGAGGAGCGCGACGACTACGAGGTGCGCCGGCCGGCGGGGATGGCCGACTGGATCATGATCTACACGCTGGCCGGCGAGGGGGGCATCGAGGTCGCCGGAGGCGTCGAAAGGCGGCAGTTCGCCGGAGACCTCGCCATCGTCAAAGGGGAATTTCCGCACCGCTACGGGACGCCGGACGGCGCGGTCTGGAACTTCCTTTGGGCCCACTTCGTACCGGGGGAAATGGCGTACCGCTGGAACGGACTCCCCGAAGCGTCCGAGGGGCTCGTCTTGCGCAGCGTGGCGTATCCGCAGCTGCGCAAGCGCATTCTTCGCGCCTTCCGGCGCGTCGTGCAGGATAGCCGGCAATCCGGGCTGCACGCCCAGCTGCTGGCGATGAACGCCCTCCAGGAAATGTTGCTCCTGCTCGAGCAGGAGCAGGCGCGGCCGCCCATGGATGCCCGCGTCGCGGAGACGCTGGATCTGTTGTCCGCCCGAATGAAGGAGCCGCTGCAAGTCGAGGAGCTCGCGCGCGCGGTCGGGCTGTCGGCCTCCCGGCTGTCCCATCTGTTCAAGGAGCAGACGGGCGCCTCGATCATCGACACGCTGAACCGGATGCGCCTGCGGCAGGCTGCCCTGCTCCTCCGGCACACGACCCGGCGCGCGGAGGACGTGGCCGGAGATGTCGGCTTCAACCACTACAACCACTTCGCTGCGCTGTTCAAAGCCGCCTACGGGAGCAGCCCGTCCGCCTACCGGCGGGATGGACATTGAACCGAACGAATGAGTCGCGATCCGCGATGGGGATTGCAGTTGTGGGGCCATCCGCCCGACTGCTATAATGAAGGCGCAACCGATTCCCGGCGGGTCCGCAGCGGGCCCGAGCCGGCATTTTACGATCCCGGAAAAGAGGTGTGTGGTTTGGAGCTGAGCGTCTCGCCATCCGCCGTTACCTGTTTTCAGCAAGAGTGGGGATACCGTCAAGGAGACCGCATTCGCATCTTCGTCCGCTATATTAGCGGCGGTACGGAGCCTTACGGCTTCGGCATCATGCTGGACGATCCGATGGACCCGGCGACGACGGTCGTCGCGGAGCGCATGACCTTCTACATGGAAAACAAGGACGTCTGGTTTTTGGACCAGAAGAAGCTGACCATCGACTGCAAGGAAGGCGACATCGTTTTCTTGGTCGGGGAGAAGTAACGGCATATCGAGAACTACGTGCGAAGACGGCGGACCCGTCTCGCGGCCGACGCCGCGAGCGGGTCCGTCTATTTTCGACGGATCAGAAAGTAAGTTCACCTATCCTTCGCTGTTCCGTCTCCGACAAAAACGTGCCGCCATCTTCCTTGAAGACGGCGAAGCCGTTTTTACTTGCCAATTAGAAGAGGCTGCCTCATAAGGTTGTAACGGGGCCCTAGAGTCAGCAGCGCGAGTTTCAATGCGGCTCAATTGACATCAATTGACGATCTTTCCACTCCTGACGGCTGCCTCGGACGCGTGGCCTTCTACGTGCTGGTTTCGAATGAATCAGTTGGGTTTTGGTGCAAATTCGTCGGATTCCTGCCGATGGTTCCCAACTCTGGCGTATGCCAATTGGCCTTGTTTGCGCTCGGTTCGGGGTCGCTCAGTCAATTAGTTGCATTCGTACATCTAATTAGGGCCATTTCAGGAGGGTGGAGCGGTTTACTTGTAAAAGTACATCTAATTTATCGTAAATCCGGCCTATACGCAGAAAACGGAGATTTAGTTGTACTTTTGCAACTAAGTGACCGTTAAGCAGGGAATATAGCAAAATTAGATGTACATTTGCATCTATATCATTGGATGCGGGATAGGTGACACGGAAAGCGGATTCCGGCGTTTGCTGCTTCGCGTCTTGTCGAAGGTAAGCTTGGAGGTCGGATGGTTTTCGCTTGCCCATCATTTTTGTCGAAGAAGAAAGCAGTGGATCGAAAGCGAGAAACGGCGGCGCAGGGATCATCTCCCCAAACACCGCCATTCCTTCGTATTCACACGTTTAGGGATGGAGGAGAACTGTCTGTCCTGTGAACAGACTTACCTTTGAGACTCCCTCTTTTAATAGGGCCTCCGATAAAAACGTGTCGCCATCTTCCTTGAAGACGGCGGAGCCGTGTTTACTTGGCTGAAAAATTATGTTCGTAAATGTTCGTTAATGTGTGTTATGATGAAATCGAACATAAACAAACGAGGAGGCTCCCCCATGGATATCCGGCACGCCACGCATCCGTCCGACGCCAAGCGCTACGACACCGCAGAGCTGCGCGCGCATTACTTGATCGAGAAGCTGTTCGAAGCCGATCGCGTCCGCATGACCTATTCGCACGAAGACCGTATGATCATCGGCGGCGCGCTGCCTGTGGAGATGACGCTGACGCTCGAAGCGGCCGACGCGCTGAAGACCGAGTATTTCCTGGAGCGCCGCGAGGTCGGCTTCGTCAACATCGGCGGAGACGCCGAAATTACGGTGGACGGCGAGCGCTTCGCGCTTGAGCGGCTTGACACTTTGTACGTGGGCAAAGGCGTCCGCGACGTGCGGCTCGCCAGCAAAGACGCCTCGGCGCCTGCGAAGCTGTACTTCTGCTCCGCGCTTGCCCATGCGTCCATACCGACCCGCAAGGTCTCGATCAAGGAAGCAAACACGCTCCATCTCGGGTCTCTGGAGACGTCCAACGAGCGCGACCTGAACCAGATCATCCATGCCGACGGGGTGCAGAGCTGCCAGCTCATGATGGGCATCACCCAGCTCAAGACCGGCAGCGTCTGGAACACGATGCCCTCGCACCTGCATGACCGGCGGATGGAGGCTTATCTCTATTTCGATCTGACGGACGACACGCGCGTCTTTCATTTGATGGGACAGCCCGAGGAGACCCGCCATCTGGTCGTCGCCAACGAGCAGGCCGTCATCTCGCCGAGCTGGTCCATCCATTCCGGCGCAGGTACCCGCCATTATTCGTTCATCTGGGCGATGGCCGGCGAGAACTATACGTTCAAGGACATGGACGCCGTCCCGATGGATCGGTTAAAGTAAAAAGCAACGACGCGCGAACGGGACGCGCATAGGGAGGAAACGGAAGATGCTGGCCGCCGCACGACACCAAGCGATATTGGAGAGGCTCCAGGAGAAGGGGAGCGTCCAGGTTTCGGACCTCAGCGAACGGATGGGGGTCACGCCGAAGACCATCCGCGAGGACCTCGAGAAGCTCGAGGAAAAAGGGCTGCTCGTCCGGACCCACGGGGGCGCGGTGTCGCCCGCGGAGGAAGCGGAGCCGCTGCTGCCGCTGCAGATTCCGAATACGAAGCATCTTTCCGAGAAAGAAGCGATCGCCGTCCACGCGCTGCGCTACATCCGGCAGGACGACGTCATCGCGCTCGACGCCGGCAGCACGACGCTCGAGATCGCGCGGCGCCTGCCGAACGAGCCGCTGACGGTGCTGACGAACGATCTGCACATCATGCGGGAGCTGATCGGCAAAGACCGGATCCGGCTCGTCGTGCCCGGCGGCTACCGCCAGCGCAACGTGCTGATCGGCAACGAGGCGCTCGACTGGCTCGCGAAGCTGAACGTGCAAAAGCTGTTCCTCTCCGCGACCGGCGTGCACGACAAATACGGGCTGACCGTGTTCACGGGCGAGCTGATCGAGCTCAAAAAAGCGTATCTCGCGAACGCCAAGGAAATTTACTGCGTCGCGGACCACAGCAAGTTCGGACGCGCGGCGCTGCTCACGTTCGCCGAGCTGAAGGATATCCATACGTTCATCACCGACGGCGGGCTGGACGACGAGTCCGTCCGCCGCTACGAAGAAGGAGGCGCGACGCGCATTGAAAGAGTTCTTTGATCTGACGGGCCGCGCGGCCGTCGTGACCGGCGCGGGCCGGGGCCTCGGACAGGCCATCGCGGTCGGCCTCGCCGAAGCGGGCGCCGACGTTCTGCTCGTCACGAACCGCACGCCGGCCGAGGAGACGAAGCGCCGGGTGGAGGCGGCAGGCAGACGCGCCGTTGCCGTTCAGGCGGACGTCGGCGACCGCGACCGGCTCGCGGGCATCGCCGACGCGGCGCTGGACGCCTTCGGCAAAATCGACATACTGGTCAACAACGCCGGCATCATCCGACGCACGCCGGCGGCCGAGCATGCCTACGCCGATTGGCAAGAAGTGCTCGACGTCAATCTGAACGCGGTATTCGTCCTGAGCCAGACGGTCGGCCGTACGATGATCGCCCAAGGCGCGGGCAAGATCATCAACGTGGCGTCCATGCTGAGCTTCCAGGGCGGCATCAACGTCCCGGGCTACACGGCTAGCAAACACGCAATCGCCGGCCTGACGAAGGCGCTGGCCAACGAGTGGGCGCCGAAGGGCATTCAGGTGAACGCCATCGCCCCCGGCTATATGAGCACGGACAACACGGAGGCGCTGCGCAACGACCCCGTCCGCAGCCGCCAAATTCTCGAGCGCATCCCGGCGGGCCGCTGGGGCGCCGACGAGGATTTGGCGGGCCCCGCCGTGTTCCTGGCGTCCCGCGCCTCGGACTATATGAACGGGCACGTCCTCTGCGTCGACGGCGGCTGGATGGTGCGCTAATCGGATATCGGAAACGGACGCCGAATCGGGCCGTTCCGGCTGTCACAGCAAGACGCTGGCGGCCGGGGCGGCTTTTGCTCGTCCTCCCGCCAAAGTTTTGCGAAGCATCAGGCAAGGCACGGCATCCCGCAGACTGCAAACCGCAAACCGCCATGAAACGAGAGTCCCGGCGCTCGAAACAGGGCGAGCCGCCCGCCGGATTGACAAGACCGGCCCGGAACCGGACAATGGCTATGGAAGACTTGATGGAACGGAGGGCATATCGATATGGCATCGACAGGACGAATTGCCGTCGTCGGCAGCATCAACATGGACATCGTCAACCAGATACGGGACTTTCCCCAGCCGGGCGAGACGATCCACGGCCGGGGGACGGCGTACCAGCCGGGCGGCAAGGGAGCGAACCAAGCTGTCGCGGCGGCCCGCGCCGGCGGACGGGTCCGGATGATCGGCGCGGTGGGCGAGGATCCGTTCGGGGGGACGCTGACCGGCTCGCTGCGGGAGGGCGGCGTGGACGCAGATGGCGTGCTCGTGAAGGAGGGCACCTCGGGGCTCGCGTTCATTACCGTGTCCGAGGCGGGGGAGAACCAGATTATCCTGTCCGCGGGGAGCAACGGCAAGCTGACCCCGGAAGACGTCGCCGGAGACAAGCTGAACGGGGTCGATCTCGTGCTCCTGCAGAACGAAATCCCGTGGGAGACGAACCGGCAGGTTATGGCGCTATGCCGTGACATCGGCGCCAAGATCATCTACAACCCGGCGCCTGCAGCTCCGATCCCGCAGGAGGCCTACCCGCTCATCGATACGCTCGTCGTCAACGAGACCGAAGCGGAGACGGTGACGGGCATTCCGGTGGACGGCATCGAGAGCGCGGCAAAAGCCGCCCGGGCGCTGACGGAGGCCGGTATCCGGCAAGTCATCGTCACGCTGGGCGGCAAGGGCTCTTACTATTCGAACGATCGCGGCGAAGCTTGGGAGACCCCGGCCTTTCGGGTCCGTCCGGTCGACACGACGGCGGCGGGCGATACGTTCATCGGCGCTTTCGCGACGGCGCGCGCCGATGGCCTGGAGACGCGGGAGGCGCTCCGGTTTGGCGCGGCTGCCGCGGCGATCGCAGTGACTCGGGCAGGCGCCCAGAGCTCGATCCCGTCGCGCGAAGAGATCGAGGATCTGCTGTCCCAATGACCGCCCCCGCCGGGTCGGCTCAGCTGTGCACGCGCAGGGAGCGCTGCTCCGCGCGCTCCCAGTTGCGCAGCAGCGGATAGGGATCGAATGCCCACTCGACGAGCCCGCGGTCGCGGTATACCCCATAATGGAGATGAGGCGGGAATTTGCCTTGCGTGCCCGGCTTGCCGTAGCCCGAGCTGCCCACCCATCCGATCAACTGGCCCGGGCGGACGACGTCGCCGGGCTTCAGGCTTTTCTCGAAGCCGGACAGATGCGCGTAGTAGTGATAGAGGTTGTCCAGGTCGCGGATGCCGATCCGCCAGCCGCCGTACCGGTTCCAGCCTTTGATCTCCACGACGCCGTAGGAGGTGCTGCGAACGGGGACGCCGTAGCCGGCGAAGATGTCCGTGCCTTCATGAATGCGCGCGCCGCCCCAGCCCCGCCGGTTGCCCCACGTGCTTCGATAGGCATAGACGGTCCCCTGCGGAAGCGGAAAGACGTGCTGGACCAGGTCGAGCTTGCCGAAGGTCCGGTACAGCTTGGAAAATTGCTGGATGCGCTGAACGGCCCGGGTATTGTGGTAATATTCCCACACGCCGATGGCGAAGTCGTCGCGCGTGCTTCCCTGCACCATGACGCGCCTGGCGACGGCGTAGAGCAGGTCGGCGTCGTTCGTCCGGTCGGCCCTTCCGTCGCCCGAGCCGTCCTGACCGATCCCCTGGAAGACGCGGATCGACAGCGGCTGCTTGTCGTTCTCGTCCGGATTGAGCGGTCCCGCCCACCGCTCTGGCGGAATGTACACGCCGCTGACCGCGCCTTCGCGCAGCGGCCGGGTTCGCGGATGCGCCCGGGACATCGTCCGCTCGTACTGGTCGATGGCCGCGAGGTCGTACCAAGCCAGCCCGGTCGCCAGGCCGATCCGGTCGTACAGCTCGCGCCGGGCCGGATACGGGTTCTGCGGCGCCTCGCTCTTCGCCGCGCGAGGGGCGGCCGACGCGCTCGCGGCATCCAGCAGAACGGCGGCCAGCGTCGCGGCGGCGGCCAGCCGGCGGAGCAGCGGGCCCCGGCCGCGGGCTTTCCCAGGTTGCTTCTGCATACGTTCCCCCTCCTTTTTTCGCATACGGCTAGGGTTTGCAAATCATTGGTTTTTATGTGATTCATGTTATAATGAAGGACAGAAAGCGGGGGAATACGTATGAAGACTAGCGCCAAGACGCCCAAACCCGACTGGCTTCGCATCAAGCTGACGACCGGGGAGAACTACCAGGAAATCAAGCAAATGATGAGCACGAAGAAGCTGCACACCGTCTGTGAAGAGGCGAGGTGCCCGAACATATACGAATGCTGGGCCAACCGAACGGCCACCTTTATGATCTTGGGAGACATCTGTACCCGCGCTTGCCGCTTCTGCGCGGTCAAGACGGGGCTTCCGACCGAGCTCGACCTGCAGGAGCCCGACCGGGTGGCCGAAGCCGCCGAGCAGATGAACCTGCAGCACTGCGTGGTCACGTCCGTGGCGCGGGACGACCTGAAGGACGGGGGGGCTTCGATCTTCGCCGCGACGATCAAGGCGATCCGCAAGCGATTGCCGTTCTGCAGCGTAGAGGTTTTGATCCCGGATTTCCAGGGCGACTGGGAAGCGCTGCGCATCGTCATGGACGCCAAGCCCGACATTTTGAACCACAACATCGAGACGGTCGAGCGCCTCTCCGACCGCGTCCGGGCGAAGGCGAAGTATCGGCGGTCGATCGAGCTGCTGCGCCAAGCCAAGCTTCAGCAGCCGGACATCCCCACCAAATCGAGCATCATGCTCGGCGTCGGGGAGATCTACGAAGAAGTCGTGCAGGCGATGGACGACCTGCGCGCGATCGATTGCGATATTTTGACGCTCGGCCAATACCTGCAGCCCAGCCCCGCGCATCTGGCCGTGGAGCGGTACGTCCACCCGGACGAATTCGCCAAGCTCAAGCAGGAGGGTCTCGCGCGCGGATTCTCGCATGTCGAGTCCGGTCCGATGGTGCGCAGCTCATACCATGCGCACGCGCAAGTGAAGTCCGCGGCCGCATCCGGCGCCACCGCGGCAGGCAAGGCCTAATCTAAGGGAGCCGGAAACGGCGTGGTGGAAGGAGGGCCTCTCGTGATTTACTGGGCCGGAGGAAACGCATACAAGCTCGTGCACGACCACAAAAGCGGCTGGAACGCCGAGGCGTTCCGGGAGCGATTCAGCGAAGTGCTCGAACGCTACGATTACGTGGTCGGCGACTGGGGCTACAGTCAACTTCGACTGAGAGGATTCTTCCGCGAGCAGCAGCCGAAGGCGTCCAGGGAG
Source organism: Cohnella baijiui (assembly GCF_020731285.1). Lineage (GTDB taxonomy): Bacteria > Bacillota > Bacilli > Paenibacillales > Paenibacillaceae > Cohnella. Next base: position 41,228 of record NZ_JAJFOW010000051.1, read on the forward strand.
GCGCTCATCTCGAGCCTCGCCGACTATATCAACGAATACTGCAACTTCGGCTGCGCCTATTTCGTGCTCGAGAAGGCCGACCCGGCGACGATCCCGGAAGGGGCCGGGATTAAGCTGGAGGAGCTGCCGGCGGCGCCGGCCGGGGAACAGAGCGAAGGAGCGGAAGGCGATGCGGCGCCGGCGCCCCCGCTGTCGCCGGCCGCCGCGGCGGCTGCGGCCGCTGCCGCTTCGCCGAACGGCATCCTGCTCCGCTGGCCGCTGAAGGAGCGTCCCGGCGGTCGCGTGCCCGGGACGAGCCCATCGGCCGTGGCGCGCGCCGTCTCGGAGGGCGCGGAGCGCCGTGCC
>NZ_JAJFOW010000508.1 GCF_020731285.1 Cohnella baijiui
GCTGATCGGGGGAGCGCGTGCTGTGTATGAACGCACGCCTATCGAGGAGAGTTGTCGCTAGTATAGATGCAGCTAATATGAGGAGGAGAAGAGAGAATGCTTGAACACGTTAAAAAACAAGACGCAGCAGTAGCAGAAGCCATTAAATTGGAGTTGGGCCGTCAGCGCACAAAAATCGAGTTAATTGCTTCCGAGAACTTTGTCAGTGAAG
>NZ_JAJFOW010000509.1 GCF_020731285.1 Cohnella baijiui
CGAAGCGGTCCGATAAGCCACATCACTCACTCCGTTTATACCGATACGGATATAATCCACTTTCCCGCTGGCATTCTTACCCGCAATGGCACATACGCCTGCAACGGCATAGCCAGAGGCCGGATGTGCATATTTAACATACGTACTCTTCGTGTGCGAAGGCGGGATCACAAAGGAAACCGCCGTCAGCACACCCGTCTCAGGCATTGCT
>NZ_JAJFOW010000510.1 GCF_020731285.1 Cohnella baijiui
GTTTGTTTTCTACAACAACGCGTATCTAACACAGCTTTTTGGGATTTTAGCCCTTATTATTATTCTATTTGATGGAGGCATGCAGACGAAGTGGGCGAATGTACGTCCCGTAGCAACGCCTGCCCTGTCACTCGCCACTGTGGGCGTATTGCTTACCACATTCATTGTCGGGATTTGCACACACTATATTTTGGGTCTTCCGTGGATGGAG
>NZ_JAJFOW010000511.1 GCF_020731285.1 Cohnella baijiui
CTAAAACCCAAGTGGGTGTCACAGTTCAGAGGTAAAGCAGCCCAAGCTTGAAACAATCCGTCGAGCCAAAGAAAAAGCGCCTTGGTTGCCCAAGGCGCTTTTTTTACTGCCGTTTCAACTAAGGCTTACTGCATGCGCTGGTCCGCTTTACTGCTCAACGCTCACCAGCACAGCAGTAATCAGAGCCTGCTCATTACTGGATACTGCGGGT
>NZ_JAJFOW010000512.1 GCF_020731285.1 Cohnella baijiui
CTCTACCAACTGAGCTAATGGCTCTTACAAAATGGCTGGGGTACCTGGATTCGAACCAGGGCATGACGGAGTCAAAGTCCGTTGCCTTACCGCTTGGCTATACCCCAACAAACATGGTGGAGGGGGACGGATTCGAACCGCCGAACCCTCAGGGAGCGGATTTACAGTCAGCCGCGTTTAGCCACTTCGCTACCCCTCCAAAGATGTTTCA
>NZ_JAJFOW010000513.1 GCF_020731285.1 Cohnella baijiui
GATCAAACAAGCATTGATACACAATCGCCTAAACAAGGGGCAAATGGCGCACAACAAAGCGAAAAAATAACGCTGGCAAGCGAAATCTATCAAGAAGCCAAACTGGGCAAGGTCTTCTTTTACGATTTCGGTCTTGGAACGAAAAAGGAAACCATTATCAAACAATGGGGCGAACCGGATGCCGAAAGCAGCGACACATCTCTAACCTATC
>NZ_JAJFOW010000514.1 GCF_020731285.1 Cohnella baijiui
GTCGACCTCACCAGAAAAGAGCCCAGTTCTAACTACGTCGAATGTTCTGGACCGCAAACCTGTGCCTCTCACCCTCACGCCTACACCTAACATCGCACCACCTTCCCCCCTATCCGCTCGAGATCCCGCGTCGCCAAAGCCAAAAGCGCAATCCCCTGTCATCGACTTCAGGGCCAACCTTCGGAAGAGACAAGTCGCTAAAGAAGCTAC
>NZ_JAJFOW010000515.1 GCF_020731285.1 Cohnella baijiui
GATTTCTGAGTTTCGTAGTCAAAATATACATAGGTTGCTTTTCCTGTGGCACACACTTGTCCCTTCTGATGCGCTTCTTCATAAAGCGTGAAGCTCGCGCTGCCGATACGTTCCACCCAACCGCGCACCTCCACATCTTCCCCGAAGTACAACTGTCGCTGGAAATCAATCTGCATCGTAACAATAATCAGCGGGAACGTTCGCATATCT
>NZ_JAJFOW010000516.1 GCF_020731285.1 Cohnella baijiui
TCGATCCATACTTTCCCGATGCCCTTGATTTCTTTTACACCGTTTTCTCCGTTCGCCATCCAATTCTCGATTTCGCTAATATCGGTTTGGGTGAGCTTTACCATCTCCACTTGATCCACACGGAAGATGGAAAGGAAGCTGCTTGCCGCCACCTGTACCTGTGGGATGGTGAAGGAGCCGAGCACAATCCCTGCTGCGGCAGCGCCTGTG
>NZ_JAJFOW010000517.1 GCF_020731285.1 Cohnella baijiui
TCCGAACCACGGCATATGGATGGAAGCCAAATCCAGGCTCGCGAATTCTTTTACTGCCTTTTTATTGATAAACGGGAGAATGGGCGAAGCATTGTCATTGAGCACAGCCAGTGCCTGATCGCGTACTGCGTTCAGATAAGAAGGATTGTGGGTTTTCGGATAAGGACTCTTGCGCCGCATCAATACATCGTCAGGCAGAACACCATGCAG
>NZ_JAJFOW010000052.1 GCF_020731285.1 Cohnella baijiui
CCGCCGGCGCGGACCCGGCGGCGGTGGCGGCCGCCTGGCGAGCGGCGGACGCCGCGGGAGGCGCGACGAGTGCTGCGGCGGAGGGCGCCGCGGCGGAAGGCGTTAAGCCGGCTGGGAGCGCGGATAGCGCCACGCGTGCTGCGATGGCGTGGACCGCAGATGCGGTCACGCTGTTTCGCTCGCATTTAGGCCGGCGGCCAAGCTATGAGCGCATCGCCGCGTTTCCGCTCGGCGCCCGCTCCTAACCGAGCGCTTCACGACGGCAAGCAGCCGGCGCGGCAGCATGCGCGCCGAGACCGCGCAGCAGCAGTTGTGCGCGGCGGCTGCCGCATTTTGCGGCTAGCTGCCGCTTTCTTATGGTTTGCTAACCCGCCATCCCTCGCATTGGATCTCTGCAACATCCGACCGTTCCTATGCGTCCGATTGCTTAACAGACCATCCAATCCGCCTCGGGAGATGTTAACCATGCCGATTCGGCGTACCGCCATTCTACTTTTGTTCGTCTTTCTAGCTTCTCTTCTATTGCTGGCTGCCTGCAGCAAAGTGACTGAAAACGTCTCGCCCTCTCCGAAGCCGCAGCCCGCCAAGTTCGCCGAGCTATATCCCGGCGACATGACCAGAATCACGAAGATCCACATGATGAACGGCAGCAACGGCGAGCGCCGAGCGATCGAAGATCCGCAGCTCATCCGCGAGTGGACCGCGCGCGTCCGCGATCTCGTCCTGACGCCGGACCCCGACCAAGGCGGCCGGACCGGCTATTTGTATGCGCTGAAGTGTTGGGAACGGGACGAGGAACGTCTCCTCTTCCTCCCGAACGAGATCAACCGGGTGTGGTACCTGCCGAACGACGACATGTTCGATGCGGCAAAATGGCTCTATGCGAAAGGCCGGACGCTCGGCGAAGAAGTGCCTTTTTAATGGGTCTCCCCCTACGTTCCAGCGCATCGGCCACTCCTCACCACCTTGTAACGTTACTTCCCATCATGACTGCACGCCAAGCCGCTCGTATCCTCCCTGCAACGATACTTTCGTTACAGCCAGCCCAACCGCTCCTCCCCGCCGCCCTGTCACGATACTTTCCATCATTACAGCCGGCCCAGACGCTCCCGCGTTCCCCAGCTGCATTTTCATTACGCCCAACCTTCCCGCCTCCCGCACAAAAAAAGAAAAGCTCCCATGGCGGGAGCTTTTCGTAGCATGCGGATTAGCAATCGAAATAGAGGCCGTATTCGTAAGGATGAACGCGGATGGAGACCGCTTTGGCTTCTTGGCGTTTGAAGGTCACGTAGTTGTCGATGAACTCCTTCGTGAAGACGCCGCCTTCGGTCAGGAATTCGAAGTCCGCTTCCAGCGCGTCCAGCGCTTCGTCCAGGGTGCCCGGAACGCTGCGGATTTCTTTCTTCTCTTCGTCGGACAGCTCGTAGATGTTCGTGTCGAACGGTCCGTAGCCGAGCGCGCTCGGGTCGATCTTGCGCTTGATGCCGTCCAGGCCGGCCATCAGCATCGCCGCGAAAGCGAGGTACGGGTTCGCCGTGGAGTCCGGCGTGCGGAACTCGATGCGGCAGCCCTTCGGCGTAACCGCTGCGACCGGGATCCGGACGGCAGCGGAACGGTTGCCCTTGGAATATACCAGGTTAACCGGCGCTTCGTAGCCCGGCACGAGACGCTTGAACGAGTTCGTGGACGGGTTCGTGATCGCGATCAGAGCCGGCGCATGGTGCAGAATCCCGCCGATGTAGTGCAGCGCCATTTGGCTCAGGTTCGCGTAACCGCCTTTCTCGTAGAACAGCGGCTCGCCTTCGTTGAAGATCGATTGGTGAACGTGCATCCCGGAGCCGTTGTCGCCGAAGAGCGGCTTCGGCATGAACGTAGCGACTTTGCCGTATTGGCGAGCGACGTTGTGCACGATGTATTTGTACTTCAGCAGGTTGTCTGCCGTCGTCGTCAGCGTGTCGAAGCGGAAGTTGATTTCCGCTTGGCCGGCCGTCGCGACTTCATGGTGATGACGCTCGACGCGCAGGCCCGCTTCTTGCATCAGGCGAACCATTTCGCTGCGGATGTCTTGTTGGGAGTCCACCGGAGCGACCGGCACGTAGCCACCTTTGACGCCGACTTTGAAGCCGAGGTTGCCGCCTTCTTCTTTGCGGTTCGTGTTCCAAGCCGCTTCTTCCGAGTCGACGAAGAAGGAGGAAGAATTCATCGTGCTTTCGTAACGAACGTCGTCGAAGATGAAGAATTCCGATTCCGGAGCGAAAAAGGCAGCCGTACCCACGCCGGATTTTTGCAGATATTCTTCAGCCTTGTGTGCGATCGAACGCGGGTCGCGCTCGTAACGTTCGCCGTCCGGCGTGTGGATGTTGCTCATCACGATCAGGGTAGCGTGAGCTGTGAACGGATCGACATAGACCGTTTCGGTGTCAGGCATCATGACCATGTCGGATTCTTCGATGCCGCGGAAGCCCGGGATCGAGGAACCGTCGAACGCGACGCCGTTAACGAACGTATCGGCTTCCACTTCGGTTGCCGGCAGGGTGATGTGGTGCGCGCGACCGGACAGGTCGACAAAGCGGAAATCTACGAATTCAATGTTTTTTTCCTTAATCAGATCCAGGACTTGTTGTGCAGACATTTCGAGTTTCCTCCCCTATTTCCGAACATTAGGTCTTAAACTGAGTGCGATCGTTCAACTTTTCACCTTTACTCTGTCGTTATTATAAATTTACGCTCTGGCGAGCGTCAATACTTATGTAAGGTATTTTTTGTGGAAGTGTGAGGTATGTTGACACTTTCATAAATCCTTCACATTTGCCCCCGCACAAAAGAAAAAACGCGCCGCGAGGACGCATTTCCGCCTGTCGGATCGCCCATCCGGACGGAAAACGTCCGGATGATGTTCGGGATCCTCTCCGTTTTGTTGGGGTATTCCGCCAAAAAAGGCGTGAGCCATTACCGCAAGAAAAGCGCCGCGAGGCGCTCGTACGATTGCAATCGGCTGTCCGCGCGCGACATCATCCCGGTGACGATCACCTCGTCGGTGCCGTAGCTGCTCGCGAGCGCCGGCAGCAGCCTCGCCACCTTGGCAGGACCGCCTACGACCATGCGGCTCCGGTTGTCCGCGATGCGCGCACGGTCCCATGCCGAATACGGATAATCGGAAGCCTCCTCAGCCGTCGGCACCGCCCGATGGAACTGGCCTTGCTCCAGGTAGAGAAGACGCAGATCGAGCGACCGGGCCTCCCGTTCGGCCTCCTCGTCGTCCGCCCCGCACAGCACGAAGACGCATACCGCCGTCCCGGGCCGGCTCCCCAGCGGCCCCACCCGGTAATGGCGCAGATAGTCTCGCATGGCGTCCTGTCCGCCATAGCCGTTGATGAAATGGGCGAAGGCGAACTTCGCCCCGAGCTTGGCGGCGACGGTGGCGCTGTAACCGCTCGAGCCCAGCATCCAGACGTCCGGTGCCGTCCGTACGTCGGGCGTGGCGCTAAGGCCGGCAAGGGGGTGCGCGCCTTCCAGCGGATGCCCCGTGCCGACGAACGCGCCGAGCTCCGTCAGGGCGCGCTCGAACGCCTCCTCCCGGTCCGTGCCCGCCAATCGGCCCAGCGCCTGCGACACGATCGGCATCCCGCCCGGAGCGCGGCCGACCCCGAGATCGACGCGTCCCGGATACAAGCCTTCGAGCAGGCGGAAATTTTCCGCGACTTTGTACGGACTGTAGTGCGGCAGCAGCACGCCGCCGGAGCCGATCCGGATCCGCGACGTATGGGCGCCGACAGCCGCCAGCAGCACCTCCGGCGACGAGCCCGCCAGCCCTTTGGCATTGTGGTGCTCCGACACCCAGAACCGCGAGTAGCCGAGCCGATCGGCCAGACGCGCCAGCGCCAGCGTATGGCGCAGCGCCTCCTCGGCCCCCTCGCCCGCGAGCACCGGCGATTGATCCAGCACGCCCAATCTCAGCATCTGCCCACCTCCTCCCTCTATCATACGCGATTCGGCAAGGGCGGAATGCAAGTAAAAACGGCTTCGCCGTCTTCCCGGACGGCGACACGTTTTTATCGGAGGTCATACAGAAATGGATACGGGTAAATCTTATACATTCTGTATGACCAACGAAAAACGGGGCAGGGTCGTTCGTGGCAAAAAACCTGCCGCGGCAAGTCTCTCGCTTGCCGAAACAGGTTTTGAAAAGACGCTCTCGAATCGATTATTTCACCCAAGTCGCGAAAGCTTCAGCGGGTTCCTTGGCGGTGTCGAAACGCTTGCCGAGCAGTGAGGACAGCAGCTCCAGCTCCTTCAGCAGCTTGGCGAACTGGTCCGGGAACAGCGATTGGACGCCGTCGCCCGTCGCCGAATTGTCGGGATCGGTATGCATCTCGATGATGAGGCCGTTCGCGCCGGCGGCGACGGACGCCTTCGTCATCGTCTCGACCAGCTCGCGCCGTCCGGTCGCGTGGCTCGGGTCGGCGATGACCGGCAGGTGGGAGAGCTGCTGGATGACGGGGATGGCCGTCAGGTCGAACGTATTGCGCGTATACGTCTCGAACGTGCGGATGCCGCGCTCGCAGAGCATGACGTTCGGATTGCCGCCCGCCAGAATGTACTCGGCCGCGTTCAGCCATTCGTCATAAGTGGCGCTAAAGCCGCGCTTCAGCAGCACGGGGTTCTGGATCGTCCCCAGCTTGCGCAGCAAGTCGAAGTTCTGCATGTTGCGCGTGCCGACCTGCATGATGTCGGCGTACTCCGCGCAAACGTCGACGAACTCGGGAGCCATGACCTCGGTAATCGTGATAAGGCCGTACTTTTCGCCCGCTTCCTTCATCCACTTCAGTCCCTCGATGCCGATCCCCTGGAAGCTGTACGGACCGGTACGCGGCTTGAACGCTCCGCCTCGCAGCACCTGTCCGCCTGCAGCCTTAACGAGACGAGCAATCTCGTCGATCTGTTCGGGCGTCTCGACGGCGCAGGGGCCGCCCATGACGACCAGGTTGTCGCCGCCGATCTTCACGCCCTTCACTTCGATGATCGTGTCGTCGGGATGAAAGTCGCGGCTGGCGAGCTTGTAGGATTTCGAAATCTTGATGACGTTCTCCACGCCTTGCATGGACCGCAGATGCTCCGCCAGATGGGGATCGGCCTTGCCGATGATGCCGATAACGGTGCGGTCGGTGCCGCGCGAGACGTGCGCCTGCACCCCGCTCTTCTCGATGTGGCCGACGATCTCGGCAATACGCTCATCTGCGATGTGCGGGGATGTGATGACGATCATAATGGCACGCTCCTAATAAGAATGCGTCTGATCGAATCGCGTTCGGAATGCGGGCCGGGACAAACACCCACTCACATCAACGCTTATACGCTTCGACGCTTATACGCTTTTAAGCACTAAAGCAAATATAAAGGAAAAAACGCCGGATGTCAATCGCCTTTCCGGGCGATTATTCCAGCGCGGTCTCCGCTTTGAGCTCCTTGCGAATCCTCCGCTTCTCCCTGCGCTTGCGCTTGAACGTCTCCACGCTGTACCAGATCGGGAAGAAGAACAAAAGTCCGAGCGCCAGCCCGTCGATCATCCCGCCGACGATCATCTTCAAGTTGAATAACAAGAAGTGATTGATATTTTCCGGGAGAAACGGGATCTCGATCGTAAAGTTCTTCGGCAATACCGCACCGCCGACGATCTTGTTGGGGATCGACATCGGAATGTAGATCAGTTTGCCGAAGACGAAGCCGATCAGTGCGGCGGCCAGGCTTCCTCGCAGCAAAAAGATCAAAGGAAAGATCAGAACGAACGACGTGCCGTAGGTCGGCAAATTGAACATTTCGACGAACAAGCCGATGGCGAAGCCCATCGCGATCGAATAGGCGCCGCCTTTGGCGCGCAGTAGCTTCACGTACTGGAATTTGAGGTAACGCGGAAACCTGCGGATGCGTTGTACCATGGCGCGCTCCTTTCATGCAGTCGACGGCGCCATCTAGACTGCTCTGACTTAGACCGATTTCTCCCGAACCGTCGGGAGAAGCTTGTTCATGTTGACCGTCCGGCGAATCTCCCACGTTTCCGGGTCGGCAGGGTCGTACTGCTCCAGATACTGGATGACCTCCTTCGTAATTGGCGTCGGCGTCGACGCTCCCGAAGTGACGGCGACTCGTTCGATGCCTTCGAGCCATTCGCGGCGGAGCTCCGTAACGTCCGCCACGCGGTAGGCCGGCACGCCGGAGATCTCCTCCGACACCTGCGCGAGGCGATTGGAATTGTTGCTCCGGGGATCTCCGACCACGATGCAGAGCTGCGCCGCGCCGGCCTGCTCCGCGACCGCCTCTTGACGCACCTGGGTGGCCAGGCAGATTTCGTTGTGGATTTCCGCGGTTGGAAAGGCTTTGAGCAGCTCAGCCATCAGATGCTTGATGTCCCACTGCGACATCGTCGTCTGATTCGTTATGATGATACGGTCCGTGTCCGGCGACAGTTTCAAAATATCCGCGTCGGTCTCCACCAGATGCACCCGGTCCGGCGCGATGCCGACGGCGCCTTCCGGCTCGGGATGGCCCTTCTTGCCGATATAGATGACCTCGTAGCCCTCCGTCGTCTTTTCCCGGATGAGGTCGTGCGTCTTCGTCACGTCCGGACAGGTAGCGTCCACCATCGTGAGTCCCTTCTCCCGCGCGCGCTTGCGAACCTCGGGCGAAACCCCGTGCGCCGTGAAGATTACGGTGCCGGATTCGATCTGCTCGAGAATTTCCAGGCGGTCCGCGCCGTCGAGGGTAATGATCCCTTCCTTTTTGAACGATTCCGTAACATGGCTGTTGTGGACGATCATGCCCAAAATATAAATAGGACGCGGCAGATCCAGGTTGCGCGCCGTTTGAAGCGCCAGCACCATGGCATCCACCACGCCGTAGCAATACCCGCGAGGGGAAATTTTTACAACTTCCATCTTGTAGCGCCTGCTTTCCCGCCCGAATGTACGTTACGCTGGGTTACGTCCCTGAGTCGTCGGGCGTGCCGACGTCTCTATTATATCGTAATCCCCGCTCGGAGAAAAGTCGACAGGCAGCCATAGCGTAAAGCGGCTTCCGCCTTCGGGCTGCGATTGCACCTCAAGCTGGGCGCGATGCATATCGGCGATCCACTTGGCGATGGAAAGGCCGAGCCCAGTCCCCGACGTCTGGCCGCGGGAAACGTCCGCCCGGTAGAAGCGGTCGAAAATGTGCGGAATCTCTTCTTCGGCGAGCCCGATGCCGGTATCGACCACCGACAGGCCCACCCGGTCGTCCCGCCGGATCGCCTCGAGCCGCACTTCGCCCGCCGGCGTATACTTGAAGCCGTTCTCGATGAGGATGAACAGCAGCTGGAGCAAATAATCGCGGTTGCCGACGACCCACACGCCGCGCAGCGGCTCCAGCGAGCCGACGACCCACGCGGCATGCCGCGGGAGGAAGACGGCGCGCCGCGCCGCTTCTTCCGCGAGCGGAAGCAGCGGGAGCCGCTCCTTGTCCATGACGTACCCGGCGTCCGCCCGCGCGAGCGAGAGCAGATCGTTGACGAGACGGCTCATTCTGCGCGCTTCGTCCGCGATGTCGTGAATGGCCTCCCGGGACATCTCCTCGCGTTCAAGCGGACTTAGCCTGGATCTCGGCAGCGTCGCGTCGCCTTCGATCGTGCCGTCCGTGAGCGCGGCCGGAGGCTCCGCCCAAATTTTCGCGAGCAGGTCCACGTTGCCCCGGATCGTCGTAAGCGGCGTCCGCAGCTCGTGCGAGGCGTCGGAGACGAACCGGCGCTGCGCCGTGTTGGACTCCTCGAGATCGTTGTAAGCCCGCTCGACCCGCCCCAGCATGTGATTGAGGGTGCGCGTCAGCCGTCCGATCTCGTCCTGGCTTTCCCCCGGGATCCGCAGCTTGAGGTCGGAGCCGATCTGGATTTTCTCGGCCGCTTCCGTCACCCGTTCGATGGGGCGCAGCGCCTTGCGGGCAAGGAACAGGCCGAGGGCGAACGCAAGCACGAGGCCCGCGAGGCCCGCCGTCCACAGGATGGTGCGCATCTGCCCGAAATACTCCTGCTCCTTGCCGATATAGGTGGCGACCTGCAGCAGCCCGACCAGCTGCCCCGTCCCTTCGAGCCCTAACGGAGTTTCGTAGACCAGGAAGGTTAGACCCTGGACCTCCTCCGTCTTAAATTTGGTCGCCACTCTGCTCGCTTCCGGATAATGAAAGGTGATTTCCTGGCTGTCCACGTTTCCGCGCAAAATCGGACTTTTATAATAGACGACGCCTTTGACGTTCTGGGAATAGCTCACGACCTGGACGCCAATGATCGCATCCAACGTGTACGACCTCCCCAGATTCAACTCGCCGGAGATGGGGTTGGCCGTCAGCACCTGTGACTTGATGATCTTGTTTGCCTCGAACGACAGACGATCCTTCAACTGGCCCATCGTATTGCGGAAAACGACGGTGTACAGGATGAGGCCGAACGCTACCAGCGTCGCGGCGAGCAGGCCGGAATACCACAGCGTCAGGCGAAGCCGAATCGACATGGCCTAGCTATCTCCTTTCAGGACGTACCCCGCGCCGCGGACGGTCTGGATCAACCGTTTGCCGCCTTGCTCCTCCAGCTTCTGACGCAGCATCGCCACGTACACCTCGAGCACGTTGGACTCCCCGCTGTAGTCGTATCCCCAGATGCGCTCCATGATCTGGTCGCGGGAAAGCACCCGCTTCGGATTCTGCATGAACAAGTGCAGCAGATCGAATTCCTTGGCCGTCAGTTCGATACGCTTGTCCTGGCGGATCGCTTCTCGGCCGTCCACGTCGAGCACGAGATCCTCGAACCGCAGCCGATTCGTCTCCTCCGCCTGTTCCGGCCGTCGCCGCAGCAATGCCCGCACCCGCGCCATCAGCTCTTCGAGCGCGAACGGCTTGACGAGATAGTCGTCGGCTCCGATGTCGAGCCCCTTGACCCGGTCCTGCACGTCGTCCTTGGCCGTCAACATGAGCACCGGCGCGTTGACGCCGGCCGCCCGGAGCCGTCGGCATACCTCCCAGCCGTCGAGCTGCGGCATCATGACGTCCAGAATGACGAGGTCCGCGTGCCGCCCCGCCAGAATGCGCAATCCTTCCATTCCGTTCGGCGCGGTCGTCACTTCGTAGCCTTCGAAAGCCAGGCTGCGCCGCAGCAGCGATGTAATTTTGTCGTCGTCGTCGATTACGATAATATGCGGTCTCATGCCGATCTCCCCTTATTCAGCACAAGGGGGCAGCCATGGCGACTGCCCCCCGTTGATCTGGTGCGGTGCGGAACGCTCTCGTTCCGTTATTGCTGCTGTTGCGATTGCTGCGGCTGCTCGTAATCGTTTTTGTTGCCGATTTTGACGGTCAGCTCGAGCGTTTTGCCGTCCCGGTACACGTCCAGCTTCACTTCGTCCCCGACGTTTTTCTTCTGGATGGCGGCGATCAATTCTTCCTTCGTGTTGTACTTGGTGCCGTCCATGCCGAGGATGACGTCGTATTGGCGAATGTCCGCTTTGTAAGCCGGGGAGCCGTAGAGAATGCTATTGACGAGCGAACCGTTCGTATCCTTCAAGCCGAGCTGCTTGGCGGCGCCGGAGGTCACGTCGGCCAGCGTCGCGCCGATGAACGGAGACGGCTTCGTCGGAATTTTCGTGTTGTTCTTCAGGTTGTCGAGCACTTCCGTGATCGTACTCGTCGGGATGGCGAAACCGATCCCCTGCGCCTGGGAGCTGACGGCCGTGTTGATGCCGATGACTTCGCCGTTCAAGTTAATGAGCGGACCGCCGGAGTTGCCGGGGTTGATCGAAGCGTCCGTCTGCAGCAGATGCTGGTAGTTGCGGGTACCGTCGCTGTCTTGGATGCTGATTTCGCGTTCGTTCGAGCTGAGGACGCCGACCGTGACCGTATGGTCGAAGCCGTACGGGTTGCCGATCGCCACGACCCAGTCGCCCATGTTCGCGCTGGTCGAGTCTCCGAGCTTCAGCGTCGGAAAGTCGCTGCCTTCGATCTTCAACACGGCGAGGTCGAGATCGTAGCTGGAGCCGAGCAGCTTGGCCGTATATTTCTCCTGATGGCCCGTCACCGTCACCTTGATCTCGTCGGCGCCGTTAATGACGTGCTGGTTGGTCAGGATGTAGCCGGTGGAATCGAAGATGAAGCCGGAGCCCATGCCTTCTTCCTGCAGCGCGCCGTCTTGGCCGTTGCCTTGGTTCCCTTGGTTGCCTTGGCCGCCTTGGCCGCCCAAGTCGTCGCCGAAGAACTGCCGGAAGAACGGGTTGTCGTCCCACGGGCTGCTGCCGCGCGAGGACGCCTTCACGTACGTCTCGATCTTGACGACCGCCGGGCTTGCCTGCTCGAAGATCTTCGCGATGTTGTTCGGCCGGACCACGTCCGACGTATTGCTGACCGGCTTCACGCCGCTGTCCTGGGTGGTCGAGGCTGCCGGAACGGCCGAGCCGAGCTTCTCCGAGGTGAACCAGTTGTTCCGGTCCGCCGCGAACATCAGCCCGCCGACCGCGACGACGCCGACCATGAACGCCGCGAACATCGAGCGGAAGGACGTGCGCTTCGGCGGCTTCGGCGCCTCCCAATTGCGGCCGCTGCCGGATACGGTGAAGGGCCGGTACTCCCGCGTCTGCGCGGTGACGACCTCGGTCGGGTTGCCTGTCCCGGGATCCTCGCTATTGAAGTTGTTCGCCGAACGCTCGTTGCGTTGCGGACCGAATGTATAGGGCTCCGTCTCGCTGCGGCTCGTTTCGTACGGATCGTGCCGAGGCGCTTCGTAGCGGGAGTCGCCTTCCTGCGCGGCATACCGGCTGGTATTTGACTCTTCTTCTGAAGCCTCGTATTTCTTCGGCTCGTTGTCTTCCCCATATCGGAAACCGAAGAAATCCTCTTCCGGCCGTTTGTTTTGATCGTCCATCGTCTGTTCCTCCTCGGACCGCCTTGACTGCGGCGGATCATCTTTCTTGCTTCCATCTTCCTCTAGCAACCTTAAAACAATCTTAAACCGAAATGAAGCCGAAGTAAAAGATGGGCAAAAGCAAAGGCGGCGCCCTCCGGCCGATGGGAGGGCGCTGCTGCTGCTAGAGTCAAGCCGGATAGATGCTTTCGATCTCGCTGAGCCGTTTGCGCGCGTCTTCCAGCCAATGGCGCTCGATCTCCGCATCCGGATCGGACGGCGCGGCGAACTGGTCGAACATGCCCCCGAACGTTCGGGGCTGCGCATCTTGATCCAATCCTTCCTCGTATACGTGCTTTAAAACATAGGGTTCGCCGAACTTGATCTTGGCGTCCGTCTCCTCGGCTTCGCCGTCCAGGTTGCCGCCCGTTACAGTGAAGGGCAGGCGCAGCCAAACTTGACGCGCGTCGTCCAGCGCGCAGTCGAACGAACCGCGGTCGTATTCCCAATTGCCCCCGAGCGAAAAGCCGTGATCGGCCAGCCGGAGCCGGGTCTGCGTGAATTGGCCTTCCTGAGAAGTTAGGCTGGAGCTTAGGGAGAGCATGCGAATCCACCTTTTTATTTCTAGGTTACCCAGGCTTCCCCCGCTTTAACCTTGACGGACCCATCCTTTCCGGTGCGCGAAAATGGCCAGCTGCGTCCGGTCGTCCACTTCGCATTTCATCAGCAAATTGCTGACATGGGTTTTGACCGTCTTGATGCTGATGTGAAGCTCGTCGCCGATCTCCTTGTTCGACTTGCCTTCCGCGATCAGGAGCAGCACCTCCCGCTCCCGCTCGGTCAAGCCCTCGTCCTCGCTTTGCGCCGATCGGCGGCGCAAGCCGCGCGTGAGCGCCTGCGAGACGTCGCCGCTCATGACGGGCATACTGCGCAGCGCGCCCTGCATCGCGTAAACCAGCTCGTCTGCCGACACCGTCTTCAGCACGTAGCTGACCGCGCCGGCCTCAATCGCTTCCACGACCTTTTCGTCTTCGAGAAAGCTCGTCAGTATAATGATGCGCAGATCCGGGTAACGCTCCAGCAGCGCGCGCGTCGTCTCGACGCCGTCCATTTCCGGCATCATGAGATCCATGAGCACGAGTTGGGGCATCCGTCCGCCGAGTCCGCCCGCGCCCAGTAGGGCGATCGCCTCGCGGCCGCTCGACGCCTCCCCGATCACTTCAAACCGCGGATCCAATAACAAATAAGTTCGTATGCCGGCACGCACCATTTCGTGGTCGTCCACGATGAGGACCGGGCAGGGGTTTGCCGCTTCGTTTCCGTTCATTCAGCTCGTCGGCTCCTTTGTTGGAAGGTGATCGGTTTCAGGTTCGACTTCGGCCTCTCTGGCGGCGGGCGCGAACTTCGGGAACGTCACCCGCACGCGCGTCCCCGAGCCCGGCTTGGTCAGAAATTCCGCTTCGCCGCCGAGCTTTTGCGCGCGTTCGCGCATGGTGGACAGACCGTAGCTTCCGGCTTTCGTCTGTTCCGCGCGGAAGCCGGTTCCGTCGTCGTCGAGCGCCATCGTTACCTGGCGATCGGTCTCGCCCAGCACGAGGCGGACTTCCTTTGCCTCGGCATGCTTGACGACGTTCGCCATCGCCTCCTGGATAATGAGGAACAGCTGGTGCTCGATCGCCTCGGCGAGCCTTCCCGATACCTGCAGATCAAGCGTGCCCTGGAGCCCGTTTTGACGGCAGTAGTCCGGGAACCAGCGATCCAGCGCTTCGGTCAGCGTGCGTCCTTGAAGCTCCATCGGGCGCAGCTGCGCGATCAATCCCCGCATTTGCTTTTGCGCGGAAGAGGACATGTCGATCAGCTGTTTCATAACTTTGTCCGCTTCGGTCGCATTCCGCTGCAAGAGCAGGGGCAGCGCCGAAGCGGACATATGGATGGCGAACAGCTGCTGGCTGACCGTATCGTGCAGGTCCCGCGCCAGGCGCCGCCGTTCTTCAAGCACCGCCGCCTCTTGGGTCGGCGCTTCTTCGTTGATATCCTTTTCCCCCAACTGCTGGAGGAGCTTCAGACGGCCTTCCAAGCCGTCCATCAATCTGTTGAAATCCCGATAGGCCTGAGCAAAGCCGTCTCCGGACCCTAACTTCGGGAGGCGCATGCTCCAGTTGCCGGCCGCGGCTTGTTTCATCGCCTCTTGAAGCTGGTCGATGCGAAGCTGGACGCGCCTCCCGATGACATAGGCGAGGATGACGTCTCCGACCAGGAAGGCGCCTCCCCACGTATACCACCATTCGGCATCGGGCACCTTGCCCATAACCGAAAACCATCCCGCATAGACCAGGACAAGCAGGATCATCGTCGACAGGGTCGCGAAGATGACCCATTCCCACTTGCTGTTGCGCACGAGCCTCATCATGATCGTTTACCCTACCTTCGTCACGCGTACGTCTCCGATAAACGTATTGACGACCAAGACGACTTGTCTGTCCGAATCCGCGAACGTCGGCGTCTCGACGGCCATCTGGTTAAAGAGCCCCCCGCGCTTCTGCTCGAGTACTTTGACGTCGCCGATCAAGCAGCTCGAGACGACGCGGATGCCGACGGAAAAGTCGTTCGGCACGAATACCTTGACGTCGCCGATAAAGGAAGAGACGTAGATGCGCGTCTCGCCGCCCGGGATCTGGGCGCGGGTCAGGTCGATCGTCGTATCGCCGATGAAATGCGATAGACTCATCGGCTTCAGCTCCCAGTAGTCGTGGCCGATATGGATATCGCCGATGAAGCGGCTGTAGTCCTCCCGATGGCCACCCCATTTATGGCCCGGCACGCGATGGTAGTCCCTCCACATGCGCTCGGCCTCTTGCCTTTCCTTCGGTCGGTAGCCCCGCGGCTCCTTCGGAGGGTATCCCTGCGGCTCCTCCGGCTCGCCTTGGCCGTTCCCCTGCGGGGGCGGAGGCGTTTCATCGAACGCGTTCGGGTGGTCGTACGGCGTGGGCGGCGGAGGCGGCGGGTAGTCCGGCGCTGGCGGAGGGGTGAAAGGCGGCGGCGTCACCGGGTTCCAGCTATTCGACTCTCCGTTTCTGTCCCTGTTCCTGTCCCTGCGCGATTTGGTACGCGCCCCCCGAGTCACGAGGCCGATGCCGAACACGATGAGTATGAAAGGAACGGCGAGACGAATCAGCTCTCCGAGCCCGATATCGAACCATCCCAAATTGCGCCCCAAGAAGTAGACCCCGACCAGCACCACGATCGGATTCCACCAATAGCCGCCCTGGCGCTGCAGAATGAGGCCCTGGATGCCGACGAGAATGAGGATGATGGGCCAAAAGAGACGGAACAGCTCGCCGATATCGATCGTGATCGTCCCGGATTGATTGAGCAAATAGACGACGCCGATACCGATCAGCACGACGCCCCAGAAAATGCGGTGCAAAACAGATTGGTTCATGAAGATTCCCCCGTTGTTTCCGAGTTGTTGCAGCCTCATTATAACGGAAATCCAGCATTCCCCATAGCGGCGCCGGAATGAATTTGCCTCGGTCTCGAGACCGAGCCCAAACATGTCATGTTATGTAACATATTTCGTTGACATAGGTAACTTATCACTATATAATGATTGCGGATTTCGTTTTGTATGTCAGGTTTTCACAAAAAAACCATCCGATTTATGCAGAAATATCGGTTTGTCCCTAGGAGGAAATCATATGACGTTAGCAGATCTGTCAAGCGGGATCGATACGGTCTGGGTCGTACTGACCGCCGCGATGATCCTGCTCATGGAGGGCGGATTCGCCCTGCTGGAGGCAGGGTTCGTCCGGCAGAAAAACGCGGTCAGCATCATTATGAAGGTGTTCGTCGACATTTCGTTCGGCGCTTTGCTTTTTTACCTGGTCGGCTTCGCCTTCATGCACGGCAAAGACGTTGGCGGCCTTATCGGCTGGTCCGGCTTTACGCTAGGCGGGGATTTGTCCCATCTGTCGCTGAACATTTCGCACGATACGTTCTGGCTGTTCCAATGCGCATTCGTCATCGCGGTCATCTCGATCGTGTCCGGGGCGGTCGCCGAGCGGATTCACTTCCGCGCTTATATCGTATACACCGTCCTTATGACCGGCCTGATCTACCCGATCTCCGGGCATTGGATCTGGTCCTCCGAGGGCTGGCTCGCCAAGCTGGGCATGATCGACTTCGCCGGATCCGCCGCCATCCATGCGCTTGGCGGATTCGCCGCCTTGGCTGCCGCACTCTTCCTCGGCCCCCGCCTCGGGCGCTTCGGCGAAGACGGCAAGACGAACATCGTGCCGCCGTCCAACCTGCCGCTCGCTTCCGTTGGCGCCTTTATCCTCTGGTTCGGCTGGTTCGGCTTTAACGCGGGCAGCACGCTCAGCGCGACCAACCCGAGCATCGGCCACATCGCCGTTACAACGCTGCTCGCCTCCGCGGCGGGATGCGCCGCCTGCATCCTGTTCACGATGCTCCGCTATCGCAAAGCCGATCCCCCGATGGTCATCAACGGCGCGCTGGCCGGCCTCGTCGGCATTACCGCCGGCTGCGCCTACGTCTCCGACGCCGCCGCCATCCTCATCGGCGCCGTCTCCGGCATCACGATGGTGTTCGCGAGCGAATGGCTCGAAGGCCGCCGCGTCGACGATCCGGTCGGCGCCTTCGCGGTGCACGGCGTCAGCGGCAGCATCGGAACGCTCGCCGTCGGCCTGTTCGCAATGCCCGGCACCGCCGCCTACAGCGGTTTGCTCTACGGCGGCGGTTGGCGCCTGCTCGGCGTTCAAGCGCTCGGTCTCGTCGTCGTCGCCGTTTGGGGATTTGCGCTAACCTGGCTCGCCTTCCGCCTCATCAACGCCTGGCGCCCCGTCCGCGTCTCCAGGGACGAAGAGCTTGTCGGCCTCGACGTCGGCATCCACGGCGTCCCGGCCTACAGCCAGGAGCACGACTTCCTCGACGTCGAGCAGCTGCGCGGTCGTTGATTCAGGGCGACGGCAGCTCGTGCATCGCGCTCCCCGTCGGGAGCGCTTTTTTCTATTGCCGCGATATCCACTTCGCTCAGGAACATGTCGCTTCGACCGCCTTTACGGCGATATCCACTTCGCTCAGGAACATGCCGCTTTGGCTCCTTTACGACGATATCCCCTTCGTTCAGGAACATGTCGCTTCGGCCGCTTTTACGGCGATATCCCCTTCGCTCAGGAACATGCCGCTTTGGCTCCTTTACGACGATATCCCCTTCCCTCAGGAACATGTCGCTTTGACCGCCTTTGCGGCGTTATCCCCTTCGCTCAGGAGCTTGACTATTTGCGTCCTTTTATCGCAATCTCGCTCGCTTAGGAAATCCCCTTCTATTATGAATGTCCCTCATCAAGGCTCCTCCCCTTCCTTCTGAGCGATAGAGATATCGTCAGAAAAGCCGCTACGACTCTTCCTGAGCGAAAGGGATATCGTATAAACGCCGCTACGACACTTCCTGAGCGAGAGGGATATCGCCAAAACGCCTCTACGACACTTCCTGAGCGAAAGTGATATCGTCAAAACGACGCTTCGACACTTCCTGAGCTAAAGGGATATCGTCTAAACGCCGCTACGACACATCCCGAGCGTAAGGGATATCGTCGATACGCCATTACGACACTCCTTGCGGAAAAGGGATATCGCCAAAACGCCGCTACGACTCTTCCTGAGCGAAAGGGATATCGACGAAAAGGAGGCGGCAACGAAAAAGAGACCTGCTCCGTCGAAAACAAAAGTCTTCTGACGGTAGGTCTCTTGGCAATATGTCCGGCTGGACGCAAGGCGAACTTATATTAGCTCGGGCAGATCGGCGGGGACCGATCCGTCGCACATCGCTTCGTACCGGGCGATCTCCGCTCGCAGTTTGCGCACCTTCTCCATCGGCTTCTTTA
The DNA here is from genome assembly GCF_020731285.1 of Cohnella baijiui. Taxonomy (GTDB): domain Bacteria; phylum Bacillota; class Bacilli; order Paenibacillales; family Paenibacillaceae; genus Cohnella. Next base: position 16,813 of record NZ_JAJFOW010000052.1, read on the forward strand.
CGTAATGAATATATTCGACGGCCAGATGATGATCGGGCTTTTTGCCGTTCAACATCCGACGAAACGTCGACATCGAACGGTAAGCCTGCTCTTCCATGCGCGCCCGGCGCTCATACCGTTCCACCAGCTCTTCGATCTCGGCGATTTCTTGTTCCCGCTTGGCGATGAGGGCCGCGAGCAGGGAATGTACTTCCGCGCTGCGCCGGGGAGCGGGAGCGGCGGAAGGATTGGAAGGAATCGGTTCGTTCATGGGATATCACCTATCTATTCTTGTGAACTATTATCACACATGAACATATTGTACCGGAAATCCGATCGTGTGAGAACACTTATGTCAGCTATTTATGTGGAGATATGCCAATATCGATCCCCACCACGCCGATCGGCGCCCCGTCCTCGCCTCGAATCGGCATCGCAACGGTAAGACACGGCTTTTTCGTAATTGCGGACAGATACACTTCGGAAACGAAGTTCTCGCCCGCCATCGCCCGCCGCCACCATTCTCGCCCCCGCGCGTTCAGCAGCCCAGCTTCGGGCTCCGAAAAGAGGAACGAGCCGTCTCCGCGATTGGACCAAACAGCCTCCATGCCCTCCGTCTTGCCGAGCCAGCTCCCAAGCACCTGCCGGTGGGCCGTCTCGTCCAGCGTGCGCAGCGCCGGGTCCGCCGCCAGCGTTGCCAGTTGTTCGATCCAGCGCCCCGTCTCCGCCTGGCCGGCAACGGCCCATATCCGGCCGCCGGCTTGCTGCACCGCCCCGATCAGCTCGTCGGCTGCATCCCGCAGCTCCGCGGACACACGGCCCAACTTGGTCGTCTCCGCGCGCTGCTGCCGGTTCTGCGCGAGCGTCTCGTCGACGCTGCCGAACGTCAGTCCGACTGTCTCGACCACTCCCTTCAGCAGCTCATTGGCCGCCCCGGTCCGGGTCGCCTGCTCGACGGACGCATTCAGCGTAGTAGACACCTGAAGGTCCACCTTTTCGATATGCCCATAGATCGAATCCATACGCTCCCGGCTTCGCCGCATTTCCTCCAGACCGCGAGCAACGGAGAGCTTCTCCCGATCGACTGACGCGACCACCTCGCGGATCCCCGCTTCGATCTCTTGCGCGATCGCGGTGGACCGTTTGACCGCCTCTCCGCTCTGCTCCGCAAGCTTGCGGATTTCCTGCGCCACGACGGAAAACCCGCGTCCGTACTCGCCGGCGTGTGCGGACTCGATGGCGGCGTTGAGCGAAAGCAACGACGTCTGCGAGACAATCTCCTGGATGAGAGCATTCATCTCGGAAATTCGCGACGTTTGGACGATGAGTCCGCGCACGCGCTCCTCCACCGCGCCGTGCTGCTGCGACATTTCGTTCATGACCTCGTCGGTATGCAGCAGCGAGCGATTCACTTCGAGCACGACCTCCTTGGCCTCGCGGCTTTGATCGCTCATCCGCTCCGACGTGCCGCGAATCTCCTCGGAGGCCGCCGCCACCTCCTGCAAAGCGGAGAACGCCTCCTCAAGCTGCGCCACTGCCGTTCGGCTGTGGTGCCGCAGCCGCTCTTCCTGAACGGCGGAGCGGTCCGCGATCGTCTCCAGCTGCCCCATGCTGGCATCCACTTCCGACACCGCCGCCCGCAGCCTGTCGGAGATGACGACCGCTTCCCCGATCATGCGATGCAGCTTGTCCGACCTGTCGACGGCATCCTCTGGCGCGATCGCCACACCGTTTCTTCTCCCGCCTTCCCCGGTCGCAAATACGCCTGCGGTGGACGAACCGGCCTTCTCCCTTTCACCAAGCTTGCTTTTCTCTTTTGTCCAACGCTGCCAAAAGGCCATCCGCAGCCCCCCATTCGTCGACGAAAACAGCTCTTTCTCGACATTATGTAAGAATTTCTCACATTATAACCCCGTCATAGGCAAAAAGAAAGAGGAACCTCTCGGTTCCTCGGTTTGAACTCGTCATGCGTTTCTCCCATCCGGCCTATCTGCTAATAGACGGGAAAGACATCGCTCACGATTGAAGGATCAAGTTGAAGGGCTGCGTAACTCAACCGCGCGGCCTGAAAGGACCTTCTAGATCAAAGCCTATGTACGTGAAGAATCCTCTTGGGATTGAGCTTTGATGCGCGCTTTGCCCCGGTGGATGCGGGCCTTGACCGTACCGACGGGTACGTCGAGCGCCGCCGCAATCTCGTTGTCCTTGAAGCCATAATAGAACTTGTAGAGCAGCAGCGTACGGGTCTGAGGATCCAGCCGGCCCAAGACGTCGGACAGCTCGGCGAAAATCTCCGGCTCGGGCATCGTATACAGCCCGCTCGCATACTCGTCGCAGCTCTCGCATACCGTCTCTGCCCGGCGCGCCCGGTTGGCGTTGGAGGCCAGGTTAGCCGCGATCGTCTTGGCCCAAGGGATGATCTTGTTGCTCTCCCGCAGCGTATCCATCTTCTCCAGTATGCGTACCCACGCTTCCTGAACGATATCGACGGCATCGTTCTTCTGGTGCAGACGGTGGCGCGCGACCCGCAGCATCTGACGGTACATCTCCGTCAACAGTTCCTCTTCGATCGCGGGATAGCCCGGATTTTCAGAGTCTCGAAGGGAGTTCGTCATCCAAACGTTCACTCCTTGAGAGAATGCGTCTCGATACGCATCCATTGTAGCATAGGAAAATAGGAAAAGATACGACCCTGCCAATAATTAGAAATTATTCGCTAATATTATCTATTTTATTTCATTATACTACGAATCAAAAATCTTGGTAGAAAAATCTTGCTGAGCGGCGACAACTTCATTCATCGCATCCAGCATCGCTTCGGTGACTTTGCCTGCGCCCCAACGAACGACCTGAACGCTGACCGTCTTTTTACCCCATTCCCGAAACACCTGCCGCGTGGAAGGGAAATACAGATCGATTTTATTCCCTTTGATGCGAGACCCCGTATCCGCGACGCAGCCGTATCCGTAGCCCGGAATGAACAGCACCGTACCTAGTGGGAAAACGCGGGGATCGGCGGCAATGGTGGACACTTTGCTCCTGCGCACTTTGACGCCGGACTTGGTGATGCCGTACTGCGGGTGGCCGGGGCGTTTGCCCGTCGATTCCACGCCGGCGGTATACCCGGTCGCCACGACACTGACGACTTCGGAACTTCGTTTGCCGTCCGCTTCCGGAGGCTTCGCGTCTGCGCGCCCAAGCGGGAGCGCGCTGAGCAGCAGCACCCCGAAGACGGCCAAACGGATACACACAAAAAAACTTGCTGGCATGGACCCATTCCTCCTACACGTGAGGGTGTCCAATGCCAGCAAGCTTTATTAGTCGATGCGCTTGGATGCGATCTCGCCCGTTACGCGTGCCGCGAAATCCGCGACCGGAACCGCGCCGATATCGCCTTCGCCGCGCCGGCGAACGGATACCGTGCCTCCGGCCGCCTCGTTCTCCCCGACGACGAGCATGTACGGCACTTTCTCCAGCTGCGCTTCGCGGATTTTGTAGCCGAGCTTCTCGTTTCGCAGGTCGGCTTCGACGCGGACGCCGGCTTCCTGCAGCTTGTCGGCCACTTCGCGCGCGTAGGCTTCGTACGCCACGCTCACCGGCAGAACCTTCGCTTGCACCGGCGACAGCCAGACCGGCAGCGCGCCCGCGAAGTTCTCGAGCAAGAACGCCGTCATGCGCTCCATCGTGCTGATGATGCCGCGGTGAATGACGACCGGGCGATGCTTTTTACCGTCGTCGCCTACATATTCGAGTTCAAAGCGCTCAGGCAGCAGCACGTCGATCTGCGCGGTGGAGAGCGTCTCCTCCTTGCCGAGCGCCGTCTTCACCTGAACGTCCAGCTTCGGTCCGTAGAACGCGGCTTCGCCCTCGGCTTCGAAGTACGGGAGACCCAGCTCTTCGACGACCTCGCGGAGCATCCGCTGCGACGTCTCCCACATGTGGTCGTCCGGCCAGTACTTCTCCTTGTCCTGCGGGTCGCGGTAGGACAGGCGGAACCGGTACTCCTTGATCCCGAAGTCTTCGTACACGCGTTGGATTAGCTGCACGACGCGGGTGAATTCATCCTTGATCTGATCCAGACGGCAGAAGATGTGCGAGTCGTTCAGCGTCATGGCGCGAACGCGATGAAGACCGGTCAGCGCCCCGGACATTTCGTAACGGTGCATCATGCCGAGCTCGGCGATGCGGATCGGCAGGTCGCGGTAGCTGCGCATCTCGCTCTTGTACACCATCATGTGGTGCGGGCAGTTCATCGGACGCAGGACGAGCTCTTCGTCGTCGAACGCCATCGGCGGGAACATATCCTCCTGGTAGTGCTCCCAGTGACCGGACGTCTTGTACAGCTCGACGTTCGCCAGCACCGGCGTGTATACGTGCTGGTAGCCCAGCTTTTCCTCGAGATCGACGATGTAACGTTCCAGCGTGCGGCGGACTTTGGCGCCGTTCGGCAGCCAAATCGGCAGGCCTTGCCCGACTTCGCGGGAGAAGGTGAACATGCCGAGCTCCTTGCCGAGCTTGCGGTGGTCGCGCTTCTTCGCTTCTTCGAGGAAATGCAGATGCTCGTCGAGCTGCGACTTCTTCGCGAACGCGGTGCCGTAAATGCGCTGCAGCATCTTGTTTTTGCTGTCGCCGCGCCAGTAGGCGCCGGCCACGCTCAGCAGCTTGAAGGACTTGATTCGGCCGGTGGACGGCAAGTGCGGGCCGCGGCACAGGTCGAAAAATTCGCCTTGGTCGTAAATGGTAATTTCGGCGTCCTCGGGCAGCGATTGAATGAGATCCAGCTTCAGCGGGTCGCCCAGCTCTTCGTAGATGCGGATCGCTTCTTCACGGCTGACGACGCGGCGGACGATCGGCAGATCTTCCTTGACGATCTTCTCCATCTCGCGTTCGATGACGGCCAGATCGTCCGGGGTGACGGACTGCTCCATGTCGATGTCGTAATAAAAACCGTCCTCGATCACCGGTCCGATGCCGAGCTTGACGGCCGTATTGCCGTAAATGCGCTTGATCGCCTGGGCCATCAAGTGAGCGGTGCTGTGCCGCATCACCTCGAGACCGTCGGGCGAGTCGAGCGTGACGATCTCGACCGCGGCTTGATCCTGCAGCGGCGCGTTGAGATCGACGACTTTGCCGTTGATCTTGCCGGCTACGGCGTTTTTCTTCAGCCCCGAGCTGATGGAGCCCGCGACGTCTTCGACGGTTGCGCCCGCCTCGTATTCGCGGGCGGCGCCGTCGGGCAGCTTGATTTGAACGGACATGGTTGATTCTCCTCCTCTGGGATGGGATCGGATTCGGGGACAAAGGCATGCAAAAAAGCGCCCGTCCCCGGAAAGGGACGAGCGCTTGTCATGGTTAGCGTCGTGGTTCCACCCTTGTTCAACCGTCTTGCCGCATGCGGGCGAAGAGCGGTCCTTTAGGCATGAGTAACGGTCATGACCCGGCAGTGCATAATGACGCCATCCGCCGTCGGATCGCGCGTTCCGCCCTGCGGCTCGAAAGGGGTCAACGCCAAGCGGTACCGGAAGGAACTTGCAGCCTAGGTTCCTCTCTCTGGGCCGTCCGATCTCAGCATCGTTGTCTTTCTCGTCGCCGATATCGGAATTATACGCGCTCTCAAGCACCCAAGTCAAGACATCGTTCAGACATCGCAGTCTTTTGTCGTTCAGGCTTTGTGTCGTTCAGGCTTTGTGTCGTTCAGGCTTTGGGCATCACCGTGCAGACCGCCCGTTCGCCGAAGATGCCCATCAACGTGCGGATTACCTGCGAGTCGGGCTCCGGCGTATGAATGTACAGATGCCGCGGTGAGACGGCCAACAGCCGACTGACAAGCAGGCTCTCCTCCTCCTGGTCGTCCGGCGTTTCACCCGCGTCCGTTTTCCGTCCACCGGCCGAATCGGATTCGCGATCAAGCGGCCGCATCTTTTCGTCCAGCAGCTGAAACGCATGGCCGCCGCCATGGAGTACGTGAACCTCCTGAACGCGCACTTCCTGCCATTCCACCATCGACTGGAGCAAAGACATGAACTCCTGGTACTGCCGCTCCATCAGCCGTTCCTCGACCGCCGTCTCGGCAGCTTCGCAGATTTCGGCTTCGTATTCCCGCAGCCGGAAACGGATGTATCCTTCGATATTCAGCCGGTCATGGGCAGCGAGGAAGGCGCCGAAGCGCTGCCCCAGCTTTTTAACCCGTTTTTCCCGACCGCGTCCGACCGCGTAGGCCGCCCCTTCCGGCCAAACGGTCGGCTCGCCGTCGAGCAGCGAGATCGCCTCCGAGACGAGCACGTCCGCCTCGACCGCGTCGCGGATGCCGAATTTCCGCTGAATGTATTTTCGGAGCAGAAGCGGCTCCTTCTCCGACACGAGAAACTCCGCTACAACGGCGCCCGTCTTGTCGCAAAATTCCTTGCGCCCCCGCTCGATCGTCAACCGGCAGCGAATGCCGGGCTGTCCGCCAAGCGGCGACCACGGCCCTTTGCCGTCCAAGCCCATCAGCCCGGGGAACGCTTGATTCAACATGGCCGTCAGCCGTTCGCGCGAGGAAGTGTCGCCTTGCGTTTCGATGATCCACTCGTCCGCCTGCATCGGCTCACCCCCGTAGTCCCTGTTGTTCTAATCTATATGGTGGCCGAAATGGGGATATACGATTGCCGAAGCGCTATGGTATATTTTATTAAAAAGCCCGGACGTCCGCTCCATTTTGCCCCAGTACCGTTTAGGCCTTTCAAAACGAGAGGATATCAAGATGCTATTCCCTTCCCTGGATTTGAATCAGCAACGGTGGAACCGCTTGCTGCTGAATTTTTTCTGGATCGTCCTGGCTATGAGTGTGGTCATCGAAGCGCTGTATCTCACGGTCACCTCCGGCCGCACCTCCACGTTTATCTGGCTGTACATGGCTCGACCCGGCTTGCTGCTCGCACTCATCATCGGGCTGGCTGAAGCCGGCGTCCGGCATCTGCCCCGATTTCACGATTATTTGCTCATTACGGCCTCGACCTTGATCGCTGTGACGATAACCGGCGTTCACGCCACGTTATCCTATATTCCGTTTTCCTTGTTTTTTCCGATTTTGGTGAGCACGTTTTATTTTCAATTCAAAAAACTGCTGTTCGCCCTCGCTTGCGCGCTGACCGGAATGGTCCTGCTCTACGGCCTCGTGAAGACGCTGCAGCATTCGCTGTCCGCCATCGACCTTGTGACAATGGCGATCTTCATGACCGCCTACAGCGGCATCGCGATGGGCGTCCTGATGCGCGGACGAGAGCTGCACAGGCATCTGCGCTCATCTTACGAACAGCATCGGGAGCTGCTCGTCCATACCGTCGTGATGGACAAGCTGGCGAAGACCGACGCCCTGACCGATACATACAATCATATGGCTTTTCACGAATATTTGGCTCGCCTGACCGAGCAGGCGGCGTACGGTCTGCCTCTGCAATTGGCCATCATGGATATCGACAACTTCAAAGCGGTCAACGATACGTTCGGCCACCGCGCCGGCGACGAGGTGCTCCGGAGCGTCGCGGGCGTCGTACGGGGCCATGCGAGCGAGTTCGACATCGTCGCCCGCTACGGCGGAGAAGAGATTGCGGTGCTGTTCACGGATCGGACGCTGGCCAGCGCCTACGAATCCGTGGAGGAGATCCGAACGGCCGTCTCCGCAGCCAAACATGAGGCGCTCGGCGGACGCTCGGTGACGATCAGCGTCGGTCTGGCCGCCTACGTGGAAGAGATGGACAAGGAGACGCTCTTCCGCAGCGCCGACGCCGCGCTGTATCAGGCGAAGCACGGAGGCAAAAACCGGACGGTCGTCGCCCCCCTAACCGCCTCTACGACAAAAAGCAGCCCCGCTTAGGGCTGCTTTTCCATTTTGCCGTCTATTAGTTCTGCATGACGAAGTCCCGCGCGACATGCTCGTTGTCGTGGTACACCTTCAAAATTTCGTATTTTGTATTGCGCTGCGCCGGTATTTTGCCCGCTTCGCGGATGAGCTTCAGGATGAGCTCGATATTCACCTTGTGCGTTGTTCCCGCCGCGGAGACTACGTTCTCCTCCATCATCGTGCTTCCGAAGTCGTTGCAGCCGTAGCTCAGCGACAGCTTGCCGATCTCCGGCCCCATCGTGACCCAGGAGGATTGGAAGTTGTCGATATTGTCAAGCGCGATGCGGCTGATCGCCAGCGTTTTCAAGTACTCCTCCGGCGTCGCCTTTTCCCGCTTCATGTTCGTATTGTCCGGTTGGAACGTCCATGGAATGAAAGCCAGAAAGCCCTTCGAGGAATAGCCGTTCTGAATGCACTCGTCCTGTGCGTCCCGCACCCGTAGAAGATGCAGCGCGCGCTCCTCCATCGATTCGCCGAAGCCGATGACCATCGTCGCCGTCGTGTTCATGCCGATCCGGTGCGCAGTCTTCATGACGTCCATCCAGTCGGTCCAGGACCCTTTCAGGCGGCTGATCTTGCGCCGGGTCCGGTCGTCCAGAATTTCCGCGCCCCCGCCCGGCAGCGAGTCGAGACCGGCCTCGTGGATTTGGCGGATGACCTCTTCGAGCGACAGGCCGTCGGATACTTCCTTCATCTTGTGGATCTCGGCCGGAGAGAAGGAATGCATCGTGATATTCGGGAACCGCGCCTTGATCTTGCGCAGCAGGTCCAAATAATAACTGAATTTGAGATTCGGATTCGTCCCGCCCTGCATCAGAATCTCGGTGCCGCCCACGTCCGCCGTTTCCTGGATTTTCTGCAGGATCGTCTCGTCCGGCAGCACGTAGCCTTGATCGGAACCCGGTGCGCGATAAAAGGCGCAAAACCGGCAGTAAACGTCGCAAATATTCGTATAGTTCACGTTGCGTCCGACCACGAACGTCGTAATCGGCTCGGGGTGGCGCCGCAGCATCAGCTGATTCGCCGCTGCCCCCATCTTCTCGATCTCTTCCGACTCAAACAGGGTGACCACATCTTCCAGCGCCAGCCGTTCGCCTTTAAGCGACCGGTCCAGAATGGCGTCCACTGCGCTCATCTCGCCAGCCTCCTTTTCTTGCTTCCTCTATAGGGATCATTGTAGCCCAGTTCGCGCCCCTTGTCATCCAAAGGCGGCTTGACAGTTTTGTGAAAAAATTCACGACAAAGCCGAAACAAAAGCCGCGGGCTCAGGAAGCGACCTGGCCGCGGCGATGCTGGATTCTGCGCTTCGTTTCTTGAAAGATGTCCCGCTCGTGTTCGTGCAGCAGCACGTTCGGCCGGGCGAAGTAATAACCTTGCCCCATGCCGACGTTCAGCTTGAACAGGACGTCCGCTTCCTCCTCGCGCTCGACGCCTTCGGCGACAACCTCGCAGCTCATCTCGCTGGCCGCGTTCACGATCGCGCGCAGCAGGCTAAGCTTGACGGCATAGCGGTCGACGAATTGAATGACGGAACGGTCGATCTTGATCACCTCGGGCGCGAGCTCGCCGATCCATTGGAGGCTCGAATAGCCCGACCCGGCGTCATCCACGGCGAAGCGGAAGCCGTGCGCACGGAAGGTGTCGAGGATATCGGCCATCCCTTTGAGATCCTGCACCTCGTGGCGCTCTGTGATCTCCAGCACGATTTGTCCCGGCGACAAGCCGGGGTGGCGCTCCAGGCACTGGAGCATATGATTCAGGAACATCGGATGCGACAAGGTGACCGGCGTGATGTTCAGGAAGATCGGCTCCCGGATGCCACGGGTGGCAATCTCCTCGAGCGCGTGCCGGACGACGAGAAATTCGAGCTTGCTCAGCAGCTTGCTCTGGCTGGCGAAGCGGAACAGCTCGTCCGGCAGGTGAAAGATGCTGGCCGCGGGTCCGCGGGTCAGAATCTCCCAGCCGAATACATCTCCGCTGCGCAGGTTCATGATCGGCTGCGCCAGCACCGAAATGCTGCCGTCCTGCAAAATCTGGTCGAGCTGGCGGCGGGCGGCGAGCACCTGCGGCGTCACTTGCCGCGTCGCAAGGGCGAGCGCGAAATGGTACGCCTCATGAAGCCGTTCCGAGGCGGTCGCGTCCTGCTGGTGCAGCGGCAGGGAGACGGGGACGTACGTCCCGGTCAAATGGAGACGGACGCGCTCGCCCGGCATACTCCCTTCGACGCTCACCTCGAGCGCGTGCTTCAGCATCTCCAGCTTGCGGAAGAGCGCGGGCGGCACGAACGACTCTCCGCGCTCCGCCGCTTCGCGAATGATGACGACGTATTCGTGCGGACCGAACTGATCCAGACCGACCAGCTCGCGGGGAAGCAACTGCTCGGAGGTCAGCTCCTTGAGCAGGGTGCGCGTCAGGGCCTGCAGCCGCAGCGTGGATGCGGGACAGAGCGGCTCGTGCGCGGCCGGTACCTCCCAGCGGAAGAGCGCCAAATAACAGGCGTCTCCGCGGCGAATCCGCTTGTCCAGAAGCGAGACGAGCGGGCGCCTCAGCGTAAAGTCCGGCGGGAACGCCTTTAGCATGCGGCTGGGCAGCATGAGCTTGGAGACCAGGCGAAGCTTTTCAACCAAACCTTGAACGCTCACGATGATCAGCCTGCCTTGTCGGGACGATTTTTTTATCATTTTATCACGTATAGACAGGCCTGAATAGCAGATGTTACCAGACTTATTCGGTTATTCCGCCAATGCCTGCGCCAGATCCGCGATCAAATCGTCGATCGCTTCAAGACCGACCGAGTAACGGACCAAGCCGTCCGTGATCCCCCGCTCGAGCCGCACGTGCGGCGGCATCGCGGCGTGGGACATCATCGCCGGATAGGAGAGAATGCTCTCGACCGCCCCGAGGCTGACGGCGACGAGCGGGATCCGGACCCGGCCGAGCAGGCGCTTCGCCCGCTCCCCGCTGCCCGCGTCGAACGAAACGACCGCGCCGTAGCCGCGCGACTGGCGCTCGTGGATGTCGCGGCCGGGATGATCCTCGAGCCCCGGATAGTACACGCGCTCGACCGCCGGATGCGCCTGCAGCCAGGCGGCCAGCTTGGCGGCGCTTCGCTCGCTTTCCGCCATGCGGACCTGCAGCGTCTTCATCCCGCGGATCAGCAGCCAGCTCTCCTGCGTGCCGAGGACGGTGCCCAGTCCGTTTTGCAGCTGCTTTACGCGGCGCCCGAGCGCCTCGTCCGCCGTCACGATCAGGCCCGCCAGCACATCGCTGTGCCCGCCCAGGAACTTGGTCGCGCTGTGGACGACAAGGTCGATGCCGAGCTCGATCGGGCGCTGATGGTACGGCGTCATAAACGTGTTGTCGAGCATCGTGATCAGCTCGTGCTCCTTCGCCCACGCGGCGACGCGGGCGATGTCCGTGATCTTGAGCGTCGGGTTCGACGGCGTCTCCAGAAACACGGCCTTGGTGTTCGGCCGGCGGGCCGCCACGATCCGATCGAAGTCGGTCATGTCGACGAAGGTCGACTCGATCTGAAGACGGTTCAGCACGGTCGTAAGCAAACGGTAGGTCCCGCCGTACACATCCTCGGTCACGATGACGTGATCGCCAGCCGACAAAAGCAAAAACGCCGTCGAAATGGCGGCCATGCCGGAGGCGAACGCGAAGCCGTTCGTTCCGCCTTCCAACACCGCGATGTACTGCTCGAGCGCTTCGCGCGTCGGGTTGCCGGAGCGGCTGTAATCATGGACCGGCGGACGCTCGAGGTCGAAGTGGTGGAACGTCGACGCCTGATAAATCGGCACGCTGGAAGCGCCGGTGGCGGCGTCGATCTCCTTGCCGAAGTGAATCAGCTTCGTGCCGAAGTCTTGGGCTTCGCGGTTGTCGTTCGAATGCGATGGCGTCATGCGTCAGGCCTCCTCGATTTCCCGCAGCGCGGCGTCGATGGCCTGGCCCAGGTCGGCGATCAGGTCATCGATGTGCTCGATCCCTACAGAGAAGCGCAAGAGCCGGTCGTCCACGCCGACGCGGCGGCGAATTTCCTCGGGAATGTCCGCGTGCGTCTGCACCGCCGGATACGTCAGGAGCGACTCGACCCCGCCTAGGCTCTCCGCGAAAGCGATCAGCCGAAGATGGCGCAGGATCGGCTCGACGGTGCGGGCATCCTTCATACGGAAGGAAAAGATGCCCGTGTTGCCGGATGCTTGCCGACGCTGGATCTCATATCCGGGATGGTGCGGCAGCGCCGGGTGGTACACCTCTTCGATGGCCGGGTGGGATTTGAGCCATTCCGCCAGCTTCACCGAATTGAACTCGTGGCGCTCCATGCGCAGGGCGAGCGTCTTCATGCCTCTCATGAGCAGCCAGGAATCCTGGGGTCCGAGAACGGCACCGATCGAGTTGTGGAGAATCGCCATCTCGTCGGACAAGGCCTGTCCTTTCGTTACGATTAGTCCCGCCAGCACGTCGTTATGTCCGCCGAGATATTTGGTCGCGCTGTGGATGACGATATCGGCGCCGAGCTCGATCGGTCGCTGCAAAAACGGGGTCAGCAGCGTATTGTCGACGATCGTCAAGAGGCCTTTGCGCTTGGCCCAGGCCGCCGCCTTTTCGAGGTCCGTGACCATCATGAGCGGATTGGTCGGCGTCTCGATCAGGATCGCCTTCGTGCTCCCCTCCCGGTAGCTCGCCTCCAGCGCGTCCAGATCGTTCGTGTCCACGTACGTCGCCGAGACGCCGAATCGCGACATGATCCGCTCCAGCAGCCGGTAGGTCCCGCCGTACAGATCGAGCGAAACGATCAGATGGTCGCCCTGGGAGAACAGCGCAAAAATCGTTTGCAGCGCCGCCATGCCGGAACTGCAGGCAAAGCCGCGGTCGCCGCTCTCCAGCTCGGCGGCGGCCGCCTCCAGGATCGTGCGCGTCGGGCTCTTGGTGCGGGAGTAGTCGAAGCCCGTGCTCTGCCCGAGACGGGGGTGGCGGAACGCGGTCGCGTGGTAGATCGGATAGCTTACGGCGCCCGTCGCCGGATCTTCCTGCGACCCGATTTGGGCCAAACGGCTTTCGATGTTCATTGAGAGGAAACCTCCTGCGTTCAGGTAAAGTAGGGATGACTCAAGCCTCGGCGAGCGTCAGATGCCCGCTCCGAGATCGAACGGGGTTTCTTGGTACACGTAATAATTCAACCAGTTGGAGTAGAGCAGATTGGCGTGCGCCCGCCAGGTCGACAGCGGGAACCTGGACGGATCATTGTTCGGGAAGTAGTTTTTCGGCACGTCGATCCGAAGCCCCTTCGCCTTGTCCCGGTCGTACTCCCACTTCAGCGAGCCCGGGTCGTACTCGGAGTGCCCGGTCACGAAGATCTGCCGCCCGCTGCGGGTCGCCACGATGTAAACGCCGGCCTCCTCGGAAGCCGACCAGATTTCGAGCTCCGGCACCTTGTCGATATCTTCCTTGCGCACTTCGGTATGACGGGACTGTGGGACGAAAAACATTTCGTCGAAGCCCCGCAGCAGCTTGACGTTGCGCTGCTCGACCGTATGCGGAAACACGCCGAACAGCTTTTGGTCCAGATCGTGCTTCGGAACGCCGAAGTGATGGTACAGTCCGGCCTGCGCGGCCCAACAAATATGGAAAGTGGAGGTGACGTTCCGCTGGCTCCAGTCCATGATGTCCTTCAGCTCTTCCCAATAATTCACGTCCTCGAACGCCATCTGCTCAACGGGCGCGCCCGTGATGATCATTCCGTCGTAGCGCTGATGGGCGATCTCGTCGAACGTCTTGTAGAAGCTCTCCAGATGCTCGGCGGATGTGTTTTTGGACGTGTGCGTCTTCGGATGGAGCAGCACGACCTCCACTTGCAGCGGCGTATTGCCGATGAGGCGCAGCAGCTGCGTCTCCGTCGTTTCTTTCGTCGGCATCAAATTCAAGATCGCAATGCGCAGCGGCCGAATATCCTGATGGTACGCGGTGCTCTCATCCATGACGAAAATGTTTTCGCCGGCGAGGATCTCTTTGGCCGGCAGGTTGTCTGGTACTTTGATCGGCATGCCAAACCCTCCCTTTTGTCGCATGTTGCATAACGTAAAAAAGACCCACTCTGAGAAAGGGGTCGTCGTCGGAACCGTCGCGATCGCCTCTCTCATCTCCCGAAACGTTCATCCGAACGTTCTCGCAAGAATTAGCACCGTACGTCATACGCGACGCCGGTTGCCGGGCTTCATCGGGCTAGTCCCTCCGCCTGCTCTTGATAAGATGGCAAAACCTATTCAGTTGTCGGCCGAAACTACAACTAATTTACCCGAAAACGGTCCGTCCGTCAAGAGTCTGCGTCCGTCGGAATTTGTCCTTGAAAGGCTTGTGGAGGAGGATTATACTTATCACGGATCGCCCGCCGCGCGCGGCCTGGCGACGATGATTCGCGCAAATCGCGAAGGGACGAAAGGGGGGAGCCGACATGGAAGGAGATACACCCGGGCCAAGTTGTACCCACACGAACGAATCCGCAGGTCCGACGTCCTTAAGCGAAGATCCCGACATGCCCGGCTCCGCCGAGTAGCCGCCCCTTCGATTAGGGAATGCCGCCCTGCATCCACGTGCGGCTGCGTCCGCGCCCGACCTTCGTCGGGGCGCGGGGCAGTCCGCGGCGCATGCATGCAAAAGGAGCGAATTCCCATGAAAATCAGACACGTCCACAACGGCGTCTTCACGCCGATCGACGACATTAACCTGACGCTGACTCCGCCTGCCGACGGCTTTTACTGGATCGACGCGGATGTCGACGACCTCGTCGTCCTTCAGCCGCATTTCGGCCTCCACGATCTGGCCGTTGAAGACTGCCAGAACGAGGAAGAGCAGCGTCCCAAGCTCGAAGTCTACGATAGCCATTATTTTTTGGTCATCAACAGCATCCGATTCGACAACGAAGAGATTTTTCTCCGGGCGCTGAACATTTTCCTCGGCCGCCACTACCTGGTCACCGTCACCCGCCAAAAGATCAACGAGCTGCGCGCCATCAAGCCCGTACTTTGGGAGCAGGAGGTCAACACGGCCGACCGTTTCATGTACCATTTGGTCGACCTGGTGGTCGACAATTACTTTGTCGTCGGGGACCGGATCGAAGCACGCATCGAACAGCTCGAGGAAGACATCCTCATGCACACCAAAAAGTCGCACCTGAACGAAATCATCAGCCTGCGAAGCGAAATTTTGTGGCTGAAGAAGGTACTTGGCCCGCAGCGCGACGTCATCGCCGTGCTGAACAAGAAAGACCTGCGCCTGATCGACGATCAGCTGCAAAAGTACTTCGTGGACATTCACGAGAACGCGATCAAAATCTATGAAACGTTCGAAACTTACCGCGATCTGATGGCGAACTTGCGAGAAGCGTACCAGTCCAGCGTCGCCAACCGCGCGAACGAAATCATGCGGGTATTTACCGCACTGACCACGATCTTCATGCCCTTGACCTTCATCACCGGCGTGTACGGGATGAACTTCGACTATATTCCCGGCATGCACGACAGCTACGGCTCGATCATTCTGCTTGGGATCATGATCGGACTCGGCTTCGGCATGTTTTACTTCTTCCGCAAGAAAGACTGGCTGTGAGGTGTGCCATGGGCATACGAATACGCGAAGGACCTCCGAAACGCCGCGAAGGGCGACAGGGAGGTCCTTCTTGCTTATGGAGGAACGCGCCGCCGTGCGTCCGGTCAGACGGCGACTTTCCGGTCGCGGCGGAACCGGATGCGGACGAGGCGGAGCTTCTCGTATTGGCGCTCGACCTCGGCTTCGCTCCCTTCGGCGGGCGGACCATAGACACGCTTCTGCAGCGGCTTCAGATAGCGGTCGCCCAACTCGCTCATCGCCAGAATCGCGCCGTCCCGCTCCGCCTCGGGAATGTCCCGCAGCTCCAGCTCCACGAGCGGCAGCACGTCGTAGCCGTCGTCGTCCAGCCGCTCGATCCGCTCCAGCAGCTCGCGTCGGGAGAGCTTCAGCTCCTCGGCCAACTCGGCGAGCGAGCGGCCCTGCCGGATGCCGGCAAGCAGCTTGCGCTTGTCCTGGACAAGCGCCAGGCTCTTGCCGTAGCGTTCCTCCTTCTGACGGAACGTCCAGTCCGCGAACGCCTCGGCGGACACCGCCTCGGCCACCCAGTCGAGCGGATAGCCGTGTCCGCGCTCGCAGTCCGCGAGCAGCGCTACGAGATCGGCGCCGTAGCGCTCGGTCTTCAGCTTGCCGAAGCCGGGAATCTGCTGCAGCTCCGCCAGCGTCTGGGGCACGTAGACGGCCAGCATCTGCAGTTCACGGTTCGTCGCGATCATGTAGGCCGCGCGCTTCTCCTCGGCTGCCTTCGCCCGCCGCCAAAGCCGGAGCGGGACGAGCAGCTCTTCCGCGCCCTCCTTGCCCTCCGCGTAGCATTGGAGCAGCGCCTGCAGCTGCGGTCTGCGCTCCCAGAACGGCGTCTCCTCGAGCATGCCGTCCAGCAGCGGGCGGAATCCCTCTCGCATCCGGCGAGCGACGCCGTGGCGAAAGGCGGAGAGCAGCTCCTCCCAGCTCGTCCCCTCGTACCACAGCTCCTGCGGCTGCTCGCTCTGCTCCGGCAGCGCATGCCAGCCGGCCGACCAGTTGCCCTGCTCTTCCCCGATGAACACCTGGCCCCGCGCGTCTCCCGCGAAATCCCCTTCCCGCTCGAAGCGGTTCAAAAACACGATCTGCATGCTGCTTCCTCTCCTCGTCTCGTGGTATCGCGGCCGAATGCCGGGCATGGACGGACCGCGTCTTGTTCGGCGTGCCACGAACGACGGCCGGGCGGCTGACGGCGAAGTTGAACGCCAAAAAGCACCCCTCCGCGCATGGCGGCGAGGTGCTTCCTCATCCGTTCGACCTGAACAACTTTAGATTACCAAAAGATCTCATTTCTGACAAGCGTCTCTGCGGCTTTTTTGTCACATGATCGTCTTTTGCGCCCTTTCCGGGTGATATGATAAGGTTAGTTCAACATCGAGTCCGGCGCGGCGCGCTGCCGAGCCGGCGGAAGGAAGAAACAACGGGAATGAAAGCCACGGAAACGATGGATATCGCGGAGAAGGAAACGCTGCTCGCGGAGGCGGAAAACTTTATACGCACCTACGGACGGGAATGGGGCGAGCCGCAGGCCGACACGGAACGGCGGTGGGTCGAGGTGCAGCGGGAAATCGAGGCCACAGGCACCTACACGCACACCTGCGCCGAACTGGAACACGGTGCGCGCATGGCTTGGCGCCATGCCAATCGCTGCATCGGAAGGCTGTTCTGGAAAGGGCTGCACGTCTTCGACGCGCGCGGGGCGGATTCCGAAGCGGACGTCTTCGCGGCGCTCGAGCGGCATATCGAATACGCCACGAACGGCGGTGAAATTCGCACGGCCATCACGATCTTCAAGCCGGCTCGGGACGGAAAGGCGCAAGTCCGCATCTGGAACCACCAACTGCTGAGGTATGCCGGCTATGCGTCGGAGGAGGGCGTCGTAGGGGACCCCGCCTCGGCGGCTTTCACGCAAGTATGCCAGCGGCTGGGATGGCGGGGCGAGGGCACGCCCTTCGATCTGCTGCCTCTCGTCGTCCAGGTTCGGGAAGGTGAGCCGCGCCTGTCCCCGCTGCCCGAAGGACTCGCTCGCGAAGTCCCGTTGGCCCACCCGACCTGCGATCTGTTCCACGGCTTTCCCGTCAAATGGTACGCCGTCCCGATCATCTCGGACATGGGCCTCGAGATCGGCGGCATCCTGTACACCGCGGCGCCCTTCAACGGCTGGTACATGGGGACGGAGATCGGCGCCCGCAACCTGGCCGACGACGCCCGGTACGGCCTGCTCCCGCTCGTCGCGCGGAATCTCGGCCTGGATACCGGCACCAACGCCTCTCTCTGGAAGGACCGCGCGCTGGTCGAGCTTAACGTCGCCGTGCTGCATTCGTTCCGGCGGGACGGCGTCAGCATCGTCGACCATCATACGGCGGCGCAGCAATTCTCGACGTTCCGGCGCAACGAGGAACGCGAAGGACGGGAGACGACGGGGCGGTGGTCCTGGCTCATTCCGCCCCTGTCGCCGGCGACGACGGACATTTTCCACAGCCGGTTCGAGGACCGCGAGCTGTCGCCTAAATACGTCTACCAGCAAGCACCTTACCTTTGACGGCGGGCTTGCGACCGATCCGGTTTCCGAAGGGGGTGATGGGATGGAATTGAAGGACTTCGACTTCCTGTCGGACAGCACCGAACAAACGACCACCCGCTACGTGACCTTCATCACGCCGGGACTCGCGCGCTTCGACCTCGCGATCTTGACGACGAACCGGTTTTACGGCAAGAAGCTCGTCATCGACATGCAATCCGGCCGCAGCGGCGTGCTGGCGTACGACGATCTCGAGGAAGAAGGCGTGCTCGAATCCGTCTTTAAGCTGAAGGCGGAGGACGCGGCGGAGCTGGCGCAATTTCTGGCGATGGTGCTCGGAGAGGTTCATTTTACGGATTAATACGAGGCCGGATGCGGGATCCCGGCATGGTTCGCCGTTCCGTCGGGGATACTAGGATTTAATCTGTCCGAAGGAGATCTGCCTATGCCCCGCTATCTCTCCGAGCGCCGCCGTCCGACGAACGACCTGTCCACCGTCGAGTCCCAGCGCAACGATCTGACGGCCGAGGAATTTCCCGAAGGGCCGTACGGTGCGTCCATCGATAGCCCGTCGCTCGGCAAAAGCGAGCCCTGGCGAGCCGACCAGCACGCTCAGGTCGCATTCGACTACGAGAACAAAGAGCTTCACGAAGGCATGTCGCGAGGGTATCCCGGCGACGACCCGCTGCCGGATGACAGCGCCGGCACGACGGATTGACAACGAAAGAAGCCCCTCTGCATGAGGGGCTTCTTTCGTTGGGCTGTTCGGAAGTCATGGAGAAAACGGGATTGGCGGCTAGGGCCGAAACGCGAGCGATTGGCCGAATACGAGCGTATTGCTGAGCGTCCGCCCCGGCGTCGTTTTTAACCCGCCCATAGTGTACAATCCCGACGAGGCGCCGCCGTCCAGGTTCATGCCCTGGACCGCGCCGAGCTGAAGGAGGATGCTTCCAAGCTGCGCGATCGTCGCGGTCGTCGTCGCGACGACGATGCTGCCGTCCTTGCGGATGCCGATCCCGCTGCGGGCGGCCGCGGCGGTCAAAATTTTCGCCTCGGTGAAGCCCTCGGCCTTGGCGTCGATCCGGAGCTTGCCGTCCTGGACGAGGCGCGGTCCCGCACCGACGGCGGTCACGACGCCGCTCCAGTCGATCGGTTTGCCGGCGGCGTTCGTATACGAGACATCGTACCGGACTCGGCTGCCGACGGCGAAGCGCGTCGCCTGGGACTGCTCATTCCCCGTGTAGACGAGGACGTACCCGTCCTTCGGGATGACCGCGTTCTCCTCTTTGACGATCTTTTCGACGATACCTCCGCGGACGACGACGGCCGTTCCTCTGGCGAAGCCGATCCGGCTGCCGCGCTTCGGCGTGTAGAGGATCGCCGCGTTCGCGCCTTCCGCCGGCGTCCGGTTAACGAAATAAGCGTACCACCCTGCCGTCTTGCCCGACGCCGGATGCGACGTCGTTCCGCCGATACGGACCCGAAGCGTGTCCATCTTGGCGGTGCCGTCGGCGGCGAAGCCGATCGCGGTGCCCGTGTTTCCGACGTGGGCGATTTCGCCGTCGGCGATCAGCGTCCCCCACGGCTCCGGGATGCCTCCGTAAGCTTCGAAGAACGTCCCGTTTACCGCGACGTCCGCATGGCGACGCTGGGCGATCGAAGCCAGCGCCTCCGTGCCGCCGACGCGGTCCTGCCCAAGCCCGACATCGACTGGAACCCCCTTCGGAATGTAAACCGCGCGAACGGCGAACGACTTGCCGCCGACTTTGACGGTCCGGCTCTCGGCGCGCGGCGCGAGCGCGGGATTCGGCTTGGCGGCGGCCTCGACGCGCACCGTCACCCGGCACGCCGCCGGGGTTTCGCTCCCGTCCGTTTCGTCCGCCGGCATCGCCTTCCGAACCTCCAACGTGGCGGAACCAGGCACGAGCGGGACCGTCATCCCGGCCAACGTAACGCGCGCCGCCTGCCCTTCCGCGATCCGGAACAAATATCCCCCCTCCACCGCCGGAAGCCCCAGCTTCGTCTTTGCATCCGCCCGCTCGCCCAACGCGAGACGCAGCGGTCCGCTCGGACAGGCCGTCGCGGAGACGGCTCCCGGGGCGGGCGCGCCCGCTTCTTCGGCAGCTGCGGAACCGAGCGGGACGATGCAGGCGCTCGTCAGCGCCGCGGCCAGCAGCAGCTTGATCCCTGATCCGGGTATCCGTTTGTACTTCTTGCGATCCATCCGGCTTGTCTTGTTGTCTTTCAAATCCATTCGCACAGCTCCTTGCCTTGCGTTAATCGGTCATTTCTTTTTTGTCGGCGAATTGGATCCGATTGTTTAGCGGCGCCTGCCGGAAGGACGAGAGGCTTGTCCGAAGATGGCAATCCCCGGACAAGCCTCTAAGAAAAATCGAATAATCGCTTTTACGTTTAGCCGATCCACTTCAATTGATCCCGCAGCTCCAGCTCCTCGCATTTGGCGAGCGCGATCGCGCGGTCCACGTTCCACAAGCATTCGGAGAAATCCATCGCGACCGGCGCTTCGCAGCTGATTGTCGCGAGCTGCCTCGACAGGTGCAGCATCTCAAGATCCGTCTCGATCTTGGTCCGCAGCGAGGCGGGCAGCAGATGCAGATTTTCCAAGATGCCGTCGATCGACGCATATTCGCGAATGAGCTTCAGCGCCGTCTTTTCCCCGATGCCGCGAACGCCCGGATAATTGTCGCTCGTGTCGCCCATGAGCCCTTTGAGGTCGATCACCTGGGCCGGCGTCAGTTGCCGTTCCTCCATCAAAAACGCGGGGGTGTAGACGGCGTAGTTGCCCTGCCCCTTCTTCATGATCGCCACGCGGATCCGATCGTCCACCAACTGAAGCAGATCGTGGTCGCCCGTCAGAATGGTGACGTCCGCATGCTCGGAGAACTGCCTGGCCAGCGTGCCGATGCAGTCGTCGGCCTCAAAGCCGGGCGCGCTGATGTTCGGGATGCCGAAGCAGGCTGTCACTTCCTTGATCAGCTCAAACTGGGGGATCAGGTCGTCGGGCGCTTCCGGGCGGTTGCCCTTATATCCCGCGAATTGCTCTCCGCGGAACGTCCCGCCGCCCAAGTCCCAGCAGCAGGCGACGTGGGTCGGACCGAAGCGTTGGAACGCGTCGGCGAAATATCGAAGAAATCCTTGAATGGCGTTGACGGGCAGTCCCGCCCTGGTCCGTTTCACGTAGCCGCTGTACGCCGTCGCGTAGTACGCGCGGAACAATACGGCCATCCCGTCGACCAGCAATAAGGAATGAGAGCGATCTTGAGTCGCAGACATCGAAAAGACAACCTCGCTTTCCTCGCAAACTTAGTAGTCGGAATGCCCGTCCGATACGGGCTCGTGCTCGCGCAAAAACCGCCCGATCCGCTGCGCCGCTTCCCGCAGTCGCTCTTCTTCTTCGACCAAAGCAAAACGCACATAGCCTTCGCCTCGCTCGCCGAACGCGCGTCCGGGGATGACGGCAACGCCCGCATGCGCCAACATTGCCCGGGAAATTTGTCGGGAAGACCATCCCGCGGGCACTGGCGCCCAGGCGAACATCGTCCCTCGGGGAGGCGGAAAGTCCCACCCTTCCTCCCGCATCGCCCGGACAAACGCGTTTCTGCGCGCCTCGTATATCGACGCTACGGGATGCGGATCGCGCATATCGAGCTCCAGCGCGGCGACCGCCGCCTCCTGCACCGCGAGAAAGACGCCGAAGTCGATATTGTTTTTCAAGTCGCGGAGCGCGTCCAGCACCTGCGCGTTGCCGACGGCAAAACCGATGCGGCCGCCGGCCAAGTGGAACGACTTGGACATGGAGTGGAACTCGATGGCGATCTCCGAAGCTCCGGGCACCTGCAGCACGCTGGGCGGCCGGAAGCCGTCGTACGCCATTTCGCTGTACGCGTTGTCGTGTACGAGCAGTACGCCCCGGCGTTTGGCGACGGCGACAGCCCGTTCGAAAAAGGCGAGATCGGCCACCGTCGTCACCGGGTTGCTCGGATAGCTCAGCAGCATGAATTTGGTTTTGTCCCAATGCGCGTCCGGAATCGCGTCGAAGTCCGGGAGGTATCCGTTGTCCGCCAGCAGCGGCAGCGGGATCGTCTCGACGCCGGCGACGGCGAGTCCCGCCTGGTAGACGGGGTAGCCCGGGTCCGGCAGCATGACGCTGTCGCCCGGATTGGTCGCGGCCAGCGCGAGATGCGCCAGCCCGTCCTGCGTGCCCATGAGCGAGAGGATTTCCTTGGATGGATCGAGCGCGACGCCGAACCGATGGGCGAACCACTCGGCCGCCTTCGCCCGGAACCGGGCGCTTCCTTCCGTGCCGGGATACCGGTACATGTCCGGCTTCAGGCTCGCCTCGGCGAGCGCTTCGCGAATCGGGGCGAGCGGGGGCCGGTCCGGGCTACCGATATCGAGCGAGATGACGTCGACCCCTTGCGCGCGGGCCTCCGCCTTCCATGCCGATACTTCTGCGAAAATGGCGGAACCGAGACGGTCCAGGCGCTGCGAACGCCATTTGTGATTCGTCATGAGCTGATCTTCCTTCCCTGAATGGCGGCTTGGCCGGACGGCTTAGCGGGGAATTTCGGTCCAGCCGGCCTGCTGGATGATCCACATCATCGCCAGGAGACCGACCGCCAGTCCGCCATACAGCAAGCCGATCCGCCATTTCGTCCGTTTCGGCACCTCGTAATAGTTGTCGGGTTCGAACAGCACGCCTTCGGCTCTTACCTTGAACGTCAATTTCTCATTCGCATCGGGACCTTCGATCTGATAAACGTACACGCGTTTGACGATAATCGCTTGGTCGATCGGCAGCTCGCCTTTGAACGACATCGCTTCCCATTGGAATTCCACGACATGCTGGCCGTCCATCCGGCAGTATGCCGTATACGGAAGATCTCTCAAATGCTGCGAGCCTTTATAGTACCAGTCCGGCAGCGTCGGATCGACCGTCGTCTGATAGACGCCTTCCGCGATATGGGACGGTCCTTCCCCTTTTTGCTTGAACTTGCGATACGTCTGCACGAGGAACCATCCCCAGATCAAAAGAAACAGGAAGCTCTTCGTGTACCAAATCGCGAACGGGCCGAGGACGGCTCCGACTACCCACATCCAGCGGCTGAGCGCCCTCGAGATCCGCCCTCCGTCGAGCGGATGGACCGGCAGCAAATTCAGCAGATTGAGGAAAAACCCCACGTAGGCGAGCACATGCCAAATCCTGCTCCCCGTCCATTCTCCGATCCCGTAGCAAACGAGCGCTCCCAGCGAACCGAGCAGCGGCCCGCCCAGCGCGATGTCGGCTTCGGTGGCGGCGTCCTTCGGATTGCGCTTCATGAAGATCATCGCGCCCAGGAAAGGAATAAAATATGGGGCCGATACCGGCAGCTTTTTGCGTCGGGCGGCCAAGATGTGGCCGAGCTCATGGACGAAAATCAGCGCGACGAAGCCCAATGCGAACGTCCACGGATAAATAAGCGCATAAGCCCCCACCGTCACCGCCATGGAGATCAGCGGCTTGCCGAATTTGAGCAGCGCGAGCAGCGCCACTTTGCCTTTGGACAAGAGGAACAGCAGGACGGCGCCGAATGCCCAGGACGACTTGCGGCCGCCCGGAGGCTTGCGGTCGGGCCGGCCATCGTCCGGCGGCGGCTGAGCTCCGGATAGCTGCTGCTGCGGCCGCTGAGCGTCCGGGCCGAGCGGCGGCTGCGGAGCGAGATGCTGCTGCGTTGGGTGCGGGGCAGGGAAAGCCTGATTTTCAGAGGACTTCCCCGAATCGGGCTGGCGCTCGCGCTCGCTGCCGCGCATGTCCCGCGAACCTGGCTCGTGTGGACCCGGCGGCAAAGGGCCGCGAGATTGCCCGTTGTCAGCGCCCGCCATAGGTACGCTCCAGTTCGTCCTCCCGATATCCGACGGTGACCTTGCGGCCGGCCGCTACGACCGGCCGTTTGATCAGCATGCCGTTCGAGGCGAGCAGCGCCATCTTCTCCTCGTCGGTCAACCGCGCCATTTGATCCTTCAGCCCCAGCGATCGGTACGCGTCGCCGGACGTATTAAACCATTTGTTGATCGGCAGCCCGCTGGCCGGAATCAAGTCGCGCAGTTCCTCGACCGTTGGCGGCTGCTCCTTGATGTGCCGCAGATTCAGCTCGTGGCCCTGCGTCTGGAGCTGCTTGACCGCGGCCCGGCAAGTTCCGCAGGTCGGATATTGGTATACGGTTAATTTGCGTGCCATACGCGAGTTGCCTCCTTGTAGCAGGACCTTGCCCGTTCATGAAATCGGTAAGTACAGTATCACTTTCGAGCGTCTTCGCCGTTTAGGTTGCCGCAGTCCTATTGCGTTCCATGTATGGCGTGGCGAAGACCCGATGTACCGACGATCTCGCGCCAAAGTGCCATCCTCGAGATCGAGTTAATCGGTTTTTCCGATTATC
>NZ_JAJFOW010000518.1 GCF_020731285.1 Cohnella baijiui
TCGTCCCATGCGTACCCGGGCCGAACGCTTCAGCCAATGCTTCCTTACCGACAATAGCCCCGATTGGAAAACCGCTGCCAAGCCCTTTGGCGATCGAAATAATATCCGGTTCCATATCATAATGTTGATAGGCAAACCATGCGCCCGTACGACCGATACCGGTCTGTACCTCATCAACAATCAACAGGAGATCATGTGCTGCACACAGTT
>NZ_JAJFOW010000519.1 GCF_020731285.1 Cohnella baijiui
AACCCCTGTTACCTCCGTGAAAGGGAGGTGTCTTAACCCCTTGACCAACGGGCCGAGATACATGGAGCTCTCAACCGGGATCGAACCGGTGACCTCATCCTTACCATGGATGCACTCTACCGACTGAGCTATGAGAGCATATAAATGTCAGCTTTCCGGCCTGGCGGCGTCCTACTCTCCCAGGACCCTGCGGTCCAAGTACCATCGGCG
>NZ_JAJFOW010000520.1 GCF_020731285.1 Cohnella baijiui
ATTTTTCCTGTCTATATGGCGCATCCGATACGGATAGAGCTATTTGATACAGAAGTTGATTCCCTCCGTACGTTTGATATTTCAAATCAGCGTTCCATCGAGAATTTGCAGGAGATTGTAATTGGTCCGACGAGGGAAGTATTCGGCGATAAAGAAGTGTTCATACAAGCTGCTGATAAGTTAGAGCAGCATATGAACGGTTCGCTCTCC
>NZ_JAJFOW010000521.1 GCF_020731285.1 Cohnella baijiui
TTGACGACTTCCTCTTCGCTTCCTGTAAATCGCGAGTTTGTAATCGTGACAAAGGTTTCTGTATCCGCTTCGGGAGTAAATATCCACTCGACTATCGTGTTGTCCGATGATTCGATTAGAATCCGCTTGTTTTGCTCAACTTCTTTTACATAAATATCATCCGCAACGCCGTACATCTCCCATTCCCAGCGGATATGCCTTCCTGCCTCT
>NZ_JAJFOW010000522.1 GCF_020731285.1 Cohnella baijiui
GGGTAAGTGTACTTCCTCCGGTTTGAACGGGTGAATTCGTAACTTGCTGAATCGCGGCGCGCGCGATAGCGGATGGTACGATCCCGTTGTGTTCATAGAAATACTTGTCCTCAGTAGAAATAATAGCGTCAATCAGATGAGGCGAGACTTCCTTGTGCGATACGAGGCGCCGGTCTTCCGCTGTGATTAACTGGCCAATCATTTTCTTAT
>NZ_JAJFOW010000523.1 GCF_020731285.1 Cohnella baijiui
TTTTATTCTGATGCTGATGTATCTTACCGCGACCTCAAGCAATACGAATTATGATTTTATCTATGGTGGACAAGATGGGGCGATCGCCAATTTAATCGCCATCCCGCTTGGGATTTTTACGATGTATCTACTTTTTCAGTTGCAGAGGCGTCATCCGGAAAAGACATTGTTCGAGTATGCCGAGGCTATTCTTGGTACATGGCTAGGCA
>NZ_JAJFOW010000524.1 GCF_020731285.1 Cohnella baijiui
ATTTTGTATGAGATGGACCGGGGCGTGACGCGTCTGGCCGCGCATGGCGGCTATACGGACGAAGAGCGGCCCGTATTAATGTGTGTCGTGGCACAGAACCAACTCGCTCGGCTCAAAACGATTGTGAAGCGAATTGACCCGGCAGCCTTCGTTATCGTAAGCGATGCGAATGAGGTGCTTGGCGAAGGCTTCCGTCACAGTTAGCGGAT
>NZ_JAJFOW010000525.1 GCF_020731285.1 Cohnella baijiui
TATGAATAAGGTGCCAGTGTGTGAAAGACAGATAGTCAAAATGCGTGATATGCTCTATCATCGTGGTCCAGATGACGAGGGACTCTATATAGATAGAAATATGGGGCTAGGTTTTCGACGTTTAAGCATTATTGATTTAGAAGCAGGCCATCAACCAATGACAACTGCTGATGGCCGCTATACGATTGTTTTTAATGGAGAAATTTATA
>NZ_JAJFOW010000526.1 GCF_020731285.1 Cohnella baijiui
GTTGCGATTCTGAACAACAGTTTAATCAATGTTGCAATTCCCAAATTGACCAATGTGTTTGGATCAACAACAGACCGCATTCAATGGGTACTGACAGGCTATATGCTGGCTTCCGGGGTTATTATTCCGATTAGTGGGTATATGGGAGACCGCATTGGATACAAGAAGTTTTTTATCATCTCACTTGGTGTATTTACGGCAGGCACACT
>NZ_JAJFOW010000527.1 GCF_020731285.1 Cohnella baijiui
GTGGAGCGGGCAGAAATTAATTCCCGAACCCAGTGCACAACGTTCTGCTTCATCCAGTCCACGACCTAAAAATAATGAGTATCAAGCATCAATGGATTGGACGTTATTTGTACCGGATAAGGAAAATCGAAGTGAGGGAGCCGCCGCTTCTATGTCTCAGGAGTGGAGAACGCAGGCAGCGCAACCACCGCAAACAGCTTCTGTACGTG
>NZ_JAJFOW010000053.1 GCF_020731285.1 Cohnella baijiui
GGATTTATTGTAACAGGTCGCTACTACGGTGTGTCCACTTTCTAGTCTATCTGCACTATGCACAGAAAACGACGATTTAGTTGCACTTTTGCAACTAAATGACCGTTAAGCAGGAAATATAGCAAAAATAGATGTACGTTTGCATCTAAATCATTGGATGCGGGGTAAGCAACACGGAAAGCGGATTCCGGCGTTGTCTGCTTCGCGTCTTGCCGAAGGTAAGCTTGGAGGTCGGATGGCTTTCGTTTTCCGCAGGGATCATCTCCCCAAACACCGCCATTCTTTCGATTTCACACGTTTAGGGATGGAGGAGAACTGTCTGCCCTGTGAACAGACTTACATTTGAGACTCCCTCTTTTAAAAGGGGCTCCGACAAAACGTTTCGCCCCCATCTGAGGACGGCAAAGCCGTTTTTACTTGCCATGCGCCCCGAGCGCGACCAGCGCGCTAGTTGGAGCAAAATGCTCCAACTACGACTCCACGAGCCCGCAAGACCAGCTCGTCTTGCGCCCCCATAGGCGTGAGGGGCCAAGCCATCGGCAGCCTTTCACCTGGGCGAAGCGATCCAGACTAGCCCTTTTGCCCCATTCCGCACCCTCCCTTCGCCACAACGCACCGATTGTCGACGAAAATCTTGCTAAACCGCTTACATGTTCGACAAAATACGACATTCATTCGATGAAAAATGTGGTAATCTGATAGTGCCTGTCACGGCAATTCGTACTAGTCATGAAGTATCGGCTGTTCGCCGGGAGGAGAGCGAAAGGATGCGCAGTTCGGGTGTCGGTTTGGGACGTAAGTTTCTGTTTGGTTATGTAGGGTTCGTCGTCTTGTTGGTGCTGGCTTTGGTGCTGATTATCAGCTCCTCGGCGCTATCCGGCCACGGAGCGCTGTTGACGGAGATCATCGTGATCTTCGCCGTCCTCATCGTGGGGTGCGGACTGGGGCTGCTCAGCATCTCTCGCAGCCTGCTGAATTCGATCGGCAGCGTGACCGGAGCGCTGAAAGACATCGCGACTTCGGGAGGCGATCTGACCCGACGCATTCACGTATATTCGAAGGACGAAGTTGGCGATCTGGCCGCCGCCGCGAACGCCATGCTGGACGGGCTCCAGAAAATGATGAAAGAGATTCGCGACAACACGGCGGAGCTCGCCGCCGCGGCCATCCAGCTGAAGCAAGGGGCCGACGAGAACGCGAGAGTGAGCAGCGAGGTCTCACGCGCGGTCGAGAAGGTTGCGGCCGGCTCCGAGACGCAGGTGTCGCAATCCCAGCAAATTTCGGCCGTCATGCACGAGACGATCGAGGGACTGGGTCAGGTCGCCTCGACAACGACGGGCGTCTCCGACGCCGCGCAGTCGACCCGCACGCGGGCCGAGGACGGCTCCACGCTGCTGCAGACGACGACCGAGGACATCGTCCAGGTCGAGGCGGCGTTCCGCTCGCTCCAAGAGACGGTGCGCGGGCTGAACCACAAGTCGGAGAAGGTGCTCGAAGTCATCGGCTACATCTCGGAAGTGTCGAATCAGACGAACCTGCTGGCATTGAACGCCGCCATCGAAGCGGCGCGCGCCGGCGAGCACGGCCGCGGATTCGCCGTCGTTGCGGGCGAGATCCGCAAGCTGGCGGACCAGACGCAGCAATCCGCGGTGCAGATCGCAGATACGCTCGAAGCGATGTCCGGCGACATCGGCAAGGCGGCCGTCATGTTCGAGCAGAGCGCCGAGCAGGTGTTCGGGGCCGTGTCGGGCATGCGCAACGCCGAGTCGTCGTTCCGCGAGATCGTGGGCGAAGTCGGCAAGCTGAGCGCCAATATCGTAGACGTTGCCGCCGCGGTCGAGGAAATGTCGGCGGGCAGCCAAGCCGTGCAGCAGTCGATCAACGATATCGCGCGGATCACTGAAGAGACGGCCGCTTTCTCCGAGCAGGTCACCGCTATGACGCAGCAGCAGCTCTCCGCCACCGAGGAGATGGCGCGCACGGCGGAAAAGCTCAGCTCGATGTCCTCTCGGCTCAAGTCGCTTGTAGGCAATTTCCGCACGTGAATGAACGAATCCGTTCTGGGCTACACTGGAAACCGTGCTCTCCGCGCGGACCCGCAGATCATGCGGGTCCGCTTTTTTTTAACGGAAAAGGGCTTGAAAACGAACGGTAAAATCAGTATCATAAGTAGTGGTTATTAGCACTTCGACATCGCGAGTGCTAAACCCAAGAAAACATCTCCACTTCAGAAGGAAAAAGGAGGCTATTTTCATGATCAAACCTTTGGGTGATCGCGTGCTTGTCGAAGCAAGCGCCAAGGAAGAAGTGACCGCCAGCGGCATCGTGCTGCCGGATACGGCGAAAGAAAAGCCGCAAGAAGGCGTCATCGTCGCGGTAGGCAGCGGTGCGGTGAGCAAGGACGGAGCACGTGTAGCGCTGGAAGTCAGCGTAGGCGACCGCGTACTGTTCTCGAAGTATGCCGGCACTGAGATCAAGTACGAAGGCAAAGAGTATTTGATTATGAAAGAAAGCGACATTCACGCGATCGTAGGCTAAGCGTCCTCGAAGCGACTGACATAAGCAAGCGCAAGCCATACGTATGCAGGCAACCACACTCAAGGAGGGGTATTGAAGAATGGCGAAGGAAATCAAGTTTAGCGAAGACGCGCGCCGCGCGATGCTCCGCGGGGTAGACGCCCTGGCCAATGCCGTTAAAGTCACGCTCGGACCGAAAGGACGCAACGTCGTCCTCGAGAAGAAGTTCGGCTCTCCGCTGATCACCAATGACGGCGTGACCATCGCCAAGGAAATCGAGCTGGAAGACGCGTTCGAAAACATGGGCGCCCAACTGGTTAAAGAAGTTGCGACCAAGACGAACGACGTGGCCGGCGACGGCACGACGACGGCTACCGTCCTGGCGCAAGCGATGATCCGCGAAGGCCTGAAGAACGTAACCGCTGGCGCCAATCCGATGGTCGTCCGCAAAGGCATCGACAAAGCGGTACGCGCCGCCGTCGAAGAGCTCAAGTCCATTTCCAAGCAAGTCGAAGGCAGCAACAGCATCGCGCAAGTCGCCGCGATCTCGGCCGCCGACGATGAAGTGGGCCAGCTCATCGCCGAAGCGATGGACAAGGTCGGCAAAGACGGCGTCATCACCGTCGAAGAATCCAAGGGCTTCCAAACCGAACTGGAAGTCGTGGAAGGCATGCAGTTCGACCGCGGCTACGTCTCTCCGTACATGATTACCGACACGGACAAGATGGAAGCTGTGCTCGACAAGCCGTATATCCTGATCACGGACAAGAAGATCGGCAATCTTCAAGAAATCCTGCCGATCCTTGATCAGATTGTAAAAACCGGCAAGCAGCTGCTGATCATCGCGGAAGACGTCGAAGGCGAAGCGCAAGCGACCCTGGTCCTCAACCGTCTGCGCGGCATTTTCACCTGCGTCGCGGTCAAGGCGCCGGGCTTCGGCGATCGCCGCAAAGCGATGCTGCAAGACATCGCGGCGTTGACTGGCGGCCAAGTGATCACGGAAGAGCTGGGTCTGGAACTGAAGTCCGCGACCGTTCAACAGCTCGGTACGGCTCGCCAAGTGCGCGTCGACAAAGAAAACACGATCATCGTCGACGGCGCCGGCGATCCGAACGACATCAAAGCGCGCGTCAACCAAATCAAAGTGCAAATCGAAGAAACGACTTCGGACTTCGACCGCGAGAAGCTGCAAGAGCGTCTGGCTAAGCTGGCCGGCGGCGTAGCCGTCATCAAAGTCGGCGCCGCGACCGAAACCGAGCTCAAAGAGCGCAAGCTGCGCATCGAAGACGCCCTGAACGCTACGCGCGCAGCCGTCGAAGAAGGCATCGTTTCCGGCGGCGGTACCGCCCTCGTGAACGTATACAACGCAGTTGCAGCCGTTCAAGCGGACGGCGACGAAAAGACGGGCGTGAACATCATCCTGCGCGCGCTGGAAGAGCCGATCCGCACGATCGCGGCCAACGCGGGCCAAGAAGGTTCCGTCATCGTCGAGCGCCTGAAGAAAGAAGAAGTCGGCGTCGGCTACAACGCCGCTTCCGGCGAATGGGTCAACATGTTCGACGCGGGCATCATCGACCCGGTGAAGGTAACGCGTTCCGCGCTGCAGAACGCCGCTTCCGTCGCCGCGATGTTCCTGACGACCGAAGCGGTCATCGCCGACAAGCCGGAAAAAGAAAAAGCGCCTGCCGGCATGCCTGGCGGCATGGGCGATATGGGCGGCATGGGCGGATTCTAATCCGACAGCAGCCAAGAGAGAAGGTCCCTTCGGGGGCCTTCTTTTTTTGATGCCGCCGACCCAAATAAAATCCCCGTCCTCGGAGCCGAGGACGGGGAGGAGGCCTGGCGCCCGATACGGGGCGCTGTCAGGCGCAGACCTATCAGGCAAAGCTGCTTAGAGCTTGAAGAAGCTTACGGAGTTCCGAAGGTTGCGCACGACTTCCTGAAGCTGCTCGGCCGCGTGCGAGATGTTTTCGCCGAGCGCGAGCTGCTCCTCCGTCGCTGCGGCGACCGTCTGCGCTTTGCCGGAGATTTCGAGCGCCGAAGTCGAAGCCTGCTCCATGCTGGCCGACACTTCTTCGGAGCTGGCCGACATTTGCTCCGTGATCGCGGACGTCTCGTGGACTTGCGTCGCGACCTGCCGGACCGAGCGCAGGATCGCGTCGAAGTCCCGCTCGACATCGTCCATCATGCGGCTGCCAATCTCAGATTGGGACAGCGTCGCGTCCATGTATTGCGAGGCGTTCGCGATCTCGTCCCTCGTCTCGGAGATGAGGCCGTTGATGTCTTCGGCCGACTCCAGCGAGCTGGCGGCGAGCTTGCGGATCTCCTGGGCGACGACGGCAAAGCCCTTGCCATGCTCGCCGGCGCGGGCCGCCTCGATCGAGGCGTTCAGCGAGAGAATGTTGGTCTGATTGGCGAAGCCTGTGATGTTCTCGGTAATATGGCCGATCCGATCCGACTTGACCGTAAGCGAGGAGACGATGGCTGACAATTCGCGAATCGCCCCCAGAATATCCTGCATCTGCTGCTTGAGCGATTGGACGCGCGCGTTGCCTTCGTCGACTTGGTGGGACGTTGACGTCGTATGGTCGGCGATCGCGGTCGTGTTCTCGGCGATGCGCTGCACGCCGACCGCCATCTCTTCCATCGCCCGGCTGGATTCCATGGCGATGGTCGACTGCACGTCGACCTGCGCCGTGACGTCCTGGATGTTCTCGGCGACGTGCTGGGTCGCGGCCGCGGACTCCTTGGCGCTAACGGCCAATTCCCGCGAGGAGGAAGCCACCGTCTCCGTATGCTCGGAAATGCCGCCGATGAGCTCCCGCATCTTCCCGATCATCTCGTCGACGGACCGATTGATTTGCCCGAACTCGTCCTTTCCGTACTTGGCCTGCGCCTCGAAGACGAGATTGCCCCCGGACACCTGCTTGGTCTTGTTCAGAACGTTGCTGATCGTCCCGCTCAAGTGGCGGATCAACAAGCTGCCGGCCGCGATAATGACGATCCATTCGATAATGACCGCGATATAGACGCTGATCGTGGTCGATTTGTTTTTGGCTTTGACGTCGGCGGTTTGGGCGTCCGCATACTGATCGATGATTTCGCCGAAGGTGTTGATGCCGAGACGGCCCTGCTCGAACTTGGCCATCAGCATGTCCTCCTGGGCTTCGTTTACCTTGGCGGTTTCCAGATTCTCGCTGGCTTGCTTGGCCCATGCGTCGAATCCGTTTTTGATCCGCTCGATCACTTCGGAAACATCTTCGTACGTTTCCTGGTGTCTAAGGTTGGTCAGCCCCTGTTTCTCCAGGATGGCGAGGGCCGCCGTTACTCTCTCGTTGACTTCCTTCACGTTCTCGTTGTAATCGTCGAACGTTTTCTTGCGGTCCGCCGGCGAAAGGTTGCCCAGTCGAATGCGCTGGTATTCGCTCAGCGCCTGATTCATGTCGCGGTCCGCGTTCAGGACTAGCGAGGAAGCTTCGTAAGCGGTGTCGTACAACGTGCTCGTCATTTGGCGGACGTTCGCGGAATTCGTTTGTAACAGAAAGACTGCCGTAACGGCGAACAGCAGCAGGGGAATGCAAAGCAAAAGAATCAATCTGACTTTGACGGGCATGCGCATGAGATTTCCTCTCCCTGTTCAATGTGGCGCTTCGTGGTTGGGCGGGATGTGCTCCCGTCTGTTCGCGGGCCTACTTGTATTTATCGGAAGAGAAAGCGCTTTTTATTGGGCCATTTGGCCTGGTGTCGGCCGGAAAGACCCAAAAAAGATAAAAAATAAAGCCAGGTCATTGCCAGCCTTATTCCTGAGCTGGGAACGACCTGGCGAATCCGACAACAAGCCTACGTCCACTTGGCGGACCAGAGCTTCATTTCCCGGATGATCTGATGCAGGTCTTCTCCCTTGGGGGTGAGCGTATATTCGACCGTTACCGGTACGGTCGGGTAGACCGTCCGAATGAGGACGCCGCGCTCCTCCATGTGCCGGAGCGTGCTCGTGAGGGCCCGGGGGCTGACGGCTGGAATGAGCCGCTGCAGCTCGCCGAACCGCCGCTTGCGGCCGTCGAACAGCTCGCGGAGGACCAGAAAGGCCCATTTGCCGTTCAGGACCTCGAGCGTTCGCTCGATGGAGCATTCGACGCAGATCGGATCGTTCGGAATTGTGGCGGAGGGCCGTCTAGCGGAAGCCATCGGATTCTTCCTTTCTATTTGTAAGTTAGTATAGTCGGTATAATTAAGTGAGAAACATTTCACTTCTTCAAATTGTATATCGAAAAGGATACAATGTCACCAAGGCAAGATAAACACGCTTTTACAGAGGAGGACCACACATGCAATATCGTCGGTTGGGACGCACGGGACTCAAAGTCAGCGAGATCAGCTTGGGCAGTTGGCTTACATACGGAGGCTACGTGGAACAAGAGCGCGCCGCGCAGGCCATCCGCCAAGCGTACGAGCTGGGCGTGAACTTCTTCGATACGGCGAACGTCTACGAGAGAGGCGCGGCCGAGGAGGTCATGGGCGGCATACTCAAAGCGTATCCGCGGGACAGCTACGTCCTCGCGACCAAAGTATTTTGGCCGATGGGCGACGGACCCAACGACCGCGGTCTTTCCCGCAAGCACGTCACCGAGCAGGCGCACGCCAGCTTGAAACGGCTCGGCACGGACTACGTCGATATTTACTACTGCCACCGATACGATCCGGAGACGCCGATCGACGAGACGCTCCGCGCGCTGGACGATCTGGTTCGCCAAGGCAAAGTGCTGTACGTAGGCGTCAGCGAATGGACGGCGGCGCAGATGGCGGCGGCGATCGGCACGGCGGACCGGTACTTGCTGGACCGGATCGTGGTCAACCAGCCGGTATACAACCTGTTCAACCGATATATCGAAAAGGAAATCATCACGCTCGGCGAGCAGCAAGGGATCGGGCAAGTCGTCTTCTCTCCGCTTGCGCAGGGCTTGCTGACGGGCAAATACGACAGCGCCACGTCGCTGCCGGCCGACAGCCGCGCGTCGAAGCTGGAGTGGGTCAAGAACGGCATCACCGAGGAGAAGATCGGACAGGTCAAGCAGCTCGCGGCGATCGCCAAGGAGCTGGATCTGACGACCGGCCAGCTGGCGCTGGCCTGGATCCTGCGCCAGCCCAACGTGGCGAGCGCGCTCGTCGGCGCGAGCCGTCCGGAGCAGGTCGAAGAGAACGCGAAAGCATCCGGCGTCGCATTGTCCGAAGAGACGATCGCGGCGATCGAAGCGGTATTCGCGCCGGCCGACAAATAACGACTTGACGCTCGGACTCATAGCGAATCGACCGAAGGCAAGGTGACCATGCCGCTTGCGTTTCCCCTCCGGGAACGCGGGCGGCTTTTTCGGTCATGCGCGCCTAGCCAAGTTAGGGACAACTAGCCGGTGCGAGTCCGGCCGAGGTAAGAGCCAAGTCGCCTCGTAGCTAACGGGCGTCTGGTGGAGAGATCCTGAGGACGAAGCCCCGTGACAAAGTAGCTCCTGCGGGAGTGCGAGCAAATCAGCAGACCGTAACATGAAGTGAATCCTGCCGCATCGTCAAAAAGAACCCGAAAGGGACAAGAGAGAGCCGAGCCTCGATGATTTGGGCGAAGGCCATCGAACGCGTGAAGTCCTTGGAAGCGCAGCGCGGAAGAACTCTCCGGTGTACGGGGATCGGCATGCTGGGACAGTTGTGACTGAAACTAGGGAAACCCTACCCTGCACGGCAAATGACGTAAAGAGCGACCCTATAAGCCCGAAAGGTGAAGTGGCGAAGTGGTCCCCGTCCGCCGCGCGCAATTTGCTATTTACTTCAGGAGAAAGCTGTGCTATTTTATTTCTACGCTTATCGAAATAAAAAGCGGAAGGGAGGAGAGCCGATTGGTCGAGGAACGCGCGGACGTTCGCCAAGCCGTTCGAATCTTCAAGGCGCTGGGAGAGCCGACCCGCCTTAAGATCGCGCTTCTGCTCGCGGAGGAGCGGAACCTTTGCTGCACGTCCATGATGCAGAAGCTGGAGAATATCGCGGGCTCGACGCTTTCCCATCACTTGAAGCAGTTGACGGATTGCGGCCTGCTGAATCTTCGCAAGGACGGAACGTATATTTTTTACAGCGTGGACCGCGACGTCGCGCGGAAATTCGCGCCTTATTTGCTAGAGTAATTATTTTTGCCCTTAATTTCTATGATTTTAGAAATATAAAAACAGAGAAGACGAGTGGAGAGAGGAGCAACACCCCTTTATGTCTAACGCTTTTAAAATCTATGTCCTGGCGATCGTCAGCTTCCTGGTCGGGACGTCCGAGTACATCATCGCGGGCATCCTCGACAAAGTCGCGGCGGACTCCGGCGTCTCGGTATCCGCGGCAGGCCAGCTCATCACGGTATTCTCGCTCGCCTACGCGTTCGGAACGCCGATCCTGATGGCGGCGACGGCCCGGGTTGAACGCAGGAAGCTGCTGCTCTACGCGCTCGGCGCGTTCGTCATCGGCAATGCCGCCATCCTGGCGCTGCCTGGGTTCGGCATGCTGCTCGGATCGCGGATCGTCCTCGCGCTCAGCACCGGCGTCTTCGTCGTAACGGCACTAACCGTCGCCTCGAAGATCGCGCCGCCCGAGCGTCAGGGCAGCGCCATCGCGACGCTCGTCATGGGTTTCAGCACCTCGCTGATCATCGGCGTGCCCCTCGGCCGCGTCATCGCGGCAACCTACGATTGGAAGCTTCTCTTCGGGGGCATCGGCCTCTTGGGCGTGCTGGCGATGGCCGTCATCGCCTACGCGATCCCGAAAACGCAGGGCGAAGAACCCGTGCCGCTAGGCCGCCAGCTAGCGCTGCTCAAGCAGCCGCGGATCGCGATCGCGCTGAGCGTCACGTTCTTCTGGATCGGCGGATACGCGATCGCCTATACCTACATCTCCCCGTACCTGCTCGAGGTGAAGGGCATGAGCGAATCGGGCGTGAGCGGGGCGTTGTTCGCCTTCGGCATCGCCAGTCTGATCGGCTCCAAGCTCGGCGGCTTCAGTACGGACCGGTGGGGGTACGGCCCGACGCTGGTGAGCGGCATGGCGATCCATGCGGTCGCCCTGCTCTTGATCGCGGCGGCATCCCCGTCGCCCGCCGTCATGCTCCCGCTCCTCATGCTCTGGGCGTTCTCTGCTTGGTCTTCGGGACCGACGCAGCAGTACCACTTGCTCACGCTGGCGCCCGAAGCTTCCGGCATCATGCTGAGCTTGAACACGTCGATGCTGCAGCTGGCCATGGCGGCCGGGGCGGGCGTCGGCGGGCTCGTCGTCGAAGGGGTATCGCTCGCGTCCATCGCCTGGATCGGCGCGGCAAGCGTAGCCGTCGCGGGAGGGACGGTCGCGCTGACGCTCGCGAGATCCCGGAGACGGCGCGCGCGGCAGGCGGCGCAGAGCGATGGTCCGATGCAGCAAGCCGGCGCTTGACCGGCCTTCCCGGCTCTTTCGCCAATCCGGCTCCTTCGCCATTCGGCGTCGGAGCCGGTTTTCGTTTGCGCGTGCCCATGCACGTATGTTTCGTTAAAGACGATGGTTCTCTACCAGCTTTTTCAATAACATCATTTGCCCGATATGGTACGCATTATGGATACACAAATTCGAAACGACACCCCACCACGGAGCATTGAAGTAGGATGGTATTCTTTTTTCCAGTTTCGCAACTTCGCACTGAGCGATACGGTCACGCCATTCTGAAAAACCATTGCTTAATCGCTGAATCGTTTCATGCCAACTTTCTTCAGTCGCCTTCGTGTCACTCATTTTAAAAGTTTCGTCATTGTTCACATTGCTTTTCTCAAACGCGTCATCTTCAATAAACCGTTTTAGCCACAATTCATTCCAGAAAATAAGATGGTTCACAATCTCCCAGATGGAGTATGGATTACCCTCTGTTTTCCAGTTTGCTTCAGCGACCGAGAGATCGTCTAATATCGTTTTAGACGATTTAAACCAACTTTCATCATCATGACAAGCTGCCAATTGATCGAGTAGAACTTCCTTCACGTTAGTCATCATTTGCACCCCCATCAGGCTTTGCAAGCCGCTCCATTTTTCTTAGACTGCCTCCCGAGTATCCGGTTGTTGATTTTCCGTTAAAGGTTACAAAATGAATACCAAAGTCATCATAAAAACCGCATAACAGCGCGGTTGTGGTGTCATCTCGTCCGTTCCAGTTGGAGGATTTCCGGCTCAACCAGAATTCGGTGCTTGACCAACGGGTCAGCCTCGAACGAATGACCTGCTTGGAACATTGTTGCGCTAACGGATGTCATAGCGCTTATTCGGCCCCAAAAACGGAGGTTTCTTTTCTAACGGTTGCATGCGCGCTTATTTGGACGAAACAACCCCTCTGCCTACGAAAAAACGGGAAATAGGCTCGCTGGCAACCGCTACATTTTGCAAACCCCATTTTTACCTAAATAGCGTCGCTCACAACCGTTAGCATTTTCGCCCGCTTTACGCACGCACTCCCATCTACTCCACTGGTCAAGCACCGATTTCGGTTTTGAGCTGGAATTCTGGTTAATCCCCGGTCTGGAGCTCAAGCACGTTATTTCAGGATCTTCCTACTGGTTAGCCAGAAACGAAGGTTTGGCATCGGGTACGACATCCGTACCAGTCTACCTCATATCCGGATTACCGGAAATACAGAAAAACGCTTATATTCAAACGTTCCTGCCCGTTGACCTAACCAGTGAAATTCGAACACCCCCCTTACGATAGAGGCAGCATCTTCCGGCGAGCCGGCATCGTGGACCCGGCCAAGTATATCCCGCAATACCTCGACAAGCTGAAGGCGTCCGGCGTCGACAAGATCATCGCCGAGAAGCAAAAGCAGTTTGACGCCTGGCTGAAGACGAAAGGGTAAGGCGGCGAAAAGAGCGCCGAAGCCGAAAAGCCCCGCGACTCCGTGGGAGGGAGGCGCGGGGCGATTCATTTGGCGGCGCTGCGGATCGGTCATCCGCGGTCGGTGCGGCTCAGGCCCGACCGGCGGCGGTCGCGCGGAATTCGGCGCGGATCCGGCCGAGCAGCGCCGGGTCGGAAAACACGTCGAAGGCGGTCAGCGCAAGCATCTTGGCGCCGAACACCATGCCGTCGTAGGCGCGGTCCGTCTGCGCGGCGTCGCGGAATTCGACCGAGTGGAGCGTGTACGGCTGGTCGACCACCTGCACGTAGGCGTGAACGGCCGGGCAGCGCAGGGAAACGTTGCCGAGGTCGAGCGAGCCGTTGTCGTGGCCGGACGCGATCTGGTCGGCCGGAATGCCGGAGGCGACCAGATTCGAGGTGAAGGCGTCGGACAGCGCCTCGTTCGTGCGGAGCTCGTCGTAAGAGTACTCGTAGTTGCTGGTTGTCAGCGCCGCGCCCGTCGCGATCGCGGCCGCTTCGGCGCAGGCGGTCACCTTGCGCGCGAGTTCATCGGTATAGGCGCGCGTGGCGGATCGTACGTAGAACTGTGCGGCCGCGTACTCCGGGATGATGTTCGGCGCCTGTCCGCCATGGGAGACGATCCCGTGGATGCGGGCGTCGCTTTTCGTCTGCTGGCGGAGCGCATTCACGCTGTTGAACAGCTGGATGACGGCGTCGAGCGCGTTGATGCCGTCCTGCGGATTGGCCGCGGCGTGGGCGGCTTTGCCGCGAAATTCGAACTGCAGCGCGTCCATCGCGAGCGAGGAGCCGGAGCGCTCGAAGCGGTAATAGGGATGGGCCATAAGCGCGGCGTCGACATCGTCGAACAACCCGGCTGCCGCCATGTCGACCTTGGCGCCCATGGTCTCCTCGGCCGGGGTGCCGTATACGCGGATGCAGCCGCCAAGCTCGTCGATCAACGGACGAAGGCCCGCGGCCGCGCCGAGCGCCATCGTGCAGATCAGGTGGTGGCCGCAGGCGTGGCCGATGTCCGGCAGCGCGTCGTATTCGGCCAGCAGGCCGATCGTGGGGCCCGGCTTGGCCGAGCGATACTCGGCGACGAACGCCGTCGCCAGGCCGAGCGTGCCGCGCGAGACCGCGAAGCCGAGCGCTTCGAGCGCTTCGGTCAGCCGGGCGGAGGCGAGCACCTCCCGATGGCCGAGCTCTGGATGGGCGCCGATATAGGCGGCGAGGTCGCGCAGCGTCGGCGCATACGCGTCGATCGCCGCGCGGATGCGGTCTTTGCCTTCGGCGCGGGCTTCGCCGGTTGTCGTGTTCATCGCTGGGTTTCCTCCTCTGTTGTCAGATCGTTCTCCAAAAGCGCGGCGAGACGAATCGTCCCGTCCGCGCCGTCCGTATCGTCTTCGATGCACCACCACGCCGAGAGGACCATGTGCGCGAACGTCCATGCTGCGATCCGGGAAGCGCGCAGGCCAAGCTCCTCAGCGAACTGGGCGATGCGCCGGCGGATCAGCCGGACCGCGGCTTCGTCATCGTTCTCCGGGAGGTTGTTCAGGAGAAATTGCACGACGCCGAAGGCGGATTCGCCGACGACGCCCTTCGGATCGACGGCGAGCCACGGCTCGCGCTGCCCGGACAAGATATTGCCGTGGTGCAGATCGCCGTGCAGGAGCAGGAGCGGCCCGTCCGGCGCGGCGTGCAGCCGGGCGAACTCGGCTTCGGCCCGGGCGACGAGCCGCTCGGGCAGCGGCCCCGTTCCGTCGCCGAACCGGGCGCGCAGCCGCTCGAGACCTCGGGCCCAATCGGCGGTCGTCGGGAACGCCGCCGCCGCTTCGCCTACGGGCGCCAGCGTGCGCAGGCGGCGCAGAAGGCCGGCCGCGATGCGGACCGCCTCCTCGTCCGGCGCGACGTGATGCAGCGTCCGGCCCGGCAGCAGCCGCTCGAGCAGCAGGATGCCGCGCTCGTCGTCCGCGTCGAGCACCCGGACCGCGCCGCGGCCGGCGAACAGCCGGAGCGCCGCTGGCTCGCGGGCTCGCTCCGGGTCGGCCGGCACGCCCAGCTTCAGGACGCAAGGCAAGCCGTCGGCACGAACGGCGGGCGCTACATAGTTGAAGCTCAGTTCGAAGGGCGGCAGCAGTCGCAGCTCGTAGCGCCGCTCGCACTCCCGCAGCAGGGCGGGAAGCTCGTCCAGCCATTTGGCGCCGACGTCCCCGTGCACGCCCTTGATCGTTCGGACAAAGGTTTCGGGCAAAGCGTTCAAGGTGTCGCCTCCCTTGGCATCGCGTACTATCGCGAAGTGTATCATAATCCCCCTTCCAATGAAACATCTGGCTACAGCGTCGTATAATTATAGTTAATTTGGCACAAAAACATATTAAAACGTCAGGTAATGGTGTGTTATCTTCACGTTGTGTCGTATAATTGAAGTAAGGAGTGGAGAAAAATGATTCGAATCGGCATGTTGAGCTACTGGCATGTGCATGCGGAAGACTATACCCGGCAAGTATTGGAGAACTCCGACACGGAGATCGCGGCGATCTGGGACGAGATCCCGGCCCGCGGCGAAGAGAAGGCGGCCAAGTACGGCGTGCCGTTCATCGCTTCCTTGGATGACCTGCTCGCGCGGGACGATATCGACGCGGTCGTTGTGGACGCGCCGACGAATATCCACCGGGACGTCATGGTGAAGGCGGCGCAAGCCGGCAAGCACATCTTCACCGAGAAAGTCGTCGCGCCGACGCTGCGCGAAGTGAATGAAATTCTGGCTGCGGTGAAGCAGGCCGGCGTCAAGCTGACCGTCTCGCTGCCGCGCCTGTACGACGCCTACACGCAGACGATCCGCCAAGTGCTGGACGAAGGCGTGCTCGGCAAGCTCACGCTGGCTCGCGTCCGCCTGTCGCATAACGGTTCGACCGCGGACTGGCTGCCGGCGCACTTCTACTCCAAGGAGCAGTGCGGCGGCGGCGCCTTGATCGATCTGGGATGCCACCCGATGTACCTCGTGCGTCTTTTCCTAGGTTTGCCGGATTCGGTAAGCGCTACCTACGGCTTTGTGACGGGCCGCGAAGTCGAAGACAACGCCGTCGCGGTGCTCTCCTACTCGGAAGGCGCGATCGGCATCGTGGAAGCGGGCTTCGTGAACAGCCATTCGCCGTTCTCCATTGAGCTGCACGGCACCGAAGGCACGCTGCTGTACGGCTTCCCGGAAGAGAAGATTCGCTTCCGCAGCAACAAGAAGGGCGACGGTTGGCAGGAAGTGCCGATCGGGGACCGCAAGCCGTTCGCTTTCGACGAGTGGGTCGGCCACATTCAACAAGGTACGGACGCGACCGAAAACGTGGCGCTCGCGATCGATCTGACGAAGCTGATGGAAGCTTCGAACCGGTCGGTGTCCGAAGGCCGCTCGATCCGCATCGCGGACCTGCAGGCGTAACGCTAGGAAACGAATCTAGAAGCGGTAAGATAGGGAGGCGATCGGCATGCAGACGGACGGAAGACTCGAAACGCCGGAGCGCAAATCGGGCGAGACGCCGTTTCCGTTCGCGCGGATGGCGCGCAAGCGCGACGCGCTCGACCGGCTTGACCTGCGGTTTCGCTGGGGCCGGTACGGCATTCGCGTGCTGCACTGCCATCTCGCGGCTTTCGCGCCCGGGCATGTCATCGCCTTCCACAAGCATTCGGAGTACGAGTTTCATTTCATCCCGAAGGGCAAAGGGACGGTAACGTACGCGGACGGCGCATCCTTCGAGCTGCAGGAAGGCGTATTCTACCTGACCGGCCCCGACGTCGGCCACGAGCAGCGGTCGGACGAGAACGAGCCGATGTACGAGCTGTGCCTGCACTGCGAGATCGTACCGCTCGCCGACGAGAGCGGGGAAGCATGGGGCGACGAGCTGG
The DNA here is from genome assembly GCF_020731285.1 of Cohnella baijiui. GTDB lineage: Bacteria > Bacillota > Bacilli > Paenibacillales > Paenibacillaceae > Cohnella. The sequence continues at coordinate 15,304 of NZ_JAJFOW010000053.1, forward strand.
AGATGCGGGAGGCCGACGAGTGCGTCCGCCTGCTGCAGACGATGCCGGCCGAGCCGTCGCTCGACCGCTATCACGCGATGAGCGCCTTTCTGGACGCGTATCGGGCATGGGAGGAACAGCCGGTCGGCTTCTATACGACCGTCAAGCAGGCGATGATCCAGATCTTACTGCGTGCGGCGCGCGTCCATGCGTCCCCCGAAGATACGGGCAAGATCCCGGAGCGGGATATGAAGGATCACCGTTTCCGTCTCGCGGTCCAATATATCGAAGACAACGCCGCGCGCCCGATCGCGCTTGAAGAGGTGGCGGAGCGGGTGCAAGTAAGTCCGCGGCAGCTGCAGCGCATCTTCCAGAGCGAAGGGCGGACGACGTTCCGCGATTGGGTCGAGCATGTCCGCCTGCAGCGGATCAGCTCGGACCTGCTGCAGACGGACCGGCCGATCGAGGAGATTGCCCTCGAGCACGGATTCGTAAACCCGAACTATTTGTACCCGGTATTCAAACACAAATTCGGCATGACGCCCTCGGCTTACCGGCGCTTGCACGGCGTGCGCTGAGCGGGGACGGTGCCCAAGGAGGCAATCCTACTCATGACTCAAAAAGTGAAAATCGGCATCATCGGCAGCGGCGGCATCGCCCGCGCCCACGTCTCGGCCTACCGCAAGCTGCCGTTCGTCGAACTGGTCGCGGTCGCGGACGTCATCCCGGGCAAAGCCCGCCAGTTCACCGAGCTGGAAGGACTGAAGGATACGGCGGCGTACGACAGCCATACGGAGCTGCTGGCACAGGACCTGGACGGCGTCAGCATCTGTACGCCGAACGTCTCCCACCATCGGACGACCGTCGACTCGCTGCGCGCCGGCAAGCAGGTGCTGCTCGAGAAGCCGATGTCGGTCACGCTGGCCGAAGCGCTCGAGATGACCCAGACGGCCCGCGAGACGGGGCGCATGCTGACGCTCGGCTTCCAGCCGCGCTACGATCCGAACATGAAGCTGCTGCAGGACATCGTGCAGTCGGGCCGGCTCGGCAAAGTGTACTACGTCGAGACGGGCGGCGGCCGTCGCCGCGGCATGCCGGGCGGCACCTTCATCAGCAAGAAGCTGGCGGGCGCCGGCGCGATGGCCGACATCGGCTGCTACTCGCTGGACATGGCGCTGAACACGCTGGGCTACCCGCGTCCGGTATCGGTTTCCGCCTTCACGTCGAACCATTTCGGCACGAACCCGGTCTATCATCCCGAAGCCGCGAAGTTCGAGGTCGAAGACTTCGGCGTCGCGATGGTGCGCTTCGAGAACGACCTGGTGCTGCAATTCAAGATTTCCTGGGCGATGCACATGGATACGCTCGGCGCGACGATGTTCCTCGGCACGGACGCGGGCCTCAAGGTCACGCCGGCCGGCTCGGGCCCGTGGTCCGGCGTCTGGGACGGCGCGGTCGGCGCGATGACGATGTTCCACGACGACTTCGGCGGACATACGTCCACCAACGTTCCGCTCATCGGCCATTCGCTCAATCTGTTCGACGAGAAGGTGCGCGACTTCGCCGAAGCGGTGCGCGACGGCCGTCCGGCTCCGATCCCGGGCGACCAGATCCTCATCCAGCAGGCGATCATCGACGGCGTCCTCCGTTCCGCGGACACGCGCCGCGAAGTATCGATCGAGCTGCCGAACTAATTGCTTGAAATACAGGCGAGCCCCGTTCCTCCGAGAGAGGAGCGGGGCTTGTTTCGTTCCGCGCGGACCGGGCGTTGGCCGGTCTCAATAATGAAGGTCCTTGCGCCGGACGATCCGAAGGGAAAGCAGATAGGACGCGAGCAGGAGCGCGGCCGCGGCGGCCAGCGACAGCAGGATCGCAGCGGGACCGGTTTGGGCCAGGGCGGCATCGTCCAAAAATCGGAACATGATCGCGCTCGCTGCGAAAATCGAGGCCAGCGAGAGGAAGTTCACGAGGGACAGCCCCTTATGGCCCAGACCGTAATACAGCGGGCAATAGACGGAGCCGAACAGCAGCCCGACGAGCGTGACGATCCAGGCATCCGAGCCATAGCTTCCGGTCGATTCAAGTCGGAACATCTCGCCATATATCCATCTGGCAGCACAGGAAAGCATAACGCCGATCGCCACGAAGATCAGGACTGTGGCGTACTTGGCGGTGACGATGTCGCGCCTCCGGACGGGCAGGCTGCCGACGAAAGCCATCGCCCGGTTGCGCGTCTCGATCGTCGCGACCATAGCGAGCAGCATGAGGGGCGCCAGAAGGCCGGTCATGAACACCGTCCGGACGTTCATAAAGCCCATGAACAGCCCGTATCCGACGACAAAGAGGTACAAGTACCTGAGGATGAGCAGATCTTTGCGCACGAGATTAAGCATGAACGGACGGCTCTCCTTTCGCGGTGAAGTACATAATGTCCTCCAGCGTAGGCCGCTCGATGCTCGCATAGCCCGCAAACAGGCGGACGGCGGCTTCCCGGTCGGCGCTCAGCGCCTCGAAGCCGACGGCGGTTTCCCGGATGCCGACAAACGATCGGCGTACGTCCCGGTCCAGCAGATCCGGTCCGGCCTTGACGAGCGCGTAGCGATCCAGGACGTCGTCCTTCGCTTCGCAAAACTGCAGGCGTCCGCGGTGCAGAAACGCGATATAATCCGCGATTCGCTCCAGATCGGTCGTGATATGCGTGGAAAAGACGACCGTTCGGCGCTCGTCCTGCACATAGTCCGCGAGCAGGTCGAGCAGTTCCCGGCGAAAGACGGGGTCGAGGCCGGCCGTCGGTTCGTCCATGATCAGCAGGTCCGGCTGATGGGAGAACGCCATGGCGAGGGAGAGCTTCATCCGCATCCCTTTGGACAGGCTGCGGATCTTCGCGCCGGCCTCCAGCTCGAAGCGGTCGAGATACGCCCGGAAAGCGGATTCGTCCCAATCGGCGTAAAAAGGGGCGACGATCCGGGCCATGCCGCGGATGCTCAGATGCTCGTAAAAAGGGCTCTCGTCCGCGACGAAGCCGATCCGCCTGCGGATCTCGTCCTCGCGCTCCGGCATGGGCATGCCGAGGACGCGCACCGTCCCCGCATGCGGCAGCGACATGCCGAGAATCTGCCGGATCAGCGTGCTCTTCCCGGCTCCATTCGGGCCGATCAGGCCGGTGATGTAGCCTTGGCGGATGTCCAGGGTCACGTCCTCCATCCGGAAGGCGCCCTGGCGCTTGCTCACCTGCCGGAGCTCGATGGCTTGTTCACTCATGTTCGCTTCCCCCGTTTTCGTACAAAATCGCAAGCAGGCCGACGAGTTCGTCCAGTCCCATGCCCAGCGCCCGGCTTTCGCGGGCGGCTTCCTCGAGCAGCTCTTCCAACCGCCTGAGCCGCCGTTCACGGAGCAGGGCGGGGCTTACGCCCGCGACGAAGGAGCCTTTGCCGACGACGGAGTCGATCAGGCCTTCCTTTTCCAGCTCCTCGTATGCGCGCTTGGTGGTGATGACGCTGATTCGCAAATCCTTCGCGAGCTGCCGGATCGAGGGCAGCGGGGCGCCGGACGCGAGGCTGCCCGACCAGATCTGCTCGCGGATCTGCCGGGCGATCTGCGCGTAGATCGGCTCGTCGGTGGCGTTGGATAGGATGATATTCATCGGGCACCGTCTCTTCAAGTGTTCATAGTGTATATGTGTAATATATACACTATGCACGAAGCGTGTCAAGGTTGAGCTGGCCATCGTGAGCGTTGATCGTCCCGAATGTTTGCCAGTACCTGTTATCTTCAGCGCTTTTTAAGCAGGAGAAAGGATCCATCGTCCGGAAAATAAAGGAATGAGACCGTGTTCCGGATAGCTGCCGCCTGCGGCGAAAGGTCGTTCCGCTTGGCGCATTTACGCAGATTCTATAGGGGGTGGTGGAAACGATGCCGATAATTCATAGGGAGAATCGGGGCTATCCTCCCATTCTGCATGGCAGAAGCCGGAATTATTTTTGGGAGGGCAAAGGCGCATTATCAATCAAAACATTCAAGAATGGACGAGCGTTCTATCAGGCTGGCCGTGGGCACTTTGCGGTTGAGGAAGGGAACTATCTTCTGCTGAATCATGGTCAGGAGTATTCGATAACGATTGAATCAGAGGTTCCTGTGGAATCCTTCTGTATCTTTTTCCCCGAGAGGATGGTTGAAGAGGTCTATCATAGTATAACGGCATCAAATGAGCAGTTATTGGACGATCCCGTCTTTCCGAAGCCAATGTCCGTTGATTTTGTCGAGAAAACTTATCGTGATAAATGGTTGTCCGCAAAATTATTTCAAATCAAGTCCGATTATCCGGATAAGTATCTTGAGGCAACATGGATGGAAGAACATTTATACGAATTGGCCCAGGGGCTCCTAAACGTCCATCGGCAGATTCAGAAAGAAGTAATGAAACTTCAGTCCTTAAGAGCCTCGACGCGTGAGGAATTGTATAAAAGAATCCATATCGGCCACGAGTTTTTATGCGCGTACTTTGATCAATCCATCACCTTGATGGATGTAGCTAGAGCTGCATATTTGTCGCCCAACCACTTCCTTAGAAGTTACAAGCAATTGTTTGGCATATCTCCTTATCAATATTTAATTGAAAGAAGGCTTCAGGAGTCCCAAAGGCTTCTTCTTCAAACCGATCGACCCATCACCGATATTTGCCTGAGCGTTGGATTCCAGAGTCCGAGTTCGTTCAGCAGTCTATTCTCCAAACGATTTTCTATGACCCCTACGCAGTTTCGTCAAAAAAGGTGATTTTCAAGAAGCGAGTTTTCTAACCGTAATTATAATTTGAAGTGCAACCGGTAGTTCCATCACACAAAACAATCGAACAGGAGGCTAAAGGAATGGAGTTAACGCAAATCATTGACGAGGCATTTCAAGCGGCTCAGGCGGGTGAAGCTTCAAGGCTAAAAGACATGATCGAGTCTCACCCGCATCTTGCAAATACGGAAAATCGGGATGGGCTTACCCTGTTGGGGTACGCGGCACATATGGGTAACAAGGCTGCAGTGCAGGAATTGCTAAATCATGGTGCAGATGTCGATGCGGTCTCTCACTCCAAGATTTCTTACATACCTTCGAATACGGCATTGCATGCAGCGATAGCAGGGGAGCGTAACATGGATGTAATCAGACTGCTTTTGTCTCATCGTGCGCAGACGAAGATTTTTGACAGTAATGGCCATACTTGTTTGCACACTGCTGCATTCCATGACGATAACTTAGAAATGATTCGCCTGTTGATCGAACATGGAGCCGATGTTAACGCCAGAATGGAAGGCGGAGAAACGGCTTTGTCCCTTGCAATCAAACAAGGTAACCATCGCGTAGCGGAGCTTCTTCGCCAAAACGGAGCGCTTTAGGACGGTAACGGGTCTTCCGTTGACGACCCGCTTCCGCTTAAATCCCCTTGCTCCACGATTCTGAGCACGGAGAGAACGAAGGGCAAGGCCCGATCCGCGAACGTCTCTGCGGATTCAATCCCCCGTTTGTCGACCCACTGACGGACCACGCCGTATATGGAACAACTGATCATGATGGATATCATCTCCAGATCGCGTTCCTGCCGTGCGGGGTCTGTCGCCATCTTCTTCGAACAGCCAAGAATGATTTCGTACAATTGCTTTTTCGTATGCTCTTCGACATAAGAGGAGCGAGACAACCGACGGTTGATGTTGTAACTGATGGACAACCCCTTGCCGCAAGCGCTCATCGCTTGGGACCGGATTCATCGGGTTCCTGCGAGCTTGCGCACCTCGAACAAGCTGAGCCTGTCACCGGTCTTTTCGTGGAACAGGGAACCGCCTTTGACGTGGTCGATGAACAAGATGCCGTCCAGGTGATCGGTTTCGTGCTGGATGCACCGGGCAAGAAAGCCTTCGGCCTCGAGCTCGAACATTTCGCCCTTCCGATTCAGGCTGCAAACCTTCACATAGTTCGACCGCGTGACGTTCCCGGCGAATCCGGGAAAGGAAAGGCAGGCTTCGGCACCATCCTGCTCGCCGCTTCGCGCCACGATCACCGGGTTGATCAGCTCGAGCAGTCCGTCTCCGCAGTCCATGACGATCACCCGGCGCAGATAGCCAACCTGGGGAGCGGCAAGTCCCGCCCGGCCTTCGGCGGCGTACAGCGTCTCCGCCATATCGTCGAGCAGCTTCTCGATGCGGGGCGTGACGGCCTCCACGGCTTTGGCGACTTTTCTCAAGATCGGATCGCCGAACGGCAGAATCGTTTTGACGGACATCCCATTATGCTCCCTTCATGCTAGTCGTCGGCTTATAAACCCATAGCTCGCCGGGCGTGCAGTCCAACACGGTGCACAGCGCGTCGAGCGTATCCCGCTTCATCTGTTTCGGCTGTTGCGTCAGCAGGGCGCTCATCGAAGGGGGCGAGAGCCGATATCCCGCCTTCTCCTGCAGCAGGCGCATGAGTTCGGCGCCGCTCCGGATCCCTCTGTCCTTCATGACTTGCTGAAGCATCCACTCCAACATGCCGGATCACCTCGCGGATTATGGATATTCATTCCGAATGCATTTGATTATAGCGCAACTCTAAAAATAAGGTAACACCTAACTTTTTGTGAGGCAAAGAGACATTCGGAGACGGCGTCATCGGGCGTACGGCCCCATTCGGGAAACAGGCGGAAGGGGAGCACGGAGTTTGCGATCGGTGGGAAACAAAGGGAAAACAAATCGCCCGGAGACGGCTGCGTACTACGCTGGCCTCGTTCTCCGGGCGAGTTCGGTTCTATCCTTTTTTTCTGGCCGCGATCGCTTCGGCCAGCTCGTTCAGCTCCGTCCAGCGCTCCAGGAGCTGGTCAAGCTTGGCCTCCAGCTTATGCTGCTCCGCCATCAGCTCCTGCAGCCGCGCAGAGTCGCTGGCCGCTGTATCCATCTGATCGGCCACGCGGGCCAGCGCGTCCTCGGCCTCGGCGATCCAGCCGTCGATCTGTTCGAAGTCCTTCTGATCCTTGTACGACATTTTGGCCGGGCGCGCCTTGTCGTCCGCGGCCGGTGCGGACGCGGGAGCGGGCTTCGCCTTCGCCGCCTCGGCTGCTGCTTCGAGCGCCTGCCTGCGCTCCGCGTCCGCCTGGTACTCGGAGTAGTTCCCGGTATGCTCCAGGACGACGCCGTCCCCTTCGAAGGCGAAGATGCGGTCGACCGTCCGGTCCAGGAAGTAGCGGTCGTGGGAAACGACGAAGACGACGCCGGGAAAGTCGTCGAGATAGTCCTCGAGCACGGACAGCGTGGCGATGTCGAGGTCGTTGGTCGGCTCGTCCAGCAGAAGGACGTTCGGCGCGTCTACGAGCACCCGCAGCAGCTGGAGCCGCCGCTTCTCGCCGCCCGACAGCCTGGAGATCGGCGTCCACTGCGCGGCCGGCGGGAACAGGAACCGCTCCAGCATCTGGCCCGCGGAGATCGTGTCGCCTTCGGCGGTGCGGATCTGCTCGGCGCCTTCGCGGATGTACTCGATGACGCGCAGGTTCTCGTCCATCTCCTCATGCTCCTGCGAGAACCAGCCCAGCCGGACCGTCTCGCCCAGCGTGACGCTGCCGGCGTCCGGCGCGAGACGCCCTGCGATCAGCTTCAGCAGCGTCGACTTGCCGGTGCCGTTGCGCCCGACGATGCCGACGCGGTCTTCCGGCACGGCGACGTAGCTGAAGTCGCGGATCAGCGTGCGGTTGCCGTACCCTTTGGAAACGGCGTCCAGCTCGACGATTTTGCGGCCGAGGCGGGAGGAGGCGACCGAGACGTCGAGCTTGCCCGCGGACGACTTCGGTGCCTGCGCCTTGAGCGCCTCGTACCGGTCGATCCGCGCTTTCTGCTTGGTGGAGCGGGCCTGCGCACCGCGCCGGATCCAGGCCAGTTCGTTGCGGAGCAGGTTTTTGCGTTTGGCCTCGGAGGCGGCTTCGCGTTCCTCGCGCTCGAGCTTGAGCTCCAGGAAGCGGCTGTAGTTCGCTTCATAGAAGTAGGCGCGGCCGCGGTCCAGCTCCAGGACGCGGTTGCTGACCCGGTCGAGGAAGTACCGGTCATGCGTGATCATGAGCAGCGCGCCCCTGCGTTTTTGCAGCATGCTCTCAAGCCAGGCGACCGATTCGTTGTCGATATGGTTCGTCGGCTCATCCAGGATGAGCACGTCCGACGGCTGCAGCAGGGCGGCCGCCATGGCCACGCGCTTGCGCTGTCCGCCGGACAGCGTTTCGACCTGCGCGTCGTAGTCGCGAATGCCGAGCTTGGACAGCGCGGACTTCGCTTCGGTCTCCAACGTCCAGGCGTCGAGCTCGTCCATGCGCTGGTTGGCGGCGATCAGCTTCGCTTGCAAGGCGTCGTCCTCCGGCTTCAGCGCCAGCGCTTCGAGCGCGGCGGCATAGCCTCGCACGGCCGCCAGCTGCGGCGAGTCGCCTCCGAGCACATGCGCGAGCGCCGTCTCGCCCGGCGCAAAAGCCGGGTCCTGGGCGAGCATCCGGACGATGACGCGGCCGCCCACGGCGACGTTCCCCGCGTCGGGCGGCTCAACGCCTGCGATCACCTTGAGCAGCGTCGACTTGCCGGTGCCGTTCACGCCGATGATGCCGATCTTGTCGCCTTCCTGCACGCCGAAGGTGACGTCTTCGAACAAGACTTTGTCTCCGTAGCTCTTCGTTATATGTTCAATGGACATCAGGTGCATGCGTATCGACCCACTTTGCCGAAAAAGAATGAAGATGCGAATAATCCTCCGTATCATACCATAATTCGGCCGGGGACGCCTTCGGAAGCGGACGGCGGGGCGGCATCGGCCATATCCGGAAAGGCAGCTATGCGGACGACCCCCATTGAAAAAAGGGGTTGTACTCCGCTCGGGGTTGTGCTATTATAATCAAGTGTTCGGCAACATCTTAGGTCCTTAGCTCAGCTGGCAGAGCAGTTGACTCTTAATCAACGGGTCGTGGGTTCGATCCCCACAGGGCCTACCATTTACTAAGATGAGAGCAGCTTCGCGATATTCGCGGAAGCTGCTTTTTTGTGTTTCCGGGAACATTTCGATCCGCGGACGGCACGCGTCGCCTGTCCGTTTTTTCGCGCCGAACGATTTCTTCGCACCGCCATTCGCGCTCCGAAAGCCTTGAACCGCGGGGCATTCCGCGCCAGCGGCCCGTCCCGAAGGCCAAGCCGCGGCTCGTCATGCTAGTCTGCATAAATGGTCAAGTCCCCTCATAGTAATGAAGCATGGAATAACCAATCGCAGAGGGGTTGATCGCAAATGCGTCGCAGGCTCCCATGGATCTTAGCCGTCACTTTGCTCCTCACCGCCGTCCTGTCCGGATGCGGAGGCAGCAAAAACGCGGATTCGATCGTGAAGGATCTGAACAAAGTGTCCGACAAGATGGAAAGCTACCAAGGCACCGGCAAAATGACGCTGCATACCGGGCAGCAGCCGCAGACGTACAAGGTCGAGGTATGGTACCAAAAGCCGAATTTCTATCGGATCGCGCTGACGAGCGAGAGCCGCGACATCACCCAAATCGTATTGCGCAACGACGACGGCGTTTTCGTCCTGACCCCCAGCTTGAACAAGAGCTACCGCTTCCAGAGCGATTGGCCGGAAAACCAGGGCCAAGTGTACCTCTACCAAACGCTGCTGCGCAGCATCGCGGTCGACAACTCGCGGCAGTTCGTCAAAGAGAAGGACGCCTACGTCTTCGACGTGCTGGCGGGCAATTATCATAACGGCTCGTTCGCCCGCCAGAAGATCTGGCTGAACAAGCAGGATTACGCGCCGCAAAAAGTGGAAGTGACGGACGCGAACGCCAACGTCATGGTCGACGTCGTGTTCGACAGCTTCCAGTTCGGCAAAAAGTTCGAAAAGTCGGCGTTCGATATGCAGCAAAACATGGCCTCCTCGAACGGTCAGACGACCGGCGATACGACGGGCGACCAGGGAGCCGCGGACGGCGCCCAGGCCGATCCGGGCGCAACGGCGACGGATCCGACCGCCGCGAAGCCCGAGGGCCAAACCGGCGGCAAGGACAGCGCGGCATCGGCCGGCGCGGGCGACTTCGGCGGCATCGAGCCGGCACACGAGCTGCTGCCGCAGGGCGTCGAGCTGCGCGACTCGCAGGAGGTGTCGCTGGCCGACGGCAGCCAAGGCGTCATGTACCGCTACACCGGCGCTTACGACTTCTCCCTCGTGGAGACGAAGTCCAAGGATCGCACGGTATCGGCCAACGTCGGCTACATCCTCGACCTCGGCTTCACCCTGGGTCTGGTGTCCGGCGAAGAGACCCAATCGCTCGCCTGGACGTACGACGGCGTCGATTACCGCCTGACGACGGTCGACCTGCCGGAGTCAGAGATGATCAAGGTCGCCCAGGCCCTCGTGGACCAATCCGGCAAGTAAATCCCTTCCTTTGGCAAAAGAGCCGGTCGACGGACCGGCTCTTGCGCTGCGAGGGGAGCCCGCGCGGGCTTCAAACGAACGGATTCTCGCCCGCCATTGTCGGGATCGCGTATTCTGACCGAATGGGATCTCCTGGCTGAAATGCGGGCCGATCCCGTCCGAATGGGAGCTCCAGAATAAGGCAATGGCTTGCCGGCGGGCGTTTCGTTGACAGTACCGCACGCACCCGGTAACATAGCCTTATTAGGTTTAACTTGGGGTTTGAACGCAGTAAAAGGGTGGCGGGTGTCTTGAATAGCTATTACCGGCCGACGGTGGCCGAGATTTCCCTTGATGCGATGTCGCGCAATATTCGCGCGTTCCGGCGGCGGCTGGATCCGGGGGCGAAGCTGCTCGCGTCCGTGAAGGCGAACGCCTACGGACACGGAGCGGTGTGGACGTCGCGATGCGCGGCAGAAGCGGGAGCGGACTACCTCGGCGTGGCGTTCCTGGACGAGGCGCTGCAGATCAGGCAGGGAGGCGTGACGACGCCGATTCTCGTGCTGGGCTACGTGCCGGCCGAGGGCCTGCCGGTCGCAAGGGAACAGGGCGTCACGGTGACGTTGTACCGCGAAGACCAACTCGATGCGATCGAGGGACTGCCCGAACGCGGTCCCAAGTTGAAGGCGCACGTGAAGATCGACACCGGCATGGGTCGGCTCGGTCTGCTGCCGGGTCCCGCGGCGGAGCGGTTTCTAGAGCGCGCCTGCCGACTGCCGCAGCTCGAGGTGGAGGGCATGTTCACGCACTTCGCGCGCGCGGACGAGGCCGACAAGGAGTACTCCCTGATGCAGGTCGAGCGGTTCGCGGCCATGGTCGACTACGTCGCGAAGCACGGGATGCCGCCTGCGATCATCCATGCCGGCAACAGCGCGGCGGGCATCGATCTGCCGGGGCACGTCGGCGGCATGCTGAGGCTTGGCATCAGCCTGTACGGACTTTACCCGAGCGACGAGGTTCGCCGGGACGAGATCGCTCTGGAGCCGGTCATGTCGCTGAAGACGCAAATCGTCCACGCCAAGACGCTGGCTGCGGGCGAAGGGATCAGCTACGGAACCAAGTACTTCACGCAACGGACGGAGTCGATCGGCACGCTCCCGATCGGGTACGCGGACGGCTTCAGCCGGATGCTCTCGGGCAAGGCCGAAGCGCTGCTGCGGGGCCGCAGGGTGCCGGTGCTCGGCACGATTTGCATGGACCAGTGCATGATCCGGCTGGACGACGCGATGCGGGACGGGGAAGTCCCGATAGCGCCCGGGGAAGAGGTCGTGCTCTTCGGACGGCAAGGCGACGCCGTCCTGCCGGTGGAGGAACTGGCGGCGAAGCTCGGGACGATCAACTACGAGGTCACCTGCATGATGGCTGCGCGCGTGCCTCGGGCGTATGTGAAAGACGGCGCAGTCATTTCCGTCGTGAATCCGCTCATAGGCTGATAGGGCGGGGGACGCGCAGCGCTTTTTTGCGTCAGGCTTGCAGGAATGCAGGCGGACAGCGCGAATGGTATGGAGAGTCGTATATTTCTCTCCTGGGTCCGCCATACTGGAAAATAGGTTGCGGGCTGGAAAATCTTTGGGGGTGCTTGTTCGGTGGCCAATGTGCACAATACGAAGCGGATTATGATCAGTCTGCCGGATCATCTGCTCAGGGAAGTCGACTTCGTGGTGGCGAAGGAAAATACGAACCGCAGCGAAGTCGTTCGCCAGGCGATGAAGCAGTATCTCGTCGACCGGAAGAAACGGCTGATTCGCGATTCGATGCAGCGCGGTTACTTGGAGATGGCCAAGATCAACCTGAACATAGCCTCGGAGGCGTTTCTGGCGGAGGAAGACGCGGAGAGCACGCTGGGACGATTGGTAAGCGGGGTGTAGCGCTTGATCGTCAAACGCGGGGACGTATTTTACGCAGATCTATCGCCAGTCGTCGGCTCCGAGCAGGGCGGCGTACGCCCCGTGCTGGTGATCCAGAACGATATCGGAAACCGCTTCAGCCCTACGGTCATCGTAGCGGCCATTACCGCTCAAATCCAAAAAGCCAAGCTCCCGACGCACGTGGAAATCGACGCCAAGCTGCACGGCATGGAACGGGATTCGGTCGTGCTGCTCGAGCAGATCCGCACGATCGATAAACAGCGGCTCACGGACAAGATCACGCATCTCGAAGAGGAAATGATGCGCAAGGTGGATGACGCGCTGCTCATCAGCGTAGGCTTGATCGATTTTTAACCCGAGACGGCAAACCGTGAAGACGGTGGGCTGTCTTATTTTTTTGTCCGCGGGCAAAAAAATTTGACAGAGGGGCTTGTCATACGCTAACTTAAACAAGTGATTTAAACAATTGTTTAAAATAGAGAGTGGAGGGAACAGAGAAATGAACCATACGCTACAACTGTTTTTGAAGCGGCCGACGACCTGGATCGGAATCGCGACCGCGCTGATGTTCCAGCTGATCTTCTCGGTCGTCTGGATGACCGGCTACAACGGCGTGAACGACCGGATTCACAATTTGAAGGTCGGCATCGTAAACGAAGACCCGGAATTCGGGGCGAAGATCGCTCAGCAGCTGCAGGAGACGCTGCCGGTCCGGACAGAGACGTTCGGCACCGAAGCGGAGGCGCAGCGGAAGCTGAACGACCGGGAACTGCAGATGGTCATTCATATCCCCGCGACGTTTACGGCGGACGCGAGCGCGGCCGACAAGACGGCTACGATCGCCTACACGCTCAATGAATCCAATTCGGCGCTGATCAAGAGCATGATGACGTCCGTCTCCGCTCAGGTGACGGCATCCGTGAACAAGGTCGCGGCCGGCCAGAGCATCCAGCAGGCGCTCGCGCAGGCGAATCTCCCTGCGGACCAGGCCGCCGCCGCCGCGGCCGCCCTGTCGGAGCGGGTCTCGGGCAAGGTGACGTCGGTCAATCCGATCGACGGCATGAACAACCAGATGGTGCCGATGATGCTCGTGCTCGCCTCGTTCGTCGGCGCGATGATCATGGGCATGAACCTGGAGCAGTCGTCGATGGCCGCGGCCGCGGCCGGCGCGGGCCGCTGGCGCCGGTTCGGCGCGCGGGCGCTGATCAACGTCGCGGCAGCGGTGTTCGTCTCGCTCGTCGGCAGCACGATGGTGCTGGCGCTCGGCGGCCAGTCGGTGCACGGGTTCGCGGCGCTGTGGGGCATGCTTTTCCTCATCCTGCTGACCTTTATGTTCGTGACGCAGATGTTTTTGCTTCTGTTCGGCCTGGGCGGAATGCTCTTCAATATTTTGCTCCTGTCGGCCCAACTGGTGTCCTCCGGCGCCATGGTGCCGCGCGAGCTGCTCTCCGGTTTTTATCTGAACCTGGGCAAGGCGCTGCCCGCGACGTATGCGGTCGAAGGCGGCATGAACGTGCTCTTCGGCGGGCCGGGCGTCGGCCACGCGGCGGGCGCATTGCTCGCGATCGCAGCCGTCGCCGTCGCAGTAGGCGCGCTGGCGGTTACCTTGAAGCCGCAGCGCCGCCCGCAAGCCGCCGCCGTCCCGACGCCGGCCGCCGGTTAACCTCGGCTTGCTTCCGGGTTCCAGGGTGGTCCATAATAGGAACATATCCCCCCGCAACAGGATGGAGGCACAGATGGAAACGACCGAACAGGACGTGAAAAGGCGCCTTCTCTTGGCCGCGAAAAAGCTGTTTGCCCGTCAAGGCTACGACGCGACGACGATCCGGCAGATTTGCGAGGAAGCCGGGGCCAACGTGGCGCTCGTCTCGTATCACTTCGGCGGGAAGGAACGGATCTTCGAGGCGATCCTCGAAACCTTTTTCCCGTTCGACCGCATCCAGCGCCAGTTCGCGAAGGTGAGGGACCCGGTCGAGGGCATGCGGCTCGTCATTCGGGAAGTCACCCTCTACCGGTCCGGAGATCCCGAGCTCGTGCAGCTCATCATGAACGAATCGTCCCACGATTCGCCGCGTACGGAGGCGATCCGGAAGTATCTGATTCCGGTCTGGTCGCGGATGCGCGAATTGCTGGAGCAGGGCAGGCGGGAGGGCGTGTTCCGTTTCCGCTCGCTCGACAGCACGTTCTTGTATATTTGGGGCGGACTGTTGTTTCACCGGGAATTTCATTTGTTCGATCCGATCCTGGCCGAGGCGCCGTCGTCCTTGGAGCAGCTGACCCAGGATTTGACCGATTTCGTGCTGGGCGCGCTGCAATGCGGGACCGGCAGCGGCGGCGCTGCCTCGGGATGATGCGGCAGGACGCTTCCCTTCGGGGAAGCGTCTCTTTGGCGTTGGGAGGCCCCGCTATCCGCCAAGCGCGGGGGAAGAGCAAAGCAAGGCCGAACGCGGCTATCGAGGCCGCGTTGCCCGATTGATGAGGAGGAAGCTGGATAATGAGTGAAGCCGCGAAAACGGAAGAGAGAGCGGGCGAGGAACGGATGATCGCGCAGATCGCCGCCGAGCTGGGGCTGAAAGCCGGCCAGGTGCGCACGGTGGCCGGACTGCTCGACGAAGGCAACACGATCCCCTTTATCGCCCGGTATCGGAAGGAGATGACGGGCGAGCTCGACGAGAATCAGTTGCGCGCGATCGAGGAGCGGCGCGGTTACCTGAAGCAGCTGGAGCTTCGCAAGGACGAGGTCGTGCGGCTCATCGACGAGCAGGGCAAGCTGACGCCGGAGCTCGAAGGCGCAATCCGCAGAGCCGTCAAGCTGCAGGAGGTCGAGGATCTGTATCGGCCGTACCGGCAAAAGCGCAAGACGCGGGCCAGCGTCGCCAAGGAGCGGGGGCTGGAGCCGCTCGCGCAGTGGCTGCTGTCGCAGCCCCGGCAGGGCGATCTGTTCGCCGAAGCGGCCAAATACGTCGATGAGGAGAAAGGCGTTCCGACGGCGGAGGACGCCGTTCAGGGCGCCATGGATATCGTCGCGGAGGGCATCGCGGACGATGCGGACATCCGCAAGTGGGTTCGCCGGTTCACCTGGGATCACGGCATCCTGACGAGCAAGGCGAAGCAAGCGGACGCGGAGAGCGTCTACGAGATGTACTATCAATACAGCGAGCCGGTGAAGCGGCTGCCGCCGCATCGCGTGCTGGCCATCAACCGCGGCGAACGGGAAGACGTGCTGAGCGTCGGGCTCGACGTACCGTCGGACCGCGTCGTCGCCGAGCTGCACCGTCGCGTCATCCGCGGGGCGTCGCCCGCGCGGGACGCTCTTGCCGCTGCAGCGGAGGACGCCTACAAGCGGCTCGTCGCTCCCTCGATCGAGCGGGAGCTGCGGGGCGAGCTGACTGAAAAGGCAGAAGAGCACGCAATCGGCATCTTCTCCGAAAATCTCCGCAATCTGCTGCTCCAGCCGCCGGTCAAAGGACGCGTCGTCCTCGGCGTCGACCCAGCTTACCGTACGGGCTGCAAGCTCGCCGTCGTAGACGACACGGGCAAGCTGCTGGAGGTGGCGGTGTCCTATCCGACGCCTCCGCACAACAAAAAAGCCGAGGCCGAGGCGCTGTTCCGTCGCTTGATCGGGCAGTACGGCGTGTCGCTCATCGTTGTCGGCAACGGCACGGCGTCGCGGGAGACGGAGCAGTTCGTCGTCGGCGTCATCAAGGGAATGCCCGAGCGCGGCCTGCAGTACCTCATCGTGAACGAGGCCGGCGCCAGCGTCTACTCCGCTTCCAAGCTCGCGCAGGAGGAGTTCCCCGATCTGGACGTCGCGGAGCGGAGCGCGGTGTCGATCGCGCGCCGGCTGCAGGACCCGCTGGCCGAGCTCGTGAAGATCGAGCCGAAGGCGATCGGCGTCGGGCAGTACCAGCACGACGTCACGCAGAAGCGGCTCGAGGAAAGCTTGGGCGGCGTCGTCGAATCGGCCGTCAACCATGTCGGCGTGGACGTCAACACCGCTTCCCCTTCGCTGTTGTCCTATGTCTCGGGCATCAATGCGACGCTGGCGAAAAACATCGTCAAGATGCGCGAGGAAAACGGCAAGTTCGCGGATCGCAAGCAGCTGCAAAAGGTGCCCCGCCTCGGGGCGAAGGCATTCGAGCAGTGCGCGGGCTTCCTGCGCATCACCGACGGCCGCAACCCGCTCGACCGCACGCCGATTCATCCCGAATCGTACGAAGTCGTCGACCGGCTGTTCCGCGAGCTTCGGCTGGAGTTGGCCGCGATCGGGTCCGAGGAGCTGAAGGAGCGGCTGCGGGAGATTCGGACCGAAGAGGTGGCCGTCAGTCTGGGCGTAGGCGTGCCGACGCTGCGGGACATTCTGGACAGCCTGCAGCGGCCGGGCCGCGACCCGCGGGACGAGCTGCCGCCGCCGATTTTCCATACGGACGTGCTGGATATCGAAGACCTGCAGCCGGGCATGGAACTGGCGGGAACGGTGCGCAACGTCGTGGACTTCGGAGCGTTCGTCGACATCGGCATCAAAAACGACGGGCTCGTCCACATTTCCCAGCTTAGCAATCGGTTCGTCAAGCATCCGACGGAGGTCGTCGCCGTAGGGGATACGGTGAAGGTGTGGGTGCTCGGCGTCGACACGAAAAAAGGCCGCGTCAGTCTGACGATGAAGGGCCCGGCCGAGGCGTAAACGGGCGAGCGATGCGATAGATGACCCGTCCCTTTCCGGGATAGGCGAAAAAGCCGCCTAGCGGCAAGCTTTGGCTTGCCTTCGGCGGCTTTTCGCGCGCAGGGCCGCGGGAAGGCGGCCTGCCGATGTATATCGAAGGAAATCGGGATGTCAAGGCTGCGAGCGGGGCACGATCGTCCCCTCTGCAGACGATTGACGCTGGTAGAAAAACCAGCAGTCGTTCAGCATTTTGATCTGCCGGCGGTCTTTCTTGAGGTATGCCCTCATCAGCTGGTTGCACAGCCATTGCGGCATTGCTGTCGTCCTCCTCCCATCGCGTGCTGTAGTATTAACATATGGGAGTGGGCGAATGACCGTGCAGGTCCGACAAAAGTTGCGCGAAAGCCTACCGCTTGCTGCAAACGAGGCGCGTTAAATCAGGTCTTCTTCCTCGTACCACTGCTCCAGCTGCGCCTGAAGCGCGCGGATCTCCGTGAGCAGCGAGACGAGCGGGTACGCGCTTTCGCGGATCGCGGCGAAGGCGCGCTCCAATTCGTTGATGTAGTCCATGCCGCTGACGGCGCTCAGCGACTCGTCCAGCAGCTCGAGCTCGCCGATCTCGGCGATCGCCTTCGGCAGCTCCGGCACGTTGTCGGCTGTCAGCTTGGACAGCTCCTTGTGCAGCCGCAGGTTCAGCGCGCTCAGCTGGTACGCGTGGGTGGCGGGCATCTCCACGAACAGCAGGCTGCCGTCCGGACGCTGCAACAGAATAGAGGTCATTTTCGGCATATCGAATAAGGGCTCCCCTCGGGCAAATTCTACTTGACAGTGTAGCCCAAGCGGAGGCTACAATTCAAGTAGGACAAGCGTTCTGCGGCGCGGTTCCGGACAGCGGAGGGAGGCATACGAAATGGAGGACCGCGAGCTTCAAGCTTGGGTGGAGCGGGTATCGCTGCAATGGTTCGGCAGGCCGTTCCGGCACAAAGCGGTGTTTAACGCACGTTTGCGGACGACAGGCGGGCGATACTTTACGAAGAGCCACCATATCGAAATCAGTCCGCATCAACTGAGCTTCAACGGTCCGGAAGAGACCGAGCGGATCATCAAGCACGAGCTTTGCCACTATCATCTGCACCTGCTCGGACGGGGTTACCGGCATCGCGATCCCGAGTTCAAGGCGCTGCTCGCCCAGGTCGGCGCGACGCTCTACTGCCAGTCGCTGCCGGGCGCCAAGCGCACCCTGCCGGTGAAGTATCTGCTCGTCTGCCGGGCTTGCGGGATGACGTATCCGCGCAAGCGCAAAACCGACCCCCGCAAGTATGCCTGCGGCCGCTGCCGGGGCAAGCTAAAGCTCGAGGCCGCCGCGCCGGAGCCGGGCAGCGAAGGGGTCGGAACGCCCGCCGCGACGCCTTCATGAGGGCGAGTGGAACGGCGGGAGGTTGGGAATAAAAAACTGCAGGCAAAAGGCTTGACTTCAACAAGGAAGCATGATAAATTAATCAATGTCACTTTTGAAGTACGACATTCCCTGATAGCTCAGTCGGTAGAGCACTCGACTGTTAATCGAGTTGTCACAGGTTCGAGTCCTGTTCGGGGAGCCATGGAGAGATACCCAAGTGGCTCAAGGGGACCCTCTGCTAAGGGGTTAGACTGCGCAAGTGGTGCGAGGGTTCGAATCCCTCTCTCTCCGCCACCACGGTGACATGAGGAAGGACTGCCAATGGCAGTCCTTTTTGAGTTGTACAAGGCGATGTGCGGGCGGGATGCAGTCGGGACATAGGAGTCTGGGTGAAAAGGCTACAGGGCGAAAGCGTCTCGGAGACAGTCGAGAGTGCCGCACATCTTGTTGTCGGGGAGCCACTAGGCCGGGAGTTAGTCGATATTTCCGCACATCTCGGAGCCGAGGACGCCGCTTCGCCGGAAGATAATCGATTTTTCCGCACATCTCGGTGTCGGGGAGCCACTTGGCCGGGAGATAATCGATTTTTCCGCACATCTCGGTGCCGAGGACGCTACTTGGCCGAGAGTTAATCGATTTTTCCGCATATCTCGGTGTCGGGAACGCCGCTTCGCCGGAAGATAATCGATTTTTCCGCACATCTCGATACCAAGAACGCCAAATCACCGGAGTTAGCCGATATTTCGGCACATCTGCCCTCCTAACCCCGCTCCCCGCCAGAACACCGCAGAGGTGCCCGCGTATCAAAGCCACTTTTTCCGCTTATAATACCACCACAGTCCGCCGGCGACCAGGAGCATGACGACCCAGACCATGGCGTAGCCGTACTTCCACTGCAGCTCCGGCATGATGCGGAAGTTCATCCCGTACAGGCCGACGAGAAAGGTGAGCGGCAGGAAGATGGAGCTGACGATGGTGAGCGTCTTCATGATTTCGTTCATGCGGTCGGACTTCATATTAAGCTGCAGCTCGAGCAGGCCGGTTAACGATTCGCGAAACGCGTCGATCGAGTCCAGCACGCGCGAGATATGGTCGTACAGGTCGACGAAGTAGACGTCCGCCTCTTGGCGGGTGTAAGGGAACTGCTGATGGGTCAGTTGGGCTAGCGCGGCCTTCTCGTCGGCCAGGATGCGGCGGATCGTGTGGAGCCGGCGCTTCAGCCGGAAGACGTCGCCCGCGATGCGCACGTTCGGATTGCGGAAAAGGGCACGCTCGTGGCCGTCGATCAGGTTCTCCACCTTGTCGGTCACGTCCGCGTAGTCGTCCACGCAGCGGTCGAGCAGGCGGTACAGGATCGCGCCGGAAAATTCCATGAACCGCGGAGCGGCGTGCTTGAAGTCGGCGACCGCCTGCGTCAGCGACTCCACCTCTTGATGGGTGACCGTGATGACGTAGTTCGGTCCGATGACGTGCTCGATCTCGATCGTGGACAGGTCTTTGTTGGCTTGGAAAAACGTGAGCAGCAGATGCTTTTCGTAGCGGTCCAGCTTCGGACGCTGGTTCAGCTTCACGCAATCTTCGACGATCAGGGGATGGCAGTGGAACGTATCCGTCAGGATGCGCTCGATCTCCTCCGGCGTCGCGGAGACGAGGGAAACCCAGGCAACTTCCCCTTCGTTCGGCAGCCGGATCGGCGACTCCTGAACGGTCTTGGAATCGGTATCGTACAGCAGCATGTAAGGCACGAAATGGCCGCCTCCTTTTGCCCTTAGCATAGCATATTTTGTTTCGAAAAAAAGTTGGGCGAAAGGCTTGCCAAATTGGAATGCGTGTTATATAATCATTTTTGTCGTCTGAAAGGGCCAGCCGTGAACGAACGGTCCGAGATTGATGCGGCCCGTTGGTCAAGGGGTTAAGACACCTCCCTTTCACGGAGGTAACAGGGGTTCGAATCCCCTACGGGTCACCACTTATTAAGAGCCATTAGCTCAGTTGGTAGAGCACCTGACTTTTAATCAGGGTGTCGTAGGTTCGAGTCCTACATGGCTCACCAGTAATTGATTCGGCCATCCTCAAGCCGAGTCGGGGTACAATTTCATAGTATGCGGTCGTGGCGGAATGGCAGACGCACTAGCTTGAGGGGCTAGCGGTAGCAATACCGTGGAGGTTCGAGTCCTCTCGACCGCACCATACTTAACACGCAATCCTTGGAGATGATCCAAGGATTTTTTTATTTTTTCCGGACCCTGCATGAAGGGTTGACTTTTTGCGTTCCAGTAACTAATATTGTTACAGCAAGGTAGACGATCGTCATTAGCCAAAGTTCTTGCTGACGATCTCATCGCGAATCATATCGATACCAAGCCTGAAGAAAGCTTCGGGCGGGAAATAGGAGGAGTTAACGATGAAACTGCTTGTGACAGGTGCGACAGGAAAGCTGGGAGCGCTCATCGTCGAGACGCTGCTGGCCACGGTGCCGGCTCGGCATTTGGCCGTCAGCGTGCGAAGCCCGGAGAAGGCGGAAAGCCTTCGGTCCCGCGGCGTCGACGTGCGGGAGGGAGACTTTGACCGGCCGGAAACGCTCGATCGGGCGTTCGAGGGCATCGACCGACTGCTAATCGTGTCTACGGACGGGGATAACGAGACGCGCATCCGCCAGCACGGTGTCGCAGTAGCGGCGGCTCAGCGCGCGAACGTCGGCTTCATCGCGTATACGAGCCTTGTCAACGCGGGCGAAAATCCGATCTTCCTGGCGCCGGTGCACCGCGCGACGGAGGAAGCCATTCGAAGATCGGGCATTCCGTATGCCTTTCTCCGCAACAACTGGTACCTGGAAAACGAGACCGGCACCGTGCAAGCCGTCCTCGGAGGCGCGCCTTGGCTGACGTCGGCGGGTGCGGGCAAAGTCGGCTGGGCGACCCGCCGCGACTACGCGGAAGCGGCGGCGGCCGTGCTGGCCGGCGAGAGCCGCGAGAGTGCCGCGTATGAGCTATCCGGTTCCCTGTTGACGCAGGAGGAGCTGGCGGCGAAGCTGTCGGGCATTCTGGGCCGGGAAGTGCCCGTCCAACAAGTGGACGACGCGACGTACGCCGGCATAATGAGCAGTGCAGGCGTGCCCGATCCGGTAGTTCCGATCCTCGTCGGCATCCAGAGCGCGATCCGGGAAGGCGCCCTGGAGGTCGAGAGCGGGGATCTGGAACGGCTGTTGGGACGTGCGCCTACGCCGATCGAAGAGGGTCTCCGTCAAATCGTTGAAGAATTGCAGTCCTAACCCCCGAAGAAAGACCAAAGCGACGCTCGTCGCTTGGTCTTTTTTCTAGTACGCCCAGCATGGGCGTCATCTCTACGGTGAAAGTCCGGAATGGGGGCTGG
>NZ_JAJFOW010000528.1 GCF_020731285.1 Cohnella baijiui
CATGCGAATATACTCAGGCGCACGTCCTCCTGGTATGATTAATCCATCATACTGTGTCGGGTCTATTTCGGCAAATGAAGCATGGGAATCTAATCCGTATGCCGGCTTCTCCACATAAGTTTCCATACCTTCCACAAAATCATGACTTACAGTCTGCAATTTTTTTACGGAAGGTGAAGCAATTGTTACTTCAAATCCTTCTTCTAAAC
>NZ_JAJFOW010000529.1 GCF_020731285.1 Cohnella baijiui
CGTGAATATTCTAAAGGCAAATGAGCAACTGCGCGTATCGTCTGTAAAATAATTCGTGCATAAAGCCAAACAGGCTGGTGTCTTTCTTGACACCAGCCTGTTTATTGAGCGTTACACGTATGTAGTACTATTGAAAAATTTCACCACCGGAACAATTTACAATGGTTCCGTTTAACATCGCTGCGCCTGTCGTTAATGCGAAAATAACT
>NZ_JAJFOW010000530.1 GCF_020731285.1 Cohnella baijiui
GGAATGACCGTTCCCTGCTTATTCCGCCTATGATTGTAGATCGGCTTTTTTCGAAACTGAATGGAAGAGCAATATCCTTTGAGGAATATACGGATGTACGCTTTGAGATTGATCCGAAGGAAAATCAGCTTCCGCTTACATTCCGTTTGGAAAAAGGATCAGGTGAGGAGTTTAAGCTTGATGTGTCTGATCTAAAGACAATCGTATTC
>NZ_JAJFOW010000531.1 GCF_020731285.1 Cohnella baijiui
GAGGTATAATAGAGAGTACGGAGGTCATGTAAATATGGAGGAATCGAGAGAAAAGATAGCACTGACGTTGAAGCCGTCATATAAACCTTTGCAACACACATTAATTGATCGCGGAAAAAAGAAACAGGACTTGCGAGATGATTTAGGACTATCACCGTCAACTCTTGCGAAACTTACTAATGAAAAGTTTGTTATGCTCGATATTATTG
>NZ_JAJFOW010000532.1 GCF_020731285.1 Cohnella baijiui
GGGGATTGCAGCGGAAGGATCAAGTACAGGTGTGCTATTTGTTGATCAGCTTGACTGGCAGGAACAGAAAAAACTACTCGCCAAAAACAAATTTCATATAGCAATCGGGGCCAAACAAGCGAACCTGATTGGAACGATTCTGGCCAGCCGCATCCGCAATGGGAAATCACTCGCCCTAGCCGGCACAGAAAATCATATTTCTTTCGTAT
>NZ_JAJFOW010000533.1 GCF_020731285.1 Cohnella baijiui
TCCATTGGGAACTGGCACGCGGGCTCGCCCAATTATTCTCTACCCAGCTTGAGATCGCAGATTTAGAACAGCAAGCATCCCTTCTGGCCGATGCGGAAATTCGAGCGCTGCATGCACAGATCAATCCGCATTTTTTGTTTAATGCGCTTAACACTATTTCTTCTTTTATCCGTACAAAACCTGAAACCGCCCGCAGACTGATTGTGAAT
>NZ_JAJFOW010000534.1 GCF_020731285.1 Cohnella baijiui
TGCAGATCGGCTATGTTCAGGGCATCGCAGGAGATAAGATCAGCTTCAAGCGCTCAAAAACAAATCAGCTTGCCACGTATTCCTTCACCAAGGACACGGCTTTCTACACCAATGGTAAGGCGGTAGGTGTAGATCAGATCAAGCCGTCGTCCAAGCTTATGGTTATTGTGGAAAACGGCGTGCTTCGCTACGTGGAAGTGTTGAGCGGT
>NZ_JAJFOW010000535.1 GCF_020731285.1 Cohnella baijiui
GTGCTTGTTGCAAATGATGAGAAATACATATTAAAAATGAGCGGTGAAGCCAAGACATGAAAAGAGAAGAATTCGAGATTCAAATGACGAGAGAAGAGATTATTCAGCATGGTATGCTGGTTTTTCAAACCATAGGCGCTCACTATATTTGTGAAGTGTGCATTCAAAGTGGAAGTTCGTGCTGCTATGTATGCGAGCATATAGAGGAT
>NZ_JAJFOW010000536.1 GCF_020731285.1 Cohnella baijiui
CGAGGATACACAATGAATACAAATTGCAAAGTACAGGAATATGACAACACGGTGCAAGCATATCAGGCGGTCAATAACCTGCAGAATGCAGGGTACGGCAAAGATCATATGTATCTGTTTGCTCATGACAAAAGCGTCTCCAAAGACCTGACAGATCGGACGAATACCGAGAATATGGGTGTAGCGGAAAAAGGCGTGATGGATACTGT
>NZ_JAJFOW010000537.1 GCF_020731285.1 Cohnella baijiui
GATAGAAAGTCGCTTCATGGGCGGCTTTTTTGTTTGGTCGGAAGGAGGTAGAACAGACAATGAAAAGAAGGCTCTGTATTACCCCATGTGGGGCAGTTAAGATATGGGATAAGCATCCGGAATTAGGAGCAGTTCCAGCGTATGATGCATACATCAGTCCATTTGGCTCGGCATGTCATGCATACGCGAAGACCTTTTTCGATCATTG
>NZ_JAJFOW010000054.1 GCF_020731285.1 Cohnella baijiui
AGCATCTCGTTGCCAACGAGAAGGTCGCGGGTTCGAGCCCCGTTTTCCGCTCCATCGATTATGCGCCCTTAGCTCAGCTGGATAGAGCGTCAGACTACGAATCTGAAGGTCGGGAGTTCGACTCTCTCAGGGCGCGCCACTTTTTTAATCATCATCTCGGGACGTAGCTCAGCTTGGTAGAGCACCTGGTTTGGGACCAGGGGGTCGCATGTTCGAATCGTGTCGTCCCGACCATTTCCGTGATGCGGGTGTAGTTCAATGGTAGAACCTCAGCCTTCCAAGCTGATGGCGTGGGTTCGATTCCCATCACCCGCTCCATACATAACACCCACGAGAAGCCTTGATATATAAGGCTTCTTTTTGTTTTGTCCATTCGACAAAGGACGGAACTCATTTCGCTTAGGGGGCAAATTTAAACCGTTCGGGGTTTAGATCCTCCAATGGGGCTTCGGATGTGAACCCGTTTCATTGGGGTGGCTGGCACTTAGGACAACCGCAATAGGACAAAGTTGAATTTCGTCCATTTGAATAAACCTGCGCTCCCTGCGCAACAATAGATCAAAACGCGTTATTTAGCGAGGTTGATTTCGAATGGTAAGTACGTTAATTTTGATCGGTGCTGTTGTTTGTTTGGTCGGAGGCGTGCTGTCGGTTGTTGTAATGCGGAAGAAACAAAATAATGAATGGGATATGACGGCTGACAAGAAGATGTTGGACAATCCCGTAAAGTCGAATCCCATTATTTATGTGTATTGGATTTTTCCAATTGCAGTGATCGTTGGAGCCATTTTATTTGGGCTATATTATAAATAATGGGCGGGAGTTGAAATGAATGGAAAAGAAACGATATTTTATTTCGGTTCAAGCCAGAACAATCATGTTGAATCAAGGTGATGCGGCATATGAATTGGAAATTCAAGCAACCGACGATGAAGTCGATAAATTAAATGAATTGTTTGAGTCTCTTGAAGAGTTTGATCAAAGCACTTATTTCCGAGCCCACTATCCCGGAATTCCGTACCATCACGATAAAGCAAATGATGGGTACGACTACTTTCTCAGGGAAATATATAATACGCTTTATGATTTAGGAACTGATGAAACAAGGCAGCATATAAGCGCCATAACGGACAGTTTAAACTCCATGGGAGAGATCTAACTCCATCCGACCCAAAACTTATAGCTTCGACCGCTCAGGCGATAAGATTGAATAACTGCATTGCCAATAGGCGTTGCAGTTTTTTTTGGAGAGGGATGCCGTGGCTAAGTAAAGGCCGACGAGCGACTGAAGCCAACGATCGCGAAGGTGATGGACAAGGTCGCGGACCCGGAGCAGTAGTATGGGGCACAAATGGGGAACGGGAACCGAATCGAAAAAAGTGTTGCATTTAGCGTTTTGGGTGTGATAAGATAACAAACATGTCAATGAGCAGTCAGCCTTCCACGCTGATAACGTGTGTAGGATTCCCATCACCCGTTCATGCGGAAATAGCTCAGTGGTAGAGCATCTCGTTGCCAACGAGAAGGTCGCGGGTTCGAGCCCCGTTTTCCGCTCCAACTACATAACCGACTCCCTTGCCTCAAGGCAAGGGTGTTTTTTTATCATTAAAACCCGCAACCCCCGAATCCGTCGCTGTAACGAAACTTTCGCTAGAGCCCCCTTTGATTTACCCATGCGCAATCGGAACGTATAAGATGGGGGCGAACCGGAGCTGGTGGACACAGCGCTTCAGTTAGGCGCCGCTCATGCGCCTTCGGATGCGGGACGCCCGCACCGGCCTGCTCTACCATGCGTGGGACGAGACGCGCGCGATGCCCTAGGCGTCCGCCGAGACGGGCTGCTCGCCGGAATTTTGGGGTCGGTCGATCGGCTGGTACACGCTGGCGCTCGCGGAATTCCTCGATCTGCTGCCGGCGGGCGATCCCCGGCGTGAAGAGCCGGCGCAGGCGCAAGCGGAGCTGCTCGGCGCGCTCTTGCGCTACCAGGACGGCGAGAGCGGCTTGTGGTACCAGGTCGTGGACAAAGGCCATCTGCCGGACAACTGGCTCGAAACGTCCTGCTCCAGCCTGTTCGTCTACGCGCTCTGCCGGGCCGTCGCGCAAGGCATCGCGGGGGAGGCGGAAAGGCGGGCCGCCGCCGGGGCTACGCCGGCCTGAATGCCCGGCTGGAACGGGACGCTGCGGGACGGATCGCGCTGCCGGGCATCTGCATCGGCACGTCTGCGGGCGACTACGACAACTACGTTACCCGCCCGCGCAGCGTGAACGATCTGCAACGGCGTGGGCGCGTTCGTCATGGCCTGCGCGGCGATGCAGCGGATGGAGGAGGAAGCGGGGACGAGATAGCCCTAGCGATACAATCGAATACCGAACGGAGAGCCGACGCGGGGCAGCGCCCCTAGTCGAAGCTCCGCCACCAGACGCCCGCGTACTCCGGTACGACGGGCAATCCGCGTTGGGCCGTCCGGCCGCCCAGCTCGTCGCCGAAGAAGAAGCGGGCGAGACGCTCCGCTTCCTCCGCGTCGGCGAACGTATAGTCGAAGCGGAAGCAGTCATGCGCGAAGCCATAATCGCGCTCCAGCGAGGCGTAGTAGCCGCGGAGAAACGACGGCGGATTCGGCTCCTCGAAGCCGGTGCCCATCGTTTCGAACAGGATGGCGGTGCCGCCGGGCCGAAGGACGCGGCGAATTTCCGCGGCGATCGCCGCCAGCCGCTCCCCTGTCGGGTCGGCGTCTTCATTGGCGGAATAGCCGACGCTCCAGCCGGAGACGAGCAGATCGGCGCTGCCGTCCGCCGCCGGAATGCGTTCGTGCTCGCCGACGGCGGTCCGCCAGTTGCGCAGGTCCTCCGCCTCCAGGCGATCCGCGGCGACCTGCAGCATGGCGGCGGACGCGTCGACGGCGAAGATGGAGCGCGCTTCGGATGCGAGCGGCACGGTCAGCCGGCCGGTGCCGGCGCCGAGGTCGATGACGTCCAGGCCGGCGACCGGACGGATGGCGTCGATGCGGCTCAGCAGCGAGGGCTGGGCGGCGATGAGGCGGTGGTACTTGTCGGCTTGCGAACGGTAAATCTGATCGTGATCGGGCATAGGGAAATCTCCTTTCGATTCGAGTATGGGATGAGGATGTAGGTCTATTAAGAGAGGCTCAGAATGAGGCACGGCCTCGGAAAAGCGTCGCCGTGGCCGCCGGGACTGCTTAAGAGACGGTCTCCGCATAGATCAGGGAGACGCCGTCGCCGACGCGTTCGATTTCGTACGCGAATCCCTGGGCGGACAGCGCCTTCCGCAGCGATTCCAGGCTGACCGGGGCGCCGGCTTCGCGCTGCTTGCCGCAAGCGGCCGTCAGGTCGGCGAAGGCGAGCCGTCCGCCGGGCTTCAGGACGCGCCGCTGCTCCGAGAGGGCCAGCGCCTGCTGGGCCTCGTCCAGATGGCGGAATGCGAAGCTCGAGACGGCGAAGTCGAACTGCGCGTCGGGATACGGCACCGAGACGAAGTTGCCCTGCCGGGTCTCGATGTCGGGATGCCGAGCGGCGCACCGCTTCAGCATCTCGCGTGATTGGTCGACGGCCGCCATGCGCGCTCCCAGCGCTTGCAGCCGGCCGGCGAGGTTTCCTGTACCGGCCCCGAGATCGATCCCGCGCTCGCCCGGCCGCGGTCGGATGCGGCCCGAGAGGCGCGCCAGCGCCTCCTCATAGTGCCGCCGGATCCGCTCCGCGCCCTCCGCGGGCGCTGCCGACAACGTCTCCGCCTCGTGCGAAGCCGCTCGGCCGTCGTAGTCCCAGCGGTCGACCCAGCCGGACCGCGCTTCCCGCAGCCGCCGGGAGCCTTCGGCGAGCGCAGTCAGCTCGTCCGCCGCGAGCGACCCGGTGTCCCGCAGCAGCGCGATCAGCCGCTCCGTCGTCTCGATCTGCTGCTTCCACTCCAGCCAGCGGGCGTACATCGCCGACCGCTGCAGCTCCAGCAGGCCGATCAGCTCGTCCCCTTCGTCCGCCTCGAGGCGCGCGAGCGCGGCCGCCGTCTCGGCGAGGCCGAGTCCGGCTTCGCGCAGCGCCACGATCGTCTGCAGGCGCCACACCTCCTGCTCCGTGAACCGGCGATAGCCGTTCTCCCGATCCTTCGCCGGCCGGATCAGCCCCTTTTGCTCATAGAACCGCACCGTGCGCGTCGTGATGCCGAGCCGGGCGGCGACGTCGCGGATCTGCATGCCGATCCCTCCTTCGACTTCATTGTAAACGTTGACGCAGCGTTAATGTAAAGCTCTTCCGAAAGGCGGGTACATAATTTAGGAAGCTTCGGAAAGGGGCAGATTTTCAAGTCGGTTTGTAGTATGATATTCAGAAGAGTGTTTTTGCGTTGAAAGTCAAAGTTTGAGGTGAAGAGGATGACGGAATTGGGGACGGTGAGCCGCTCTTCGTCCAACCACTTGCTGCGCCGGGACGTGCGATTCCTGGGCAACATTTTGGGCGAGGTGCTGGTGCACCAAGGCGGCCGCGAGCTGCTCGACCACGTAGAGAGGATCCGGGAGACGAGCAAGGCGCTGCGCGCCGAATTCGTGCCCGAGCTATACGAGGAATTCGTTAGTACGATCAACCACCTGGAGCCGGACATCCGGCATCAGGTCATCCGCGCGTTCGCGATCTATTTCCAACTGGTGAACATCGCCGAACAAAACCACCGCATCCGCCGCAAGCGCGATTACGAGCGCTCCGCCGGCGAGTCCGTTCAGCCGGGATCGATCGAGAGCGCGATCCAGGAGCTGAAGGAGAAAAATCTCCCGATCGACGAGGTGCAGGAGCTGCTGGGCGGCATCTCGCTCGAGCTTGTCATGACGGCCCATCCGACCGAGGCGATGCGCCGCGCCGTCCTCGACATCCATAAACGAATCGCGAACGACATGATGGAGCTGGACAACCCATCGCTCACCTACCGCGAACGGGAGAAGCTCCGCGAGCAGCTGCTGAACGAGGTGCTGACCCTCTGGCAGACCGACGAGCTGCGCGACCGCAAGCCGACCGTCATCGACGAAGTGCGCAACGGCATGTACTTTTTCCACGAAACGCTGTTTAACGTCCTTCCCGACGTCTACGAGGAGCTCGAGCGCTGCCTCGGCAAGTACTATCCCGAACGGAAATGGCACGTGCCGACATATCTGAGGTTCGGCTCCTGGATCGGCGGCGACCGCGACGGCAACCCGTCGGTCACGGCGAACATCACGTGGCGGACGCTCCACATGCAGCGCAACCTCGTCATCCACAAGTACGAGACACTACTGCGTGCTCTCATGCGCAAGATGAGCTTCAGCACGTCGATCGTCCGCGTCTCGGACGAGCTGCTCGAATCGATCGATGGCGAGCGGGAGCAGGTCGAGCTCAAGTCGGTGGACCGCTGGACCAACGACAACGAGCCGTACCGCGTGAAGCTGACATACATGATCCAAAAGCTGCAGAACATGCGCGACGACAAGCTGAAAGGTACCGCCCAGCGTTACCACACGGTGGAGGAGTTCATCGCCGATCTGCAGCTGATCGACCGCAGCCTGCGCCATCACTATGCCGACTTCGTGGCCGACACGGACCTGAAGAAGCTCGTCCGCCAAGTCGAGCTGTTCGGCTTCCATCTGGCCGCGCTCGACGTGCGCCAGCATAGCAAGGAACACGAGAACGCGATGACCGAAGTGCTCGCCAAAGCGGGCGTAACGGCCGACTACGCGGCGCTCTCCGAGGACGAGAAGATCGCGCTGCTGCACGGCCTGCTGTCCGACACCCGTCCGCTGCTGCACGAGAACGCCGAGCTGACCGACGGCACCAAGGAGTGCCTCGACGTCTACCGGACGATCTACCGCGCGCAAGAGGAGTTCGGCCGGGACTGCATCTCGAGCTATCTCATCAGCATGACCCAAGGCGCGAGCGACATGCTCGAAGTCATGGTGTTCGCCAAGGAAGCGGGCTTGTTCCGCCGGGCGCAGGACGGCTCCATCGTCAGCACGCTGCAGTCGGTGCCGCTGTTCGAGACGATCGACGACCTGCACGCCGCGCCGGACATCATGAAGACGCTGTTCGAGCTGCCGGTTTACCGGGAGACGGTCCGTGCGATGGGCGATCTGCACGAGATCATGCTCGGCTACTCCGACAGCAACAAGGACGGCGGCATGGTGACCGCCAACTGGGAGCTGCGCGTCGCGCTGAACGAGATCACCGCGATGGCCAAGCGCTACGACGTCAAGCTGAAGTTCTTCCACGGACGCGGCGGTGCGCTCGGACGCGGCGGCATGCCGCTGAACCGCAGCATCCTCGCCCAGCCGCCGCATACGATCGGCGGCGGCATCAAGATCACGGAGCAGGGAGAAGTGCTGACCTCCCGCTATTCGATGGAGGGCATCGCCTACCGCAGCCTCGAGCAGGCGACGAGCGCGCTCGTGAAGGCGGCGTACCTGGCGAAGCAGCCGGCCGAGGAACAGGCGAACCACGCCGAGTGGGCGGCCATCCTGCCGGAAATCTCCGAGACGGCGCAGACCAAGTATCAGGATCTGATCTTCCGCGATCCGGGCTTCATGACCTTCTTCAAGGAGTCGACGCCGCTGTCCGAGGTCGGCGAGCTGAACATCGGCTCCCGCCCGTCCAAGCGCAAGAACAGCGAGCGCTTCGAGGATCTGCGCGCGATCCCTTGGGTGTTCGCCTGGACGCAAAGCCGATACCTGCTGCCGGCTTGGTATGCGGCGGGCACGGCGTTCGAGCAATACGTCTCCGGCGACCCGGCGAAGCTCGAGACGCTGCGCCGGATGTACCGCGAATATTCCTTCTTCGCGACGCTCGTCGACAACCTGCAGATGGCGCTCGCCAAGGCGGACCTGCTCATCGCCGGCAAATACGCCGACATGATCAAGGACAACGAGATTCACGAGCGCATCTTCACCTTGGTGGAGGAGGAATACAACCGCACGAAGGCGATTCTGCTGCAGATCACGGGACAAAACGAGATTCTCGACAACGTTCCGGTCATCCAGGAGTCGATCCGACTGCGCAATCCGTACGTCGATCCCCTGAGCTACCTGCAGGTGCAGCTGCTCACGGAGCTTCGCGAACGGCGCGCGAGCGGCGAGGACGACGCCGAGCTGCTCCGCGAAGTGCTGCTCACGATCAACGGAATCGCGGCCGGTCTCCGGAACACCGGCTGATCGACGCGCGCTCGACCGCAAATCAGGCATTCAGGCCCGGGTGCCAGCCCGGGCCTGTCTTGGCGATATCGGAGATCGGCCTTTCGCCGAGGGCGGTCCTTGCTTTTTCGGGGAGCGTGGATTACCATTTTCCTAGTAAGCTTACGCATGCGGAGGCGGCCGTTCGGCCGAAACGCGGCGTAGATCGCGATCGTCTTCCTCCTTCTCGGAACGGGGCTGCCGGCGGTCTGCTCCCTATCGGTATCCCGCAGCGCCCCCGGCAGCCTCGCCGTGCTGCCCGGAGCGTCGAAGCAAGCGTCCGTCGCGCGCCGGCGCCCCGTGCGCCGCCGCCCGGACGAGAAGCGGCGCCCGCCGAAGCCCGTGCCCGACGGCGGTGAAGGGAAGCGGAGGAATTGAACGAGTGAAGCCAATAGAAACGCGGCTCGCGCGGCTCGCCCGCAAGGGAGACCAGCGAGCGTTCGCGGAGATTGTGGACTTATACAAGGACAAGCTGTTCCATCTCGCTTACCGGATGATGAACAACCGCCAGGAGGCGGAGGACGTCGTCCAGGAGTCTTTTTTACGCGTGTACAAGCATCTGGACCGCTACGACGAGAACCAGAAGTTCTCCACGTGGATTTACCGGATCGCGACCAATCTGTGCATCGACCGGCTGCGCAAGCGGCGTCCCGTCTACTCGCTCGACGCGGAGTCCTCGGATCACGAAGGACTGGACGGTTACGCGATGCTGCCGAGCGACGACCGGACGCCGGAGAGCGAGCTGCTGCTCTCGGAAACCCAGCGGATCATCCACGAGGCGATCGAGACGCTGCCCGTCAAGTACAAATCCGTCATGGTGCTGCGTTACTTGCAGGACATGTCGCTGCAGGAGATTTCGGACGTGCTGGACATGCCCGTCACGACGGTCAAGACCCGCGTGCACCGGGGCCGGGAGTTTCTCCGGAAAAAGCTGGAGCATAAACTGTAGCGCGAATCGAGGGGAAAGTTGAAACCCTCCACGAAGCGTTACGTACAGTATAGAAGCACTAGTCATGGAGGAGTGCGTTCTCCTTCCATGTAGAAAGGGATGGCGATCATCATGAAGTGCAGCGATGCCGCGAGGTTGATGCATGACTATCTGGATCAGGAACTGCCGCGCGATCAGTGCAAGCTGCTGCAGCTCCATCTTCGTGAATGTCCGCAGTGCGAGGCTCGGTTCCGCGCGCTGGAGCGGACGGACGCCCTAGTGCATGCGATGCCTGCCGTGTCGGTCCCGGACGACCTGGCCAGCCGGATTATGAAGTCTCTCCCCAAGTCGCACAAGCCCAAGGCATGGACGGGATGGGTACAGCGCCACCCGGCCGCTTCGGCCGCCGCGTTTTTCCTCGTCGTCATGCTCTCGAGCTTCGTCGCGATGTGGAATCAGGACGATCAGCTCAAGCTGAGCGGAGACGTCGAGCATGTCGTCGTGCGAGGCCATACCGTCATCATCCCCGCCGGACAGACCGTCAAGGGCAATCTGACGATCGAGAACGGCGAGGCCCAAGTGCTCGGCGAAGTCGAAGGCAACCTGACGGTCATCGACGGCAATGTCACGCTCGCCTCCACCGCGCACATTGCGGGCAAGGTGAAGACGGTCGACCGCGCGTTGGACTGGGTATGGTACAAAGTGACCTCATGGTTCGACACCGTCGCCTACGGCTCTTGACCGTTCGAGCCCGGCGCGTGCCGCCTGCGGCCGGCCTCCCTGGACATCGGGGAGGTTTTTTTGTATTCTAGACAGGATTTAGGCGAACGAGTAGAGAAGACAATATAGATATATCCTAAATCGGAAAGCCGCGTTTATCAGCCGCTTTTCGACATGATTACACATACACGCACAAGATTCGGGAATCCCGATCGAGACGCCAAACGGGGGGTGCGTCTTGGACTATTTCGAGAATTTGACTTGGTCGGGCGCCATCAAGGACGCCGCCGACATTCTCATCGTAAGTTACCTGGTGTACCGTATGATCCTGCTCGTTCGCGGCACCCGGGCCGTTCAGCTGCTGAAAGGCATCCTGCTGCTCGTTATTACTTACGCGCTCAGCACCTGGCTCAATCTCTACACGCTCAAGTGGCTGATGAACCAAATGTTCACCTTCGGCGTCGTGACGATCGCGATCATCTTTCAGCCGGAGCTGCGGCGCGCGCTGGAGCAGCTCGGGCGGGGGAAGTTTTTCAACCGATCCTCCGCCGAGGATCCGGATATCAGCCACCGGATCAACGAAGTGATCAAAGCCGTGCAATATTTGGCCCGCCGCAAGATCGGAGCGCTCATCGTCTTCGAGCGGAGCACGGGTCTGAACGACTATATCGAATCGGGCATCAAGATGAAGTCCCAGGTCAGCTCGGAGCTGCTGATCAACGTCTTCATCCCGAACACGCCGCTCCACGACGGGGCGGTCATCATGCGGGACAACGAGATCATGGCCGCCGGCTGCTACTTGCCGCTGTCGGAGAACCCGTTCATCAGCAAGGAGCTCGGCACCCGCCATCGCGCGGCTATCGGGATCAGCGAGGTAAGCGACGCTATCTCCGTGGTCGTTTCGGAGGAGACGGGTCATGTCTCTCTCGCGCTGAACGGTCAGATCGTGCGCGACATCAAGGAAGAGTCGCTCATCTCCAAGCTGTTCGAAGAGCTGCGCCCGACCAAGGACAAAGCCAAAGGCGGAGGCTGGGCCTTCTGGAAACGGAAGGAGGGCGATGACCGTGGATAAATGGCTCAGCCATCCGACGGCGATCAAGATCGTCTCTCTGGCGCTCGGCATTCTGCTGTGGGCGGTCGTCCACTTCGATCCGGAGTCCCGCACGCCGAGCAGCGTGGCGTCGCTGCTGGAGAACCGGACGATCAACGACGTCAAAGTCGTCGCCATCAACCTGGACGAGCGTAATTACGTGCTCCGGGAAATCAGCCCGCAGAAGGTGCGGCTCACCGTGCGCGGCACCCGCAACGACCTGTTGTCCGCCCGTACGAGCGACTATACCGTCCGCGTCGACCTGGGCAGCCTGACGGCGGGGACGCATACGCTGCCGCTCCGGGCCGACCTGCCGCGCGGCATCCAGGCGCTCGCGATCACCCCGTCGACCGTGTCGGTCACCATCGAGGAGCTGGAGACGAAGGAATTCGAAGTGCAGGTCGCGCCGGCGGGAACGCCGAAAGCCGGCTACAAGGCAGGGGCTCCGGTGCTGAGCCCGACGAATCGGGTACATGTGACCCTGCCTGCGAGCGAGATGGAACGCGTGGATCACGTGGGCGCGTCGATTTCGATCGAAGGCGCCGACGCGACCATCAAGGACAAGAGCGTCAAGCTTGTCGCCTATGACGACAAGGGCAAGCCAATCGAGGGCGCCGTCATCGATCCGGCGGTACTGGGGATCGAGGTACCGATCACCAATCCGTTCAAGACGGTGCCCGTCCAGTTCAAGCTCTCCGGCAGCTTGCCGCCGGGTCTCAGCATCGCTTCGTTCCAGCCTGAGACGGACAAAGTCACGATATACGGGCCGCAAAACGAGCTAGACAAGATCGACTTGGTCGAAGCCGACGTCAAGCTAAGCGAGCTGACCAAGTCGGGCAAGGTGATGGTCCCGCTGAGCGGGGCCAAAGGCATTACCGAATTCTCGCCCAAGGAGCTCGGGATCAACGTCGAAATCGTGCTGTCGTCGACGCGCTCCCTTCAGGGACTGCCGGTGACGGTGAACGGTCTCGGTACCGGGCTGACGATGAAAATCACGGATCCGGCCACCGGCAAGGTCGACATTACGATCCAGGGGGCGCCGGCGATGCTGGACCGCCTGCAGCCCGGCGACGTGAGCGTGGAGGTCGACCTGTCCGGCCGCGGTCCGGGCACCTATACGGTGCCGCTGCGGGTCAATCTTCCGCGGTTCATCCACCAGTCGGGCGGCAATCAGTCGCTCACGGTGGAGATTGCCCCGGAAGTGCCGGCAACCACGCCCCCGGCCGAGAGTCCGCCGCCGGACATGCCGGCGGACGGAACGGCCGACGGGACGCATACGCCCGACGGTTCGGGCAGCACAGACGGCACGGACGATCATACGAAGACCGAGGGCTGAGGTCCCGTCGCGGGAGCGGCTCGAGGTCACAAAAAAGGACCGGCTGGGACAGCGGTCGAGTACGCGGATGAAGGAGAATACGACGACATGGGGAAATACTTCGGAACAGACGGCGTACGCGGGGTTGCGAACCGCGAATTGACGGCGGAGCTCGCTTATAAGATCGGCCGCTGCGGCGGTTACGTATTGTCGGGAGGAGCGGCGCGTCCGCGCGTCGTCATCGGTCTCGATACGCGCGTCTCGGGCGCGATGCTCGAGAGTGCGCTGACGGCGGGACTGCTGTCCATCGGCGCGGACGTGGTGCGCCTCGGCGTCGTCAGCACGCCTGCGGTCGCTTACTTGACCCGCACGCTGGGCGCGGACGCGGGGGTCATGATCTCCGCCTCGCACAATCCGGTGGCGGACAACGGCATCAAGTTTTTCGGAGGCGACGGCTTCAAGCTCCTCGACGAGAAGGAAGCGGAGATCGAGAAGCTGCTCGATGCCGAGGAAGACACGCTGCCCCGCCCGATCGGCAAGGACCTCGGCACGGTGCAGACGGACCTCTCGCTCAAGCAGCGCTACGTCGACTTCTTGAAGACGACGGTGTCGCAGTCGTTTCAAGGGCTCAAGATCGTGCTCGACTGCGCGCACGGGGCGGCTTACGAGCTGGCGCCCGCGGTGTTCCGCGAGCTGGGCGCCGAAGTCGTGGCGATCGGCGCGGAGCCGGACGGCCTCAACATCAATGACGGCGTCGGCTCGACGCATCCGGAGCTGCTGGCCGCCAAGGTCAAGGAGCTGGGCGCCGACCTCGGCCTCGCGTTCGACGGCGACGCCGACCGCTTGATCGCGGTCGACGAGAACGGCGAGGAGGTCGACGGCGACTTCATCCTGCTCATCTGCGGCGAGGCGATGAAGCGGGCCGGCAAGCTGAAACACGACACGGTCGTAACGACGGTCATGGCCAACATCGGCTTCTTCAAAGCGGCCGAGCCGCTCGGCCTCCGGACGGCCAAGACGGCGGTCGGCGACCGCTACGTCATGGAGGAGATGGTCCGGGGCGGGTACAACCTCGGCGGAGAGCAGTCGGGACATGTCATCTTCCTCGACCTGAACACGACCGGCGACGGCATCCTGTCCGGCTTGCAGCTCGTCGATACCGTCGTCGCATCCGGCAAGAAGCTCGGCGAGCTTCGCCAAGTGATGCGCAAGTATCCGCAGGTGCTCGTGAACGTCCGCGTGGCCGACAAGTCCAAGTACGACGGCAACGCCGCCATCGGCGCCGCCGTAGCCGCAGCCGAAGCCGCGCTCGGCGACAACGGACGCGTACTCGTTCGTCCGTCCGGCACGGAGGCGCTCATCCGGGTCATGGCCGAAGGTCCCGACCGTACGGAGATCGAACGCCACGTCGAAGCGATCGCCGACGTCATTCGTCAAGAACTGGTCTAATTCGTTCGTCTCATCCTTCCCCGGCGCCGATGGTGCCGGGGATTTTGTCATTTCCGGGGAAATGGTGCGCCGGGCAGGGGGCGGATCGTTCGCGGGATCCAATTTTTCGGGAAAGGGGCTGTCGAAGGTTGCAACCCCTTTTCAAAACGAATATGATAGGGAGTATATTCGAGAACGGAAAGGCAGGGCAGGAAAAGAAGAAGCACGACAAGCGCCAGAACTTGCCGCCCGTCGCGGGGCAAGTTGACGAGGTGGAGGTGTTCGGATTTGTTCGGCGGGGACCTCCCGGCCCGCATCGGGGCCGACAGCCGGAAGACAAAGCGCTCAGGGCAACCGGGCGTACAATATTCCGGTACGGTGCATCATAAGGAACAAGGATATTCTTTCGCCTAAAGTCGTGCGGGGGCCGTCGTCCGGTTGAATTCGGGCGAGGCACGCATGCGTGCGGGCGATTTGTGCAATGTCCGGCGAACCGGGACCCGGTCGCTTGCGGACATGTCGTGTTAGGGTGATGCGGGAGGTCGCGCTTCAAGGAGGAAGCGTCAGGCGCTCCAGGGATGACCTCTGGTTTCATACGGCTTGTATAGGGCATGCGGCTCGGTTTCGGTTGCCGGCACGTCATCATTTCGGACGTCTACAACTGAAACGGAGGTCTATTTTAACATGTGCGGAATCGTCGGCTATATCGGATATCGGGAAACGCAACCCATTTTGATCGAAGGCTTGAAAAAATTGGAATACCGCGGATATGACTCGGCGGGCATCGCCGTTCATACCGGTCAGAAGCTCGAAGTGACGAAGTCGGTCGGCCGTCTAGCCAATCTGGAGAACCGGTTGACGGGCGAGCCGCTGTGCGGCACCGTCGGCATCGGTCATACGCGCTGGGCGACGCACGGCAAGCCGTCCGACGCCAACTCGCATCCGCACACGGACAACTCGCTGAAGTTTTCCGTCGTGCACAACGGCATTATCGAGAACTATCTAGAGCTGAAGGAAGAGCTCGTTCAGGAGGGACACCGGTTCCTGTCGGAGACGGATACCGAAGTCATCTCCCACCTCGTTGCCGTCGAGTACGAAGGCGACATTGTGAAGGCGGTGCAGAAGGCCGTCCGCAAAATGCGCGGCGCGTTCGCGCTCGGCGTTCTGACCGAGCACGAGCCGGATCGGCTCGTCGCGGTCCGCTACGCGAGCCCGCTGATCATCGGCGTGGGCGAAGGCGAGAAGTTCATCGCGTCGGACATCCCGGCGATTCTCGAGTATACGCGCGACATCTATATCCTCGAGGACGGGGAGATGGCGGTGCTGACGCGCGATCGCGTCGACCTGTTCACGATCGAGGGCAACCCGATCGCGAAGGACGTCTTTCACGTCAACTGGGATCTTATGACCGCCGAGAAGGGCGGCTACGACCACTTCATGCTGAAGGAGATCCACGAGCAGCCGAAGGCGTATCGCGACACGATGCGCGGCCGGATCAGCGAAGACGGACGGTCCGTCGTTCTGCCGGAGATCAAGCTGACGCCGGAGCAGCTGCGCGGCATCAATCGCGTGCACATCGTCGCCTGCGGCACTGCGATGCACGCGGGCATGGTCGGCAAAACCGTCATCGAGTCGCTGGCGCGTCTGCCGGTCGAGACGGACGTGGCGTCCGAGTATCGCTATCGCTCGCCGATCATCACGCCGGAGACGCTTGTCATCGTCGTGAGCCAGTCGGGCGAAACGGCCGATACGCTGGCGGCGCTCCGCGAAGCCAAGCGCTGCGGCGCGCATGTCCTCGCGATCACGAACGTCGTCGGCAGTTCCGTTGCCCGCGAGGCGGACGACGTCATCATCACGCTGGCTGGGCCGGAAATCGCCGTCGCATCGACGAAGGCGTACACCTCGCAGCTGATCGCCTTCTACTTGCTCGGCCTGTACATGGCTCAGACGCTGGGTACGCAGGAGGAGGCGCGTATCGCGCACATCCTCGCCGCAATGGATTCGCTGCCGGACCAGGTGGAGAAGATCCTGGCTCAGTCCGATACGGTAAAGGGCATCGCCGAGGCAATCTCCAAGCACAGCAACCTGTTCTTCATCGGCCGCGGCATCGACTATGCCGTCGCGCTTGAAGGCTCGCTGAAGCTGAAGGAAATCTCCTATATCCACTCCGAGGCGTATGCGGCCGGCGAGCTGAAGCACGGCACGCTGGCGCTGATCGAAGAGGGCGTCCCGGTCATCGCGCTGCTCACGCAGGAAGACCTGTACGAGAAGACGCTTAGCAACATTAAAGAAGTGAAGGCGCGCGGCGCCGACGTGTTCGGCATCGCCAACGAAGGACACGAAGCCGAGGCGGCGAAGTCGGTCGACACCCTTTTCTCCATCCCGCGCACGCTGCCGCTGCTCACGCCGGCCCTGTCCGTCGTGCCGCTGCAGCTGCTGTCCTACTACGCTTCGCTGGCGCTGGGCCACGACGTCGACAAGCCGCGCAATCTGGCGAAGAGCGTGACGGTGGAGTGAGTGGCTTTGGATTCTGGAAGATTTGTCTATTGATAAAAAAGTGTGGAACCAGTAAAGAATGCCTGGTAAAAAACTGAACCAATAAAAAAGCGTGGAGCTACTAGAACAGTCCCGATGATGCTTTGTTAGGTCATCGGGACTCTTTTATTAAGAAGGAACCGTAGCCAGTGTTAGGGGAGCGAATTCGAGAAATTAGATAGAAAAATCAGTTGAACCAAATGGATTTTTCAATTCAGATTGGGTGTCTCAGGGGACTCTGAGTGAACAAGAGCAGAACAATTCCAAGCACCAACCTTGTAACATAAAACAGACTCTTTAAACAGATATTCAGCTTCCCCATACATCTGCTTTCTTAATGTCGTATCTTGCTTTCCGAACCGCTGTCCGCCACAGAATTTTGAGATGCCCGTACAAACCAACTAAGTTTACAAATGAACAAATGTGGGCACATAACATTACAAATCCGCTTAAAAAAGATGATTCATGGGAAGAAGCTTTAGATAAAATTCTAGAAGCTTCCGACGGAAAAAAGCAGGTTATTGTCATATCGCATCTCATACAGAGGGATATCGGAAAGCAAGAGAAAGGTTCTTGCTGATCGACTAAGGTCATTATTAACTAGTAAAAGCTACTGAAATAATCAGTGGCTTTTTAAAATGCATATTCCGACTAATAAAGAAAATAACCAATTTACTTTCAGGTTCCGATAGAATTGGCCCCATTGATTTGGATTAATTGAGAGTTAATTACATTAGCTGTGGTATAATATACCTACTATGAATTGCCTAGAGGGGGACGGAGCATGACACCACACGAGTATTTGCAATCTGTTTTAGAAGAAGAAAAGTTCGATATTAACGAAGAACCAGAAATAAAGGAAAAGAGAGACGAAGTTGAAGAATTAATGAGAACTGAATACGGAAACAGGATAGTCTCCTTCAAGTACTCGGGCTCAATCGCTAAATATACGGCTATCAAAACAAGTAAGGACATGGATCTAGCTATCCATTTTAAACATGATGCTTTTTCGACACTGAAAGAAATGTATGACTCGATAAAGGTGTTTCTAGAAAAGCATTACACTGTAAGAGAACAGAGAGTATCACTAGGATTAGATGGCCTTAACGTGGATGTTGTCCCTGGAAGAAGAATTAGTAAGGACGACTTGGCAAACAATGACGTGAATTTATACCGTTCAGATACGGCCACATCAATAAAAACAAATATTGAGATACATAAGGAGCACGTAAGAAATAGCGATTCAAGGGAAATTATCAAATTGATAAAAATATGGCGCGAAAGGTGGGGGTTAAAGTTTAAATCTTTTGCAGTGGAGTTACTAGTTATTAAGGCGCTGGATGGTTTCGCTAGTACGGGACTTGATAATAAGGTCAAGAAGGTACTCAACTACATCAAAGATGAGGTTGAAACTGTAAATCTTGTTGACCCGGCTAATTCAAACAACAATGTAGCAGATATTATTGATTATTCGAGAAAACTGCTTTTCAAAACAACGGCAACCACGTGTCTAAGTGAACTAGATAATGCCGGTTCAGATAAGGATAAATTACTTTCAGCATGGAAGTTTGTCTATAAAGATAATAATCAGAATGAATCCAATTCAGCACCAACCAATGGCTTTATAATGGCTACTCAAGACTGGAAAAGGCAGCCCGATCGCAGACATGGTTAATATAATTAAATCATGGTTTGAAAGAATCCCGGAGCTTTTTGAAAGAGAAAAAAGAATAATGGCAAGCTTGGGATTCGAATTAGATATGGAAAAACTACATGCGGAGAAGCAAGTTTTATTTAGGGGAGCATCGAAATGTAACATTGCGTACCCACTGGAGTTTATTTATCCAAGTGGGTTTCCTTCTTTTCCTCCAACAGTAATATGTAATGTTCCATTTGATCTATTGTTAACCCGGCATCACTCTCCAGATACAAAGGTATTGTGTTGTTTTGGTTTTAATGAGGAGAGATGGAACTCGAGTTATTCTGGTCTTGATGTATTTTTAGAGGTGGAGAGTTTAATAAGTGATTATTTGCCTGGTACTAGGGTTCCGCAGCATGATTTAGTTCCTGAACCCGTAGTAAAGTATTTTGATTACTTGCAAAATGCAGCCCTATTAATTCCACCTCCCTTTGGTAAGCTGGACTATGGTGAGCTTAGAAAATATCCATACGCTAATATCCGATTGAATAAATACGGAAAAGGGATTGTTGTCTCTCTTGAATCTAAAGGTGGGAGAATTAGCTTAATAAGGGCTTATGAGGATTGGTTTCATGATACCACCATTTATAAAGCAAAGGTTATTGTTGCGGAGAACCCACCACCATCTAATGCTGCAACTTTAACGGATTGGTTAGAGGGTCAAGGCCAATTTGTTGGATTTAGGAATCAACAGATCTCGTACTACCTCATAATTTTCCCGGATGAATGGGGCAAGCGCGGCCTTACAAGACCGACATGGATTTTGATTAAAATGAGTAACAGAATGCCTTCGTGGATAAGATGTTTTTCTATCAATGATGAAGACACGATGATAAGGAATCCTTCATTCTCTTCATTGAAAAGGAAAAAGGCTCTGTTGATTGGAGCAGGTTCAGTGGGGTCTTCAGTTGCAACTGCGCTAGCCCAAGAGGGGATTGGGGAGTTAACGATTATTGATCCAGACATATATGAGCCAAGTAATTCGATAAGACATCAGGTCGGGCAAAGTTGGTTTGGATTTAACAAAGTCGAGGCTCTTAAGGAACGAATTAATTCATTATCCCCTGAGACAATTGTTACCCCTCTGACGGCGAGGGTTGGGAATACTCGGAGAAATGATAACGAGTACCTCATGGCAGAAATTATTCGCTCGGATATTGTTATCGATACAACTGGAAGTCATTCAGTGACTCATTATATGAATAGTCTCTGTATGGATATTGGAAAGCCGTTTTTGGTCGGAACAGTAACGAATGGTGCTTGGAGCTCAGAAGTTATTACTATTTGTCCGGGTGATACAGGGTGCTGGATTTGTTGGAATATGCAATATGGAATGGAGATGCCCCCTTCTGAACCAATGAGTAACTTAACCTTTGCACCGGGCTGTAACCAACCAACGTTTTCCGGTGGTGTTTCAAACATTATAGTTGCGGCGGGTTTTATAGTTCAAGCAGCGATCGATGTATTGTTAAAGAAACGACTAGCGGGTCAAGAATACTTGGTTTGGCATAGTAGAAATAAAGAGGGAGAACGCAGTTATGGGATCGAATGTAAACCAATAACAAAACACCCTAACTGTAACCATTGCAAAAGGACATGATTGAAAAAATATTTCTCTGCGATAATGCTATGGCGAACATAACCCAGGAAGTAAAAAAAGTAAGTAATGTAGA
This sequence comes from Cohnella baijiui, assembly GCF_020731285.1. Taxonomy (GTDB): domain Bacteria; phylum Bacillota; class Bacilli; order Paenibacillales; family Paenibacillaceae; genus Cohnella. Next base: position 18,582 of record NZ_JAJFOW010000054.1, read on the forward strand.
AACCGGTGGTGCACTTATAGGATATTTGAGTGACAACTATGCTGTAATAACACATTGCTCTGGGCCAGGACCAAAAAGTAAGCTCACAAGAACATCTGTAACTATTGATGGAAACTATACAACAAGACTTTGCATGGACATTTCCAGTAGGTCAGACGGAAGGCTTTACTATCTAGGAGATTGGCATACTCATCTTGGGAATAGCTTATGTCCAAGCGCTACGGATATTAGTGCTATGGCTGTACTACTGAATGAGAAAGTCACTCCTTGGTCAAGTTTGTTCAGTCTAATACTTCATAAAGATTTAACTACATACCGCTTGTATCAATTTAGGCTCGGGAAGAAATTCGAGGAACTTCCAGTCGTGACCTGCAAAGACCCAATTACTATAGCCGATTTGAAGATTAATGATCTACCTTGAAGTGAGGGAGATATTCGTGAAGAAGATTGATTTGAGGGATATTTTTTTAAGACTCCAAAAACAAATGATCGTGACCCTTCAAGCAAGCCGTGAGATTATTGACCATCCCGGTTCAAAAGGTGACGCCTCAGAATTAAAGTGGATTGAATGGTTAGAAAACTACCTTCCAAATCGGTATAAAGTGGGGAAGGCATTTGTTGTAGATTCGCAAAACAACATTAGTGATCAAATGGACTTAGTCATTTATGATCGTCAGTATACTCCATTTGTATATGTAGATAAGGGTACAGCATTTATTCCCGCAGAGAGTGTGTATGCGGTCTTTGAGGTGAAACAGAATTTATCCACTGCGAATATTAGGTATGCCGGAGAGAAGTTTGAAAGTGTGCGTAAATTAGTTCGTACATCAGCAGACATATATCATCTTGGCGGTAGAGGAAAGAAGGAGCATTTCCGGATAATATCGGGGTTCGTTTGCTTAAGCAGTGATTTTAGTCCAGCTTTTAGCGAAACGTGCAGAAAACACATTATGGATTTGCAAGGTGATCAGCGGATGGATTTGGGCTGTGTTCTTCAAGAAAGTGCTTTTAAAGTAACCTATGGCTCGGATACAGAGATAACGATTAGTTCACATGAAGAAACTTTAATCTTCTTTTTCTTTAAACTTATTATGGAGTTACAGAAACTTGGAACCGCACCTGCAATGGATATTGAAGAATATGCGAAGGCGTTGGATTCAATTTAACTGGTTAGAACGTGGTCCATACATTCTTTTTCGGGGTTCTACCATGCTCCAGATAACCCAGCAAAACCAATGAATTTTAGTTCTACACTTTTTTATCACCTGACAATTGTAAGAACCAATCAAAGTCATCCCAAAGCCAAAATAATCGCATTAAAGCCTTAAAAGTCATTCTACGAGCCGAGCGAAAAACAGGTCTCTACTCCTGTTTTTCCTCGGCTTTTTACTTTGGGGATAGAGGGAAGATGCTTTGGAAAAGGCGTAAGTCCAGCTCTGGCGTTGAGGGGGAAATGCAGGGTACCACTTATGCGGCATGGGGCACAGGATCATTATAAACCCATAAGAAATGAAAAGGACATCCACGATGGTGGATGTCTCAGTTACTGCAACAAGCGATCAGAGTCGACTTTTCTTGCTTATGATCCCATCACAGAGCCTTCGTCGACTTCCGCTCCACAAGCGAAGTGTCGACCAGCGTCTTGAGATGCAGGTTCTTGCCTTCGTTTTCGGTGAGACGAACGAGTCGTTCTACCGCGAGCGCGGCGATTTTCTCCTTCTCGACCTGGATGGTCGTAAGCTCGGGAGTAATGACCTCGGCTTCGGAGATGTTGTCAAAGCCGACGACGGACAACTCATCAGGTACTCGAATGCCGAGCTCGTGCGCGGATTTGATTACGCTGATCGCCATATAGTCGCATTCGCAAAATAAGGCGGTCGGGCGTTCGCTCAGAGCGGACCAGGCTTGCACGAACTCCTCCTGCGGGGAGACGACGGTGGGCGCCAGCGTGAACAGATGTTCCTTCGAAATGGAAAGGCCGTGCTCTTCCAGAGCTGCTTCAAACCCGCGGCGGCGGGCGTCGAAGTTGTACATGCGACTCTTGGATTGAGCATAGCCGATCCGGCGGTGCCCGAGTTCGATCAGGTGAGACGCGGCTTGGTAGCCCCCCATAAAATTGTTCATGACGACGAAATCGGCGGCAAGAGATTCATAGCAGGTATCCAGAACGACCAAGTTCTTCACATGTTCGGACACGAGAGCGACTTGGTCCCTTGACAGGTTCGTTCCGAGCAGAATAAGTCCGCTCGCTTCATAGTCCGCCGCGAGGCGTTGAATTTCCCCCGCAAGTTGGTCCCCTTGAATGGAAGAGAAGAGCAGGGAATAGCCGTAAGAGCTGCACTGGTCCTCGATGTGCCGAATCAGCTCTGTGAAGAAAGGCTGCTTCTCGTATTCGTCTAGCACGATGCCGGAATTGGTAAGCGCCGCCAGGCGAAGGAACCGATTGCTCCGATATACCTGCTGCGCGTGCAGCTGCGAACGCTGAATGTAGCCTGTATCTTGGACGATCTTCAGAATCTTGTCGCGCGTCTCCGGGCTGACTCCCGGCTTGCCGTTCAAGGCGAGCGAGACGGCCGACTTGGACACGTTGGCGAGCTTGGCGATATCTTCGATCTTCATTCAAACCCACCTATCGAAACTAAATTAGTTTAGTTAATTGAGTAAATCATTCATGCCAGAAATGGAAGTCGGATGTCTGAGTACGGGAAAACATCGACACGGATTCGAGACGGAACAGTTCTTCCGTATTTAGAGATGGTCTGCGGAAACGCAGTCGTTATGGTTGTGCTGCCGGACGGTGAGACAAGCGTAGTGTCGCCGTCTCCTCTCTATTATCGCATTTTTTTTGCCTTTTAGAAAGGCGTTTAGGTAAATTAATGCGCTTAAAACATAAAAAAATTTATAAAATTAACTAAACTAATTTATTGACGGGTTTAGAGATCGGTGCTACGATGAAGGCGAAATGGAGATCGTCTCTACAGGAGGAATGAATGGTGGCGAAGTTGAAGCTTGGATACGCGCCAACCCGCAGGTTTACGTTCAGTGCCGAAGACGCTTACAAATACAAGGTATTGATTCGGCAGAAGATGGAGTCGTTTGGCATGGATATCGAGATCGTCGATCTCGAGGGCTTGAATCAAGAAGGCTTGCTTTACGATGACCATATCAATGCCGACGCCATCGCCCGCCGGTTTCAAGACGAGCGGGTGGACGCATTGTTTTTCCCGCATTGCAACTTCGGAACGGAGGACACCGTCGCGCGGGTTGCCAAGGCGCTCGGAAAGCCGACGCTGCTGTGGGGTCCGCGGGACGAAGCGCCGCTTGAGGATGGCATGAGATTGCGCGATACCCAATGCGGGCTGTTCGCGACCGGCAAGGTGCTTCGCCGGTTCAACGTGCCTTTCACCTACATCACCAATTCCCGAGTAGACGATCCCGTATTCGAGCGCGGCTTTACCAACTTCATCGCGGCTGCGAATGTAGTAAAGGCGTTCAAGTCGCTGCGCATTCTGCAGATCGGACCGCGGCCGACGTCGTTCTGGACGATGATGTGCAACGAGGGAGAGCTGCTGGAGCGGTTCGGCATCGAGCTGCACCCGATTACGCTGATTGACATTCAACGGACTTCCAAGAAAATCGAGAATGGCAACAACTCCGAGCTGGCGGCGGCTATCGATTATATCAAGGAGAAGTTGGACTATTCCGAGGTGACCGAGGAGGATGTCCGGAGAATCGCCGCGCTTAAGGTCGCGATGAAGCAATACGCCGCGAACAACAACTGCTCGGCGATCGCGATCCAATGCTGGTCGGCCCTGCAGGAAGCGATGGGCATCATGCCGTGCCTCGCGAACGCGATCCTAACCGACGAGCAGATTCCGGTTACCTGCGAGACCGATATTCACGGCGCGATCACCTCGGTGATGGTGCAAGCGGCTACGATGAATACGGCTCCGACGTTCTTCGCCGATCTGACGATCCGCCACCCCGACAACCCGAACGGCGAACTGCTTTTCCACTGCGGCAACTTCCCCGTCTCGCTCAGCGTGGAGGAGAAGCCGAAGCTGCGCAAGCACTTCTTGTTCGACGACCACTCGCCGGGAACGCATGAAGGCGAAATTCGCGGCGGCGACATGACGCTGGCCCGGTTCGACGGGGACCATGGGGAATATTCGATTTTCCTAGGCAAGGCGCGCGGTATTCAAGGCCCGTACACCCGCGGCTCGTACGTTTGGGTGGAAGTGAACGACTGGCCGCTCTGGGAGGAGAAGCTGGTCAAGGGACCCTACGTCCACCACGCCGTCGGTATCCACGCCAACGCGATTCCCGCCATTTATGAGGCTTGCAGCTACATCCCGGGGCTGACGCCGGATCCCGTCGATCCGACCGAGAACGAGATTCGCGCCTGGCTTCGCGGGGCGGGCCTTTGAGCAAGCGACCGAAGGAGGAATCCGAATGAATAGCACGGAGCTGAAACTGAAAGCGGTCCAGATTCGGATGGACCTGTTGAAGATGATCCACCACGCCAAGACAGGGCATACCGGGGGATCTCTGAGCAATACCGACATCCTCACGGCCTTATATTATCGGATCATGAAGATCGACCCTAAACGGCCTAAATGGGAGGAGCGAGACCGGTTTATCGCCAGCAAGGGCCATTCGGTCGAATCGCTATGGTGCATTCTGGGGGATATCGGTTTCTTCCCGCGGGAGGAGCTGGAGACGTTCAGCCAATTCGGGACGCGTCTCATCGGGCATCCGAATAACAAGGTTCCCGGCATCGAGATGAACACGGGAGCGCTCGGGCACGGCCTAGCGATCTCGGTCGGGATGGCACTGGCAGCCCGAAGAGACGGCAAGTCTTATCGCGTATTCTGCCTGATGGGAGACGGGGAACAAGCCGAAGGCTCCGTCTGGGAAGCGGCGATGGCGGGCGCCCATTACAAGCTGGACAACCTGGTCGGCATCATCGACCGCAACCGGCTGCAGATCAGCGGGGCGACGGAGGAAGTGATGGGGCTCGAGCCGCTCGAGGAGAAGTGGGCCGCGTTCGGGTGGAACGTGGTCTCCGTCGACGGCAACGACATTGACGAGCTGGTGAAGGCATTCGAAGCGGCACCATCCGTCCCGGGCAAGCCGACGCTAGTGATGGCCAACACGGTGAAAGCCAAGGGCATCTCATTCGCCGAGAACGTTCCGCAATGGCACCATCGCGTGCCGAACGACGAAGAGCTTGCGAAGGCGCTTGCGGAGCTGTCCGCGTCGGCAGAGCAAATCAAGCAAGAAGGGCAGGCGAGATAAGCGATGAATAAGATCCCTAACCGGCAAGTCATCTGCGAGACGCTCGCCGACCTGGCGCGGGTGGACCGGGACATCACGGTGCTCGCCAGCGATTCTCGCGGCTCGGCTGCGATGGCGCCTTTCGCGCAGGCGTTTCCCGAGCAGTTCGTCGAAGTCGGCATCGCGGAGCAGAACATCGTCGGTATCGCGGCCGGATTGGCGCACAGCGGGAAGAAGCCCTTCGTGGCGTCGCCGGCCTGCTTCTTGAGCATGCGGAGTATCGAGCAGATCAAGGTAGACGTCGCCTACTCCGGCACGAACGTGAAGCTGGTCGGCATTAGCGGCGGTGTCAGCTACGGCGCGCTCGGAATGTCGCACCATTCGGTGCAGGATATCGCCGTGGCGCGCGCCATTCCGGGGCTGGCCGTGCTGCTGCCGGCTGACCGCCACGAGACGAAGCGGATGACCGAAGCACTCGTCAAGCACAAAGGGGGCGCGTACGTGCGTATCGGGCGCAACCCGGTGGAGGATGTTTACGAATCCGACGCCTACGCGTTCGAGATCGGCAAAGCGGTCACGATGCGGGAAGGGACGAACCTGACGATCATCGCCGCGGGCGAGACGGTGCGTGTCGCGCTCGACGCCCACGACGCGCTTGCCGCGGAAGGCGTATCCTGCCGCGTGCTCAACATGCACACGATCAAGCCGTTGGACGAAGAGGCGATCGTTCGCGCGGCGAGCGAAACGGGCCACATCATGACGGTGGAAGAGCATAGCATTCACGGCGGCTTGGGGGCGGCGGTAGCGGAGGTAGTCGTGCAGCGCCGGCCGGTTCCGATGCACATCGTCGGCATTCCCGACGAGCCGGCCATCGCGGGCAAGACATCGGAAGTGTTCGAGCATTACGGCATCAGCGCGGACAACTTAAAGCGAATCGCCCTTGCGTTGTTGGGGCGGTAAGGACTCGTCATGGACAAAAACTATATGCTGGCCGTCGACCAGAGCACGTCGGGTACGAAGGCGCTCGTCGTGGATCGTTCGGGCACGATCGTCGCCCGCAGCTTCTTGGAGCATCGACAAATTTATCCCCAAGCCGGCTGGGTGGAGCACGATCCGCTGGAGATTTACGAGAATGCGCTAAAGACCGTACGGCAAGCGACGAAAGCCGCCGGCATCGAACCAGGGGAGCTCGCCGCGTTAACCGTGACCAACCAGCGCGAGACGGCCGTCCTATGGGATCGGGTCACCGGGCTTCCGGTGTATAATGCAATCGTATGGCAATGCCAGCGAACAGCCGGCGCTTGCGCGGAGTTCAAGCAGGCGGGTCTCGAAGAGATCGTCCGGGAGAGAACCGGACTGTTGCTCGATCCGTACTTCTCCGCAGCAAAGTGGCGTTGGATGCTGGATCATGCAGACGGTGCCAGGTCATCGCTGGAGAAGGGGCGCCTGCTGGCGGGCACGGTGGACAGTTGGCTCGTCTGGAAGCTGACCGATGGCAGGGCTCACGTTACCGATTACACGAACGCCAGCAGGACCTCGCTGTTCAACATTCACGCGCTCGAGTGGGACGAAGACATGTGCGGGTTGTTCGGCGTGCCGGCTTCGCTGCTGCCGTCCGTCCGATCCTCCGACGAGATCGTCGGGTGGACGACGGAGTCGCTGTTTGGGGATGTGAGCGTGCCGATCGCGGGGGTGATCGGCGACTCCCAGGCGGCTCTGTTCGGTCACTTTTGTTTGGAACCGGGCATGGCGAAGGCGACTTTCGGCACCGGCACTTCGGTACTCATGAACGCGGGCGACCGCCCGGCTCCCGCAGGCAAGGGACTCGTTCAGGCAATCGCTTGGGGACGAGGCGGCAAAGCGACCTATGCTCTGGAGGCGATCATCCGCTCTTCAGGCGATACAGTCAAATGGGCGAGAGACCAGCTAGGGCTCTTCTCGGACATGGACGAGATGGAGCGGCTGCTCGCCGAGGCGCCGACGAACGAAGGCGTGTACCTCGTGCCGGCGTTCGTCGGGCTCGGCGCGCCCTATTGGCAGCCCGACGCGCGGGCGGCGCTGACAGGGATGAGCCGGGGAACCGGCCGTCCCCATATCGTTCGCGCCGCGATCGAAAGTATGGCGTACCAGGTGCGCGATGCGGTCGAGCTGCTTGAGGCCCAGTCCGGCATCCCGTTGAAAGAATTGAGGGCCGACGGAGGAGCCGCTTCCAACGCCGTACTCATGCAATTTCAGGCGGACCAGCTAGAGCGGCCCGTCGCCAAGTCCGGTACGGCGGAGCTGTCGGCTCTTGGCTCGGCTTATCTGGGGGGACTTGGCGTCGGATTCTGGGCGTCGGTCGAAGAGCTTGTCCGGGAGTATCTCCGATACGAACCCGCGGCAGAGCGGGAGGAAGCGGAGCGCAACTATGCCGGGTGGAAGCGGGCCGTCGCTTCCGTCATCGGCCTTGCAAGCGCGGGGCAAGAAGGAACGGATCATAAGGAGGGGTACAGATGACATTCGCCGACACGACAAAGCTTGGCAAGGTCTTGAAGAATCCTGAAGCCCAACGCATTCTTTTCAAGCACGACCCGTCTCTCGCGGAATCCAGCTTCACGATACAGTTTAAGAAGCTTCAGTCCTTGAGCGCCTATCTCGAATCGCTCGGGTCGGACGCGCTGCGGGAGACAGTCCGCGCGGAACTCGCGGGGGTTCCGGAAGCGGCAGAGGAAGAGACAGCGTTCCTGCCTTCCCCGGATTACGAGGGCGAAGAGGTCGTCATCGGCTCGGCGCCCGCGGCGGCGCCGACCGAGGCGGAGCGATGGGGAGTGTTCGAGCTCGAGCTTCAAGGTCCGAGGCACGGCAATCCGTTCGTGGACGTTGAACTGAGCGCGGAATTCCGATGCGGCGGCCGGTCGTTGAGATCGCAAGGCTTCTACGACGGAGACGGCGTCTACCGAGTTCGTTTCATGCCAGACGAAGAGGGAGAATGGACATTCCGGACGAGCAGCAACGCCCGTTCGCTCGACGGCATCACGGGCCGGTTCGCCGTGACGCCCCCTTCCTCCGGCAATCGGGGGCCGGTTCGGGTGAAGTACCGGTTCCATTTTGCCTACGAGGACGGAACGCCTTACATCCCCGTCGGCACGACCTGCTACGTGTGGACGCACCAAGGCGAAGAGCTGGAGGAGCAGACGCTCGAGACGCTGTCCCGATCTCCCTTCAACAAAATCCGCATGTGCGTTTTTCCAAAAGCGTATCTGTTCAACGAGAACGAGCCGGAGCATTATCCGTACGAAGGCTCCGTAGAAACGGGTTGGGATTACGAACGGTTCAATCCGGCGTTCTTCCGGCACTTGGAACGGAGGATCGCGGATCTCGGAAGGCTTGGGATCGAGGCGGATCTCATTCTGTTCCATGCGTACGACCGTTGGGGATTCTCGGAGATGGGACGGGCGGCGGACGACCGGTATTTGCGGTACGTCGTGGCCAGACTGTCCGCTTTCCGCCACGTCTGGTGGTCGCTCGCGAACGAATACGATCTGATGTGGGAGAAGGAGACGGAAGACTGGGAGCGGTTCGCTGCCATCGTCACGGGGAACGATCCGCATGGCCATCTGATCTCGATCCATAACTGCATGCCTTTCTACGACTACGGTCGCCCGTGGGTGACGCATTGCAGCATTCAGAGACAGGACGTCTACAAGACGGCCGAATATACCGACGAATGGCACGAACGCTGGGGCAAGCCGGTCGTCATCGACGAGTGCGCGTACGAAGGCAATGTTAATCAGGGCTGGGGCAACATCAGCGGCCAAGAGATGACCCGACGGTTCTGGGAAGGCGCCGTGCGCGGAGGCTACGTCGGCCATGGCGAGACGTACATGCACCCCGAGGATGTGATCTGGTGGTCCAAGGGAGGCAAGCTGCACGGTACGAGTCCGGAGAGAATCGCGTTCCTTCGCCGGATTCTGGAGGAAGGGCCGGTACAAGGAATCGGCCCGCTCCGGAAGAGCCCGATGGAATGGGACGCTCCCGTCGGAGGCGTGGAAGGCGAGTACATGCTGCATTACTATGGATTCAACCGGCCCAGCTACCGGGAGTTCGCGCTGCCGGCGGGCGCCAGCTATACCGTGGACATCATCGACACTTGGAACATGACCGTCGAGCGGTTGGCGGGCACCTTCGAGGGGAGATTCCGCGTCGAGCTGCCGGGACGGGAGTACATGGCGGTCAGGCTGATCCGCGCGTAATCTCCATATCAACGGGAAAGGCGAGCGCAAGTTGCTCGCCTTTTCGTTTCTCCGTATCCTTCTCTCTGCGATTACGATGCTGTAGTGGCCCTTATGCGGCATCCGATGTCCATAATCTTCATCAGTGTGTCGATGTTCTTTTCCGTCAATTGCTTGCCTTGAAGCTTTTCGGCCATTAGCTTATTCGGGAGTGGCTAGTTCCACTCCTATTTATTTTATATGATGTTGACATACATACGATTTTGACATATATTGTTCTTGCAAGGAGGTGTCTTCCCTGAAAACGGAAATTACTGAATATCGCGATATTGCAGACAGAGTTGGAGGGGATGATGGGAAAAAGCTTCATGAGTTAATTGACGCTTTTGAGCAGTTGAGAGATATTAAATTACTCGGAGCTACAGATGTTGCAAATCGTCTTGGTATTGATCCGAGAAATATGGGACATAAACGAAAGACAAAGTATTTTCCGAACTCCGTTGCACGTTCAGGAAAATTCGAATTTTGGTTGGAGCATGATATCGTCGAGTATATTGAAAATATCAAAATATGGAGAGAAAGAAATAGATAAGGAGGGACTATGTGGAAAAATTTCTAGGTTTCATGTTCTTTTCAAGTGTTGAAGTATTAGCTTTAATTGCCATCACTTTAACAATCTTTAGGTTTAAAATTAGTGATTACATTTGGCAATCTGTATTAATTGCTATCGTTATGAATATAATGAGCTTCGTTCTTCGTAATGAATTAGACCTTCCTAGTTTAGCCCCCATTTCAAATGTAATTGCGTTTGCATTATTTATTTACATATTCCTCAAGGAACCGCCTCTGGTTTGGTCTTTCATAATGAGTCTAACGGGAACAGTCGCATTTGTTATTATTCAAGCAATATTTATCGCCTGCTCTTTCGGTACTCTCTCAATACACGCAGTTGATTCAGATCTTGTAAAAGGATATATGCTCCAGACTATGACCGGTGTAACTATTTTCATTATTTCTTACATGCTTTATAAACGTGGATGGGGATATTCCGCTGAATTTACAAAATTAAAGTTTAAGTGGGAACGGTTCGTAGTCCTCGGTATGATCATCATAATAACGGCCGCTTTGGGAGCTCTGCTATATTACAAGGATTTATTGATAGACATCCTGTTTTTGTTCTTAGCCTTCCTGTTCATTATCTTCTATACGACGAAATATTGATTCCAAGATTAGCTCGCACCACAGCCCGGTGGATAAAAGGAGCAGCTCCGGATCATCCAGTCAGTATTGACGTACTTGTTTTTTCGCTCCAAGCAATCATAAATGTCGTGAGCATCGTTATTGTCACGATCGCCATCTCTTTAATCACAGGAAAGATAGAAGAGGCAATCATGGCGCTTATTGCGTTTGGAGCACTGCGGCAAGTATCCGGTGGTCTTCACTTAAAATCCGGTGACCTTTGTGTTCTCGTGAGCGTCATTGGAATAACATTGATCTCTTTTTCCAACTTTAACTCTGCAGTTATATACATAGTGACCAGTATTAGTCTATGTCTTGCAGCTCTCTTCGCACCGTCAAGAATTGAAAATCAAACCCGAATACCAGAAAGGTATTTTCCTGCCCTAAAGATAATTTCATTGCTCATCATTGGCTCAAATTTCTTTATACAATCACCAATCCTTGCAGTTGCATGGTTTGTTCAAGGGCTCACACTCATAAAGCCATTAGGGGCGGGAAACCTAAAATGAGGAGCGGAAAACTATTATTATAAAACAAATTGAAAGGAGGTGAGTAACATATGAAGAAGGCTATCGCCAAGCGAATTGCTACGCTTCTGGGATTGACAGCTGTCGTTCTCGTTTCTACAGCGAGCGTGTTCTTTGTGAACCAACCCAAGGTTCCTCAAGAACTGCTCAGGAAGTAAAGGGGCGGTCAATATGAGGGTTGCCGTGGCCCAAGATCCAGAAGGGAAGACGGGGCTCATAGAGCTGCAGGCGGAACAACTGTGGTATATCGAGACCAATAAAAAAATCAAAGATATGGTCGTAGTCCATATGTCGCAAAATGAATGCTACTATGCTCCAGGTACCTTAAAGTTCTGGGAAACGGCGCTAAAAGCATCGGGATTGTTATTCGAAAAGGTAGATCGTACAAATGTTCTCCATCTTCCATTGGTGAAGTACATGGATGAATACTACAACACATACTTTGAAGATTCAAGGACAAAAGATTCGAAATACTGTACTGTATCGGTTGCCAATGCCAAATTCGTCCGAGACTACTTAAATAAAAATAAATCAAAGCTTCAAGCTTACTAAGGGACGTCACTAAGACGTCCTTTTACTATTGTGTGGGAGATTAACTTAAATGGAGGGGTTAAACATAATAACATAAAGTGGATAGCAGATGCTGTCGAAATTTCTGAATTTATTTGGAAAATTCGGGCTCTCTTATATTGTTTACAATATTCAAACATAATCCAATAATACAAATGTGAAGTAAAGAGGTATTGAGGTTTTCGAAAATATGTTGACAAAAACAAAAATCGCCGATTGCTTCAACTACCGATCTACCAATCGTATTTAAAAATATCGTCCATTGTAACACCGAATACGATCGCACAAGCCTTTCGGACTGAGTCCGGTATTGGATGTTGTGTTTCTCTCGTTCATATTTACTCATTGCTGTAAACGGAACGTGTACATACGGATTCAGTCGCTCGCACAACTCCTTTTGGGTCTATCCTTTGGCGGCGCGTAGATCGGGCAGCAAGCATCTCCCCCTTTTAAGGACATGTGTGCTACCTCCAAAATAATTGGTTTTAGGAGTGGATATGGTAATGATAGACGTACTTAAATTTCTCCAGAAGTTAAACAATGGCACTCCTGAGCATAGAAAGCATATATGGGATCTGCTTTTGTATCTTAGCGAGAGCTATCTAGTAAAGCACGAACAACAGAAAGAACTCTTTTCTTATCCTCCTCGGTCAGCTCGCGACCAAAGTATTGCATCGGAACGTCGATAAGATCTTCATCGGAAAAGTTGATACGATCAACCAGCTTTTTCTCTTCAACGGTATAATTTTCACCGATTCTATCTGTTTTACCGAGTAACCAGTCTACAGTTACCCCGTAACAATCCGCGAGCTGTTGCAGTACCTCCAACTCCACGCCATTAACACCGTTCTCATATGCACTTAATGATTGATTGCTGATGCCAAGGCGATGCTTTACATCCATTTGTGTGAGCCCGGCTTGTTTACGGGCTTTTTTTAATCTGGCCTGCATGATCTTATTTTCCGGTCCGACCTTTACCAACGAGGCCACCTCCTATAATTGGTATAATAACACACTTTCCAGAATACGTGGAATTAATTCTTGTATTTCTGGAATTCTTTGACGGACGATCAATAGGTCGGAAAATCGTAAACGATAGGTCGGTTTTGTGGTGAGCGCGCAAGACGGAAACGGTTTACAATCGAGGGCAGACAGGCCGAGCCGTCATGCAAGTGTAACGGTTATTCGATTTCGAATAGCCTGGCGAACCCACCCCGCATGAGGAGGATGCACCAGATGAGCGAACAAACGAAGAACGACGAACGGACGCGGGCGGTCGACATTCGATACGTCGCGAATCCGAACGGGCCGACGCTAGGCTATTCCGCCAATTCCGGAGTAAAGATTCTGGAGGCGGACGGGCTCAAGTTCAAGGATCTCAGCAAAGACGGCGTGCTTCAACCGTACGAGGACTGGAGGTTGCCGGCCGAAGAGAGGGCGCGAGACCTCGCTTCCCGAATGTCCGTCGAGCAGATTGCCGGCCTCATGCTCTACAGCCGCCATCAATCGATTCCGGCCTCTAGCCGCGGTTGGTTCTCCGCCACCTACGGGGGCAAGAAGTACGAGGAGAGCGGCGCCAGACCCTGGGATTTGACGGACGAGCAGATGCAGTTCCTGGAGCGGGACCACTTAAGGCACATCCTGATAACGACGGCGGAGAGCCCGGAGATCGCCGCCCGCTGGAACAACAAGGTGCAGGCGTTCGCGGAATCGACGGGCTTCGGCATCCCGGCGAACAACAGCTCCGATCCTCGCCACGGCTCCGATTCGAGCTCGGAATTCAATGCGGGCTCCGGCGGGACAATCTCGATGTGGCCGGAGACGCTCGGCCTGGCGGCGACGTTCGATCCGTCGGTCACGCGCAAGTTCGGCGAGATCGGATCGAAGGAGTACCGCGCGTTAGGGATCACCACCGCCTTGTCCCCCCAAATCGACATCGCCACCGATCCGCGCTGGTTCCGGTTTAACGGCACGTTCGGGGAGGATTCGGCGCTGACGACCGACATGGCCCGCGCCTACGCGGACGGCTTCCAGACGTCCGAGGGCGAGGCGGAGATCGCCGGCGGCTGGGGCTACGACAGCGTCAACGCGATGGTGAAGCATTGGCCGGGCGGCGGCTCGGGCGAGGGCGGCCGGGACGCGCATTACGGCTGCGGCAAGTACGCGGTGTATCCCGGAGGCAACTTCGAGGAGCATATGAAGCCGTTCCTCGAGGGCGCCTTCCGGCTGGAAGGCGAGACGGGCCGGGCATCCGCCGTCATGCCCTATTACACGATCTCGGTCGATCAGGATCCGGCGTACGGCGAGAATGTCGGCAATTCGTACAGCAAGTATATCATTGGGGATTTGCTTCGGGACAAGATCGGCTATGATGGCGTCGTGTGCACGGATTGGCTCATAACGGCGGACGAGACGCAGGCTAAGGACACGTTCCTGAGCGGCAAATCGTGGGGCGTCGAAGGGCTTGGCGTCGCGGAACGCCATTACAAGGCGCTGCAGGCCGGCGTGGATCAGTTCGGAGGGAACAACGAGGCGGGGCCGTTGCTGGAGGCGTACCGGATGGGCGTCGCCGAGCACGGCGAAGCGTACATGCGGCGCCGCTTCGAGCAGTCCGCCGTCCGCTTGCTGCTGAATATGTTCCGGCTCGGCTTGTTCGAGAATCCGTATCTCGATCCGGAGAAGAGCGCGGAGACCGTCGGCAATCCCGAATACATGAGAGAAGGCTACGAGGCGCAGCTTCGATCGATCGTCCTGCTGAAGAACAAGGGCGGCTTGCTTCCGATCCGCGAGCGCAAGACGGTCTACATCCCGAAGCGCTTCACCCCGGCCGGGAAGGATTGGTTCGGCTTCGCGACGCCGGAGAAATTAGAATATCCGGTCAATCTCGACATCGCGCGCAAATTTTTCGACGTCACGGAGAACCCTGAAGAGGCGGACTTCGGACTCGTCTTCATCGGCAATCCGAAGTCCGGCGTCGGCTACAGCCAAGAAGACGCCGAGAGCGGCGGGAACGGCTACGTTCCGATCAGCCTTCAATACCGGCCGTATACCGCGGAATACGCCCGCGAAACGAGCTTAGCCGGCGATGCCCGGCCGGGCGACGTTCTGAACCGGACGTATAAAGGCAAAAGCGTATCTACCCACAACGAGAGCGATCTCGATGCGGTGCTGGAGACGAGAGCGGCGATGAAGGGCAAGCCGGTCGTCGTATCGATGCTGTTGTCCAACCCCGCCGTCGTGGAGGAGTTCGAAAGGGAAGTCGACGCGATCGTGGCGAACTTCGGCGTTCAAGACCAGGCGATCCTCGAGGTGCTGACCGGGGCGTCGGAACCGTCGGGCCTGCTGCCGATGCAGATGCCGGCCAGCATGCGCACGGTCGAGGAGCAGCTGGAAGACGTCGCGCACGACATGGAAGTCCATGTCGATTCCGAAGGGAACCGTTACGATTTCGCATTCGGCTTAAATTGGTCCGGCGTCATCGACGACGGGCGGACGCGCAAGTACGGCAAGCGTCGCTAGTCGAGAACCCCCGCTCTGCCGGCCATGGGCACCCGGTCTTTTCGGACCGGAGTGCCTTTTTGCCCATGAAAGTGGTAGCATAGACGGACATACGTCGACAACATGGGAGGACCGCAGCGAATGTACCGACTCCGATCTTTGATGAACTCCTTGCGCTTCAAGTTGTTCGCTACCATTCTGCTGTTCATGGTGCCGCTGATCGTCATCATTCTGATTAACGATCACTATTCCATTCAAGTCGTCCGCAACCAGGTCGCCCAGTCGAACAAAAACCTGCTCAGCCTCTACATGAGCCAGATCGATTCCAATCTCGCGGACATCGATAACTACTTGTTCAATCTGTCGGAGAGGGACACCGATCTGCTCCAATTGGAATATCCGGGAGCCAAAGGAGGGACGGCTTACTCCCTCGCGAAGCTTCGATTATATAACGACCTGAGGAACGAGATCGATTACTACAAGACGCCGGACATGTTCTTCATCTACTCGGAAACGAACGACGACGCGCTGATGGTCGGCAGCTCCGGCTACGGCTCTACCTTCGAGGAGCGCGCATCCGTACAGGACGAGATTCATAAGCTTCTCGGCGGCGATCTGTCGGCGATCAATTATGAGAAGTGGCACGTATGGAAAGCGAAGAACGGATATTATCTCTACCACATCGTGAAGACGGAAAACGTGTATGTCGGCGCCTGGGTAAGCGCGGACAAGCTCATCAGCCCGCTTCATCTGATGGACTTCGGCGAAGCCGGCGGCGCGCTGCTCGCGACGAAGGATTTGGAGCCGATGCAGCTCGCGGATAAAGTCAAGTCCGAGAACATCGACTTGCATTACGGCTCGGATGCTTTCGCGATCGCGGGAGGCACGCAATCGTATCTCGTCATGGGGGAAGCGTCCTCCAGGGGGGACTTTCATCTCATCGCGCTCATCCCGCAAAGCGCGATTCTCGAGAAGCTCCCGTATCTTCAGCGAGTCTCCTCCTTGATCACGCTTGGCTCTTGCGTCTTCCTCGTCCTGTTCATGTTCATCATGAGAAAGGTATTCCTGCTTCCGATTCAGCGGCTCATCACCGCCATGCGCAAGCTGAAGGACGGCCATTGGCAGGCGCAAGTGAAGCCTTATCCGACGTCCACCGAATTCGAGCTGATGAATGTGACGTTTAACCGGATGATCGACGAGATCCGGAATCTGAAGATCAACGTGTACGAGGAGAAGCTGAACCATCAGCGGGCCGAGCTGAAGCATCTGCAGCTTCAGATCAACCCCCATTTTTTCCTCAATTCCCTTAACATTATTTATAACCTCGCGACGGTCAAGGACTTCAAGATCATCCAGGAGATGACCAAGTGCCTGGTCGCCTACTTTCGGTTCATGTTCCGCAGCAATTCCTATATCGTCAGCCTTCGGGAGGAACTGGCCCATGCCGGCAACTACTTGCGGATCCAGGAGCTTCGCTTTCCCGGCCACTTGTCGTATCGGATCGATGCGCCGGACGAATTGCTGGAAACGGGCGTTCCGCCGCTTGTGATTCAGACGATCGTCGAGAACGCGATCAAGTACGCCGTCAATCTCGACGGCATGCTGGAGATCCTCGTAAGGGTCTCGTCGGAAGAGAAGGCTGGCGTCCGCCTGCTTCTGATCCGTATCGAAGATACCGGCCCCGGCTATCCTGAGGACGAGCTGGTCCGGCTTCGGCAGGACGAGGAGACGATCAGCGAAGAAGGCGAGCGCGTCGGCATCTGGAACATCAAGCGCCGTCTGCGGCTGTTGTACAAGACGCATTCGGATATTCGCTTTTTTAACGAGCCCGGTCGCGGAGCCGTCGTCGAGATTCGGATTCCGGTGCAGGACGAGAGAGAGCAGCGGTACGATGTCAAGACCTTAAATCAGACATATTTGAATGAAGCGC
>NZ_JAJFOW010000538.1 GCF_020731285.1 Cohnella baijiui
CCCGGTACCCAGGCCACCTCTACATTGTCTTCCTCCACACCATGACGCTTAAAGGCATCCAGTGCGCCGCTAAGTAGCTTGCCCGTAATAAATTCATTAAATCGTCCTACAACAATACCAATTCGAAGTCCTGTACCTACGAGATCACCTTCATATACTTTTGCCATGATATATCCTCCGTATCATTCATTTATAGTTTAAGTAGATG
>NZ_JAJFOW010000539.1 GCF_020731285.1 Cohnella baijiui
GGTTCTTTTTATATGTACATGTAAACAAGCAGCATCTGCATACCTTTCACTAACGGAGGGGATGCGCAGATGCATATTAAAATCATTAAAGGCAGTTCTACTGACAAACATATGCTCGCCTGCTATATTTATCTCAAAGACAAGTATAGGAGGGAAAAGCTGCGTGATCGGTATCTATGCAAGGGTGAGCACAGAAGAACAGGCCAAG
>NZ_JAJFOW010000540.1 GCF_020731285.1 Cohnella baijiui
TAGCCATCAAAGGATTTACGGCATGGTTTGTCGTGCCATTTATTCTTCTTTTAGCTTGTGTTCAGGTTGTTTTTCAGCTTTTTTATTTCATGCATATGAGTCATAAAGGCCATGAAGCGCCAAGCATGTTCTTGTTTACAGGCGTGTTTTTGGCTATGATTATGGTTTGGGCCTTTATGACAATTATTTGGTGGTAATTTAATGGAAG
>NZ_JAJFOW010000541.1 GCF_020731285.1 Cohnella baijiui
GACAATCGTCTGTACGGGAGTATGGAAGTCGCCGTGCACACTCGTTATAGTCAGTCCTGCTTTTTCTAATTGCTTCTGTTTTGGTGGACGGACAAGAAACACTACTTCTTCGCCTTTTTGGATGAGGCGTCCGCCAAAGTAGCCGCCGATTGCTCCTGCTCCGACAAGTAAGAATCGCATATATACTCCTCTCCTGCTCTAACGCAAG
>NZ_JAJFOW010000542.1 GCF_020731285.1 Cohnella baijiui
TATCATGAATTGCATTTGTAATAATAAGATCAGCCATATCAGGATACAATGCTTGCAGTTGTTCTATTATCTGAGTACCTTCTGTCCCTGTCATTTTTTTAAAGACTTCTAACCCTCTTTGATAACGACTGTTCTCCATACGCTCCCCCCTTTTACGCCATCAAAATATTTTACAAAATTATACACATAAATACCTTTTCGATTCAAT
>NZ_JAJFOW010000543.1 GCF_020731285.1 Cohnella baijiui
GAGCTGTTTCCTTATCACCATAGCCCAGTAGCCTGCATCGCAAGCCTTTGGCAGCTCATTAATGTGGTAAAGAAAGAGATGGGGCGCGTGACCACCCCAGCGCTTGTGATTCAGTCTACTCATGATGAGACAGTGGAGCCGTACAGCGGCGATTATATTTATTCCCATATTGGTTCACACTATAAAGAAATCAAACATTACCATAAAT
>NZ_JAJFOW010000544.1 GCF_020731285.1 Cohnella baijiui
CCATAATCAGCCGCTTCGTGCCAACCGCACCCGCTACAGCACCAGCCGCAGTATCGGCGTTAATGTTATAGATCTGTCCTTCTACATCCATGCCAAGCGGTGCAATGACCGGAATAAAGCCTGATTGACTAAGCGCAGTGATTAACGTGGGATCTACCAGCCGAATCTCTCCTACATATCCGAGATACTTCGGTCCCTGCACCACAGT
>NZ_JAJFOW010000545.1 GCF_020731285.1 Cohnella baijiui
TGTTCCGATCCTACTGCGCTTGACGCCAGGAATTGAGGCGCATACACATGATTATATCTCTACCGGGCAGGATGATTCAAAGTTCGGCTTTGGGGTGTCGAGTGGTCAAGCGTTGCAAGCAGTGAAGCTGTCGCTTGCAAAACCTTTCTATAAGCTGCTTGGTATTCATTCTCATATTGGCTCGCAGATCTTTGAGACGACAGGCTT
>NZ_JAJFOW010000546.1 GCF_020731285.1 Cohnella baijiui
GGAGGTTCACGAATCGCTCCTGTTCATGAAGCTGATATTGGAAAGGTCGCAGCGGTTGCACTTACGGAGGATGGCCATGTAGGAAAAGTATATACCTTGACAGGGCCTGAAAGTTTGTCTGTTCAAGATAGGGTTGAAATAATTAGTGAGGTTATCGGGCGAAAAATTCGATTTGTTGAGAGTTCTGAAGAAGAAGAACGTGAGCAG
>NZ_JAJFOW010000547.1 GCF_020731285.1 Cohnella baijiui
TGGTGCCTGAGTTTGAGTAGGAGCCCCATCATTAATGCCTATAATTCCGTATTCAAGCACTTCTGACATTCTAAAGCAGCGGCTATTATTCTGTGTATAAACATAAGCTGCTAATCCATATTGCGTATCATTTGCCAGCTCTATAACTTCTGCTTCCTCTTTAAATGTGATGATCGGAACAACGGGTCCGAAAGTTTCTTCCGTGTA
>NZ_JAJFOW010000055.1 GCF_020731285.1 Cohnella baijiui
CGGGGGCCGGCGCTGCGGCGGCGGGACGCCCGGCGGCTTGCGCGGCGGCGGCTTTGGCCGCTTCGCGGGCCTCGAACGCCGCCTTGCGGCGCGCGGCCTTCTCCTCGTCCGTCTCCTTGCGGCGGACGGGGGCTTCTCCATCGCCGGCCGGGGCTGCCGGCGGTGTATCTTCGCCTGCGGCGGCGGCTGGTGCCGATGCGGCAGGCGCTGGGGGCGCCGCTTGGCGCCCGGCGGCTTGCGCGGCGGCGACCTTGGCCGCCTCGCGCGCTTCAAACGCCGCCTTGCGGCGCGCGGCCTTCTCTTCGTCCGTCTCCTTGCGGCGGACGGGCGGTGCCTCGCCTTCGCCTGCCTCCGGCGCGGCGCCCTCGGCCGGGCCGCTCGCAGCGGCGGGCGGCGCTTCCGCTTGCGCAGCCGGCTCGCCTCCGCCCTCTTGCGGCGCGGCCGTTGCTTCCGCCGTGTCGGCTTCCGCGCCTCCTCCCGCTATCGGCTCGGACGCGGGAGGCTCTTCGGCCGAGCGGGCGGATTCGTTCTCCGGCGTCGGGTTGGCGCTCGGGGCTCCTTCTCGCTTCATCTCCTCGTCGCTCATCCGCTCGTCACCCGCTTCCCGGTTCTGGCTTCGTAGCGGATTTTCTCCTGGAGCTTGTTAATGCCGTAAATTAACGCCGCCGGGTTCGGCGGACAGCCGGGTATGTACACGTCGACGGGGACGATCTGATCTACGCCTTTGATAACGGAGTAGGACTTGACATAAGGGCCGCCCGCGGTTGCGCAAGAGCCCATGGCAATGACCCACTTCGGCTCCGGCATCTGATCGTACAGACGGCGGAGGAGCGGGCCCATTTTCTTGGTGACGGTACCGGACACGATCATGACGTCGGCCTGGCGCGGGGACGTCCGGAACATGACGCCGAACCGGTCGAGGTCGTAGTGGGGAGCTCCTGCGGCCATCATTTCGATGGCGCAGCAGGCGAGCCCGAAGGTGAGCGGCCACAGCGAATTGCTGCGCACCCAGCCCTTTAACGTCTCGATGCTTCCGAGGAACACATTGCGCTCCAGTTCCTGAATATCCTCCGGAGAGACATGCTCTAAATGGAATTCCATTGCAGCACCTTCTTTTTCCAGGCGTAGATGAGACCGATCAGGAGCAAACCGACGAACACGACCATCTCCGTCAACGCAAAAAGACCGAGCTTTTTGTATGCTACGGCCCAGGGGTAAAGGAAGACGGTCTCCACATCGAATACGACGAACATTAACGCGTACAGGTAATACCTCACGTTAAAGCGGATCTGGCTGTCGCCTACGGGATCGTTGCCGCTCTCGTAGGTGGTCTCTTTCTCGGCCGTCGGCTTTTTCGGGCGCAGCTTGCTGCCGAGCCACAGCACGACGATCGGAAACGCGATGCCCAGAAGCAGGAAGACGGTCACAATGACGTATTGATTTGCGTATTTCTCCAAGCACCATCGCCTCCGAAAGAAGAATCGAACGCTGGTTCAGCGGAACAAACAGGCAAATTTCTCCACATCAGTATAACAAATGGCCTAAATCCCGTCCATGAAAAAAGCGTTTTCATCACGATGTGGCGAGCCCTGTCGACGCCCGCCCGCCCCCATGCGCGCGGCCGGCGGGTAACTTTTTTCGCTTTCGATTCGTCGAATGATAGAGACAAAGATCCAAGTTAGGAGAGATTCCATCATGAAGAACCGCCATCCCATGACAAAGAAGCCCTTGCGGACGGGACGCCCCCGGGTGCTGACCGCGGCTGCAGCCGCCGCCCTCCTTTTGCTGGCCGGCTGCGGAACCGGTTCGGGCAGCGACACGTCCGCCTCCCCCTCTCCGTCGGCATCCGCCTCGGCCTCATCCGCTGCGCCGTCCGGCGAAGCTTCCCCTTCGGCTCCCGCTTCGACGCCGCCGGCCTCGAACAATCCGTACGAAACCGCCGGAGTCGAGGACCCGGCCGCGTTCGACCGGATGTTCGCCGACGTGCAAGCCGCCGTCGCGGCGGACGACGCCGAGAAGGTCGCGGAGTATATTTTATTCCCGCTTGCCGTGAATCATGACGGCGAGTCCGTCCAGGTCAAAACCAAAGAAGCGTTCATCAAGCAATGCGCCGACATTTTCACGGACAACGTCAAGCAAGCGCTGGCTTCTCAGAAAAAGGAAGACCTCTTCGTCAACTTCAAAGGCGTCATGGTCGGAGACGGCGCGATCTGGTTCGGCGCGACGGCCGATCAGCCGCAGCGGCTTGGCGTGATCGCCGTCAACGTAGATGCGGGGAAATCGTAGCGCAATGTAATCTTTCGGACCTCTACTTTGATTTGCCGAACAAACGAAATAGAGCGGTAATATTGTACTTCTCCTATTTGGCGAGAACGAGTGGCCAAGGAGACATACGAATTACCGCTCTTTGTTTTCTCGAATGGATTCGTTGAGCGCGTTTGGGGCGGTGGGTACGGTGGGTTCGATGGGTGCGTGCGATGGATGCATTGGGTTCGATCGAAGGGAACAATGGGTGCGTATGATGGGTGCAATGGGCACATGCAATTGGTTCGGTGGGTGCGCACGGTGAGGTCAATGGGTGCGCACGATGGGTGCAATGATGCGATTGATGCGATTGGCACGATTTTTAACGGTCGCCACAGCGGCTATTACTGGAAATCATCGCTTAAAGACATTTTAACGGTTCTGAGTGACGTTATTAGAGGTAAATGAGTGCATTCTGGACGTTAAACCGACAAATAAGCTCGTCAGCAACCGTTAGAAATAGAATCGGAACATTTCGGGCCGAATAAGCTCGAATGCAACCGTTAGCGTTTACCGACCACCGGACAAACCTCACTTTCATTGCAGAAACCCCGAGCAACCTGCTTTCGGCTTCCTGCGCGCGGAACAAGCCCCCTATCGGGATTCATCGCCCGCATTTATTTGGCGTTCCACTGCCGAACGGTCCTCCGAGCTCTTCATCCCCGCCGCTTCTTGCCGTCAGCCGCACCAAAAACCTCTGCATGACCGCACACAGCCTCCCAACGCCTCCCCACGCAAAAAAACCGCGGGCAAGCCGGGTCGCCTCCGGCCTGTCCGCGGTCTCGCCGCCGTTCCCGCTCGGGGAACGACGGTTATACTTTGACTTTGGTGGGGACGTCGATGCCCGCCGTCGCGCTGAGCATCCAGGTTTGCTTCTGCAGCTCTTCGATCTGCTTGACGAGCAGGTCCGCCGTCGGCGCGTCGCCGGATTCTTCGGCCAGTTCGCGCGTTTGCGACAGCTCGTTCACCAGTTTGATGAAGTCGTCGACGATGGCTTTCACCATGTCGATGTCGTTCGTCTCATTGCCCGCTTCGCTAAGCGTCGTGAGTTTGAGATACTCCTTCATCGTCGATGCCGGCTTTCCGCCGATCGCGAGAAGGCGCTCCGCCACTTCGTCCAGCGACAAGGCGGCAAAGTCGTAGAGCTCCTCGAATTTGACGTGCAGCGCTAGGAAGTGAGGGCCCTTCACATACCAGTGATAATGATGAAGCTTCACGTACGTGAGGTTCCAATCCGCCAAATTGCTGTTCAGCCGGTCATGCAGTTTTGTCATGCCCATTCCCTCCCGAGTTTGCGTTGTCCCCCCTAATTTACCCGAGAGCGGGGGGATTCAATCACGGGACCGGACATGGTAGTCAAGATGGCATGACTTCCCGGCAAGACGCGAGATGGTCGGCAATTTTGCGTCCGTGATACCGCCCGCTCTCGATGAAAATCTCGTTGGCGTCCCGTCCGGTCGAGACGACGCCGGCGAGATACAAGCCCGGGACGTTCGTCTCCATCGTCTCCGGGTTGTGGGTCGGCGGGATGATGCCGTCCGGCGCCTCGATGCCCATCGCGCGGAGAAAGCCCCGGTCGGGACGGAAGCCGGTGAGCGCCAGCACGAAATCCACCGGTAGCGTCTCCCGCGAAGCGCGTCCCTCCGCGTCCGTCGTTTCGACGACCGCATGGTTGTGCCCGATCTCTATGACGCGGCTGTTCAGGCGCAGATCGATCCGTCCTTTGGCCGCATAGCTGTCGAAGATCGGACGCACCCACGCCTTGATGTTGGCCGACACCGACTCCCCCCGGTAGACGACCGTCACCTTCGCCCCGACGCGCTCCATCTCAAGCGCCGCGTCGACGGCCGAATTGCTGCCGCCGATGACGACGACGCGAGTGCCCGCATACGGATGCGCCTCCCGGAAAAAGTGGCTGACGTGCGGCAGCTCCTCGCCCGGGATGCCGATACGGTTCGGATGGTCGAAGTACCCCGTCGCGATGACGACGCTGCGCGCGCGGGTCACGATCGGCTCCCCGGAACGTCCGACGCTGTCGATTCGAAAGACGTCCCCGTCCTTGGTTACGCCGGTCACGCGTTCATAACGGCGAATCCGCATCTGCCGCCGCTCCGAGACGGTCCGGTAATAATGAAGGGCTTCCAGGCGCGAAGGCTTGTCGTTCGGCGTGATGAACGGCACGCCCGCGATTTCGAGCAGCGCCGGCGTGCTGAAAAACTGCATGTTGATCGGATATTGCGTGATCGAATGGACGATATTCTCCTTCTCGATGACGAGCGGGTCGAAGCCCCGATCCTGCAGCTCCGCCGCGGCGGACAAGCCGCAAGGGCCGGCTCCTACGATGACGATCTCTTCCATGACCTTGCCTCTCTTCCGTGGCGAGCCGAGCCCGCGTGCCGAAAATGTGAAAAGATCGCCGGGAGGGCGATCCCGATCGGGACGCCATCTCCAGGCGATCTTGAGATACATATGGGATCAATGCCCGCCGACTTGAATCCGCGTGAGCGCCCGCTGCAGCGCCGCTTCGGCGCGCTTGTGGTCGATCTCGCTCTGCTTCTCGTTCAGACGGTGTTGCGCGCGTTCCTTCGCTTGCTCGGCACGGATCACATCGATATCCGACCCCAGCTCCGCGGATTCCGCGAGAATGACGACCTTGTCCTTGCGCACTTCCATGAAGCCGCCGTGAACCGCGATGAACTCTTCCGCGTTGCCGATCTTCGCCTTCACGGGCGCGACCTTCAGCGGCGTCACCAGCGGGACGTGGTGCGGCAGAATCCCGAGATCGCCGCCCACACCTTTGACGACGACCATGTTCACGTCTTTATCGAAGACCTTGCGCTCGGGCGTGACGATTTCCAGTCTCAGGGTACTCATACCGATACCTCCATCAGAAGCGAATTAGAGCCCTTGAGCAAGCTTCTTCGCTTTCTCGACTGCATCTTCGATCGTACCGACGTTGTGGAAGGCCGGTTCCGGAAGATCGTCATGCTTCCCTTCAAGGATCTCTTTGAAGCTGCGCACGGTATCTTTAACGGAAACGTGAAGACCCGGAATGCCGTTGAACGCTTCTGCGACGTGCAGCGGCTGGGACAGGAACAGCTGTACGCGGCGAGCGCGCAGAACGACCAGCTTGTCGTCCTCGGACAGTTCGTCCATCCCGAGGATCGCGATGATGTCGAGCAGTTCCTTGTAGCGTTGGAGCAGTTTCTTAACGCCTTGGGCGACTTGGTAGTGCTCTTCGCCGACGATCTCAGGCGCCAGAATCCGCGAAGAGGAAGCGAGCGGGTCGACGGCAGGGAAGATACCCATCGCCGCGATGCCGCGCTCCAAGTTCGTGGTGGAGTCCAAGTGGGCAAACGCCGTAGCCGGCGCCGGGTCGGTGTAATCGTCCGCCGGCACGTAGATGGCTTGGATCGACGTAACGGAACCCTTCTTCGTAGAAGTGATCCGTTCTTGCAATTGGCCCATCTCGGTGGCCAGCGTCGGCTGGTAACCTACCGCGGAAGGCATCCGTCCGAGCAGAGCGGATACTTCGGAGCCCGCTTGGGTGAAGCGGAAGATGTTGTCGACGAGCAGCAGCACGTCGCGGCCTTCTTCGTCGCGGAAGTACTCGGCCATCGTCAGACCCGTCAGGGCGACGCGCAGACGCGCGCCCGGCGGCTCGTTCATCTGACCGAACACCATCGCGGTCTTGTCGATAACGCCGGAGTCTTTCATTTCGTGATAAAGGTCGTTACCTTCGCGCGTACGTTCGCCGACGCCGGCGAATACGGAGATACCGCCGTGCGCGGACGCGATGTTGTGGATCAGCTCTTGCAGCGTAACCGTCTTGCCGACGCCTGCGCCGCCGAACAGACCGACTTTACCGCCCTTGGCGTAAGGGGCCATGAGGTCGATAACCTTGATGCCCGTTTCCAACATCTCTTGTTGGGTCGACAGTTCGTCGAACGCCGGTGCCTGACGGTGAATCGGCAATGCAACCGAACGGTCCACTGCGCCGTTGTCGTCGATGGGATCTCCCAGGACGTTGAAAACGCGGCCCAGCGTAGCCGGTCCGACCGGAACGGTAATCGCCTTGCCCGTATCGATGGCTTCCGTACCCCGCACCAGACCGTCCGTAGACGACATGGCAACGGCACGAACGAGGTTGTCGCCAAGATGCTGCGCGACTTCTACCGTCAAGCTGACCGGATGATCGCCGCCTTGTTGAATCGTAATTGCGTTGAGGATGTCAGGCAATTGGCCGTTGTCGAATTCGATATCGACGACCGGGCCCGTTACCTGGACAATGCGCCCCTTGTTCATACGTGTCCCTCCTGTATCTTCAGTCTCCAACAAATCCGTATTAAACCAGTGCGTTCGCGCCGCCTACGATCTCCGAGATCTCTTGCGTGATGGCCGCTTGACGCGCACGGTTGTAGGTCAGGGTCAATTCGTCGATCCGCTTCGTCGCGTTCTTCGTCGCGCTGCTCATGGCCGTCATCCGCGAGCCGAACTCGCTCGCCTTGTTCTCCAACAGGGCGCTGTAGACCAAGGTTTCCGCGTATTTGGGCAGCAGGACGTTCAGCACCTCTTCAGCGGAAGGCTCGTACTCATAGTCCGCTTTCGGACCTTGGCTCGCGCCTTCGAGCGCGGAAGCGTCGAGCGGCAGCAGCTGCTTGACGGTCGGAATCTGCGAGAGCGCGTTGACGAACCGGTTGTACACCAGGTAGATCTCGTCGTACGTGCCGTCCTCGAAGCCGGTCACCGCAGCCGAAGCCAGCGACTTGATATGGGCGAACTTCGGAGAATCCGGTACGCCGATCTCCTCTTGCTTGATCGGGTAATCGCGGCGCTTCAGATAATCGCGGCCTTTGCGCCCGATGACGAACAGGTCGAACTCGTTGTTCGACTTGTGCTTGCTCTTCAGCGTATCCACGAACCGCTTCAGCAGCGCGCTGTTCAGGCCGCCGGCGAGACCGCGGTCCGAAGTGATGATCAGGTATGCGGTCCGCTTGATCTCCCGGGTCTGAAGCATCGGGTGCTTGACGCCCCCGCCGCCTGAAGCGATGCTGGAGACGACCTCCTTCAGCTTGTCGGAGTAGGGCCGGCCCGCTTCGGCGGCCGTCTGGGCGCGCTTCAGGTTCGCGGCTGCCACGAGCTCCATCGCCTTGGTGATCTGCTTCATGTTCTGCGTACTTTTGATCTGACGCTTAATTTCGCGCATCCCTTTAGCCATTCATGTCACCACCTTATTGCCGGGCCGCCCTGAAGGGACAAGCCCGGCGCAAACTTGTTCGGACAATTGCTCGAGGCTTACGCCGTGACGGCAAAGCCCTTCTTGAAGGCGCCGATCGCTTCGACGAGCGCTTTGTCGTTGTCGGCGGTCAGGTCCTTCGTATCGCGAATGGATGCGAGGATTTCCGGACGGTTCGCATCCAGATAGGACAGGAATTCGGATTCGAAGCGGCGTACGTCTTGGACCGGCACATCGTCGGTGTGTCCGCGCGTAACGATGTACAGGGAGACGACTTGGCGTTCGACCGGCATCGGTACTTGGATGCCTTGCTTCAGGATCTCGAGCGTGCGCACGCCGCGGTCGAGGCGGGATTGCGTCACCTTGTCGAGGTCGGAACCGAAGGCAGCGAACGCCGCCAGCTCGCGATATTGGGCCAAGTCGGTCTTGAGCGTGCCCGCGACCTTTTTCATGGCTTTGATCTGAGCGGAGCTGCCTACCCGGGATACCGAGTTACCGACGTTAACCGCCGGGCGCTGGCCGGAGTAGAACAGGTCGGACTCCAGGAAGATCTGGCCGTCCGTGATCGAGATCACGTTCGTCGGGATGTAGGCCGAGATGTCGCCGGCTTGGGTCTCGATGAACGGAAGGGCCGTCAGGGAACCGCCGCCGAGCTCGTCATTCAGCTTGGCCGCGCGCTCCAGCAGACGGGAGTGCAGGTAGAAGACGTCGCCCGGGTAAGCTTCGCGGCCCGGAGGACGGCGGAGCAGCAGGGACAGCTCGCGGTATGCGGCCGCTTGCTTGGTCAGGTCGTCATAGATGATCAAGACGTGCTTGCCGTTGTACATGAACTCTTCGCCCATCGCGCAGCCGGTGTACGGTGCGATGTAGAGCAGCGGGGACGGCTCGGAAGCGCTCGCCGTGACGACGATCGTGTAATCCAGCGCGCCTTGCTTGCGCAGGGATTCGACAACGGTACGAACGGTGGATTGCTTTTGGCCGATGGCAACGTAGATGCAGATAACGCCGTTGCCTTTTTGGTTGACGATCGTGTCGATCGCGATCGTCGTTTTGCCCGTTTGGCGGTCGCCGATGATGAGCTCCCGTTGGCCGCGGCCGATCGGGATCATCGAGTCGATCGCTTTGATGCCGGTCTGCATCGGTTCGAAGACGGACTTACGGGCCATGACGCCCGGTGCCGGGGATTCGACCGGACGAGTCTTCGTCGTGTTGATCGGACCGTTGCCGTCAACCGGCTGACCGAGCGCGTTTACGACGCGGCCGAGCAGCGCTTCGCCTACCGGCACTTCCATGATGCGGCCGGTACGCTTGACTTGGTCGCCTTCGCGGATGCCGGTGAACGGCCCCATGATAACGACGCCGACATTGTCTTCTTCAAGGTTGAGGACCATGCCCACGACGCCGTTCGAGAATTCGAGCAACTCGCCGGCCATCGCCTTTTCCAAACCGTGAACGCGCGCAACGCCGTCACCGACGGTGATGACGGTACCGACGTCAACGACTTGGATATCGGATTGATAGTTCTGAATCTGCTGCTTGATCAGCGTGCTGATTTCTTCAGGTCGGATACTCAATTCGTTCACCCCTGTCTCCTAACATACATAATTACACGGTGGCTTGCAGTTCTTTAGAGAGACGGTCGAGCTTGCCGCGCAAGCTGCCGTCGTACAACGTGTCTCCGATTCGGACGGTCAGGCCGCCGAGGATCGACGGATCCACAGTATTGTCTACGCGCACGGTCTTGCCGATCTTGCCGCCGAATTGCGCGGCCAGCCGGCTCTTCTCCTCGTCCGTGAGCGGCTTGGCGGAGGTGACCTTGGCGTCGATGCGGCCGAGTTCGTCGCCCGCAACTTGACGGTAGGCTTCGAGGAGGGCCGGGATCTCGCCCTGACGTCCGCGCTCGATCAGCAGAATGATCGTGTTCAGGACGATTTGGGAGACCTTGCCGCCGAAGCTGGCGCGCAGCGCCTCGATCTTCTTGTCGAACGTGATGTTCGGCGCAGCCAGGAAAGCGCGGACGTCCGCGTTCGCGGTGACCGTATCGGAGATCGCCTTCAATTCGTTCTCCGCGGCGACGACGAGATCCTGTTCCCTGGCAAGGTCGAACAGCGCCTTGGCATAACGCTTCGCTACGACCGAGCCGCGACTCATGATTTGTTCCCTACGTCTTTCAGGTACTCGTCGACCAGTTGGCTTTGCGCTTGCTCGTCGACCTGTTTTTCGAGAATCTTCGAAGCGATCTGGACGGACAGGCCGCCGACTTCCGCTTTGAGGGAAGCGATCGCTTTGTTCTTCTCGCTCTCGATGTCGCGAACCGCGTCTTCCTTCAGGCGGGTGGACTCGTTGCGGGCAGCCGCCACGATCTCGTCCGCTTGCTTGGAGCCGGTGGATTTCGCTTGCTCGATAATATCGTAAGCTTCCTTGCGCGCTTGCTGAAGGGATTGCTTCTGTTCTTCGAGGAACCGTTCCGCTTCGGTGCGGCTCTTCTCGGCGTTGTCGATTTGCTCTTTGACGAGCTGGCGGCGCTTCTCCATGATTCCGAACAACGGACCGAAAGCGTACTTCGACAACAGCAGGTATAAGATACCGAATGCCAGGATTTGAATTACAAAGCTGGTCCAGTTAAAGCTGATCACCGATCGCCACTCCTTTCACCCTAATGCTGAAAAATCCCAAGTAAAAACGGCTTTGCCGTCTTCCTAGACGGCGACACGTTTTTATCGTCGGTCATACAGAAATGGAAAGGCATGAAAACTTATACATTCTGTATGACCAAGTAAAAACGGACTCGCTGTCCTCGGCAGAGGGGCGACGCGTTTTTATTCGGAGATCGTTCGGAGATGGATAAGCCGAACGCTTATGCATGCCGAATGATCGAGAAACCCCTAGTGCATAAGGAAGGCGTGGAGGCAAGTGGCACTCCGCGCCTTGCGTTTCGATTCGTTTGCTTACTTAGCCATGAAGATGAAGGCGAGGACGAGGGAGATGATCGGCAGTGCTTCTACGAGACCTACGCCGATGAACGCCGTCGTTTGCAGCGCGCCGCGCAGCTCAGGCTGACGGGAGATGCCTTCTACCGTTTTGCTGAAGATCAGACCGTTACCGATACCGGCGCCCAGAGCGCCCAAGCCGAATACGATTGCTGCTGCAAGCAGACCATAGATTTCCATGTGTGTTTATCCTCCTTGAATTTGGGGTGCTAATTAATGATCCTCTTCGTGAATGCTGGCTTGACCGATATAGACCATGGTCAACATCGTAAATACGAACGCCTGAATGGCGCCTACGAATACACTGAAGCCCTGCCAGATGAGCAATGCCGGAATGCCGACCCAGCCCATCCCCAGGATGACGCCGATCATGACTTCGCCGGCGTAGATGTTGCCGAACAACCGCAGCCCCAGCGTGAGCGGCTTCGCGACCGTCTCGATCAGGTTGATCGGAAGGAAGAACGGCCATGGTTGGAAATAGTGCTTGAGGTAATGCTTGCGGTTGTGGCGGAGCCCTTGGATGTGCGACAGGACGATTACCGTTAGAGCCAGAGCCATCGTCATCGCCGCGTCAGCGGTAGGAGACTTCCACCACGCGAAGTGGGCTTCTTCATGCCCGTCCATGAACAGCTCCATTCCGAGGAATGTGGCGTGGCCGTGGGCTTCGGTGATGAAGTTGAAAGGAAGACCCAGCATGTTCCCGATGAAAATGTAGATGATCAGAGTCAAGCCGAGGCTCAGGTATACCTTGCCCCGTTTGAAATCCGTCGCCATGCCGATAATGTTGCTTACGAACTCGACGACCCATTCCATGAAATTCTGCAGCTTGCCGGGATTTTCGACCGACAGGTTGCGCACGGACAAGCGGGCCAGGATGAAGGCGATCACGCTGGTCAAGACGATCATGATGATGGCCGCGAGGTCGAATTTCACACCGCCGAGTATGACGATTGGCGCTAAATGATCCATGTTAGTGCTTTTCACCCCTTTCATCGGTGGAGTGACCGCCCGGCCGGCGGCGTCTGGACATCAAACCCAGTAGGAGTGTTGCCAACGGTGTCGCAATTAAACCTGCGACGGTCGCCGGGAGATTGAACTCCAGCATGCGTACCGACACGAATGCGACCAGCAGGGCCAGCGCTGCGCGGCTCAGGAATCCGAAGCCCGATCGGGGCTTCGCGCCGGCGACGGAAACGTTGCCGATGCGCACGAGCTTCCAAGCCAGATGCCACGCGATGACAAGGCTGCCGATCGCGCCGAGCATGAACCCTCCGAAGACCGTTTTGTGAGCGGGCCAGACGACCCAACTCACGCATCCTATGGACAAAAAAAAGAACGTAATGCGAGAAACCTTCCTAAGCAGAGCGGGTAAATCGTCCATCACTTTCGCCTTTCCCCTGAAGCGTACTTCCGGATCAAGCCCACGGCGGAGCCGATGCCGGCGATCAATCCCAGCACGAGACCGACCATGTACCAGCTCGAGGTTCCGTTGTTCCGGTCGACAACCGAGCCGATCCACCATCCGAGACCGACGCATACGGCCAGTTCGACGCCGATCGCAGTCACAAGTCCGGCAGCCCGCCACGGATTCTCGTCCGGCGGCAGCGGCGTCTTCTGTCGGGATTCAGGCATGGATATCCGCTCCTTCGACGCCCGTCAGGAAGGTAAACGAGCCAGAAGTAAGCCCTTTCTTCCCTATGGTTCACGTTATATTGTAGCCTCGGCGCCCGACCTTTGTCAATTCACCGAAAATCAAACATTATGTGAACGAAACGGCGAAAAACCTTGTCGCGACGCGATTTCCGTGACTTACCAACCATACAGTTCGACTGTACGCTGTAGGCAACCGCAACGCGCGTGTCCACGATTTTCGACATGATTCCCAATGTTTGCCGATCGGGGCGGTCCGGATAAGGAAAAACAAGGAGATCCGATAGCTGCGTTTCTCTGCTATCATGCGCGCAACCAACGCTTTTCATCCCCATTTCTTTCCTGCCCCGGAACGGGAAAGCGCAAGAGGCCGGACCTCCCTGCCTTCCGAAATCGGATAAGGGATGCCCAGCCTCCAAAGATCGCTTAACTGCGGAACGGCTCGGGACGATCGCCCTTGCCGAAATGGTGCAGGATGGCTTGCGCGATCCGCTTGGACGCTTGGCCGTCCCCGTACGGGTTGGCCGCCCGGCTCATCCGCTCGTAGGTGGCTTCGTCCGTCAGCAGCGCCTTCGCGCGCTCGTACACCCGCTCCTCGTCCGTGCCTACAAGCTCGAGCGTGCCTGCGCCGATGCCCTCCGGGCGTTCGGTCGTGTCGCGAAGCACGAGTACGGGCACGCCGTAAGAAGGCGCCTCCTCCTGAAGGCCGCCCGAGTCGGTCAAAATGAGATGCGTCCGCGGATAAAAATTATGTAGCTCGACGACGTCCAGCGGATCGATGAGCTTGATGCGCGGGTGACCCCCGAGCAGTTCCTCCGCCGGTCCCTTGACGGCCGGACTCAGGTGCACCGGATAGACGATCGCGATGTCCTCGAACTCGTCGGCCAGCCGGCGCACGGCGCGGAAGATGCGGCGGTGCGGCTCGCCTTGGGCTTCGCGGCGATGCGCCGTCATCAGAACGAGACGCTTGCCTTCGGCCCAATCGAGCACGGGGTGCCGGAAATCCTCTTTGACCGTATATTGGAACACGTCGGTCACCGTGTTGCCCGTCACGTAGATGCGGTCTTCGGGCTTGTTCTCCTTGCGGAGATTGTCCGCGGACCAGTTCGTCGGGGCGAAATGCGCGTCGGCGAGCACGCCCGTCAACTGGCGGTTCATCTCCTCGGGATACGGGGACAGCTTGTTCCAGGTGCGAAGCCCGGCTTCCACATGGCCTACCTGAATCTGCTGCAGGAAAGCCGCGTAGCTCGCAAGGAACGTCGTCAGCGTGTCGCCGTGGACGAGCACGATGTCCGGCTTGGCTTCGCGGAGCACCGGCTCGAGCCCCTGCAGCACGCGGATGGAGATATCGTTCAGCGTCTGCCCCGACTGCATGATATCGAGATCGTAGTCCGGCTTGATGCCGAACACTTCGAGCACCTGGTCGAGCATCTGGCGGTGCTGCGCGGTCACGCAGACGATCGGCTCGATTTGCCCGGGATGCTTTTGCAGCTCAAGGATGAGCGGCGCCATCTTGATCGCTTCCGGTCGCACGCCGAATATGGTCATGACTTTAATCGCGCTCACTGGACGAACTCACTCCTCGGAAAAAATACGTATTATTTCGTGCCGTACAACCGGTCGCCCGCATCGCCCAATCCGGGGACGATATAGCCGTGTTCATTCAAATGGGAATCCAGGGCCGCCACGAAGATGTCGATGTCCGGGTGCGCCTCCTGCACGGCTTTGAGCCCTTCCGGCGCGGCGATGAGGCACATCAGCTTCGTCGGCCGGCAGCCCCTGCCCTTCAGGATCGAGATGGCCGCGTTCGCGGACCCGCCGGTGGCCAACATCGGGTCGAGCACGATGAGCTCCCGTTCCGTAACGTCCGTAGGCAGGCTCACGTAATATTCGACCGGCTGCAGCGTCACTTCGTCGCGATACAGTCCGATGTGGCCGACCCGCGCCGACGGCAGCAGCTTCAGGACGCCGTCCACCATGCCGAGCCCGGCGCGCAGAATCGGGATCAGCCCGACCATCCGGCCGGCGATGACCTTGCCGTCCGCCTCGATCACAGGCGTCTCTACCCGGATCGTCTCGAGCGGAAAGTCTCGCGTCGCTTCGTACGCCATCAGGGTCGCGATTTCGTCTACCAGTTCCCGGAACTGCTTGGTCTCCGTGTTTTTATCGCGTAGAAATGTAACTTTATGTTGGATTAGCGGGTGATCGCAGACGTGCAAGCGCCCCATTGTGTTCCTCCCTTTCCTGCGTTCAGATGCCCGTTCATTATATCATTGTCTCCCCGCCTTCGCACTCCATCCGTCGCGGGAAGTGAATTTCGTCCGATTCGGGCGCTTCGTGACCGATTTTAAACCGGGTGCATAGCCTATTGAAGCACCGCCCAAGGAGGAATGAAGATGGCAAGACTAGCGGAAACGCCAGGCGCTCCGGCACCGCTGTACCAGGCCGAGCAGGAATGGGTCGGCCGCGTCAAGAAAATGCGTCACAAGCTGAACGAAGTCGGCAGCTCGTGCCTCAACCGCCGCGTGCGGGTCGAGACGATCGACGGCCATAAGTACGAAGGCACGGTCGTCGGCTGCGACGGCTGCCACCTGCATCTGATGGTGACGCCTACGGCGCAGGATCTGCGGTTTTTCGGGCCGAGCGCCTCGAACGCCATTTTGACGCTCGTGCTGTACGAACTGCTCGTTCTAACGCTACTGATCTAGCCTGCCGGCGGGAGCCTCCCTCCCGCCGCATCTCCGCCCGGTCTTGCGGGCATCGGCGTCTTCATGCGAACGGCGCTCATGATTTCCGGCATTCTGGCGAACCTTATGAAGGTTGTCCGTTTCCCCTTGCCGCGAATATCGAATCCGAGAACGACGTCAGGAGGCCCAGATGCTAGACCACACCAAATCGCGCCCTTCGCTCCGCGAAGCATTCGGCAGCCGGACGGCGGATGCCCAGCCGGCCCGGTCCGGCTCGCCATCGAAAGGCGGAGCCAAACTCGACCGCCAAGCGATTCTGCTGCTCGGCGTGAACGCCCTCTTCACCTGCGCCAACGCGCTATCCGGCACCTTCGTGAACATTTACATATGGAAGATCAAAAACGACTACACCTTGCTCGGCTGGTTCGCCGTCGCGCATCAGCTGACGATGTCGCTCACCTTTTGGCTGGCCGGCAAGTGGGTCAAGGAAGGCAACAAGATGAACGCGCTGCGGGTCGGCGTGGCCATGTCCGCGGTGTTTTACGGCATCGTGCTGCTGCTCGGCACCCGGGCCGCGGATTACATCGCCCTCCTCGGCTTCGTGCAAGGGATCTCCTCCGGCTTGTTCTGGCTGGCTTTTAACGTCGTTTATTTCGAGATCACGAATCGGGACAACCGCGACCGGTTCAACGGCGTCACGGGTCTGCTGGGGTCGATCGCGGGCATGATCGTCCCCTGGATTTCGGGCTATCTCATCACGAAAAGCGCGGGGAACACCGGCTACCGCCTCATCTTCTCCATCTCGCTCGCCGTCTTCGTCGCCGGGGCCGTGCTGACTTTTTTCCTCCACAAACGAAAGATCGAAAGCCGCTACGACTGGCGAGGCGGCTTCCGCGGTCTCGGCCGGCGGGACAACCCCTGGCGAATCATCGGCCTCGCCATGGTGGCTCAAGGACTGCGCGAAGGGATCTTCGGCTTTATGGTCGCCCTGCTCGTCTATATCTCCACCAAAAGCGAAATGAAGATCGGCAACTTCTCCCTCTACACCTCGGCGGTCGCCTTGGGCAGCTTTTGGCTGGCCGGACGGCTGTACAAGCCCCGCTACCGCCAGTGGGGGATGCTCGCGGGCGTCCTCATGATGAGCGTCTCCATCCTCCCTTTGTTCTGGGGCGTCAGCTACGGGACGCTGCTCCTCTTCGGGATCGGCACCGCGCTGTTTTTTCCTCTGTATACGATCCCGTCCGTCTCGATCGTGTTCGATCAGATCGGCAGCGACGAAGAGAGCGTGCGGCGCCGCGAAGAATACATCATCTTCCGGGAGCTGGCGCTGAACGCCGGCCGTTTCCTCGGAACGATCGTCTTTATCGCGGTTATCTCGCGCAGTACCGCGCCTCTGGTGATCAACATCATGCTGCTCGCGTTCGGCAGCTCGCCGATTCTCGTATGGCTCCTGCTGCGCAGGCGCCTGGCGGCGATGGCTCCCGCTCCAAAACTGTGACCAAATCTGTTACAATATAAAGCGGTAGAGTCCCATCACAGACAGAGGAGTGGAGAACATGAGCCATCTGAGCACCGCCTATACCCTGAAAGGCTTGACGCTGCACAACCGCATCGTCATGAGCCCGATGTGCCAATATTCCGTCGACGCGGAGGACGGGGCGCCGAACGACTGGCACTTCGTCCATTATGCCTCCCGCGCGGTGGGCGGCACGGGCCTCATCCTCGTCGAGATGACCGACGTCGAGCCGGACGGCCGCATCACGAACCGCGACCTCGGCCTCTGGTCGGACGATCAGATCCCGGCGCATCGCCGCCTCGTCGAAGCCGCGCACCGGAACGGCGCGAAGATCGGCATCCAACTCGCGCACGCGGGACGCAAAGCGCTCGACGCCGAGCCGCCCGTCGGCCCCTGGAACGAGCCGTTCGACGACAAAGCCAAAACGCCGCGCGCGCTGACGACCGAGGAGGTCTGGGCGCTCGTCGACAAGTTCGCGCAAGCGGCCGCCCGCGCCGTCGCCGCCGGCTACGACACGATCGAGCTGCACGGCGCGCACGGCTACCTGATCCACCAATTCCACTCGCCGGGCATCAACAAGCGCGAAGACGAATTCGGCCGTGACCCGGCCAAGTTCGGCGTCGAGGTCATCCGCGCGGTGAAGCGCGCGCTGCCGCCCGACATGCCGCTGCTCATGCGGGTATCCGCGATCGAATATGCGGAGTACGCATACGGGCTCGAGCACATCCTCGAGGTGTCTCGCTCCTACAGAGACGCCGGCGTCGACCTGTTCGACGTTTCGACCGGCGGCGAAGGCGGACCTGCGGTCAAGGGCAAGCCCGGCAACTTCCCGGGCTACCAGGTGCCGTTCGCTCGCGCCTTGAAGGAGGCGCTGGGCGTGCCGGTCATGGCCGTCGGCATGCTGGAGGACGCGAAGCTCGCCGAGAACGTCGTGGCGACCGGCGACGCCGAGCTCGTGGCCGTCGGCCGCGGCATGCTGCGCAACCCGTACTGGGCGATCGACGCGCTCCGCCAGCTGGACGGCCGCGCCGACGTCGCGAAGCCGTATTTGCGGGGGTATTGAGTCGGCTTTACGCAGCGAGCCGGGATGTTCGGGGCAGGGTGCGATTAGGGAACATTTTGTTACCTATTTAGCCCGATGCCCGACGCAGGCCCCGAATAGGGAACATTTTGTTCCCTATTCGGCCCAATCCCTGGCGCAGCCGGTAGCCCAGCCCCTCTCTTCGCGCCCCCGCGCCCAAACGACAAACAACCCGCCTCGAAGGCGGGTTGTTTGTCGTTTATGTCACCGGCCGGCGGCATCGCCGCAGCGTCATCGTCGCCTGGTGATCCGCCCCGAGCCGCCGAAGCTCGTTCGGGGCTTGGTCGACTTGCGGGGCTTGATCCAGCCGGAGCTCGACTTGCCGGTATCGCCGTCCTTGTTGCGCGTGATGCTGCCGCTAGAACCGCTCGAGCCGGAAGTCGACGGCGGCTTTTTGCTGAACAGGCCGCCGGAGCCGACGTCCGAGCCGCCCTGGGTTTTGCCGCGCTTGAAGATCGAGCCCTTCTTGTTCACCGTCATCGGCGGCGCGGACTTCAGGTCCTGGTCGGTCGGGGCGCGGTACGTGCCCGTGGCCGGCGGCGGATAAGCCTTTTGGCTGCCGTAGCCGCGATAGTCCCCGTGGTAGCCGCCCGGCCGCGACAGGTCGAACAGATTGCCGATCAGGCTGGCCAGCAGATAGCCTTCCAGGAACGACGGGCTGTAGTTTTGCCGGACGTACTCCTTGCTGTCCACCTCGACCAGCGTATCCTCGGGCTTCTCCTCGTCCTTCTGGATATGGACGATCTGATCCGCGTAGACGAGGAACATATGGTCCGGATCGTCCTTGGATACCTGCTCGGGCTTTTTCTGATCGATCAGCTCGTCCGCGACCGCCTGGACCGTCTCGCCCGCCGCCCGGTAGACGTAGGAGGTCTGGCTGCCGTTCTTGCTGACCGACTCCAGCGGATACGTCTCCTGGACGTTTAAGCTGCTGCCGCAGGCGGACAGCAGCGTGACGATCAGGCTGAAGACGACCGCGAGATGAAGCGCCGTCCCCCAGCGGCGAAGACGACGGTTCATTAGGCGTTACCCCGGAGCCATTCGACGTCGGCGGGGAGGATCTTCTCCCCTTCGTACAGCATGAAGCGGCCGTCCTGCCACTCGATCCGGAGCAGCTGGCGCCCGTCCGACTGGAACTGCCAGACGTGCAGCTCGCCGCCCGCGGACGAGAAGGGCGCCTGGCCCGCCTCGACGATGCGCGACGCGTACTGCTCCTCCAGATGATAGTCGACGCCGTCCAGCTCGATATGCGCCGGCACTTCGTCCATCGAATCTAGCCTGCCGTCGATGGCGCCGTACAGCGCGTATTCCGTCTGCATCCGCTCCTCGATCGAGAGATAGCGGATGTCGGCGCCGTCGCGCAGCGACAGCCAGACGGCGTTGCGATTCACCGGCTTCGTCCGGCCGACGACCTGATAGGTGACGAGCGACACCTCGCAGACGTCGCCGGGACCGAGGGTGAGCACGCTGCGCTCCGCCTTGAGCGGCTCCGGCTTTTTCAGGATGTTTTTGACGCGTTGAAACAAGCTCATATCCGTCCTCCTCCTCGGCGGCGACGCCTTACAGGCACGCCCCGATAATCAGCGCCCCGACCAAATGCAGCGAGCCGGCGATCATGCCGTGCCCGACGATCCCTTCCTTCACGCCCTCGTCCAACCGCAGGTCGGCCAGACTGCGGAAGGCAATCTCCACGAGCCGTTCCAGCACGAACAGGATGACGAAGGAAATGATGGAGACGAGCAGCGCTTCTCCCAGACTGACCGAAGTGACGATGGAGCGGCTCAGGATGTAGCCCTGCGCCACCAGCTTCAGAACGAAGCGGATGACCACCGCGGTATTGCCGCGCTTCATCTCCTCCAGGTCCTTGTACTTCGTGAACAAAGCGTCGATGCCCATGAGCACGAACAGCAGCACGCCGCCCGCGGCGGTCCACAGCAAGGTGCCCGCGATCTGATCCCAACTCAACGT
This sequence comes from Cohnella baijiui, assembly GCF_020731285.1. Taxonomy (GTDB): domain Bacteria; phylum Bacillota; class Bacilli; order Paenibacillales; family Paenibacillaceae; genus Cohnella. Next base: position 19,433 of record NZ_JAJFOW010000055.1, read on the forward strand.
GAACGTCTCTCCTCTCGGACGAACCGCGCGTCCAGCCGCGCGGCCGTTCCACTACCTCGATAAGAAAGGCGGCAAGGATCCGCAATCCCCTCATCGATACGCCGCCGAACGGATAAAAAGGAACCCCGGAACGCGGGGTTCATCTTTACCGTCTTTACTTAATTCTCGTACTTTTTCAGCAGCGCCGCAAGCTCGTCTTCGACTTCTTTGTTCTTGCCGAGCGCCGCGAATTCGTCGTCCAGCGATTTGCCCTTGGCCCCGCTCATTTCCTCGGTCGCCTCGGCGTGGGCTTCCATCTGCCGAACCTTCTCCTCCATCCGGCTCAGCCCGGAGAGCGCGGTATCCGCGCCGAACCCGGCCATCGCCTTGTTGATGCCGGCTTGCGCCTTCGCGGCATTCGCGCGGGCGACCAGCGTTTCGCGACGGTTTTTCAGGTCGGTGAACTGCTTGCGCATCTCGTCGAGCTTCAGGCGCAGATTGTCGGCCGCTTGCTTGTTCTGTTCGTAGCTCGCCTTGTACTCGGCCATTTTTTGCTCGGAAGCTTTCTTTTCCTCCAAGGCGCGGCGGGCGAGGTCGATGTTCTTCGCCTGGGCTGCGATGTTCGCCTGCTCTTCGCGCTTGGCGACGAGCGCCGCTTGCTCTTCGTACAGCTGCTTGAACCGCTTCTCGAGCGCGATCTGAGCGGCGACGGCCTTCTCCGCGTCTTCCAGATCGTCCTGCATGTCGCGCAGATATTGGTCGGTCATCTTGACCGGATCCTCCGCCTTCTCGATAAGGGCATATACGTTCGACAACGTCAGGTCGCGCAATCGTTTGAAAATGGACATTTTCACGAATCCTCCTCTTGGCCTCTTCGTCTCGGCCTTATGTAACGTAATACGCAGCAGCCGAAACGGAGTTTCATCGTCTTCCTTAATGTCTGTCGTTCGGGGATAAAAAAAACCGCCGCGGACTTTTCGGCCGCGACGGCGAGGGTCAATCTCCGATATGATAGGGCGTCCGGAGGTAAGTAGGCATCCGCTTGCGCTCCGCCGCCTTCCGCTCCGCCTGCTCCCGGGCCGCCGCCGCTTCGTCGGGCAGCTCCTCGAACCAGGTGGCGTGGGGCGGGCAGTCGACGGTCAGGAACTTCCCGGTCTCGTCCTCGAGCGAAGGATGGTACTTGAGATAAGCTTTGCCGCTGTCGACCGCAAGCACGTCGATGAGGCCCGAACGATGGTTCATCGACAGGCGCACCCGCCGGCCCAGTCCCGCCGTCCTCGCCTTGGCGCTCTCGACGAGGCCGTAAGCCCGCTCGAGCGGCACCGCGAACGTTTCGCGTCCCGCCGCCGGGCGGTTGAGAAAGAAGTAGTAGGGGGTGACGCCCGCTTCGGTCAGACGGTCGAGCAGCATCGCGAGCACCTCGGGATCATCGTTGACGCCGCCCAGGATGGGCGTGCGGTTCACGACGATGGCGCCCGCCTCCTGCAGCGCCTGGAAAGCCCGGGCGGACTCCGGCGTCAGCTCGCGGGGATGGTGCACGTGCGCCATCACGTAGATGCGCTTAGCCGGCGTCGAGTGCGTGCGCAAGAGCGCGATCAAGCCCTCGTCCTCGTAGATGCGCATCGGATTCACGACCGGCAGCTTGGAGCTCAGCCGGATGATGCCGACGAGCGGAATCTCCCGCAGCCGTTCGATCACGACGCGGAGCCGTTCCGTGGGCAGGTTCAGGCTGTCGCCTCCGGCCAGGACGACCTGGCGGATCTCCGGATGCTGCCCGACGTAGTCGAGCGCAGGCTGAATGCCCTCTTTGGCTTCGGTCTCCGGCACCATGAGGAAAGCGGTCGTCCGGTACGTATGCCGATAGCCTTGGGCGAGATAGTCGTTCTCTTCGTCGGAGAGGCTCCAGATGCTGCAGGACGGAGCGGTGCGCTCCGCCGGCTCCACGAGCTTGCGCAGCGGATCGTTGGCGTCGTTCCAATCGATCAGGCCGCGGTAATACGTATTATCGGGATAAAGGACGGGGGCGTCGGGTTGCAGGCTTTGGGACGGTTCGTTCATCGCCATCGTGATTCCTCCTTTTCCACAGCGGTTCGTTCGGGCGAAAGGGTCGGCAAAGACCCCTCGCAGGCGGCGACAGGGTTCACGCTTAAGCCAGATAGGGGTCTTAAAGGACGCAAAAAGACCCTCGAGAGGGTCAAATGAGTTGAAATAAGTATGCGCATTGACCCATCCACTGCCGACGAGGTTAGCTGACGGGCTCGGGTAGATGGTACCCTATGACGGTGCCGCAAGCGGCATCGGCGTCGATTCGCCCCAAATGATCGGTTCCCCCGCTTTCCGGCATTGCCGGAAATTAAGCGTACGTATAGTTTATACCTTTACCCGGTATTCGTCAAACACCACGCGCCCATTTTCCGTCAGGAGGCGAAAAATGGGCGCGTGGCGGGCCTATGCCGGGAGGAAAAGGCTTCGTTTCGCTCCGTTCGGCTTAGTATTGAAGCTCCGGATACAGCGGATACTGGGCGGTCAGGCCGCGAACGATCTTGCGCGCTTCCTCCAGCTTGGCTTCGTCCTTCGGATTTTTCAGCGTGAGCGCGATCACCTGTCCGATCGTCTTCATCGCTTCGGCGCCCATGCCGCGCGAAGTGACGGCCGGCGTGCCGATCCGGATGCCGCTCGTGATGAACGGGCTGGTCGGGTCGAACGGGATCGCGTTTTTGTTGACCGTGATGCCGACGGAGTCGAGCACGTGCTCGGCGTCCTTGCCGGTGATGTTCAGGTTGCGGGTGTCGATCAGCATCAGGTGGTTGTCCGTGCCGCCGGAAACGAGGTTCAGCCCTTCGCCGAGCAGCGTTTCCGCGAGCGCCTTGGCGTTGGAGACGACGTTGGCCGCATAGTCCTTGAAGGAAGGCTGCAGCGCTTCGCCGAGGGCCACGGCTTTGGCCGCGATGATGTGCATCAGCGGGCCGCCCTGGGTGCCCGGGAACACCGCTTTATCGATCGCCGCGGCCCACGGCTTGCGGCAAAGGATCAGGCCGCCGCGCGGACCGCGCAGCGTCTTGTGCGTCGTCGTCGTGACGAAGTGCGCGTGCGGCACCGGGGACGGATGCTGGCCGCCGGCGACGAGGCCCGCGATGTGCGCCATGTCGACCATGAGCAGCGCGCCCACGTCTTGGGCGATCTGGCCGAGCGCTTCGAAGTCGATCGTGCGCGGATAAGCGCTGGCACCGGCTACGATCAGGCGCGGACGATGCTTGAAAGCGGCTTTTCGGACTTCGTCGTAATCGATCTTAAAGGTTTGCTCGTCGACGCCGTAGGCGACGAAGTTGTACAGCAGGCCGGACGCGTTGACCGGGCTGCCGTGCGTCAGGTGGCCGCCGTGGGCCAGGTTCATGCCGAGGACGGTGTCGCCCGGCTTCAGGACGGCGAGGTAGACGGCCAGGTTCGCCTGGGCGCCGGAGTGCGGCTGCACGTTCGCGTGTTCCGCGCCGAACAGTTCCTTCGCGCGGTTGCGGGCGATCTCCTCGGGGATGTCGACGTATTCGCAGCCGCCGTAGTAGCGCTTGCCGGGGTAGCCTTCGGCGTATTTGTTCGTCAGGACGGTGCCCATCGCTTCGAGCACGGCTTCGCTGACGATGTTTTCCGAAGCGATCAGCTCCAAGTTGTCGCGTTGACGGGTCAGTTCCAGGTTCATCGCTTTGACGATTTCGGGGTCTTGATTGCGCAAATGTGCGGACATGGGGGTTCCTCCTCCAAAAGGTATAAGTTCAAAAGGTCAATCGCATGTATTCGAAGGCCGTTCCGGTTCGGCCGGGAGCGCATAGACCGCCCGTTCGCCGCCGATCAGCTTCGGCCTCGCGTAAGCCATCGTCACCCGGGCTTCGCCCACCCAGCGGACGCTGGGCCGCACGGGCACGGCGACCGGCCGGAGATGCATCCCGATCAGCGTCTCGCCGATGTCGAGGCCCGCGTCGGCCTGCACGGACTCGACGAGGCACGGATCGCTCAGGCGCCGGTAGGCGTAAGCGGCCATCGAGCCGCCGGCCTTGGGCACGGGCACGGCCGAAACGACCGTCCAGCCCTTTGCCGCCGCCAGCGTCCGCTCCGTCACAAGCGCGCGGTTCAGATGCTCGCAGCACTGCCAGACGGCATGGAAGCCGACCCGCAGCCGAACGCGGTCGACGCCTTCGTAGACTTCGCGGGCGACGGCCTCCGCGCCGGACGTGCCGATGCGGCGTCCCTGCACCTCGCTCGTGCTGACGCCGAAGACGATCGTCTGACCGGCGATGAGGCTCCCCGCGCGGACGAGCTCGTCGAGCGCGCGCTCGACCTGGTCCGCGACCGACGCCGGGGCGGACGCCCCGGGCTGCTGTTGTTCGGAATGCGTCATGCGCTTCTCCTCCCGGCTTTCTTGGCTAGTCTGCATGCTAAGGATGAAGGGAATATTGCTGCTCGAGCGCTTTTACCTTGCCCAATCGGCCCAGATGGCGCTCGCCCGCCGAGAACGGCGTGTCCAGCCATACGCGGACGATCTCCTCGGCCAGTCCCGGACCGACGACGCGCTCGCCCATCGCCAGCACGTTCGTATCGTTGTGCTCGCGGGTCGCCTTCGCCGAGAACAGGTCGTGCACGAGCGCGCAGCGGATGCCGGGCGTCTTGTTTGCCGCGATCGACATGCCGATGCCCGTCCCGCAGATCAGAATGCCGCGCTCCGCATCGCCGCCGACGACTTTGTCGCAGACCGGCACGGCGTAGTCGGGATAGTCGACCGAATCCGCGCAGCTGCACCCTACGTCGATCACCTCGTGGCCCTGCGCCTCCAGAAACGGAACGATGACGTCTTTCAGTCGGTAGCCCGCGTGATCGGCGCCGATTGCGATTTTCATGCCTCCAGATACCCTCCCTTTGTCCGATCCGGAACGTCCCGCCTCGCGGCTTGCCGCTTCCGAATCTGCCGCCGCGGCCCTTCCCCTCCGTCGCGGAACGGGGATCGGCTTGCCGTCGGCTTGGTCAGATGTATTATACCTAATTTGCCGAAAAAAGACGAAAAAGAGCATGCGTGCGAAAGCACGCTGCTCTTTGCCCAGGCGACCGGCCGACATTCCGGTGCTCCACTGTGGTTAAGCCCACTTGTGTCGCCAGTTACACCGGAACTGCAACTTGTAGTCTCATCATACCGAACGAAGCGGCCCGCCGTCAATGGGTATCCGGCTTGCGAAACGCCCGCTCCAGCGCCTCGCGGATCTCCTCCGCGCACGCCTCGTAAGCTTCGGGCGGTCCTCCGAACGGGTCCGCAATATCGAAATTCGGCAGGCGGCGTTCCAGTTCCCGCAGCTTGGCCCGATCCGCTTCGGAGAGCGGCTGGCCGAGCGCCCGCTTCATCTGCCATTCCGTATAGATCCGCTCCGCCTCGGCGAGGTCCTCCATCACGGGGTGGTCGCGGTAGGAATATTCCATTAACGTATGCGTCTTGGCGACGGCTTCGGGATAGCGTTCGACGATCGCGCGCTTGTGCGAGCCGGTCATTGCCAGGATCAAGTCCGCCCAAGCGACCTCGCCGCCGGTGAGCGGCGTCGCGCGTCCGGGCACGTCCACATTGCGCTGCCGAAGCGTCTTCTCCGCGTGGGCCGAGATCGGCATGCCGGAAGCGGCGGCCACGCCGGCGGAGCGGACTTCGATCCGCAGGCCGTCCCTGGCGGCTTGGGCGCGCAGCAGCGCTTCGGCCATCGGACTGCGGCACGTATTGCCCGTACAGACAAGCAGGATGCGTTGCATTTGCGTTGCCCCCTTCTCCCAGACGTCATTTCGTGGTGAATTAGTTATATCAAAAAGAGGAGTCCGAACGCAAACAGGATCACGCCGCCGAACGCTTCGCCGTAGCCGCCCAGCGAACGGCTCACGCGCCGGCCCAGCATGAGGCCGAGCACGCTCATCGAGCCGCCGATAAAGCCGAACAGCAATACGGTGAACAGCATATGCGCCGAAAACATGCCGAGCGACACGCCCACGGAAAACGCGTCGACGCTGACGCTGAGCGCGAACACGAGCATGCCCCAGAAGGTTCTGTGATTAAAGGAGGCGACAGGCTCGCCCCGCAGCGCGCTATATACCATATGGCCGCCGAGCAGGAGCAGCAGCCCGCCCGCCGCCGACGTCGCCACGCCGCCCAGCAATACGCTCACGTACTGTCCGGTGAACATGCCGGCCAGCGGCATCAGCACGTGAAAGGCGGCGATCATCGAGCTCAGCTTGAGCACGTCCAGCTTGCGGACGCCGCGAAGACCGATGCCGACGCCCAGCGAGAACGCGTCCATCCCCAGCGCCACCGCCATGATGACGATCGTAAGCATATGTCCCGCCATGACGTGCCATTCCATGATCCTTCCCCCTCCGTTCCCGCGGGCAACCTGTCCCGGACCGTGCGCTAAGACCAACATATGCGGACAAGGACCCGATCATGTCTTCGGCGAGGGGCGTCGGGGAAAGGGGGCTATTCAGTTGGGGGGATGGGGATGAAATCTTGGCCTCGGCGCAATGCGGCCGGCGCGTAGGCGGCCGGCGCGCCTGCTCCGGGGGCGGCCGCGCGCCCTACGCCCGAAGGATGCGGCCGCCCGCGGCTTTGCGCAGGCGGTTCATGAGCGCGGCGCCGATGCCGTCCTCCGGGTAGCCTTCGGCGACGACGTAGTCCAGGCCGCGGTCGTCGCACGCCCGGAGCGCCGCGTACAGCGCCTGCGCCGCCTCGCCGGGCGCGGCCCGGCTGCCGAGGTCGAGCACGGCGTCGGCGCGGTAGCCGCCGGCATGCTCGGCGCAGGCCAGGATGCCGACGCGCTGCCCGCGCCCGCGCGCCGCGTCTGCCGCGGCCTGCACCGCGGCGCGCATCGCGGTCGCCTCGCCCGTCACCAGCACCATTTCGCCCTGCGGGGCGTAATGGGCGTACTTCATGCCGGGCGAGCGAGGCGCCGCCTCGGACTCCTCGCCCGCGGCGGGCTCGCCGGCCGGAGCGGCCTCCGCCGACGCGCTGTCCGCGCTCTCGACGCGGACGTGCGGTCCCGCGGCCGCGCGGAGCTGCTCGGCGGTAACGCCGCCCGGGCGCAGCACATGGATGGCGCCGTCGAGCACGCGGACGACCGTCGACTCGAGGCCGACGCCGGTCGGACCGTCGTCCAGCACGCCGTCGATGCGGCCGTCCAGGTCTTCCAGGACGTGCCGCGCCAGCGTCGGGCTGGGGCGGCCCGAGCGGTTCGCGCTCGGAGCCGCGACCGGACAGCCGGCCGCCGCGATCAGCCGGCGCGCGGTCTCGTGCGCGGGGACGCGCACGGCGACCGTATCGAGGCCGGCCGTCACACGGGCCGACACGGCACCGGGGCGGACCGGCAGCACAAGCGTCAGCGGCCCGGGCCAGAATGCCTCCATCAGCCGCCGCTCTAGCGGCGATACGACCGAAGCCAATTCGTCCGCCTCCGACGCGTCGGCCAGATGTACGATCAGCGGATTGTCGGACGGCCTTCCTTTGGCGGCGAAGATGCTCTCCACCGCCTCCGTGCTGCGTGCGTCGCCCCCGAGCCCGTACACCGTCTCGGTCGGGAACGCGACAACGCCGCCCGCGGCTAACGCCGAGGCGGCTTCGTGTATGCCGGCGTCCAAGCGCTCCGGCGGCCAATATATCGTCATCTTGTTCATCGTGAGATCCATCCTTGCCGTTGAACCTATCTTAGGACGATTATATCACAGCGCCCTAGGAGAACAACGCCCGGAGAAACGCGAACAGCTTTTGCAGCAGCTCCCACAGGAAAAACTTCGCGTGCGGCTTTTCCAGCGTTCCGCTCGCCGCCTTGCCGCCGGCTTCTTGGCCTTTCTTGTCGGAGGCCGCCTGGGCTGCCTGGGCTTTCGAAGACTTGCCGCCGGCCTCGGCTTTCGCGTCCTTCGCCTGCTTGCCGCCGGCTTCGCTCGTCTTGGCGGGAGCTTTCGCAGCCTGGTCGTCCGCGGCCGTCGCGGCCGTCAGACAGAGCGGCGGGAACAGCACGCACCACCAGTTGACGCCTTGCCCATCGCCGAGCGTGATGCGGAGCGCCTCATACTTGCCGGCCGGGTACGCCTTGCCTTCGAACGTTTTGGCCGGAAAGTCTACTTTGGCCAGCACCGTCTTGGCGCCGTAGCCGGCTTTCTCCCGCTTCAGCACCCGGTTCGCCGTCTTTTGAATGTCTCCGAGACGGGACTTGATCAGCGTGCGGGCTTCGTCAATCGTATCGGGCATGACGCCCCAGGAATCGATCAGCTTGGCAACCTCGTCGCGCACTTGGCGCTTGATCGCTTGGTCGCGGTCGCTGTCGGAGTTCGCGATAATTCGGATGCGGATCGCCTCGTTCGGGATTGCGGAATCCCCCGCGGAATCCGCGGCCGCGCCCCGCGCGGCAAGGGTGGAGCAGCCAATGACGCCAATCAGCAAAAGAAAAAGATAAGGGATAAAATGGCGGAGACCACGCATCGTTTTTCGCTCCTCGCGGCACCCGTCGGCGCCTTCGATGCGTTCCGGAACGTCTTAGCCATCAGTATGTCCGGCTGGGGAAACTATAAACCTCGCAATCTAGCTTTTTTGGAGGGCAGTGCGGAGAATCTTAGTTGCGCCCGGTGGTGAGGTGTGCGGTCAAGCGAGAGTGGGGTGTTCGGTCGAGCACGATGAAACGCTTCGAAAGGGGGCCGAGGCGGCGGTCTGCCGGGATGGGCGCGGGAAAGTCAGGGGCGTGGGGCAGCGGAAGAAGTTGGAGAGAAGGGATGCAAGCTATCGTGCGAATTACGGCTTGCGTTGGACGGCGTTAGCCGGTTTGGGTGGTATCTCGGCGCAATTGGGGGTGCATGGGGCGGCGTTAGCCGGTTTGAGCGGGTATCGCGGCGCAATTGGGGGTGTATGAGGCGGCGTTAGTCGGTTTGGGCCAATAGTATTGCCCAGAACGTGACATCGTGGACCATTTTACAAACAGGAATGTTATCCCAGGGAGGCTAAATACTGTAAAACACCTGGATTTTCCGCACATCTCAGTGCCGGATTCCGCCAAACGCCGGGAGTTATACGGTTTTTCCGCACATCTCTTTGCCGGGTTCCGCCAAACGATGGGAGTTATGCGGTTTTTCCGCACATCTCGGTGCCGGATTCCGCCAAACGATGGGAGTTATACGGTTTTTCCGCACATCTCGGTGCCGGATTCCGCCAAACGCGAGGAGTTATACGATTTTTCCGCACATCTCGGTGCCAGGTTCCTGGTTTGAGCGGGTATCGCGGCGCAATCGGGGGTGCCCGAGGCGGCATTAGCCGGTTTGCGCAGGGATCTCCGAGCCCCTTCTCCCCGCTCCACCTTCACGCCTCTCCCCCTGTACCTTGTCTCCAACCCCGGCCGATGCTATCGAATCGCCAGCACGTGCCTGTCGATGCCGGCGTAGTCGCGGACGAAGCGGATCTCGCGCCAAGCGGCGGCTTCCCGCAACAGCTGCGCCGCGACTTCGGCCTGATGGATGCCGACCTCCCAGGCGACGATCGTCGGCATCGCCGGGAGGCGGCCAAGCTGGGCCGCCATCCGCCGGTAAGGCGCGAGCCCGTCCGGGCCGCCGTCGAGCGCGAGATGCGGCTCGTAGTCGCGCACCTCGCGCTGCAGGCCGGGCATGTCCGCCGACGGGATGTACGGCGGATTGGAGACGATCACATCGAACGCCTGAACCGCGCCCGGGGCGAGAAACGGCTCCAGCAGATCGCCCTGCGCGAACGCGATTGCCGCGCCGTGGCGCGCCGCATTGGCGCGGGCGACGGCGAGCGCTTCGGGCGACAGGTCCGACGCCGTCACGCGCCAGCGCGGCCGCTCCGCCGCCAGCGTCACGGCAAGCGCGCCGCTGCCGGTGCCCACGTCCAAGACGCGAAGCGGACGCTCGCGTCCGTCCAGCCGCTCGTCGGCGGCCGCCAGCACCGCCTCGGCGAGCAGCTCCGTCTCCGGGCGCGGGATGAGCACCGCGGGAGAAACGTCGAACAAGCGGCCGTAAAAATGCTGCCCGCCCGTCATGTACTGCACCGGCTCGCCTGCGGCTTTGCGCGCCAACAGCCGCTCCCAGGCCTCCCGCCGCTCCGGCGGAAACGGCTCCCGCATGTCCATCAGCAGCCTCGCCTTATCGCACTCCAGCAGATGGAGCAGCAGCAGCTCGGCGTTCCCTTCCGCTTCGTCCACGCCCGCCTCGCGCAGCCGCGCCGCGCCCGCCCGCCAGGCGTCGCCGATCGTTTCCCGGTTGTCCATGCCCACCCACACCCTTTCTTTTTTCAACTGCGACACCTTCGCCCGACTCCCGCGACGGTAGGACCGAATGCCAGAACCGGCTCCCCGCACGCGGACCGCCGATTTCCGTCCAGCCTCGCCCGCCCGCAAAACGAAAAGCGGCCAAGCCTCCCGAAGAAGGCGGCCGCCTCGTGCGATGCCTGCCAGATGATGCCGTACCGCTTAGGCCATGCCCTCCTGCTGCAGGAGGTCAGTCTGCTCGGCGAGCGTCAGCGCGTTGACAATCTCGTCCATGCTGCCGTTCAGGACGGCGTCGAGCTTGTGCAAGGTGAGGCCGATGCGGTGATCGGTCACGCGGCTCTGCGGGAAGTTGTACGTACGAATCCGCTCGCTGCGGTCGCCTGTGCCGACCTTCTCGCGGCGTTCGCCGGCGTACTTGGCTTCCTCTTCCTGGATCTTGATGTCCATGATCCGGGTGCGGAGCACCTGCAGGGCTTTGGCTTTGTTGTCGTTTTGCGATTTGCCGTCCTGGCACGTTGCGACGATGCCCGTCGGGATGTGCGTGACGCGGACCGCGGATTTGGTCGTATTGACCGACTGCCCACCGGCGCCGCTCGAGCAGAACGTATCGACGCGGATGTCCTTGTCGAGAATCTCGATGTCGATCTCCTCGGCTTCCGGCATGACGACGACGGTTGACGTCGACGTGTGGATGCGTCCGCCGGATTCGGTCTCGGGCACGCGCTGTACGCGATGCGCCCCGCTCTCGAACTTCATCCTGCTGTACGCGCCCTGGCCGTTGATCGTGAAGATGACTTCCTTGAACCCGCCGAGATCGCTTACGCTAGCTTCGAGCATCTCGGTGCGCCATCCCTGGGCGTCCGCGTACTTCGCGTACATGCGGTAAAGCTCGGCCGCGAACAGGTTCGCCTCCTCGCCGCCGGCCGCTCCGCGGATCTCGACGATGACGTTTTTGTCGTCGTTCGGATCCTTCGGCAGCAGCAGGAAGCGCACGCGCTCCTCCAGCGAAGTTTTGCGCTCCGCGAGCTCCTCGATCTCCATTTTCACCATGTCGCGCATCTCTTCGTCCAGCTTCTCATCGAGCATCGCCTTGGCGGCGTCCAGTTGCTCGACGACTTGCTTATATTCCAGGTAAGCCTGATAAGGCTCTTCCAGATCCGATTGTTCCTTGGCGTACGAGCGCAGACGGGACGAGTCGTTCATCACGTCGGGGTCGCACAGAAGCTCGCTCAGCTTCTCGTATCGGTCCGCCAATACTTGTAGACGGTCCAGCACTTCACTCAACCTCCGTATGAATTCGTAATCGTCCCTCTATTATATCACAACTGCGCAAGCTTTTGCGGGCGATCGGACGACTTTGGGCGACGGCGGACCTGCCGGTTGACGAGGAAGATGCCAACTCCGATCAGCGCCCCTCCGACGGCAACATAGCCGTGAAGCGGTTCGCCGAGCAGCGCCCAGCCGGACAGCACGCCGAACAGCGGCGCGAGGAACAGGTACGCGCTGGCTCGTCCCGGCTCGGTATGGCGGAGCAGATAGGTCCACACCGAATGCTGCACGATCGAGCTGACGAGCGCCAGCCAGAGAATCACCCCAGCCGAAACGAACGTCAGCTCGAAATGGGGATGCTCCGTCAAAAAGCTCAGCGCCACCAGCACGACTCCGCCGGCCAGCATCTGATAGCCGGTCAGCACCCAGAGGTCGAACGCCCCTCCCCACCGCTTCAGCAGCAGCGAAGCCGCGGCGAATATGGTCGCGCCCGCCAGTCCGATGAGCGTACCGGGCTGCACGTGAAAATGCGTCCCGAACGTACAGACGACGCCGATAAAGCCGAGCGCGACCCCGAGCCATTGGCGTCCGCCGTACCGCGCCCCCAGAAACAACGTGCCCAGCACGATGACCATCAGCGGATTGACGAAAATGAGAATGGCCGACTCTCCCGAAGTAATCCACCTCATGCTGTAGTAGGCGCATCCCATCACCCCCGCGGAGTTGAGTGTACCGATCAGCGCTATCTTGCCCCAGGCGGCCGCTCCCCGCGGCTTCGGCCTTCGGATCGTGGCGAGAGCCATGATCCCGCCGGCCAGCAGGAACCGGATGCCCAGCAGCATGAAGGGCGTCGTGTAATCCAGGCCGATTCTACCGGTCGGAAAGGCCGTTCCCATCGAAAAGGTCGTTAACCATATCAAAGCCGCGAATTTTTTCCCGTTCATCTTCGTTACCTCCCCAGATGCGTTAGAGGTATTGTAACGCCGGCTTGCTTTCAGATAAAATAGTCATAATTAATGCTTTCAATCACTCAAAATGATATCAAGACGAAAGGAGCGATGCTGCATGGAGAGTGGCGATCTTCGCGTCTTTCAAGCGGTCGCGATCGAAGGCTCCATCACCCGCGCAGCCGCCAAGCTGGGCTACGTCCAATCCAACGTCACGGCGCGAATCCGGCAGCTCGAGGAGGATTTGAATACGGTGCTGTTCCACCGGCACAACCGAGGCATGACGCTCACCTCCGGCGGCAAGGCACTGCTCGATTACGCGGGCAAAATTCTCGGCTTGCTCGAGGAGGCGACCCGCGCCGTCACTTCGTCCACGGAGCCCCGCGGACCGCTCGCGATCGGCTCCACCCAGTCCTGTGCCGCGGTGAGACTGCCCGCCTTGCTCGCGCGCTACCACCGCCAGTATCCGGACGTGGCGCTCTCCCTCTCGACGGGGCACTCGTCGCAGGTGCTGGAGAAGGTGCTGCGCTACGAAGTGGACGGCGCCTTCCTGTCCGGCCCGGTGCCGCACGACGAAGTCGTCGCCATCCCGGCGTTCGATGAGACGCTCGCGCTCGTTTCCGAAGCCGCGATGGCGGACCTGGCGGATGCGGCGGAGAAGCCGATCCTCGTCTTCACCGACGGCTGCCACTACCGCTCCGTCCTCGAGGAGTGGCTGCGCAACAACGCCTGGAAAACGCCGCAAATCATGGAGTTCGGCACCCTCGAGGCGATCATCGGCGGCGTCGCGGCCGGGCTCGGCATCACGCTCCTGCCGTGCAGCATCGTGGCCCAATCGGCCGCGGCCGGCGCCGTCCGGACCCACTTCGACGCCAAGCTTCGCCACGCGATCCGCACGAATTTCGTCATGCGCAAAGACGCTTACGTGAGCCGCCCCTTGCAGCTTTTCCTTGACGAGTTGAGCGCAAGTCGGTTGCTCGACCGGGAGGTTGCTACGTGAAACTGGACCGCTTGCTCGCCATTACGATGCTCCTCCTGAACCGCAGCCGCGTCAGCGCCAAAGAGCTGTCCGAGCGGTTCGAGGTTTCCCTAAGGACCGTCTACCGGGACTTGGAGACGCTCGGCCAAGCCGGCATTCCGATCGTTTCCTACGTCGGCGTGGACGGCGGTTACGAGATCATGGATCGCTACCGGCTGGATCGGCAGTACCTGACGCTCGAAGAAATGAACGCCATGGTCGTCGCCCTCAAGGGCATTCAAAGCGTCGAAGGCACACTGGAGGACCGGGAGATCAGCCTCTTGCTGGACAAAGTCGGGGCGCTGCTCGCCAAATCCGAGAGGGAGCGGGTCGAGGAGACCAGCCGCCAGATCTCCCTGGACTTCAACCCTTGGCGCTCCGGCGGCGAAGGCGATAAGGAAAAGCTCGGCGTTGCGCGCCAGGCGATCCGGGACGGACGGGTGATCGAATTCGCTTATACCGGCGGGGACGGCGCCCAGACTTATCGCTCCTGCGAGCCGATGCGTGTCGTCCTGAAAGGATTCATCTGGTATGTGTACGGATATTGCCTGAAGAGGCAGGACTTTCGCATCTTCCGGCTGTCGCGCATCCGCGAGCTCCGCGCGTCGGAGGAGACGTTCGAACGGCGGCCGGACCCGCAAGAGGGCGCGGAAATCCCTTTCAGCCGTTCGGCCGCCACGTCTTGGCCGAATGGCCCTATGGTCGAACTGCTGCTGCGATTCGCCCCCGCCGCCGCGGCGAGGGCCGCCGATGCGTTCGAAGAGCGGGAGATGACCGCGGAGCCCGACGGCTCGGTGACCGTCCGCGCCGTACGCCCGAACCAGCGTTGGCTGATCCATCACCTGCTCGGGTTCGGTACCGATCTGAAGGTGCTGGCGCCTGCATCCGTCGCGAGCGATGTCCGCAGGATAGCCGAAGAGATCGCCCGCCTGTACGATTAAGCCTATCTCTCCGCTGCGAGCCGATCCCTCCTGAATCGCCGCTTTATCCGAAAAAAAAGGGGCTTTCCCGCCGGTCCATCGTGCGACCTTGGCGGGTAAGCCCCTGCGTGCGTGGAGTTGCATTCGTGGCGGAATGTCGGGCTGCGCTGCCGACTTCGCCGCTTAAGGCTGCTGCGTTTCTTCCGGAAGGACGACGAGGAGCTCGGCCGCGCTCTGCGCCGGAATGCTCTTCGTGGTGATCGGGCCGTAGTACGCGCGAATCTTCGTCCCTTTCTTCACGTCTTCCAGCTTGACCGGCTCTGCCGACGGCGTTACCACCAGCGTGTTCGAGTCGACGTTCAGGATGACGCTCGACGCGGCGGCATCGCCTTCCGCGCTGCCCAGTTGGACTTTCCAGCCGGCGTCGGTCTTCTCGATCGCGCTGACCGCGTCTTCTTTGATCAGGCGCTCCGGACCGACGACGATTTTAGCCGCATGCGACTGGCCGGGGAAGCTCAAGGCCACGATCGGGCCGTATTCGGCGGAGACGTGCGTGCCGGGCTTGATGTCCTTCGCGAGCTTGGCTTCGCCTTGCTCGTCGACGACGACGGTATCTTTATCCGCTTTGAGGACCATATAGTCGACGCCGCCGTTCGCGCTCTTGCCTTGCACCTGCAGGCTGACCAAGTCTCCTTCGGTGCTGACGCTCAGGACGACGCCGGCCAGCTGGAGCAGCTTCTCTTCCGCTTCGCCTTGTCCGGGTCCCTGTCCTTGGGAGGGGGATTGGAGATCGAATTGTTTGTTTTGCTGGCTCCATTTCAGCTCGTAGCCGAGCGCGTTCGCGGCATCGCGAAGCGGGAGGTAGGCTTTGCCGTCTATGTAGACCGGGTCCAGCGACGAATAGGTCGTGCCGTTGATCGAGACTTTGATATCATGTCGGAGGAGGCCGCTTACCTTCTGGGTCAGATCTGCCGCGCCGACTGCCGCCGTCGTGCCGAGCAAGCCTGCCGCCGTCAGGAGGACGACGAGTTTTTTCTTTTGCATGTGGGAGTTGCTCCTTTCCATGACTGGATCAAGTTTAGCTTTCCTCCCCCTTGACGAGCCCTTGGCGCGAAAAGTTGCAGTCTCCAAGGAGATTGTCGGGTCTACAGCCAAAACATGCCTCCGGTCCCAATCCAACCTGCCGGCCACGCTTGTTCCGTCTGCCGCCAGCTTCCGCCTTTCCCAGCCGCTGATGCCGCCTCTCTCCGGCCGAGGCCGACCGATTAGCCGAAATCACCACCGCCCGCGCCGTTGGCCCCGATTCGATCGAGCCCGAAGCTCCGCCGCAGCTGCTGCTGGATGTAACGGAAAGCCAGAAGACGGCCCCTCGCAGTCTCCTTTGCGCTATGCTATTCGATTTTTCGCATACGAAAGTCCCTATTCGCGCTCCAAAGCGGGATTGTATTCGATTTTTCGCATACGAAAGCCCCTATTCCCGCTCAAATGCAGGAATGGATTCGATTTTTCGCATACGAAAGCCCCTATTCGCAGAAATTTTGCAAAGAACATGACACGGATAACGGCGTGGGAAATTTTACA
>NZ_JAJFOW010000548.1 GCF_020731285.1 Cohnella baijiui
CCCAAATCGGCCAGTTGTCGGGTAGCAAAGGGGGCGGCTACCGCCTGCTCTAACGAAACCACCGTCACTTCTTCTAACGGAAGCATACGATCCACCTCTTTTCTTTACTATTGTAGGATTCGCATCTTGAATCTATATTCGTCCTATTAATAGGAACGCGGCAGGCCAAGTACATGCTCTCCAATATAGGAAAGAATAAGGTTTGTT
>NZ_JAJFOW010000549.1 GCF_020731285.1 Cohnella baijiui
ATATTCCCATTCGCTACATACAATCGCTATACCAGATGGTTAAAGAATTAAGCGATGAAATGTACCGTTCAAAACTGCTTCAAATGCAGTTGGAATCGATTGTTCATAATATAGATGATGCCGTAATTGTATACACCGAACAGGAAACGTTTGAGATTATCAATCATAAAGCCAAAAAGCTGCTTGAATTGGAATCCATAGATGTGC
>NZ_JAJFOW010000550.1 GCF_020731285.1 Cohnella baijiui
ATTATCGGTTATCCTGTACTGCGCCTGCGCGGCCACTATTTTGCCATTGCAACACTTGGCTTTGGCGAAATCATTCACCTCATTCTGAATAACTGGGTGGATGTGACGAGAGGACCGATGGGGCTAAGCGGAATCCCGAAGCCTGATCATATTGGATTTGTTGACTTTAGTTTAAAAATCGACTACTACTATTTAACACTCATCCTT
>NZ_JAJFOW010000551.1 GCF_020731285.1 Cohnella baijiui
TCACCTTGCGTGTGACAGGATATGGACAAATAGTTAAACCGGAGGCTAACGATCTGGCAGAGGTGCTTGGAGAGAGCGGCTTAAGCAAGGAACATGCGGCTAAAGAGCAGCGGGAGGTTTACTTTGGGGGACAGCATTACATGGTAGAAGTCTATGACCCAACTCATCTAAGTGAAGGTCAACTCATATATGGACCGGCAGTTATTG
>NZ_JAJFOW010000552.1 GCF_020731285.1 Cohnella baijiui
TCAAGATAACGACACGTCTTCATCTGGCTCATTCCATTATAAAAATGCGTCATAAATTCATAATCACTTGAAGTTAGAAATAGAGTAAAGCCATTCAGTTCAATTGTCTCGGCTTTGTAACTAAAATTCTTCAAATATACTGCATAGGCAAAAGGTTTTGGTGAAGGATTGTTGGAGAATACTTTATGATAATAGGATGGATTAGCT
>NZ_JAJFOW010000553.1 GCF_020731285.1 Cohnella baijiui
CCAATACTTCCATCGCATAATTTACTAGCTCAGAATCAAAGCCAGGAAGAACGGTAGGTGCAGCTTCAATGTTGTAAATTTTTACAACAGAAGGATCTACGTCGAACTCTTTGCACAGCTCAGGAATACGGTCAGACAATTCACCGACAAATTCAATACCTGTAAAGCCTGCGCCACCCACAATAAATGTCAGCAGTTCTGGACGTT
>NZ_JAJFOW010000554.1 GCF_020731285.1 Cohnella baijiui
CATGTTACCTGTTTGAGGGGCAGATTATGTCCCTCGTGCCCAGCGAGTATCGGCATTTCAATCCGCCAGCCGCGGTCGGCAAACCTCTGGGCAATCGGTTCAACTTCATATGGACTTCCGGTAAAACCATGAATCAACAAGCAGCCGATCATACACATCGTCCTCTCTTCAAGGGTAAAGAAAAACAGCAAGTGCTTCACTTGCTGT
>NZ_JAJFOW010000555.1 GCF_020731285.1 Cohnella baijiui
GCCTGAGGGCACCACGGCTACCGACCTGGTGCTGACGATTACCGATATGCTGCGTCAGCATGGGGTGGTCGGCAAGTTTGTGGAGTTCTACGGCCCCGGCGTCAGCGCTGTGCCGTTGGCCAACCGTGCCACTATTGGCAATATGAGCCCTGAATACGGCTCCACCATCTCCATGTTCCCCATCGACGAGGAAACCCTGCGTTATAT
>NZ_JAJFOW010000556.1 GCF_020731285.1 Cohnella baijiui
TTCTCCCGATCCTTATAGACTACAATAACATGAGCCATATGCTGTGCCAGCTGCTGTAAATCATCCGTGCGCTGGCGTTCATAAAACCCATCCAGAAAAGACATAAGCGTCAGGCTAAGCGCGGTCAATACGACAGCCACCAATCCAATGATGGTGATCCACAGCTTAATTACAACCTGATTTAACACTTATTTAGGCACCTCAAGC
>NZ_JAJFOW010000557.1 GCF_020731285.1 Cohnella baijiui
TGCATTGCGTTCATAGCCATAGTCGATGGTTAGTACATATCCTTCCTTCAGCCACTGCCCTGCCTCTCTCAACCACCTCAGACTGTTCAGATTCACCTCGGTCCGATATCCCTCAATCGGTGGAATGGACTCTTTTTTTATATACTCAGATAATCCCGGATCAGAGAGTGGACCTAAGCGCTCCACAAACGAAGCATGCGCCCCGTC
>NZ_JAJFOW010000056.1 GCF_020731285.1 Cohnella baijiui
GGTGCTCGCTCGGCCATTTCGGTGAATGTAGGTAGTTTACATACGCACATTGGTGCTCGCTCGGCCATTTCGGTGAATGTAGGTAGTTTACATACGCACATTGGTGCTCGATCGACCATTTCGGTGAATGTAGGTAGTTTACATACGCACATTGGTGATTGCTAGGCGACTTCGCCGAATGTAGGTAGTTTACATACGCACATTGGTGCTCGATCGGCCATTTCGGTGAATGTAGGTAGTTTACATACGCACATTGGTGATTGCTCGGCCATTTCGGTGAATGTAGGTAGTTTACATACGCACATTGGTGATTGCTCGGCCATTTCGGTGAATGTAGGTAGTTTACATACGCACATTGGTGCTCGCTCGGCCATTTCGGTGAATGTAGGTAGTTTATATACGTACATTGGTGCTCGCTCGGCCATTTCGGTGAATGTAGGTAGTTTATATACGTACATTGGTGATTGCTCGGCGACTTCGCCGAATGTAGGTAGTTTACATACGCACATTGGTGCTCGATCGGCCATTTCGGTGAATGTAGGTAGTTTACATACGACATCGGCGATTTCTCGATTCGGCCGATCTTGCAGACGCAGCCTCCATGTAGGAGTCCACGACTCCTTCTTCGGCCGATCTTGCCGCCACAGCCTCCATGTAGGAGTCCACGATTCCTTCATCGGCCGATTTTACCGCTACGGCTCCCATGTAGGAGTCCACGACTCCTTCTTCGTCCGATCTTGCCGCCGTAGCCCCTATGTAGCGTCCACGGCTCCCTTTTGGGCTGCCACCGCCTGCTCGAGGCGCTCCTCGCCCCGTACCTCCTCGTTCCGCCTCACCGAACGAACCGCGGCTCGGATAGAAGGCGTGAATGCGGCGCTCCCGACGACGAAAAAATGGCATGTAACCCCGAAAAATACGGGTTACAGCGCTCCTGACAGCGTGGCCGCGGCATGTAACCCGATAAATTCGGGTTACAGCGCTCATCGCCAGCGCGATTGCGGGGTGTAACCCGCCGTACAACCTGCTAAAGTCGCCCGCCCCGCTTATAGTTCCGCCAGAGCGACGGTACGCTTCGCCTCGTGCGACCGCACGATCGCTTCCAGCACCCGCTGGTTCTCGTAGCCGGCCCGGAAATCGGGGACGCCGTCCGGCTCCGCACCTCCGAGCAGCGCCGCGAAGTCCTCCCACAGCGCCCGGCGGACGCGTGCGGGTACCTGCAGCTTCTGCTCGGACAGCTCCCCGGTATCGGGATCCAGCCGAATCCAGACAAGCTGCTCCTGCGCCAACGTGCTGGCGTGCAGCGTGCCGAGGTCGCCGTAGATCGACACCTCCAGTTGATTGCCCGATCCGATGCAGTTGCGCGACGTCTGGAAGATTCCCGCCGCACCGCCGGCCATTCGCGCTTGAAAACTGGCGAAGTCGTCGACTTCGACCGTCTGCATCTCGCCAGACGACGCGCTCCTGCGCGCGGGGATCAGCGTTTGCAGCCGAGCGGACAACTCGTCGAAAGGACCGAACAGATAGTGCGCCAGATCGACCATGTGCGCGCCCAAGTCGCCCAACGTTCCCGTGCCGGTCACCGCCTTGTCGAAGCGCCACACGTACGGGACGTCGTACACGGCCGATCCCCAGCCTTGCAAATACTGCATCGAAAAGCTCCGCACCTCGCCGATCCGACCGGCCGCGAGCTGGTCCCGCGCGAAGCGGAATGCAGGCGTGTACCGGTAGCCGAAGCCGATCAATGCGGCTATCGGATTGCGTTTGTATTGCGCGAGCAGCTCCGTCGCCTCGTCAAACGTCCGCGTAAACGGCTTTTCGGACAGGAAGGGCTTGCCCGCCGCGAGGCAGGCCGCCATGATCGGTGCATGCAGCGCGTTCGGGGTGATCGACACGATCGCGTCGACCTCCTCGTCCGCGATCAGTCCGGCATAGTCCGCGTGACGTCGAGCCGGGTCAATGCCGAGCCGCTCTCCCCACGACGCCAGCTCCTCCGCCCGGACGTCGCATATGGCCTTCACGCGAAACTGCGGCAGCTTCTCCAATTCTCTCAAATGGGCGCGAGCCATGTCGCCCAGCCCGATCAATCCAATGCGTATCGTCTCCATCTTCGCACTCCTCGCTTTCACGTCTGTTCGCTCTTGTCTAGTAGGAAGATCCTGAAGTAACGTGCTTAAGCCCCAAGCCGGGGATAAACGGGAATTCCGGCTCATAACCGATATCGGTGCTTGACCAGAGGAGTAGATGGGAGTGCGTAATAGCGGGCGAAAATTCAAACGGTTGTGACCGACGCTATTTGGGGTGAAACGGAGGTTTGCAAAATGTAACGGTTGACAGCGAGCCTATTTTTCGGTTTTTCGCAGGCATAGGGGCTGTTTCTTCCAAATAAGCGCGCATGCAACCGTTAGAAAAGAAACCTCCGTTTTTTTGGCCGAATAAGCGCTCTGACAACTGTTAGCGCAGCCATGTTCCAAACCGATCACTCGTTCGAAGCTAACCCGTTGGTCAAGCACCGAATTCAGGTTCAACCGGAAGCCCTCCAGCTTTGAACGGACGAGATGACTCCGCGACCACGCTGGTTATGACGTCTCGCCCTCCTCTAAGGACGGCGAAGCCGTTTTTACTTGTGACTTTGGTATCCATTTTGTAACCTTTAACGGAAAAGCAACAACCGGAATATAGTTACATTATTTTCGGGTCAATCTACTAGGGCGTTCCGGCGCCGGAGCTGGCGCCTCTGGGTTCCGCCAACACCCGGTCGATCGCCGCGGACGCTTCGTTCAAGATGTCCCGTACGTCTCGCGTGCCCAAGAAAATGTCCTCCATCGCTTCCTCATACCGTTTGTCGATCTCGTTCCACCGCGGGAGCGGCGGGCGATAATACGCATGTTCGATGCCTTTCAGGAAAGCGTCCATGTACGTCGTCGATGCGCCTCCCGCCTTCGCGGCGGCGAGCGCGTCCGCGTTCGTCGGAATGAGCCCCGCCCCGAACATCTCCGTCTGCGTCTCCGGCCGCATCATCCAGCGGATAAACGTCCACGCCTCCGCCTTGTACGCCGCGCCCCGCGTCATCACGAGGCTCTCTCCGCCGACGATCGGCCCGTTCGCCCCGTCCGACGGAAACGGCGCGGCTACCGTCAAACGCGTCAGATCGGCCTTCGGATTCGCGACGTTTAAGAGGATGCTGTAATACCAAGGCCCTTCGTCCATCATGAGCACCTTGCGCCCCTCGTAGATTTCGGTCCACAGGTCGCCCGCCCCGTTCAGCAAATTCGGGTTGAGCACGCCTTCGCGGAAAAGGCTCGCCATCGTTTCGGCCGCCCGAACGCTGTCCTCGCCGTTCAGATAACCGTCCGTCCGCGCAAACGACGGATCGGAAAGCTTGCCGCCCAGCGCGAAAAAGTACGGCAGCGACTGCCACATCTCGAGTCCGGACATCCCCAGTATCCAATGCCGCTCGCGGGCGACATCGACGAGCGTCCGCAGCGAGTCGGGCGGCTGCTTCTGCCCCGACGCCTCCAGCAGCGCGCGGTTGTAAATGGCGGCTTTCGTATTCATATTGAGCGGCAAGCCGTACGTCCGGTTGCCGATCCGATTCAGCTCGAGCAGCCGGTCGCCCGTCTTGGCCGCGACCTCGGCGTAGCCGGGATAGCCGTCGAGAGGCTCGAGCAGCCCGTGGCTTGCGAAGCGGGGAATCCAGGCATAGTCGAGACGAACGACGTCGGGCGTCTTGTTCGCCGAAGCTCTGGCGATCAAGGCGGCCTGATATTCTTGGTTCGAGGATTGGCGCACGGCCTCGATGCGGATGCCCGGATTCGCCCGCTCGAAGGCCGGGATGACCGTCTCCTCGAAGATCCGATTTTCTTCGTCGCTGTACGTATGCCAGACGACGACCGTCTTGACGGGAACGTCGTCCAGCCGGGCGACGTTCGAGACGTCCTCGATGATGCCGTCCTTGGCGCACCCGGCTGCGAACAGAAGGAGGAGCACCAGCAGGCACATCGCCGCCTTCGCCCGGAAGTCTCCGGACCCGAACGCTCGGCGCGCCCGACCGACCGGACGGCTCATGGGTTTCCCGCTCCCTTCGGGGCTGCCGCCGGCGGCGAATCCTGCCTTTGTCCTTCGCGGTAGTCCACCGGCGCGCAGCCTTCGATTTTTTTGAACAGCTTGCTGAAATACTTCACGTCGTTGAACCCGGAACGCTCGGCAACCTCGTATACGCGCAATTCCGTATGGGCGAGCAGTTCTTTGGCTTTGGCGACGCGAAGATCGATCAGGTAATCGATGAAGTTGCGTCCGGTCGTCTTCTTGAACAGAATCGAAAAGTAGCTCCGGCTTACGTGAACGGCATCTGCCACCTGCTGCAGCGTCATCGGCTCCAGATAGCGCTGGCGGATGTAGGCGAGCGCTTTGTCGATCGGATGGGCCGCCTCGTCCGGCGGACTGGAAGAGAGACCGCGCAGCTCCCCGAATTGCTCCTTTAGCCGGCGCGCGAGCTCCGCGAGCGAATCGGCGCGAAACAGCCGCTCGAACGCTTCGACGAGCGCGTACGGATCGGCCGTCAGCTTGAACCGGGCGGAAAGTACCCGGCAGGCGTCTTCTTTCAGGTCCGATGGCGAGAGGTTCCCGCTCGCCCCTTCCGCCTGCCACTCCGCGAGCCTTTGCCGGAACGCTTCGTTTTCGGGATCGAGCCCCCGGAGCCGTTCCGACAGATTAGGCCCACCGAGGACTCCGCTCTCTTCGCCGGATCGGACGTACAGCCCCACGCCTTCGAAGAAGCTCCTTTCGCTGGCCAACCTGCTCCGGCGATAGCACCCTGGCACTGCCGCCAAGCCGGTCCCGTCGGCGCACCCGAACGTGACGCCGAGCCCGATCTCCCGTTCCAACTCCTCCCGGAGTCCGGCGAGCGGAACGGCACCCGCCCATTCGTCCGGCAGCAGCAGGAACAGCCCCTGGTCCGCGGCCGATACCGCGATGCCTTCCGGCACCCGGCGATAGATCGCCTCGATCAGTTGATCGTGCAGGATCGTTTCGTACAGATCCCCGTACGTCTCCAGCAGGTCCCGGACTTGCGCCAGCGTCACGACGACCGCCCGAAACGCTCCGTTCAGCCAAGCCGGAAACGCTCCGTCTTCGATCTCCTTCTCCGGCTCTGCGAGATAACGCTTAAGCTCCCGCTCGTGCCGACTGCGAAGGCGGACCCGTTCGTCTCGTTCCGCTTCCCGCAGCCGATCGCCGAGCCGTTCGTCCTCTGCGATCAGCGCCCGGCATTTGCGCAAAATGGAGACCAGCTCCTCCGGCTCGAGCGAGTGCTTCAAAATATAATCGACGACGCCGAGCTGCAGCCCTTCGCGCACGAAGGCGAAGTCGTTGTGGCTGCTGACAAGGACGACCTTGAGTCGCGGATAGCGCTCCAGCGCGACCCGCGTCAATGTCAGGCCGTCCATGACCGGCATCTTGATATCCGTGATCAGGATGTCGGCCGGCACCTCCGCCAACCGTTCGAGCGCCGCCGCTCCGTTCGCGCAGTCGCCGACGACCCGCATGTCTTCCCGCGCCCAATCCACGGAGGCCCGCAGCCCGAAGCGGATAACCGGCTCGTCGTCCACGATCAAGACGTTAAGCATACGCCTCCCCCTCCTGTCCCGCCGCCTTCGGATACAGCACGACCCGCACAACTGTGCCTCCGCCTTCCGCCGGACCGATCGTCACGCCGGAGCCCCGTCCGTAATACAGGTCTACGCTCTCGACGACATGCCGCAGGCCGATCCCGCCCCATCCGTCGCGTATCTTCTCCGACAGCGACGGATCTATCTCTGCCCACGCGGGCGGCAGGCCGACGCCGTCGTCCCGCACGACGAGCTCGACGGCCTCGCCGAGCCGGCGGGCTTCGATCGCGATCTCGCCGTCCGACTCCTTCGGAACGATGCCATGGAAAATGGCGTTCTCCACAAGCGGCTGGACGAGCATCCGGGGGATGACGAACGATGCCGCGCCCGGCTCGATCTTGGCGTTCAAGCGAAACTTGCGGCTGTAGCGCAGCTCCAAAATCGCCAAGTACTTTTCGATGATGCCCAGCTCCTCCGCCACGGTGACGAAGTTTCCCTCCTTGCCCATATTCGCCTCCAGCAGCCGGATCAACGCGGAGATGCCTTCGTACGCGCGCTCGGACTGGCCGTACTTGACGAGCCAGCGCAGCGTCCCGAGCGTGTTGAACAGGAAATGCGGATTGATCCGGTGGGCGACCGCCCGAAGCTCGGCGTCCTGCTTTTGCCGCTGCTCCAGGGACACCTGTGCCATGAGCCGCTCGACGTCGGCGATCATCCGGTTGAACTGGCGGCTCATGAGCCCGAATTCGTCGTGGCTGAGCACGTGGGTTCGCGCGGAGAGATCGCCGAGCTGGACGAGCTTCATCTGCCGGGTCAGCTGCTTCACCGGACGCGTGACCCGCCCCGCGATGACGAGCCCGATCAATATGCCCGCCAGCGTAAAGGCGCCGAACGAGAAAAGGATTTGATGGTGCAGCGCGTCGAGCTTGTCGGTGATTTCATGGATCGGTACCGTGCCGACGATGAGCCAGCCGTTGGAAAGACGCTGCTTGACACCGTAATAGGGCACGCCGCCGCTCGCGAATTCGAACTCGACCGCCGGATCCTCTTTGATTTTCGCCAGCAGCTCGGCATTGTCGACGGTCGCGCCGATGCGGCCGCGGTCCGCGTCGACCATGATGCGACCCGCCCCGTCCACGACGAAGAAGCCGCCCGTCGCGCCCAGCTTCATGCTTGAAATGTTGTCCAATATTTTGCGGCCGTTCAGATTGACCAGGACGTAACCGATCGTCCGCATCGTATCGAAGTCTTTCAACGCGCGAGCGATCGGCAGCACGAGCTCCGTGCTGTCGCCGCCGCCGCTGAAACGGTCTTCCTGCAGCCCGAGCCAGACGAGCCCGCCGTCCCTCGTCTTCGCCTCGCGCGTCCATGCCGCTCCGTCCAGATCGTATCGAGACAGCTTGATGCGGGAAAACGTCCCGCTGCCCCAGCTTTCTTCCCGGTTTTTGATGACGTAGACGATGTTTACGAACGAGCTGGAATAGACGATGTTGTTGAGAAAGCTCTCCAGATAACGCTCGTTCTCCCGCCAGGCCTTCAGGTTTTGGCTGGCATCGCCGCTGCTTCCGACGACGTTTTGGATTTTCAGGTCGCTGTAGACGAGGTCCGAAACGTCGCTTCCGGCGTTTAGAATAAAGGAGAGCGAGTCGGCCGCCTGCCGCGCGATTTGAACGGAGGAGGCGCGCACGTTGCTTTTGACCGTGCCGTTCGAGACCAGGTAGAAGGAAGCGCTCGTGAAGACGGCCGGAAACAAGATCACCGCGACGAACGCGGCGATCATCCGCGTCGCGAATCGGTTGAAGATGCGTATATGGCCCATTCCCGGCGCCCCCCTTTCTGGCTCAAGTGTACTACAAAAGCCCGGGATTGGCGTATGCAAGCGTTTTCCAGAAGAAGTCCACGGCCACGCTTTGTGGCTTAACCGATCAGGATTCGGCGTACTCGACGACGACCATGACCCAATAGCGCAGTTTGGGAATCGTCAGCTTCAACGTTCCGTCCGTCTGCTCGAAGTCCAGCGGCACGGCCGATCCGCCATAGTAGTCCGGCGACGCCAGCCAAGCCTTCTCGGCCCGTCTGTCGGTCCGGATCGCGAGACGAAGCGCCTCCCGCTCGGCCGGCTCCGCCTGTCGGCCGTCCGTATCGTTCCAGTTCATCGTCGTCGCGTTCGCGAAGTTGATCAGATGGATCATCTCCCGCCGGTCCTTGCGCTTCGCGAACGTCCAGATCTTGCCCGCTTCGGCTTCGCCGGACAGTTCCGCGCCTCCATCCGCCGTCGCTTCGAGCGCCATATCCTCCGCTCCGTCCCGCAGCAGATTCTGGTAAGCCGTCAGGAAGTCGTAGTAGACGATCAGCTGTCGCTCGAGCGCCGGCGTCACGGACAGGTTGCGATGCGGAAAATACTCTTTGGACAGCAGATTTTCCCCCAGCTCCAGATGGGCGCCGCCGGAAGCGAATACGACCGCGTCTGCGATCAGGATGCCAGGCGCGTTGAATTCGCCCTTGTTGTCGGACAAATCGTAGTTCATATAGGCGGCGAGCACCGTGTTCAGCCGGCCGTCAGAAAGCTTGCGGTTCTGATCGATGATCATCTTCAAATGCTTGTACTGCGGGTGACCTTCCCACACCTCTGTATACAGGAACTTGACCGGCGCCTGCTTGGCGAGATAGGGCTGGCCGAACTGGCCGACCGCGTTCATAACGTAGTCGACGTCGACCGAACGTTTGGCCGCTTGCAGGAACGGCGCGTACGTCGCGGCCAGATTTACGCTTTTGCCCTCCGCGTTCCAGCGGGCGCCCCGGTCACCCAACTGGTCGACGTGCCATCCGTCGAACGGCAGCAGCCGGAACGTCTCCCGTTCCTTGGCGAAGAGGTACCGCTGCCAGTCCGGATTCGACGGGTCCTGAAGGAGCAGATCGCTCGCCCAGCTTTCCGGCAGCGGATGACGGTCCTGCGTCTCGCCCGTCGGGTCCTTGAACAGCCCCCACTCTCGGCGCACGCCGTCCCGTTCGGCGTCCTCGTAAGCCCCGAACAGCAGATTGTAGTTCATTGCCTTCATATTGCGATCATGGGCGAGCGCGATGTAATCTTGCACCGTTTCCAGCGACACCTCTCGCCCCGCGATATCCGTCCAGACGTCGGCAGGCTCCCCCGAGGGGCCGGTCTTGACCGGGTCGTGGTGCTTCCACTGCCAGTCGTAGAATTGCAGGCCGTTCAGGTGATAGCGATTCAGACGGTCCACGACGGCCTCGCGGTCTTCGCGGCGCATCGTCATGAAGTCGGCGAGATAGCCGTACCGGGGGAACTTGCCCCAATCGGAGGAGACGTCGACCGCGATATTTCGACGGTCGGCCGCCTTGCCGTCGCGCAACAGGAAGATTTCCGCCAAATAGCCGGTATAATCGTCCGACGGAGGCCGCCACTCCCACTGCAGTTTGGAGGCTTCCCGCACCGGGATCTCCGTCTCCTCGACGACGTCGTTCAGGTGTTTGTATCGGACGAGTAGCCGATCCTGGCGTCCCGCCGCGCTCAGCTTCAGCGCGAACCGAACGGATTCGCCCGGCGCATAGCGGGCTTTGTCCGTCGAGACTGCGCCGAGAAGCTCGGCTTCGGGTGTCTTCAGGACGGAAATCGTTTCGCGCCGCTCGCAGGCGGCGAGGGAGCCGCACAGCGTCAGCGCGGCTGCGAGCAGTCCCGCCTTTCGAAGCCGCCGCGCTTGTGTGGCGCCGCGGTTGTTCGCAACGTTTTTGAGGAACATCCGTTTTCTCCTTGTCGCCTTTTCGCCGGTTCAGCCTTTGACGCCGCCTTCGTTAAACCCGGACTGCACGAACTTTTTCTGGAACGCCATATAGATGAGAATAACCGGCAGCAAGGCGATCATCGACGCGGCGAAGATTTGTCCGTAATTGGTGGCGTACTTGTCGTTGAACATCAAGATCGCGATCGGCAGCGTCCGCAGCGCTTCGCTCTTGATCAGCGTGAGCGCGAGGAAGTACTCCTCCCACGTGCCCTGGAAAATAAAAATGGCGAGCGTCCCCATCGCGGGAAGCGACTGCGGCAGATAGATGTTCCAGAAGATGCGCCAGCTGCCGCCGCCGTCGATGAGCACGGACTCCTCCAGCTCCTTCGGAATGCTCTCGAAGAAGCCTCTCAGAAAAAACATGTTGCCCACGACGCCGCCCGCGATATAAACGAGCCACAGCCCCCAATACGTATTCACGAGGCCGAGGCCTTTGATGGTGACGAACTGCGGGATGATGTTGATGACCCCGGGAATCATCATCGTCAGAAGGAAGATCCGGAAGACGAACTCTTTGCCGGGAAACGGAAACCGGGAAAACCCGTACGCCGTCAGCGCGCCCAAAAAAAGCGAGCCGACCATGGCGACCGACGTGACGATGACGCTGTTCATGAAATAGGTCGTAAAGTGGTTTTTGTTCCATACCGTCTCGTAATTGGCGAAATTGGGCGTGACGTGGAACACCTCGTTCGGCTTGGGGAGCGTGTTCGTGCCCAGGAAAAAGGTCGTCAGGATCATGTAGACAAACGGGAACAGGAACAGAAGAGCGCCGACGAGAATGACCGCGTATACCGCGGTTTTGCCGAGCAGCGAAGTTTGCATGCGCGCCTCCTAGTTAGAACATTCTCTGCTTGCCGATCTTGGCCATCTGCGAATAGGTGAGGAGAAAGACCATGATCCCCATCATGAAGCCCATCGCCGCCGCGGGGCCGAACTTGAGATGTTCGAACGCCTGGGTGTAGATGAGGCTCGGGATGACCTGCGTCTGATCCATCGGCCCGCCTTTGGTGATGAAGTACACTTGCGGAAAAAAGCCGAACGCCCCGTTCACAAGGTTGATCAGGACGAAGACGCTGATCGGCTTCAGCAGCGGAATCGTGATGCGCCAGAAGCGCTGGCCCGCATTTGCCCCGTCGATATCCGCCGCCTCGTACAGATCCTTGGGCACGCCTTGCAGCGCGGCCAAATAAATGACGACGCCCCACCCGACCGTCTTCCAAATATGAAACAGCCAGATCATGACCATCGCGGACCAATAGTTGCTGCGCCAGGAAATCGCCTTCGGCAGCAAACCGAGCTTTTGATGCAGGATATAGTTCACGAAGCCGCCGTCGCCGTCCGCGAATAAATATTTGAACAGCAGGGCGATAATGATCCACGACGTCACGATCGGCAAATAGTAGATCGTCCGAAAGACGATCTTGTACTTGACGAACTTGGCGTTGATGAGCACCGCGAACAGAATCGCCAGAAACCAATTGACCGGCACCGTGGCGACGACGTTCAGAAACGTGTTGCGAAGCGCGATCCAAAACTTGCCGTTCGGGTCCTCGAACACTTTGGCGTAATTGTCGAAGCCGACCCACGCGTTCGTGGCGTTCGGCATGATGCTGAAATTTTGGAAGCTGATCAGGACGTTTTTGATCATCGGATAGAGAACGAAAACCGCCGTTCCGATCAGCCCCAGCGCGATATAGGGCAGGACCGCCATCCACTGCCGCAGCCCGACCGCGAACCTGCTTTTGCTCGGGGACACCGCGTCCACTCTCCTCTCGGAAGCTTAGGGGCGGCCGACCGTCCTGCGCGTTAGCCGCAAGCGCGGACGGCCGCCGATTAGCGGGCTGTCTGGCTTATTTCAAGAGCGCGTCGATCTGCTTGACAGCTTCGTCCAGCGCTTCCTTCGGCTGTTTTTCGCCGCGGATCGCTTTTTCGAAGCTCAGATTGAAGATGCCCTCCATCTCGCCCCACTGCGGGATCGGCGTCCGCGGCAGCGCCGTCTCGAGCTGCTGGACGAACTCGCCCACGAACGGGATGTCCATGCTCTTCATCGCTTCGGCCGCCGCTTTGTTGGACGGGATGAGGCCGACCTCGGCCATCATTTTCTGCGGCTCCTCCGTCATCATCCATTGGGCGAACGTCCAGGCTTCCTTCGGATGCTTGGAGTTCGCGAACACGACGAGGTCCTCCCCGCCGATGACCGACCGGCTTCCGCCAGCGCCCGCCGGCATCAGGCCGCGCATGGTTTCCGCCATCGGATCGAACTTCGCATCCTTCTCGTTCATGAGAATGCTGTAGAACCAGGGACCGTCGTCCGTCATCAGATATTCGCCGCTCTTCAGGCCGTCCCAGGTACCCGGTTCGCCACCCAGCATCGTCGGGATGATGAGTCCTTTTTGGTTCCACGACACGATCGTCTCGAGCGCTTTCACGCTTTCCGGGCTGTTCAGGTACCCGTCCGCTTTCGTATAGTCGGCGTTCGTGATTTGGCCGCCGAGGCTCCAGAACCACGGTGCCAGCCCCCACGCGTTCACGCCCGACACGCCGAGCCCGAACTTGCCTTTTCCCTTCAGCGTCTCGGCCGCCTTCACCAATTCGTCCATCGTTTTCGGCGCTTCGGCGAGCCCCGCTTCCGCCAACGTCTTTTTGTTGTAGATGGCGACCTTCGTATTCGTATTGACGGGGACGCCATAGTACTCGCCATTAAACAGATTGGTGGCGAGCGGTCCGTCAAAGACGTTCGCCTTCACCTCGTCGAAGCCCTCGAAGTCGCTCAGCTTCGCGAGCGCGCCTTGCGAGGCGAACTCGGGAACCCATACGATGTCCATGCGCATCAGATCCGGCGCGGCGTCTCCCGCCACCCCTGCGATCACCTGCTGCTTCAGCCCCTCGTATGGCATTCGGGTCAGCTGCAGCTCGATATTCGGATACGCCGCCTCGAACGCCGGCTTGATTTTTTCCGTCAGCACCTTTTCTTCTTGATCGCTATAGGTGTGCCAGTATTCGAGCTTCACGCGATCCTTCGGCGCGGGCGCCGCGGTACCGCTGGCGGACGGCGCGCTCGCGCCCGGACTCGACGCCGAATCGCCACCGTTTCCGCTGCCGCAGGCGGTTAGCGAAACCGCGAGCGCCGCCGCGAGCACCCCGCCGACCGCTTTCATGCTGATCCCCATTTCTTTTCGAGCTCCCTTCAGAATGGACTTCTCCGTCAGTATGACGCCGATTCCGCCGCCTCGAAACCGCTTGCCATACTGCGATGGTGTCAAATATCACGATGATGCGGCGGCGCGTCGCACCGAAGACTACACGAGGTGCTTTTTATTGCGCCATCCGGCCAAATAAAAGACACCCCGGCAGCGGAGAGGCGCTCCGTGCCGGGGTGCGTTTAGGACGATATGCGGTTCGCGGAAACAGGGGGTATCGGAGAGGAGAAACGGTCAGGCTTCGTCCCCCAGCCGCAAAACAAATTCCTCGATCTCTTCGCCGCGCGCGTTCGCGAAGCCGCGATCCTCGCCGACGATGGAGAAGCCGTTTCGCGCGAGCACCCGAAGCGAGGCGGCGTTGTCCTTGGCCGCGCGGGCGAACAGCGGGCGCGTCCCGTACGCCTTCAGAAACAGAGCCAGACCGGCCGTCGCGACGCCTCGCCCCCAATAGTCGCGGCCGATCCAGTAAGCGATCATCATGCCTTCCTCCGACGGAAAAGCGAGCACGTTACCCGCAACTTCGCCTTCGAACAGGATGGTCCTCGCCGCGTGCCGCTCCCCGTTTAACACCCGCTGCCAGCGGGCGTCGAACGCGCTCCTGTCGTGCGGATCCTGGGCGGTAAAAGCGGCCATCCGATTAGCCTCCGCGTCTCGTTGATGGGCAAAGAAAACCGGCAGGTCCTCACGCTCCACGGGCCGTAGCGCCACGCCCGCCGGCTCGTCCGCAGCGGCGAGCTGCTCCCGGACAAACGCCAGTACCGCGAGACACTCCGGCTCGGGCAGTCCTTCGACCAATCTCGCGGCCGCCACGGGCAAAAACCAATCATCGATGTCGTCCCGCTTCAACCTCGCCCCCTCCAAATAGCTCGCCAGGTACGCGTCCCGGATGCGCAGCCGCATCCGGTCAAGCGTTTCGCGCACCGACGCCGGGAGGTCGTCCGGCATCGTCCCGAAGGTCAGCAGCAGCCACGTCCGCGCGACGTCTCCTGCCGGATGGCCCCGCAGGCCGTTCGACCAGTCGATGATCCAGGCGCGGCTGCCGAGCATGATATTGTCCGGATGGTAGTCGCCGTGACAGAGCGCGGTCGCGGAAGGCAGCTCCGAAAGCATGGCGAGAAGACGGTTCTTTTCGTGCTCTTCCAACCGGTCGGCGTGACGAATCCGGCCGGCCAAATAGCCCTTCTGGTCCGGGAGCCCGGCCGTTTCCGGCACCTCGCATGCGTGCACGGCGAGATGCAGCTCGGCCATTCGGCGGGCATACACGTCCAACGACGCCGGCTCGGCGACCATGCGGCGCAGCATCGGATCGCCTTCGATTCGCTCGAAGACGATGCCCCAAGCGCCATCCCGCTCTTCGATTCCGAATACATGCGGCACGTCCAAGCCCGCTTCCGCGGCATACCGGCTGACCCGGTATTCGTTGCGGACTTCGCTCTCCGGCAAAAACGGGCGGTACCGTTTCCAGACGCGGTCCGACCCGAGCGCGTGAACGGTCGCGGTTCGGCCTTCTCCGATCAGTTGCATGTGCGATCGCTCCTTTGCCTCTTTCGTCTCCTACTTTTTCTCGCCCGAACGCGCCGAATCCTTCCTGCAGACGCATCCGCCCACGCGCGCTGCACATAGGACTTCGGATTCGATCAATTATCTTTATACCCCCGGAAGAAAACAATAAATATACAATATCAATTTGGCGGAATATACTGTCTTCAAATCGAAATCGCTCGTAGTTCACCGGGCGGAAGGAGATGCATAGACGTATGGCGAAAACGACGGGACTCGAAGGCGTCGTCGCGGCCGAGACGAACATCGGCTACGTGGACGGCGAGCAAGGCCGGTTGGTGTACCGGGGATATGAAGTCAAGGAGTTGGCCGTCTCCCGCCGCTACGAAGAGGTCGCTTGCCTGCTCTGGCACGGCGCGCTGCCCGAACCGGGCGCGCTGCCGATCCTTCAGGCGCGCTTCGCAAGGCAGCGGGAGTTGCCGTCCGCGATTCGAGCGCTGCTCGACGCGCTGCCGGCCTCCGTCGGCGTGATGGCCGCAATCCAGGCGGCGACGGCCGTGATCGGCGAGACGGAAGGCTGGACGTGGCCGCCTTCCGCCGCGCAAGCGGAGCGGCTGACCGCCTTCCTGCCGACGCTCGTCGCCTATCGCGCGCGCTCGGCGGCGGGGCTCGCGCCCGTCGCGCCGGATCCGACGCTCGGTCATGCGGCGAACTTCCTTTATATGCTGAATGGCATGCGCCCCGCGGACGCGCAAACCGAGGCGTTGAACGCCTACCTCATTCTAACGATGGAGCACGGCTTGAACGCTTCCACCTTCGCCGGACGCGTCGTCCTTTCGACCCAATCCGATCTGGGAGCGGCGGTCAGCGGAGCCGTCGGCGCGATGAAAGGACCGCTGCACGGCGGAGCCCCGTCGGAAGTGCTGGCGATGCTGGATGATATCGGAACGCCCGAACGCGCCGAGCCTTGGATACGCGAGATGCTGGTCCGCGGAGAGAGGCTGATGGGGTTCGGCCATCGCATTTACAAGACGGAAGACCCGCGCGCCGCGGCGCTGCGTGTCGTCGCCTCCCGGCTCGCCGGAAACGATCCCGCCTTCGATCTCGCCATGCGGGTCGAAGACGTCGCGATCCGCCTGCTCCAAGCCTACAAGCCGGGCCGGAAGCTGTACACGAATGTCGAATTTTATGCCGCCGCCATCCTTCGCGCGCTGGCTATGCCGCCCGAGCTGTTCACCCCTACGTTTACGATCGGACGCGTCGCGGGCTGGACCGCGCACCTGCTGGAGCAGGCGAGCGACAATCGTATCTTCCGTCCGCAATCCGTCTATATCGGCCCCTTCCATGGCAATCTTTAACCGACTTTCCGAACGGCACGGACAAATGGAAGCCCCCTCCAGCGTTCGCGCTGAAAGGGGTCGGAAAGGTCCGTATATTTCCCCGCCGACTTTTGTCCATGCGAGAAGGAAGATGCAGCAGAACGCCGAATACTAGAATTCAACCTGTCTCTTCAAGCTGGCGTGGGGGAACCATGATGTCGTACGTAAAAGATATTTTGCTGCAGCTTCTGTTCGCCTTAACGCCTTTCGTGCTGTACAACATCTATTATCGCGACAAAGCCATCCATTTTTCCAAGCCTTTTATCGTAATCACGTGCATGATCTGTCTGCTGTTGTCGATGACCTTTCCTCTAAGCGTAGAGGATGGGATTATTTTCGATATCCGCTACGTGATTATGTTTTTCGGGCTGGTGTTCGGCGGCATGACCGCCGGCATGATTCTGCTTCTCGAGTTTATGGCGTACCGTTTGTCGCTCGGCGGCGCCGGATTGTTTTCGGCGCTGATCATTCTCTCGATTACGTTCCCTCTCTCCCTCCTGCTTTCCTTCCTCTACCGTCGCTATTCGAAGTGGCGAATGCTCATCGTTTTGATCGCGGGACTCCTTTTTTCCGTCATTCCGATCGGCGTCATGCTCGTCACCGAACGTCGATATGTAATGGACAATCTGACCTTCAATATACTGGCAATGCCGGTGCAAAACAGCCTCGGAATATGGTTGTTGTTTACACTGTTCCATAAAGCGGTTTCCGATAAGCAGCTTTACCTGGATTACCTGCGAATCGAGAAAGTCGATACCATCAATCATGTCGCCGCCTCTCTCGCCCATGAAGTCCGCAACCCCTTGACCGCGGTATCCGGTTTTTTGAAATTGATGCGGAACGAGGCGTTATCCCCGGAAAAGACCCGGCAGTTCATCGATATTTGCATGGAGGAAATCAAGCGGACCGAACTCATTCTTTCCGAATATTTGTCCATTTCGAAACCCGGCAAACGACAATACGAGCCGGTTGATCTTTCGGAGCTGTCGAACGCGATTGTCGAGATCATGACGCCGTACGCGAACATGAATAACGTCCATTTGTCCCCTTTCGAAAACGGACCGGACATCCGCGTATCCGCCAATCCAAACGAAATCAAGCAGCTGCTGATCAACTTTCTTAAAAATGCGATCGAGGCTTGTTCGTCCGTCTCGAACGGACAAGTTTCCATCCGCGTTTCCCGCGAAGCCCATCATGCGAAAATCGCGATCCTGGACAACGGAATCGGAATGAGCAAAGAGCAAGTCGACCGGCTGGGAATCATCTATTTTTCGACCAAAAACAAAGGAACCGGCGTAGGGCTTACCTATTCCTATCAATTGATCCGTTCTATGAATGGTGAAGTTTCCGTACGAAGCGAGCCGGGAAAAGGGACCGAATTCCTCATCTCGCTGCCGCTTCTACCTGCGCAGTCTCCCCCCGATGCCATGCGTTCGATCACCGGCTGATCGCAACTATCTCGCATGAATACCGTCTGAAATGCAAAAGGGGGGATTGCGTTGCGGAATCTGCTACTGATCATTGCCATCGTTGTGGCGTTATCCGGTTGTGCGGGTCCGACGCGCTCGGAAGAAGGCGGCGCTCCGTCAGCAGCCGCAGACCCAGCTGTCGCTTCAATGAAAGACACGGTCGGCGTTCCCGATCAGGTAAGACGCGCTTCCAGGCTCCCTCGAGAGCAAGCGCTAGCCGCCGCCGACGATTACCGGAAGGCGACCGGAAAATGGTTTGATGAGGAGAACGGATTATCGCTTCTCGCTTCATACACTTCGGGAGACAGAGAAGCCGATAGCGATGTCGGGGCTGCAATAGGGACGATTCCCAACGGACGGTCCGTGCGGTTTCAATTGACCGGCCGGGATGCCTCCGGCAAACGAACCGAATTAATCGCGGAGTACGAAGGCGATCGCACCGACGCGGTGGACGGACGGCTGGATTTCTCCCAAAGGCTGCCGTCGCGGCCGGATACGAACTATCTCCTCAGCGTGGAGATCCTCTCGCCCGAGGGATTGGTGGAAGACACGTTTTTGACGCCTCTTTTCGTTCCTCCGAACGAACTGAACGCCCGTCTCTCCGTCCAACGGTCTGCTGCGGATGAAGAGCGAATGACGCTATCCGTTTATAATGCCGGACCTACGGATTTAATGTTGGGGTACGGGTACCTCCTTTATCGAAAAGCGTCCGACGGCTGGCGCCTGGTGCCGATGGAAAACGCGGTGCCCGCGGTCGGCATCATCGCCAGTCCCGGTTATGATCCCTTTACAGAAGAGGTGTCGCTGCCCCCCAAGCTCCAAGCGGGATCTTATCGCCTCGTCAAGCAAATTGAAGGCAACCAGACCCGTTTGTCCGTCAGGCTGGCCGCGGATTTCGAGGTGCCCTGAACCGAGAAACGAGGCTGTCTCATAAGGTTGTAAGGGGACCCGAGAGTCGGCAGCGCGGTTTTTAATGCGGCTTCATTGACATCAATTAACGATCTTTCCACGCATGAAGGCTGCCTCGGACGCGTGGCCATCTGCGAGGCTGGTATCGAATGAATCAGTTGGGTCTTGGCGCAAATTCGCCGGATTCCGGCCGATGGTTCGCAACTGGCTTATGCCAATGGGCCTTGTTTGCGCTCGGTTCGGGTCGCGCAGTAAATGAGTTGCATTCGTACATCTAATTTAGTTGCATTCGTACATCTAATTAGGGCCATTTCGGGAGGGTGGAGCGGTTTACTTGTAAAAGTACATCTAATTTAGCGTAAATCCGTCCTGTACGCAGAAAACGGACGATTTAGTCGTACGATTGCAACTAAATGACCGTGAAGAAGGAATATAGCAAAATTAGATGTACATTTGCATCTAAACCATTGAATGCGGGGGAGGTAACACGGAAATCGGATTCCGGCGTTTTCTGCTTCGCGTCTTGCCGAAGGGAAGCTCGGAGGTCGGATGGCTTTCGCTTGCCCATCGTTTGTTGAAGAAGGAAGCAGTGGATCGAAATCGAGAAATGGCGGTGCAGGGATCATCTCCCCAAACACCGCCATTCCTTCATTTTCACACGTATTGGGATGGAGGAGAGCTGTCTGTCCGTGAACGCCACCTACATGTGAGACTCCCTCGTTTCTTATCCGATTGCAAAAGTCGTCGCTCACGCCTCGTCCCGCAAACGGAAGATCTTCGACTCGGCCGGCTGCAGCGATACGAGCCAGTCGCCGGACAGCGTTTCAATCGCGTGCGCCCACAAATCCTCGCACGTCCGGCGCCGCGCGGGGTCCAGTCCCATCCGCGCCAGATCGACCCGGATGTCGGCCGGCCGTTCCCCGTCGTAGTTGAACACCGCGACGTACGTCTCGACGCCCGCCTCCGACCGGTCGTGCCGGTAGAAGACCGGAGCCGCCCGGTCGCCCTCGTCGCCGGTCAGCGGCAGGAACGTCTCGCCCCGCCGCGCGATCGCGAGCGGCTCCGGTTCCGCCAGCCAACGGCGCCCCCGTTCGAGGGCTTCGGGGATCCGATAGTCGTCGCCCATGAGCAGAATCGTGCCCGCGATCAGCGACGCGTTCAGCCGGCTGCGGCCTTCGTGCGGAGACGTCGGCTCATGATTGTAGCTTCGATACAAAACGGTATGATCCGGGTCGTTGAAGGCGTACAGCGTCCGATGAATCCACCAGCCGTAAGTGAGCGAGTTCAACATGTACGCCGTATCCTTCAGCTCGCCGAACGCGTCGCAGGAGATGCGTCGGCCGTGCGCCCAGCCGTGCGGGAACAGCGGCGCGATCGACAGATGAATGAAGAACGGCCTGCCGATCCTCGCCGGATCGAGCAGCGCGGCAATTTGCGCCATGCCGTAATTGTAGGCCTGGATACCCGTCTCGATCTCCGTCAAGTAGTGGGCGCCTTCCAGCGCGCCGTGCCCCATGAAGTCCAGTTTGACGTAGGAGAAGCCTTCGTCCACGAACCGTTGCAGCGTCCACGTCGTCCGCAGCCGGTTGCCGGGATGCGTCGGATCGATCGCGTAGCCTCCGTCCAAATCCGGCAGAACATGGCCGTCCCCGTCGCGCAGCAGCAGGTCCGCGTACGTGTACCGCCCGTCCGTCCCTTCCACCGGCCTAGACGCCGCTTCCTCGACCGTTCCCCAGTAGGCAAACGGCGTCCAGTACGTACCGGCGTTCTGCCCATTTGCCCGCACATGCGCCACCGCGTCGCGACGCTCGTCTTCCGTCAGATTCGTCCAGAACGAATCGAAATTCACGTACGTCTCGCCCCGGTCGTGGAAGCCCATCTCCCGCATCTCCCGGATGAAGTCCGATGCCCGGACGTAGCTGTCGTAGCTGAGCGCTCCGCCGACAGCCGACCAACTGTTCCAGCCGAACGGCACGGCGCCGTCCCACGGCAGCACGGGTACGAGGCGCGCGTTCGCCTCGCCGAACGCCGTCAGCCCTTCACGGTAATCCGCGAACGCGCCCGCGAAGATCGTCGGCGCGGACACGGACGTCCCGGTCACGAAGCCGTGCGGCAGCGAATCGCGGGTGTAGTCTCCGGCCGCTCCGCCGTACACCGCCAGCCGGTCGATGGCCTCGGGCGTCGAGCCCGACACCCGGATGCCCGTCTTCCACCGGTCGTGCGCAACGGAGCCGAAGACGAAGCCGCGGCGGTCGCTCTCCCGGTAGACGGCCGTCGCCTCGTAGCTCTCCATCCGCCCCGGCATCGGCACCGCCTCGTAGCGGACCCATTTGTCGTTGTCGAACGGTACGAGCAGCGCGCGGATCGGATCGTCCGCCGCGCCTCCGGCGGACAGGCGAAGCGCTCCCCCCGTCATCCCGTTCTCCTCGCCGGCGCAGATTGGCGCAATCTCGTTCGTCGCGATCGGCGTTTCGCCGCTCGCGATTAGACCGATCAGCGCATACGGCAGCCTTTCGTACACCGTGAACGTTTGCCGGAGGCGGAGCCCGCCATCCAGCTCATGGTCGACGTGCAATACGACCCCCTTGCCGAAGGCATCCGCCGTTTCCTCGAACCGGTGCGATCGCCGGGGCGCCTCGGCCGTCGACCGCCACGTCTCTCCCAGCCGTATCCGGCCGCAGGCGCCTCGCAGCGCGCCGAGCCCCTCCCAGTCGATGGCGAAGCTGCCTTCCGCCATATCGCACGCGATCCGGATTCGGCCGTTGCCGATCTCGACCCCGCGCTCCCGTTCCGCTTTCGTAATCGTCATGTCCGCTCCTCCGTTCTCACGCGGCGAAGGCCGGCGCGAGCGCCGGCCCTCTTCCTGTTTTTATTGCCACAGGCTTAAGCGCTGTTTGTAGTTTTCATTGATGATCTTCTCGATTTTTTCGCTGCCCGCCGCCTTCATCTCGGACAGCATCTGGTCGAGAATCGCGCTCGATTCGGCTTCGGATTTCGCGATGATCGCCTTGGTGATCGATTGCGTCATGATGTCGTTGACCTTTTGCGAAACGAGCGCTTCCGGGGTGCCGCCTTGCGGGCCGAGATTGTCGTACGTGTCCGTCCGCCAGGTCGAGTCGGCGAGATTTTTAATCGCCATTTTGTCGACTTCATTGCGCTCGTAGCGACCGGCCAAATCGTAGACCGTGCCGTCGGTGCCCTTGCCGCCCTTGATGAACCACGTCCATTTGCGGATGCCGCTCGTCTTGGAGAAGTTGGACCAGTCGTTTTTGAAACCCTCGAGCACTTCCGGGCGCGGCACGTGCTTGCCGTCCTTCAAGTCCCAGTGCTTGCCCTCGACGCCCCACATAAGCAGGTATTGGCCTTCTTCGCTGGCCAGGAAATCGATGAACTTCATCGTGCGCTCCGGATCCCGGTTCGCTTTGGTGATGCCGATCGCGTCCCAGCCGAGGGAGCCTTTCGGTCCGTAGGTCGTCTTGGCGGGGTCGACGCCCGGACCGACGACTTTGTAATCGTAGAACTGCTTTTCCGGCCCGCCTTCCTTCTTCAGCGCGGTGTTGGCGTCGCCCAGGTCCCAGTAGGCGCCCGGGGTGCCGAATACGGCGCCGGAGGACAGCTTTTGCAGCCACGCTTCCTTCTTGTTGATCGCCCAGTCCGTGTCGATCAGGCCTTCCCGATACAGCTTGTTCATGTAGAGGATCATTTCGCGGTATTTCGGATCTTCGACGTCGTACTGCAGCTTGCCGTCCGTTTCGAAATACGTCTTCATGCCGAACATGCCTTTGAACGTTCCCGTAACGGCGCCCATGTTCGAGCCGTCCATCGTGAGCGGGATCGTCGGCTTGCCGTTGATCGTCGGATACTTTTCTTTGAAGCGCTTCAGCAGGTCCTCGAATTCGTCCGCGGTGAACGGCTGTCCGCCTTCCGCCTTGTCCGGGGCGAGCTCCTTCAGAATGTCCATCTTCAGGTTGAAGCCGAATACCGGCTCCCCTTCCTCGTAGCCGTACCAGTTCGACAGGTAGTAGTTTTTCCCGTCGGTGTAGCGCGTTTTGTTCAGGATGTCGCCGTACATTTCCTTCACGTTCGGGCCGTACTTCTCGATCAGATCGTCGAGCGGCACCAGCGCGCCCGCCGCGATGTATTTGTTGACGATGTCGCTGCTGCGATCCATCAGCACGACATCGGGCAGGTCGTCGCTCGCCAGCATCAGGTTCAGCTTCTCCGCCGGGTTGCCCGTCGGCTGCTGGATCTCCACAGTCACGCCGGTCCGTTTGGTGATCTCCTGGGCGACGTCGTTGGTAAACGCGTCTCCGGTATTTTTGTCGAAGAACGTCAGCTTGATCGGCTTCAGGTCGTCGCTCGCGGATGCGCTTGCGGAAGGACCGGCATCCGCGGACGGCGCTGCGCCGCCGTTTCCGGCATTTCCGCCGTTTTTGCCGCTGCAGGCCGCCAAAAGCGCGACGGACAAAGCCAAACTGAGCGATACGGAACCCCATTTTCGAATCGTATACATCGATGTGACCCCCTCAAAGTAATGGACTGCCGTTGCAATTCCGCGTCTGGCGCGCTTGTCCCGCTGCGCCCCTCACCCCCCTCAACGGTTCGTTCTCGCCCTTAGCTCTTCACGGCGCCGAGCGTCATTCCTTTCACGAAATAGCGCTGCAGGAAAGGATAGACCAAGATGATCGGCAGCGTGGCCACCATCGTTGCGGCCATTCGGATCGTGTCCGAGGAGACCGCCGTCCGCTTGGCCGAATCCGCCATTTGACTGGCGTTCGACGTGAACGATTGTGTCTGGTATTGGTTCAGGATTTTGACCAGTACGGCCTGCAGCGTCTTCAACTGCGGCTTGTAGGTGAACACGTAGGAGTCGAACCACGAATTCCAATGATTGATCGCGGAGAACAAACCGATCGTGACGAGCACCGGCACGCAGATCGGCAGAACGACCCGCGCATAAATCTGGATGTCGTTGGCGCCGTCGATTTTGGCCGACTCCTCTACTTCGGCGGGCAGTTCCTGCATGAACGTACGCACGATGATGACGAAGAAGACGTTCATCAGATTGGGCAGGATGTACACCGCAAACGTGTCGATCAGATGCACGCTTTTCAGGATCATGTAGTAGGGGATCAACCCGCCGCCAAAGTACATCGTGAAGATGAAGAACAGTCCGATGGCTCTGCCGCCGACGAGATCCCGCTTGCTGAGCGCGAAGGCGAGCAGGCTGATGACGGCGACGGCGAGCGGCGTGCCGACGAGCGTCCGAAGGAACGTGATCTTGAGGCCGTTCAAAATTTCCTGATCCCGGAGAATCTCCTGGTAGCTCGCGAAGCTGATCTCCCGCGGCCAGAGGTAGATGCCGCCTTTGACCGCATCGGCCGCGCTGTTGAGCGACAAGACCAGAATGTTCCAGAACGGATAAAACGTGATCAGAAACACGAAGGCGAGAAACAGATAGACGATGCCGAGGTAAGCGCGATCTCCGGCGCTTTTGTGCAAGAACATGGATGGACCTCCTTTCGGCCGGAATCAATAGAGCGATTGTTGGTTGACCCGACGGGACCAAGCGTTGACGAGCATGACGAGCACGAAGGCGACGACCGACTTGAACAATCCGACTGCGGCGCCGTACGAGAACATGCCATTCTGCAAGCCGTACCGGTACGTGTACGTGTCGATAACGTCGGAGTACTGGAGCACGGTCGTATTCTGCAGCAGGTACTGCTGGTCGAAGCCGGCGTTCAGCACGTTGCCGACCGCGAGGATCGACAGGATGACGATCGTCGGGCGCAGCGCCGGCAGCGTGACGTTCCAGGTTTGGCGCCAGCGGCTGGCTCCGTCCACCCGGGCGGCTTCGTACAGCTCGGGATTGATGCTTGCGATCGCCGCCAGATAGATGATCGCGTTAAAACCCATGTCCTTCCACGTATTCGAGACGGCGATGATGCCCCAGAACATATGGCCGTTCTGCAAAAAAGTAATCGGCTTGTCGATCAGGTGCAGCGACAGGAGCAGTTGGTTGATCGCCCCGTTGGAAGCCAGCATCGTCACGATAATGTTTGCCGCGATGACCCAAGAGATGAAGTGCGGCAGGTACGAAACCGTTTGCACGATGCGCTTGAACCAGCCCCTGCTCACCTCGTTGATCATGAGCGCAAGCACGATCGGCGCCGGGAATCCGATGAGGAGCGACAGCAAGCTTTGGGCGAGCGTGTTCCGCATGATCAGATAAAAGTCCCCGTTGGTGAAAAAGTAGTCGAACCAGCTCCACCCGGTGAACTTGCTATGGAAAAACTGGTGGAAAAACGATCCTCCGCCCGGCGAGTAGCTGATGAACGCCATGTACAGACCGAACATCGGACCGTACGAAAAGACGAGCGTGCACGCAAAGGCGGGCAGAATCATGAGATACAAGTACTTTTGCTGCTTCATTCGTTTCCATTTGCTGCTTCTGCGGGCGGCCGCGGCCCTCTGCGCCGGGCGCCGTTCGACGGATGCCTCCATGATTTCCCTCCTGTTGTCGGGCGGCCGTTGGCGGTATGCCCGAAGGCGTATCCCCATTATAGGCGGGGGTCTCCGAGGGATTCCATATCCCGATTTTCGAATCTACGACACGATCCTACGGAATTATCGAAAAGCCATTGTTGAAATGAGATACAAACCCTACAATAAACAATCATAAATCCATCATCGCTACAACGAACGCCGGGGGAGCGTGCGAGGCATGTATAAAATCCTGTTGGTTGACGACGAGAAACTAGAATTGGAAGCGATTGCAAAATATATCCGATGGGAGGAAATGGGCATCATCGTAGCCGGCACGGCCAAAAACGGCCGGGAGGCGCTCGCCCGCATGGAGGAATGCAAGCCGGACATCGTCATGACCGATGTCCGGATGCCGATCATGGACGGACTGGAATTCGCGCGAAAGGCCAAGCAGCTGGACCGCGGCGTCAAAATCGTCTTTTTGAGCGGACACGACGAATTTCAGTACATCAAAGCGGCATTGAACGCCGAAGCGATGGGCTACCTGCTGAAGCCGATCGACTCCGAAGAGCTGGCCCAACTCATGCAGCGCGTCGTTCGCAAGTGCGAGGAGGATCGCCAGCTCGCCGCATCGGCGGAGGGACTGAAGGAAAAGCTTGTCCGGTCGCTTGCGGCCGAGACGTCGCCCGAAGGGCGCAAAGCCTGGGTACAGCGCATCGCGCTGCTGCCCGTCCCGCTCCCTGCCGCCGGCGCCTATGCCGTCGCGTACGCGTTTCTCGAAGGCGCGGCCGGATCGGCGGCCGCCTCGGTCTGGGAATCGGCCATGGCGCGCTTCGCGGACGTCCATGGCGCGAGCTTCGGCTGGACGGCGGCAGAGCGGGAATTCGCCGCAATCTGCCATCTGGCCGGCGAAGACGGTCGGGCGGATCTGGAGACGGCATGGCGGTCGGTCATCGAGGATGCCTGGAGCGCCGGCTATACGATGACCGTCGGACTGTCGTCGCCCGGTCGCTACCTGGAGGAGCTGCCCGACCGTTACGAGGAAGCGAGACGCGCCAATGCGGACCGGTTTTACGGCGGCGCCGGCACCCTTCTCCTCGCCCGGCCGAACGGGATCAGGCGCGAAGCCGGCAGCGTCGAAGCAAAGGCGGCGCCGGCTCAGGCGTCGGGGGCCGCCGACCGGATTGCGCAGGCGATTGCCCGGCTGCGGGGCGAGGAAGCCGACGACCTCCTGCGCGCGTTCTTCGCGCCGTTCCGCGAGGCGCGGTCCGACCGGAGCGCCGTCGTCGCGGCCGGCATACAGCTCGGCGCCGAGCTGGAGCGCCGATTTACCGCGCTGCTCGAGGAGGCGGCCGCGGACGGACGGGAATCCGGCCTCGACTGGCAGCGGGTCATGCACCCGGATACGCTGGACGGATTGCTCGGCGAGTTGGAAGGGTTGTGCGGCCGTCTCCTCGATCTGGTCACGGAGAAGGAACAGGACCAGCACATGCCGATCGTCCATCGGGTCATGGAGCTGATCGAGAGCCGCTATCACGAGGCGCTGACCGTCGAGGAGCTGGCGGAATCCGTCTACCTGACGCCCAATTACGTCCGTACGCTTTTTAAGCAGAAAACAGGCGAGACGATTCTCGAATTCATGACCCGGTTCCGCATCCAGCGGGCATCGGAGCTGCTTCGCGACCGCTCGCTGCGCATTCGCGAGGTGGCCAAGGCCGTCGGTTACGAAAATGTCTCGTACTTCTGCTCGCTGTTCCAGCGCCATCGCGGCGTCACCCCGAACGAGTACCGCAAAAAAATGCTCTGACGAAGGAGACGCCGCATGCCGAGACTTTCGTGGT
This sequence comes from Cohnella baijiui, assembly GCF_020731285.1. GTDB lineage: Bacteria > Bacillota > Bacilli > Paenibacillales > Paenibacillaceae > Cohnella. The sequence continues at coordinate 26,194 of NZ_JAJFOW010000056.1, forward strand.
ACCATCACCGTTGGCTGGATCCGTTTTTGAACCTGAGCGTCAGAGGCAAGCTGTTCATCCTCTTTCTGCTCGTCTCGATTCTCCCACTGTTGTTTTTCGTCTATTACACCTACGTCTCGGTTAAGGACCAGCTCGTCCAGCAGACGTATTCGAGCATGAGTCTCGCCACGTCGCAGATCGGCAGCAACCTGCAGAACAAGCTGAACAACTATACGAAAATATCGGCTTCGCTCTACCTGGACGCGACGCTGCAGCAATACCTCGTCCGGTCGTACGACGGCAGCTCGGACTATCTGGAAGCGTACCGCTATATCGACAACGTCATGAACAACGTGCTCACGACCAATCCCGAGGTGAGCAGCATCGCGATCTATTCGACCAATCCGCACATGCCGCTGGACGACACGTTCATCAAGCGGCTGGACGACGCGATCCGCGAGAAGCCCTGGTTCGACCGGGTCCAGAAAACGTACGGCAACGTCATCTTCACCATCACGCCGGCCAAGCCTGAAGCGCTGCCCCGCAAAGCGACGCCGCCGATGTTCACGCTGGTCCGTTTTTTGAACTACAACAGCCTGAATTTTCCGTACGGCATCCTGACCATCGACGTCAAGGAATCCGATCTCTACGCCCTCATGGGCAAGGAGGACCAGAACAAGGACATCTTCATCGTCAACGAGAACGGCGTCATCGTCTCCAGCAAAAACAAGGAGCTGCTGAACACGCGGCTCGGCGAGCTGCTGCCGGACGACTTCAAGCAAGGCCGCACGGGCAAGTACGAGAGCGTCTACCAGGGCAACAAGGTGCTCGTCGTCTACGACACGATCCCGAACGGCTGGAAGACGGTATCCGTCGTGCCATACAGCGGCTTCATGCATTCCGCGATGCGGTCCGCCAACCGCATTCTGCTCATCGCTTCGGCCAGCATGGCGCTGTGCGTCGTGCTCGTTTACCTGGTCGCCCGGCTGTTCACCAAGCGGATCGAATCGCTGCTGAAGAGCATCCGTCGGCTCGAGCGCGAAGACTTCGACCTCGAGATGATTCCGATGGGGCACGACGAGATCGGCCAAATGTCGTTCGCCCTGCACAAGATGGGCCACCGGTTCAAAAATTTGATCAATGAGGTGTACAAAAAGGAAATCGCCAAGCAGGAAGCCGAAATGAACACGCTGCAGGCGCAGATCAATCCGCACTTTCTGTACAACACGCTCGCTTCGATCTCCGCCCTGGCGATGAGGCACCGGGACCCGAAAATCCAGGACATGGTGTCGCATCTCGCCAAGTTCTACCGGATCTCGCTGAACCAGGGCAAAAATCTGATCTCGCTGAGCGAAGAGCTCAAGCTGACCCGCTATTATTTGTCGATACAGCAGATTCGCTACGAAAACCTGATCCACCTGCATTATCAGGTCGACGAATCCGTGCTCGTCCACCATACGGCCAAGCTGACGCTGCAGCCGTTCGTGGAAAATTGCATCCATCACGCCGTGTGGGACGACGAGCGCGGGATGAACATCATCATTCGCGCGCACCGGGACGGCGACGATATCTGCCTTGACGTCGTGGACGACGGCATGGGGATGACGAGGGAAAGGCTCGCGAGCATCCGCGCCGGCGAATCCGTCGGCTACGGCATTTCCAACGTGGACAAGCGCATCAAGCTCGCGTTCGGCGACCGATACGGCGTCTCCTTCTACAGCCGGCTCGGGATCGGAACGACGGTACGGATCCGGCTGCCCGCGAGCGGCCCGATCTGACCGCCGCAGCGCCGCGCAAGACAAGGGGGCAGCCCCCAAGCCGGAAAGGCTTGAGAGGCTGCCCCTTTTGCGTTTTCGCGCGAGGGAAATGCCTGTGCGCCAGCGCGGAACGCGGCGAAGAACGAGCCGTTACAGATGCAGCGCCTCGAGCAGCCGCGCGAGCGCCTTGGCGGCTTCGGCCCGCGTGACGGCGTCCGACGGGCGGAACGTCCCCGCCGGGTCGCCCGTCAGGACGCCGAGCGCATGGAGTCGCGACGCGGCCGGCGACGCCCAGGGCGGGATCGCCGCATCGTCCGAATAAGCGTCGCTAGGCGCGGCTTCGTCCGAGGCGTCCGGCGCCGGCAAGGCGCGCGCCAGCGTCGCCGCCAGCTCGGCCCGCGTCATCGGCGCGTCCGGCCGGAAGAAGCGGCCGCCTTGCTCGGCCGACCCGCTCATCCAGCCGGCGGCGTCGGCTGCCGCGACCGCGGGCGCGGCCCAGGCGGCGATGCGCGCGGCGTCCGCGAAGCCGGCGATGCCGTCCGCGCGCTCCGCCTTCGCGCTGAGTACGCCCGTCAGCATGCGGGCGAACTGCGCCCGCGTCACGCGCGCGTTCGGGCGGAAGGTGCCGTCCTCGAAGCCGTTCACGGCGCCCAAGCCGATCAGACGGTCGGCGTCGGCCGCCGCCCAATGCCCGGCGAGGTCCGCGAACGACGGGAGGGTGACGTAGAAGACGGCATAAGGCGTCAGGTGATTCACGGTAACGGTGACGGTCCCGTCGCTGCCGTCGGTGCCGCCGACATAGATCCAGCGGAGCTGATCTTCAAGGTAATAGTAGACGGCGGCTTTCGTCCCCGGCGGCTGCACGGCGGGATCCCGCCGCAGCGTGAGCTTCACCGGTGCTGCGAAGACGGACGCGGCATCGTTCGTCAGGTCGTAGACGGGACTGCCGGGCGTGCCCGGCGCCGCCGCGTTTGGCTGCTCGCCCGTCGGAAGGACGCGCACGGACCATTTGCCGGTTCCCGCGTAAGCGCCGGCTGGCACCTCGACGACGACGCGGTCGCCGAGCGAGACGCGGCCGCCCGCCGGGCCGTCGATCGTCCCCTCGCTCCGGTTTTCTGCGCCGGGCTGCGGTTGCGGCGTCGGCTCAGGTGCTCCGCCATTGCCGGGCGCGCCGGGCTGTCCCGGCTGCCCGGGCCCGCCCGGCTGCCCGGGTTGCTCGGGTCCGCCGGCGTTTGCGGGCGTCAGCTCGAACAGCTTGGAAGCGGCGGCAGGCAATGTCAGCGAGAACGCATCCTGCACGCTCGACGTCTCTCCCGTCCACAAGTCCGTCCGGTTGAAGCTAACGCCTGACGGCAGTCCTGCGCGGGCCAGATCGTAGCGTTTGTCCGCCGGGGCGGTCGCGTCGTAGTTGAAGACGGCGACGTAGTAGCGGTCCCCTTCCCGCAGGACGAATGAATCGGCCGCACCAGCGCCGGTCTGGCCTTCGATCGGCCGGAACGCTTTCCCCTTGCGGGCGACGTCCAGGATGCGATCGTTCGCGTACAACTCCTCCATGTACGAGCGGGCCTTCCCGTCGGCCACGTTATCCGAATCGAGGAACACGGTGCCCGAGATGACGGCCGAATTTACCCGGCTGCGGGCTTCCTCCAGCGAGCCGGCCCGGGAAAGCGCCATATGGTCCGGATCGGTATAGCGGTAGATCGTTCCGTTTTGCCACCATCCGTAAGTCAAGGCGTTTAACGTGTATTCGGAATCGTGGATCGTCCCGAACGCGTCGCACGCGATGCGGCGGCTGTGCGCGTACTGCGACGGGAAGATCGGCGAGATCGAAGCGCTGATGAACATGGAGCCGTCCAGCGTTCGTTCGATGTACCGCATCCCTTCGTTGTACGCCTGGATGCCCGTCTTGACGGCGTCGTCGTCATGAACGCCCTCCAACGAGCCATGCGTCAGAAAGTCCAGCTTGATGTACGTGAACCCGAGGCGCTTGAACTTGTTCAAATACAGATCGATGCGCTGCTTCGTCCCGGGGTGCGTCGGATCGAGCGCGTACGCGCCGTCCAGCGTCGGCAGCGGCGTGCCGGACGCGTCCTTCAGCACGAGATCGCCGTATGTGTACCGGCCGTCCGTCCCTTCCACGGCCTGCGTCAGATTGCTGCCCCAATAGACGAACGGTCCCCAGTAGATGCCCGCCTGCTGCCCGTTGGCGCGAATCGTTTCCGCGGCTTGCCGCAGCTGGTCTTCGGTAAGATTGTCCCAGTACGAATCCAGATTGATGTAGACGGCGCCGCCGTTGTTCATCTTCGGCAGATGCGCCTTGAAGAACGCCGACGTGTCCAGCACGTCCTGATAGGTCAGGTCGCTGCCGAAGGCGCCCCAGCTGTTCCAGCCGAAAGGCACGCCGGGAGGCACGTTGCCGCCCAGCGCGAGCGGAGGCGCCACGACGGCATTCGCCGCGCCGTACTGCTCGAGACCGTCGCGGTAATCCGCGAAGCCGCCCGCCAGGATGAGCGGCGAGGTGACGGTCGTTCCCGTCAAGCTGCCGTGGGGCTGCGTATCGTGCGTGACGGAGGAGGACGCGCCGCCATAGACGCGAAGCTCGTTCAACCGATTGTTCGAACCGCGCCAGTCGATCCCCGTCTTCCAGACGTCGTGTTCGACCGACCCGAAGACGAGACCGATTCGCGACGTATTGTCGTAGACGGCCGCGACTTCGTAGCTTGCGTCGGACCGATTGACGGTCTGCGCCTTGAAGCGGATCCAGGCGTCGTTGTCGAACGGGACGCTGAGCGCCCGGTTATCCGCCTCCCGGCCGGTCGTCACGCCGCCCGCGCGCTTCACGACAATCGGAGCCATGTCGTTCGTCCGGATTTCCCGGTCGCTTTCGGCTACGAGCCGCGTCAGGAAGTAGTCCTTGCCCTCGTAAAATTGATAGATTTGCTTAAGGACGGGTTTCCCCTCGGCCCGGTGCGCGAAGACGAGCTTCACGCCGGCGCCGAAGCCGTCTGCCAGCGGCGCGGTGTCCTCCTCGACATAGTCGTGCGTCTCGTATCCGGTCGTCGGAAAGCTTTCGCCGTCCAACTTCATCTGCCCGTAAGCGCCGGTCACCCGTTGACCGTCGTTCCAGGCATAATCCGCGTAGCCGGTCGCGCTGTGATAGGTGACCGTATACTTGGCGCCCGCCACAACAACTCCCGCTTCGTGCTTTGCCACCGTGATGCCGCCATAGCTGCGGGTATCCAGAACGGCGCCAATGTCGCCTTCGTCTTCGCCCGGCTGCTCGCCACCGCCGCTCGCCGGCTTCACCTGGATCCGGTCGAGGTCCGGCGCGTAGCCGTTGCCGTCGGAGAACAGGATCGTATTCGACCCCGCCTTCAACGGCAGCGTAAGCTCGACCGTCCCGACCGTGTTCCAGTCCGCCGTTTTGAGCGAGTCGTAGAACTGCGCTTCCCCGCCGTTGACGCTGACGTACAGCGAGCGGGGGTCGCCGGAAAGGAAGGATACCGTGACGAGATCATCGCCGTCCGCGGCGGCCGTCACATTCGTAAAGAGCAGCGAGCTGCCCTGGTACAGGTTGCCGACCTTGCGTCCGCCGGAGCAGGGCGCGCAATCGGAGATTTCGGCCTTGCCTCCGAGCACGTTTCCTTCCGCCTCGGCTTCGTAGGTGACGCCGGCGGATCCTTCTTCCCCGCCGCCCGGCGTGCCGCCGTCCTGCTTGGCGCCCACGACGATGCGGTCGAGATCGGGCGCGTACCAGTTGTTGTCGTCGAACCGGATGACATTGTCCCCGGCTTTCAAGATCAGTTCGATTTCATAGTGTCCGACGGTGTCCCAGTCGGCCGTCTTCGGGAAGCTGATATATTGCTTCTCGCCGCCGTTGACGCTGACGTTCGCTGAACGGGGATCGCCGGAAAGGTAATCGACCGTCACGATGTAGACGCCGTCCTCGGGCACGTTCACTCCGTTGAACTGCACGGCGCCGCCCTGGTACAGACCGCCCACTTTGAATCCGCCCGAACAAGCTGCGCACGCGGAGACGGACGCATGTCCGGACAGCGAATTCGCCTCCGACTCGGCTTCGTAGCTTTGCGCGGCCGCCGGCTCCGCGCCTGCACGCGACGCCGACGGCCAGGCGATCCCGAGCGCCAGGACGATCGCCAGCAGCGCCGGCATTCCTTGTTTCCACCATCTGTTCAACATCAAAGACCTCCTCGACGAATAAGGTACGATCCTCCTCATTATGAAGCGTTTACAGGAACTGGGACTACAACCGGATGCTCCGATCCGTGACGTTATCCGCCGATCTTTGCCCGCATTCGGACCCCAACACGCAAGTAAAAACGGCTCCGCCGTCTTCAAGGAAGATGGCGGCACGTTTTTATCGGAGGTCATACAGGGATGGATAGGGGCAGAACTAATACATTCTGTATGACACAAATAGACGCGAAGCCGCGCTTCGCGTCCGATCCGTTCCGCGGACGTTCTCCGTCCGTCCGGTTTCATGCATCGTCATGCCGCCCGTCACGTTGGTCGCCTGCCCCGTCATATAGGAGGAGAGCGGACTGGCAAGAAAGAGCACGACGTTCGCCACGTCCTCCGGCTCGGCCGTCCGGCCGAGCGGCACCTGCGAGCGGTCCTCGGCCAGGATTTCCTCCGGGGTCATCCCGCGGAGCAGCCCGCCCTCGACGCGTTCGCGCCGCTTCATGTCCGTCTCGACGATGCCGGGGCACACGGCATTCACGAGAATCTGGTCCTTGGCCAGCTCGAGGGCCATGACCTTGGTGAAGCCGAGCACGGCGTGCTTGGAGGCGCAGTAGTTGCCCATGCAGCGATAGCCGTTTTTCCCCGCCTGGGAAGCGATATTGATGATGCGTCCGCCGCCTCCTTGCCGCAGCAGCTGCTTGGCCGCCACCTGCGAGACGAGGTAGACGCCCTTGGCGTTGACGTCCATGACGCGGTCCCAGTCCTCCTCGCGCATATCGACCGCGTAATCCATGGTGGACATTCCGCTGTTGTTCACGACGAAGTCGATCCGCCCGAATGCGTCTGCTGCTTCGGCGACGAGACGCTTGGCGTCCGCCCGCTTCGTAACGTCCGTCCGGATATGGACGAGCCGGTCATGGACGCGTTCCGTGCCTTCCGGACATGCGATATCGCCGATGACGACGTTCGCGCCCGCCTTCAGGAACAAGTCCGCGATGCCCCGCCCGATCCCCGTCAAACCGCCGGTGACGACCAACGTCCGGCCTGCGAAATCAATGCTCAGCATCCTGCCCCGCTCCTCCGCTTACGTCCGGAACGGATCGTCGCCGATGCCGGCCCGCAGGACGATCTTGGCGTACTCTTGCGCGCTGAAAAGCGAGTGGTCTTTGTAGTTGCCGCACTCGAGCGCCGAGACGGCGGGCACGAAATCCGTCTCCACGACTTTGTGCAAGACTTTCGTCAGCGCGGCGGCGACGTCCTTCGGGTCGTGCTCGTCCCAAATGATCATATAGAAGCCGGTTCGGCAGCCCATCGGCGAAATGTCGATGATCCCATTCAGCTCGTCGCGCAGGTAGGTGGCGAGCAGATGCTCCAGCGTATGGACGGCCGCCGTCGGCAGCGCATCCTCGTTCGGCTGCAGCAAGCGCAAATCGTATTTTTGAATGGCGCTCCCTTTTTCGTTGCGCTCCGTGCCGGCGAGCCGGACATAGGGCGCCTTTACGATCGTGTGATCCAGTTCGAAGCTTTCGACTTTGGCCATATGGATGTTCCTCCCCTTTGATTTCAGATCAAATTATCAAACTCGGAATAATAAGTAAAATTCAATTTTTCTATAAGTCGCCATATTGACAGTTCGTCTGACGGGCTTGTACAGTGTTTCCATCTCGATGATCCTCATTTTCAAACGCGATTACTAGGCATGATATGCCTGGAGATCGACGCGCATCTGCCGTCACGCGCGCGCGTCGGCTTGCCCGCGAGCCTCGCCGACACGGGCCTGGACCAGGTTTTCGAACGGCGGTTGCAGGCGTTGCCCGAACGGACCGTTGCCGGCGACGCCTCCAATCACCTGATGCCCGGCGGCGTCGCCGCCGACCAGGCGTATCAATCGTTCCGACGTCTCGAGGCGTTTGCCGCTTCGCGGCGATCCACGAAAGGAGACCCAACATGAGAGTAGCCTTCATCGCCCCGATGTCCGAAGAAGCGGCCCCGCTGCTGGGCCGTTTTGACCACGCAAGCGAAACGACCGTCGCGGGGGCGTCCTTTTATGCCGGCGAGCTGGCCGGCCGCGAGACTCTCCTGCTCCGGTGCGGCATCGGCAAGACGAACGCCGCCTGGACGACGGCCGTGCTGATCGAGCGGTACCGCCCCGATCTGATCCTACATTACGGCGTGGCGGGCGGTCTCGCCGCCGGCCTCCGCGTCGGCGACGTCGTGCTCGCCACGGAGCTTGCTTACAGCGACGTGGACGCGACCGCGTTCGGCTACGAATACGGTCAAGTGCCGCAAATGCCGAGCCGCTATCCGGTCGAGCCCGGGCTGCTGGCGCTCGCCGAACGGGCCGCGTCGTCGGCCGGGACGGAAGGGCGCTTGGCGCGGGGCTTGATCACGACCGCCGATGCGTTCGTGAACCGGCCCGAGCAGGCGGCGGCCATCCGCGCCCACTTCCCCGAGGTTCAGGCCATCGATATGGAAGGTGCGGCTATCGCGCAGACGGCTTCGCGGTTCGGCGTGTCTTGTCTGGTCGTGCGCGCGCTCTCCGACTTGGCGGGCGTCGAAGGCCGAGACGTACGGCACCAACGTCGACCTGGCCTCCGAGCGCGCCGCCGCCGTCGCCGAAGCGATCGCGCGGGCCTGGCTCCGCGAAGCCGGCGCGATCGGAGTCGGTTAACAGCCGCAAGCGCGCCAATCAAAGAAAACGGCGGCCGCAGGGGGAATCCCTGGGCCGCCATTTCTATTGTTGGGCGAGCTGCATGTCTGCGACGCTGCAGTTGGAGCATTTTGCTCCAACTTGCGGGGATCGCGTGTCTGCAGCGCTATAGTTGGAGCATTTTGCTCCAACTGCGTGGGGGCGAAAGCAACGGTAACGTACACCGCCTACCAATTACGACGTCCGCCACACCATGTAGGATCAATTTGTTCCCTATTCCTGCACATGAGACGCTCGTCGCACCATTAAGGTACAATCTGTTCCCTATTCCCGCCAACGAGACGCCCGCCATA
>NZ_JAJFOW010000558.1 GCF_020731285.1 Cohnella baijiui
GTTAATAATGGTGACCATGAGATTGTTTTAACGGGGCTAATCGACAATAAATTTGAAGTTAATATCATTGAGAAGTTAATTCAAGATATGAATATTGGAAATACCAGGTTCCATATAAGGGAAAGTAACGGAGTAGATTTAAATTATAAATCGATATATATATTTAGCATGCTTTGGCAATATCGAGGATTTAATAATTATGGAGAT
>NZ_JAJFOW010000559.1 GCF_020731285.1 Cohnella baijiui
GGGCAACACCTACGGCCAGCGCATCCGCGGCTATGTGACTGCTCCGGTTTCGGGCCAGTACACTTTCTGGATCGCCGCTGATGACATGGCCGAGCTTTACCTGAGCACGTCGGAAGACGCCGCCAGAAAAGTGAAGATCGCCTACTCTAACTCATGGACAAACGCCCGTGAGTGGACCAAGAGCTCGACGCAGCAGTCTGCCAAGAT
>NZ_JAJFOW010000560.1 GCF_020731285.1 Cohnella baijiui
GAACGAGTAAAAGATTCTTGTGTTTCAAAGCGATAATAAAAAGCAATATCGATTATTTTTTCATCCGTATAAAGTAGCATGTTAGCTGAATTTGCAATTCTTCGATAGCGAATATATTCAGATGCGGTTACGCCAACCTCCCTTTGAAAAATACGATGATAGTGAAACTTTGAAAATCCAGCAAACTGAGCAATGCTTTCTAAGGAT
>NZ_JAJFOW010000561.1 GCF_020731285.1 Cohnella baijiui
GGAGCCTGTGCTCTGCTTTACTCAATCATTGATGTATTGATTCTGCCTACTCGTCAATGGCTTCGTTGGAGCTATTATATTGCTGAAGATGAGATTCATCTGCGCCACGGTGTATGGTTTGTTAAAGAGACGGTCATTCCTATGGTTCGCATCCAGCATGTTGATACGAAGCAGGGACCATTCTTAAGACGATATGAGCTCTCTAG
>NZ_JAJFOW010000562.1 GCF_020731285.1 Cohnella baijiui
GAAGGCTTTACCCGTTATCCGGTTGCAGGTGAAGATAAGGATCGTATTCTTGGTGTAGTGCATGCCAAGGAACTGTTTATTACGTATTTTGAAGATAAGAGCATTACGCTCATGGATGTAATGCGTCCGGTGCTATTTGTCAATGAAGCGGCTCCGCTTGAGAAGCTGCTTGAGAAGATGCGGGAGAAGCACACGTCGATTGCCGT
>NZ_JAJFOW010000563.1 GCF_020731285.1 Cohnella baijiui
TACAGCCAATGTGATCGGCAAGATGGCGGGCGGCATTGCCGACGATATTGTAACAACTGCTTATTTAGCAACGAAAGCACCTGTCTGGATTGCCCCGGCCATGAATGTGAATATGTACGGCCATCCGGCTACACAGCGCAATATGCGTCAGTTAGCAGCGTATGGATATCGGTTTATTGAACCTTCTGAAGGGTATCTTGCCTGTG
>NZ_JAJFOW010000057.1 GCF_020731285.1 Cohnella baijiui
GGCGTCGGCGCCGCAGACGGACGGCGCGGAGGCGGCGGCCCGTCAGGCTGCGCCCGCCCTGTGGCAGGCGGCCGGGGAGACAGCCGCCGCCGGCCAAGCGGCGCCGAGCCGCAAGGCGCGCCGAAGAGCGCTCGTGCGCGTGCAGCGCATGCCGGCCGGACCGTTCGTCGCGCGGCGAGGAGCGCCTCCGTCCGCGCAGGCGGGAAGCGCGCAGGCCAGACAGGAGGCGGACGTTTCGATCACGGGTCCGCCGCAAGAGGGCACTGAGTCCGCCGTCCGTTAACGGCTCCCGATCAGATGCGGGCCTGCCAGCAGAAGCGGAAGCCGGGCAACCTGCCGCGAGCCCATTCGCTCGCGCCGCGGCCGGGCGATGATGCGCCCGGCCCTCCCGGCCCAGGCATTCGAATGCGACGGTCCGACGCCTCATTCGCGTCGGGCCGCAGGATCGCCATGCAGCCGCCAATCGCTTCTCCTCGTCCGTACCGTTTTTCTTTTTTCGCGAAGCGTACCCAGCAGACGGGTTTCTACATAAGGCAGAGATGCGGAGATATCTTGGGGGTGAGTATCGTTTTTTGGCTTTTCGGCACAGAGGGTGCAGTCATGATGAACAATAGCAACGACCATTCGGCCGGGCATCAGACCTACATCTGGCCTTGGTCCTGGGGAGGTGAATCGGGTCCGGCATACAGCGCCAGGAGCGCCTTCGCTTCGCCGACCAGCGACGAGCGGAGCGGCTCCGGGAAGCGGACGAAGACCGAGCCGCCATATCCGAGCAGCAGCGTCCGCGCCGAATCCTCGGTGTGAAAATCGGCTTCGACATCCACCCACCCGCCTTCCGCGGGCTGGGTGGTTTTGATATGCACATAAGGCTCCCGGCGCAGCCGCTCCAGCGCGTCTTCGCGAATGCGGACGCCCGCGACATACACCGGCAGCGCCGCGCGGAACCGCTCGGTCGACCGGGTCCACCATGCGGCCAGGTCGAAGGCGTCGGGCACGGCGAAGCGGTCCGCGAGCAGCTCCGCTTCCTCGACGCGGGAGACCCGGTAGGTGCGAAGCCCGTACTCGGCATCGCCGGCGGCGGCATCCGCAGCATCCCGCTCTTCGCCCGGGGTACAGGCGACGAAGTACCAGGTATGCCGCTTGGCGACGAGTCCCCACGGCGACACGATCCGCTCCGGCTTTGGCTCGGGACCCTGCGTCGCATAGCGGATGCGGAGGCTTCGCTGCTCCCACACGGCCTGCTGGATGACGGCGAGGTGCGGTGTCGGGGCATGCGGCGCCCGCCAGGGCGCCCCGTCCACGTGCAGGTGCCGCCTGGCGAAGGCCGCCTCGTCGCGTGCCGCGGGGGGCAGGGCGGAGGCGAGCTTGCGGAGCGCGTTCGCCGTGTCTCCGGGCAGTCGCAGGTCGGTCACGGCGCTCGACGTCTGCAGCAGCAGCAGCGCCCGGATCTCGGACGAGGTCAGCCCGGTCAGCTGGGTGCGGTACCCTTCTTGCAGCACCCAGCCGCCGCGGGATCCGCGTTCCGCATAGACGGGGATGCCGCTCGCGGAGAGCGCCTCCATGTCGCGGTGGATGGTGCGTTCGGACACTTCGAGTTTGGCGGCCAGCTCGCGCGCGGTCGCGCGGCCGCGCGATTGAAGCTCGTTCAGAATATGGATCAGCCGGTCGGCTCGCATCGGGTTGCCTCCTCTTGAGCGCGTTACCTTGATTGTACCATTGATATATGACAATGGATGTCCGGATTGTTGAAGTACACTAGCATTATCTTCATCCGGGAGGAGAATGGATATGACGCAAGCAACACCGTTGGAGGGGCAGGTAGCCGTCGTCGCGGGCGCGACAAGAGGGTTGGGCAGGGCGATCGCCGTGGCGCTGGGCGAAGCGGGAGCGACCGTGTACTGCAGCGGCCGGAGTGTCCGGGGCCGTCCGTCCGATCTCGGGCGGTCCGAGACGATCGACGAGACGGCGGAGATGGTGACCGCCCGAGGCGGACAAGGGATCGCCGTCCGAACGGATCATACGGACGAGGCGCAGGTGCGGGCGCTCTTCGAGCGGATTTCGACCGAGCAGATGGGGCGGCTGGACATCGCGGTGAACGACGTCTGGGGCGGAGATCCGCTGTCCGATTGGGAGCGGAAGTTCTGGGAGCATGACCTAGGCAATGGCTTGAAAATGCAAGAGCGGTCTGTCTGGTCGCATATGATCACCAGCTACTACGCGGCTCCGCTCCTGACGGCCAGAGGGCGCGGGCTGATCGTCGAGATCACGGACGGCTGGAATTACCGCTACCGCGGCAACCTGTACTACAGCCTGGCGAAGATCTCCGCGATCCATCTGGCGCAAGGCATGGCGGAGGATCTGAAGCCATACGGGGTGACCTCCGTCGCCTTGACCCCGGGCTTCCTGCGTTCGGAGGCGATGCTCGATCACTTCGGCGTGACGGAGGAGACATGGCGGGATGCGGTAAGCGCCGATCCGCATTTCATCATGTCGGAGACGCCGTACTTGGCCGCGCGGGGGCTGGCGGCGCTTGCCGCCGATCCGGACCTGCACGCCCTGACCGGCGGCGTCTTCACCTCCTGGGGGCTCTCCGACCGTTACGGCATCAAGGACGTGGACGGTCGGAGTCCCCATTGGGGCAACTACGCCAAGGAGCAGGGATTCTACCCGGAGGGGGACTTGTAACCCCCGCAAAACCCGATTCTGCTGCTGCAGCGAAAGAAACTTTCAAACCTTGAATACGCGGCTGCAACGAAAGAAACTTTCGCTACAGCTGTCGCAACCGCTATATCTACAACGAAAAAGGCGGAGCGTCGACTTCGTTCGTCACGAGATTGAGGTCGAGACGGCCTGTCGCTAGTCGTAACCCGTCGTCGTACGTCGTAATACCTCGTAATCCCGAATATAAGGGCGACCTTCCCCTTCCATGCATAAACCGAGCCGGCGGCCGGGCGTTCGTTCGCCCGTCGTCGGCCCGGTTTTTTGGGTTCTACAGCGGCGGCAGCTTGTCGGGGTTCACGATGAAATAAACGTCGGTCAGCGCCGGCTCCGCTGCCGCATCCTTCACGCCGGCGTCCCAGCGAAAGCAGACGACGGCCCGCAGCGTTCCGTCGACATGAATGAGGAAGCCCGGCCGGCCGTTGATCCGGACAACCGTCATCACCCCATGCAGATACGAATTGGACTTCATTGCGGCGAGGAGGGCGAGAATTCGCGGACGCGTGTAGATCGGTTTGATCGCCGCGCGCGCCTTGCCGCCGCCGTCGGAAGTCAGCACCGCGTCCTGCCTCAACAGGCGCGCGAGTTCGCGCACGTTGCTGTTCCGAAACGCGGCCACGAATCGCCGGACCAGCTCCTCCTCCCGCGCATAGGACAGCGGGGCGTCCGCCGACGGCTCCTTCCCGCCGAGCCGTCCTTCCGCCCGGTCCGCGCCGGGCCGAGCGGTCCGGGCGGAAGGCAAGTCCGCGCACGGCTCCGCCGAAGCCATGCCCGTCTGCCCCGCCTCCTTCGGAGCAGCCGCGCGCGGCCCGGTTTTTTCGCCTTTCGCGACCGCTTCGCCTCCCGCCTCCGAGGGGACCGCCTGTTCACGATCCATAGGCGCCTCCGCCAGCGCATTCTCCGCCGCGAGGCGCGCCGGCGTCGAGATCCGGTCCGCTAGTTTGCGCTTGGCCCGGCTGAACAGCTGCCGGCAGTTCGCCTCCGACTTGCCGAGCATCTCGGCGACCTCCGCATACTCGAACAGCAGCGCCTCCCGCAGGACGAAGACGGCTCGTTCTACCGGGGAGAGGCGCTGCAGCAGCACGAGCATGGCATACGACACCGATTCGTCCATCTCCGCCGATTCATGCGGAAGAGCCGACCGCGATTCCACGATCGGCTCCGGGAGCCATTCCCCGACATACGATTCCCGCCGCCGCCGGGCGGACTTGAGGACGTTCAGACAGCGATTGGCGACGGCTTTGCTCAGATAGGCCTTCGGGTGCCGAATGGCGCCATCCGGGGCGGGAGCGGACGATTGGAGCGAGACGAACGCGTCCTGGACCGCGTCTTCGGCGTCTGCCACGGTGCCGAGCAGGCGGTAGGCGAGCTGGAACATCTGCGTCCGATAAGTCTCGTACCAGCCGGCCCAATCGACGGGAGACGCGTTTCCTTCTTTCAACCGGACCCCTCCGAAACTTTCCATTTCCTTCAATTATACTGCATCTGCGTCCGCCGCGCAGGTTCAGCCGATCAGGCAGCCCGGAAAGGCACCGGTCGAGACGCCGATCCGGTTCCAGCTGTTGATCGCGTTAATCGCCATGATCAGGTCGACGAATTCTTTTTCGCTTACGAATTCGCGAACCCGCTCGTACACGTCCTGCGGCACGCCAGCCTCCGATAGCTTGGTCGCATGCTCCGTCAGGTCCAGCACCGCCCGCTCTTTGTCCGTGTAGCACGGCGCTTCCCGCCAGACGGGGAGCAGGACGATGCGGTCGAGGCCGTCTTCGTGCTTCATCAGCTCCTTCGCATGCATATCGACGCAAAACGAGCAGCCGTTGATCTGGGAGGCGCGCAGCTTGATCAGTGAATAAAGGGCAGGCTCGATGCCTCGGCTCGAGGCGAACTGTTCCAAGGCCAACAGCGCCTCGAAGGCTTCGGGATTGGCTTCGCGATAGAAAAATCTCGTTTGCATAGGATTTCCCTCCATATGGACAATAAATGTGGCTTTCACTCTTTAGACAAAGCAGCCTCCGGATCTGTGACAAATCCCCTCCTCACCCTTACGGCAGTTTCCCTTCTCTCGCGCCGGGGGTTAAATCTCGCAGCACTTGGCGACAATGCTGAGAGAGAAAGAGACAAGGAGTGTGCGCGACAATGAATCAAATCTTGTTGATCACGGACGGCGGCTCGAACGTAGGGGAGAGTCCCGTCATCGCGGCGGCCCAGGCCTATGCCGAGGGCATTACGGTAAACGTGGCGGGCGTCGTAGACGATGGCAGCGTAGGCGAGCAGGGCGCGGTCGAGATCGCCGAGATCGCGCGCGCGGGCGGCGGGATGAGCCGCATCGTCTCCACCCGACTGCTCTCACAAACGGTGCAGATGATGACGCGCCAGACGGTGCAAGGCACGATCCGCCAAGCCGTCAACCAGGAGCTGCGCCAGCTGCTGGGCGTAGAGTCGGTCGCCGAGCTGCCGCCGGCGAAGCGCGCCGAGGTGGTACGCGTCATGGAGGACTTGAGCGAAAACTCGCCGCTGCGGGTCGCGCTGCTGATCGATGCGAGCGGGAGCATGAAGCCGAAGCTGGCGGCCGTCGAAGAGGCGATCCGGGACCTGGGACTGAGCCTGCAGGCGAGAAAAGGCGAGAGCGCTGTCGCCGTGTTTCATTTTCCGGGGGAACTGTCCAATGAAGCATGTATGCTCGATTTGGATTGGACGGACGCTCCGAGCCGCCTGGGCGCGATCTTTGCCAAGCTGCGGATGAAGGGGACGACGCCGACGGGACCTGCCCTTTTGCGCGTGGTAGAGTTTTTCCGGGAAACTTGTGGTAAGATCAATACAGAACCGCAGCAACCAACAACGCTGATCAAGCGTGACGATAATGGCGGGGTGCGGAGTGATTACGTCGTCTGAGAAGCAACTGCCGCCTGGAACGGTATTGCGAGGCAAGTGGAACGGCAAGCGGTATCGCCTCGAGCGCCTGCTCGGCCTCGGGGCGAACGGGCAAGTGTATCTGGCTTCGAACGGGAGCCGGACTTGCGCGGTGAAGATCGGCAAGGAGACCGAGGATCTCCAAGCGGAAGCGAACGTGCTCGCCTCGCTGGATCAGCGGGAGCGCAGGCGTCCGCCTTTTTTGCTGGACGTGGACGATGCCGAGCTGCAGGGGCGCAGGTTCCCGTTCTATGCGATGCAGTACGTGCCGGGCTCGCCCGTGAAGACGTACTTGAGACAGCACGGGGCGCAGTGGTTCGGCGTGATCGGCTACCGACTGCTGGAGCGGCTTGCCGAACTGCACGAGGCGGGCTGGGTGTTCGGGGACGTGAAGAGCGACAACGTCCTCGTCTCCGACTACGGGCGGGTCGCCCTCGTGGACTACGGCGGCGCGACCGGTATCGGCCGCGGCGTCCGGCAGTTTACGGAGATCTACGACCGGGGCTACTGGGCGGCCGGGAGCCGCACGGCGGACCCGGCTTATGACGTGTTCGCGGTCGCCGTGCTCTGGATTCACGCGCTAGACGGCAAGCGCCTGCTTCAACTGACGCGGACGCTGCTTCCGCAGAACCGGCACCCGCGCGAGCTCGTGGAGCTGGTGCGGACGAATCCGACGCTGCAGCCGATGGAGTCGTGGCTGGACCGGGCGTTGTACGGCCGATTCCAGCATGCCCGCGAGGCCGGCGAATACTGGCGCGCGCTGGTGCACGCGGCGGCGCATCCGAAGACGGCTCGCGAAGGGCAGGTCCCCGGCTGGATGGCCGGCCTGCTGGCTGCCTCCGTCCTGCTCTGCGGCACGGCGGCAGTCATCTGGTTTCTACATTAGATTGGAGGACGAGCCGGTGGAGACGGGGAGCGATCTCCTGGACCGCATGAGGGCGCTGTTCCGGCGGGAGGGCTGGCTGCGCCCGGGTGAACGCGTCGTGGCCGCCGTATCGGGGGGGCCGGATTCGATGGCGCTGCTGCATCTGCTGCGGGCGCTGTCGGACGAGTTTGGCATCGGCCTTGCGGCTGCCCACGTGAATCATCGGTTCCGCGGCACGGAGTCGGACGCCGAGGCGGCGTTCGTGCGCCGGGTGTGCGAAGAATGGGGCGTACCGTGCGAGATCGCATTAATCGACGTGCCCGCCTACATCGCGGAGACCGGCCTGAGTCCCCAGGAGGCCGCCCGGGACAAGCGCTACGCGTTTCTGCGCGAGGTCGCGCGGCGATACGGAGCCCGCACGATCGCACTCGGCCATCATGCCGACGATCAGGCCGAGACGGTGCTCATGCGCCTGCTTCGCGGCAGCGGCATCGGAGGACTGGCTGGAATTCCCATGCGGCGCGCCGAAAAGGAATTGGAACTGATTCGCCCGCTGCTGCGTATTACCAAAGGTGAGCTTCTATTATATGATGAGCGCTACGGCGTGCCCTATGTGACGGACAGCAGCAATGCCGACCCGCACTACTTCCGCAACGCGATTCGTCTCGAGGTGATGCCGCTATTGGAGCGCTTCAACCCGCAGCTGCGGGGAACGCTGATCCGGCTCGCGGAGCTGGCGTCGGCCGATCACGATTATCTCGACGGGGAGGCCGGGCGAGCGCTCTCCGATTTGGCCGTTCGCGACGGCGCAGGCTGGTCGCTCGAATGCCGTAGATTCCGGGACCTCCACGTTGCTTTACAACGCAGGACGATTAAACTAATATTAGATTGTCTTGCGGGACCGCGCTCCTCTCTGCCTTTCGAGCGGGTGGAGGACGCGGCGGCGGCGATTGCCGCCGACTCTCCCGCTGTCGTACGGATGGACGTCGGCGCAGATATCGTCCTGATCCGCGAGTACGACGTCGCTTATATCGGGCCCTCGCGGCCGTCGCAGGCCCCGTTCGCCTACCAGGTGACGGCGGCCGATACGGATGTGGTCGTGGCGGAATCGGGCGTGGTGTTCCGGGTTCGCCGCATGGACGGACCCCGCACCTCTTTGCCGGGTTCCCGCAGGGAGGCTTTTTTTGACGAAGCGGAGCTTGCATGGCCGCTTGTCATTCGCAACCGCAAGCCTGGAGACCGGATGGCCCCAATGGGACTAAACGGCTCTAAAAAAGTGCAAGATATGTTCGTTGACGCCAAGATCCCCAGATCCGAGCGCGATCAGCGGCCGCTGCTCACGGACGGCGCGGACCGCATCCTGTGGATTCCCGGGCTGAGACGCTCCCGGCACGCCGTGCCGGATGCCGCCTCGCGCTCGGTGATTCGCGTCGAATGCGTACCGTTCCCCCGCGGACCGGAGCCGGTTGACGATACGGCGACATGAACTTCGTCAAGCCATCATACCGTGTATTAATTCGGACTGGGAGGTCCCCGCATTGCAGAACGACATTCAAGAAGTACTCTACTCGGAAGATCGGATCCAATCGAAGGTAAGGGAGCTCGGCGCTGCCATCAGCCGCGATTACGAGGGACGCAATCCGCTCGTCATCTGCGTGCTCAAAGGCGCTTTTATTTTTATGGCGGATCTGTCCAAAAACATCACCGTCCCGATCGAGCTCGACTTCATGGCCGTTTCCAGCTACGGCAACTCGACCCGCTCGTCGGGCGAAGTGAAGATCGTCAAGGACCTGGATACGTCGGTCGAAGGCCGCGACATTGTCATTGTCGAGGATATCATCGACAGCGGACTGACGCTCAGCTATCTCATCGACGTCCTCGAGCGCCGCAACGCGCACTCCGTCCGGGTCGTCGCTTTGTTCGACAAGCCCGGCCGCAGAACGGTCGATCTGAACGCCGACTATACCGGATTCGTCATTCCGGACGCGTTCGTGGTCGGATACGGTCTTGACTATGCGGAGCATTACCGCAATTTGCCTTACGTCGGCGTCCTGAAGCCAGAAGTGTACTCGAATCGTTAATCGCCGACCAGTCGCCCATGCTTTCGCGCCAACGGCGCCTTCTATTGAGATGCCAAGACAGGCTATGGTAAAATGATGTAAGCGTGTCGGGAGGAGGTCAGGGATGAATCGGATTATCCGAAACACAGGCTTTTATTTGCTTATCTTCTTGGTGACCGTCGGGATCGTCCAGTTCTTCATTAGCAAGAACGAGACGACCGAGCCACTTACTTACAACAAAATCATCGAAGCGATTGAGCAGAACAATATCAAGGATTTGACCCTGCAAGTCGATCGCGGCACGTACCTGGTAACCGGCCATTACAAGTCCAAACCGGACGGCCACAAGTCGGATACCTTCTCTGGCCGAGTCGCTCTGACCGAGCAGCAAGCCAATATGATTTCCGAAGCGGGTCTCAAGCAGAATTTTGACGTTGTGAACAAGCAAATGCAGGGCGAAAGCTTCTGGCTGACCTTCCTCACTTCGATCATCCCGTTCGTGATCATGTTCATCCTGTTCTTCTTCCTGATTAATCAGGCGCAGGGCGGCGGCGGGAAAGTGATGAACTTCGGCAAAAGCCGTGCCCGTCTCTATAATGAAGAGAAGAAGCGGGTCACGTTCGAAGACGTGGCCGGCGCGGATGAAGAGAAGCAGGAACTGGTGGAAGTCGTCGAATTCCTGAAGGATCCCCGCAAGTTTGCGGCGCTCGGCGCCCGCATTCCGAAGGGCGTCCTGCTGGTGGGTCCTCCGGGTACCGGTAAGACGCTGCTTGCGCGCGCGGTAGCGGGCGAAGCGGGCGTACCGTTCTTCAGCATCTCCGGCTCGGACTTCGTCGAAATGTTCGTCGGCGTAGGCGCGTCCCGCGTCCGCGACCTGTTCGAAAACGCGAAGAAGAACGCGCCTTGCATCATCTTCATCGACGAGATCGACGCCGTCGGCCGTCAGCGGGGCGCAGGCCTCGGCGGCGGACACGACGAGCGCGAGCAGACGCTGAACCAGCTGCTCGTCGAGATGGACGGCTTCGGCGCGAACGAGGGCATCATCATCGTCGCGGCGACGAACCGTCCCGACATCCTCGACCCGGCGCTGCTGCGCCCGGGCCGCTTCGACCGCCAGATTACGGTCGACCGTCCGGACGTCAAGGGCCGCGAAGCGGTGCTGAAGGTTCATGCCCGCAACAAGCCGCTCGCCAAGGACGTCAAGATGAACACGATCGCCAAGCGGACGACCGGCTTCACCGGCGCCGACCTGGAGAACTTGCTCAACGAAGCGGCGCTGCTCGCCGCCCGGAAGAACAAGAAGGACATCGCCATGCAGGAAGTCGACGAAGCGATCGACCGCGTCATCGTCGGTACCGAGAAGAAGAGCCGCGTGATCAGCGACCGCGAAAAGCGGATCGTCGCGTATCACGAGTCCGGCCATACGATCGTAGGCTTCTTCCTGGAGCATGCCGACATGGTGCACAAGGTGACGATCATTCCGCGCGGACGCGCGGGCGGCTACGTTATCATGCTGCCGAAGGAAGACCGCATGCTGGTCACGAAGCAGGAGCTGCTCGACAAAGTCACCGGGCTCCTGGCCGGCCGCGTCGCCGAAGAGCTGTTCATCGGCGAGATCGGCACCGGTGCCTACAGCGACTTCAAGCAAGCGACGGGTATCGTGCGCAGCATGATCATGGAATACGGCATGAGCGACAAGCTCGGGCCGATGCAGTTCGGTCAGACCCAAGGCCAAGTGTTCCTGGGCCGCGACCTCGGCCATGAGCAGAACTACTCGGATGCCATCGCATACGAGATCGACCAAGAGATGCAGTCGATCATCCAATCTTGCTACGACCGAGCGAAAAAGCTGCTGACCGACAAGAGCGCCGAAGTGCATCTGCTCGCGAACACGCTGCTGGAGCAAGAGACGCTCGAGCTCGAGCAGATCAAGGCGCTGATCGAAAAAGGCAACCTCGAAGTGAGCGAAGACGACGGCGGTGGAGAAGGCGAGGAGCCGAAGACCGAGCCGATCATCGATACACTGGGCGGCAACATGCGCGTGCGCATCCAATCCCGCGACGAAGAGGGCACGCCTCCCAATCCGGACCATCGCCGCGACGACGGCGAAGGCGAACCGAAGTAACATTCGTACAGAAGAAAACCCGCTATCCCTCGGCCGAAGGCCGGCCGGGATAGCGGGTTTTTTTGGTGGGCGGCAGCGGAGTGGTTCGGAGGCATGTCGGTTGAAACGTATATACGGCCCCAAACTTAGGGAGTTATTGGCCGCACATTCGCCCGACGGGCCCGCCGGTCGCCCATGTAGGTAGTTTACATACGCACATTCGTCCAATGAGTCCGCCGACGGCCGATGTAGGTAGTTTACATACGCACATTCGTCGGATAAGCCCGCCGACGGCCGATGTAGGTAGTTTACATGCGCACATTCGTCGGATAAGCCCGCCGACGGCCGATGTAGGTAGTTTACATACGTACATTCGTCCGACGGGCCCGCCGGTGGCCGATGTAGGTAGTTTACATACGCACATTCGTCCGATGAGTCCGCCGACGGCCGATGTAGGTAGTTTACATACGTACATCCGTCTGGTTAGTCCGCCGATGGCCCATGTAGGTAGTTTACATACGCACATTCGTCGATTCAACGTGTCTTAAAACGGCATCGTAAGCGTCATGAATCGGACTTTGTCGTCCTCGAATAACAAGTGAAACTTCAAGTAGTCGCCGATTCGGTAGTCCCACCGTGTGTTCGTCTTTACATTCGGCTCGCCGAGCTTCCGGATCACTTCGTCCCGGGTGAGGCCGACGCCGACGCCGTCCGAGGTCTTGTTCGCGTCCGTGGCAAAGACGATAGCGTTGCCGACGCGGAGCACCTCCGGCTCGTCGTTCCCGAGCTGTTGAATGAGGCTCGACGTCCCCATATAACTGTCGTTGATGCGGATGCCGGACGACAGGGGAAGGAATTGCTTCTCCCATCCGTTGTAGTCGCTGCCGGCCACCTGCAAACGCTCGGGCGAATAGGCTTTGCTGACCGGCTCGTCGGCGTTGCTGCGGGTTTCGGCTTCGATGCGCGATTGCTCGGACAGCCGGTCGTATTCGGCCCAAATGGAACCGGCGTTCAGCAATCCCTGCATGAGCAGCCAAACCTGATCGTCGGCATAGAAACGGA
Source organism: Cohnella baijiui (assembly GCF_020731285.1). Lineage (GTDB taxonomy): Bacteria > Bacillota > Bacilli > Paenibacillales > Paenibacillaceae > Cohnella. The sequence goes on from NZ_JAJFOW010000057.1 coordinate 11,720, forward strand.
ACACAGTGCCGCCAAATGCCCCGTAAGTATTGGTGGCCAGGTCGTAATCCAGCGTATAGGACTTCGTTTTGGTTTGAATTCGAAGCGTAGCGGATTCGGAGGACCCCAGATAATGATCGGGACCGACCCCCGTCATCCCGGCCGCCTTCAAATCGAGGTTATACAAGTTTTGCAGCAGCACATACGTTCGCTCTTTCGGCACGGTCAGCGCTTGCGTGCTCCGCGCAGCATAAATTTCGAATCCGGTGACGTCCTCGGCCGAGAAAGGCAACTGTTCCGCCAGCATCCCCTTCAGCTGAAGGACGGCGATCGGCTCGCCAAGGCGGCTCTGCGGCGTCGGCGTTTGCACCGGCGTCGTCGCCGTACCACCGCCGGGCACGGTCTGCGTCGCGGACGGTCCCGGCGCCGCCGGGTCCGCCCCGCCCGACCCGAAGCGCCAGACGCCGAGCGCGAGAAGAACCGAGGCCAGCGCGATCGCGGCGGCTGCACGGAGTCGAATCCTACGCGGTCTGCGTCCGGTTCGTCCGTCTCCGGCGCCGGTGCGGACTTTGTCTCCGCTCCCGGCCACAGGTTCCATTCCGCCGGACCATTTTCCGCGCCTCGACTCGCCGTAGCCATGCGATTCTCCGACTCTATCTCCAGTTGCCGATTCCGTTTCGTTCGCTGCTGGACCGTTCGTCTCGTTCCGGCTTCGCCCCATTTCCGAACGCTCCCCGCCTTCCCGTTCCATTCCGCTCGACCTCCGCACGTTCCTCGACTCGGTTCTCCTTCGCGAAGCGCCCGACCTTTCCCCGGCCAGCCGCTCGATCCGGTCCATCTGCTCTTCGGTGAATCCCGGCTCCTGCAGCGGGTTTCCCCGCAGTCGCCGGTACCACTCCGGCTCGCGATCAGGCATCCTGCTCAACCTCCTCTCGGGCATCCATCATCCGGCGACGCGCTCGGGCCAGCCGGGACTTGACCGTGCCTTCCGAGATCCCCAGCAGCTCCGCGATCTCCCGTATGCTCATCTCGTATTTAGCCTGCAGGATCAGCGTCTCCCGCAGCTTGTAGGGGATTGCGAGCACCTGCATCCAGATCTCGTCCGAGACGCGGCGGGCGAGCGCCTCCTGCTCCGCGGACGGACTCGACCGGGAGTCGGCCACCCGGCCCATCAGGATCGTCCGCCGCATAAAGGCGGTCCGTTTCGCATTCAGCGACGTATTGCGCGCGATCGCGAGCAGCCACGTCCGGATCGACGAGCCGCCGCGGAAGGTGCCGATGGTTCGGTATGCTTTGAGAAACACATCCTGGGAGACGTCATCCGCCAGGTCGCGGCTTCGCGTCAGGATGAAGGCCAGATTCCATACATCCTGGCCGTAGGCGAGCATCAGATCGCGCAGTCCCGCGGCATCCATCCGCTCGGCGTACGCCCAATGCGTTTCCGTCAAACCCATTACCTCCCTATATTAGACAATGCAGACCGGAACGAAGTTCCGCGACAGGGAGAATGTCCATCGGAATGCACGAAAATCATTGGAATGAATATAGGAACATTCATTGACAGCCCCTCCCTACGCGTGTAAATTTATTGTTAAACAGCCACATCTAGCGCTGCGAAGTAGCTGCGATGCGGATCGGCGGCCGCCGCATGGATCGGCCGATCCGCTCCGTTCGCGAGCCGTTCCCGTCCGATGGACTGCGCGCAGGACGTCATGTCCGATCGGCGGCGAGTGGCGGGGCCGTTTCTTTACGCAGGGAGAGCAAGGTTGTCCCAACCTTTGTGCCTAGATTCACAAACTATGGAATGCGACCCGAACTTGCGTTGCGCCGAGCCGGCGCAGAACGCTGGCGATATACCGTACGCGCCAAGCGCCGTACGTCAGTCCCCGGAAAGTTCAGGCCGTAGGGAGGAGAACCCACAATGGAAGCTTTGGCTCTGGAACGCAAAGCGGAACAAAACCGCGAATTGCGCGAGCGGCTGCTTGAGCTGAAAAAAGAACGCAACGCCATCATTCTGGCTCACTATTATCAGCGGGACGAGATTCAGGAAGTCGCGGATTTCCGCGGCGATTCGTTCCTGCTTGCCCAGAAGGCCGCGGCGACGGACGCAGACGTCATCGTGTTCTGCGGCGTGCACTTCATGGGCGAGAGCGCCAAGATCCTCGCGCCGAACAAGGTCGTCCTCGTCCCCGACGAGCGCGCGGGCTGCCCGATGGCGGACATGGTGAACCCGATCGGCCTGCGGGAACTGAAAGCCAAGCATCCGAACGCCAAGGTCGTCACCTATATCAACTCTTCGGCGGACGTGAAGGCCGAGACCGACATCTGCTGCACCTCGGCCAACGCGGTCAAGGTCGTCAACTCCGTCGACAGCGACGAAGTGATCTGGTGCCCGGACAAAAACCTGGGGCACTACGTGCAGCAGCATACCGACAAGAAGATGATCATCTGGGAAGGCTATTGCAATACGCACGACATGCTCACCGTGAAGGATGTCTACGAGATGAAGGCGAAGCATCCGAACGCCCAGTTCGTCGTCCATCCGGAGTGTCGTCCGGAAGTCGTGGCGCTCGCGGACTTCGTAGGCAGCACGACCGCCATCCTGAAATACTGCCGGGAGTCCAGCCATCAGGAGTTCATCGTCGGGACCGAAGACGGCACGGGCTATCAGCTGCGGGTCGACAGCCCGAACAAGACGTTCCATTTCGCGAGCAAGTTTCTGGTCTGCCCGAACATGAAGGTGAACAACCTGAAGAAGGTCGTTCGCGCGCTGGAAACGATGCAGCCGCAAATCCATGTGCCGCAGGATGTCGCTGACAAAGCGCGGGCTTCGCTGGAGCGCATGCTCCTCGTGAAGTAATCGGACGGGTGGGGGGACCGGTCATGATACCACGCTATATCGTCGACTTCGATCTGGAAAAGCTGCCGGTCGTCGAGACGGACGTCATCGTCATCGGCGCCGGCATTGCCGGGCTGTTCGCCGCAATCAAGGCCAGCAAGCGCAATCGCGTACTCATGATTACGAAGAAGTCGCTCTTCGACAGCAATACGCGCTACGCCCAAGGGGGAATCGCCGCCGTCATCTCCGACGAGGATTCCCCCGAATTTCATCGCCAGGACACGTTGATCGCCGGAGCGGGACTGTGCGACTCCGATGCGGTCGACGTTCTTGTGCATGAAGGGCCGGAAGGCGTGCAGGCGCTCATCCGGTACGGCACGCACTTCGACGAGGAAGACGGTCAACTGGCGCTGACCAAGGAAGGCGCTCACAGCCAGCGCCGGATTTTGCATGCGAACGGAGACGCGACCGGCTTCGAGATCGTGCGCGCGCTGGCCGACAAGGTGAAGTCCAGCTCCGCCATCGAGATCTGGGACGACCACTTCGCGCTCGATCTGCTGACCGAGGACGGCGTCTGCCACGGCGCGATCGTGCAGAAGCCGGACGGCTCGCGGGTCGTCGTGCGCGGCAAGGCGACCATCCTTTGCTCGGGCGGCACGGGCCAGCTCTACCGGTATACGACCAATCCCGAGGTGGCGACCGGCGACGGGATCGCGATGGCCTACCGGGCCGGAGCGATCATCCGGGACATGGAGTTCAACCAGTTTCACCCGACGTCGCTCTGCTATCCCGGCGCGCCGCGCTTCCTCATTTCCGAGGCGGTGCGCGGCGAGGGCGCTGTGCTTCGCAACATCACCGGGGAGCGCTTTATGGAAAAGTACCACGAGCAGCTCGAGCTCGCGCCGCGGGACGTCGTCGCCCGGGCGATCCTGAGCGAGATGGAAGCGACCAAGTCGACCTACGTCTACATCGACATCACCCACGAATCGCCGGAGCTCATCCGGCACCGGTTCCCGAATATTTACGAATTCTGTCTGAATTACGGCTTGGACATGACGACGGACTGGATTCCGGTGGCGCCGGCTGCCCATTATATGATGGGAGGCGTGCGCACCGACCTGCACGGGGAGACGAGCATTTCCCGGCTGTTCGCCTGCGGCGAGGTATCGTCCACCGGCGTGCACGGCGCGAATCGTCTGGCGAGCAACTCGCTCTCCGAGGCGATCGTCTTCGGCAAGCGCATCGTCGAGCGAATCGACGCGATGGGTCCGCCGACCGGGCGGCTCTCGTCCGCAAGCGTCGGCCCCAAGCGCGTCGGAGTGCCTTCGGGTGCGATCGTCGAACGGCGGCTCAAGCTGCAGAAGGTCATGGTCCGCTTCGCCGGTCTCCGCAGAGACGCGGCCGGACTGAACAAAGGACTCGAGGAGCTGCGGCGCCAGCTGCCGCTGTTCCAGACGAACCTCTCCAAGCGGGAGGAGCTGGAGTTCGCCAACCTGCTGACCTGCGCGCTGCTGGTCATGGAGGCGGCGCTCGCCCGCGAGGAAAGCCGGGGAGCGCACTACCGGGAGGACTTCCCGGAAAGGGACGATCTGATCTGGCGCAAACATACGGTGCTGCATCGGGAGCAAGGCATCGGCGAGGAGGTTATCAGCCATGTTTGAACGGGAAAGTGACTGGCGCATCGGCGGACCGGCCGTCGAAGCCGTCCGCGCGCAAATACGCGCGTGGCTGGCCGAGGATATCGGCAGCGGCGATGTGAGCACGATGGCGACCGTGCCGGAGGGGCATTATTCGGTGGGCATCATCCACGCCAAGCAAGCGGGCGTGATCGCGGGTTTGCCGCTCGCGCGGATGGTGTTCGAGATCGTCGATCCGACGCTGTCGTTCGACAAGCAGGCGACGGATGGCGAATGGATCGAGAGCGGCACCGTCATCGCGGTCGTCAAGGGCTCGACGCACAGCATTCTGACGGGCGAGCGCCTCGCGCTGAACCTGATGCAGCGTCTGTCGGGCATCGCGACGAAGACGCGGCAATATGTGGCGGCGGCCGAAGGCTTCTCCGTGCGCATCGCGGACACGCGGAAGACGACGCCCGGCCACCGGACGCTGGAAAAATACGCGGTTCGCGTCGGCGGCGGCGCCAATCACCGGTTCGGGCTTTACGACGCCGTCATGATCAAGGACAATCATATCAAGGCAGCGGGCGGGATCACCGCCGCCGTCGAGGCGGCCAAGCGCCGCGTGCCGCATACGATGATGATCGAAGTCGAGGCCGAGTCGCTCGGGCAGGCGGTCGAAGCGGCCGAGGCCGGGGCGAATATCGTCATGTTCGACAATATGGCGCCCGAGCAGATGCGCGAAGCGGCGGCCCGGCTGCGGGAGCTCGCGCCGCATATCGTGCTCGAGGCGTCGGGCGGCATTCGGCCGGAGCGGGTGCGCGAGATCGCGGCCAGCGGCGTCGACGTCATCAGCGTCGGGGGGCTGACGCATTCGTTCCAGGCGCTCGATATCAGCCTGGACCTGAACGAGATCAAGAAGGGGGAACCGGCGTGATCCTGGTCGTCGATGTCGGGAATACCAATATCGTGCTCGGCCTGTACGACGGCGAGACGCTGAAGCAGCACTGGCGGCTCAGCACGAACCGTTCCTCCACGGTGGACGAGTACGGGATACTGATCACGAACCTGTTCCAAATCGCGGGAATCCGCGCCGCCGATATCGACGGCGTCATCCTCGGCTGCGTCGTGCCGCCGCTCATGCCGACGCTCGAGCGGCTGTTCCAAAAGTACGTCGGACGCGAGGCGCTTGTAGTCGGACCGGGCATCAAGACGGGGCTTAATATCCGCTACGAGAACCCGAAGGAAGTCGGCGCCGACCGGATCGTCAACGCGGTGGCCGGCATCGAGCATTACGGGACGCCGCTCGTCGTGGTCGATTTCGGCACGGCGACGACGTTCGACTACATCGACGCGGGCGGCGCTTATCTCGGCGGCGTGATCGTGCCGGGCATCGGCATTTCCGCCGAAGCGTTGTACCAGCGCGCGGCCAAGCTGCCGCGGATCGAGCTGACCAAGCCCCGCGTCGTCGTCGGCCGCAACACGGTTTCCGCGATGCAGTCCGGCATTATCTACGGCTATGCGGGACAAGTCGACGGCATCGTCAAGCGAATCGCCGCCGAGCAGGGCGTGCGGCCGCGCGTCATCGCAACGGGCGGACAGGCGGAGCTGATCGCGGGCGAGTCCGAATCGATCGAATTGGTCGATCCGCTGCTCACGCTGGAGGGATTGAGGATCATTTACGAGCGCAATCTTTGAACGACTATTATAGAAGCAAAGAAGGGATGACTTCGTGAAAGACGAACTGATTAGAGGTACGGCCTGGGACGGCGCGATTCGCGTCTTCGCCGCCAAGACGACGGATCTGGTCCGCGAGCTGCAGCGGCGCCACGACACGTACCCGACGGCTTCGGCCGCGCTGGGACGGACCGCGACGGCAGCCGCGATGATGGGCACGATGCTGAAGGGCGAGGAGAAGCTGACCGTACAGGTCAAAGGCGACGGACCGATCGGGCAGATCGTCATCGACGCCAATGCCGTGGGCGAAGTGAGGGGCTACGTCGACTATCCGCATGTTCATCTGCCGAGCAACAGCTTGGGCAAGCTCGACGTCGCCGGCGCGGTCGGCAAGACCGGCTTCCTGAACGTCACCAAGGATCTCGGCCTGAAGGAGCCTTACCGCGGCAGCGTTCCGATCATCTCGGGCGAGCTGGCCGAGGACTTCACTTATTACTTCGCCGCTTCGGAGCAGACGCCTTCGGCCGTCGGGCTGGGCGTCCTCGTCGATACGGACAACTCCATCCTGCACGCGGGCGGCTTCATCGTCCAGGTCCTGCCGGGCATCAGCGACGAGCAGCTCACGCGCCTGGAGCACGCGGTGGCCGCGATGCCCCACGTCACGGCGTTGCTGGACCAAGGCGAGACGGCGGAAGGCCTGCTGCGCTTCCTCGTTGGCGACGATATCGTGATCCACGACTCCATCCAGCCCCGGTTCCAGTGCCAATGCTCGCGCGAGCGCGTCGAACGCACGCTGATCAGCCTCGGCGAGGAGGATCTGCGCAAGCTGATCGACGAAGACGGTCAAGCTGAGATTCACTGCCACTTCTGCAATGAGACCTACCAGTTCGACAAAGCCGAATTGATGCAAGTCCTGGAACGCGCCAAGTCGCAATAGAAACGGGGGATGATGGCCATGAGGCGGACGAAGCGGCTGCTGCTGAAGCCGATCGTTCTGCTCGCCCTATCGTGTACGCTAGGGGTCGAAGCGGGCTGCACGGCGGATCGTGCGGAAGCGCCGACTCCATCCGGCTCGGGCCCGACCCCTCTTGCGCCGTCGGGCGCCCCCGGACTGTCGGAGGACCCGGTGGCGATCGTGGACGGCGAGCCGATCCTTCGCGGGCAGTTGCTGAACCAGCTCTTGTCGTCCTATGGCGAACAGACGCTGCGCGTCCTCATGCTTCGCATGGCGGTGGAGCGGGAGACGAAGGCTGTAGACATCGTCGTATCGGACGAGGACGTGGCGCAGGAGCTGCGCAAGATGAGCGAAGGCTACGACAGCGAGGAGCAGTTCTACGCCGCGAGGCGGGAGCAGCTGGGCATGAGCCCGGACGAGGTGCGCAAGGACACGAAGTACCGGCTGCAATTGGAAAGGCTTGCGATCCGCACGGTGCAGGTGCCGGAGACCGAGATCGACCGCTACGTTCGGGACCACCAAGAGGAATTTGCCGGACGGGTGCGGCTTAAGGTTGCCCACCTCGTAGTGGACAAGCGGTCCAAGGCGCAAGACCTGCTCTCGCAGCTGGAGCAGGGGGCGGACTTCGGCGACTTGGTGTCGCGCTACTCGACCGACGAAGACACGGCGGCGAGCGGAGGCGAGCTGGGCTGGGTGGAGGATAACGACCCATTCCTCGATCCGACGCTGCTGACCGCGGCTTCGCAGTTGGGCGTCGGCGAGATTACGGGACCCGTGCGCACGGCGTCCGGCTATGAACTGGTGCTGCTGAGCGGACGCGACGAGACGCGCGCCATGGCGCCCGACGAGGCCCGCGCCGAAGCCCGCAAACAGCTGGCGCTAGCCAAGGCGATTCCGCTCGGGGAGCTGGAGCAGTCGTTGCTGGACAAGTATGGCGCCAAGGTCCTGGATCCTTCGCTGCGCTCGTAGTGCATTGGGCGCAGCGGCTATTGACAATCTCTACTAACATTGATAAGATGAGATCATGTGAATACCGACTGATTTAGTCGGATTAAGAGCTGCAGGGCGATATCGTCCGCTGAATCACTAGGAGGGAATACGTCATGGCAAGGATCGTGCAGAACGTAACCGACTTAATCGGGGATACGCCGCTGGTGCGTCTGAACCGAATCGTACCGGAAGGTAGCGCGGAAATCTACGTTAAAGTGGAATACCAAAACCCCGGTGCAAGCGTTAAGGATCGGATCGCCCTCAGCATCGTGGAAGAAGCGGAGAAAGAAGGCAAGCTGAAGCCGGGCGGCACGATCGTCGAAGCGACGAGCGGCAACACCGGGATCGGACTGGCGCTGGTCGCGGCCGCCAAGGGCTATCGCGCGCTGATCGTCATGCCGGAAACGATGAGCTTGGAACGCCGCAACCTGCTTCGCGCATACGGCGCAGAGCTGGTGCTGACGCCGGGCTCCGAAGGCATGAACGGCGCGGTGAAGAAAGCCGAAGAAATTTTGAAAGAAAACCCGGACTATTTCCTGGCCGATCAGTTCCGTAACAAGGCCAACCTGAAGATCCACCGCGAGACGACCGGTCCCGAGATCGTCGAAGCGATCAATTCCCTCGACGGCAAGCTGGACGCCTTCATCGCCGGCATCGGCACGGGCGGCACCATCTCCGGCGCGGGCGAAGTGCTGAAGATGAGCTTCCCGGGCGTGAGGATCGTCGCTGTCGAGCCGGCCGCGTCCCCGCTGCTGTCCGAAGGCAAAGCGGGACCGCACAAGATTCAGGGCATCGGCGCCAACTTCGTGCCGGAGATCCTGAACCGCGACGTTTACGACCAGATCATCGCAGTCGACAACGAAGACGCCTTCGAGACGGCTCGCACGGCTGCCAAGAACGAAGGCATCCTCTGCGGCATCTCCTCGGGCGCCGCGATCTTTGCTGCGCTCAAAGTCGCCAAGGAGCTCGGCGCCGGCAAGCGCGTCGTCGCGGTTGTCCCGTCGAACGGCGAGCGCTACCTGAGCACGCCGCTGTTTAACTTCGACAACTAAGCGCCTCATGAAAAGCAGCAGCCCCCGGGCCGTTCCGCGAGGAACGTGCCGAGGGCTGTTTTTTGGTCATCCAGCATGTATAAGTTTTACCCTAAAGCCGTTTTTACTTGTGATGCGAAGCGCCGCAGAGGCTTTATTTCAGCCAATCCTTGGCCTTGACCTGCAGCTTGTGGATCGCATTGTCCACGATGCCGGTATATTCCAGATCGATCGTGCCGTCATGCTCCCCTTGGACGACCAGCGTGTCGCCGTGATAGGGCACGTCGTTCATCAGCGCGTACTCGCGGTCTTTGTCGCCTAGAAGCTCGTAGAGCAGCTTAAAGTAGCCGTTGACCGGATCGACCAAGGTGAGCAGGCCGGTCGCGTTCGGACGGATGAGCAGATACCCGTCGCCGATGCCTTCGATCGAGTAGCTCTCGTCCTTCGTCCCGAGCTTGACGAGATCGTAAGCCGTGTCGACCGTGCCGTCCTGCTTCAGCAGCTCGAGCGTCTTGCCGTCGGTGAGCAGCGGCTGATTGCGGAATTGGTTGACGTTGATCGCCATGCGCTGGAAGTAGGAAGCCTCCGCTTCGCGGAGCAGTTTGCCGCCTTTGACGTAGGAGGTGTTCGTCTTCTGGTGGACCATCGGTTCGCCGTAATAGTTGGTAACGGTCACGACGAAGCCGTCCTCCGACAGCTGATTCGCGCTCAGCGTGATCATCTTGTCGACGAATTCGGAATCCAGCTTGCCCGTCAGCTTGGCCGGGCTGGCGGACGGATAGGACTGGTACAGCTCGCCGGTGCGAATATTCGCCCAGAAGGCCGCGGGCGTATCCGACGTCGCCCAGCCCATGACGAATTTGCCCTCGTCGGAGATGGCGACGGTGTTCTTGGCGCTCTGCCAATCGACCGTCGCGCCGAGCGTCTGCGCGACGAAGCGGATCGGCACGTAGACGGATCCGTTCTTCAACTTGGCGGGCTGGGTCATCTGCAGCGATTGGCCGTTATGCTGAACGTTTTTTTGTCCGGGGACGAGCTTCACGGTATGCTCGGGGGCGTAAATCGACACCGTCTTCGACTTGGCATTCCAGTCGACGACGGTCTTTAACAGCTCCGAGACCGTGCGCAGCGGGATGAAGACGCTGCCGTTTTCCATGAAAGGCTGCTGTGCGGGCTCGATCGGACTGCCGTTGATCTCGAGGTGGATCGGCTTGGGAGCGGCAGCGGCCGAAGTGCCGGCGGCCGTTAACGTGCCCACGGCCAGACAGGCGGACAGGCCAAGCGCGCGCAGCTTAACGGAGAAGGATGGCATGTAAGATCGACAACTCCTTTTTTTCATTCATTAACACCGCGAGCGCCTCGTAGAAACATCCCAATCTAAAAAAGAGCGATCGGGATCGTCGGCAGGCGGGGGAATCGGGGCGGGTTTCGATCTATTTGCGGCTCTTCCGCGACGCCGCCCAGAACGCCAGCACGACGAGCGGAATGACGATGATCCAGGGAAGCTGGATCGTCCCGCCGACCAGAAAAGCGAGGACCGTGAGCGCCACGATCCCGATGATGATGTACAAACACCCGCGTCCGAACGTCTCCATCGATCGTTCCCTCCTTGAATGGACGAACCTGCCCGCAGATGGAGTTGCGATTGGCGACCACAACTACTTCATGCCAGCAATCCTTCGTACTTTGTACACCCTTTCGCAAGCACCTATCTGCCGCGTACCCTCATTTTATGGCGACCCCATTCGCCTGCGTCTATCCGCCGCATATCCCCGCTTTGCACCCTTATCTCCAACTCGCCGCATGATGGCGCCCATCCCTGCGATCTTATTCATTTTGTATGATATTTCGAATAGAAAAACCTAATTGGCGGCGGAAGGGAGAATTCAATTCGATTTTTCATATTCATTTTCGGTTTTTGCGGAAAAAAACAAAAATCTGTATGATTTTTCGTGTTCATTCCGTAAAAGGGGGACTTTCACAGAAATAACGAACCGGGAAGGAAAATGGTTGCACATTCCGGCGTTTTTGGCATTTGTCCGGGTCCGGGAATCCGCTATAATAGGAACACAAAAGGCCGCAGCGCAGAAAAAGAAGCGGCGACGGGGGAACGAACGAGTTGGAGACGTTGACAAGCTTGGAGCGGTGGACCCGCTGGGCGGAGGAAGAGAAAGCCTACAACAGGCTGCCCTACGTACGGCGCTACGCGCTGGGGGAAGGCGAGGACCGCGTCCTGTCCTGGCGGCGGGCTTGGGAGGCATCCCACGCGCACGCGTTCGTGCTCGAGAGCGGCAAAGACGGCCGCTATACGTTCCTCGGCCTGCGGCCGGCATCGGTCGTGCGGGGAACGTTGGACGGCGCGGACGAGGCGGCGGGCGCCGCAAGCGAGGCAACGACGGCAAGCAAGGCGGGTGCGGCAAATCCGTCGGGCGCGGCCGCGGGCGAGGGCGCAACCGGGCCGTTCCCGCGCCGCCTGCGCGGCTCCCCGATCGCGGTCATGCGCGAGATCATGGGGCGATACCGCGCGCCGGGCGTGCCGGAGGCCCCGAAGTTTCTCGGCGGAGCCGTCGGGTATTGGAGCTACGACGCGGCGAGATCGCTCGAGCGGCTGCCCGAGCTGGCCGTGGACGACCTGGGGCTGCCGGCGTATGCGTTTCTCCTCGTGAACGAGCTGTGGATCGTCGATCATGAGGCGGGCGCGCTCTATCTGGCCGTCCACGAGGAGGTGCCCGAGGGCGGCGATGCCGGTGCGCTGCGGCGATGCTGGGAGCGCGCGGCGGATCGGGCGGACGAGATGCGGCGCGTCTGGGAACAGATCGCGGCGGTGGGCGAGGACGCGTCCGTGCAAGCCGAACTCGACGCGATGAAAGCGGCGATGGCCGACGACGGATTGGAGCTGGACGTCAAGTCGTTCGCGGCGTCGGGCCGGCTCGCCACCTCGCTTTCGAAGGAAGCGTATCAGGAGGCGGTGCGCCGCATCCAGGCTTATATCGCCCAAGGAGACGTCTTTCAGGTCAATCTGTCGATGCGCCAGAGCATGCCGGTAGGCGTCCCGCCCGAGACGCTATACGAGCTGCTGCGCCTGTTCAACCCTTCGCCTTACATGGGCTTTGTAAAGTTCCCGGACTTTCAGCTCGTCTCGGCTTCGCCCGAGCTGCTCGTCAAGCTGGAAGGCGACCGGATCGGCGCGCGGCCGATCGCGGGCACCCGGCGCCGGGGCCGCTCGCCGGAGGAGGACGCGGCGATGGAGCGGGAGCTGCTCGGCAGCGAGAAGGAGCGGGCCGAGCACGTCATGCTCGTGGACCTCGCGCGCAACGATCTGGGACGGGTCGCGGCGTACGGCACGGTGCGCGTGCCGGAGCTGCTGACAGTGGAGCGCTACTCCCACGTCATGCACCTCGTCTCCCAGGTCGAAGGCCGCATCGCCCCGGGCAAGGACGCGCTCGACGTCTTGGCGGGCTCCTTTCCCGGGGGGACGATCACGGGAGCGCCGAAAATCCGCACGATGGAGATCATCGAGGAGCTGGAGCCGGTGCGCCGCGGCGTCTACACCGGATCGCTCGGATGGATTGACTACGCCGGAAATATGGAATTTAATATTAGTATCCGCACCATGGTGGCCAAGGACGGGATCGTCCATATTCAAGCGGGCGCAGGCATCGTCATCGACTCCGACCCCGAGCGCGAATTTTACGAGTGCCTGAACAAAGCCAAAGCGCTCTGGAAAGCGGTGCAGTACGGAGAGCGGCTCCGAGAACGCGCGGACCCGGTTCACCTGGAGGAGGAACGCACATGATTCTGGTCATCGACAACTACGATTCGTTTACGTATAACCTGGTTCAATACTTGGGCGAGCTCGGCGAGGAGATCGTCGTGCGCCGCAACGACGAGATCGATCTGGACGGCGTCGCCGCGCTGAAGCCGGACCACATCCTCATCTCGCCCGGCCCGTGCACGCCGAACGAGGCGGGCATCAGCCTCGAGCTCATCGCGCGCTTCAAGGGAGAGATTCCGATCCTGGGCGTCTGCCTCGGCCATCAGTCGATCGGCCAGGCGTTCGGCGGCGACGTCGTGCGAGCGGACAAGCTGATGCACGGCAAGACGTCCGAGATCACGCACGACGGCCGCACGATTTTCGAGGGCATTCCGTCCCCGTTTACGGCGACGCGCTACCACTCCCTAATCGTGAAGCGGGAGACGCTGCCGGACGAGCTGGAGATCAGCGCGGAATCGGATGACGGCGAGATCATGGGACTTCGGCACAAGACGTACGCCATCGAGGGCGTGCAATTCCATCCGGAGTCGATCATGACCGACCACGGCCGCACGATGCTCCGCCGTTTTTTGAGCTACAAGGCGGGCACCCGATAAATGAAGCTGCTGCTGAACGGTAGGATCACAGCCAGCGAAGAAGCCGTGATCTCGGTCTACGATCACGGCTTTCTGTATGGAATGGGGCTGTTCGAGACGTTCCGTACATACGGAGGTCGGCCGTGGCTGCTCGGGCTTCATGCCGCGCGGCTCGCGGAGAGCTGCCGGGCGCTCGGCATCGAATACATGCCCGATCCGGATCGGATGGCGCGGGACGTGCGCCGGCTGCTGGAAGCGAACGGGCTGGCGGACGCCTACGTGCGCTGGTCGGTGTCGGCCGGCGAAGGCGAGATCGGCCTGCGCGATCGCGCGTACGATCGTCCCGCGGAGATCGTCTACGCGAAGCCGGTCGCCCCGGATCGGCCGGAGACCCGCGCGGCCAAGCGGGTGCGGCTGCTGCGGCTGCCGCGGAGTACGCCGGAGGGCGGTCCGGGCGCCCCCCGGTTAAAATCGTTCCATTATATGAACAATATGCTGGCGAAGCGGGAGCTGGCCGCCGGCGGGGCGGCGCCGGGGACGGAAGGCTTGTTCCTCGGGGCGGACGGGGATGTGTGCGAAGGAATGGTGAGCAACATCTTCTGGATCAAGGACGGGGTGATCCATACGCCGTCGCTGGAGACGGGGCCGCTTCCAGGCACTACGCGGGCGTGGGTGCTGGCCGAAGGGGTGCGCCGAATTGGCGGCGCGGCGGCGATGCCGGCGCGCGAAGGGCGCTACCGCTGGGAGGAGCTGCTCCGGGCGGACGAGGCGTTCGTCACGAACGCCGTCCAGGAGATCGTCCCGGTCGCCGCGTTCGAGGAGCCGGACGGGACCGTCCGCCGGCTGTGGCCGGACGGGGCGGGCGGCATTACGCGCCGGCTCATGGCCGCCTATCGGCAGGCGGCCGAACAGGAAAGCGGAAGCGAGGACATGCGGTGAGACCGACTTACTATAGACGACGCTATCGATTCGACGACGGCCTGGAGCTGACGCTCGGAGAGCGCACGCTGATCATGGGCATTTTGAACGTGACGCCGGATTCCTTTTCCGATGGAGGCCTGTACGCGAGCGTGGAAGCGGCGGTCGATCGGGCGCGGCAGATGGCCGAGGAGGGGGCCGACTTGATCGACATCGGCGGCGAGTCGACGCGCCCCGGACACGAACCCGTGTCCCCCGAGGAAGAGCTGCGCCGCGTCATCCCGGTCATCGAAGCGGTGCGCGCGGCGGTGAAGCTGCCGATCAGCATCGATACGTACCGGGCGGAGACGGCGCGGCGCGCGCTCGAAGCCGGCGCGCACGTCCTGAACGACATCTGGGGGCTGAAGCGGGAGCCGAAAATGGCGGAGCTCGCGGCCGAGTATGGCTGTCCGATCATCCTCATGCACAACCGGACGGCGCGCGACTATCTCGATTTCGTGCCCGACGTGCTGCAGGATTTGCGGGACAGCGTCGCGCGAGCGCATGCCGCGGGCGTGGCCGACGAGAACATCTGGCTCGATCCGGGCATCGGCTTCGCCAAGGATTACGGGGAGAACCTCGAGCTGATGGGACGGCTGGACGAGCTGGTCGGCCTCGGCTATCCGGTGCTGCTCGCCACGTCGCGCAAGACGTTTATCCGCGAGACGCTGGAGCAGCCCGCGGACGACGTGG
Source organism: Cohnella baijiui (assembly GCF_020731285.1). Lineage (GTDB taxonomy): Bacteria > Bacillota > Bacilli > Paenibacillales > Paenibacillaceae > Cohnella. Next base: position 26,807 of record NZ_JAJFOW010000057.1, read on the forward strand.
TCGAGGGGACCAGCGCGACGACGTCGGCCGGCATCCTGCAGGGCTGCCAGATCGTCCGCGTCCACGACGTGCGCCAGATGCGCCGCGTCGCGGGCATGACCGACGCGATCGCCTACCGCCAAGCGAAGAAGGAGGGTTAACCCGCAATGGACCGCATGCTGCTGAAAAGGATGGTATTTTACGGGTACCATGGCGTTTTTCCGGAAGAGAACAAGCTCGGGCAAAAATTCATCGTAGATCTCGATCTGCGTCTGGATCTCGGCACCGCCGCGGCCAGCGACGACGTGAACGATACGGTCAACTACGCGGAAATCCACGCCCTGTTGAAGAAGATCGTCGAAGGGCCGCCGGTTAAGCTGATCGAGACGCTCGCCGGAAACATTGCAACCGCGGTACTCGATACGTATACTAGTATCAACGAAGCGACGGTATCGGTGACGAAGCCGAATCCACCGTTCGACATTACGTTCGACGGGGTGACTGTGGAGCTTCGCCGGACCCGATCCTAGCGACCGGGCTCAACGTATCGCAGAGGATGGAACACCATGAAGGAAGCCTACGTGGCACTTGGCGCCAACCTGGGCGACCGGGAGCATTCGCTTCGCGAAGCGATCCGCCGGCTGGATGCACACGACGGCATCGAGGTGCGGCGCGTATCGGAGACGTACGAGACGGACCCGGTCGGCTATACCGACCAGCCCGCCTTTCTCAATATGGCCCTCGCGATCGGCACGGATCTGGCGCCGGTGGCGCTCCTCCGTGCGCTGCTCGCGATCGAGCTCGAGATGGGGCGCGTGCGGGAGATTCGCTGGGGCCCGCGCAAGATCGATCTGGATTTGCTGCTGTACGAGAACGAGACGCTCGGCACCGACGAGCTGACGCTCCCGCATCCCCGCATGGGGGAGCGGGCGTTCGTGTTGGTGCCGCTTAGAGACGTATGGACACCGGGCGAGGCGTTCCCATGGGAGGCGGCGCTCGCGGGCGACGTCTTGACCAGGGAAGGCATACATCGGCACGCTCCCCAAGCGGAGGCGCGCCCTCGGAAGGAGCGTTAGGCAACCATGCTGAAAATAGGCAATGTAGAAATGAGCAACAACGTCGTGCTCGCGCCCATGGCGGGCGTGTGCAATCCGGCGTTCCGGCTGATCGCCAAGGAATTCGGCTGCGGACTCGTCTGCGCCGAGATGGTGAGCGACAAGGCGATTCTGCACGGCAACCAGCGGACGCTGGAAATGCTGTTCGTAGACGAGCGGGAGAAGCCGCTTAGTCTGCAAATTTTTGGCGGAGATCGCGAATCGCTCGTCGAGGCGGTCAAGTTCGTCGACAAAAATACGAACGCCGACATCATCGACATTAATATGGGCTGTCCCGTGCCGAAGGTCACGAAGTGCGACGCGGGCGCAAGGTGGCTGCTCGATCCCGCCAAAATCTACGAGATGGTGTCGTATGCCGTAGACGCCGCGCAAAAGCCGGTCACCGTCAAGATGCGGATCGGCTGGGACGACGAGCACATCTTCGCCGTCGAGAACGCGCAAGCCGTCGAACGCGCGGGCGGCGCTGCCGTCAGCGTGCACGGCCGGACCCGGGAGCAGCTGTATACCGGTCACGCGAACTGGGATATTATAAGGGACGTTAAACAGGCCGTGTCGATTCCGGTCATCGGCAACGGGGACGTCTTCTCGCCGGAAGACGCGGAGCGGATGCTCGCGCACACCGGCGTGGACGGCGTCATGATCGGGCGCGGCGCGCTCGGCAACCCGTGGATGCTGTACCGGACCGTTCACTACCTGACGACCGGAGAAATGCTGCCCGATCCGGCGCCGAGCGAGAAGATCCGGATCGCGATGCTGCATATGGACCGCCTGATCAACCTCAAAGGCGAAGGCCAGGCCGTACGGGAGATGCGCAAGCACTTGGCCTGGTATTTGAAAGGATTGCCGGACGCGGCGCGCGTCAAGAACGAGATCATGGAGCTGACCACCCGCGCCGCGGTCGCCGTCAAGCTGGATCAGTATGTCGAGACCCTCGCGGAGATGGCCGCCGCCGATCGACAAGAAGCCGCCGATTCGGCGATTGTCCACTGATCCTGGGCTTATCCCTAGATGCTTTACCGCTAATTGACATTTCCTAGGGGTTGAAATATAATTCTAAGCAATATTCGCACGTAAGCCGGCAGGAACGGGATGCGGAGCGCGCCGACCGCGAGCGGACGGCGCGCGACTGTGTCATGTCCGCGGTGATTCGCCATATATTTGAGTAGCAACGGCGGCTCGCCTCCCGCTGAAGCAGCGATGATGCCGCTTGAACGCACCCTATTCATGCCGCGCATGAAAATCATACTCTTGACAGGAGATCGGTGAGATGAGCGAAAAGGAAGTGCTTCTGACCCCGGACGGGTTGAAGAGGCTCGAAGAGGAACTCGAGAACCTGAAGTCCGTCAAGCGCCGGGAAGTGGCGGAACGGATCAAGGTCGCGATCGGATATGGCGATATTAGCGAAAACTCGGAATACGAGGATGCGAAAAACGAGCAGGCCTTCATCGAAGGCCGCATCATCACCCTCGAGAAGATGCTCCGCAACGCCCGCATCATTAACAATGACGAGATCGATCTCGATACGGTCAGCATCGGCTCTACCGTCGTGGTAGAGGACAAAGAGTTCGACGAGATCGTGGAATATACGATTGTCGGCACCGCCGAATCGGACCCTTTGAAAAACAAGATTTCGAACGAGAGCCCCGTCGGCCGCGCCATCATTGGCAAGAAAAAAGGCGCCATTGTGGAAGTAAGCGTTCCCGCGGGCATTATCCAATACAAAATCGTCGATATCAAAAAGTAAGCAATCGCACCGGGGCGTTTGACGCCTCGTCATGGATCGGCCGAAAAAGCTTCCTCCGGAAGCTTTTTTGAATGATTCCGCGTTGTTCGCGTTACAATCCTCAGTCCCCCGAACCCCAGATGTCCGACCCGTCTCTCGCCGGAGACGGGCAGGCCGGTTTTGACCGCAATGAGAATGAAAGGGTGTCTAATCATGAGTCAAGAGCAAGCGAACCCCGTGGCGGAGACCTCCGCCGAAGAACGAAGCGAGATGCTGCGGATTCGGCGCGGCAAATTGGACGAGCTGCGCGCGCTCGGCATCGATCCGTTCGGCACGAAGTTCGAGCGGACCCACCAAGCCGGCGATATCCTCGCCCGCCTGGACGGCTATTCGACGGAAGAGCTGGACGAGCGCGCCGAGGAAGTGACGGTCGCGGGCCGTATCATGCAGAAGCGCTCGATGGGCAAGGCTTCTTTCGCGCACATCCAGGATCTGTCCGGCAAGATTCAGATCTACGTGCGCCAGGATTCCGTGCCCGAAGCGCAGTACAAGGCGTTTAGCCTGCTGGACATCGGCGACGTCATCGGCGTCCGCGGCGTCGTCTTCAAGACGAAGACCGGCGAAACGTCGATCAAGGTGTCCGAGCTCGAAGTGCTGACCAAGTCGCTCCTTCCGCTGCCGGACAAGTTCCATGGGCTGAAGGACGTCGAGACGCGCTACCGCCAGCGCTATGTCGACCTGATCGTGAACCCCGACGTACAAAAGACGTTCGTCACGCGCTCCCGCATCATCCAGTCGATGCGCCGTTACTTGGACGGCTGCGGCTACCTCGAGGTGGAGACCCCAACGCTGCACGCGATCGCAGGGGGCGCCGCCGCCCGTCCGTTCATCACGCACCACAACGCGTTGGACATGCAGCTCGTCATGCGGATCGCGATCGAGCTGCACCTGAAGCGGCTCATCGTCGGCGGTCTGGAGAAGGTGTACGAGATCGGCCGCGTCTATCGCAACGAGGGCATCTCGACCCGCCACAATCCGGAGTTCACCCTGCTCGAGCTTTACGAGGCCTATGCGGATTACGAGGATATCATGCGCCTGACCGAGGATCTGATCGTCCATCTCGCGAAGGACGTGCTTGGCACGACGCAGATCGTCTATCAAGGGCAGGAGGTCGACCTCTCGACGCCGTGGCGCCGCGAGTCGATGACCTCCCTGATTCAGAAGGCGGTCGGCATCGACTTCACAGCCGAAATGACAGACGAGGAGGCGCATCGCCTCGCCAAGGAGCATAAGGTGCCGGTCGAGCCGCACATGACGTTCGGCCATATCGTGAACGCGTTCTTCGAGACGTTCGTCGAGCATACGCTCATTCAGCCTACCTTCGTCACGGGGCATCCGGTGGCGATCTCGCCGCTGGCGAAAAAGAACGAGAAGGACCCGCGGTTCACGGATCGCTTCGAGCTCTTTATCGTAGCTCGGGAGCACGCCAACGCGTTCTCCGAGCTGAACGATCCGATCGACCAGCGCCAGCGCTTCGAAGCGCAGCTGGTGGAGAAGGCCGCGGGCAACGACGAGGCGCAAGACTTGGACGAGGACTTCATCCGTGCGCTGGAGTACGGCCTGCCGCCGACCGGGGGACTCGGTATCGGCATCGACCGCTTGATCATGCTGTTGACCGACGCGCCGTCCATCCGTGACGTGCTGCTGTTCCCGCATATGCGCGGGGAGTAAGAAGGAAGGAATAAGACCGGTCGCCCGAGGGTGACCGGTCTTCCGTTATTTGTTAGGCCCGATCGGGTTGACGAGGCTGTCCAAGCGTGGTACATTATATTTCCGCCTTCGAGGCGGGGTCGCCGCAAGCGCGGCATCGGCGAAAGAACTGCAAACTTCCAGAAATTGAAGGTTGCAAAAGCCTAGCCGAACATGATATATTAATCAAGTCGCCGCTGCGAGGCCAGCAAGAACGAGGCCAAGCGCGAAGACAAGATTGCTCCTTGAAAACTGAACATCGAGCGTAAGCTTACAAC
>NZ_JAJFOW010000058.1 GCF_020731285.1 Cohnella baijiui
TTACCAGCAGCGGGTTGCGTAAAAGTTGTGTCCACTTTCTTGACTTAGGTACACTTTGGCCGCTGGAACCGCCTCACACCCGCTAGCACGCCAAAAAAGCTGCTCCCTTTCGGTCGACGACGACCTTGGGAACAGCTTTTTCATTTGAATGTCGACATTACTTGCGCTGCTGCAGCGATCGCCACACCGTCTTGTTGCTGTACGTCTTGTCCCCGCTGATGTCGCGGCCAAACCAGTCCGGCGCGACAAACGCGTGCGCCGCCTCGACCGAATCGAACTCGACCTCCAGGACGGCGAGGTCCAATTGGTCGTAGCGGTCGATCTCCACGACGAGTCCTTCCCATTCCGCCGTCGTGCGCATTTTAGTCAGCGCCACGGCGCCGACCGCTTCGGCTACTTGTGCGTAGAGGCTTTCGGAAATGGCGTACTCGATTTCCTCCCGCGCCAGTCCGGTCCCGTTCTTGAACGTATGCGTATACGCGCGCTTCCCCGTCCGCAGGTCCGTGATCCTGCGGATACGCAGCTCCTGGCTGTCGTCAATCGCGATGTACGTCTGCTCGATCCGCTGCTCAGACCGGACCGCTAGCCTTTCCCGAACCGTCTCGGGCAGCTCGGGCAGCAGAAATTTTCGTTCGATTTCCATGCTCATTTCGTCAGCTCTCCCCATTCCTCTGCTAGCCCCTATTATAACGCTCAAAGTGCCTGCATCGCGAATCGGAAAAGAGGATCCAAGCGCCTCACATTTATGATACGCTCTAATCAACTCGATCTGCAGAACTAGCAAATGGAGGGATGCGGAATGAATACCGTCGAATCTTCGCTTGTATTAGACATCGCGGGAGTGCTAGCCACCAATTTTTCCCCTCCTTTTGGCCGGCGCTGGCCGACGATTATCACCTCTCGCTGGAGAAAAGGCAGATCAAGCAGCAGCTATGGACGGGCGCGATTAGCGTAGACGAACTCTGGCGCACGCTAGGCGAAATGTTCCCCGCTATCCCGATCGACGAGGCCAAGCAGCGACTGACTCCGGGCGCTCCCGTCTTGTTCGTCGACGACCAAGAGAAAAATTTGGCCTCCGCCCGGAGCCTCGGTTGGAACACCATGCTCGCAGACGATCAAGGAGATTGGAGACGAGAAGCAGAAGCTTGGTTGACTAAGCCATCCGAAAAGCATCCCTAACCCGTTCAAACCGCCCCGGCGATGTACTAGGCGTATTATGCGTCAATCCAAAGTGCCATATGGCTTCATGGACGCGCACTTCTTCCGGCTGGCCCACGAGGCAATCGTCCGGGAGGGATGCCGCTTAAGACCATGCTCGCTTCCTTTCTGGTCGGCCTTTGGTCGACGGAGGCCTGTCCTTCATGTCGGATCGATGATGACGGGGACGGCGGTCCATCGGCCTGCTCCTGTTTTCTCTTGAAGCGAGCCGGCGGCCAATGTCATCGTTTTGGCACAGCGGGAAGGGAGGGAAAAAAACTGGGGAGGTTATTTCGCTAACGCTTCATCGGTAATCCGGGCGATATCGATCGGGGAGCGGGAACCTTCGCGGACCAAGTCGGGGAGGATGTTTTCGAGGAAATATTTCACGCAGTGAAGCTTGATTTCCTTGATTTTGATCAAGGCGTTCCGGTACATCACGATAAATTCCTTCTCCAGGTTTCCGCGCTGCAGCTCGGCGAACGCTTCGTAGATCTGATCCATTTTGTCGGCGACCTCGAGAATTTGTCCTTCCACCGATTCGTCCTTTCCTTCGCGCAGTTGTCTGCGAAAGATCGGCTTCAGCTCCTCGGGAATGTGGTCGTCGATGAAGTGGTCGACCATTCCTTCCTCCACCTGCTGCAGCATAGCCCGAAGCTCGAGCGAGTAGTGCTTCACGGGCGTCTTGATATCCCCGATGAAAATTTCGCCGTAGTCGTGGCTGCTCGTAATTTCGTACAGCTTTTTCCAATCGATGGCGACGCCGTTGCTTTCCTCGATGTCCGCGAGCGTCTTGGCATACTGTACGACTTTCCAAGAATGCTCCGCAACGCTGTGGTCCTGAAATTTGAACTTGCCCGGGCAGCGAATGATCCGCTCCAGATCGGTCAGCGATTGAAAGTAAGTGTGAATGCCCATAGCGGAGTTCCCTTCTGCATGGTGGATTGGCGTTCCACGTACAGTATACCTCCGGTTCGTTAATGGACGATAAACCCGGGCTGGTAAATGTTGCGGAGGGTCAAACGTATGGAAATAAGCGAGAAGCGGCACGCGCCGCCAACCCTCCTCTCCCCAGCCCGTGCGCATCGGCTCCCGAACGGGTAATAGAGAGGACAAACACAAGCTTCCTGCGGGAAAGCAAGGAGGGATAGACCATGTCGCCGCTCGGCGGAATGACCGGACTCTCCCGCAAAGGAGAGTCCGCCGCGCGTATCCTGAAGACGGCCGTCGCCGCCGCGGCCGCTTGGGAGATCGCGCAGGCCTTCGGGTCGAAGCACCCTTTTTTCGCGCCGCTCGCGGCCGTTCTCTGTCTGCAAGTGACTGTGGAAAAATCGCTTCGCAAAGGCTTTCAGCGGGTCGTCGGCATTTGCATCGGCGTCCTGCTGGCCAGCGTCTTCACGCGAGAGATCGGGATCGGAGGCTGGAGCATCGGCTTGCTCATCCTGATCGGACTGATGATCGGGCGGCTGTTCCGCCTGCCCGAGTATGCCTATACCCAGATCGGCGTCAGTGCCCTGCTCGTGCTGACCGTCGGAGAAGACGCGACGTACGGGCTGGACCGGCTCGCGGAAACGGTCGTCGGCGCAGCCGTCGCTGTCGGCGCCAACCTGGCGATCGTCCCGCCCGACTACAGCCGGAGCGCCGCGGCCTCGCTGTCCCGGGCGGCCGAAGCGTTCGCCCGCCATAGCCGGCTGCTGTCGCGATGGGTCGGCGCGGGTGCGAACGGCGACGAAGGCGAGCATCTTCGGCGATCGGCGGCCGAGCTGAACGATGAGATCCGCCAGGCGGCAGACCGACTGGAGCAGAGCATGCACGCTCTGAAGTTCAGCCCGTTTCTGCGCAGGCGCCGGGGGCGGCTTCGACGGCTCCGGCAGCGGATGCAGAAGCTGGAGCTCGGGTATCTCCACGCCATGGAAATGCAGCGTATCCTGCTCGAACGCAGCCAAGCGGGACCGCTCGAAGAGCCGGAAAGGCGGAGATGGCGCCTCTTCTTCGGCCATTTCGCCGACGGGATCGAAAGGTGGTCAAACCTGGCGAACCGGTCGGAGACCGGCGGCGATAAGCGGTGCTTTGCGAGCATGGAGCCCGATCTGCCAACCTTGACGAAGGCGATTTTCGAAGATGCGCTGATCCTGGAAGCGCGCCAAATGCTGGACGACTTCGACGGCGCGGATCGCCGTCTCGAACGGCTGGCTCCCGAGACGAGCGTCGCATTCGGCCGCATTTCGGACGGCAGAAGCCGCGGGCACGATTTGGCGGAAAATTGACACCTCGGGTTAAACCGTCGCGAGACCGGCCCGGAACGCCCGCAAAATCTCGCCCAGCCCCCTCGGATCGCCCAGCATCGGCAGATGCCCCGTATCCAGGCTGCGGACGTCGTCCGGTGCGAGATTCGACCGCATCCGATCCTGCAGCGCCGGCGCGATCTCCCGGTCCCGCGTCAGCTTCACGTACAGCTTCGGGACGTTGGGCACCGGCGCTTCGGCGCGGTCCGTGTAGACGCGAACGGACTCGGGCGAGAAATCCCGCACGATGACGTCAGCCCGTTCGGGCGGCAGATCGCCGCACAGCCCCGACCTGATCGCGGAAGCCGGGGGGCGCGTCCCCGTGCGCGGCAGCAGGACGGACAACAGCAGCCGCTTGGGCCAAGGCAGGGCGGACAAGAACGAGCCGCCCGCCCGCGGAACGACCGCGCCGACGGCCGCCAAGCCGGCGACGCGGTCCGGCAGCTCGGCCGCGAGCCGAAGCGCCGGCACGCCTCCGAGCGAGTGCGCGACGAGCACGAAGCGCTCCGTCTCCCAAGCCTCCAACTGCCGCTTCAGCTCCGCCACATAGTCGGTCAAAGTCAGCGCGTGTCTCGCCGCCTCCGGTCGATCGTGCCCGGGATACGCCAACGCGAGACAAGGCGCCGTCAGCGTCCCGATCACTTCATTCCAGATGTCGGGACTCAAGCCCGCGCCATGGAGGAAGGCGTAGCCCACCTCCTTTCGCGTGTCGTCGTGTCCTTGTTTCGGATGTTCCATCTTGTTCGGTTTCCCCATCATCTCGCGTCCTCCTCGGTTCGGTCCCGTTCGGACCGGCTTGGGTCGAGGATACCGCTCAAATAGGACAGATTTCGTCTTATTTGTGTGCTATGATGAAAAAAACGACGGAAGCCGGAGGATGGCATGCCGAAATCGCAACGCCTCATCCAGTTGATCATGATGATCAACGCCAAAAAGACGTTTACCGTTCAGGAGCTCGCGGACGAGCTCGGCCTGTCCACCCGGACGATATCGCGCGATCTGGAAGAGCTGAGCGGGCTGGGCGTGCCGATCTACGCGGTTCAGGGACGCGGCGGCGGCTACCGCCTCCTCCGGGAGCGGCTCCTGCCGCCGATCGCGTTTACGGAGGGCGAAGCCGTCGCGATCTTTTTCGCGTGCCAGTCGCTCGGCTTCTTCGGCTCGCTGCCGTTCGACGAGGGGGCCGCCTCCGCTCTGCACAAGTTCTACCACTACCTTCCCGCCGATACGAAGGAACAGATCGACCGGCTGAAGGATCGGGTGGCAATTTGGAGCCCCGAGCGGGTTATGTCGCCGGACGCGCTGCGGACGCTGCTTCAGGCGCTCATGACAGGCGGCGTCGTCACGATCGCGTACAGATCCGGCGGCGGCCCGACGCGTCGCGATATCCAGCCCATCGGTCTCTATGCCAGTTCGGGCTATTGGTACTGCCCGGCGTACTGCTACCTGCGTCGGGAAATCCGCCAGTTTCGCGCCGACCGCATCGTCTCAGCCGCGCTGAACCCGGATCATCCCGGGTCGCCGGATATCGCGGAGCTGACCCTGTGGAACGCGATGCCGGGACGAACCGGGGCGGCGGGGACGGTCGATTTCGAGATCGAACTGACGTCCCGCGGCGTTTGGACGCTGGCGTCCGACAACCGCTTCGGCCCCGCGATCGTGCGCCGGCCGGACGGCAGCGGATCGGCCTCCGTCCGTATCGCAGCTTCGGATGTCCGATTCTACGCGGACTTGGCCTGGCGGATGGGCGAGGAGGCGAGGGTCGTCGCGCCTGCGGAAGCCGTCGAGTACGTGCGCGGCAAGATCGAAGCGATGCGCACAAGATACGCGTAACCCCCGACGAAGGAAATGCGCCCTCGCGCATCGAATAAGTTGCTGACGTACCCAAGCAAAAACGACTCCGCCGTCTTCAAGGAAGATGGCGGCACGTTTTTATCGGAGACGGATCAGTGAAGATTAGGTGAACTTATCCTTTCTAATCCGTTAAAAAAGCGCCGGAGGGATTCGATGTCGGGAGAATGGACGCTCGTACAATGGGCGGCGATGCTTAGCGCGATTTTGTTCGCGGGTCTCGCCGTCTTTCAGATTTTGCTCTTTCTCGGCCGGCCGCTCGGCGCCTATAGCTGGGGAGGCCGGCATCCGGGCGTCCTGCCCCCGCGGCTCCGCCGTCAGAGCTTGCCGGCCGCCGTCGTGCTCGCGCTGATCGGCCTGGTCTTCCTCTCGCACGGAGATGTAGTCTCGATCGGATTGCCGTTTCCGGCAACGCGCGTCATGATGTGGATCTTCACGGCATTTCTAGCGCTCAACACGCTGGGGAACCTGGCTTCGGCCAGCCCGCAGGAAAAGCGGACGATGGCGCCGATCTCCGGCGTCCTCTGCCTCATCGGACTCTACATCGCCATCGCGGCGTAATCCGCCGCCGCACCTCGCCTCGCAGAAGAACCGCGGCGATGGCGAAAAGCAACCAAGCCCGCCTGACGCCAGGCGGGCTTGGTTGCTTGATCCCGTTTACTTTTTACGTACCGAACGATCGTCCGAATTGGCGGGCAGCTCAGAGTGAAGGCGGCGCACGATGCCGGGTCGCCTGCTCGAAGCCATACGCCAGTCTAAGGAGCGTAGGCTCGCTGTAGGCGGCGCCTACGAAGGTGATGCCTTGCGGCCCTCTCGTCGGGTACCCTTCGGAGGCGAGCGCATCGGTGTCTGCGTAGCCGCCCGGCACCGTGACGCTCGGATAGCCGGCCCGCGCGGCCAGATCCGAGCCCCCTTCGTCGCCGAGGAAGAGCAGCGCGTCCAGCCGATGCTCCGCAAGCGCGTGGTCAATGCCCCGGCTTCGCGCCATCTCGCGGCTGCGCCGCAAGCTGTCGATGTATTCCGGCTCGGTCAGCGTGCCGCTCGTGGACGTCTCCGCGTATTCCATCACGTCCTGGCCGTATTTCAGCGCCCGATCCGCATGGGCTGCGTTGAAGGCGATGACGTCCCGCAGCGTGCGGACGGGCACGGCCGGGTCCAGACGGGACAAGTAGTCGTTGATTCCCCATTTGAATTCGTAGCGGAGCACGTGCCAATCCCACTCCGAGGCTTCGCTTGGCAGCGAGACCGGATCGATAATGACAGCGCCCTCGCGGCGGAGCGCGTCGATGGCCGCCTCGAAAACGGACAGCCGGACCGCGTCCAGCTCCCGGCAGTAATACCGCGGGATGCCGATCCGCGCCCCGCGCAGCCCGTCCGCCCGGAGAAACGGCGTATAGTCGCGGTACGCGCGCTCCGGGTGCTCCAACGTCGTAGGGTCGCGCGCGTCAGCGCCCGTCAGCGCGCCGAGCACGATCGCGGCATCCGTCACGGTGCGGGCCATCGGCCCCGCCGTATCCTGGCTGCGCGTGATCGGGATGATGCCCGACCGGCTGACCAGCCCGAGCGTCGGCTTAATGCCGACGAGCCGGTTCCAGCTGGCCGGGCTGATGATCGAGCCCGACGTCTCCGTGCCGATCGACGCGGCGCACAGATTCGCCGCGACGGCGGCCGCCGACCCCGAGCTGGAGCCGCCCACGAACAGCTTGCCCGGCCCGTACGGATTCAACGTTAGACCGCCTCGCGAGCTGTATCCCGCCCACATCGAGCTCGACATGTAGTTCGCCCACTCGGTCATATTAGCCTTGCCAAGAAGTACCGCTCCCGCTTCCCGCAAACGGACGGCCAGGAAAGCGTCCGCCGGCGCGATCGAATCGGCCAACGCCAGAGACCCTGCGCTCGTGTGCATGCGGTCATGCGTATCGATGTTGTCCTTCAGCACGATCGGGATGCCGTGCAGCATGCCGCGGCTCCCTCGCTCCCGGCGTTCCCGGTCCAACGCCTCGGCGATCTCGAGCGCATCCGGATTCAACTCCAGAATCGAGCGGAGGAGCGGATCGTAGGCGGAGATGCGCGCCAAATAGCCGCTTACAATCTCGACCGAGGTGGCCCGGCCTTGCTCCATCGCGGCCTGCAGCCGCGGAATGTCGATTTCGACCAGCCAATCCGCCAGTTTGTTCGTCATGCTCCAGACTCCTTTCCTTCGGATGGATCCCCTGCGGGGACTTCCCGGTCGCGGTCCGCGTACTCCTGCTCCAAGATCGAATAGAGAAAGGAGTCGTGCCAGGCCCCTTTGTGCCGCATATGCTCGCGCAGCCTGCCCTCGTATTGCATCCCGATATGCCGCATCACTTTGGCGGAACCGATGTTGCCCGGCCGGCACGTCGCGTAGATGCGATGAAGCCCGAGCGTTCCGAAGCCGAAGCGCAGCAGCGCCTCGGCCGCTTCGGACGCGTAGCCCTGCCGCCAGTAGTCGCGGTTCAGGCAGTAGCCGATCTCGCCCTGCAACGGCTCCGATACGTGAAGACCGCAGCCGCCGATGAGCGTCCCGTCCTCCCGCAGCGTCATCGCCAGCTCGTAGCCGGACCGGGGCTGCGCTAGCCGCATCTCCCGCACCAGCTCCAGATAGCCCCGCGTATCCGCTTCCGCGTTCGGCCCCCAGATCGTATGCTCGGTCACGAGCGGATCGGATGCGTAGCGATGGACCGCCTCCGCATCGTCAGGCTCGTACTCCCGTAGAAGCAGCCGTTTCGTCTCCAATCTCATCCGCCTCGCCCCGCTTTCCCGCGAAGCTTGCACTTCGCCGATTTCCCAGATTATAGGGCATTCCTTCCGGGCGGGGCAATCGTTTTTTTAGATGCGACGCCGCTGATCCGCCGTCACCGGTCCCGTTCCCGCATCGTATGCGCGCAGAGAGCGAACGATCGGCTCCCCTTCGGCTTCGAGAACGCGCAGCCGCACGGCCGACGCCGGCGCGGGCGGGAACGCGTCGATCTTCTTGTGCCCGACGGCGCTCCCGCGCACGAGCTCTCTCCACGCTCCGTCTATCCGCGCTTCGATCGCGTAAGACCGGATCCGCTCGCCGTGCCGGATCTCTTCCTGAAGCACGACGTGATCCAGCGTCGTCTCCTCGCCGAGCTCCAGCAGCAGCTCCCGCCCCGTCCCGCTCGTCTGCGCCAACGGAACGGCGAAGCGCCTGCGGATCTCCTCGCCCAGCTCCAGTACGCGCCTCGCGTCCGCCTCGGGCAGCAAGCCGCGGTCGTCGGGCGCGACATTGAGCAGCAGGTTGCAGCCGTGGCCGACCGAGCGATAGTAGACGTCGATCAGGTGCTCCAGCGTATGCAGCCGGTCCTCGGCACCCGGATGCCAGAACCAGTGTTGCTCGCGAATCGGCACGTCGCACTCCGCCGGCACCCACTTGGGCGTTCCGTCCAGCCACCCGGCGCTCGCATGCGTAAACATGCTGAGCCTCGCCGCCTCGGCCGTATTCCAGCACGGATACGGGGCGACGCCGTCTTCGTTGCCCACCCAGCGGATCGTCGGAGCGCCCATGTTGAATACCAGCGCTTCCGGCTGATGGGTCCTCACGAGCGCCATGATCCGTGGCCAGTCGTATGCCCGCCCTTCGGACCCCGCGCCGTCGAACCATACTTCCATGAGCGGGCCGTAGCCGGTCAGCAGCTCCGTGAGCTGCGCCGCGTAAAAGTCGTCGTAGGCAGCCTTGTCCGCATACTTCGGCTCGTGCCGGTCCCACGGGGACAGGTAGAGGCCAAAGCCGATTCCCTCCTCCCGGCAGGCATCCGCGCACGCCCGCACGACATCTCCTCGGCCGTTTAACCACGGGCTTGCCGCGACCGAGTAGTCCGTCGTCGCCGTCGGCCACAGGCAGAAGCCGTCGTGATGCTTGGCCGTCAGGATGAAGTACTTCATCCCGGCCCGCTTGGCCGTGCGTACCCACTGACGCGCGTCGAAGGCGGTCGGGCGGAAGCGCTCCGGCGAATCCCGCCCCTCTCCCCACTCCTGGTCGCAAAACGTATTCATGCCGAAGTGGCAGAACATGCCCATCTCCAGGTCCTGCCATCTGCGCTGCGCTTCCGAAGGGCGCGCTCCCCGATACTCGCTCATTTGCATTCGCTCCTTCCCGTTTTTGAATCGCTTTTCGCTTGCCGCCCTCTCCCCGGGACCGCCGGACGGGGAAATGCGACTATACTCCCGCTTTCAATGCCGGTTTCATAGAAAGATAAGATTGACTTCAATAATCTGCCAATGCTATTTTGAGAATGAGCGGCCTTTCCTGCTAGGAGGGCCTCAGCCTTAGGTACATATTCATATTTTCGGTTCGCGTTTTCACCGGATCTGTCGAACGCTCGACAAGCCGCCCGTCAACGAGACCCTGACAACCCGAACTCGGGGAGGATGTACCGCCTGTTCAGGCGTGCAAATAGAGGGGACCACATCCATGTACGATTTGCTATTCGTCGTTTTCTCCACCGTCGAAGCCTTTTCGATGTTTACCATCATGCTGCATCTCTTTCGCTTCGACGTGCGAAACTACTACAAGCAGCTGCTTGCCATGTCCTTCCTCATGTCCATGTTCAGCCTATCGATCTGGAAGGAGCTGCAGTTGTCCGACTACGCCCCCCTCATTTCGATCGTCATCTTTACTCTTTTTATCTTCTTTACGCTGCGCGTCTCGATCGTAGGTTCGGTTATCGTCGTCTTGTTCGGCTATATCTCGTACGCGTTGGTTCAGACGCTGGTCCTGCTGGGGATGGAAGGATACGAAACCACCTCGATCTTCTATCCGTCCGATCACCGCGTCGAGGGATATATTCTTCAGGCCGTCTCCTCCGCGATCACGCTATTAATCAGCCAAGCTTTGTACAAGCGGGGTTACGGGTTCACTTTTCCCCTCGATCGCTTCAAGTGGCGAGACGAATGGGAGAATCGGATCATGTTCGTGATCTTGTGCGCGGGCATCCTGTTCGTCGCGCTGATCCCCACGTTCAAGAACTCCTTGCTCTGGGTCGTGCTCGTTTGCATTTTCATTCTCGCCTTCCTCATCTACTTATACATTCAGAAGGAGAAACGATGATCGAACGCCTTTCCGCAAAGCTGGCCCAGTCGCTCAAGGACGCCATCCCGGATCATCCCGCTTCCGTCGCCAAGCTGAAGTTCGGGATTCATATTCTTCTCAACACCGTCCTGACGATCGGCGTCGCCGTCGTTCTCGGACTCTTGATCGGCGATCTGGCGGGCGTCATGACCGTGCTGTTCGGCTTCGCCTTGCTGCGGGCCTTTTCGGGCGGCATTCATGTGAAGATCGCCCTGCTGTGCATCGTCGTGTCGGCCGGCGCCGCCGCCTTGCTGGCCTTGACGAGGGAGCTGTCGCTGCCGCAGCCCGTCTTCGGCTGGATCAGCCTGATCAGCTTGCTGCTGGTGCTCGTCTACGCGCCGTCCCGAATCGCCGGCCAGACCCGGATTCCCAGACGCTTCTACCCGCATCTCAAGGTTCTGTCGCTGCTTATCGTCGCCTCGAACTTTGTCATACGGTCCGACTTGCTCGCGATCGCCTGGTTTGTGCAAGCCTTAACGCTGATTCGGCCCTGGAAAGGAGGTGAACACCGTGCGCAAAAATCTGCTTAAAGCCGCAGCAACGCTGATCGGCGCCATCGCCGTCCTGGCTGTAGCCCCTGCCAGCTTCGTCTGGGTCAATCAACCGGAAGTACCTGCCGAGCTGCTCGAATAGTCGGCGATGCCGATGGGCCATGCCGGGCTGTCGGTCGAAAGACGGAAGGCGGATTCTTCAGTCCCCGCGGGATGGAATGCGTACTCGGCTGCGAAGGCAGTCCTGCCGCACCTTGCCCAGGATGACGGATTCCGCCTTTCGATCGTTCCGGGCTCGCCGCGGACCCGCACGGAAGGGAGTCGATTTGCCATCCCCGGGTTCCCGATTCACCCGCCCGAGATGCCGGACAGCTTGCGAAGCTGCTGGGGATTGGCTTGATGGACTTTTCGAAACATCTTGGAGAAGTAGGAAAAGTTGCTGTACCCGAGCGAGCGCGCGATCTCGGAAATCGGGATCGAGGAGTGGGCGATCAGCTCCTTGGCGATTCGCATTCGCTCGTTCAGCAGATAATCGGTAATGCTCATGCCCACCTCTTTCTTGAACAATCTGGACAGATATGCGGGATTCAAATACGCGAACTCGGCCAGCATCTCCCTGGTGATGTTCTCTCCGAGATGATCGGCGATATAGGCGCGTACCCTCCGGATTACGGATTCATCCTGATCCAGACAGCGGTGAACGGCCGCGATGAGCTTCACGCCCCGCTCCTCCAACTGCTCCACCGTGCGCGGCGGCGCTTCGGCCTGCTTGACGTCGGCATCGTGCAGCAGCCGATGCGCGGAAAGTCCTTTCTTTTGCAGGAGATAGTGGATCATCTGCAGAAAGCCCAGATAAAAGGCGTCGAGGACGCTCGCTCCGAAGCGGCGGTCCGTGGCCAGCTCCCGCAGACGGCTGCGCAGCTGCCGGATGAGCTCTTCCTCTTTGCCGTGCTCGAGCAAAAGCGCCCAGGCCGCAAAATCTGGCAGCCTATGGTCCGGTACGGGATCCCCGGTCTCGTCGCGCAGCCAGCTCAATTGATTGGACTCGCTCAGATTGTTGTATTCCATGGATAACAGCGACTTGTACATCGCGGTCAATGCTGGCAGCGTCACAGGCTCGCCGATATAACACGAGACGGAGCAGTTCAAATATCGCGCGCAAGCGTCGATGAATCGGCCGCATCGATCGCCGATTCCGTCCCGCAGCGCGTCCGCCTCCGCCGGAGAGACGTAAAGGAGCGCGATTTCGACGCCGTGCTTCGTATGGACGACCTCGCCCCGCGACCCCGCGACCACAAGCTCTGACGCCGTTTGCCGAACCGCATATTCCATGACCTCTTCGTCCCGCGTGCTGAGCTCCCGTTTCCAGTTCTCCACGCTGATCAGCACCGGCAGCACCCGGTCCTCCGATTGCAGGACGATTCCGTACTCTGCGGGGAGGCTCTCCGCCTCCTTCTCGCGAACGACGATCCGCTCGGCCAGCACGTCATACCAGAACCGCTCGCCGAGCAGCGTCTTTTTTTTCGTCCACAGCTCGTAATAAGGTTCGTACCGCTCGGCCCGGACCCGCTCGCTGCGCTTGTCCTCCACGGCCCGAATCGCGCGCCCCAACGTTTCCGTCATGGCGTCGAACTCGACGGGTTTCATGATGTAGTCGAAGCTTCTGAGCTGAATGGCTCTCTGCATGAAGCGAAAATCGCCGTGCGCCGTCAGGAAGATCGTCTCCGTGTACGGGGAATGGGCGTTGACCCACTCGAGCAACTCGATTCCCGTCCCCTTCGGCATCTCGATGTCGCAGATCATGACGTCGATCTGGTGACGTTCGTAGATCTTCACCGCTTCCCTCATGTTGTATGCCTCGTAAACGGCCGTAACGCCCAAACCGCCCCAGTCGATCGCATCCTTCATCCCCATGACGGCATATATCTCATCATCCACGATCAATACGTGCATGCGGTCCACCTCCGGCAAATCGGAATCGAAGCCAGACGGCTTCGCGGTCTAAAACGTCGGGACGACGCGTTCGGCGGCGAATCGCGGGCATCGAGATGGCTAACCCGTCTGTTCGCGCGGCAGATCCGCCTGCGCGGGAGCCTGAACGGGAAGGTCCAGCTCGACCAGCGCGCCGCCCTCCACGTCGTTGCCGAACGTCAACCGAGCCTCGCGCCCGTACAGAATTTGCAAGCGGTGATAGCTGTTCCAGATGCCCAGATGCTGGTCGTCGGTGCGGCCGAAGTAGCTGCCGTCCCTGAGGCTGTTCAAGACATCCGGAGGGAATCCACTTCCATTGTCGGCGATGCGGATGCGGCAAATCCCCAGGGCGGGGTCCCGAACCGCTTGAATCTCGACGTGGAACGGCTCCTCCATGAAATCGAAGCCGTACTTGACCGCATTCTCGATAAAGGGCTGCACGAGCAGCGGAGGCACCGGAACCTGCTTCACGTCCTCCTCGACGGCGATGCGGTACGTGATGCGGTCGGGAAAGCGAACCTGCTGGATGCGCAAATAGCTGTCCATGTGCTCCATCTCTTCGGCGAGCATAACGAATGATTGGCCCGTCTTCGTCGTAAAGCGAAAGTACTTGACCAGGTTGAGGCACATCGCCTGGATCACGGCGAAGTTTTTGATCTGCGCCAGATTGTAAACGACGTTAATGCTGTTCAAAAGAAAATGCGGATTGATCTGCAGCTGCAGATGCTTCAGCTCGGCCTGCTGCGCGCGAATCCGTTCTTCGTATACGTGAATTTTCAGCTGCTGAATCTGGTACGCCATATCGTTGAACGTCTCGTTGACCGACAGAAACTCGCGCGATGGCGATCGATTCAGCCGGAACTTCCAATCTCCGCGCTTCAGCGTGCGCATCGCCTTCACCAGCTCGTTCATCGGACGGATGATGACGCCGTTCAGATAGATGAGATAGAGCAAAAGCAGCGCGAAGGCGAACGGCGGCACCCAGACGAGGAACGCGCGGAAGCGGGCCAAATTTTGAAGCATCCCCTGCTCGGGAATGAAAGCGGCCAGTGCGACGTCCGTCGAGGCGATCGGATTGCTGACGACGACGTAGGTGTCCCGCTCGCCCTTCAGACGCTCGTACTTCGCCTGCAGGTCGATGACGGGCGGCTCCTTGAAGCTGCCCGTTCCGAAGCTGTCCGAAACGGCCTTGCCGCTTCCATCGACGAACGCCGCAAAGCCCTCCCGGCCGAGCTGGATGAGCTCCAGCGGCACCATGAGGTGGTCGAGCCGAACCCAGGCGCCCAGATCATCGCCGAACCCCGACTTGACGAGGCGGATCAGCCCGGGTTTGCCGCCGCAATCGGCTACCTTCCACTCCGTAAACAACGGACTGTCGGGTCTCGCCTCGTCCAACAAATCCGCGATGCACATCTTCATCGCCATCGTCTCGTCGTAGGTGTCGGCAGGGATGGGGGTATGGATCAGATCCCGGTGCGCCTTTACGTAAACGAACTGAACGTCGGAGCTGCTGTTGAAACGGTGGTTGCGGGTCAATCCGTTCAGAATGCGAAGCTTGGTCAGCGCGTACTCCGTCGAGTTATACGCCATTTTGTTCAGCGACAAAATGTCCGCATCGTCGGAGGCGAGATTGTACAGGAAGTTGCTTTCCCTCCCCAGCGCGGTCTGGATCTGGTTCGAGTATAGCGCGATCATGCTCTTGTTCGACTCCGCCGCCTGCTCGCGGACGGAGTTGGACGCCGTATAGTTGCTGTAAAGCAGAAGACAGACGAGCGGCAGCGCGATCATGACGAAGCCTAAGCTTAACTTGAACCGGAGCGAGCGTCTTGGATTCATCGTCGTTGTCCCGCCTCTTCCCGATCGGTAAAGTAATCGCTATAGCGTCATTATGACATATCCCTTTGCGACTAGTCACAACGGATTGTCCGGCCACTACCGCAAGGAAAGGAAAGCCCGCGCCGATCGCAAGTAAAAACGGGGCTGGACGAATTTCGTCTCCAGCCCCTCCTTCCGCTTTACTTCTTGTTGGTTTTGGCCCACTCGTCCAGTTGGCGCTGCGTCTCTTCCAAAATTTTCTGGTAGCCCGCCGCATCCCGCTTGGCTTTGTATTTGGCGATCGTGGAGTCGACGTCGACCGCGCCCGCGTTCAGCACCGCCTGGAACTCTTTGTCGACGTTGCCGACGGCGGCGAGCTCGGCCTTGACCGGCGTCTCGTCGAAGGTGAAGCCGAGGGCGATGGAGCGTTCGGCGCTCTCGTTGAACTTCTCGAACTGCTGCCACTTGTCCGGGTCTTCGTTGGCCCACAGATAGGAGTTGAATTGGTTGCCGAACATCCATCCGCCCGGGCTCGGGTAGCCTTGGTTTTCGGCCGTGACGCCTTCCGGATAGTCGATGACGTTGTCCGACTTTTTCACGTAATGCTTGCCTTCGATGCCCCAATCCAGCATGTTGAGCAGCTTCGGATCGGTATAGAGCAGATTGAGGAACATCATGGCCCGTTCCGGATCCTTCGAGGTCCGCGAGATGGCGAGCATGGCGCCTTGAGCCTCGCCCGTCGTCGTGTACGGTTTCGCCGTCTCGACCTGGACGAGCGGCACGCCGGTCGAGACCGACATCTCCTTGTCCTTGCCCGGCTTGAGCGACTGGCCGATGGCGAACGCTTTGCGGGCTTTGATCATGTTCATCGCCTGATCGCTGTCGTCCGACGTCACGACGTCCTTGTCGAACCAGCCGTTCAGGTTCCACTGGCGCATACGTTTGCGAAACGCGATGAACTTCGGATCCGTCAAGTCGTCGATGACCTTCAATTCCTTGCTGTCGCGGGAGAGTTTGCCGTCGTAGTTGGCCGCGCCCCACGTGTTCGCGAAGCGGTTGCTGACGACCGGCACGACGCCGGGTTCCTTTTCCTTGATCGTCTTGAACATGTCTTCCATTTGTTCGAGCGTCTTGATGCCTTCGATGTCGAAATGATATTTATCGACGAGATCCTTGTTCAGCAGGAAACCGAAGCCTTGGGCGAACTCCTTTTTCGTAGGTACGGCATACAGCTTGCCGTTGATCTTGGCGCCGGTCAGGAAGTCGTTCCCCAGAATGCCCGGAATCCCCTCCCCGTACTTGGACATCAGGTCCGTCAGCTCCAGGAACTGCCCCTTCGACACGTCTTGGCCGTAGGAGAACCAGCCGGCGGTAAAGATGAGGTCAAACGCTTCGCCGGAAATCTTCATCAGATTCGTCTTGTCCGTCCAGGAGCCCCAGTCGATCGGCTTCAGCTCAATGGTGGCGTTGATTTTCTCCGTTAAATACTTGCTCATTTCGTCCTGCACGAGCGTCAAATCTTTCGGAATCGATCCCGGGTAAATCAACGTAAGCTTGTACGGCTTGAGATCTGCATGGTCCCCGGCCTGGTTCGCGGATCCGGCGGCCGAATCGCCCCCCGTCGCCGGCGAAGCGCCCGCCGCACCGTTCTTGCCGCCGTCATTGCTTCCGCAAGCGGACAGGACCATCATGGTTCCCAACAGGAGGAACGTCAACTTCCGAGCCTTCTTTTGCATGTGCGCCATTCCCTTCTTCTCCTTATCTAGAGCTTCTATGAAATCGAGCAGCAACGCAAGTTAACCTTTGACTGCGCCGCTGGTGATGCCGCTAATGTAGTATTTCTGGAAAAACGGATACGCGACGAGAAGCGGGGCGATCCCGATCATGGCAAGCGCCATGCGGACGGTCTCGGTCGGCATCGAGGCGATCAGCTCGCCGGCCTGGCTGGACGTCTCCGCCTTCATGATCAGAAACTGGACGTTGTTCAGCGTCTTGGTCATCAGATATTGGATGTTCATGAGCCCCGGCGTATCGACGAAGAGCATGCAGTTGTACCAGTCGTTCCAATAGGCGAGCAAATTGAACAGGCCGATCGTCGCCATGATCGGCGCCGAAAGCGGAACGACGAGCTTCAGGAAAACCGTCAACTCGCTTGCGCCGTCGATGGTGCCGGATTCGACGACCGATTCCGGTATCGTGCCCGCGAAAAAGCTCCGCATCAGCAGGACGTTGAAGGCGCTGAGCAGCAGGTTCGGAATGATCATGGCAAGCAGCGTATTTTTGAGGCCGATCATCGTGACATAAGTGATATACCAAGGAACCATGCCTCCGCTGAACAGCATCGTGAAAAACAGCAGGAACGACAACGTGCGGCGCAGCGGCAAATCCCGGCGGGACAGCGGGTATGCGAACAGCGCGGTGATGAGCACGCTCGCGACCGTCCCGATCAGGGTGACGAGAATCGTCACGCCGTACGAGCGGGCGATCTGACTGAAGTCGTTGAACAAAAACCGATAGGCCGCAAAGTTAAGCTTGCTGGGGATCAGCGCGTAGCCTTGCTGCAGAATCGAGCTTTCGTCCGTGATGGAGACCATGAACACGAGCAGAAACGGCAGCAGGGAAGCGATCGTGAACAGCCAGAAGAACAGATGAATGAGCGGAATCCGCATCCTCGCGGCAAGCGGCATCGGCGAAAGCCTCCTTCGGGTGAATTAGAATAACGCGTCTTCCTTGCTGATCCGCCGGACGGCGAGGTTGGCGCCCAGAATCAGAACGAAACAGACGACCGATTGGTAGAAGCCGGCGGCGGCGGACATGCCGATATCTCCGCGCATGATCATCGCCCGATAGACGTACGTGTCGATCGTGTTGGTCGTGGGCAGCAGCGGACCGGAGTTCATCGGCACCTGGTAAAACAATCCGAAGTCCGAGCGCATGATCGAACTGATCGCGAGCAGCGTCATGACGATGATGACCGGGGCGATGAGCGGCAGCGTGATACGCGTCATCTGGCGCCACTTGCTCGCCCCGTCGATCGTCGCAGCTTCGTAATATTCCTTGTCGATGCCGATGATGGCGGCGAAATAGATAATGGCGAGATAGCCGACGTTTTTCCAGGCGTTCACGACGACGAGGATATAGGGCCAGTAAGCGGGCTCGTTGTACCAGGAGATGGCGCCCGCCCCGAACCATTTCGCGATCTGCCGGTTGACGAGGCCGCTGTCGACATTCAGGAAGCTGTATACGAGGTAGGCGACGACGACCATCGAAATGATGTGGGGCAGCAAAAAGGTGCTCTGGTAGAACCGGGTGATCGCCCTCTCCTTGATCTCGTTGACGAGCAGCGCGGCGAGCAGCGCCAGGACGAGATTCACGACGATGAAGGCGGCGTTGTAGAGAATCGTATTGCGCGTAATCAGGTAGGCGTCGGGAGAGTGAAAAAGGAACTTGAAGTTGCCCGTCCCCGCCCAGGGACTGCCCCAGATGCCCTGCACGTAGTTCAAGTCCTTGAAGGCGAGGATGACGCCGTACATCGGAATGTAGTTGTTCATGATCAGGTACGCGAGTCCGGGGAGCGTCATGAGCAGGAGGGCTCGGTACTTTTTGACCTTTTTCCAGAAGATCCGGGAACGGCTCGAAGCGGCTGTGGCGGTCGTGATCGGTGTCGAAGAGAGCGCTGCCATTCGGGTTCATCCTTTCGTGTGCTGACCTCTTGGACCCATTATAGGGGCCGTTCCGAATGGGCCACTACTAGGATGGTGACCGATCGATGCGACGCTGGTGACCTGTTGGGGCAAACGGCGGTTCGGCGTATTGACGTGCTCGCAGCGCGTTCGTATGCTAGGGGCGAAAGCAGGCCCGGCCGGCGCCGCCATCTTGGGTAGCGCCGGCGCCCGCAGAGGGCTTTTATTTTTAACGGTGAGGAGCAATGCCAGATGGAGGAAAGACAGACGATTCGCCGCGTATTCATCCTCGGTATGGACGGGGCGGGGAATTTCGTGCGGGAGGCGGCGACGCCCCATCTCGACGCGTGGTTCGCGCGCGGCGCCTACACTTACTTCGCGCAAGCGGAGCTGCCGACGATCAGCGCCGAATGTTGGGGCTCGGTGCTGCACGGCGTGAAGCCGGAGCGCCACGGGCTGACCAACGAACGGGTTGCCGAAGCGCCCTATCCGCCCGATTCTTCCTTCCCTTCGCTCTTTCGGCTCGTCCGCGAACGGGAACCGGACGCCAAGCTGGCTTCCTTCTCCGGATGGGGACCGATCAATAACGGCATGATCGAAGATGGGCTTGGCGTGCATAAAGTCTCGCTGCCGGACGCGGAGCTCGTGCCCGCTCTGCTCGGTTACCTCGACGACAATCCCGATGTCCGCCTGCTGTTCCTCCAGCTCGACGAGCCGGACGGCGCAGGCCATCGCTACGGCTACGGCGCGGATTCGCCGTCCTACCTGGCCGCAATCGGCGTAAGCGACGAGCGGATCGGCCGCGTCCTCTCGCGGATCGAGGCGCTGGATCTCGCGAAAGACAGCTTGATCGTCCTGCTGACGGATCACGGCGGCGGAGGCGCGGACAAGCGCGGACACGGCAGCGCCCATCCGATGGACCGCGACGTCTTCTGGAGCTGCATCGGTCCCGGCGTGAAGAAAGGACCGCTCGCAGGTGCCGTGACGATTGCGGATACAGCCGCGGTTGCCCTGCACGCGCTCGGGCTCGGCGTGCCGGCAGACTGGGACGCGCGGGTGCCGGCGGAACTGTTCGCGGATTCGGGCGCCGACGCGGCGAGCGGCGGAAAGACGGCGGTCTCGGAGGAGAACGGCCTGAAGGCGCGGATTGGCGGAGGACCGGGCCGGACGGACGCCGCGGGCAGAGCTGGCGCCGGCCTGCGCGAGGATGGCTCCCGGGCGGAGGACGGTCGTGTCTAAGGCGCTCCGCTTCGGCCGGGACGGGACGTTTAAGATCGTGCAGTTTACCGATACGGAATTTGCGGCGGAAGACGCAGCCGAGGCCCGGATGGCGGACATGATGCTGCGCATCCTCGAAGCGGAGCGGCCGAACCTTGTCGTCTTCACCGGGGACGTCATCTGCTCCGCCGGCCATTCCGATCCGGCGGGGGCTTTCCGCCGGGCTTGCGCCGTCCCCGAGCGGGCGCGGATCCCTTGGGCGGCCGTCTTCGGCAACCATGACGCCGAAGGGACGATCACAAGGGAACAGCTGCATGTGATGCAGCTGACGTATCCGTACAATTGCGCGATGCCCGACCCGCCGGGCGTGCACGGCTCCGGCAACTTCGTACGGACCGTGCTGGGGCAGGACGGGCAAGCGGCGGCGGCGCTTTATTTTCTGGACTCGGGCAGCTACTCGCCGCTCGAATACGGACGGCTTGGCTTTTACGACTGGATCCGGCGCGACCAGATCGACTGGTATGCGCGCGAGTCCTATCGGCTGACGGCGGATAACCACGGAAAGCCGTTGCCCGCCCTCGCCTTCTTCCATATCCCGCTTCCGGAGTACAACGACGTCTGGGACTTCAACGTTTGTTACGGCGAGCGCGGCGGTCCGTTCAGCTGCGCGCCGTGGGTGAACTCGGGGATGTTCGCGGCGATGATCGAGCAAGGCGACGTCATCGGGACGTTCGCCGGGCACGACCACAGCCACGACTACTGGGGGGACTGGTACGGCATCCGGCTGTGCTACGGACGGACGACGCGGGACGCCTACCTGGACCGCGCCTTTCTCCCCGGCGCGCGGGTCGCCGTCCTGCGCGAGGGGGAGCGCCGCTTCGACACGTGGCTGCATCTAGCGGATGGAACCGTGCTGCGCGATCAGCCGCGACACGAGCCGGTCGGCCGAGCGCCCGACATCGGCGCTTGGGGCATTCGCGATCAGGCGCGAAAAGAAATTACGCGGGCGAAAGATGAACCTCGTTAAGGAAAATCGAGTCGATTGGGCATATTCGCCTCGCCAATGGGGTAAAGGTAGATATTACGCTGAAGAGCTTTTTTGCTTCGTCACCCCGAAAGGAGACTGCCCGCATGGCCGTAATCCGCTGCGAAAGCAATCCCGTCGTCCGTCCCCAAGACGTCCCGCCCACGCGGCCGAACTTTCGCGTCCTCGGCGCCTTTAACGCGGGCGTCGCCGTCCGCGGCGACGAGACGATCCTGCTGCTGCGCGTCGCCGAAGCCCCCATCCCCGAGCAGGAAAGCGACGTCCTCATTCCGCTGTTGGCCGAATCGGGGGACGACGTCTCGATCATCCGTCTGCAGTCCGCCGACAGCCGCTACGACTTTTCCGACTCCCGCGTCGTGTCGGAGAACGGCCGGGTCGCCATGCTGACCTCGCTTTCCCATTTGCGGGTCGCCCGCAGCCGGGACGGCGTCCGCTTCGACGTCGATCCGGAGCCCGCGCTGTTTCCCCGCTTGTCGATGGAGGCCTGGGGGATCGAGGACCCTCGCGTGACGCAGATCGAGGATCGTTATTACGTAACGTACAGCTCCGTCTCGCCTCGGGGCGTGGCGGTCGGTCTCGCCGAGACGACGGACTTTCGCGCGTTCACCCGCCTCGGGCTCATGCTCCCGCCGGAAAACAAGGACGTCATGCTCTTCCCCGAACGCATCGGCGGCAAGTATTGCGCGCTGCACCGGCCGGTGCCGAGGTCGTTCGGCGCGCCCGAGATGTGGATCGCCGAATCGCCGGATCTCGTCCATTGGGGCAACCATCGTTTCCTGATGGGGCTCGGCGAGTACGGCTGGGACTCCGCCCGGATGGGCGGGGGCGCCGTTCCGATTCGCACGGAGCGCGGGTGGCTCGTGCTGTATCACGGCGCCGACGCCAGCCATCGCTACAGCATGGGCGCCGCCCTGCTCGACCTGGAGGAGCCGGGCCGCGTGCTGGCCCGATCGGCGCGCCCCTTCCTCGAGCCGGAGGCGGACTACGAGCGGAACGGCTTTTTCGGAGGCGTCGTCTTCTCCTGCGGCGCCATCCGGCTCGGCGATACGATCCGGATGTACTACGGCGCGGCGGACGAAACGACGGCGATGGCCGACATCCCGCTGCGGGACATCTACGATACGCTCGCCGAAGAGGCGTAAAACCGATGCACGTAGAGCCCCCGTCCGATTCGGACGGGGGCTGGTTTGTTTTGATGCGAAATCGTCATTTGCGGATGCCAGTAGGAAGATCCTGAAATAACGTACTTAAGCCCCAACCCGGGAATGAACGGAAATTCCGGCTCAAAACCGATATCGGTGCTTGACCAGAAGAATAGATGGGGTGCGTAAAAGCGGGCGAAAATGCTAACGGTTGTGAGCGACGCTATTGGGGCAAAAATGGGGTTTTCAAAATGTAACGGTTGCCATCGAGTCTATTTTCCGTTTTTTCGTAGGCAGAGGGGCTGTTTCGTCCAAATAAGCGCGCATGCAACCGTTAGAAAAGAAACCTCCGTTTTTGGGGCCGATTAAGCGCTATGGTAACCGTTAGCGTAGCCATGTTCCAAACAAGCCACTCGTTCGAAGCTAACCCGTTGGTCAAGCACCGAATTCAGGTTGAAGCCTGCATCTCGCTTAACGAGAACTAATTTTATTACGCTCCCCACTTCAGCCGTACGCTCGTGCCCGCTCCGGCGGCGGTCTCCACCTCGATTTCGCCGCCGAGGGCGACGACCAGCGCCCGGGTCACGGCAAGCCCGAGCCCCGTCCCTTCGGACGAGCTTTCCGTGTTCGTCCCCCGATAGTACCGGTCGAACAGGCGCGATGCCGTCTCTTCGTCCATGCCGACCCCGTCGTCCCGGAATGTCAGCGTGAATCCGCCGGATTTGCCGGCCGCAAGCGTCACCGTGAGCGTCGTATCCGCCGGATTGTGAAGCAGCGCGTTGGCCACCAGATTGTCCACGATGCGCTGGAACCAAGGCGGGTAGATCGGCGCCTCGACCGGCTGTGCCGAAGGCTCAAACCGCACCCGTCCGGAATCGTACCCCGGGTGGCTCGCCGCCTCGTCGAGCGCCTCCCGCACGTAGGCATTCATATCCGCTACCTCCAGATGGGGAGGACGCGCCCCGGCCCGTAGACGGTACGCAAGCGTCAGATCGTTGATGAGATTGTCCATGTACGAAGACTTCTCGAGCACGACCCGGGCGAAGGCGCGAACCTCCTCCTGCGACCACTCGTACGACGGCGACTCCAGCATATGCGCGTAGCCCTTGATGGACGAGAGCGGCGTCTTCAGATCGTGCGACACGCCCGCGATCCACTCGTCGCGCAGCTGCTCCGTCTCCTGGCGCATCCGGTCGTTGCGCGAAAGCGTCGCCGACAAGACGTCGAGCGACTGCATGACGTCACCATAAACGCGGTAATTGCGTTTGCGGCGCCCCCGGGCGTTGCGGCTGATCGGCCTCCCTTTGCGGTCGACGGGCTCCGCGTACCGGCCTTGGCCGAGCTCCCGCAGCCACCGCAGCAGATGCATCAGCGGCGAGCCGAAGCGATGGCCGAACCAGAAGGCGATGACCGCGAACACGATCAGGGAGGCGCCGATGAGCGAGCCGATGCTGACGATCAGCAGCCGCTGCTCCGGGATGATCGCCGGCCCTTCTCCCGGCTTCATGCCGGGCAGGGGCGTGCTTGCCACCCAGGTAAGGCCGGACGCCTCGTCGTACCGGGACGAGACGGTCCAGCCGTAACGGTCCGGGTACACCGATCGCATCGCCAGCTCCACCACCGTATACCGCCCGATGACGCCCGCGGGCTTGTCGAACGAAGCCAGCTCCGTCCCGTCGGGATCGAGCACCTGCACCCACGAGCCTCTGTCCCGAATTTCCCTCTGCAGCGCTTCGGGCAGCCGGATCTCCGTTCCGCTCGGCGCGCCTTCGCGCATGACCCGCTTCAGCAGCGCATCCTCGCGGTTTTGAAAGCCGTACAGGAGCGTATGCGCGACCCCGTCCTTCTCCTGCGTCCAGAGATAAAGCTGATAGGGAAACGGATTCTTGCCCAGCCAGTAGGAAACGAGCTCGCCGGGACGGTATGCGTTCGGCACGTCGGGCGGGGTGAAGTACGCGTCCGTCACCCGGCCCTGCTCGTCGATCCGCTGCAGCCACCCGCCGGCGAGGCGGATCTGCTCGAGCAGCTGCGGGTCGAAGCGAAGCTCCCCCTCGTTCGCTTCGACCGTCTGGACGAGCCTGTACAGACCCGCGCTCTCGAACTCCCGTTTGGACTCGATGCGAGTCAGCTCATTCAAGCTCCAGTAGAGCGTCCGCCCCGCGAGCGCGAGCAGGATGAGCAGCACGGCGACGAGCATGACGACGAGCCGCAGCGACAGCCGCCACTTAACGTTCATATCCGTCCTCCCGGCGGACGAGCTTGTAGCCCATTCCCCGGACGTTTACCAGGTATTCCGGCTGGCTCGGATCGGCTTCGATCCGCTCCCGGATGCGGTGGATGTGCACCATCACCGTATTGTCGTCGCCGAAGCTGCTCTCCCCCCACACCCGTTCGTACAGCTCGCTCTTGGAGAAAAACCGGTTCGGGTGCTTGCACAAAAAGAGCAGCAGCTGAAACACGAGCGACGGACAGCCGACCTGCCGGCCCTCCACCCACAGCTCCCCGGCCTCCTCGCGCACCTGAAACCGCCCGAAGTCATGCACCGTCGCGCTCGCCCCCGCAGCCGGCCGGACGGCCTCCGTCTTCCGGCTGCGGCGGAGCAGCGCGCGAATCCGGGCGACCACCTCCAGCGGGTTAAACGGCTTGGTCACGTAGTCGTCCCCGCCGACGGCGAAGCCCGTGAGCTTGTCGAAATCGCTCGCCCTCGCGCTGAGGAACAAAATGGGCGCGTCCGTCATCCGGCGCAAAAAGGGGCAAATCTCGACTCCGCTCCCGTCCGGCAGCATGACGTCGAGCACGATCAGGTCATAGGCCGCGTTCTCGCAGGCGGATAGCGCCTCCGCTGCCGTATGCGCGCGGGCGACGGACGCGAAGCCTTCTTTGCGCAGGACGGTCTCGATCATTTGCAAAATCGCCGGCTCGTCGTCGACCAGCAGAATGGACGCTTCGTTCATTCGGGACTTCCTCCGTTCTCTCCCTCTTCTCCTCTTATCTTAACACGGCTTGCTGAATCGGACGGCAACGGCGCCTTAACGGAACCTTAATTCGTCGCAGCCGAAAATTAAGCCGGCGATAAGGGTCCGTTTCACGGGATATAAACGTAGTTCGCTAAGATGGAGGCATGGGGCGAACGAGACCCGAATAGAAAAAGGGAGTGGAGTACCGCATGAGAAGAGTCGCTTTGCTGTTGTCCGTCATTCTGCTGCTGTCCGGCTGCGCCGGCGGCAAGTCCAAGCCTGCCGATTCCGCATCCGGCAGTCCCACACCCGGGACAGCGTCTCCGGAGCCGTCGCCGTCCGCACCTTCGCCACCGCTGCCCGCAGACCCGATCGCGGCATCCGCCATCGGTCAGGCGCTGCTGGACGGCGAGACCGATCGCCTCTACGACCAGATGGGAGAAGAAATGACCAAGGCCGTGACGCGAGAGGAGTTGGGCAAAATCGTCCCGGACTTCATCAAAGGGATCGGAAAGCTCGAGGTCAAAGCCCATCTCTCGCTGAACGGGGGCGAGTACTACGGCTGGATGGAGACCGGCGGGACGCGGACGATCTCCGCCGCGACGGACAAGGACGGCAAGATCATCTCCCTTCAGCTGTCCACGGCAGAGGCGCATCCGGACACGGATCAAACGTTCACCAAGACGGCGTACCGGCTGCCGTTCGAGGGCGAATGGTATCCGTTCTGGGCGGGAGAGAACGTCCTGGCCAACTATCATTACGCCGTCGTCTCCCAGCGGTACGCAAACGATCTGATCGTCGTGAAGGACGGCTATTCCTACCAAGGCGATCCGAAGAAAAACGAGAGCTACTATGCCTACGGACAAAAGATCTTCGCGCCTGCGGACGGCACGGTCGTGCACGTGGTGAACGACATCGCGGACAACGAGCCCGTCGGCGCGGTCACCACGGATCAGGCGGCCGGCAACGTCGTCGTCATCGATCACGGCAACGGGGAATTCAGCTATCTCGCGCATCTGCAGAAAGGCTCGAGCCGGGTCAAGGTCGGAGATCGGGTCAAGGCGGGCGATTGGATCGGGCTTTGCGGCAATTCCGGCAATTCCAGCGAGCCGCATCTGCACTTCCAGGTGTCGGACAAGGATGACCTGTTCGCCGGCAAGTCGATCCGCGTCCAATGGGCGAACGGTCTGATTCTCCGTCAGGGAGAGCCCGTATCTTCCTAAAAAAGAAAAGAGGCTGCCTCCGGGTCATGGGACATGACCCGAAAGGCAGCCTCTCGGCGCGATGCGGATATCGAGGCAGGTCGGCTTGTGCGCGCGCCCCGCGATCAGGAGGCCGCCTGCCCGCTTGCCGCCGCCTGCGCGGCTTCCATTCGACGGATGCCGGGTAGGATCCCCGCGAGCAAGGCCAGGCCCGCTATGCCGGTTGCCAGGATCCACACCGCCATGCCGCCCGGGGCGAGGAAGCCGCCGATCACGACGTTTAAGCCGCTGATCACTTGGGACACGCGGTTCGTCATGCTGTTGACCGCCATGTAGGAGCTGCGGGCGTGGTCCGGCACCAGCTGGACCATGAGCGCCTGCCGCAGCGGCACGTACGCCAGCTCGCCCAAGGTGGCGACGACCATGGCGAGGACGAGCAGCGACGGCTGGTTGCTGACGACGAGATAGACGTACCCGACGATATTGAAGGCCATCGCGACCAGCATCGTCCGGTAGTCCGACCGGCGCTTCAGCCAGCGGGCGGCGAACAGTGCGAACAAGACGATCGCGAGCGTGTTCTCCGTCCGCAGCAGTCCCAGCATCGGCAGGCCGTCGATCGTCCACGGCAGCCCCGGCAGCCATGCGGCTTGGTGCATTTCCTGTTCCAGCCTGACGCCGATGTAGCCGTTCATGTTCATTTCTACCGAGACGATCAGGACGCCGGACAGGACGAACAGGATGAAGCGGCGGTCGCGAAACACCTCCCGGTAACGCTGGATGAACGAGACGCGCGGCGCCGGCGCCGCGGAAGCGGCGGCGGACCGTCCCGCGCCCGCGTGGCCCGGCATCGTCTCCGTCAGGAACGCGCCGATGAGGATCGCCGCGATCAGCGAGATAAACGCCGCGCCCAGCAGCAGCTCGAACAGATAGGCGCTGAACAGGTAGGCGCCGACCACCCCCGCGATCGAAATCGCCAGGTTGTTGGACCAATAATTAATCCGGTAAATCGCCTGGCGCGTCTCCGGCGTCGACACGTCGATCAGCATCGCCTCCACCGCCGGTTTGCCGATCCAAGACACGCTAAGCAGCATCGTCATCACCATCGTGACGATGGCCGATTGCAGCCAAGGCGAGTTGAACAGCGCCATCGTCCCGAAAGCGAGCACGCTCAGTCCTTCGGCCAGCACGATGAGACGCTTGCGCCCGATGCGGTCGGCCAAGTGGCCGCCGTAAGCGGCGCAGGCGACCCCGATGCCGATGCTCGCCATCGCCGCCACCCCCGCCATCGTCGTGCCGACGGTTTTGGCCAGGTAGACCGCCATGAACGGCGTCACCATATTTCCCAAGACGCTGATAAAGAAGCTCAGCACGATCCGCAGCTTCACATTCGGATGAAACGACCGAAACCCCATCCCCCGCACCTACTCTCTCTCTCTCTTATTCCGTATGCTTCATCCTACCAGATCGCGCGGTTTTAAAAAGTGTCGCCGGCCGGGTGATGTTTTCACCTTTTATACGGTATACTGGTCAGCGTAACGACGGATACGGACGCATGGGGCCGAGAGAGGGAGATGGAGCGAATGCACCTATCGCAACAATACGCTTTGCTCAGCGCTTCGCTGCTCCGGGATCGCCGGCCCGACGAACCGCTGCCGGTCACGGTCGAGGAGATTGCGGGCTTGCTGCGCTGCACGGAGCGCAACGCCAAGCTGGTCCTTCACCGGATGTCGGAGTCGGGCTGGATCGCGTGGCTGCCGGGGCGCGGGCGCGGAAACCGGTCGCGCATCCGCTTCGAGGCTTCCGCCGAGGATCTCCTGCTGCAGGATGCGCAGGCTTACGTGGAACAGGGAAATTTGAACGGGGCGATGGGACTGTTTCGGATGGAAGGCATCGACCCCTGGATCGCGGACCGGTTTCTCGCTTGGCTCGGAGGCTTCTTCGGGTACAAGGCGGCGGGGGAACGCGGCGAAGATACGCTGCGGCTGCCGATGCGGGTGCCGATCCATTCGCTCGATCCCGCTCGTCTGCTCTTCGCGCGGGATCTGCACTTCGCCAAGCAAGTGTTCGATACGCTCGTCGGCTTCGATCCGGAGCAGCGCCGCATCTTGCCTCAGCTTGCTCACAACTGGGAGTGCGACGAGGATGCGATGGTGTGGACGTTCTCCCTTCGCAAGGGCGTCCGATTCCACCATGGGCGGGAGCTGACCGCGGCGGATGTCGCCTACACGCTGCTCCGGCTGCGATCGTTCGCCCGCACCCCGGCATCCAACGGCTGGCTCGCCGAGCAGATCGTCGAAGCCCGGGCGACGGCGCGCAGGACGGTGGAGGTGAGGCTTGCCGCCCCCAACCGCATGTTCCTTCACTACGTCAGCTCGTATCCCGCGGCGATCGTCCCGGAGGACCTCTACCGGACCGCGGAAGCCGGCGAAGGGAATCTCGAACGGCTGCCGGTCGGGACCGGACCGTTCCGCGTGGCGCGGCATGAAGAAGGCATCCTGGGGCTGGAGGCGTTTGCCGATTATTGGCGCGAGCGGGCACTGCTCGACCGGATCGAGATGCTTGTCGTGCCGAAGGAGCTGCAGGCGCGGCCTGACCCGCTGTTCCACTTGGGCAAGCTGCACCACGTTCAGCACGTCCGGTTCGAGGTGCCGGCCCACTGGCAAAAGAAGCAGGTTCAGACGCTCGGCTGCAGCCTGCTCGCGATCAACCTGCGTAAACCGGGTCCCCTGCAGGACGCCCGGCTGCGGGAGGCGATCGACCTGTCGCTGGACCGCGCCGGACTGGCTCTCGCGCTAGGCAAAGACATGCCGGCGCGCGGGTTTTTGCCGCCCGCGGATGGCGGCGCGGCGCCGCTCCCGCCGGACGATCGGCAATACGCGCGCGCCAAACGGCTCGTGGACGAGTCCGGATATGCGGGCGAGCCCGTGCGGTTCTATGCGCTGGAATACCACGCGGTCGCGGGCGAGTGGGTACGGCGGCAAATGGAATCCATCGGCATCCGGGTCGAGATCGTGCCGGTCGGCTACGACGTCGCCTCGGATCCGGCGCGCATGGCCGGAGCCGATCTGTACATCGGCGGCGTCGTGGCCGACGACGACGAGGATCGCTGCCTGCTCGAGATGTACAAGATGGACGGCATGCCGATCCGTGCCTTCGCCACGGACGACCAGCGGCGCGCGTTCGACGACGAGATCGCGTCGCTCGTCGCGGAGCCGTGCGACGAGACGCGCCGCGGCCGCATCCGCGGCCTCGAGGAGCTGCTGAAGGAGGCGCGCTCCGTCCTGTTTCTGCTGCATGCGACGCAGGAGACGGTGTTCAACCCCGACGTGCGGGGCATCTCGCTCAACACGCTCGGCTGGGTCGATTTCAAGCAGCTGTGGTTCAAGGAAGCGGACGGAAGCTGAGACTTCAAGCAGTTGGGGTCAAGGAAGCGGACCGAAGCTGAGACTTCAAGCAGTTGGGGTCAAGGAAACGGGCGGAAGGCGAGACTTCAAACAGCTGGTTCAAGGAATTGGCGGAAGCTGAGATGGGCCTAGGGTTGCGGATACGGAGTGCGAGAGACTGACAGAGTCCCAACGGGCAGACGGTACGGGCGGTTGCGGCGATCATCCGGCGAATGTGCGTATGTAGACTACCAATATTGATGATTGAGGCGTTCATTCGACGAGTGTGCGTATGCAGACTACCTACGTTGGTGATGAGGCGTTCATCCAGCGAAAGTGCGTATGCAGACTACCTACGTTGTTGATTGAGACGTTCATTCGACGAATATGCGTATGTAGACTACCTACTTTGGCGGTTGCGGCGTTCGTTCGGCGAATGTGCGTATGTAGACTACCTACTTTGGCGGTTAGGGCGTTCGTTCGGCGAA
>NZ_JAJFOW010000059.1 GCF_020731285.1 Cohnella baijiui
AGAGCGGCCATGTGCGGACCCATTTACCGTACATCGGCACGCGGAAGCGGCAGAGAAGCCATGTACGAACCCATTTACCGTACATCGGCACACGAAAGCGGCAAAGCGGCCATGTACGGACCCATTTACCATACACGGCGATGCGGTTGCGTCGTAGACCTGAACGTCATCGAAACGGACAAAAAAAGCCGGACAAGCGCGGCCCCCCGCTCCTGTCCGGCCCCTCGGCCGCGCTACCTCGTCTCCTTACGCCTGCAGCTGCTTCAGCTGATAAAACTCACCTTGCTTCGCCATCAGCTCGTCGTACGTGCCGATCTCGACGCAGCGTCCCTGCTTCATCACGACGATCCGGTCGGCGTCGCGGATCGTGGACAGACGGTGCGCCACGATGAAGGTGGTCCGCCCCTTGATCAGCTCCTGCATCGCCTGCTGCACGCGGTACTCGGACTCGTTGTCGAGCGCCGACGTGGCCTCGTCGAGCAGGATGATCTTCGGGTCGCGGATCAGCGCCCGCGCGATCGCGATCCGCTGCCGCTGCCCGCCGGAGAGGCGGCCGCCGTGCTCCCCGATCGCGGTGTCCAGCCCTTGCGGCAGCTGGGCGACGACGTCCTCCAGATGCGTCATGCGGACGACTTCCGCCAGCTTCTCGTCGCTGACCGACGGCAGACCGTAGGTGATGTTCTCCCGGATCGTCCCGGAGAAAAGCACCGTACTCTGGTGCACGACCGCAAGCCGCGACCGGT
This sequence comes from Cohnella baijiui, assembly GCF_020731285.1. Taxonomy (GTDB): domain Bacteria; phylum Bacillota; class Bacilli; order Paenibacillales; family Paenibacillaceae; genus Cohnella. The sequence goes on from NZ_JAJFOW010000059.1 coordinate 744, forward strand.
AGGCCGCCATGTCGAGCTCCTCCATCGGCACCCCGTCTACCGTCACCTGACCGATCGACGGCTTGCTGAAGCCGATGACAAGGTTCAGGACGGTCGAACAAGTTTCCTTCCCTTGGCTCCGTTTGAAGCGTTCTCCCTTCCAAATGAAAGTTTCCGCCCAGCGTCGTGCACAAAAAAATCCCCCATGCGGGGGAAGCGGACGCGCCGAGCCTGACGGCGGCTTTCAATACACGCCTAGCGCGTTCATCATCCGGATAAAGTGGCCGCAGTACAATCCCGGCGCGTAATTCGTGACGGTATGGCTCTGCGCCTGCTGGCGGATGCGATTCCGCAGCGCGTGGTCGGTCAGCAGCTCCAGGGCCTGCTTGGTCGCTACATCGATTCTGCCGTGAGGGTAAAATTTGCCTGTCGCGTCATGGGCGATAAAGCCCCGGACCCCGTCCGAATCCGTGGCGAGCACAGGACAACGGCAAAGCATCGCCTCGGCGACCGCGTAGCCGAACCCTTCGAGGATGGACGTCGACAGCAGCATTCCTCCGGAATCCCCGATGATGGAGTAGTAGTCCGACATCACCAAATAGGGGACGTTCGAATGGCGGACGATCGACGAGCCAAGCCCCAGCTGCGCGACCATCGTTTCGAAGGCAACCTGCTCCTGCAGATGGTTTAGCGACGCGTCCGCAAACATCCACAGTTGAATATGCGGATCCCTCCGGATCAGTTCGTAGCCGATGTGCAGGTAGTCGCGCCAGTTTTTGTTGGCTTCGATGCGTCCGACCCACCCGATGATCGGATGCGGATGGACCGGAACCGGGTGGTAGCCGAAGCGCTCGGTGTCGAGCAGGTTGTCGAAGCTGAACTGCCGGATGTCGGAGAACATTCCTTGGAACAGCTCGGTCAGATGCGCCGTCCGCGGGTACAGCACGGCATTCGCGTGGCTGCGGAGCATCGGGGCGGATACCGTCAGCGCGTGCACCGCCTCGTGCCATTGCCCGAGTCCCTGCGCTTCGTAGATTTGCTTGCCCCGGAATCCGAGCCGGCTGAAGCGTTCCAGTGCCATGAAGTCGCTCGATACGACGATCGCGTCATATTGGCCGGCCAGCAAAAGCTGCTGAATCGTCGCGTCGTCGTTCGTAACGAAGGTCGGGATGCCGCTCGTATTGTTCTGCAGACCGGAACCCGGATAACAGTAGTGCAGATGGCAGAGGACGCCGTGCCGGATCAGCGCTTCCGCGCGCAGCCGATTGAGCGTCTCCATGCCTCCGCTCGGCAAGATATAGGAGAACAGGATTCTCATCGCGTGCACCTCCACATTTGAAAATGGATTGGCCAAAACGGAACGCCGGTCCCGCCCGGAGCGATACCGGTCCACGGCCGCCATCGGATTCGCGAGCCATTCATGCCCCGCTCTCCCCTTTGCGCCTGCATACTGCGATCATGTACGCGGGGCGAGCGTTTTTCATCCGGCCGACCGACACCGGCACGTGATACTTGGCGACTTCCGCGGGCAGCTGCGGATACAGTACGGCAGCCTCGCTCCACACGGCGCCGATCTCCCGCCAATCCGGCGCGACCGGTCCGCTCGGTCCGACGAAGGTTTGCCCGTACAGCTCTTCGATGTCGTACAAGTTCGTCAACTCGCCGACGAACTCGCCGAGCGCGTATTCGAAGCTATGGTACGGGTTGCCGACCGGCTCGCCAAAGCGCCGGCCGGGGTTCGTCACCTCGCGGTTCGGCGTCGAGACGAGGAGCCGACCGCCGGGCTTCAGGACGCGCGCCGCCTCGGCCAGCCATGCCGCTCCGTCCGGGACGTGCTCGATCGTCTCGAACGAGACGACGACGTCGAAGGCGCCCGCCTCGAACGGGAGGCTCAGCACGTCGGCGACGGCGAAGCCGACGCCCGGCGAGACGTAATCCCGGCTGGCGCGCTCGATCGAGCCCGGGTCGAGATCGACTCCCGCCACGTCGAGAGCCCCGCCATCCTTCATCATCGCGGTTCCGTAGCCCGTGCCGCAGGCCGCGTCCAGCACGATTTTGCCCTGGACATAAGGCAGCGCGAGCAAATACCGGTACAAATGCTCCAGGTACACGTCGGGGTGCGAACGGATAACAGAGTCGTGAATGACGAGGCGCTCGCCCGTAAAGGCGGCGTCGTGCTGACTCTTCGGGGCTTTCGGCAACTCGGCCGTCCGTCGGCCGGCATCGGGGCGAGGTCCGTCGCCCGCCGGGGGCGCGGAGTCCGGCACCGCCGCTTCGGCCGGGGCGGGTCCGCGCTCCTCCGGAGCGTTTTGCCGCGCCGCTGTCGTCCTCAGCGATCGGATCGCTCTGACAAGAAAGTAGATCGCCACGAACTCCTCCTTCCGATCCTTGGACGTCAGCGCGACCAACTTCTCCACCGCGGCCTCGTCGAAGCGGTCGAGCGCAGCCGGCGCGATTTCGACGCTCTCGAAACCGTTCTGGCGGAACCGTTCCTCCGTCTCCTTTTTGGACAGCAGCACGTCGGGTCGCAGCTTGTTGACAGGCTCCAGGTACGCCTTGACATATTCGGCGTACAGCCGGTTCGGCACGCTTGCGGCGAGAATCCCGCCGGGGCGCAGCCAGCCGGCGACGTAGCCAAGCGTCTCGGGCGTCACCGGCGTCTGCGGATCGCTCCAGACGATCGCGTCGAAGCCGATGCCGTCCGGCGGCGTCACGTCCGCCGCGGACGTCCAGACGCGCTCGGCGACGGCGGCGGCGATCTTCGCCGCGCGCTCGTTCGTCTCCAGACCGAACAACCGCCACCCTTGACGCTTGTTGTCTAGGTCGAGCAGCGCCCCACCGCATCCGCAGCCGATTTCCAGCACGGTCCTGGACGCGTCTCCGCGAATGTCCAGCAGTCGCGTCAGATCATCGCGCACGTTGGTCGCGATGTGCGGATGAAAGCCCCATTTGTCGGCGAAAGCTGCCGCGTTGTCGTGCAGCGCAGCGGCGAGCGCGTTGCGGTCGGAGCGGAATGTGCCGTGCCCTTCGTGGTGGATGAACGTGTCCCGGCACAGATAAAGCCGGTACCCCGCCGCGACCGCTCGAAGGCTCCAGTCGTCGTCTTCGTAGTTGCCGATGCCGAAGCGCTCTTCGAACGGTCCCACCCGCTCCCAGACCGACCGCTTCAGCAGCATGCAAAAGCCGATCAGCTTGAGGCGCCGCTCCCACCGCTCCGGCGACGAGACGTTGTGGCGATCGGCGAACCGCTCCATCTCCGCCATGCTGCGGTAATTCACCGGGATGGCTTGACCGTAGGCGGCGAAGTTGGTCAACGGCCCGACCGCCCCGACGCGGTCGTCATGCTCCAGCGCCTGAAGGAGATTGTCCAGCCACCTCGGCGTAACGACGGTATCGTTGTTCAGAAACAGCAGCCGGTCGCCGCGCGCGGCGGCGGCGCCCAGATTGCAGCCGCGGGGGAATCCGACGTTCCCCTTCTGCTCCAGCAGGACGATATCTGCCTGTCCGCGCGCCCATTCCGCCGTCCCGTCGGGCGATGCGTTGTCGACGACGATCAGCTCGTACGCGCCTTCCGGCGTATGCTTGCGGATGCTCTCGACGCAGCGCCGGGTCAACGCGAGCTGGCCGTGCGTCACCAGAACGATGCTCGTCGTCACGACCCCGACGCCCCCTTTCCCATCGCTTGCTCGAGCTTCAGCTTGTTCTGCCGCAGATTCGGATCGTTCGGGAGATAAGAGAGCGCCTTCTCGTTGTGTTCGTATGCCTTATCCAACTCGCCGAGCAAGCCGTAGCAGATGCACAACTGGAGATGTGGAAGCCAGGTCCAGCAGATGAGGTTCAGCACGCCGAAATGATGCAGCGGGCGCTCCAGCGTCAGAGCCAGCTTATACCAATAGATTGCTTTCTCCGGCTGGCCTCGCTCCTCGAAGCAATAGCCGATGGAGCAGCAAAAGTCGGCCCGCGGCAAGTCGTACGCCATCGTCTGCAGCAGCGCCCGCAGCTTGCCCTCCTTGTCCCCCAGATGATGGAGACATTCCGCCAGCTTGGAGCATGCAAGCAGGTGGTCCTCGAAGTAGTCGACCTCTCCGTCAAGGAAGCGGCGGTACTGCGTCGCGGCTTCTGCATAACGACGCGCATCCGTCAGTTCATTCGCATAGTACAGGATGTTCCGGCCTTCGACGTTTCCGTCGGTTGCGATCATCTTCTCCAAGATGCCCAGATTGCGGGCCCCATGGTCCCGCTGCCGCTGATGCGTCACGGCAATCCCGGTTAGATAAACGTTGCCGTCGACCAACAGATATTCATGGACGGGATTGTACCAGCGATAACCCCTGCTACGCTTGACGATCCGGTTGCGCCGGGACATGGCCGCCGGATTCCCTTGCGCATCCAGGGCCAGGTGGTACTCCATCACGACGGAATCGACCTCGGGATCCAATGTCCGCTTCAGCTCCCGAAGCATCTCCCGATCCCTTTCCTTCAAATAATCGTCGGCGTCGAGCCACATGACGTAAGGCATCGTCGCTTTGGAGAACGCGAAGTTCCGGGCCGCGGCGAAGTCGTCGATCCATTCGAACGTATAGATCCGATCCGTATAACGCGCTGCAAGCTCTATCGTCCCGTCGGTCGAGCCCGTGTCGACGATGATCAGTTCGTCCACGAGATCCCGCACGGAATCCAAGCAGCGCGCCAGCACTTCTTCTTCGTCTCTGACGATCATGCACAAACTAATGGCGATCACGCGATTCCCTCCCGGTCCCTTATCCATGGGACGGATTTCATCCCATCTTATGCTTGTCAGTCGAAGGACGCTTGGACAGCCGCTGAGGCGCGCCGGCTGCCGGCATACCCCAAAAAACTAAAGCGGCGGCAACGGTCCCGTTGCCGCCGCTCCGGTGGAGCAACTACTAACCTACTTGCTTACGGGTTACAACGTGCTAGAGGCTACGCCCCAGAAGACTTCCGGACCCGTACGGACGCCGCTCGTGACGATCAGCGGACCGCCCGTGACGAATGCGGAATAGACCGTTTCCGCCGCAGCGGGAGCAAGCAAGTCTTGTGCGGTGAAGGTGTAAGTGTCACTGAAAGATGCGACCCGAACGCTTTGCGTCAACGTGAAAATAACATTGGCAGGATTGAATACCGTCGTGCCGCGAAGCACTTGGATCGTGAACGTGTTGCCGACGGTCGGATTGCTAATGCCGATCACGCCGGTCAGCGTGACGATCGGATTGGTCACGCTGCGCGTCTGCAGGCCGATGACGCCGAACAAGGCCGGCGTCGCGGAGAGAGACGTTCCCGGTAAACCCGTAGTATTGGAGTTTTCGGAGCTGCGCAAGTCTAGAAATGTTCCCATTTGTAGCACCTCCTTTGCTTCAGGCTCCTACATTCTATGTAAGGCAAGCCCCTGCGATATGGACAAACCGTAGAGGCCGTTTCGTTGGATTTCCGGAAAAATGAAAGGCCTTTACGGACAAAAACCAAAAAACCTTCTCTCCCGCCTCCGGAAGGAGACGGCAAAGAAGGTCGGTCCCAGTCTTGCCACATGCAAGCAGACGACCGGATCAGATTTTTAACTCCCCGAGCTTGATCAGCTCGACAACCGCTTGCGAACGACCTTTGACGTTTAACTTTTGCATCACATTCGAGATGTGGTTGCGGACTGTTTTCTCGCTAATAAACAATTGCTGGGCAATGTCTCGGGTCGTTTTGTCCTGCACGAGCAGTTCGAAGACTTCGCGCTCCCGATTTGTGAGTAGGAATTTGTTCTTGTGGTCGCTGCTTTTCAACGTGTGTCACCCCTCCTTGCCCGGGATTGAAATGATTACAAGGTAAAGGGTACAGTCGACTTTATATTATGAAAGACAGCTTATGCTGGTGCGGTTACCCGGTAATTTTGGGCGCTCGTGGAGTTGCGTCCCGGTTACTCCTGCCACGGATTGTCCATCGTCTTCAAAAACGCGTTCAGTTCCCTGGCCGTCTCCTCGGACTCGCTCTTTCGGAGATGTCCGGGCGTGCAACTGCCCGCTCTCGCGTAACGGTAGGCGCGAATCCCGCCGTCTCCGCGCTCCCGCGCGATCTCGAACAGCGCTTCGTCCCACGCCGGCGGATGATTCAGCAGCATAGCGGTCAGCACAATATATGCATCTGAGTAGGCCTCGCGCAACCGCTTCAGCACGTCTAAGTAAGCGGTTCTCCATCGGATTTTGGCTTCCTTGTCCCTCGCGATGCCAGGATAGGTCGACGAGTCATGCTGGCCGATGGCGATGATGACGACGCGCGGCACGTAACGAAAACAATCCCCAGTCGATGGCGAGCATCGCTTGGGGATCGGGAGGCGCAAGCCCGGCAGGGCTAGCGCATGTTGTGGGTCTTGATTTCGTTCGTCGTGCCGTAACCGGCAGGCGTACCGGCCGGCGTGCGGGCATGCGTTCCGGTCGATTCCGGGAAGATCCGGTTCACCAGGGCGTTGAATTCGGTCACCAAGCCTTGGATCGGATGTCCCTCGCTGACCGCCGTGGCATAGTTCTTCATACGCCCGTAAAGATCCGGGTTCTCAGACACATACACGTTGTTCACATGAGGCGCCATCGCTTTGACGGCGTCGCCGACTTCGTTTTTCAGCTTTTCCGATAGCGCGGTCGGCTGCTGCGTAGCGGTCATATGCCCGTACTGGCCGGTCGTGCCCGTGCTCATCCGCTTGTGCAGCGAAGGCGAGCCGTGCGTCGTCCCTTTGGCGGTATAGCCGTCCGCCGATCCGTGGCCTTCCGTGACGATCGAGACGTACGCGTTGTTGTTCGTCAACATGACGTAGGCGGACTTGATGTCGGGACGGGCAGCCAGTTTGTCGGCGATTTTTTGGCTTACTTCGAGATGCGTATTGTCATGATACCCAACGACGTTGTTATTGATTTGCTGGCGGCCTTGAATTCGGTTCATCTCGTTCCTGCCATCGTTGGCGAACCGGTTGTTCAAGGATTGGGACCGGATGTTTTTGTTGCCCAGGTCGCCCTGCTTGCTCGAGCACCCCGACAGGGCCAGCGCGGCGCTGAGCAGCACGCTGGTTACGACTGCAGTTTTCCGCATGAAGCCTGATTCCCCCTTGGATCGGATGATGTCGGCGGTGTTGCGCCAACCTTAGGATGGCCGATCCGGGAGCGGGCTATGCGATAGCGCCGAAGGGGGTTCGTGCCGTTTCCGCTCTGCGTGCGTGGCCCATGGGTACAGCTGGCAAAAAACACCTTGGTCAGGGCTGTAAGCCGATTTTTTCAGATTACAGCAGGCATTACGCCTAAGCTGAGGCTGTAATCCGATTTCTTCGGGTATCTTCGCGGGCAGCGTTCATGCTAGGCGGATTCGCGCACCGTTCGATTTTCCGTTGACACGACGCCGTTCAAGGGGTAGGATAATCTTAGAACCTGGTACTAATACTAAGTATTATAACTACGATTTTCGCATAAAGTTGGCCGTACCCCACCTTAAGGAGGAGATTTGCATGACGAACGTTCCGCAGACCGGCGGCGATTTTCGCTCCGCCGCCGCCATTACCGCCATCGGCAGCTATGTGCCCGAGTCCCGGCTAACGAACGACGATTTGTCCCGCCTCGTCGATACGAACGACGAGTGGATCGTCCGCCGGACTGGGATCCGGGAACGCCGCGTCGCCGGCAAGGACGAATACGCGAGCGACCTGGCCGTCCGCGCCGTCCGCGATCTGCTGGACCGGTATCCGACCCGGACCGAGGATATCGACGGCATCCTCGTGGCGACGACGACGCCGGATACCCCGTTCCCTTCCGTCGCGGCCCGCGTCCAGATGGCCTTCGGCATGCCTGCTGCGCTCGCTTTCGACATGAACGCGGCATGCGCCGGCTTCGTATCGGCGCTCCAGACGGCCGGCGGTCTGCTGCTCACCGGCGCATACCGCAAAATCCTCGTGATCGGCGTCGAGACGCTGACCAAGATCACCGATTACGCAGACCGCTCCACATGCATCCTGTTCGGCGACGGGGCTGCAACCGTTCTCGTCGAACGCGCGGAGAAGGGCAGCTTTCTCGCCTCGTACGCCGAGACGAACGGCGCGGGAGGCATACACGTCTATGCAAGCGGCCTGTCGGACCGGTGGAACGGCGAGACGCTCGAAGGCGGCGGCAACATCGTCCAGAACGGACGGGAAGTGTACAAATGGGCCGTCTCGACCGTTCCCGGCGGCGTTCGCCGACTGCTCACTTCGGCGGACCTATCGATCAACGATCTGGACTGGTTCGTGCCGCACAGCGCCAACCTTCGTATGATCGAAGCCATGTGCGAGCGGCTGGACTTCCCCTACGAGCGGGCGCTGCACAGCGCAACTTGGTACGGCAATACTTCGTCCGCCTCCATCCCCCTCGCGCTCGATCTCGCCGTGCGGGACGGCCGCTTGTCCGCCGGGCAATTGCTAGCCCTCTACGGCTTCGGCAGCGGCCTGGTCCAAGCCGGCCTGCTCCTCCGCTGGACGCTCTGACTGACCATGCCTGCACAGGTTCGAAAACACGCCTTTGCCCAGGGTCAAGCGTCGTGACTGCCATAGCCCCTCCTCCATACCTTGTCATGAATGAGAAGGTTTGAAGGAGGGCTTTTGCCGATGGCCGGTTCCGCGCCCCTGGTCAGCATCATTATTCCCTTTTACAATTGCCGGTTCGTCGATCAGGCGATCAGCAGCGCCCTGGCGCAGACCTACCCCCATATCGAGGTGATTGTCGTCGACGACGGATCGGTATTGCATCAGCATCTTATTGCGCCTTACCGCTCGCGCATCCACTACGTCGGCAAGGCGAACGGCGGGACCGCCAGCGCCTTGAACTACGGAATTCAGATGTCCTCGGGGGAGTACATCGCCTGGCTCAGCTCCGATGACCGCTTCTACCCACACAAGATCGCCAACCAACTCTCCTATATGCAGCAGCACCACGCGCAGATCAGCTGCACCGACTTCGACCTGGTCGGCGTCCACAACGAGTTGCTGAAGCCTTCGCTCGCCGTCAAGTTCGGATCCGCCGCGGACTTCGTCCGCGCGCTGTATTCCTTTTGCCCGATCAACGGCTGCACGACGTTGATGCACCGCAGCCTCGTTCAAGGGATCGGCCCGTTCAACGAATCGCTCCGCTTCACGCAGGACTACGACTACTGGCTGCGCGTCATTCAGGCCGGGGTCAATTTTCACTTCATCCATCAACCCTTGACCGCCTACCGTTGGCACGAAGGCATGGGAACCGTGCGCCACCTCGATCAGGTCAACGCCGAGTTCATCATGGTGCGCGACCGCTATCTTCACGTGCTCAACAATCTGCTTGCGGTTCTACGCTAGTCGGAGAGGCATGCGATGTTAACCAGCATCCTCATTCTGACGTTGAACAATCTGGCCTTCACCCAGCGCTGCCTGGACAGCATCTTGCGATTCACGGACCTGCCCTACGAGATCGTCTTCGTCGACAACGGCTCGACCGACGGCACCACCGCATGGCTGCGCGAGATCGCGGAGGGGAGCGGCGGCCAGCTTCGCGCGCTTTTCAACGCGGACAACCAAGGCTTCGCCGCCGGCTGCAACCGGGCGGCGGCGGCGGCTCGCGGACAGTGCCTGGTCCTGCTGAACAACGACGCCCTCGTCTCTCCCCGGTGGCTGTCCCAATTGCACGCGGCTTTGTACGCGGAGCCTTCCGTCGCCGCCGCCGGACCGGTCTCGAACTGCGTCCTCCCGCTGCAGCAGCGCGCGTTGGCGGCACAGCCCGGCTCTCCTGAAGCGTTCTACGCCTTCGCGGACGGATACAACCGTCCGAATCCGGGCAAGTGGGCGGACGTGCTCGCGATCAGCGGCTTTTGCATGCTCGTCAAACGGGAAGCCTGGGAAACCCTCGGCGGTCTCGACACGCGATTCGCGATCGGAGGCTACGAAGACATCGACTTCGGCTATCGGGTGCTCCGGGCCGGTTGGCGGCTGCGGATCGCCGGCGACACCTACGTGTACCACGAAGGCAACAAAAGCTTCGAAGCGAACCGGCTGGACTCATCAACGATCGCCGACCGCAACCGCAAGACGTTCATCCGGCGCTGGGGCTTCAATCCCGAGCGTCTCATCCTGCGCGTCGGCGCCTTGCCGCCCGATTCGGCGCCGCAGGAAGACGGAGCCCTGCCCGGGGGCTGGTACGCGATGGATCGGAGCGCGGGCGTCTACCGGATCGAGCAGGGGCGCAAGCGGCCGGTCGTGTCGATCGAAGCCTACGCGTTTTTCCGTTTGTCCGCGGACCGGCTAGCAAGGAATGCCGATCTAGTGCTCCAACGCCTCCCGTTGGGCGCGCCGCTCGATCCGAAGCTGCCGTTCCCACTGGGCTATCCCGACCAATTCCTCGCTTCCGACGAGATCGGCAACCTGCATCTCGTCAACGGCGGCATCTGGTATCCGGTCCACGACCCGCGCTCGCTCGCCGTCTGGGGATGGCGTGCCGGCGATGCCGTGCCGATCGCGTACGAGACGCTTTTGGCTTTGCCCTGCGGCTGGCCGGTCTCCGGCGACCTATGGGAATCGTTCGAGCTGCCGGATTACCGCTTGTTCGTCGGTCCGGGTCGCGCCTACTATTACAGCGAAGGCGGACGCCTGCGCCGCTTGGCGGGCGAGGAGGTCTTGTCCGCCTACGGATGGTCGCCGCGCCATGCAGCCCCGATTTCCGAAGCGCAGCTGAAGCGACTTCCGCCAGGACCGGCGCTAACCTGAAGCAAGCGCCGCGCTCGGCCCTCCTCGGCCGAACGCGGCGCTTCGCTTGTTTCCCTCGTGCCGTTCCGCCTCCGCCCGGTCAACCTCCCCGTAGCGAGACGCGGGCCGGCGGCCGAAGCGCGGTCAAGAGCCGCGCGATCTCGTCGCGATAGCGGAGCGACACCGCCTGGAACTCGCGCTCGATCTCCGCCTTGTGTCGGATCGAGCCCATCGCCGGATGACGCCGGTAATCCGTCAGTGCATCCGGCAAATACGACAGCGGATAGCCGCCGAGAATCGCCCTCAGCCAGAAATCGTAGTCGTGCGTGAACGGCAGCCGTTCGTCGAAGCCGCCCAGCTGATCGAACAGCGACTTGCGCATCATCACCGTGCAGCCGTTGACCGCGTTCGACTTCAGAAACGATTTGTAAAAGTCGTGCATGTTCTCGAACTCCAGCCAGACGGCCCGGCGCTCCGGCTTGCCCCTCTCATCCATCCAGCGGAACCCCGTATGGCTGATCCAGGCACCGCTTCGTTCCATAAAATCCACTTGCTTCGCGATCTTGTCCTTCGCCCAACGATCGTCCGAGCTGAGCCAGGCGACGTAGGTGCCGGAAGCGAGACGAAAGCCGTGGTTCAGCGCGGTCGCGGTGCCTCCGTTCGCCTTGCCGAGCTCGTGGATCCTCCCGCGGTAGGGAAGGAGGCGCTCGGCCTCCCGCGTCGATCCGTCGTTGACGACGATAATCTCCATCGCAGGGTACGTCTGCGCGAGCGCACTCTCGACCGCCTCGCCGACAAATGGATCGTTGTAAAAAGGAATGACGGCCGTCACGGTAGGATGCGTGCCGCTCATGTCCCGACCTCTCCTTTCTCTTCGCGGCACCGCCGCTCTCGTTGTTCTTCCAGCGCGTCCGCGATCGACCGTTCGAACGGGATGCGGGGTTGCCAGCCCAGCGCCCAGGCGGCGGACGCGTCCCGAGGCGCCGGCGACGGCGCGGACGACTGCCCGATGCGCCAGGGCAGCGGAGCCGCCGCCGCTAGATCGAACGCCTCCTTCACGTCCCGCAGCGTCCGCAGCGCGCCCGACTCCAGCGCATAAGCGGTTCCCGGCTCGCCCTTCAGGAGCAGCGTCACGTAAGCGTCGGCCGCGTCGCGCACGTCGAGGAAGTCGCGGCGCTCTTCCAGCGAAGACAGCTGGAACGGCTCGACCCGCGCTCCCGGCGCCGGGCGTTCGGCGCCGGCTGCCCAGACGGCGATTTTGCCGCAGAGGCCGAGGCTGCCGCCCGGCCCGATCAGGTTGGACGGCTCGGCGACAACGACGGACAGTCCGTACCAGCGGTGCCAGGCGAGCGCCGCGGCGACTTGGGCCGTCTTGCTGAAGCCATAGGGGTGTAGCGAGTCGGAAAGACCGTCTTCCGCGCCCCGCAGCATCGAGCCGACGACCAGGATACGGCAGCCCGGCCTCGACCGGGCGCCTTCGAGCAAAAACGCGGTGGACATCAGATTCGCGGCAAGCGTCGCATCCGGCGCCTTCCAGGATTCGTTCACCGCGTTCTGGCCGGCCAAGTGCACGATCGCGTCCGGCGCGGCAGAGCGGCAGAGCGCATGCACCGCTTTCCGGTCCGTCAGATCGCAAACGTGCGCGACCGACGCTCCTTCGATCCCCCCCGCGTCCTTCCCGGCGGACCGGGGAGAGACGACCGCGGCCACGTCGCAACCGGCGGCGGCCAGCGTTCTGCAAACATGCCTGCCGCTAAAGCCCGACGCCCCGGTAACCAGTACCCGCATCGGGCTCAAGCCTCGATCATCCATCGGCTCAGCTCCCTCAGCATGTCCGGATAGTCTGGCGTCTGATAGAGCCACGTCCGCGGTCCGGGCGATAACGTGCGGTCGATGACCGGTTGCGGATCCGGGGCGACCACGACGTCGTTTTTGTCGAACGTCCGCTGCATCAGGAGCAGCAGATCATGCTTGCTGATCGCCTCTGGCGCCGTCAGATGAACGAGTCCGTTCAGCTCCGGGCGATCCAGCGCCCACACGATCGCCTTGGCCAACTCTAGCGTCGTGACGCCGTTCCATTTCACGTTGACGTACCCGCTCACCTGTCCCTGGCAGGAGAGGAACCACTGCATGAGCCCGATGCCGTACGGCCGGATTTCCGGACCGATGATCGAGGTGCGGATCGTGAGGCATCCCGGCCCGCGGATTTCGCCCAGCGCCTTGCTCCGGGCATAGACCGACTGGCCGTCCGGCACGTCGTCCAGCCCGTAGTCGCCCCGATCTCCGCTGAAGACGCAATCGGAGCTGACGTGCACGACCCGCGCGCCCTCTCGCTTGCCCAGATGGTGCAGCCAATGAGGCAACAATCCGTTCACCAGATAGGCGTCGAGCGGATGGTCCTCGGCCTGCTGATTCAGCACCCCGATCGCGTTCACGATGACGTCCGGCTTCGTCTCCTCGACCAACGTGGCGACGGCCGTCAGGTCACGAACGTCGAGCGTCCGCACCCGAGGCTCCGTCCCTTCAGAAGAAGCGGTACCGGCGCCCGAATCGGGGCCGGGCCGCTCCTCCGAAGTCGCCCGGACGGTGATGATCAGTTCATGATCGGTCGTCCGCCTCAAATAGGACGCGATCATATGCCCCGCCATTCCGTTCCCGCCGAGCAGCAGCATTTTCATTGCAGGAACCCCCCGCGGACGAGCATATCCCGGATTTCCTCTTTGCTCATGAGCGACTTGCTCGAGCTGAAGCTGTTGAACGCGACCGGAAGATGGCTACCATACCGCTCCCGCAGTCCCTCGATCTCCAGCGTGGGCAGGATTACGAGATACTGGTCGTCGTATTCGACCGTCGTCTGGCTCTCGTACTCGGTCAGCAAAATCTCGTGCAGCTTTTCGCCCGGCCGAACGCCCGTCTCGACGATATCAACGTGCTTACCCATCGCCTCCATCAGCACGTTTGCCAGATCCTCGATGCGACAGGTCGGCATCTTCATGACGAAGATTTCGCCGCCTACGCTTTCCTCCGTCGCCTTGAACAGCAGACGGATCGCATCCTGCAGCGTCAGGAAGAAACGCGTCATGTCCCGATGGGTGAGGTTCACCTTCTCCATGTTCGCGATCTGGTTCATAAACAGGTGGATGACGCTGCCGTTCGTGCCGAGCACGTTGCCGCCCCGGATGCAGACGAACTTGGTGTCGGTCTTGAGCAGGTTGGCGTACACGATCAGTTTTTCACCGATTGCTTTGGTCATCCCGTAAAAGTTCGACGGATTGGCCGCTTTGTCCGTTGAGATATTGATGACGCGCGACACGCGGTTCTCGATTGCGGCTTCGATGACGTTTTGCGTGCCAAGCACGTTGGTCTTCAGCGCTTCGTACGGCTGAATTTCGCATACCGGCACATGCTTCAGCGCAGCCAGATGGAACAAGAAATCCACGCCCTGGCATGCCTTGGACAGCGCTTCGCGATCCCGGACGTCCCCGATGAAATACGAGATGCGTTCGTCTTTAAACGAGCGGCTCATCGCCACCTGGCTGGACTCGTTGCGCGAGAAGACGATGATCTCGGCCGGATTCAGCGGCAGCAGCTGGCGTACCAGTTCATGCCCCCAGGAGCCGGTGCCCCCCGTCACCAATATGCGTCGTCCTTCAAACATCCGTTTTCCCTCCAAGCAAAAATTTGGCTACCTTGTAGGACACGTCCTCGTCCATATATCCTGCAGGCGGCGTCCACCCCCGCTTCATTGACGTCATGACGCGTACGGCGTCCGCAATCCGACGTGCATGAATGCCCGTCACGATGTTGCTGCCGCAATCGACCGTCTCCGGCCGCTCCGTTGTCGTCCGGACCGTTACGGCCGGCACCTGGAAGATGCAGCATTCCTCCTGCACCGTGCCGCTGTCGGTCAGCGCGCAGCGGGCGTGCCGCTCGAGCTGCACGAAGTCGAAAAAGCCGAACGGCTCGTGGAATTCGAGCAGAGGGGAGACCTGCTCCGCCATCTGCTCCGTCAGACGCGATTGCGTTCGGGGATGCAGGCTGCAGATCATGCGCAGCCCCTGTTCTCCCGCCGCGAGCCCCAGCCCCCGGACGATCTCGGCCAGACGCTCCGGATCGTCGACGTTCTCGGCGCGATGGATCGTCGCGAGCAGATAACCGCCGGGCGCGAGCCCCAATCGTTCGAGGACTCCGCTAGCCGCGATCTGGGGTTCGTAATGCTTCAGCACCTCGTAGATCGGATTGCCCGAGCGGACGATGCGCTGCACGGGAAAGCCTTCCCGCAGCAGATTCATCTTGCTGCCCTCCGTATAGGGCAGGTTCACGGAGGACACCGCATCGATGACGCGGCGGTTTTTTTCTTCCGGCACGCCGAGGTCGAAGCAGCGGTTGCCCGCTTCCATGTGGGCGACTGGAAAACCCAGCCGCTCTGCCAGCACGGCGCACAAGGCGCTGTTCGTGTCTCCCAGGACGAGCACCCGGTCGGGCCGCTCGCGCAGGAGCACTTCCTCCACCGCCTCGAACATGACGGACAGTTGGCCGCCCACCGTTTCTTTGCGTGCGGAGAGCTGGACGTCGGGCGCGCGCAGTCCCATTTCTTCGTAGAAAATATCGTTCAGCCGGCGGGAGAAATTCTGCCCCGTGTGCACGATGACATGACGGCTCGCCATGTCGTCCAGCAAACGGGACAGGAGACTGAGCCGGATGACTTCGGGCCTGGTACCGAGGATGGTGACGATGCGCACGGACTTACCTCCTTCGTACTCGTATCTTCAACTTGCGGCGGGGGGCCAATCGCCTCCTCGACCGGCGCCGGCGGTAGGACAGGATGGTGCGCACCTGGCGCCCCGCACGGCCTCTGCGGCGCCGTCCCACTCCTCTGCGGCGCCGCCCCGCCGACTTTCGCCCGCGGATTGGACGCTCCGGCATCGGCTTGCCCAGAGGCACGTCCTCCAGCGCGAGATCCGACACCTCGCGCACGTCCGCGAAGCGGAAGCCGTTCCGAAGCAAGGCGCGCGCGGACGGGAAGGGCCGGCGCCGGCCGCCTTTCAGCCAATATACCGTCGGTCCGCTGCCCCGTACCAACCCGGCGGCTGGAAGAGCCGCTCCCGACGGCGCAGGCGGCGCGGGCGAGAAGCTGCCCGGCGGCGGCAAACTGCGCAGAAGCCCGTCCAGCGACGCGCGAAACGCCTCGATCCCGAACAGGCGCTGCGCCTCCTCCGCGTTTCGCCGCCCGACGGCCGCGCGGAGCTGCTCGTTGTCCAGCAGGGTCGAGATCCGGAAAGTCAGCCCGGAGACGTTGCCCGGCGTGACGAGATAAGCCTCGTTGCCGGTCATCTCCAGAATCTCTTGGAGGCCGCCCGACGCGAACGACACGACCGGCTTGCCGAACGCCATGCCTTCGAGCGCCGTCATCCCAAAGCCTTCGGCGACGAGGCTCGGCACCGCCAGGACGTCCATCGCAGGATAGACCGCGTCGATGCGCTCCTCGAAGCCCAGCCAGGCGGCGCGGTCGGCCAGACCTGCGGCGCGCAACAGCTCCCTGCACTGCTGTACGTATTCCTCGTCCACCGGCATGCCGACGATCAAGAGCCGCGCCCGCGGGTTCTGCACGGCAATCGGCAGCATCGCCTGAATGAATTCGCGCAAGCCTTTGTTCGGATAGATCGTCGCCGCGATGTATCCCGCGACGAGATGATGGTCGCCCCAGCCCAAGCTCTTGCGGAGCGACGCGCGCGCCTCCGGCCAGCGATGCGGCATGTAGTCTGCCGCGTGCAGATAGGGGCGCAGCACCGATCCTTTGGCTGCCCGCAGCTCGGGAGGCAGGGCGCCGAGTACCGTCTCGGAGATGCCGACGATCCGCGTGCTGTAGACGTTCACGGCGTCGGCGGCCAGCGCGCGGTACGGCGACTCCCGAAGCGTCTCCATGAGCGACCAAATGACCGGAATGCCGAGCGCGGAAGCGGCCATCGCCGGCATCGGATGGACGCTGGTATTGACATAAACGTAAGCAGGCCGCTCCCGAAGCAGGAGAAAGACGAGCGGCTCCCACGTGGGTTGCTGGCTCAGCGCGTGAAGCTCCTCCTGCACGTTCGGGCTGCCGAGATAGATGGCGAGGCCGAGCGGCAGGTCCAGCAGGACCGTTTCCATGCCGTTCTGCCTCGCTTGAACCGCGAGCGCGCCCTCCTTCGGGACGACCATGACGCAGTGAAAATGCCTGTTCAACTCCTTGGCGAACAGCAAGAGCAGCTTCTCGGCGCCCGTCACGACGTCCGGTCCGCACAAATGGGAGAACAGGAGCAGCTTCGGACGATCGGCCACCGGCGTCAACTCCTTCTTCGCGCTCCGCCCGTCCAGCTTGGCGCCGGACGCCCCGGCAGTAAGCGCGTGATGATCACGCTACATCCGTAGCGAAGCTACCGTGCAAGCCAATCGGCCCTGTTCCCTTCCGCTAAACGAGCGGGGCCGTGGCGATATCCAGCAGTTGGGAAAGGCGGGACACGTACGTATGGTCCCGGAGCGTCCGGTAAAGGCCGCGCATAGCAATCTGCTGCCGCTCCTCTTCGTGCTTCAAATAGTAGTCCAGCTTGGCGGCCATATCCGCGGCGGAGTCGTATGTGACGATCTCAACACCGGGCGTGTAAAATAGCGCGAGATCGTCCCGGTGGTCCGTCATCAGCAGCGTCCCGCAAGCCTGGATCTCGAACGTGCGCGGGTTCGGGGAGACGGCCGGGATGTTCGCCAAATTGCGGTTAAACGTGTCGTCGTCGTGCGCGCGGTGGACATTGATCACGATCTTGTGCGCGTTGTACTGCTCGGCCGTCTCCTCCGGCCCGAGCCACTTGCCGAGATCGATGCGTTCCTTCCAGCGGTCGTACTTCGACAGGCGGTCCCACCACAGGCCCGACAAATGGAACTTGCGGTGCGCGATCTGCGGCAGCAGTTCCTCGAATAGCCGGATCCGGTTCCAGTAGGCCGTGCCGATGAAGCAGATGTCACCCCGGAGTGCGTAGCGGGGATTGCGCGGACGATAGGCGTTCATATTCACGCCGAGCGGCAGGTAATGCACTCGGGAACACCCCAATTGTTGATAAAAAGAGACACAATTGCGTTCGAGCGTGAATACGAAGTCATAGTGCGGGGCGATTGCGGAGGTCACGTCCGTATAGTAAGGATCGTCCGTAAACCAGATGGCCGTCCGGATCCCGAGCTCCCGCATCCGATCCGCGTACGCGACCGGAAGATTCATCCCTTCCAGAATAAGCGCGAGATGCGGACGTTCCCTTTCCGCGAAGCCGAGAATATCGTCGACCGGCGCAAGCACCGACACGCGCGCGACCAGTCCCTGAAGCGTTTGACCGATCCCTTCGTCCAGGGGGCTGTACGGGAATCCTTTGCCGGACGTGACGAACAGCAGATGCATGTCTCTCCGGTACGTCGGCACGACGGTGCTGCGCATCATCGATTCGCAGCGCCCGTACCAGTATCCGTGCTGCCAACCGAGCGTAAATCCTTTTTTCTCGACCGAACGCGTCTTCCGCTTCCGCAAGACCGCCCTGCGCAAAGCCGAACGCCCTTTTTTCCGTAGCAAGCCGATCTCCTCCTGTCGTCTTCGGGTTACGGGCGGGGCTGCTGCAGCACGTCAAGCAGGTATCCGACCCGATGCAGGAAGGTATGCTGTGCGCGGGTGCGCTTGTAGCTGCGGGCCGCAACCCATAATCGTTCTTCCTCGTGCCGCAGGTAATATTCGATCCGATCCATGAGCTCCTCCGCCGTTCGGAAGGAGATCACCTCCGAATTGACATCGTAATGATCGGGCAGCTCCGGACGCTGATCGGTGAGCTGGAGCGTGCCGCACGAAGCGATTTCGAAGGTGCGGGGATTGACCGATTCGGCCCCCCAACCGTGCGTGTTTTTGTTGTCGCTGAGCGGCTCCGGCGTGCGGTGGACGTTGATGACGATTTTGGCGCCGTTGTAGTACTTGACCGTCTCGGGTACTTCGATCCAGCCGTCCCGGACGTAGGCGGAGACGTCGGAAAAACGTTCCATGCGGTTCCATAGGCTGCCTGCAAGGAGCACCTTCTTGTTTTTCAGGTAGGGCGCGATATGGTCGAATAGCTTCACCCGATTCCAGAAGGCGACGCCGATAAAGCAGACGTCCGTCCGGTACGCCTCCGGCACCGCCATCGGGCGGAACAGCTCCTGGTGCGCGGCGAGCGGCAAGTGATAGACCTCCTTGCACCCGAGCGCCCGGTAATGCGGCACGCAGCTACGCTCGTGCGTAAACACGACGTCGTACCGGGGGGCGATGATCGCGGTGTCTCCCGAGACGTATGGATCGTCCACGAACCAGATCGCCGTCAGGATGCCGAGGCGGCGAACCGCGTCGATCTGCTCGAGATGATTCGCCGGAAACGTATGAAGGCCGTTCATGACCAGAACGGCATCCGGGCGAAGCTGTTCGGCGGTGGCATGCAGCAGTGTCGGATCGACGACGGTCAATTGGACGGTCTGCTCCAGCGCCGCGGCCACCCCTCGGTCGATCGCTTCGAATCCTTGCGGAACGTACAGCACGCGCAGCATCCTGCGCCGTGCGGCTGGCTGGGGCGTATGCTCCAGCACGTGCTCGCACGCCCCCAATCTCCAGCCGTCCAGCCAGCCTTGGCGCCGGCCGTCGCGAACGCCGCGCCGAAAGGAAAGGCTGGTCCTGCCGGCTTTCCGTTTAACTCCGCGCCTGTAAGGCATGTTCATCACCCGAGTTCAATATATGCGCCTCGCTTGGGGGGGACTTGGACCCTTATCCATCCGCAGGCGCCAATTCGGGCAATTCGCCTTCCGACGCTTGTCCCCTACGATAGGGACGAGTCGTTATGGGCGGCCGAGAGGGACTGCACCGCGCCGAACGCGCACCCTATGCGCGGTACGAGATTCGTGCCGGTGCGTTTGCGGAACACGCGTAGCGGCTTTCGTGCGTAGTGGATTAGTCCACGCAGGCGAATCCCCGGAAATCCGTCCGATAATTGGTTCAAGGCTTGCACTCGTATCATCAGATGGCTTTCGTATTCGAAAAATCGAATAGAATCGTGCGTTTTAGCGGGGAAGCGGACACTCGTATTCGAAAAATCGAATAGAATCGTGCATTTCAGTGCGATAGCGGGCTTTCGTATTCGAAAAATCGAACAAACCAACGCAAAGGGTACCTACTTTGGCGTGATGCCGCCACATTCGGAGAATCTGCGTAGTTGAACTACCTTCATGGGTCTTTTCGTCCCAAAACCCCCAAAAAAAAGACCTTCACCTCGCCCGCGGCGGTATGGAAGGTCCTTTTACCCGCTTTCGCGGCCGATCTATTCTCGGCCGATATGAATGCATCCGGGATCGCGTCCGAGCCGGCGCGGCTACGCCTTTTGCTCGTACGCCAACTGATGGCCGTCCTCGAATCCTTTGGCGAACCCGGCATTGTATCCTTCTTTGTACGCGGCGTTGAACCCCTTCGAATACTGGTGGCGCGTCGTGCCCTTGGCAGTACGGCCGCGCACCACGCGCGCCCGCTTGCCTCGACGGGTCCCGCGGGCGCCCGCCGTTCTGCGCCGCTTGACGGGCCTCGCGACGGCCCGGCGTTTACGGACGATCCGCCGCCGCTTGCCCTTGCGTATCGCAGACAGACTAATCTCGCCCATCCCAATCTCCCTCCGATTCTCGTTCGCGCTTGAACCGACATGCTGCCCCTCTCGCCACCCACGGCGCGGCGGGCTTCCCCCTTTTGGGCGGCTGCCACGTCACGCCGGTCACCGAGCCAAGCATCGCCGCCTGCAAGCCGGACAGGACCCGGACATGCTCTCGCACACCGGCCGGCGTAGCGCCGCCGCTGCCGGCCACGTCCGCCACGGCGTCCAGGATGCGCGCCATCGCATCCTGGCTCTTAGCGATCGCGCCCAGCATGGACAGCTTTACTTCCCACTCCCGGCTCAATCGGCTCATGAATCCGAATCCCCCGAACCAAAGCCGCCTAGCAGCGCGGACATGCCGCCTTCGTCCTCGCCCGCCGGCGTCAGGATCGACTTCATGCTGCGGTTCATCCCGTTGCACAGCTTCGTCAAACCGTCGAGTAGTTCCACGTTCTGCTCGTGGAACTTCAGCGACGCGGACAGCTGCTGGGAGTGGAGCTGCACGGAGTCGGTCGTGACGTGCGTAAGAATCCAGTTGCGCACCTTCTCCGTCTCGAATGCCTTTGCCTCCAGGATCATGGCCATGTTCCACTGCATCTTGGCGATGGCGTCCAACGTCAGCCGGTACGCGTCCTCTCTATTCATCCCCTCGTCCTCCTCTCCGCGCGAGGCCTCAATCGAAATCCGAAGCGGCCGACGGCGAAGCTTCGGCTGTTATTCTTCTTCCTGGATGTCCGCCGCCTTGACGACCGTCCCAAGGCCGTCCGCCAGCGCCTCGTGAAGCTCGGCAAGCCCGTTGACATATGCGATTACGCTTTTCGTCACGTCCGACGAGCTCTCCATCAGACCCTCCAACCCATTCAATTCGGGATGCACGTCCGGGATGGCCATCACCAACTGCGACATGCGTATCGTTTCTTGCCTCTTGGCGTCCAAGATCCTCGCCATATACTGATGCGATTGGGACAAATGGACGACAATTTCCGTTAACAAATCCTGCATGCCGACTCCTCCATCCCTGTCCCCGGCGCGTTTGCCGAACCTTCTACAGCATATGCCGCCTCCGCTCGCTTGCCACCGATGCCGGGGACGATGTTTTCGGCGAACGTTTTCCCCCTTTCAAAACGCCGCGGCAAACGACAAAAAAGCAGCCGCCGTTGGATCGGCGGACTGCTTTATCGTCGCGATGCTAGAGCGCTTGCCGCAGGAGCGGAGGCGCGATGATTGGCAGGCCTTCCTCCCAAGCCGCCAGCACCTCCGGCTGCATGACCTCCATCCGCTTCAGATGCAAATGCCAACCCTCCATTGCCGCAGGTCCGGCGATTCGTCTGGCACGGCCTTCCTCGAGGTGGTAAAGCGTGCCGTCTGGCAGCGCGACGACGCCCTCCGTCGTCTCTACGCCCCGCCAACGCCGCTCCGCCTCCTCGGCGGAAATCGGCTCGCTGATCGGCCACTGCCTCAGATCGGTTTGAGAGACCCGGACCGGTTCGAAGGTAAGAACCCCCTCCACGAGCCGCCTCGCCCCCTCTTCGATCCAGTAGACGCCCGCGCCGATGCCACGTACCGCAACGCGGCTCGGAAACAACGAAACCATCCCCTTCAATCCTTGCGGGGAACGGGCCAAATACCGGTGCGTCGCGTGGATCCATTCCGTCCCGTGCTGCCACTTGTAGAGGAAGTACTGCTCGTTGCGCTCGTTGATCTCGTTGAACCGGTCCCCGAGCGCTTTGATGCTGGCGCTGCCGAAATGATGGATGAACGTATCCGCCGCGACGACCAGCGACTTGCCGAGCAGACGGACTCGAATATTGTAGTCGTCGTCCTCGAAGTTTCCGAATTGGAAGCCTTCGTCGAAGTAGCCGACCTGCTCGAACAGCTCCCGGCGGAGCAGCAAGCAAAAGCCGACCAACCTGTCCGTGCGGCGCCACAAAGCCGGATTCGAGACGTTATACGTCTTGGCGTAGGCATACATCTCGCCGATGTCGCCGTACGGGACTTTCATCTGTTGTTCCCCGCTGCTGTAGTTGGTCAGCGGCCCGACCATGCCGATGCGCTCGTCGCTGTTCAGGCAAGCGAGCAGATTGTCGAGCCAACGATCGGTGACGAGCGTATCGTTGTTCAGCAGCAGCAGCGTCCGTCCTTTGGCCATCATCAACCCCGCGTTGATCGCGCCGGCGAAACCCTGGTTGCGATCCAGCACGCGATAGCGCACCGCGCCGCCGAGCTTGCGCAAATAATCGGCGGTCCCGTCCGTGGAGGCATTGTCGACGACGATCATCTCGTAGGGCAGTTCGGTATGATCCATAATGCTGGCCAAACATTGCTGAAGGAGCGCCAGCTGATTATACGTCGGGATGATGATGCTCGTGCCTTCGAACAAGGTATCATAGCTTTGCAGTCCGGACTGAACCCCTTCGCGGTAGCCGTTGGCGAAGCCGTCCTCATACGGTTTCGACGCGGGCACCGGCGATGGCCGGCGTTTTCGGCCGCCCTGTCTGCGCGAGCTTCGCCGGATCCGCAAAGGCGGGCTACTCCGGAAGCGGCGGGCGGACGATCGCCCAATCCCTGTGGCCATGCCCCTCTCCTCCTTCGTCCTTTTTCCGTTTAACCCGTCGCTTCGGTTACCGAGCGGGTTTTGCCCGCGCGGGAACACCGCTCATGGCATTGCCCGCGTGACCGAAATCCAGCGCCACCCTGCCGGTTCTTTCGGCGAGATGCACGCAAATCGGAACGGCTGCGATGCCGGCGGACACCAAGGCCAAATCGAACGCATGACGCATTCCTTCTTCGACGATTCGGCCGACGTCGCCTATTCCGTCGACGGGCTGAACCGCGCCGGTCACTTCGATCCCCGCGGCCGACAGCGCCTGCGCCAGCGCGACCGCTTCGTTGCCGATGACGAGGACGCGTCGATTCGCGAGCAGCCGCATGAGGTAACCTTGCTCGTATAGCGAGTAATTGACGAGGGATGACGTCAAGGGCAAACGCTCGAGCGCCAAGCCGATCGACGCCGCGACCGCGAACAGGAGCGGCTGGAAATGCGGCCTCCGGGACAGCGGAACGCCGATGAGCGAAGCCCGGGACAGCACGGCCGCCAGCTCGTCACGGGCCGCCGGATCGGGCACATCCAGCCCGGCGTTCGGCAAAAACGGCCCTTCCCGATGGACCGCCTGCGCCGGAATGACGGTATCCTGCGAAAGCGTGAGCAGTTCGCCGTCGCCGAGCCGGACGAGCGAATACGGCGTCCGCCCGGTCAGCGCCCGTTCGATCTCCTCGTACGCCGTTTCGGGCGTCCGCAGCGGGATACGGCGCGAAAGCACGGCCCGAACCCCCGCATCGATCACTTCCTCGAGCGACACGCCCGGAACGATCGCGTCCGGCGGCAGTCGCTCCTCGAGCAGCTTTTCCCCGCCGTCGTATCGGCCTTCGCGGTAGCCCTCCGCGTATCCCGCCTCCGGTTCGGGGGGTGGATGGCGCCGATGGAGGGTGGGTACCCGGCCAGCCCCATAGCTGCGATTGCGCCGGAGCCGGCGGCCCGCTCTCCGCTTCCCTGTACGGCGTTTGCCCGACCGTCGGCGGACGGCGCTTGTACCGCCGCGGGACTTCACGGCAAAGTCCCCTTTAACCTCCGGCCCGCTTCCTCCAGCGATTCGAACGTACCGGCGTCCGTCCACCAGCCCGAGACCGTCAGGTGTTCGAGCCGCTGCACCGCGGCATAGGCGTTGTTCACGTCGGTAATCTCCATTTCACCGCGCTCCGACGGCTTTACCCGCTCGATGATGTCGAAGACGTCGGGGTGGTAAAAATACAAGCCCGTGACACTGAAATTTGACGGCGGATGCTCCGGCTTTTCTTCGATTCGGACGATCCGCGAGCCGTCCTCGCCGAATCGGGGCACCCCATAGCGGCGCGGATCGTCCACTGGGTAGAGGAGCACCATCGCCCCTTCGCGCTGCCGCTCGAACGCCTGGATGTAGGGGGTGAGCGGTTTTTCGAACAAATTGTCGCCGAGCAGCACGGCGATCTTCTCCCCGGGGCCGATCACCGGCCTCGCGAGCTCCAGGGCTTGAGCGATCCCTCCCGCCTCCTCTTGCACGCGATAGACGATCGATACCCCCCAATCGCGCCCGCTCCCCAGGACGTCCGAGAATCCGCCAATGGCGTCCCGACCCGTCACGATGACGATCTCCCGAATGCCGGCTTCGCGCAATCGGGTGACGCCGTAGCAGATCATCGGGTAAGCGCCGACCGGCAGCAAATGCTTGTTGGTCCAAAACGTCAGCGGCTTGAGCCTCGTTCCGGTGCCGCCTGCCAGTATGACTGCCTTCAAAACTGTACCCTCCTCATAAAAACGCATGCGGATCGACGTGCCATTTGTCCACAAACAATTGATAGTTCCGCTCGACGAGCTTTTGCTGCGCCTCCGGATCGCTCCGGAACGTGGCGCTTCCTTCGTGGTGGATAAGCGCGTCGGGGCAGATGAGCAGCCCGTAGCCGTGAAGCCTCGCTCGCAGGCAGTAGTCGTCGTCTTCGTAATGTCCGGGAGAAAAGCGCTCGTCGAGCAATCCGATCGTCTCCATCAGTTCCCGGCGAAAAACGAGGCACAGGCCTACGATGCGCTCGACCCGCTTCCACTTCTCCGGCGCGGAGACGTTGACATGGGCCGCGATCCGCTCGAATTCATCCATATCGGCATACGGATAATGCACCTGTTGCTTGCCGCTCACATAGTTGCACACCGGGCCGACCATGCCGATCACAGGTTCGCTGTATAACGCCCTGAGCAGATTGGACAACCAGCGCCGCGAGACGATCGTATCGTTGTTGAGCAGCACGATCGAGTCGCCCGCGGCGATCCGCATCCCTTTGTTGCAGGCTTTGGTAAATCCTTCGTTGCGGGGCAGGGAGACCAGCGTCAGCCGCTCGCGCCGGCACCAGTCCGCCGTTCCGTCGGCGGAGCCGTTGTCGACGACGATCACCTCGCAGTCGACATCCTTCGTATGCCGCCGGATCGAAGCGATGCAAGCTTGCAGCAGGTCGAGCCGGTTATAGGTCGGGATGATGACAGATGCCCTTGTCATAGACCACTCCCCCCCAAGACGCTGCGATTGCGTACCTTGTCTTGAAATTGGAGGCGCGGTCCCTTCGCCGCGATCGCCTCGCGCCAAGCTTCCGCGTACTCGCCGGCCGCCCCTTCCGCCGGCTGGGCCGTCCACGGCGCCCTGCCGCCGATCCCCACCTTCAGACCGCGCAGCAGGAGGGCCGCGTGTGCCTTCGGCAGAGCGGCGAGGGACGCGGCCCCAACCGCATCCAGTGCCTTCCGCGAGAGGGCGAAAGGCAGGGTATCCAGCGCGTTTGTCTTCAGGTCAGGCCGGCCCAGCGACAGATTCAGAAATTCCTTCATCCATCTCGCCGCTCCACGGCGGTGGAAGGGATCGTCCCCGGCCGCGCAGTCGTTCAGCGCGGCATCCAGGCCGCCGTCGCAGCGCCAGAGAAACGCGGCGAGCTCTTCCGCCGGGACCGGCCGGTGTCCGTCGACGAACAAGACGATATCCGCGCCGGTCAGCTGCGCGCCCAGAGCCCGTCCGACGCCGGGCTCCAGTTCATGCGGCAGATGAGCCACCACGGCGTTCGCGCATGCGCGGGCCGCGGACCACAGTTCTTCCTGAGCGTCGCCGAGCACGACGACGATTTCCTCCAACGGCAGCTCGGATAGCTGAGCGAGCGCCGAGCTGAGCGCGCCCGGGTCGGTTCCCGCATGGACCACGGCGGCCGCCTTGCCTCCGAGCGCGATCGGCATGATCGGAACCGCGATCCCCGCGCCTTCCCGCACGCCCCTCGCGAAAGCCAAGCCCGCCGTTTTCCAGTACGGCCACGACGTCGGCCGGGCGTCGCTCGCTCCCGTCCTGGCGACCGATCTCCAGTGCCGCAGCGCCTCGTCGCGGAGCCCTTCTTTCGCGCCGCTGGGATGCGCGTTGCGCCAGGCCGAGCCGAGCTTGACCCCTTCCCGACGCCACCGAACAACCGTGCGAGTCGCCGCCGCTCGCCGGCCTGGCTTCACCTTTGAACCAACCCGGCGAGCTGCGCCCGTTCGTCTCCCGGCCGCTCTCCTGCGGCCGAGCGCCATGCCGGTGGTTGCCTTCCTTGCACGCCGCGCCCCGCCGCTGCGCTTCGCTCCGATCGCCATCATCTCCCCCTCCCTTGCAGAGGGACACCGGCGGCGCCTGGCGCGTTCGCGCTCTGGAGCCACCAATGGATGGCTTCCGCATGATCCCCAACGATCAGTTGCTCCAATGAGTTGTTGCGTTCGCGTCGGACGCGCAGCGGATTCAGCCGCCCGACGTCCACGCGCTTCGCGCGTCTTACCGCAAGACCCGCCCGAATCGCCATCGTATGCGCCAGCGGAGGAACAGACAGCGCGGCCGCGCCGATCGTCTCGAGCGCACGTCGGCTCATCGCATGGGGTACCGCGGTCATGGACGCACCCGCCAGGTCGGGCCGGCCGAGGAGCGCATTCAGCGCGTGCTTCGCCAGGACGACGCTATGCACGGAAGCGCGACGTGTCGGACCGGAGTAGTCGTTCAGCGCCACGTCGACGCCGCGCTCGACTGCGTCGGTGAAGCCGCGCAGCTCGGCGGCGGGAATCACCATGTCCGCGTCGACGAACAGCAGGATGCTGCCCGAAGCTTCGCGGGCGCCGATGGACCGGCCGACATCGTGGCCGAGCGGCTGGTCGAACACAAGCACGCGGGCGCCGCTGCGCCGGGCGATCGCGAGCGAGCCGTCGGTCGAGCCGTTAACGACCGCGATCACCTCCGTTCGGGGATGCACGCGAGCAGCCTCCCGCAGGACGCGCGCCAATGTGCGTCGCTCGTTCATCACAGGCACGATGACTGAAATGTGAGGCGACGTCCGCGCAGACGCGCTGGCATCGGGAAGCGGCAAGGACGCCGGGGACGCTGTCCCTAGATCGATTCGAGGCTTCTTGAGCCTGCGCGGCGGCCGAGAGGCCGTTTTGCGTTTGCGCCCGTTGCCGGCTCTTATTGTCATGCGTTCCACCCCTCCTGATCGGGCAACGGTATACATGACATTGTATGTGCAACGTGTCCATGCGCAACGGCATCTGTACGCCAAGGCAATTGCAGGAAGGCATGCCGAACAGCCGAAAGCGAACTTTCGGCTGCGCGCAAGTCTATGGGGATTCTTGCTTCCGGCGGCATGCTCGCCGCGAACGGTCCCGGCACCGGCGATTGTGTCTTTCGTCAGCTTCCGCTTATTGCGGGTCTGCCGCGCGCCTGCCCACGGCAATCCACTGGATCGCTCCTTGCGGTGCGGGCGTAAACCGGGTACGCACGACCGTCAGCACCGCCGAAGACGGCGCTTTTTGCTGCAAAGCGCAGACGCAGGAAGGATGATCGGACATGGCTACGAGCGCATACTCGTCGTCTGCGAACGGTTCGTTGAACGTCACCACTAGCTCGAGCTGTTCTTCGTTTCCTTCGAACCGGTAGGGCGCGTGGCCGAACCGCATTCCCACCCCGGGCAGCGAAGCTGCGACTGGAAGGAGGCCCATGGGCGATGAAGCCGCGTTGTCGATCGGCGCATTCGTCCGGGTCTGGTCGGCTTCCGCCGCTTCGCCGATTCCGGCGAGAAGCGCGGCCAAGTCGGGGGACAGCTTGCTCGCCGTAACGCTGCCATCCGCCAGCTTCGCCTCGGTTACGCCACCGTCCGCCAGCTTCGCTTCCGACACGCTGCCATCCGCCAGTTTGGATTCGCAGATGCCATCGTCGGCAAGATGATGGCGCAGAATAGAGCCCGGCAATACATGCGAACTGCTTACGCTGCCTACGGCGAGTTTCTCCAGCGTAACGCTGCCTGACGCCAGCTTCGCAGACGTCACGCTCTCGTCCGCCAGGTTCGTCTCGGTCACGCCTCCAAACGCGAGCTTGTCGCCCGTTACGCTGCCGCCCGCCAGCTTCGCCGACGTCACGCTATCGTCCGCCAGATTCGTCTCCGTCACGCTGCCGGATGCGAGCTTGTCGCCCGTTACGCTGCCGTTTGCCAGCTTCGCTTCCGTCACGCTGCCGTCCGCCAAATTCGTCTCCGTCACGCTGCCGGACGCGAGCTTGTCGCCCGTTACGCTGCCGTGGGCCAGCTTCGCTTCCGTGACACTGCCTTCCGCCAGCTTCGCTTCCGTCACGCTGCCATCCGTCATCTTCGCCGACGTCACGCTATCGTCCGCCAAATTCGTCTCCGTCACGCTGCCGGATGCGAGCTTGTCGCCCGTTACGCTGCCGCCCGCCAGCTTTGCTTCCGTGACACTGCCTTCCGCCAGCTTCGCTTCCGTTACGCTGCCGCCCGCCAGCTTCGCCGACGTCACGCTATCGTCTGCCAGATTCGTCTCCGTCACGCTACCGGATGCGAGCTTGTCGCCGGTTACGCTGCCGTGGACCAGCTTCGCTTCCGTGACACTGCCTTCCGCCAGCTTCGCTTCCGTTACGCTGCCATCCGCCAGAATCGTCTCCGTCACGCTACCGGATGCGAGCTTGACGCCGGTTACGCTGCCGTTAGCCAGCTTCGCTTCCGTTACGCTGCCATCCGCCAGAATCGTCTCCGTCACGCTAC